>NZ_JASGGO010000053.1:0-3104 GCF_047605025.1 Paracoccus sp. (in: a-proteobacteria) | reverse complement strand
GGGATCAGCTTGCCCGGATTCATGATGCCCAGCGGGTCCAGCGCCGCCTTGATCGCCGCCATCACGCCCAGCGCCGCGCCGTGCTGGGCGCGCATCAGGGACATCTTGCCAAGGCCCACGCCATGCTCGCCGGTGATGGTGCCGCCGACGGCCAGGGCGCGCTCGGCCATGCGGGTGGCGACGCGCTTGGCGGCGGCAAGCTCGGCCTCGTTTCCGGGCATGACCAGCAGTTGCGAATGGAAATTGCCGTCGCCCACATGGCCGACCATCGGCCCCAGCAGCCCCTCGTCGCGGATGTCCTGGGCGGCGGCGGCCACGGCGGCGGGCAGGTGCGACATCGGCACGCAGACATCGGTGACGACCGAGGTGCAGCCGGGGCGCAGCGCCAGGCAGGCGCGATAGGCGCCGTGCCGCATCCGCCAAAGCGCCGCCCGCGCCTGGGGCGTGGTGGCCCAGTCGAAGCCCTCGCCGCCGAATTCCGCCGCCAGTTCGCCGAATTTCGCGGCATCCTCGCGCACCGAGACGGGCGAGCCGTGGAATTCGACCATCAGATGCGGCTGCTCGCGCAGGCTGCCGCCCGAGAAGGCGTTGAAGGCCCGCGCCGCATCAGCATCGACGAATTCGATCCGCGCCATGGGAATACCCGACTGAATCGTGGCGGTGACGCATTCGACCGCCGCCTCAAGGGTTGCAAAGGCGCAGACGGCGGCGGCGGTCTCCTCGGGCTGGCCATGCAGGCGCAGGGTCAGTTCGGTGATGATGCCCAGGGTGCCCTCGGCGCCGACGAAAAGCCCGGTCAGGTCGTATCCCGCGCTGGATTTCGCCGCGCGCGTGCCGGTGCGGATGACCGTGCCGTCGGCCAGCACCACCTCCAGCGCCAGGATATTGTCGCGCATGGTGCCGTAGCGCACCGCCGTGGTGCCGCTGGCGCGCGTCGAGGCCATGCCGCCCAGGCTGGCATTCGCCCCCGGATCGACCGGAAAGAACAGCCCGGTGCTGCGCAGTTCGGTATTCAGCGCCTCACGCGTGACGCCGGGCTGGACCGTGACCTGAAGATCCTCGGGGCGGATGTCCAGCACCCGCTCCATCCTCATCATGTCAAGCACGATCCCGCCCCGCACCGCCAGGGCATGGCCCTCCAGCGAGGTGCCCGTGCCCCAGCCGATCACCGGGACGCGATGGGCGTGGCAGATCGCCAGGATCGCCGAAACCTCCTGGGTCGAGACGGGCCAGGCCACCGCATCGGGCGGCGGAGCGCGATGAAAGGTCTCGGACTGCCCGTGCAGGTCGCGCTCGGCCTGGGCCTGGGAATAGCGCGCGCCCAGAAGCTGGGTCAGCGCGGCGCTGGCATCGGCGGGAATGGGCATGGCGTCCTCGGGGTTCCGGTATACCAGAAGCATTAGGCCCGGCCTTGGGAAAGGGCAAGGCAAGGCGCGGACCTTAGGCCGAGGCGGCGAACAGCCCCCGCAGCGCGCCGATCAGGGGCGTGATCGCATGTTTCGCGACCGGGATCAGCACGAAGCCCAGCATGAGGCCCAGGATGCCGTCGAAAAAGGCCGTGGTCGCCCATTCGGCCAGCCCCGGCGCGACGGGCAGCGCGGCGGCGGCGGCCTGGGCCGTGTGATGGACCCATTCATAGGGCTGGTGCTGGCCCAGTTCGTGCAGCCCATGCACCACGATCTGGCCGCCGACCCAGATCATCGCGGCCGTGCCCACCACCGTCAGCGCCGTCATGAAGCCCGGCATGACATGGACGATGCCGCGCCCAAGGCCGCCCCGCACGCCACCGCGCGCGGCCAGATGCAGGCCCAGATCGTCGGCCTTCACGATCAGCGCGACGAAGCCATAGACGGCGACGGTGATGCCGACGGCGACCACGGCCAGGATCAGGGCCTTTTGCCAGATCGCATCGCTGGCCGGGATGGCGGCCAGCGCGATGGTCATGATCTCGGCCGAAAGGATGAAATCGGTCTTGATCGCCCCCTTCACGCGCGTTTCCTCAAGCCCGGCGGCGCCTTCGGGGGTGACGGCCAGCTTCGGCTCGTTCAGGTGGTGGCTGGAAAGGGCGTGCAGGATCTTCTCGGCCCCTTCGAAGCATAGATAGGCGCCCCCGATCATCAGAAGCGGCGTGATCGCCCAGGGCGCGAGGGCCGAAAGCAGCAGGGCGATGGGCAGCAGGATGACCAGCTTGTTGAAAAGCGAGCCGCGCGCGATCTTCAGGACGATCGGCACCTCGCGCGCGGCGGAAAAGCCGTGGACGTATTTCGGCGTCACCGCCGCGTCGTCGATCACCGCGCCCGCCGCCTTGGCCCCGGCCTTGACCGCCTGCCCGGCCACATCGTCGATCGAGGCGGCCGCGATCTTGGCGATCCCCGCGACATCGTCCAGCAGCGCCAGCAATCCGCTCATTCCTCGTCCTTCCGCTTCGGCGCCGTCAGACGTGCCTGTTTCTGGATCCCGTTTCTGGTCAAGGAACGCCGCTTAGGCAAGTCCGGTTCAGCACCGCCTCGCTCTGGTGGCGTTCCGTCGCCATTTGCGGCCATTTGCGGGGCACGAGTGCTTGCGCCGGGCTGGCGAATGCGCGATCAAGACCGCGTTGCGAAAAAAGGGCCAAGAACGATGCTGGACGTGAACGCGAAACCCACCGAAGAGATCGACCTGCGCGAGGTGTTCGGCCTTGACAGCGACATGAAGGTCAAGGGCTTCGCCGAACGCACCGGCCGCGTCCCCGAGATCGACCCGACCTACAAGTTCGATCCCGACACCACCATGGCGATTCTGGCCGGCTTTGCCTATAACCGCCGGGTGATGATCCAGGGCTATCACGGCACCGGGAAATCCACCCATATCGAGCAGATCGCGGCGCGCCTGAACTGGCCCTGCGTGCGGGTGAACCTGGACAGCCATGTCAGCCGCATCGACCTGATCGGCAAGGACGCGATCAAGCTGGTGGACGGCAAGCAGGTCACCGTGTTCCACGAGGGCATCCTGCCCTGGGCGCTGCGCAACCCGACCGCCATCGTCTTCGACGAATACGACGCCGGCCGCGCCGATGTGATGTTCGTGATCCAGCGCGTGCTGGAGGCCGACGGCAAGCTGACGCT
>NZ_JASGGO010000052.1:0-3393 GCF_047605025.1 Paracoccus sp. (in: a-proteobacteria) | reverse complement strand
GGCGCATCCGGTCGATGGCCTCGTTGATCTGGGATTCCTTCTCGATATAGGTGTCCGAGCGGGGGACATAGGCTTCGGGCTGGTAATAATCGTAATAGCTGACGAAGTATTCGACCGCGTTATCGGGAAAGAAGCCCTTGAATTCGCCGTAAAGCTGGGCGGCCAGGGTCTTGTTCGGCGCCAGGATGATGGCGGGGCGCTGGGTCTCCTCGATCACCTTGGCCATGGTGTAGGTCTTGCCGGTGCCGGTCGCGCCCAGCAGCACCTGATCACGCTCGCCCGCCGCGACGCCCTGGGCCAGTTCGGCGATGGCGGTGGGCTGGTCGCCCGCCGGCCTGAACTCGGACCGCATGATAAAGCGGCGCCCGCCTTCCAGCTTGGGGCGCGTCACCTCGGCAAAGCGCAGGACCGGAGCGTTCGTGTTGTTGTGACCCATGGTTTCACCTTTGTTCCGGTTCCGAATGTGGCATGGCGTGCCGCAGATGCAAGGGTCGCGCCGGATTTCGCCGCTGGGATCTTGAACCGCGCCGCCTGTTGAGGGATAAGACGGCAAGCCAGAACAGAGGGTTCCCGTCCATGCGAGTCCGTATCTATCAGCCAGCGCGCAATGCCATGCAATCCGGTGTCGCCCGGACGCGGGAATGGATCCTGGTCCATCCCGCCGCCGATGCGCGCGAGATCGACCCGCTGATGGGCTGGACCAGCAGCGACGACACGCAAAGCCAGGTCAAGCTGCGCTTCGAGACGCGCGAGCAGGCCGAGGATTATGCCAGGTCCAAGGGCCTGGATTACGAGGTGGTCGAACCGCATGCCCGCGCAGCCAATGTCCGCCCGCGCGGCTATGGTGAGAATTTCGCGACGGATCGCCGCGCGCCCTGGACGCATTAGGCCCTTGGCTGCAATCCGCTTTCATTCAGGGCCGCCCTTGGGCGGTCTTGTCGTTTCAAGGGCGCTGCCATGATCGCATTTCTCGTCACCCATTCCGGCGGCTTCCATGCCGATGAGCTTCTGTCCTCGGTCGTGCTCACGCGGCTGTTTCCGCAGGCGCGGCTGGTGCGCAGCCGGGACGCGGCTTGGATCACCCCCGCGCCCGACCGGCTGATCTATGATGTCGGGCGCGACTATGACGCGGCGCGCGGCATTTTCGACCATCATCAGAATCCCGCGCCGCTGAGGGCGGATGGGCGGCCCTATAGCTCTTTCGGGCTGGTCTGGCGGCATTACGGGCTGGACTATCTGCGCGCGCTCGGCGTGCCCGATGACGATCTGGATGGCATCCATGCCGGGTTCGACGCCGATTTCGTGCTGCCGATCGACCTGACGGACAATGGCGTTCTCAGCCCGGCGGCGGTGGGGGCGGCGCTGGCCGACCTGACCCTGCCCGCGCTTCTGGAAAGCCTGAAGCCGGTTTTCGACGACCATAGCCCCGATGCCGAGGATCTGGCCTTTCACCGCGCCCTGGCCGTGGCGCGCATTTTCGTCGAAGCCGCCATCGCCCGCAAGGCCGCCAAGCGGCGGGCCGAGGGCGTGGTTCAGCAGGCCATCGCCGCCGCGGGCGCGGGCCGGGTGCTGGAACTGCCGACAGGGATGCCTTTCCGCTCGGCGGTGATCCGGGCGGGGGCGGATCATCTGCTTTTCGTGATCCATCCCAGGGAAGCGGATTGGAGCCTGACCGGCATTCGCCGCGACGAAGAGGGCTTTGCCCTGCGCGCCGACCTGCCCGCCGCCTGGGCCGGGCTGACCGATGCGGCGCTTGAGGCGGCTTCGGGGGTCAAGGGCGCGCGCTTCTGCCACAATGCGCGCTTCATCGCCGTGGCCGACAGCCGCGAGGCTATTTTGCGAATGGCCGCCCAGGCGGTGGCCGAGGCGGAGGTCAAGGCAGCGGGCCGTGACCGATAGCGATGATCCCTACGTTTACGCTATAATCCTATGATTTCCGGTCAACTCTGACGCACTTTCGGCGTTCCGGTCGATCATGCATCATCAGATCGCGTTTCGCCGCCGTGGATCATTGCGGCAACCGGGTGATCAACGACCGGGGCCGCGACATCGCGAACCTGCTCCGGATGATCGCCCCGACCCGCAAGAATGCGCTCTTCGCCGGGCATGACGAGGCCGGGCGATCCTGGGCGCATCGCATCCCTTACCGCCCCCGCAAAGGTCAATGGCGTCAAGCCATTCGCCTGCCTCAAGGCGATTCTGCAAGCCGTGGCAGCCGGCCGCCCACAGGCGAAGATCGACGACCTGCTGCCCTGGATCTGCAAACCGGCAAGCTGAACGCGCGTGGGGTAAAGCCGCCGCTTACAGTGATCCGTGGCACAGACAGGGCGCCGTCCGCGCGCAAATTCGCCGCCCTGGAAGCCCGATGACGACCTTATTGGACCAGCTTTCCGGGTGGCACGATGACGCCCCCCGCCGCTTCCACCGCGGCACGGATGGCGCGGGCGTGACCAGCCGCGCCGGGCGTGTCGCTGTGGACAAGAGCCGAGGCCGCATCCAGCGGCAGGGATTGGCCATCCACCGTCTCGACCGTGCCGTCCTCGATCAGGCGCAACACGCGGGCGGCGATCACCTCGCTATCCTCCAGCACGGCGCCGGGCAGGTGGCGGCCCAGCAGCTTGCCGTCCGGCCCATAGGCGCGGTCGGCGAAGAACGAGCCCACCGTGCGGATGCCGTGGCGCTTGGCCGCACGCATCGTCTCTCCATCGGGGATGGTGGTGATGATGATGTCGCGGTCATAGGCGGCGACGGCGCGGATGGTGATTTCGGCCAGCCGCTCCTCGGTCGCGATCATGTGGCCAAGCGCGCCGTGGAAGTTCAGATGCTCGACCTTGCGGCCATGCAGGCCGGCCAGCGCCGCCAGCGCGCCGATCTGGTAGATGATGTGCTTTGAGAACGTCTCCGGGTCGAAGGCGATGTTGCGGCGGCCAAAGCCCAGACGGTCGGGAAAGCCGACATGCGCGCCGATGCCGACGCCGTTCTGCTGCGCCAACTCCACCGTCGCGGCCATGATCTCCGCATCGCCGGCGTGATAGCCGCAGGCGATGTTGGCGGATGAGATCACCTGCATCAGCGCCTCGTCCTCGCCAAAGCGCCAGGGGCCGAAGCCTTCACCAATGTCTGCGTTCAGGTCGATCTTGAACATGGGGGTCACTCCTTTTCGAGGGCGGGCCAGGCGGCCTCGGCCAGCACCATCTCACCCAAGGCCGGGGCGCCCGTGGGGGCATCGGCAAGGAAGCCCGGAACGACCGGCAGGGGTAGCGCGGGGAAAGCCTCACCATTGGCCATCCGCAGCTTGCGGGCAAAGATGCCGCGTTCCGCGAAATGCGGATCCGCCCTGGCCTCGGCCAGATCGCGCACCACCTCGACGGCGAAATCGTCGCCCGCGAAGGC
>NZ_JASGGO010000051.1:0-5066 GCF_047605025.1 Paracoccus sp. (in: a-proteobacteria) | reverse complement strand
GAGCCTTAGGCAGTCCCGGAACCCATTCCGTCACTACGCACCGGCCCCGCCCGCCTCGCCCGGCGCCAGCCTTCTTCGTTTCCCAAATACCCATGCCACGGCCGCGGCCGGCGCGGCATCCCCCATGGCGTCCGCCCGCGCGATCTGGCACATATCCGCCATGGCCAGATCCGTCACCGCCTTCACCTGCACCGCCTGCGGCGCCACGCACCGGAAATGGTCCGGGAAATGCGAGGCTTGCGGCGCCTGGAACACCATCGTCGAGGAAGCGCCGCTGTCGCAGGGGCCGGGCAGGGGCCTTGGCACGCTCAAGGGCAAGGCCATCGCGCTTTCGGGTCTGGAGACGCAGGAGGCGCCGCCGCCGCGCGCGGTCTCGGGGATTGCGGAACTGGACCGGGTGCTGGGGGGCGGCCTGGTGCCGGGCTCGGCCATTCTTGTGGGCGGCGATCCGGGGATCGGCAAGTCTACCCTGCTTTTGCAAGCCGCCGCCGCCTTCGCGCGGCGCGGGCAAAGCGCGATCTACGTCTCGGGCGAAGAGGCCAGCGCCCAGGTCCGCATGCGGGCGCAGCGGCTGGGTCTGGGCGATGCGCCGGTCCAGCTGGGCGCCGAGACCGCGCTGCGCGACATCCTGACCACGCTCGACGCGGAGCGACCCGATCTGGCCGTGATCGATTCGATCCAGACCCTCTGGTCGGACCAGATCGAGGCCGCGCCCGGCTCGGTCAGCCAGGTCCGCGCCACCGCGCATGAGCTGACGACCTTCGCCAAGCGGCGCGGCACCGCCATCATCCTGGTCGGCCATGTCACCAAGGAAGGCCAGATCGCCGGCCCGCGCGTGGTCGAGCATATGGTCGATACCGTGCTTTATTTCGAGGGCGAGCGCGGCCATCAGTTCCGCATCCTGCGCGCGCACAAGAACCGCTTCGGCCCCGCCGACGAGATCGGCGTCTTCGAGATGACCGGCGGCGGGCTGACCGAGGTGGCCAACCCCTCGGCGCTGTTTCTTTCCGAGCGGGGCGAGCCCAGCCCCGGCTCGGCCGTATTCGCCGGGATCGAGGGCACGCGCCCGGTCCTGACCGAGGTGCAGGCGCTGGTCGCCCCCTCGACGCTGGCCAGCCCGCGCCGGACGGTGGTGGGATTGGACAGCGGACGCGTCAGCACCATCCTTGCCGTGCTGGAGGCGCGCTGCGGCATTCCCTTTGCCGGGGTCGATGTCTTCCTGAACGTCGCGGGCGGTCTGCGGGTGGCCGAACCTGCGGCCGACCTGGCCATCGCGGCGGCACTTCTGAGCGCGCGCGAGGACATCGCCCTACCCGCCGACTGTGTGCTTTTCGGCGAAATCAGCCTTTCCGGCGCGCTTCGTCCCGTCGCTCAGGCCGAAAACAGGTTGAAAGAGGCGCAGAAACTTGGTTTTTCACGGGCGATCCTGCCCACGGCCACCAAGGTCGAGGGCGCGGCCGGGATGCGGATCGACCGCACCCCGGATCTGACGAGTTTCGTGGGCGAGACATTCGGTGCCGGATGAACTCGCCCCAGAACGCGGGTAAACCCGCGAAAGGGCTTGATAATGGACGGTTTCACCATCATCGACGGCATTGTGGCCGCCGTGATCATCCTCTCGGCGATCCTGGCCTATGCACGCGGCTTCGTACGCGAATCGCTGGCAATCCTGGGATGGATCGGCGCGGCCTTGCTGGCCTTCCTTTTCGCGGCCACGGTCAGGCCCATGGTCGCGCAGGTGCCCGGACTGAACAAGTTTCTGGGCGAGAGTTGCGAACTGGCCACCATCGCCGCCTTCGCGGCGGTCTTCGCCGTGGCGCTCGTGGTCTTCTCGATCATCACGCCGCTTTTTTCCTCGGTCGTGCAGCGATCGGCGCTGGGGGGGGTCGACCAGGGCATGGGATTCCTTTTCGGCGTGGCGCGCGGCATCCTTCTGGTGGCGGTGGCCTTCATCGTCTATGATCGGGTGATGTCCAGCCAGCCCGTGGCGGTGGTCGACAACTCCCGCTCGGCCCAGGTTTTCGCCAGCATGCGCGGCCAGATGGACCGGCAGATCCCGGACAATGCGCCGGGCTGGGTCGTCTCGCGCTATGAACAGCTCGTGCGCGGCTGCGGCCCGACGCAGGCCGTCGATCCCGCGACACCCACGCCCGCGCCCTCGAACTGAGGCGGCCTTCGCGGCTCCTTTGCCACAGAAAATGCGCCCCGCCGCCCTGGGGGGCGTGACTTCGCCGGTATCAGTCCCTATGTTGGCGGCGACCAGCACAGCCAAGCAGCCCTCCCCTAGCCCCCAATGAGTCGGTGATGATGCAGCCATTCCTTGCCCATCCCTTCGATCACGACCGCCTGCATGAGGAATGCGGCGTCTTCGGCGTGATCGGAGTCACGGATGCGGCCAATTTCGTCGCCCTGGGCCTGCACGCCCTGCAACATCGGGGCCAGGAAGCGGGTGGCATCATCTCGTTCGATGCCGAGCAGGGCTTCAACAGCGCCCATCGCTTCGGCTATGTGCGCGACAACTTCACCAAGCAAAGCCTGATGGAGACGCTGCCGGGTCCCCTGGCCATCGGCCATGTGCGCTATTCGACCGCCGGCACCAAGGCCGCGACCGCGATCCGCGACGTGCAGCCCTTTTTCGGCGAATTCGCCATGGGCGGCTGCGCCATCGCCCATAACGGCAATATCACCAATGCCATGGCGCTGCGCCGGGAACTGATCGAGCGCGGCTCGATCTTCCAGTCCAGTTCCGACAGCGAATGCATCATCCACCTGATGGCGCGGTCCATCCAGCGCAATATCCCCGAGCGGATGAAGGACGCGCTGCGCCGGGTCGAGGGGGCGTTTTCCGTCATCGCCATGACCCGCACCAAGCTGATCGGCGTGCGCGACCCCCTGGGCGTGCGCCCGCTGGTGCTGGGCAGGATCGGGGATGACGGCTTCGTGCTTTCCTCCGAGACCTGCGCGCTGGACATCATCGGCGCCGAGTTCATCCGCGAGATAGATCCGGGCGAGATGGTGGTGATCTCGAAGGGGCAGATCGAAAGCTCGCGCCCCTTCGGCCCGTCCAAGGGCCGGTTCTGCATCTTCGAGCATGTGTATTTCTCGCGCCCCGATTCGATCATCGGCGGGCGCTCGGTCTATGAGACGCGGCGCCAGATCGGGGTGGAACTAGCGCGTGAGGCCCCGGTCGAGGCGGATCTGGTCTGCCCGGTTCCCGACTCGGGGACGCCTGCGGCCATCGGTTACGCGCATGAAAGCGGTATCCCCTTCGGCATGGGTATCATCCGCAACCAGTATATGGGCCGGACCTTCATCGAGCCGACCGAGCAGATCCGCAATATGGGCGTGCGGCTGAAGCTGAACGTGAACCGGGCGCTGGTCGCCGGCAAGCGCGTGGTGCTGGTGGACGATTCCGTGGTGCGCGGCACCACCTCGCGCAAGATCAAGGACATGATCCTGGACGCTGGCGCGGCCGAGGTGCATTTCCGTATCGCCTCGCCCCCGACCGCCTGGCCCTGCTTCTACGGCGTCGACACCCCCGACCGCGAAAAGCTTCTGGCCGCCCAGATGTCCGAGGAAGAAATGCGCGAGTGGATCGGCGTGGACAGCCTGGCCTTCGTCTCGCTGAACGGGCTTTACCGCGCGGCGGGCGAGGCCAAGGGCCGCGACAAGTCCTGTCCGCAATATTGCGACGCCTGTTTCTCGGGCGATTATCCGGTCGCGCCCTTCGACCAGCTTGAACGTGGCTTCCGTATGAAGCCCAGTTCGGAAACCGCGGCCGAGATCACCAATCACGCCGCCGAATAGGGCCAACCTTTGCGCTTGAAATGCCGCGCATTGCGCGGTTTTCGGGATTTTCCCATGACCCCTTCCCGCCCCCTGACCCAGGTTGCCGCCATGATCGAGCGGGGGCTTGCCCCCGCCGATGACGCGCAGGCGCTTGAGGCGGTGGCGCGGGAATTCCGCATCCGCATGTCCTCGGCCATGGTGGCCGCGACGCGGCGGCCGAACGACGGCATCGCCGCGCAGTTCGTGCCCGATCCCCGCGAATTGCAGGTTCGCCCCGAAGAGCTTTCGGACCCGATCGGAGACGATGCCTTCAGCCCGGTGCCGGGCCTGACGCATCGCTATCCCGACCGCGTGATCCTGCATGTGACGAAGACCTGCGAGGTCTATTGCCGCTTCTGCTTTCGCCGCGAGGTGGTGGGCGAGGAAGGCAACCTGCCCGAGCCGCAACTTGCCGCGGCCTTGGATTACATCGCCCGAACCCCCGCCATCCATGAGGTCATCCTGACCGGGGGCGATCCCCTGGTGCTCTCGGCCCGGCGGATGGAGGGGTTGATGCGGCGGCTTGAAGCGATCGCCCATGTCGATCTGGTCCGCCTTCATACACGCATCCCCGTCGTTGCGCCGGGCCGCATCGACGCGGGAATGCTCGCGGCGCTGCGGCCCAGGCGCCTGGCGGTCTGGCTGGTCCTGCATACGAACCACCCACAGGAACTGACCCCCGAGGCTTGCGGCGCGTTGGCGCGGCTGGCGGATCAGGGCGTGCCGCTTTTGTCCCAGACGGTGCTCTTGAAGGGCGTGAACGCCGATCCGCAGGTCCTGGCGGAACTGTTCCGCGCCCTGCTGCGCAACCGTGTGAAGCCCTATTACCTGCACCATTGCGATCTGGCGCGCGGCACAAGCCATTTCCGCACCTCGATCGCCGAAGGACAGGCGATCATGGATGCGCTGCGCGGGCGGATCTCGGGCACGGCACTGCCCAGCTATGTTCTGGATCTGCCCGGCGGATACGGCAAGACGCCCCTGGGACCAGGCCATGTCGAGGCGCTTGGAGCCGGGCGCTGGCGCATTCGCGACTGGCGCGGCGACTGGCACGAATACCACGACCCCGCAGCCCGAACGGCCGAAGGCGTTTCCGGGGGCGCTTCGCCCCCCAGACCCCCCGAGGATATTTAGGCAAGAAAGAGGGCCATTTTTCCGAGAACCGTGACGGGTTTTCGTCCATTGATCGTAAGCGCGGAGTTGAGGCCGTTCAGGGTTTGTAATTCCATGGCATGAGT
>NZ_JASGGO010000050.1:0-8027 GCF_047605025.1 Paracoccus sp. (in: a-proteobacteria) | reverse complement strand
ATTCGGACCGGCCCGCCCCCGAAGCGGGCCGTTTCCCATTTTCGACCGCCCCCCCGGCTTCTTTCTTGTCGAAATATCCTGAGGGAACGCTCTGGCGATGGGGGGAGTGGAGGTAATCTGGAATAGGGGGATGGCGGTAATCTGGAATGGCCCTGATCAAGGCCCTGCAATTGCTGGGTCGGCCTGATCAGGTGATCCGTGCGAGTCGCGTTCAGCCGGAACATGATCGGCTGGAATAACTTCCGCCATCTGCCGCCCGCTTCCTGATGCGGAAGCAAGTCACCATTCATGCGTTGAGTTCACGACGCGGCCGATAATCTGGATGCCGTCCAGGTCGGCCGCGTCAACTGTTATGGGTGGGTAGTGAGGGTTCGACGAGAGCAACTGGATACGCCCGCCCGGCAGTTCCATGACGCGCTTGACGAAGAGGTCGGCGTTGTAGCGCACGGCATAGATGCGGCTGTCGCGCGGCACCGTCTCTGCCATGTTCAGCAGGATCAGGTCGCCATCGTACAACTCGGGTTCCATGCTGTCGCCCTTGACCGAGATCACCGCTAGGCGGTCCGGCTTGAGGTCGCGTCTCTCAAGGAACTTTCGGCTGAACGCATATTGGCCGCTGCCCTCTTCCTCATGAACTAGTGCCCCGTGCCCGGCGCTGGCCGCCACGGAATAGCGCGGGATTTGCACAAACTGTTGGCCGGGACTGGCAAATATTGCCGAGCGATCCTCTGTCGTCTGCTGGCCCTCGCGGCTGGGGGCATCGTCGAACATTGTGTTGAGATCAACACCAAATTTCTTTCTTAAAACTGCAACGAATTCATGATCCGCACGCTGAAAGCCCGTTTCTATGTGCTTCACCTTGTCGGGCTTGACCCCTAGGGCTTCGGCAAATGCTGCTCTCGACATGCCCATAGAGGCGCGGAAAGCAGAAATATTTTCTCCAAAATCCGGCACTTAGCTTGTCCATAGTAAAATATTGCCACATTCGTGTTGCACGACATGGAAATATTTGCCGCATACCCATTACGCCATGACAGCGTGTCAGGGCAGCAATACAGGGGAAAGCGATGTCATTCCAGAATAACGTGTTCCAGCCCGGCGCGATCCTGCACGAGGTGATCGCAGGGTCCATGCGTTCGCGGGGCACCACCCTGCATGAATGGTGCAAAGACAAAGGCGTTGCTTGGTCCACGATCCGGCAAGTGACATTTGGAATGTCCGCCGGGCCGCGCAGCCAAGGGTTGCTTGATGACCTTATCGAAGCCGCCGGCCGTGAGGTCGTCACCGCCGCCTATCGCATCCGCATGGATGCAGAGGCGCGCAAGCTGGCCCTGAACGTGAAGGTGGCGGCATGAGCAAGTCTTCGTGGGATGCCTCGGAACTGGCGCGTTCGGCGCTGTCAGAACTGACCGAGCGTGAGCGGGCCGATCTGATGACGGCAGAGTTCTTCAAGATTTCCGACCTTCACGCGCTGTGCGAGGCGCGCAATGCGCTGACGGAACGGGTCGGGATTTGCGCGGTCAGCGCCTATACGGTGCGGCGCGAGCGGCAATACAAGGTGATCGCAGTTCGCGACAAGGACAACGCGCGGTATCAAGACACCATCGCACCAACGATCCGCCGCGACTACGGCCAGCTGAAGCCCCGCGAAATCATCGTCGGCGACGTGCACCCGATGGACATCATGATCCGGCGCCCGAACGGCCGGGTGGCCTATCCCAAGGCGATCAGCTGGTTTGACCCTTCGACCGGCGAAATCCACATGACCATCATCTTGCTTGAGGAAGGTGAAGGCGTCCGGCGCGAGCACATCGCCATGTCCTTCGAAGGGATGGTTGCGGAATGGGGCTTGCCCCGGTTGCTCTACCTCGACAGCGGGTCGGAATACGGCGACCCGGACCTGATCGACGGCTTTACCGCGCTGTCGAAACTGGTTGGCATGACCGTCAAGGAAGACAGCTTCGCCGATGCCCGCGTCAGGGCCGGCCGTGAAGCGGTTGTCCGGTCCTTGGCCTATAACGCCAAGGGCAAGCCCGGGATTGAAGGGCTTTTCGGCAACCTGGAACAGGTGTTTTTCAGCCATGTCGAGGGCTGGACGGCCGGCGACCGGATGCGAAAGAAGACCCACGCCAAGGGGCGCGATCCGATGCCGTTCCCGGGCGGCATGGCCGAACTGGTCGAAACGGTCCGCCTGCACCTGGACCACTACCACCGCCGCCCCGCGCGCCAGAGCCGCAAGAGCCCGAACGAACGGCTGCGCGAGCATATCGCTGCTGGCTGGGGAAAGACCGCCGTATCGAACCCGGATGTGCTGTCGCTGGCCTTTTCGGCCCAGATTGAGCGGGTGCCGGATCGGGGCTGCATCAGCTACGCCCCACGCGACAGCCGCAGCCAGCGGTATTACCTGGACAAGCTGCTGGGCCTGCTGCCCGGCACCAAAGTCACGGCGCGCGTTCCGGCCTATGATCCGCAGTTCATCTTTGTCTTCGGCGATGATGGCGAATTGCTGGGCCTCGCACACCCGGAACAGAGCTATCACCCGCTCGACCCGGCAGGCGCCCACGAGGGCGGATCACGCAACAAGTTCTTGCGTCGGCACCTGCGCGACCAGTCCCGCCATGTGGCGCTGCTCGACCTGACCGACGAAGCCCGCCGCCATATCGGCCACCTGCCCGAGGCCCCGGAAATTCCGGTCGCCGCCGTGGTCGATGCCGGGATGCTGGATCGTGCTGTGCTGCGCGCAGCCGAGGAACGCGCCCGGCTTGCCAACCCCGAAACCACTCCGCGCCGTGCCTCCAGTCAGTGGGGGACCGGGCAGAACGCCGCTCTGTCGGGCGTCGTATTCGAAGAAGAGGAAGGACAATGACCCAGTCGGATTACATCCGCACGGAAGCCGCCGACCATGCGGTGGCGATGTGCAGGGCGGTTCTGGATGCCCGGTCCTATTGCCGGATCGGCCAGATCACCGGCCAGCCCGGCACCGGCAAAAGCAGCATGACCCTGTGGCTTGCCGAGGAACTGGACGCCATCAGGATTGAGTGCTGGACCCGGATCAGCGACAAGGACATGTTGCGCCTGATCGTCGAGGCCGCGAACGCGAAGGGCCTGGCGGTTGATCCGTCCGGCACCGGAAACACCCTGTTCAAGCGCCTGATCGCGGTGCTGGAAGGCCGGCTCGTGATCGTGGACGAGGCCAATCACCTGAAATGGGCGCAGCTGGAAATCCTGCGCTGCCTGTCCGACCAGGGCAAATGCGGCCTGATCATCGTCGGCACCGACATCCTGTCGCGCACCATGGCGCAGGCCACCGTCAGCACCTATCTGGCGCAGCTGCGCCAGCGGATCGGCGCCAAGCGCGTGGTGCTGGGGCCGATGGGCAGCGACGAAGAGGTCGCGGCCTATTGCATCACGCCGCGCTTCGGCAGCGTCAGCCGCAAGACGGCTGCGCAGTTCCGCAAGATGACCGGCGGTTTCTGGCGCGCGGCGCTGGAACTGGGCGATGCCTGCGCCCGCCTGATGCAGGCCGAGAACATCGAAAAGCTGGATGAAACGGTGGTGCAGACCGCCGCCGCGTGGATGGCAGGGGCCGGGAAATGAGCATTTTCCTGATTTCGTCGGATAGCGGTGCCAACGGTGGCGATCCCAAGCTGCTTTCCTATTCCGGCGCCACCAAGGGCAAAAAGCTGGTGCTGACCCTGAAGGTGGAGGTCGAGGGCTGGTATATGGGCAGCACCATAGAGGCGCTGGAAGCGATCCGGGCCGCGCACAACACCCCCGCACCAAAGCCGACCGTGCCGAAGCGCCAGCCGAAGGCGAAGCCCTTGGCATTACCCGCGCCGCAGCTTGCCCTGCCCGGCCCCACGGGAAGGGGGCAGTGATGGCCAGCATCCTGATCGGCTGCGAAACCTCGGGCGTGATGCGCCGTGCTTTCGCGGCGCTGGGGCATGACGCCTGGTCCTGCGATCTGCTGCCGTCCGAGGAAGGCAGCAACCGGCATATTCGTGGCGATGTCCGGGATTATCTGGCCGATGGCTGGGATTTGCTGTTCGTTGCGCATCCCCCTTGCACCCGGCTGTGTCGCTCCGGGCGGCGCTGGATGTCGGGACCGGGCGAATGGACGCGGCCCAAGGTGCTGCCCAAAGGGCGCGACTGGGCCAGCATGAAGGCCGAATTCGAGGCCGGCGTTGCGCTGTTCACCGCCTGCTGGAATGCGCCCATCGAACGGGTTGCGATAGAGAACCCCCGCATGAACGATCTGGCACGGGCACGGATGCCGGCCGATCTACCGGAACCGCAGATCGTGCAGCCGTTCTGGTTCGGCGAACCCGCCTATAAGGCCACCGGCCTTTACCTGCGCGGCCTGCCCAAGCTGGTTCCGACCGGCCTTCTGCCAGACCCAGGCCGAAACCATGAAACTGGGTGACGCGGTCAACTTCCTTTCCAACAACATGAATGCCAGCGCGGCCGATGTGACCGACATCATCGGCCGACAAGGCGGTTTCGCCAAGGTCGCGGGCATGAGCACCACCGAAATCGCCGCGCTTGCGACGGCCTTTCGCACGGCGGCACCCTCGTCCGAGATCGCGGCCACCGCGATGAAGAACTTCACCGCAACCCTGGTCGCGGGCGAAGCCATGAGCGACCGGCAGGCGAAGATCATGAAGCGGCTGGGCTTCGACGCGACCGAACTGGCGCAGCGGATGCGGGTCGATGCCAAGGGCAGTATCATCGACGTGATGGAGGCCCTGAAGAAGCTGCCCGAGCACGAACAGGCCGCAAATCTGCGGCAGTTGTTCGGTGATGAAGCCGTTGGTGCGGTCACGCCGCTGCTGGAAAACCTCGACAACCTGCGCCGCGCCTTCGACCTGGTCGGCGATCCGGCGTCCTATGCGGGCGCGATGCAGGCCGAGTATGAGGGCGTGGCCGGAACCACCTCGGCCAAGCTCGTGGTGTTCCGCAACCACCTGACCCGACTTTCCGTGGCGCTGATCCCCCTGCTATCGGCTATTACCGACGTGACCGAAGCCTTGCAGCCAATGCTTCAGCGCATGAGCGACTGGATGCAGGCCAACCCCGAGACGGTCAAATGGATCGGCATGGCCGTCGCCGGGCTTTTCGCAGTCAAGGTCGGGGTGCTGGGCGCGCTGATGGCGGTGCAGTCGCTGGTCGGCGCCTGGTGGTTGTTCAACGGTGTGCTCGCCCTTGGCATCCGGGGTTATGCAGTGGCCGTGCGCGGTATTGCTGGCTTGCTGCGGGTGTTTGTGGCCTTGAGCACCGCCCTGCCGCTGGTGGCGCGCGGTATCGCCCTGATCGGGCGAGCGATGCTCGCCAATCCTATCGGTCTGGCCGTTGCTGCCATCGCCGGGGCTGTCTATCTGATCTATCGCAACTGGGCGACTGTGGGGCCGTGGTTCGGGCGGCTCTGGGGCAATGTGCGCGAAATTTTCGGCGGCTTCGGGCGATTCCTGCGCGGCATCTTCACCGGCGATCTGTCCGGCGCGGTCGCGGGCCTGCAACAGGTCTGGGACAGCCTGAAGGGCTATTACAAGACGCTGTGGGACGGGATTGTCGGGATCTTCAAGTGGGCGTGGGAGAACGGCATCAAGCCGATCACCGATGCCTTGGGCGTGACGGACAGCATCGTTGCCGGTTGGAACATAGCCAAAGACGCCCTAGGCGCTGCGCTGGACTGGATTTCGAGCAAGTGTTCCGAAGCATGGGCGATCATTTCCCCGGTGATCAACGGGCTAAAATGGGTCCAGGACAATGGCGCGGCGGCGATGAATTTGGTCACCGGATCGCGCAAAGGGCCGATCAGCAGCGGCTATAACGGCGTTGCCAGCAACAACGGCAGCCCCATCCTGCCGCCCGCCGCCGTGCCAGGGGTCACCGTCCCGGCCGTCCCGGCGCGCGCCCAGGGCGGCAGTTTCTTCCCCGGCGCGCTTCTGGTCGGCGAGCGCGGCCCGGAACTGCGCTATGAAAGCCGGGGCGGCTTCATTGCCCATCACAACGCCCTGCGCGGGTTGGTCGATCTGTCACAGCGGGCGCGGTCCCTGGCCGGCCTGGTCATGGGCGGCGGGCCGGCGCCGGAGTTCGGCGGCGCGTCCATGCCCGTGCCCGTCGCCGCGCCCGCCGGGCAGGCCCGCCAGATCAGCCATCAGCCGCACTATAATATAGTGATCAACGGCAGCGGTCTCGACGCGGGCCAGTTGCGCGCCGCCGTCCGCGCCGAACTTCAAGCCGCCGGCCGTCGCGCGGCCGCAGACTTGCGGGGGCTCCTGCATGACTAAGGTGATGATGATGCTGGGGCCTTATCCGTTCATGCTGCACACCGCAGCGCCCCAGACGGTCGCCCGGCGCTCGGCATGCCGCTGGGAACCGCAGGATCGCATCGGCCGCAAGCCGGCCCGCCAGTTCCTGGGGGCCGGGTCGGACGAAATCACCCTGACGGGCGAAATCCTGCCCCACTTTGCGGGCGGTTACGGCCAGCTGGACGCCATGCGGCTGCTGGCCGGGCGCGGCAAGCCCTTGCTGCTGGTTAGCGGTCTGGGCGACGTGTTGGGCGAATGGGTCATCACCCGGGTCGAGGAAGAAGGCAGCGAATTCTTCGCCGATGGCGCGCCCGGCGCCGTCGCCTTCACCATGAGCATTGCCGAATACGGCGCAGACCAAGGCGGCACCAGCGCCCTGGTCTCCGCGATTTCGGCCATCCAGACCATCGCGAGGCTGCTATGAGATACCGCACAAAGGACCGCGATATGGTCGACCTGATCTGCCACAACTATTACGGCGGCGATTCCCACAGCGTCGAAGCGGTCTATGACACCAACCCCGGCCTGGCCGCCTATGGCCCGATCCTGCCGGCCGGCGTGGTGATCGACCTGCCCGAGGCGCAGCCGGGCGAGCCGCAGACCATTCGCCCGTGGGACTGACATGACGCCGGATTTCAAGGTCATCGCCGCCGGGGCCGACATCACGCCCCAGATCAAGGATCGCCTGCTGGGCCTGACCATCACCGACGAGGCCGGAACCAAGTCCGACACCGTTGAAATCCTCCTGGATGATCGCGACGGCCTGATCGAGCTTCCGGCGCCGGACGCGCCGCTGCTGGTCTTGCTGGGCTACCGCGAAACCGGCCTGATCCCCATGGGGCTATTCACGTCGGATGAGGTGATGGTGACATCGCCTTCGGCCACGCTGACGATCCGGGCCAAAGCCGCCGATCTGGGCGGCAGCATCAAGGACCAGAAGGCCCGCGGTTGGGACAAGACCACCATCAGCGAGATCGTCGGCAAGATCGCGGGCGAACATGACCTGACGCCCAAGGTGTCGGCTCGGTTCCAGGCGGTGCGGATCGAGCACATCGACCAGGCCGACGAAAGTGACATCAGCTTTCTCGATCGCCTCGGCCGCGACCATGATGCGCTGGTCAGCGTCAAGGGGGGGCACCCTGCCGTTCATGGGCAAGGGCAAGGGCGAGGGTCGCACGGTCAGCGGCCTGCCGATCCCGCCGCGTCCGGTGCTTGAGCGCAACACGTCCACCTGGACCCTGACCCTGACCACCCGCGAGGCTTACAAGTCCGTCACGGCGATCTGGCAGGACACGAAAGAGGCCAAGCGGCAAGAGGTCACGGCGGGATCGGGATCGCCCGTCGTGAAGCTGCGCCACATCCACAAGACCGAGGACGAGGCCAAGGCCGCCGCAACCGCCAGGCTGGGCGAGATTGACCGGGGCAACGACTCCTTCGAAGCCACCTTCCCCGGCGATCCGCTGGTCGCGGCCGAAGGGCGCATTCTGACCGCCGGCTTCCGCGCCGGAGTTAACGGCCTCTGGTCGATCCGCACCGCCACCCATACGCTGGACAGCGGCGGGTTCAGCACCGCGATTTCGGCAGAGCGTCCGGGGTCGGACTAAGGCCGTTCCATTCCAGCAGATCGCGGTCCGCGTTCCAGAATATTGTCGTGCCGTCCACCGCCCCCGGACCCCCGAGGATATTTGGACAAGAAAGACGCGGGGGCGAAGACGG
>NZ_JASGGO010000049.1:0-9162 GCF_047605025.1 Paracoccus sp. (in: a-proteobacteria) | reverse complement strand
TGCCCGGCTCGCTGGGCGGAATGAACTGGGGTTCGGTCTCGATCGATCCGACGACGAATTACATGTTCGTCAACGACATGCGGCTGGGACTGGCGAATTACATGATCCCGCGCGACCAGATGAAGGGCGGCAGCGGCATCGAAATGGGCGTCATACCCCCCAGCTTGGCACCCCCTTCGGGGCCATGCGCCAGCGTTTCCTGTCACCCCTGGGCAATCCCATGCCAGGCACCGCCCTTCGGCACGCTTTCGGCGGTGGACCTGAAGACGCATCAACTCGTCTGGCAGGTTCCGGTCGGCACGGTGCAGGATACCGGCCCCCTGGGCATCCGCATGGGCCTGAAGCTGCCCATCGGCATGCCGACGCTTGGCCCGATGCTTGCCACGCAATCGGGCCTGGTGTTCATCGCGGGAACGCAGGACTTCTATCTGCGCGCCTTCGACGCCCGCAGCGGCAGCGAAGTCTGGAAGGCCCGCCTGCCGGTCGGCAGCCAGGGCGGCCCGATGAGCTTCCGCTCGCCTGTGACGGGCAAGCAATATGTGGTCGTCACCGCCGGCGGCGCGCGCCAGTCGCCCGACCGTGGCGATTACGTCATCGCCTACGCCCTGCCCTAGGCGAACGCGAAGGCCGGGGGGCGCCGTCGCGCGCGCCCTGGCGGCATGTCCCTTGATAAAACGCTTTCTTTCCATGGTCTTGCTGACCGCTAGGCGCGCGCTCCCTCGGATATGCCGGCCTGGGGACGCGAGGCGCTTTGGCCGCGAAGACGAGTATGCCACCGGCCGGAGCGGGCACGTCCTCAATCGCGATGGCGCGGACGGCGCATCCCTTGTCCCGGCCGGGCCATTGCCGCAAGGCAAATCGCCTTGGGACACAGGCGGCCACCCGTTGATCGCCATCACCCCGCAAAGCCTTGAATTCCCCCGAACCGGATAAGGAAATCAGGCCAGAATCCTCGGATCGCCGCCAAGGTCGAGACCTGGGAAGATCGCCCGCTCCAGCAAGTCCCGCTCGGTTCCGAAAAGGCCGCGCATCGCCCATGCGGCATAGGCGCGGATGTCGCGCGTGGGCATCAGGTCGCGGTCGGCGTAAAGCTGGCCCTCGGCCAGGCCAGGCCAGTCGCCATAGGCCCGCCCGCCCCGGATCGCACCGCCGGCCATGATCATCGCGCCCCCGGTGCCGTGATCGGTGCCGCCCGAACCGTTCTCGCGCACGGTGCGGCCGAATTCGGTCATCGCCAGAACCGTCGTGCGGTTCCAGTTCGGGCCAAGCCCATCTTTCAGCGCCAGAATCGAGGCCGCCAACCGATCCAGCGCTTTGCCGATCACCGGCCCCTGCTTGGAATGGCTGTCCCAGCCGGCGATGGAAAAGGCGGCGATCCGGGCCGCGCCGTTCAGCCGGGTCGCGGCGAAGGCACCAAGCGAGGCGGCCTCGGCGGTGGGACCTTGCAGGCGGGCGATATCGTCGGTTTCGGCACCGATGCGGATCGCGTCGGTCACGGCATTCCTGAACAGCGGATCCTCGTGATAGACATGCTCCAGCAGCATCTGCGCCTGGGGCGTCAACGTCAGCGAGGCGCGGGGCGCCCAGCTTAGATGCGCCGCCTCTCCCGACAGGATCTTCAACTGGTCCAGCCCCACCGCGTAAGCCGTCTCTGCCTGCGCCTGCGGCATGGCCTGCAAAAGCCGGTTCAGCCAGCCGCCGATGCGGCGGTCCACCGGCAGATCGTTGCCGGTCCCAGCTTCCAGCAGGTCCTGCCCGTCGAAATGGCTGCGCTTGTCGCGATAGGGGGTGGACACCGCATGGGCGAAAGCCAGTTCCCCCGCCTTCCACAAGGGCAGCAGCGGCGCCAGGTTGGGATGCAGCGCATAGAAGCCGTCAAGGTCCAGCGCGCCCCCCTGCGGCCCGGTCGAGATGGTCTGGCGCAGCTTGCCCAGCATCGGGTCGCCATAGGGCTGGATCGCGTCCAGCCCGTCCATCGCGCCGCGCAGGATGATTACCACCAGCCGGTTGTCCGAAGGCAGCGAGGCGAAGGTCATCGAGGTCATCAGCGGATGCGCGGCCGCCGAGCAGCCGATCAGCGCGGCGCTTTTCAGAAACAGGCGGCGGTCCAGGTTCATGCGCGGCTCCTATCGCCGGTTGAAATCGTTCGAGGCCAGGACCAGGGCCACGCCCTCGGCCTGGCTCTCGGCCTTGGGGACGGCCCAGGCCAGCGCCTCGGACTGGGTGCCGCCCAGGGCGGTCCCAAGCAGCGCGCGCGGATCGGGCAGCGCCGGCACCAGCTTCGCGGGCACCCGCAGGGCGAAATTGATCCGCGCCGCCAGAAGCTGGGGCGAGACCCAGGCGGCGGGCTCTTCGGGCCAGCCGTCGGGGCCTGTCGGGCGCAGCCAGTTCTGGCCCATCTGGGTCAGCGAAGAGCCGATCAGTCTTTGGAATTCGGGCATGTCCAGCGCCGCGACCTGCGCCCCCGTCACCCCCAGCGCCCGCAGCGCCGCGACGATATAGTCGAAGGGCTGGCGCACCTTGTCGCGCAGATCCGCGCCCAGGTCGGGATGGGCGATCATGCTGCGATAGACCTGGGGCAAATCGCCATCCGTGTCGCGCCAGCGTGCCACCATGGCGCGGAGCAGATTCTCGGACGGCTCGTCCGAGATGAAATGCACCGCAAGCTTGCGCGAGACGTGTTGCGCGGTCTCGGGGCGGCGGGCGATGTCGTGCAGCGCCTGGCGGATGTCGTCCAGCCCGCCCTGCCGCCGCCCGCCATAGCTGACCCCCAGCACCGTCTCGGCCCCCGGCTCGGCGGCGTTGCGGTTGAAGGTAAAGCCCTGCTTGGCGGTATAGGTCAGCCCGGTCAGAAGCTCGGCCAGTTCGCGCACGTCGGTCTGGGTATAGGGCGCCCCGACGCCCATGGAATGCAGTTCCAGCGCCTCGCGCGCGAGGTTCTCGTTCAGCCCGATCTCACGCTCGGGACGATTGCGGGCAAAGGGCGAATTCGGCCCCCGGCTGCTGTTCTGGTCCAGATAAAGAAGCATCATCGGATGCGTCTCGGCGGCGAAGAACATATCCTCGAACCGGCCGGCCAGATGCGGCCGCACAACCTCGTCGACAAAGGCCATGGCCAGCGCGTTCTGGGCCTGACCCTTGGGGCTGACGGTGAAATGGTCGGCCCAGAACTGGACCAGACGCTCGCCGAAACCGACCGGCGCGTCCAGCGCGCGCACCACGCGGCGTTGCAGATCCTGCGCCAACAAGGCGCTCGTCTGCTTGTTGACGACGCGAAACGCCTCAAGCTCGGCCTCGCCCCCCGTCTTGCGCGCTCGGGTCAGATCGGCCAGCCGCAGCGCGATCTCGCGCGCCTGGTCCGTGCTGATCGCGTCGGGACCAGGCGCGGCCTCGGGCAGGCTGTCCAGCACCGCCGCCGGATCGGCCGGGGGCGGGAAAAGCGGCGACAGCCCATAACCCAACCGGATGGCGGCGATTTCAGGAAAACCGAAGGACATTCATCCACCTGCTTGGCCGGGAACTGCACTTCCCGATCCCATTATCGCATGCACGGGCGGAAAGGTCAGTTCACGCTTTTGGCAGAGGGTCACCGGCGCCGAAAGCCTGACCAGGCTTTCGGCGGCAGGATCATTCCTTGGGCAGCGAGCGCAGGCGCAACTCGCGCATCTGCTCGTTGGTGGGTTCGCTTGGCGCGCCCATCATCAGGTCCTCGGCCCGCTGGTTCATCGGGAACATGATCACCTCACGGATGTTCTGCTCATCCGCCAGCAGCATCACGATCCGGTCGATCCCCGCCGCGCAGCCGCCATGCGGAGGCGCGCCATAGCGGAACGCCTTGACCATGCCGCCGAAACGCTTCTCGACCTCGTCATGGCCATAGCCCGCCAGTTCGAACGCCTTGAACATGATGTCCGGGCGGTGGTTGCGGATCGCGCCCGAGATCAGCTCATAGCCGTTGCAGGCCAGGTCGTATTGATAGCCCTTGATCTGCAAGGGGTCGCCCGACAGCGCCTCAAGCCCGCCTTGCGGCATGCTGAACGGGTTGTGGCTGAAATCGATCTTGCCCTCGTCCGATTTCTCATACATCGGGAAATCGACGATCCAGGCGAATTTGAACTGGTTCTCGTCGGTCAGCTTCAGTTCGCGCCCGATCTCGTTGCGGGCACGGCCGGCGACGGCCTCGAACGCCTCGGGCTTGCCGCCCAGGAAGAAGGCGGCGTCGCCCTCGCCCAGGGCAAGCTGCGCCCGGATCGCCTCGGTCTTTTCCGCCCCAAGCGCCTTGGCGATGGGACCGGCGGCTTCGGTCGTGCCGTCCTCGGCCTTGCGCCAGAAGATATAGCCCATCCCCGGCAGGCCCTGCGACTGGGCAAATGCGTTCATGCGGTCGGCGAATTTGCGCGAACCGCCGGTCGGCGCGGGAATGGCGCGGATCTGGGTGCCGTCCTGTTCCAGCAGCTTGGCGAAGATCGCAAAGCCCGAGCCGCGGAAATGGTCGGAAACCACCTGCATCTCGATCGGGTTGCGCAGGTCGGGCTTGTCCGAGCCGTATTTCAGCATCGACTCGGCATAGGGGATGCGCGGCCAGTCCGCATCGACCGGACGGCCGCCGCCGAACTCCTCGAACAGGCCCTGAATGACGGGCTGGATGGCGCCGAAAACGTCCTCTTGCTCGACGAAGGACATTTCCAGGTCAAGCTGATAGAAATCGGTCGGGCTGCGGTCGGCGCGCGGATCCTCGTCACGGAAACAGGGCGCGATCTGGAAATAGCGGTCGAAGCCCGCGACCATGATCAGTTGCTTGAACTGCTGCGGCGCCTGCGGCAGCGCGTAGAACTTGCCCGGATGCAGCCGCGAGGGCACCAGGAAGTCGCGCGCCCCCTCGGGCGACGAGGCGGTGATGATCGGGGTCTGAAACTCGGTAAAGCCCTGATCCCACATGCGATTGCGGATCGAGCGGATCACGCGCGAGCGCAGCATGATATTGTTGTGCAGGCTTTCGCGGCGCAGGTCCAGGAAGCGATAGGCCAGCCGCGTCTCCTCGGGGTAATCCTGGTCGCCGAAGACCGGCAGCGGCAGGTCGTCCGACGGGCCGAGGATCTCCATGGCGGTGGCATAAACCTCGATCTCGCCGGTCGGCAGCTTGGGGTTCACCAGGCTGGCATCGCGCAGCTTGACCTTGCCGTCGATGCGGATCACCGTCTCGGCGCGCAGCTTTTCCAGGCCGGCAAAGGCCGGGCTGTCGCTGTCGGCGATGACCTGGGTGATGCCGTAATGGTCGCGCAGGTCAATGAAAAGCACCCCGCCATGATCTCGGACGCGGTGGACCCAGCCCGACAGGCGGATCTCGGAACCGGCGTTGGCGGCGGTCAGCTGGCCGCAGGTATGGCTGCGATAGGCGCTCATCACTTTTCCCCTTGTATCAGCCGACGCATGAACCGCGACACGGGCGGGAAGTCAAGCGGATCAGAAGGGGCGAACCACATTGCCGGAATAGAAATAGACCCCCATTCCGACGGTAAAGAGCGCATTGCCCGCAACCGCGTGCAGGGCCCAGACGGCGGGAAAGCCGAAGCGCAGATAGGCGCGGGCGAACCACCAGCCGCCAAGGAACGTCATGACCGCCACGATCCAGGACCAATACATCAGGTGGGCAAAGGAAAACACCGCCGCGTTCAGGGCAATGGCCGCGCGGCCCGTGGGCAGGATCGCCGCGTAGCGGTGGAAGAACAGCGGGCGGAAGATCAGCTCCTGCGGCAGCGCGGACAGGATCGGGTAAAGGCACCACACGACCAGCATGAATTCGGGCCGATTCCGCGCCATGTTGAAGATCGCGCCGGGCCTGGCGAAGGACAGGATCAAAGCTCCGATCAAGGTCGTGATCAGGATCATGGCCAGGATTTCCAGCCATGGCAGGCGCCGCCAGCCCCGGACCAGACCGGGCCAGTCGAAGCCGCCGGTGAACCACAGCAGCGCCAGCCCCGCGAGGCTGAAAAGCGCCAGCGCCGCGAACAGCAGATGGCCCGGCATGAAGACCGCGATCAGCAGCGGCGCCCCCAGATAGAGCGCCGCGAATTCGGCCCGAAGCAGGGCGGGGCTTATTGCAGCCTCCGGCTGAGCCAGATCCGCCATTGTGCGGGATCGCCAGCAAAGACGTTCAGGTCCACATTGCCCCGGACCCCCGGAACCTGCCCGGTGCCGGTATACTGCCAGAAGCTGTAGGGCTGGCCCGGATAGACGATGCGGGGATGGCCCGCGACCGAGCGCAGCCAGAACTCCTCGGGCCAGCGGTTGAGCTGGTTGTCGCGATAGAAGTCCACGGTCGTATAGATGATCGGGCGCTGGCCGTAATACTGGTGCAGGATGTCCTTGAAGATCTTGGCCTCACGCAGGACCTCATCGGCCGGGGGACGGCGCGGGCAGGTCTTGGAGGGGGTCCATTCCAGGTCCACGACCGGCGGCATCGCGCCCCGCTCACGCGGGACGTTCTGGATGAACCAGGCCGCCTGCTGCGTGCCCGAGCGGCAGAAATAGAAATAGTGGTAGGCGCCGCGCGGAATGCGGGCGGCACCGGCCTCATACCAGTAGCGGCGGAAGTTCGGATCGACCCAATCCCCGCCCTCGGTCGCCTTGATGAAGGCGAAGCTGACGCCCGAGCCGCGCACCGTCTGCCAATCGACATCGCCCTGATAGCGCGAGATGTCGATGCCATGCACCTGGTGGTCATAGGGATGCCCGCCGACCCAGGCATGTGGCGCGCTGTCGCCGAACCTGGGCCCCATCCCCTGCCCCGCCATCACCGGGCGTTGATATGTCGGCCGGCCGCCGCAAGCCGCCAGCGCGACCAGCAGCAGGACCGAGACCAGTCTCATCAGATACGTCATGTCTGCCCTTTGCCCCATCGCGCCTGTCCTCGGCGCTTTGGGCCTTTATCGCAAAGACACGGGGCTGTGTCACGATGGCGTGACAGTCACGAATATGTCAGAGGCCCCGAGCGGCGCGACGGCGGCCTGCGCCGCGTGATGCACGGGGGGCCGGGCGAAGGGTGGCCAGGGCCGGAAAATGCCGGGTTTCGGGGTGTGAAAGGCGTGCACCGGGGGTATGTCAGGAAGCAAGATGGCGTGTGTGGATTGGCAGAACAGAGCGCCCCTCCGCTGCAATGGCAACATTACAAATTCATAGTAGCTGCGCCTGACCCGGAGGGTGGGCAAGCGGCAAGAGATGCCCCAGCGCCGCCTAGAGCGCACCAAAAACTGACATTTTGACCGGTTTGCGCCACTTTCCGGTTGGGTCGATATTGTCAGCTCAATAAAGCCCGCACTGTCTACGCCGCAGAGGCCATAAGGAACAGCTTTCCTCGCCGGTCAGCCATATGGAGAGTGAAATTTAGTTTACCAAGAGACTACGGGATGATACCATCATATAGATTCGGGGCGCAGACAAAGAGAGGCGCCACTCAATTCCTCTTTGGGTCACGCCATAAAAGTTACCGCAGAAATTCAGGAGATGCGGTGGACTTAACATATTGTTATTTCATCAATAAAAAATGTCGCGGATTAGAACAATATTGCCGTTCATTCCTTTGGTCAAAACTCCCTTAGTATAGAAACCTCTTGAAGGATGGATGCCGTGGAAAAAGAAATCGCTCAGATAATTATTGACCATTTGAACACATCACTTCCAATAGAAATATTTATGATAGTAGCGCCAGCCATTGCAGCGTTAGGAGTATTTCTTTACAGTTACCTGAAAAAGCTTGGGGAAAACTATGCCAGCAAGGAGGACATACACCAGCTCATTATAAAAACAGAGTCCTTAACCAAGGCAGCCGAAGAGACCAGGCTTGCAGTCAAAGAGAAATTTGATGATCGGCAGCTGGGCCTTCAGCACAGAATGCATCAAGAGATCGTCTTACATGAGGCAACTCGTCTAGTCGCGCGATTTTCAGAGATATTTAAGAATCAACCAGATGAGCCCGGCGACTTTGCGGACGACTATTCGAGGACGTGGACGCCCCAAACTGTGTCACGAAATAGCCTAGAAAACAGCAAACGCGACACATGCGTGTACAGGTTCTTCCGATTTTTATCGGCAATTGAGAAGTATCAAAACACCGTCTCAGGAATTTCAAACCATTCATCGCGTGATTTTTTCGATTTTTATATCAATTTAAAATTACTTCCTGCGCTCGCGAGCGGGCAATATCCAGGAGGTACTGTCATCTGGCGCGACGCGGCCATGGAGCTTGGCGAGATGATGACGGAAAGGTCGGACAAATGGGAAAACACTCAGCCAATCAGCTGGTCCAATTTTGTCTCGATCATTCAGAAAGAAAATAGAGACGCCGATATTGTAAACTTCTACTCATGTAATATTTCTAAATTTATCGCAAAAAAGAATGTTCGATTGGCAATATTTTCATTACTCCTTATAGATTTTATACAAGACAATAGAAAGAAGCGCCCATGGGAACGCGAAAGAAATCATATTCTAAAATACATATCCGAAAAGGCCGACCATGGCCAGTTTTCAATTTGGGGGAAAACTACAGAAAAGAAGAACGACTGGGAAGTGATGGACATCAATAGCGGCAAGGTGCCACGGAATATTCTATCGCCCTTCTTCGACCCGAGCAAGAACCTAGGCTACCCGGTGAAGCTTCCGAAAAATACATCGGACTGAGATGCCACTTTCATAACTTGCGATGTCTTATTCAGCGTTCACTGGAACCCAGTTCACACACCAATATCAACGATCTTACAATTTTTATCGAAAACAGCCGCTGACGACAGAAATTAAAAAACGGTGTCCGTGTGCAGTTGCCAACCAGCCAATCAAGCCCGGCCGGCGTTTCGACAGAAATATGAATGGCCGAGTACGATAAGCTGTAGCGCAGATGGATATCCGACACAACTTTCGGTCTGCGGCCGCATTTTTCTGGAACTGCCACCTCTGCTGGACTGCTGAATGTCGGCAATGGGCTCAAAGATTCTATGACGTCAATACGGCGCTGGGGTTTGCGGGGGTGAGCGCATGAAGGCAAACCTGATCGCTACCCTCCAGCCCGGCAGCACCTCGCCGGCCCGCCCTGCCAGCCCTACCCCAAATCCGGGATCAGCTTGCCCGGATTCATGATGCCCAGCGGGTCCAGCGCCGCCTTGATCG
>NZ_JASGGO010000048.1:0-10638 GCF_047605025.1 Paracoccus sp. (in: a-proteobacteria) | reverse complement strand
CAGCTAAACAGTTCCGCATGCCGTCCGTTCATCTGTGTCTTTCTAAGAAGGTAGATGCCTCCATCTTCTGAGAAGCGCATCATTCTGTAAGTGCCGTAGTCGTAGACCGGCGGCGTTGCGAGGATCGCCTCGCGCGTTTCGTTATCCCAAGTTCAAGCCGATATTTTGTAACTGTGCGGCGTGAAAGACGGATCCCCCTCGTCTCAAGCTCCCTGGCAAGAAGTGCATCCGTGAGCCTGCATGTTTCAGGCCAGTTGTCGATGACACCGCAAAGGGTATTTACGACGCTTTCACGATCAAGGTCGGGATTACGAGGACTGACGGGAACCCTCAGAAGTTCTCTCAAACTCACGATGCCGTCGGGCGTCCGCATGGCAACACCGGCGACTGCGCGGCTGATGGTGCTTTTGTTCAATTCCAGTTGCGTGCTGAGCGCGGTCATCGTCACAGGGCGGCGCGCGCCGTTGCCAAGCAGCCACGGCAACTGGATCTCGACAAGTGCAGATGCAATCCGTAGCAGCGTCGTAGCCCGACCCTCTACTGCCGCGACCAGATTTTGGGCAGCGGCGTTGACCTCGGCGGCCGCCTCTTTGTCACGCAGCGTAAACTTTATCATCGCACCGGGCAGCAGGATGCCTTGCGCCGTCAGCTCCAGTTCCGGCGGCGGGCTGTCGGGCGCGGCGATGCCGAGCAGCGCCGGCGTCAGGCCGCGGATCTCGGCGATCATGTCGCGCGCATCCTCATGATCGGTGCCCAGATAGTCAGAGATGGCGGACAGGTCGCCCTCGGCCACCAGATCCAGCCGGTCGAGCAGCCGGTCCATCCAGGGGTCCAGCCGGTTCCGCGCCTGCAATTGCAGGCGGAAACATTCGGTCATGTCGCGGGCAAAGACGCCGGGCGGCTCTAGCTGGTGCAGATGCGGCAGCAGGCTTTCCAGGACGGCGGGCGTGGTGGCCAGCCAGCCGGCGATCTCGGGCAAGGGATCGGCCAGCAGGCCGCGGTCGTCGAGGCAATGCACCAGTTCCCGCGCGATCCGCATGTTCTCGGTCGGCAGGCGCAGCAGCCCGATCCGTGCGATCAGCCCGGCGCGCGGATCGTCGGGCTGCGGCATCAGGTCGGGGTCGGCGCAGGTCAGCGCCGGATTGCGTGCCAGTTCCAGCCGGACCCGGCGCCGCAACCGCCCCGCATCCATGCGCAGCACGTCCAGCGACAGCTGCATCCGCTGGCTCAGTGCCAGTCTCCCTATTTGCTTTTGCGTCAGTTCCTGCCGCATTCGCCCCGCTGTCCCGCTGTCCCACTGTTGCGCCGCGCCTGTGGCACGCCACAGGCGCGCGATAGGCAACCTGTTGAAAACCATTGATCATGCATTTGGCACGGCTGTTGCTTTTAGTATCCATGGGGAGGACAGGAATGGTCAAGGTCGGCATCATCGCCAATCCGATTTCCGCCCGCGATATTCGCCGGGTGATTTCGCATGCGGGCAACCTGCCCATCAACGACCGCGCCAATATCGTGCTGCGCATGATGGCGGGGCTGGCGGCCAGCGGCGTCGACGAAGTCGTGGTCATGCCGGAACACGGCGGCATCCGCTTTCAGCTGGAACGCAGCATCCAGCGGGAATTGCGGCTGGGCCACATGAACTTTCCCCGCCTGCGCTACCTGGACATGCCGGTCACCGCCACGCCCAAGGACAGCGCCCGCGCCGCGCGCATGATGGCCGACGAAGGCGTCGCCGCTATCGTGGTCCTGGGCGGGGACGGCACCAACCGCGTCGTGGTGGGCGCCTGCGGTGCCGTCCCGGTGTCGGGCGTGTCCACCGGCACCAACAACGCCTTTCCCGAACTGCGCGAGCCGACGATCACCGGCCTGGCCGTGGGGCTGGCCGCCACCGGCAAGGTGCCCGAGGCCATCGCGCTGCGGTCGAACAAATGGCTGGAGGTCATGCTGAACGACCGGCGCGAGATCGCGCTGGTCGATGTCGCCGTGGTCGAGGACCGTTTCGTCGGCGCCCGCGCCATCTGGAAGGTGACGGGTTTTCGCGACCTGTTCGTGACCTTCGGCCTGCCGCAGGCCATCGGCATGTCCTCGATCGCGGGCCTGTCCGACCCGGTGGACCGCGACACGCCCGAGGGCCGCCACATCCGCCTGTCGCCCGATGCGCCGCGCCAGTTGCTGGCGCCCATCGCGCCGGGGCTGATCGACCGCGTCGGCATCGCGGGGACGGCGCGGATGCTGCCGGGCGCGGCGCATCACCCCTCGATCCCCGCCGGCTCGCTGGCCTTCGACGGCGAACGCGAGCTGACATTCACCGAAAGCGACCACGTGTCGGTGCGGCTGGTGCCCGGCGCCTTTCGCACCATCGACGTGCCCGCCTGCATGGCCCATGCCGCGCAGCACGGGCTTTTCATCCGCAACCCAGACTGAAGCTCAGGGAGGAGCCAGAATGTCAAATCCGTTTCCGCTAGATAGGGACAGGCTGCTGAACGCCTATCGCCAGATGCGCACCATCCGCGATTTCGAGGAGCGGCTGCATGTCGATTTCGCGCGGGGCGAGATCCCCGGTTTCGTCCACCTTTACGCCGGCGAGGAGGCGACGGCGGTGGGCATCATGGCGCATCTGCACGACCGCGACCGCATCGCCTCGACCCATCGCGGGCATGGCCATTGCATCGCCAAGGGCGTCGACGTGAAGGCGATGATGGCCGAGATCTATGGCAAGGCCACCGGCTGCTGCGCCGGCAAGGGCGGATCCATGCATATCGCCGACCTGTCGCTGGGCATGATGGGCGCGAACGGCATCCTGGGCGCCGGTGCGCCCTTGGTCTGCGGCGCGGCTTTGGCGGCACAGAAGCTGGGCCATGACGGGGTGGGGATCACCTTCTTTGGCGACGGCGCCTCGAACCAGGGCACGATCCTGGAAAGCATGAACCTGGCGGCGATCTGGAACCTGCCGGTGATCTTCGTGGTGGAAAACAACGGCTATGCGGAATCCACCTCGGTCGATTACGCCACCGCCGTCGACAATTACGTCGACCGCGCCGCCGGCTTCGGGATGCCGGGCGTCACCGTGGACGGGCTGGATTTCTTTGCCGTCTACGAGGCGGCGGGCGAGGTCATCCGCCGCGCCCGCGAAGGTGCCGGGCCGACGCTGCTGGAATGCAAGAACGTCCGCTTCTTCGGCCATTTCGAGGGCGACGCCCAGCTTTACAAGGCGCCGGGCGAGAACGACCACAACCGCGAGCACAATGACTGCCTGAAACTGTTCCGCCGCAAGGTGACCGAGGCGGGCGTGATCCTGGACGCCGAACTCGACGCCATCGACGCCGAGGTGGCCGCGCTGATCGACGAGGCCGTGGCCGAGGCCATCGCCGCGCCACAGCCCGCGCCTGAAAAGCTGACCACCGACGTTTACGTGTCCTATTGAGGGAGGAAAGAACATGGCACGCATCATCAGCATGAAGGACGCGGTGAACGAGGCGCTGGACCAGGAAATGACCCGCGACCCCACCGTGATCATGATGGGCGAGGACATCGTCGGCGGCATGGGCGCCAGCGGCGAGGAAGACGCCTGGGGCGGGGTTCTGGGGGTTTCCAAGGGGCTTTACCACAAGCACCCGAACCAGATGATCGACACGCCGCTGTCGGAAAGCGCCTATGTCGGCGCGGCGGTGGGGGCTGCGACGGCGGGGCTGCGGCCGGTGGCGGAACTGATGTTCATCGACTTCATCGGCGTCTGCCTGGACCAGTTGCTGAACCAGGCCGCGAAGTTCCGCTACATGTTCGGCGGCAAGGCGGAAACGCCGGTGGTGATCCGCGCCATGTGTGGCGCGGGCTTCCAGGCGGCGGCGCAGCACAGCCAGATGCTGACGCCGATGCTGGCGCAGATTCCGGGCCTGAAGGTCGTCTGCCCCTCGAACGCCTATGACTGCAAGGGGCTGCTGATCCAGTCGATCCGCGACAACGACCCGGTGATCTTCCTGGAACACAAGAACCTTTACGCCAGCACCTGCGACGTGCCCGAGGAACCCTATGCCATCCCCTTCGGCGAGGCCAATATCGTGCGCGAGGGCGGCGACGCGACCATCGTGACCTATGGCCAGATGGTCGGCCGCTCGCTTGAGGCCGCCGACCTGCTGAAGAAAGAGGGCATCGAGGTCGAGGTGATCGACCTGCGCACGCTGTCGCCCATCGACATGGACACCGTGATCGAGAGCGTCGAGAACACGGGCCGGCTGGTCTGCGTGGACGAGGCGAGCCCGCGCTGTTCCATCGCCGCCGACATCGCCGCCAATGTGGCGCAGGATGCCTTCGATGCGCTGAAATCGGCGATCCAGATGGTGACGCCGCCGCATTGCCCGGTGCCGTTCTCGGCCGCGCTGGAACAGCTCTACATCCCCTCGGCCGAGCGCATCGCCGCGGCCGTGCGCAAGACCATGGAGGGCTGACATGGCGGAGATCACCCCGATCCTGATGCCGAAATGGGGCCTGTCGATGCGCGAGGGCAAGCTGGCCTCCTGGCATGTCGCCGAGGGCGCGACCATCAGCCCCGGCGACGAGATCATGGATGTCGAGACCGACAAGATCGCCAATGGCGTCGAGGCCGCCGACGGGGGCCTGCTGCGCCGCCGCGTCGGCGTCGAGGGCGAGACCTATCCGGTGCGCGCGCTGCTGGGCGTGATGGCGCCGGAAAGCGTCACGGATGCCGAAGTCGACGCCTATGTCGCCGCCTACGAGGCCCCGGCGGCGGCGGGCGATGACGAGGAGGCCGGCCCCAGCTATCAGTTCGCCGACCTGCCGGCGGGCCGCATCCGCTATGCCGAGCGTCCGGGCGAGGGCGTGCCCCTGGTGCTGGTCCACGGTTTCGGCGGCGATCTGGACAACTGGCTGTTCAACATCGACGCCTTGGCCGAGGGCGGGCCGGTCTATGCGCTGGACCTGCCCGGCCATGGCCAGTCGGTCAAGACCGCCCGCCCGGCGGGGCTGGACCTGCTGGTCGATACCGTCCTGGCCTTCCTTGACCATATCGGCGCGGACAAGGCGCATCTGGCGGGCCATTCCATGGGCGGGCTGGTCGCCGCGACGCTGGCGATCCGGCATCCCGGCCGCGTGGCCTCGGCCACGCTGATCTGCCCGGCGGGGCTGGGGAGCGAGATCAACTCGGGCTATATCGACGGTTTCGTCAAGGCGACGGGGCGGAAAGACCTCAAGCCGGTGCTGGTGCATCTGTTCAAGGACCAGTCGCTGGTCAGCCGCGCCATGGTCGAGGATCTGCTGAAGTTCAAGCGCCTCGACGGGGTGCAGGATTTCCTGGCGGAACTGTCCGGGAACCTGTTCGCCGAAGGGCGGCAGGCGCGGCAGGTCGCCGATGCGCTGGCGGCCAGCGGCGTGCCCGCCCAGGTGATCTGGGGCGAGGCCGATGCCATCATCCCCCCGGGTCATGCGGCAAATCTGCCGGGTGCGACAATGCACCTGATCCCCAACGCGGGCCATATGGTGCAGATGGAGAAGGCGGCCGAGGTCAACCGCCTGGTCCGCGACTTCATCGCCTGACATCCGGGCCGCCCCGCCTCTGGGGCGACCCCTCACACCGGAGGGATTATAGATGAGCAATTCCGTCGAGAGCCGCAGTATCATCGTCACCGGCTCGGGTCGCGGCATCGGCCGCTCGATCGCCGAGGGGCTGGCGCGGGCCGGCGCCCGCGTGGTGATCGCCGACATCGACCCCGCCACCGCCGAGGCCACGGCGACCGCGATCCGCGACGCCGGCGGCACGGCCATCGGCATCGCCGCCGACGTGACCGACCGCGCCAGCGTCAGGGCGCTGATCGCCGGCGCCGTCGCGGAATACGGCCGGCTGGACGCGATGTTCAACAATGCCGGCATCGCGCAGGTCAAGCAGTTCAACGACATCACCGAGGACGACTGGCACCGCGTCATGGACATCAACGCCATGGGCGTGCTGATCGGCATCCAGGAGGCCAGCAAGCAGTTCATCGCCCAGGGCGGCGGCGGCAAGATCGTCAACACCGCATCCATCGCCGGCAAGCAGGGCTATGAGCCCTTGGCGCATTACTCGGCCAGCAAGTTCGCCGTGGTGGCGCTGACCCAGGCCGCCGCCCGCGCCTTCGGCAAGCACAGGATCAACGTCAACGCCATCTGCCCCGGCGTCGTCGCCACCGACATGTGGAAGCTGATCGACAAGGGCTTCAAGGACGAGGGGCTGACGAGCCGCGACAACGAGGCGTTCGAGGGCTTTTCCGCCGACATCCTGCTGGGCCGCGCCTCGCGTCCCGACGACCTGGTGGGGGTGTCGATCTTCCTGGCCTCGGAAGGGTCGGATTACATGACCGGGCAAAGCCTGCTGGTCGATGGCGGCATGGTGCTGATATGAGCGCCAAGGAAAAACTGGCCGGAATGAACGCCCGCGCGATGGCGCTTTACAAGGCGGACGGCAAGACCATGACCGCCTTTCGCGGGCTGATGCAGGCCGCCAGCCGCGACGGCAAGGTCGGCCATGCCATGAAGGAGATGATCGCCACCGCCGTCGCCATCGGGCGCGGCTGCGAGGATTGCATCATCTTTCACACCAGCGAGGCCAAGGCGCATGGCGCCAGCCGCGAGGAGTTCCTGGAGGTCCTTGCCGTCGCCATCGAGATGTCGGGCGGCCCCGGCACGGTCTATGCCGCCAAGGCCCTGGCCACATTCGACGAATTGTGAGGTTTGATCATGAAGGCACTACGTTTCCACGCGAAAAAGGATCTGCGGGTCGAGGATATTCCCCAGCCGCCGCAACCCGGCCCCGGCCAGGTGCTGATCCGCAACCGCTTCGTCGGCATCTGCGGCACCGACCTGCATGAATATTCCTATGGCCCGATCTTCATCCCGACCGAGCCGCATCCCTTCACCGGCGCCTATGGCACGCAGGTGCTGGGGCACGAGTTCGGCGGCGTGGTCGAGGCCGTGGGTCAGGGCGTGACCCATCTGCGCCCCGGCGACCGGGTTTCGGTCCAGCCGCTGGTGATGCCGCGCGCGGGCGACTACTTCGCCGACCGGGGCCTGTTCCACCTGTCGCCGCAACTGGCGCTGGTGGGGCTGAGCTGGGTGTCCGGCGGCATGGCGGAATATGCGCTGGTCAACGACTACAATGCCGTCGCCGTGCCCGACGAACTGTCGGACGAAGAGGCGGCGCTGGTCGAGCCTTCGGCGGTCGCGGTCTATGCCTGCGACCGGGGCGGCGTCACGGCGGGTTCCAGCGTGCTGGTCACCGGCGCCGGTCCTATCGGCGCGCTGGCGCTTCTGGCCGCGAAGGCGGCGGGGGCGACGCAGCTTTTCGTCTCGGACCTGAACGACACGCGGCTGGACCTGATGCGCGCCATGCTGCCCGAGGTCGTCACGCTGAACCCCAAGCGCGACAATGTGGGCGATGCGATCCGCGCCGCGACCGAGGGCAATGTCGGCTGTGACGTGGCCATCGAATGCGTCGGCAACGAACATGCGCTGAAAGCGTGTCTCGATGCCGTCAGAAAGCAGGGCGTCGTCGTGCAGACCGGCCTGCATCCGCATGACAATCCGCTGGACTGGTTCGCCGTCACCTTCAAGGACGTGGATATTCGCGGCTCCTGGGCCTATCCGACCCATTACTGGCCGCGCGTCATCCGCATGATCGCGACCGGGCAACTGCCGGCGCTGAAGGTGGTGACCAAGCGCATCGGGCTGGATCACGCCGTGGCCGAGGGCTTCGACGCGCTGCTGGACCCGGCGGGGACGCAGTTGAAGATCCTGATCGACCTGTCGCGCTGAAATCCGCCGATGCTACAATGACTCTGTGCCGGGGCGGGGATCGTGCTATCCTCGCCCCGGCGGCTTTGGGAGGAGCCCATGGCGGGGACATCGAACACCGGGGCGCATGTCCTTGAAGTCATCGGCGTGGCCGAGGGGCGCAACTCGGGCCGCGACGCGGATGTGCTGGCCTCGTGGCGGCGCTGCGTCAACGACCACCGGCTCGACCCGGCCCGCCCCAGCGCGCCCCGCATCCTCACCCAGCGCGAGCTGACCCAGCACCGGCAAGATTCCGAGCAACTGCTGAGCGTGGCCCGCCACGGCATGGAGGACCTGTATCGCCGGGTGAACGCCATGGGCTATGTGCTGCTTCTGGCCAATGGCCGGGGCGTCACGGTGGATTCCATCGGCGATGCCGGACTGGACCGCGAATTGCGCCATGCCGGGCTGATCTCGGGCTCGGAATGGGACGAAAGCCATGTCGGCACCAATGGGGTCGGGGCCTGCCTGGCGACCGGCCAGGCGATCACCGTGCATCGCGGCGATCATTTCGACGTGGCGCTGACGCCGCTGTCCTGCACCGCCGTGCCGATCCACGACACCGCCGGCGGCCTGCTGGGTGTCCTGGACCTGTCGCATCTGCAAGCGCCCGAGGACAAGATGAGCCAGGCCCTGACGCTGGAGGTCATGAAATCCTGCGCCCGGCGGATCGAGATGGCGAACCTGCTGCGCCGCCACCGCGCCGACTGGATCCTGCGGTTGCACCCCTCGCCCGAGTTTCTGGACGTGGACCCGATGGCGGCGCTGGCCGTCGGCGCGGACGGCTGCATCACCGGCATGACCCACAACGCGCTGCGGCTGGCCGGAGTGAGCCGGCCTCTGATCGGACGCCGCATCAGCGAGATATTCGCCTGCGATCTCGAAGATATTCCCCGGCTGTCACGCGCGCAGACACAGATGGACGGTTGCCTGGAAATGCAGGCGGGGGGACGGGTCTATGCGCGCTCGGTTCCGCCGTCAGGGCCGCGGCTTCGCACCGTCAAGACGGACCTGCCCCAGCCACTGCGCGCGCTCCATGGCGGCGATCCGGCCATGCGGCACCTCGCCCTGCGCGCGGCCAAGGTGCTGGACCGCCAGATCAGCGTCGTCCTGCAAGGCGAGACCGGCACCGGCAAGGAATTCGTCGCGCGCGCCATGCACGATGCCTCGCGCCGGCGGGGCTCTTTCGTCGCCATCAACTGCGCGGCCCTGCCCGAGGCGCTGATCGAAAGCGAGCCTTTCGGTTATGTCCCCAACGCTTTCACCGGCGCCCATGCCCGCGGCAAGAAGGGGCTGATCCGCGAGGCGCATGGCGGCACGCTGTTCCTGGACGAGATCGGCGACATGCCGCTGGCCATGCAGGCGCGGTTGCTGCGCGTGCTGTCGGAACGCGAGGTGATGCCGGTCGGTGCGACCAGGGCCGAGCCGGTCGATATCCGTGTGATCTCGGCCACGCATCGCGACCTGGGCGCGCTGGTGGCACAGGGACAGTTCCGGCAGGACCTGTATTATCGCCTGAACGGGCTGGTCCTGGACATCCCGCCCGTGCGGGCGCGCGCCGACCTGGAATGGTTGATCAACCGCATCGCCGTTGCGACTGAAGGTAAGCCATGCTTCTCGCCCCAAGCGATGGACCTGTTGTTATCCCATAGATGGCCTGGGAACGTGCGGGAGATCGTCAATCTTTGCGAGTTCGCTGCCGCGATGTGCGATGGTGCCTCTGTCTTGCCGATCCATCTCCCTGCGGTGATGGTGGATCAAGCCTCCTCGGCTCGGTCACCGATAAATAGGACATCCTATAATGAGTTGCTGCATCTTCTGAATGAGCATAGCGGAAATGTTTCGGCCGCCGCCCGAGTTGCAGGAATCGACAGGTCGACATTCTACAGGCGTCTACGCAAGTCGAAATAGCAAGCATGGGATAGTTGATGCTATACATCTCATCTGGGAAAATCGACTGGCTTGGGTGGGCGAAGGGCGCATTGTGGCAATTCATGTCTGGGCTGCGGATGGCATCCTCGACGAGGTTGGAGCCGATGCCGACGGAGTCGTCATGAAGGAACAGGTGGAAGCCGCCTCGGTGCCTCAGCATGTATAGGCCATGGCCTCACCAAAATTGCACTTGCGCAAGATCCGGACCGCCTGCGCCTTCAACCAGGCAAAGAAACCCTCGATCAGCAGGCGGAACAGTGTTGATTTCCATTCGGAACTGACCCGGGCAGGCGTATAACTTCCACCGAGATTTGCCCCATGTGACCCTTCCCCCGAGCGCTGTGAGCGACGGGGGGCATTGGAGAGATCCACATGGGACTTTTGAACGTCATTCGTCGTCTTGCGCTGCGAGAGAAGCTGCCGATCCGGGAGATCGCGCGGCGGACTGGGCTCTCTCGGAACACGATCAAGAAGTATCTGAAGTCGGGCCGAGCCGAAGTTCTCGGTGCCAGAGCGACCGAGCAAGCTCGATCCATTCGCGGACAAGCTGTCGGCCTGGCTGAAGACCGACAGCACGAAGTCGCGCAAGCAGCGCCGGCCTCTGACGCGCCTGCACGCCGATCTGGTCGCACTGGGGTTCACAGGCTCCTACAACCGGGTCGCGGCCTTCGCGCGGGAATGGCACACAGCGCGGCAAACGGCTGATCGCGGCACCTTCGTGCCTCTGGCCTTCCGCCCTGGCGAGGCCTTCCAGTTCGACTGGAGCGAAGATTTTGCCGTCCTTGGCGGTGAACGGACGAAGCTGCAGGTGGCACATACGAAGCTGTCGCACAGCAGCCCGCCCAGCAGGTAGGGATAGGTCCTGTGTCCCTTCCTCGGCTTGCTGGT
>NZ_JASGGO010000047.1:0-16799 GCF_047605025.1 Paracoccus sp. (in: a-proteobacteria) | reverse complement strand
AAAACCTCAGATCGTAGCTTCCGCCACTGTCCGATTTCCGGGGAGTAGCTCAGATCGGCACAGCTGCAACCGATGTCTTTCCCCGTGCATAGGCGATCCGCAGCTTGCCATCACGGATGGAGATCGCTTCCTGAAGCGGCTACCAAAGTCACCTTATACGCAAGAAACGAATCCTCCTGTAAGGAGGACGGGTTCTGATCGGCCGGCAAGCGGACGAGTTCAAGCGTGATGCGGGCGCGTAGATCACAAAACAGGGCTTGCCGATCAGGCAGGTTTCGAAGCGGCTCGGTGTAAGCACGCATTCGCTCCATGCGTGGAAGCGGAAGCTCGCAAAGCGGCTTCTCGCCCCCGCCCGAAGCCGCTTGAAAAGCGCGGGACCAGTGCCGGGCCGGCGGGACTGGAACCGGGACCGGGGGCCGAAGCGGCGCGCTCAGCCTTCGTTCACCCGCCGCATCAGAAACAGCGCCAAGCCCGAGCAAAGCAGCGTCGCCAGCACAATGGGCCGCGCCGTGCCGTCGTAAAGCAGCCCCACCGGCGCCGCGAGCGCCACCGCCCCTATGGTCGAGGCCGAGGCCACGACCGAGGCCGCCATTCCCGCCAGATGCCCCATCCGTTGCAATGCCATGGCGTTGAGATTGCCGAATGTCACCCCCGCCATGAAAAAGACGCTGACCGCCCACAGGAAGAACGCGGGAAAGCGCAAGCCCTCGGGCAGCAGGTCGCCAAAGACCATGACCAGCATCACCCCAGAAACCACGACCTGCATCGCATAGGCGCTTTTCACGATCCGCCGCATCCCCAGCCGCAGCACATAGCGCGCGTTCAGCATGGTGCCGCTGCCCGAAAGCAGCGCCATGGCCGCGAACCACATCGGAAATGCATCGCCCTTGCCGTAGGTTACGGAGAAAAGCTGCTGCGCGGAACTCAGCAGCGCGAACATCTGGCCAAAGCCCAGGGTCATCACGATGGTCACCAGCCGCACCTGCTGATCGCCCAGCACCTCGCGCGCGCCTGAAAGCAGGTTCGGCAGGCGCATCGGGCGGCGGCGCTGGGGCGGCAGGGTCTCGGCCTGGCGCAGGTTGACCCAGCCCGCGCCGATCAGCGCCATCACCACGAATGAACCGAAGACCCCATGCCAGCCGACCAGGTGGATCAGCCCCGCCCCGATCGAAGGCGCCACCGCGGGCACCAGGATGAAGATCATCATCACGAAGCTGGTGATCCGCGCCATCTCGCGCCCCTGATAAAGGTCGCGCACCAGGGCCAGCGAGACGATGCGCGGCGCGGCGGCGCCCAGGCCCTGGACAAAGCGCGCGACCAGCAGCATCTCCAGCGACTGGGAATAGATCGCGGCGATAGCCGCCAGGGCATAGATGCCGAAGCCCAGGGTGATGACAGGCTTGCGTCCATAGGCATCCGAAAGCGGCCCGGCCAGGAACAGGCCCACCCCCATCCCCGCCACGAACGAGGTCAGCACAAGCTGCGCCCGGTTGACGTTTTCAGGTGTAAGGGCCTGGGCGATCTCGGGCAGCGCGGGCAGCATCGAATCGATCGAGAAGGCGATGACGGCAAAGACCAGCGCCAGCATGGCGATGAATTCAGGCTGGCTCTGGCTGCGGGCCACGGCGAATTCCCGGCTGCGGATGGGATCGGACATGATCGTCTCGGTCTGGTGGAATTCCTGCGGCCTACTCCTCGCCAGCGCCGGGCGCAACCCGCCCCGTTGCACATCCCGCCCCTGCGGCTATATCAGGGGGCATGAGCGCACCCCGTCTTCACCTGATGAAACTCTGCGTCGGCTGCGACAGCCCTGCGGAACTGCAAGCCTGGCAGCGCGACCGCTGGAAGGGCGGCCCGGCCCGCCATGTCACCCGCATGTGGCCCAAGCGCCAGGCCGAACTGCTGGAGGGCGGCTCGATTTTCTGGGTGTTCAAGGGCGTCATGCAGGCCCGCCAGCGCCTGATCGCCCTGGAGGAGGTCACGGGCGAGGACGGCATTACCCGCTGCGCCCTGATCATGGAGCCGAGCCTGGTGCGGGTCGCCGCCGTGCCTCGCCGCCCGTTCCAGGGCTGGCGCTATCTGAATGCCGCCGACGCCCCCCCCGACCTGCCCGAGGGCCGCGACGAGGAACCCAGCCTGCCCGCCGACATCGCCCGCGCCCTGGCCGAGATGGGCCTGCGCTAAGGACGGCAATCCAAGGGCCGCGATTTGGGGAATGGAGCGGGTGAAGGGAATCGAACCCTCGTCTTCAGCTTGGGAAGCTGCGGCTCTACCATTGAGCTACACCCGCATGGCCGCCTGATTACCCAGTCGCGGCAGGGGCTGCAAGTCCCTTCTTGCCGGGCCGCGCTCCACCCTTCATGGCCCCCCCTGATGGCCCCCCCTTGATGGCGTGGCCGCATTGGGCATTCGGGAAGCGGAAGGAACCAGCGCCCCGCCAAGGAAGATCCGCCGGGGCTTTGGCCGGTTCGGGCAAAGCTGGGGTCGAAGCAGGGCGGTCAAAGCTGGCGGGCACGGTCGCGAAGCAGGAACTTCTGGATCTTGCCTGTCGAGGTCTTGGGCAACTCGCCGAATATCACCCGCTTGGGCGCCTTGAAATGGGCCATGTTGGCGCGGCAGAAGGCGATCAGTTCCTCGGCGCCGACATCGATGCCGGGCTTCAGCGCGACGAAGGCGCAGGGGATCTCGCCCCAGGTCTCGTCGGGGTGGGCGACGACGGCGGCCTCAAGCACGGCGGGGTGCTTATACAGCACGTCCTCGACCTCGATCGAAGAGATGTTCTCGCCGCCAGAGATGATGATGTCCTTGGAGCGGTCCTTCAGCTCGATATAGCCATCCGGGTGCATCACCCCCAGATCGCCCGAGGCGAACCAGCCGCCGCGAAAGGATTTCCGGGTCGCGCCGGGATTCTTGAGATAGCCCTTCATCACGATATTGCCGCGCATGAAGACCTCGCCCATGGTCCGGCCGTCCGGCGGGACGGGGGCCAGCGTCTCGGGATCGGCCACCATCAGCCCGCCAAGCGCGGGATTGCGCACGCCCTGGCGCGATTTCAGCCGGGCACGGGCCCCGTCCTCAAGGCCGTCCCATTCGGTTTTCCAGGCGCAGACGGTCGACGGGCCATAGGTCTCGGTCAGGCCATAGACATGGGTAAGCTCGATCCCCATCGCCTCGACGGCCGCGATGACCGAGGCGGGCGGCGGCGCGCCCGCGACCATCGCCTTGACCGGATGGTCCAGGACGCGCATCTCGTCGGGGGCGTTGGCCAGCATGTTCATCACGATGGGCGCGCCGCAGAAATGGGTCACGCCCTCGTCCCGGAACAGGCGAAAGATCGGCTCGGCCCGGACAGCGCGCAGGCAGATGCAGACGCCGGCATTCAGCGCGATGGTCCAGGGAAAGCACCAGCCGTTGCAATGAAACATCGGCAGGGTCCACAGATAGCGGGCATGGCGCGGCATGTCCCAACTGACGATATTGGCCATCGCGTTCAGGCTGGCGCCGCGATGGTGATAGACGACGCCCTTGGGATCGCCCGTCGTGCCCGAGGTGTAGTTCAGCGAGATCGCGTCCCATTCGCTGTCGGGCATCCGCCAGTCCCAGGCCGGATCCCCCTCGGCCAGAAGGTCGTCATAGCCAAGCGCGCCGACGCGGGGGGCCGTGGCGAAGGCCGGGTCCCGGATGTCCACCACCAGGATGTCGCGGCCCCCCGCCAGCTTCAGCGCGCGCTCGGCCAGTTCCGCGAATTCGGGATCGACCAGCAGCACCTTGGCCTCGCCATGGCTCAGGATGAAGGCCACCGTCTCGGCGTCCAGGCGCGTGTTGATCGCGTTGAGCACCGCCCCCGTCATCGGCACGCTGAAATGCGATTCGAACATCTCGGGGATATTCGCCGCCAGGACCGAGACCGTATCCCCCTTGCCGATCCCGCGCCGCGCAAGCGCCGAGCCGATGCGCAGGCAGCGTTCATAGGTCTGCGCCCAGGTCCGGCGGATGCCGCCATGGACCACGGCAAGCGCCTCGGGATGGGTGGCGGCGGTGCGCTCCAGAAAACGCAGCGGCGACAATTGCTCGAAATTGGCGGGTCCGGCGTCCAGCCCCTGCTCATAGATGTTCGGCTGCGCCATCTTCCCCTCCGCTGTTCGCCGGGTTCCCCTGCCGGCCGCAGATTAGCTTTCGCCCTGGGCTTAAGCTAGATGCAGATCATGGCCTCATGGCCGGCAAACGGGCGATGATCGCCGCCCAGGGCCACAGCCGCGCGGGAAAACCAAGCCGGAAGATGCGGTTTGGGATTGAACATGGCCGCCGAAATCGGTCGTTATGTCCGAAACGATCAGAACGAGCCCGGAGCGAGAACATGTCAACCTGCGCAGGCCGATCGGCTTCCACCCTGGTGCTGGCCGCCCTTGCCGGACTGGCGCCCCTGGCATCGCATGCCCAGCAAGGCGGCCAGCAGATGCCGCCCCCCGCCGTGACGGTGGTGACGCTGCACGCCCAGGACGTGGCGCTGACCACCACCCTGCCCGGCCGCGTGACCGCCTCGGCCGAGGCCGAGGTGCGCCCCCAGGTCAACGGCATCGTCACCGAGCGGCTGTTCGGCGAGGGCAGCCATGTGAAGGTCGGCGATCCGCTGTTCCGCATCGACAAGACCACCTATGAGGCCGCCGTCGCCCAGGCCGAGGCCGCCGTCGCCCAGGCCACCGCCCAGGCCGACAATGCCCGGCGCGAGGCCGAGCGGGTGGGCGCGCTGCGCGACCGCCGCGTCGCCAGCGAAAGCAGCACCGACAGCGCCATCGCCGCCCGCGATGCGGCCGAGGCCGCCGTCAAGGTGGCCGAGGCGCAGTTGCAGACCGCGCGGATCGAACTGGACCGCACCACCATCCGCGCCGAACTGGACGGAGAGATCGGCCTTGCCCAGACCAGCCAGGGCGCGCTGGTCACCGCCAGCCAGGCGACCCCTCTGGCGGTGATCCGCAAGCTGGACCCGGTGCATGTCGACGTGACCCAATCCGCCGCCGAGGTGGTGCGCTGGCGCCGGCAGATGGCCTTGCGCCAGGACCAGGACGAGCAGCCCGGCCAGAAGGTGACGCTGCGGCTGGCCGACGGCACGGAATATGGCGTGACCGGCACGCTGACCGCCGCCGAGCCCTATGTGAACGAGACGACCGGCGTGATCACGCTGCGCCTGGCCTTTCCCAATCCCGACCGCATCCTGTTGCCCGGCATGTATGTCCAGGCCGTGGTGCAGCAGACCGTGGCCCATGGCGTGATCCTGGCCCCGCAGGAAGGCATCGGCCGCGACCGCCGCGGCCAGCCCATCGCCCTTGTGGCCAATGCCCAGAACCAGGTCGAATCGCGCGAACTGACCATCTTGCAGGACATGGGCACCGACTGGGTGGTCAGCCAGGGTCTGAAGGACGGAGACCGGCTGATCGTCGAGGGCATCCAGCGCATCGGCGCAGGCATGCCGGTCCAGCCCGAGGAACGCGCGGCCAGCCCCGAAAACGACCCCAAGAACGACGCCGGGAACGGCCAGGGCGAAAGCCCCTCGAACGGTTGATCCCGTTTCGAGGACTGAATGACAGGAGCCTGACATGGCAAGATTTTTTATTGAACGGCCGGTCTTTGCCTGGGTCATCTCGATCCTGATCATGGGCCTTGGTATCCTGTCGATCTGGACCCTGCCGGTGGCGCAGTATCCCCAGATCGCGCCACCCACGGTGACGATCCGCGCCACCTATCCCGGCGCCTCGGCCGAAACCGTCGCCAATACCGTCACCCAGGTCATCGAACAGCAGATGACCGGCCTGGACGGGCTGCGCTATTTCAGTTCCAGTTCCAGCGCGGCGGGGACAAGCTCGACCAACCTGACCTTCGAGACCGGCACCGATGCCGACATCGCCCAGGTCCAGGTTCAGAACAAGCTGAGCCAGGCCACCGCGCTTCTGCCCGAGCCGGTGCAGCGCCAGGGCATCACCGTCGAGAAATCCTCGGAAGGCTTCCTGATGGTGGTGGCGCTGATCTCGGATGACGGCGCGCTGGAGCAGGTCGATCTGGCGGATTACATGGTCTCGAACCTGGTCAACGACCTGAGCCGGATCGAGGGCGTCGGCTCGGTCCAGGTCTTCGGCGCGCAATATGCGATGCGGATCTGGCTGGATCCCTCAAAGCTTGCCGCCTATGAACTGACGCCCGGCGATGTGACGACGGCGGTTTCGGCGCAGAACGCGCAGATCTCGGCCGGGGCCTTCGGCAGCCTGCCCGCGCCCAAGGGCCAGATGCTGAACGCAACCATCACCGCGCAATCGCTGCTGTCCACGCCCCAGGACTTTGAACAGATCGTGCTGCGGGCCGAGGCGGATGGCGGGCTGATCCTTTTGAAGGACGTGGCCCGCGTCGAAATCGGGGCCGAGGAATATTCGACCGATGCGCGCTATAACGGCAAGCCCTCGGCGGGGATCGCGATCAGCCTGGCCTCGGGCGCGAACGCGCTGGACACGGCCGAGCGGGTCAAGGCCCGGATGCAAGAGTTCGAGCCCTTCTTCCCCGAGGGCGTCAGCTACGTCATCCCCTTCGACACCACGCCCTTCGTGCTGATCTCGATCGAGGAAGTGGTCAAGACCCTGATCGAGGCCATCGTCCTGGTCTTCTTCGTCATGCTGCTGTTCTTGCAGAACTGGCGCGCGACGCTGATCCCGACGCTGGCGGTTCCGGTCGTGCTGCTGGGCACCTTCGGCATTCTGGCGGCGCTTGGCTTCACCATCAACACGCTGACCATGCTCGCCATGGTGCTGGCCATCGGTTTGCTGGTCGACGACGCCATCGTGGTCGTCGAAAACGTCGAGCGGATCATGGAGGACGAGGACCTTGAACCGCGCGAGGCCACCCGCAAAAGCATGGGCCAGATCACCGGCGCGCTGATCGGCATCGCGCTGGTCCTGTCGGCTGTCTTCGTGCCGATGGCGTTCTTCGGCGGCTCGACGGGGGTGATCTACAAGCAGTTCGCGATCACCATCGTCTCGGCCATGGGGCTGTCGGTGCTGGTCGCACTGACGCTGACGCCCGCGCTTTGCGCCACGCTGCTGCGCAACGAGCATGGCCACAAGACGCGCGGGATCTTCGGCTTCTTCAACCGCAACTTCGACCGCACCATGCATGGCTACAGCGGTTCGGTGAACTGGCTGATCCGGCGCCCGCTGCGGATGATGCTGGTCTATCTGGGCCTTGGCGCGGTGATGGTGCTTCTGTTCCTGCGCACGCCCACCGGCTTTCTGCCCGACGAGGATCAGGGCATCATGTTCGTGCTGATCCAGGGCCCGACCGGCGCCACGACCGAGCGCACCCAGGCCGTGATCGAGCAGATCCAGACCTATTTCACCGAGAACGAGGCCCAGAACGTGGACAGCATGTTCGGCGTCTCGGGCTTCAGCTTCGCCGGCGCGGGGCAGAACATGGGGATCGCCTTCGTGCGGCTGAAGGACTGGAAGGACCGGCCCGACGCCTCGGCCTCGGTTCAGGCCATCGCCGGCCGCGCCTTCCCGGCCTTCATGCAGATCCGCGACGCGATGGCTTTCCCCATCGTGCCGCCCTCGGTGATCGAGCTGGGCAACGTCTCGGGCTTCGACTTCTACCTGCAAGCCCGCAGCGGCCAGACCCATGAGCAATTGCTTGAGGCGCGCAACCAGCTTCTGGGCATGGCCGGGCTGGATGCGCGCATCGCCTCGGCCCGACCGAACGGGCTTGAGGACGCGGCGCAATACAATCTGGACATCGACTGGCGCAAGGCGGGGGCGATGGCGGTCTCGGCCACGGATGTGGGCAGCCTGCTTTCGGTCGCCTGGGCGGGCAGCTATGTGAACGACTTCATCGACCGGGGCCGGATCAAGCGCGTCTATGTCCAGGGCGAGCCGAATTCCCGCGCCGTGCCGACCGATCTGGACAAATGGCGGGTGCGCAACTCATCGGACGGGCTGGTGCCCTTTTCCAACTTCGCCGAGGGCCGTTGGAGCTATGGGCCGCAGGGCCTGAGCCGCTATAACGGCGTGGCCGCGATGCAGATCCAGGGCAGCCCGGCCCCCGGCATCTCCTCGGGCGAGGGGATGGCGACCATCGAGGAACTGGCCGCCAAGCTGCCCGAGGGCTTCGGCGTGGCCTGGACCGGCCTGTCGCTGGAAGAGCAAGAGGCAGGCAGCCAGACCATGCTGCTTTACGGCCTGTCGCTTGCGGTGGTCTTCCTGTGCCTGGCCGCGCTTTACGAAAGCTGGTCGATCCCCTTCGCGGTGATGCTGGCCATGCCCATCGGGGTGCTGGGCGCGCTGGTGGGCGCCTGGCTTGGCGGCTTCGACAACGGCGTCTTCTTCCAGGTCGGGCTGCTGACCGTGATCGGCCTGACCGGCAAGAACGCCATCCTGATCGTGGAATTCGCCCGCGAGCAGGTCGAGCAGGCCGGCAAGCCGCTGTTCGAGGCCGTGATCGAGGCCGCGCGCCAGCGGTTCAGGCCGATCATCATGACCTCGGTGGCCTTCTCGCTGGGGGTGCTGCCCTTGGTGCTTTCGACCGGCGCGGGGGCGAACGGGCGCAACACCATCGGCGCCACGGTTCTGGGCGGCACGATCTCGGCCACGGTGCTGGGGGTGCTTTTCGTGCCGCTGTTCTTCGTCCTGGTGCGCCGCGTCCTGGGCGGGCGGCAAAAGCCCGACCAGACCCCGGCGCCGAAACCCAGCGGCGCCTGAGGTCCGCCCTCTGGCGCTTGCCCAGCGGCTCGTGTCGTCCTAGTCTGAACGGGGGGAACGGGCCGTGCGGCGGCCAAGGGGGATCATGCATGCCATGGCGAGCCATCGGCGCGCGAAAACGGGGCTGGGCCTAAGCCGGGCGCCCCGCCGCGATGCGGGCGCCTGTTGTTTCCGTGCCGCGGCCCCTGCGCCAATGCATGCGGCGGCCGGGCCGCCTTCAGCCCCCCTTTGCCAGCGGCGCGGGGGCTAAGATGGTCCGTCCGCCCACCAATCCCGCCCAAGGCCCCGCCGCGCGCAGCGGCGGCGCCGGCCCGCGCGGGGGCACGCGGCGGCCCCTGATCGGCACCCGCATCCGCGAACGCCGCCTGTCGCTGGGCTGCCGCCAGATCGACATCGCGCAGCGCGCCGCCATCTCGGCCGCCTATCTGAACCTGATCGAGCATAACCGCCGCCCCGTGGGCGAGGCACTGCTGAACCGCCTGGCCGAAGTCTTGCAGATCGACGCCGCCGAACTGACCTCGGACCGCGAGGAGATGCTGATCTCGGGCCTGCGCGAGGCGGCGGCGATGGCGGCCGAGCAAAGCCCGCCGGTCGAGCTGGACCAGATCGCCGAATTCGCCGCGCGCTTTCCGGGCTGGGCCACGGCGCTGTCATCGGTCTCGCGACGGGTCGACACGCTTGAACGGCGGCTGGTCGCGCTTTCGGACCGGATGACGCGCGATCCCTATCTGCTGGCCACGCTGCACGAGGTGCAATCCGCCGTGACCTCGGTGCGCTCGACCGCCTCGATCCTGGCCGAAACCCCGGATATCGAGCCGGAATGGCGGGCGCGCTTTCACGCCAACCTGGACAGCGACAGCCAGCGCCTGTCGCGGACCGCGCAATCGCTGGTGGCCTATCTGGACAGCTTCGAGGACGAGGCCGTCCCCATCTCGCCCCAGGAAGAGGTCGAGCTTTGGATCGCCGCCGGCCAGCCCGACCCGGCGCAGGCGGGGGAACTGGTCTCGGATGCGGGCCGGGCCATGGCGCGCGAGGTCGAGGCGATGCAGATGCAGGACCGCGCCCAGCTTGGCGATGACGAACTGGCCGATGCGGCGGCGGGCGCGCCCCCGGATCCGGCGGCGCTGACCGCGCATCTGGGCCGGCCGCTGGATCTGGTGCTGCGCCGGCTGGGCACGCTGCGCCCCGTCCCCTGGGACGAGGCCGGGCTGATCATCTGCAACGGCGCCGGCGCCACGCTGTTTCGCGTCGCGCCACCGGGATTCGAACTGGCCCGCTCGGGCGAGGGCTGCGCGCTTTGGCCGCTTTACGAGGCGCTGGCCCAGCCCCAGCTTCCCGTGGCCCGCCTGATCGAGACGCCGGGCGGCAGCCGCTTCCTGGCCTGGGCCGTGGCCGGGCGCCTGCTGCCGCTGGGCTTCGACGGGCCGGCGCTCAGCCGGGCGCAGATGCTGCTGCTGCCCGCCCCTCCCCACGACACCCGGCCCCCCTTGCCGGTCGGCCCCGCCTGCCGGGTCTGTCCCCGCCCGGCCTGCCCGGCACGACACGAGCCCTCGATCCTGGGGCCGCTATGAGCGGCGCGCCCCGTCCCGGAGGCGGGCGTCGCCTGTTCCTGGGCCGCAACGCCTATCGAAGGCGGCGCATGATCGAGGCGACCCGCATCCTGCCCCTGGTCTTCGCCCTGGCGGTGCTTCTGCCGCCGATCTGGATGCCGCAACGCTTCAGCTTCGGCGCGGGCGTGCTGTGGCTGGCCCTGGGCTGGCTTGCGACCATCCTGATCACCGCGCTTTTGCACCGCGCCATCGGCCGCGCCCCGCCGGACGAGGAAGAGGCCGATGACGCCTGAAACCCTGGGCGCGGCGGCGATCCTTTACGTCGCGCTGATGTTCGTGCTGGCCCATGCCGCCGACCGCGCCGCCGGCGCCGGGCGCTGGCGCTGGATGAACAGCCCGGCGGTCTATACGCTTTCGCTTTCGGTCTATTGCTCGGCCTGGACCTTTTATGGCGCGGTCGGCTACGCAAGCCGCTCGGGGCTGGAATACATGACCATCTATCTGGGTCCGGGGATCGTCTTCGCGGGCGCCTGGTGGGGGTTGCGCCATCTGGTGCGGGTGGGGCGGATGCATCGCGTGACCTCGATCGCGGACCTGATCTCCAGCCGGTTCGGCAAGTCGGCGGGGCTGGCCGCGCTGGTCACGCTGATCGCGGTGCTGGCGGCGACGCCCTATATCGCGCTGCAATTGCAGTCGGTCTCGATGGCGCTGTCGGTCTTCGCCACGCCCGAGGCGCCGCTGCCCGCAAGCGTGCCGGTCTGGACCGGCCTCGGCCTTGCCGCCTTCGCGATCCTGTTCGGCACCCGCAACCTGGCCGCGGATGAGCGTCACCACGGCGTCGTCATCGCCATCGCGGCCGAGGCGATGATCAAGCTTCTGGCCTTTGTCGCGGTCGGGATGTTCGTCCTTTACGGGCTGGCGGACGGGCCCGCCGACGTGCTGGCCCGGATCGACCGGGCGGCCTTTGGTCCGCAGGGCCAGGGCTGGCTGATCCGGCCCGACCGCTGGATCACGCTGGTCATGATCTCGGGCGCGGCGGTGCTGGTGCTGCCGCGCATGTTCCACGTCATGGTCGTCGAGGCCAATGACGACGACCGCCTGCGGCATGCGGGCTGGGCCTTTCCGCTTTACCTCTTCGTGCTGACCTTTCTGGTCCTGCCCATCGCGGTCATGGGCCGCGACCTGCTGCCCGCCAGCGCCAATCCCGACCTTTACGTCCTGGCGCTCCCCCTGTCGCAGGGCCAAGAGGGACTGGCCGCGCTGGTCTTTCTGGGCGGGTTCTCATCGGCCATGTCGATGGTGGTGGTCAGCGCCATCGCGCTTTCGACGATGATGGCGAACCATTGGCTGGTGCCGCTGTGGCTGCGGCTGTTTCATCCCCGCGGCCCCCATGCCGATCTGCGGCGGCTGATGCTGAACGCGCGGCGGCTGGCGATTGTGCTGATCATCTGTAGCGGCTGGGCCTATCAATGGATGTCGGGGGGCACCTCGGCGCTGGCGATCATGGGGATCGTGGCCTTTTCCGGCATGGCGCAGGTGCTGCCCGCGATGATCGCGGGCCTGTCCTGGCGCGGCGCCACCCGGCGGGGCGCGATGCTTGGCATCGCGCTGGGATCGCTGGTCTGGCTTCTGGTGATCTACCTGCCCTCGCTGGGGCTTCTGCCGCCTCTGGCCATGCCGGCGGGGGTCGATCCCTTCGCGGGCGGGGTCCTGCTGGCGCTGGCGCTGAACAGCGGCGCGCTGATCCTGACCTCGCTGGTGGATTTCCCCAGCCCCGGCGAACGGATGCAGGCGCTTTCCTTCGTCCATGCCATCGCGCCCGACAGCGGCTCGCGCGATCCCGCCAGCGGCGTGCGGGCCGAGACGCTGCTGACCCTGGCCCGGCAGCTTTGGGGCAATGACGCGGCGCTGTCGCTTTTCCGCGCGGCGGCGGCGGATCAGGGCAAATCGGGCTATCTGCCCGACCTGTCGCCGCGCTTCCTTTCGGACTTCGAGCGGCATCTGGCTGGCAGCGTGGGCGCGGCCACGGCGGCGGCGCTGATGGCACGGGTCGGCGGACGCGGCGACGTGACCGTCGCCGATCTGATGGAGGTCGCGGGCGAGGCCGGCCAGGCCCGCGCCGACAATCTGCGGCTGGAAAACGCCCGTGCCGAACTGGCCCGCACCGCCCGCCAGCTTGAGGAAAGCAACGAAAAGCTGCGCACCCTGTCCCAGCAGAAGGACGCGTTCCTGAACCAGATCAGCCATGAGCTGCGCACGCCCATGACATCGATCCGCGCGTTCTCCGAGATCCTGATGGAGCCGCAGATGCAGGCCGCCGAGCGCGCGCGCTTCGCCTCGATCATCCATGACGAAAGCGGGCGCATGACCCGGCTGATCGAGGATCTGCTGAACCTCGCGGTGCTGGAGGGCGGGCGGGCGCGGCTGTCGCCCTCGGTCGCCAATCTGCGCGATCTGATCGAACGGGCGCTGGTTTCGGCCCAGGCGGTCTCGGCGGGGCGCGCGTTCCGCATCCTGCGCGACCCGCCGGCCGAGCATCTGATGGTGATCACCGATGCCGACCGGCTGTTGCAGGTGCTGATCAACGTGATCGCCAATGCCCGCAAATATTGCGATGCGCCCGCGCCCGAGATCCGCATCCAGACCCGGCGCCTGCGCGACGGCGGGGTCGAGATCGACATCGCCGACAATGGCAAGGGCATCCCGCCCGAGCACGAGGCGCTGATCTTCGAGAAATTCGCGCGCCTGGACGATCCGGCGCGGGCGGGCGGCGCCGGGCTGGGCCTGGCGATCTGCCGCGAGGTGATGCAGTTCCTGGGCGGCGCCATCAGCTATCTGCCGACCGAGGGGGGTGCCCTGTTTCGCATCACCCTGCCCCGCCGCCCGCCGCGCCACGGCAAGGAAAACGCATCGGAAACGCCGGCCTAAACCTTTTCGCAACCTGTCCTTGCAATCTTGACCGAAAAGAAGGCGTTGATTCGGACCGGCTATGGACGCGATGCAGACAGATGACCCGCAAAATACCGGCAGGACCGTGCTGCACCGCATGATCGCGGAACGCGACAGGCTGCGCGCGCCGCATCATCAGGCGGTGGTCGCGGCGCAAAGCTCGGCAGGGACCAGCCTGGAAAAGGCGGCGGCGACGGCGCTGGCACGCGTGGCCGAGCGGCTGCACCACCTGCCGATCTTGGTCGAGAAGGTGCGGTTCTCGCCCACCACCCCCGCGGAACTGGCCGAGCTTTTGCCCGAACGCGCGCTTTTGGCCGTGGTCGAGGCTGGGCGGGACCAGGTTGGCGTCGTGGCGATCTGCCCCGGCCTTCTGGCCTCGGTGATCGAGATGCAGGCGCTGGGACGCCTGACCTCGCGCAAGCCCGTGCCCCGGCGCGCGACCCGGACGGACGCGGCGATCTCGGCGGATCTGGTGAACGGCTTTCTGGCCGAGCTGGGCCGCGAACTGGCGCATCGCCCGGACAGCCCGGCCTTCCAGGATTTCCGCTATGCGACCTTTCTGGACGATCCGCGCCCGCTTGGGCTGATGCTTGAAGACAGCGCGATGGTGCTTCTGGGCATGTCGCTGCGGATGGGCACGGGCGGGCAGCGCGACGGCCAGATTCTGGTGGCCCTGCCGGTCACCCGGCAACAGCGCCAGGACGCTGCCGCGACGACGGCCGCGCTGATCACCTCGGGCCAGCCTTCCCCCCCGGACGCTTCCCCGCCGCCACCGCCGGCCGCGACCCTGGCGCCCGTGGTCCAGGAAGCGCCCATCACGCTGGTCGGCGTCCTTTGCCGGCGCATGATCAGCCTGAAGCTTCTGAAAGAGCTTGAGGCGGGCGCGACGATTCCCCTGGGCGGCAATACACTGAACGAGGCCCGGCTTGAGACCACGCTGGGCCAGGTCGTCGCCCATGGCCGCCTGGGCGAATCCGAAGGCTATCACGCCCTGCGCCTGCGCGGCGCGGGCGCGGCCCGGCCCGACATGGGGCGCGGCAATGCCGCCGAAGGGCCGACCCTGGACGCGTCCATGGCCGATCTGGAGCGTCCCGATCCGTTCCGCGTGCCCCAGATCCTTCCTGCCCGCGTCTCATGACCGCGCGGGCCTTAAGGACAGGGCCGCGCGCCGATACCCGGCGATGCCGCGACCGCTGCGGCCCGTTTTCCGGGCCAAGGCTGGGCCGAAAACCGCCCCGGTTCAGATTCCCCTTGAAAATTCGGCTTCGCGGACGCATGTAGCCCTCGCCCGCCCGTCAGGCGGGTCACCCTTACAGGAGAGACCATGGCCAAGGAAGAAATGCTCGAATTTCCCGGCGTCGTGAAGGAACTCCTGCCCAATGCGACATTCCGGGTCGAGCTTGAGAACGGCCATGAGATCATCGCACATATGGCAGGAAAGATGCGCAAGAACCGCATCCGTGTTCTGGCCGGCGACAAAGTTCAGGTAGAGATGAACACCTATGACCTGACCAAGGGGCGGATCAATTACCGCTTCAAGTAAGCCATCTGCCCATCTGCGGCGCCGCCGCAGGTGCGGGCTTGCGAAAGCTGAAGAATGATGACCGACACGACCGAACCCCGCCCGGATGCTGCATCCCGCGGGGATGCCTTGCATGCGGCACCCGCGCTGACCCTCGGCTCTGCCAGCCCGCGCCGGCTGGAGTTGCTGGCCCAGATCGGCATCCGCCCCGCCCAGGTGCTGCCCGCCGATATCGACGAGACCCCGCGCCGCGACGAAAATCCCCGCGCCTATACCGCGCGCATGGCCCGCGAAAAGGCCGAGGCCCTGCGTGGCCGGGTTCAGGGCGTGATCCTTTGCGCCGACACCTCGGTCGTGGCCGGGCGCCGCATCCTGGGCAAGCCCGAGGATGCCGATCAGGCGCGGACTTTCCTGCGCCTGCTCTCTGGGCGGCGGCACCGTGTGCTGACATCGGTCGCGATGCTGCACGGGTCCCGCCTGCACGAGCGCCTGGTCGAGACGACGATTCGCCTGCGCCCGCTCTCGGACCCCGAGATCGCGCGCTACATCGCCTCGGACGAATGGCGGGGCAAGGCAGGCGCCTATGGCATCCAGGGCCGCGCGGGCGCCTTCGTCGCCTGGATGCAGGGCAGCTACAGCGCGGTCGTGGGCCTGCCCCTGGCCGAGACCGCAAATCTTCTGGCCCATGCCGGCATCCACGGAGAACAGGAATGAAGGGACGCCAGATCGTTCTGGGCCAGGTCTTCGGCCGCGACGCCGCCGCGCTGATGGTGGACGGGCAGTTGCAGGACCTGATCCTGGATTCCTCGGGCGTCGCCGCCCTCGCTCCGGGCGCCATCTGCCGGGCCAAGGTGGACCGGCTGGTCAAGGGACAGGGCGGCGTCTTCCTGCGCCTGCCCGACGGCGCGCGAGGCTATCTGCGCGACCGCGCCGGCCTGCGCGAGGGCCAGTCCTTGCTGGTCCAGGTCAGCGGCGCCGCCGAAGAGGGCAAGGCCGTCCCCGTCAGTTCGCGGCTGAATTTCCGCGGCCGCTTCGTGATCGTGACGCCAGGCGTGCCTGGGGTCAACGTCTCGCGCCGCATCCGCGACGAGGATCTGCGCGCGACCCTGGCCGATCTGGGCGAGGCCGCGATCCAGGACCAGCCGCAGCCGCCGGGCCTGGTCTTTCGCAGCGTCGCGACCCAGACCGCGCTGGCCGAGATCGCCGAGGAAATGCACCAGATCCTGGAGCTTGCCCGCGCCATCCTGGACGATGCCGAGGGCCAGCCCGAATTGCTTCTGGATGCCCCCGACCCGGCCGAGGCCGCCTGGGCCGACTGGGCCGAACCCGAGCCCGATTCCATCGAGGACGCCCCCGGCGCCTTCGACGCGACCGGTGCCACCGAAGCGGTCGAGCGGCTGCTGTCCCCCCGCACCGATCTGGGCGGCGGCGCCTGGGCCGAGATCGAGGCCCTGCGCGCGCTGGTCGCCATCGACGTAAATACCGGCTCGGACCATTCTCCGGCGGCGGGATTGAAGGCGAATATCGCGCTGGCCCGCGACCTGCCGCGCCAGTTGCGCCTGCGCGGCCTTGGCGGCCAGATCGTGGTCGATTTCGCGCCCATGCCCAAGAAGGACAGAGGCACGCTGGAGCAGATCCTGCGCGCGGCCTTCAAGGCCGAGCCGGCCGAGACCGTGCTGATCGGTTGGACCGCGATGGGGCTTTTCGAGATCAACCGCAAGCGCGACCGGGTGGCGCTGACCCGCCTCGCGGCCGGGTGTGGCCCATGATCTGCCCCATCTGCGGCAAGCCGGCCGAGCCCAGATACCGCCCCTTCTGCTCGCGCCGCTGCGCCGATGTCGACCTCGCGCATTGGCTGCGGGGCGATTACCGCGTCCCCGGCGAACCGGCGCGGGAAGCTGGCGAGGAAGATTAAGTTTTCTGCTTTTCGCTCTGGACACCGTCCGGCCACTGGCCTAGTTACGCGCCAGCCGAAAGCGAAAGGCAACGGCGCCCGGATAGCTCAGTTGGTAGAGCAGCGGATTGAAAATCCGCGTGTCGGTGGTT
>NZ_JASGGO010000046.1:0-20359 GCF_047605025.1 Paracoccus sp. (in: a-proteobacteria) | reverse complement strand
GTCGTCGGATCGATCGAGACCGAACCCCAGTTCATTCCGCCCAGCGAGCCGGGCACCCTTGCGACACAATGATCAAGCAGTCCACATGCGGCAGGAATGCCACGGATTGCGCCCAGCATTGGCTAACTGATCCCAACCTCGATACGGAACCCTTGAAATGAAGGGCGGCTCACCCGATCTCTGAATACCACGCGCCGTAACGGCCGGAAGCTCGGGGAGGTGAGACATGTTCAAGGCAACCTACGACAAGCTCGCCACGTTCCTGGGCGATCTGCTGGTCTATGGCACGACCGAGGCGCGCGCCGTCAAAGCCGTTCGGAAGCGGAAGGGTGGGAAGCGGCATTTTTTGAAAGCGCATGGGCCCGCGCTGCCCGGGATGCAATTTCGTCGCGATTATATGGATTTTGTCGGCGCCGAACCCCCGCCTATGACGGATATATCGAATTTCCTCGGACTGAACTATACTCTGTCTGACAAGCTCATCAAATGAAAAGGCCCCGCAATGCGGGGCCTTTGCTTGTCATTTGTAGGCTGAGCAGTCAGGCACGACCAACGAAGATGTGCCCGCCAATTTCGGTGCGGCCGCCACTTTCCCGCTCCTTTTTCGCCAGCCAGCCGGGCAGCAGATTTGTCTGGTCGCCGTCCGCAACCAGTTTTTGCATTCCGGCCGGTGAATAATAGTGGGTTGCGCCCCGCGTCGGATCGTTGACCGATCCGTTGAAAACGGAGTCAACGATCATGCCCACCCGTTCGTATTTCCCATCCCCAGGTCCATACTTGTTAACGAGGTGGTTGCCATCTGAAGCGCGGGGTCCAGCCCCGGCGGGGTGAACACGCCATCATGGCGCATGCCCTTGAACTGGATGCGGCACATCATTTGGTCAAAGGGGGGGCGCCCCACATGTCGGCCTCGGTCAGGGTGGCATTGCCGATCTGGGGCATGCCGTCCGAATAGGGCTGGGTCGGGGAATAACGCTCGCCCTGGACATTGCCGGCGGGGACGGGCTTTTCGACGATATCGGCCAGCGGCTCGCCGATCTCATTATTGTCGGCGACGCGGCCCCCGACGATCACCAGATTGCCCGCGACCAGCGGTGTCGAGGTCTGCTGGTAATAGCCGGGCTTCACCTCGCCCATGCCGGTCTTGAGGTCCACGACGCCGTTATCGCCAAAACCGGCGATGGGCTTGCCGTCGCCGATGTCGAGGCCGATCAGCCGCCCGTCCACCGTCGGCACGAAGACCCTCTGCGGGCTGGCCGTGCGGTCGGGCGTGCCGCCGTCGGGCTAGGAGGTCACGAACCGCGCGCTGCCCGCGTCGAAATAGGCCACGCCCCGGCACCGCTGCCAGGCCGGGATCTCGCCGCCCGAGACATGGCGCCAGATCTCCTTGCCGGTATCGACATCGAACGAAACCACGGTTCCGCAGGCGGTGCAGATGATGAGCTGGTTGCCGATCTGGATCGGGGTGTTCTGGTCCTCGGCGCCCCAGGCAGACCAGTCCGCGGCCGGTGCGCTCTTGTCCGCCGGCACGGGCGCGGCGGCGGTCTGTGTCGCGGGGATCACGTTCTTGGGCGAGAAGGCGCTGAAGGCCGATGCGGCGATGCCCGGCCGCCAGCGCCGCCGCCAAGGCCCGGCCCAGCCGCCGCGCGCGCGTCAGCAGCGGCAGCGCCACCACCAGCGCGCCGATGGCCATGGCGAAAAGCCGGCTGACCAGGGGCCAGAATTGAAGCCCCACCTCCCACAGCGCCCAGATGCCGGTGCCGAGGAAGGCCAGGCCGAACAGTGCCGCGCCGCGTGCCCGGCCCCGGATCAGGTCGAGGCCCGAAAGGATCGGCACCAAGCCCGCGATCAGGAAATACCAGCTTCCGCCGCGCGCGATCAACCAGCCCCCGCCGATGGCGAAGAACAGGCCCGCCGCCAGGATGACCAGACCCAGAAGGATCAGCCATGCGCGGCCCAGGCCGCGTGGTCTTGTGTCGGTGCCTCTCATTCAAATGCTCGCTTCCATGGTTGCGGGGCAGTCTGAGGGCAGGGTTTTCGGGTGGCGCGGGTGTCCCGCGAACGCAGGCACAATCGGGGCGTCGCGCCATCCAGGGGCATATCTGGCACCGGAGCTGGATGCCTCATGCACACTCCTCAACCTGCAAGGGCGACAAGAGCCTAAGGCTCGCCGTCCGCAGGCGCCGGGGTCGCGCGCCTGACGATTGGGCAAGTGATCGGCGCGCTTCCATTCGGGCGGAAGGCCGGGGAAAGTCTTGGCGAGGCGGCGGCGCGGGCCGGTCAGGCCGGGCGGTTTGGCGCCAGCCAGGCGGGCATCGCATCGGGGGCGGTGCCGGTCAGTGCCGCCTGGGCGCATTGCGCCAGATTGCCGAAACGCAGCGCGCGCCCCGAAAGCCCCGGCCCGTAATGCGCGTATTTGCCGGAATTGGTGATCAGCGCGCGGGCCTCGGGCGGAAAGACCGGCTCCGAGATCGAGCACCAGCAAAGATCGGGCAGCACCTGGACGCCGCTTTCCTCAAGCCGGTCCAGGATGCCCTGGGCGCGGGCCTGGGCGATGGTGGCGCGCCCGGCGGTCACGATGGTCGCGACCTTGACGCGCCGCCCCGCCAGCGCCCGGTCCAGCGCCTGGCATTCCCCAAGCGAGGCGTGGGGGCTTCCCAGCGCCACCAGATCAATGCGATCCGGCCCCTGGTTCAGCGCCCGCCAGCCCGCGCGCATGTCGGAAAGCGTGATCCGGCACAGGTCGGCATCGGGGGCGATGGGCTTTGCCTGGGCGGACCGGGCTTCGGGGGTCACACCCTCGACATGCAGCATGGGCGCGGCCGAGGTGGTGCCGAAGGCCGCGCAAAGCGCCTTCAGCTCCTCGGGTCCGGGCGCGGCGCGGGCCAGCCCGCGCAGAAGCGGGATGCGGTCGGGCGAGGCGCTGCCCGCCAGATAGCCGATCAGCGGCCAGAAGGCATCGTCTGGATCGGCCGGCATCTCGACCTGGATGATCCGCCGCGCCATGCGGTGGCGGTCCAGATAGACCCCCGACAGGGGGGCGCGGCCCGTCATCGCGATGCAAAGGTCCAGGAAATCCGGGTGCTTGGCCGTGCGCGCGCCCAGAACGCTGTTGGCATAGATCACGGCATTGGATTCGGCCCAGGCGATGGCCTCGCCCTGTTTCGGCGCGCTGTCCAGCAGATAGGGCGAGCAGGTGAAGCTGGGCTGGCAGCCCATCGCGACATAGGCGTCGGCCAGCTTCTGCGCGGGCGTGCCGAAGACGGGGGGCACGCCCTGGCGGCGCCAGTTGCCATGATCGACCGAGATCGCGTTCATCGTCGTCGGGATCAGCACCCGCGCGCCCAGGTCCAGCATCCGCTGGGCGAAGGTCAGGTTCGCGGGGCTTGCATAGATGCAGCCGTCGATATGGCCCTGCGTCACGTCGATCAGCCGCGCGGCGCCTTGCTGGGCGGCCATGGCGCAGATGATGCGCATGGCCTGGGCGGCGGCCTTGCCCTTCTCGCCGGCCAGGATGGCGCGGTCGCGGGGGTCCAGGTCCAGCGCCGCCGTGGCGGGGGGGCGGACCGGGATCGTCACGCCCCCGCCCTGGACGGCATCCGGCCCGATCCGCGCCTCGGCCCCGGCGGACAGCGCCGCGAAGGCGTCGGGCGACAGGCGCAGCACGGGCAAGGGCCGGCCGAACATCTCGGCCGCGATCAGCGCGCCCAGCGTCACCACGTCCTCGGGTTCGGAAAAGATCAGCGCCGCCGGGCCGCGCCCGGACAGGATCATGTCCAGAAGCACGCCCGAGCCGGTGCAGGAGCCGCGCGTCGAGGGCATCATCAGCACCCGCCCCGTCAGGCATTCCCCGTGCAGCGGATGGTGAACGTCGATCACCCGCGCGGTCGCCGGATCGACCCCGCCCCAGAAGCTGAGCGGCTGGGCGCTGGCAAGGACCGGACCCTGGGCGGCACCTGGCAGAATGCTGAGCGCGTCCATGGATTACTGCTTCAAGGTCGGCGTCACGCCCCAGGTGTCGGACAGCATATAGCCCGATTGCCAGGGATCCTCGGGGTCCAGGAAATAGCTGTGCTGCCCGGTGATCCAGGCGCGCCCGGTGATCTGCGGCGTGATCGTGGCGCGGCCGTCGCGGCTGTCCACCGCCAGGATCTCGCCGATGAAGCGCGAGCCGATGATGGATTCGTGGATCAGCCTGTCGCCCACGCCCATCAGCCCGCGCGCCTGCAAGACCGCCATCCGCGCCGAGGTGCCCGTGCCCGTGGGCGAGCGGTCCGAGCGTCCCGGCGCCACGATGCAGGTGTTGCGCGCGACCTCGCCGCTGCCCCGGAAGGGCATGGCGAATTGCACGATCGAGACGCCGCGCACATTGGGAAAATCGGGATGCACCACATCGAACTGCTCGCGCGCGGCCTTGCGGATCTTTTCGCCCAGCTCGGCCAGGTCCCGCGCCTCGTCGGGGACGACCTGAAAGCCCAGGGCCTGGGCATCGACGATGCCGAAGAACATGCCGCCATAGGCGATGTCCAGCGCGATGCTGCCATGGCCCGGCACCTCAAGCGCGCCGTCCAGCACGGCGGCGAAGGCCGGGGCGTTGCGGAACGTGACGGAACGGCATTTGCCGTCCCGGCACTCGGCCGCGACCTCGATCACGCCGCCGGGCATGTCGAGCTTGAAACGGGTGACGGGTTCCACCATCGGCACCATGCCGGTCTCCAGCAGGACGGTCGCGATGCAGATCGTGTTCGAGCCGGACATGGGAACGTATTCCGTCGGCTCCATCACGATGGCGCCCGCCGCGCAGCCGGGCGTGATCGGCGGCACGATCAGGTTCACATGCCGCGCGACCGAGCCGCGCGGCTCGCAGATCAGAAGCCGCCGGATATGGTCGTGGTCGCGCTCCATCGCGATCATGCGCTCCATCATGGTGGCGCCCGCGGGGGGCAGCACGCCGCCGACGATCACATCGCCGATTTCACCCTCGGCATGGCAGCCGACGACATTGATGGCCAGTCGCGAGCGCATGGCCTAATCCTTGGGCGCGGCGAGAGAGCGGCCCGCGAGGAACCAGTCCTGCGGCGCGGTTTCCTGGAAGATGATCGTGGTGGCCGAGGGGCTGATCCCTGCGGTCTCCTCAAGCAGGCGGGTGATGCCTTCGGCGATCTCGCGCTTTTTCTCGGGGCTGCGGCCGGGGAACATCTCGATGCGGATCAGGGGCATGGTTGTCCTTACTTGACGACGAAGCCATGCGCGAAGGGATCGCGTTCGGCGTCGATATAGATGGTGTTCAGGCCGGTCTGCCGTGCCCAGCCGGCGATCGAGGGGATGATGGCGTCGCGGCCCGCCACGGTGGTCGCGGCCTCGACCCGGCCCTTGAAGATGCTGCCGATGATTGATTCATGATGGAATTCGTCGCCGACCTTCAGCTTGCCCTTGGCGGCAAGCTGCGCCATCCGGGCCGAGGTGCCGGTGCCGCAGGGGCTGCGGTCGATGGCCTTGTCGCCATAGAAGACCGCGTTGCGGGCATGGGCGCCGGGCACGGTGGGGGCGCCGGTCCATTGGATATGCGACAACCCGTTGATCGCCGGATGCTCGGGGTGGACGAATTCGTATTTCGCGTTCAGCGCCGCGCGCAGCTTCGGCGACCAGCCGATCAACTCGCCCGCCGTATGGTCGGCCATGTCGCGGAAGTTCCTTTGCGGCTCGACGATGGCGTAGAAATTGCCGCCATAGGCCACATCGACGACGATCTCGCCCAGGCCCTCGACCTCGGCGGTCAGGCCCTCGGCGTAAAGAAAGCCGGGCACGTTGGTCAGGCGCACCTCTTCGACATAGCGGCCTTCCTGGCGGTATTCGATATCGACCTTGCCCGCCGGGGTCTCGATGCTGAGGCGGCCCGGTTCGCGCGGGGTGATCAACCCGTTCTCGATCCCCATGGTGATGGTGCCGATGGTGCCGTGGCCGCACATGGGCAGGCAGCCCGAGGTCTCGATGTAAAGCACCGCCACGTCGCAATCGGGCCGCGTCGGCGGATACAGGATCGAGCCGGACATCATGTCATGGCCGCGCGGCTCGAACATCAGGCCGGTGCGGATCCAGTCGAATTCCCGCAGGAAATGCGCGCGCTTTTCCAGCATGTCGGCGCCTTCCAGGCGGGGCGCGCCGCCGGCGACCAGGCGGACCGGATTGCCGCAGGTATGGCCGTCGATGCAGGGGAAGATATATTGGGTCATGATGGTCTTTGGAAACGGGCGGGAGAGAAGGGGGCGAGGTCCAGGGCCGCGGGCTGGCCGGTGACCAGATCCGCGACGATCCGCGCCGTGGCGGGGGATTGCGTCAGGCCCAGATGGCCATGGCCGAAGGCGCAGGTCACGTTCGGATGGCCGGGCAGCGGGCCAAGGGCGGGCAGGCTGTCGGGAAGCGAGGGACGAAAGCCCATCCATTGCGTGCCGCCCGTGGTCCGCAGCCCCGGCAGGAAGCTGGCCGCCTTGTCCAGCATCGCCTGCGATCGCTTGAAGTTCGGCGGCAGGTCGAGGCCGCCCAGTTCCACCGCGCCGCCGACACGGATGCCCGTGGAAAGCCGCGAGACCACGAAGCCATGACCGCCAAAGATGATCTGCCGGTGCAGGTCGAAGGCATCCGAGGGCAGGGTGGTGTTATAGCCGCGCTCGGTCTCAAGCGGGATGCGCACCCCCAGCGTCCGGGCCAGAAGGTGGGAAAACGCCCCCGCCGCCAGCACTACGCGGCCGCTGAGCTTACCGGCCGCCGTGACCACGCCGTCATCGGTCAGCGCGGTGGCCCGCGCGATGGTGATGGTGCCGCCGCCCGCGCGGAAGCGTTCGGCCAACGCCAGGGTATAATCCCGCGGATCGGAGATGGAATACCAGCCGGGGGTATAGGTGCCGTGGGTAAAGCGCGGCGACAGGCCAGGCTGGATCCCGGCTATTTCCTCTGCGGTCACATGCCGGAAGTCGATGCCATGATCGGCCCGCGCCTGCCAGCCGGGCAGCGAGGCATCGAATTCGGCCTGCGATTCATAGACCTGGAGGCTGCCATCCTTGCGCAGCATCCCCGACGTGCCGGTGGCGGTCAGGAAGGGCTCAAGCTCGGATTTCGACAGGTCCATCAGCGCGGTCTGCGCCGTGGTCGAGGCGGCGACGCGGGCGGGCGAGCAGGCGCGCCAGAAGCGATACATCCAGGGCGCGATCTTCAGCGCATAGGCCGGCGGCACCGAGAGCGGTCCCAGGGGATCAAGCAGCCATTTCGGCGCTTTCCTGAGGATGCCGGGCGAGGCCAGGGGCAGGATGTCGGTGAAGGCGAAGGCCCCGGCATTGCCGGCCGAGGCGCCCGCCGCCGGGCCTTCGCGGTCGATCACCGTGACGGGCACCTGGCGCATTTGCAGGGCCAGCGCGATGGACAGGCCCACCACGCCCGCGCCGATCACGATGACGGGCGAGGTTTCCGGGGCGCTGCCCCGGACCCCGGGATATTTAGGCAAGAAAGAAGGCATGTTGCTGTGCGGTCAGTGGGTCGCCGAGAGGAATTTCTGTAGTTCGGGATCCTGGGGGTCGCCGAAAAGCCGCTCGGGTGGAGCGATCTCGGCCATCACGCCCTTGTGGAAGAAGGCCACCCGGTCCGAGACCTCGCGGGCGAACTTCATCTCATGCGTGACGCAGATCATCGTCATGCCTTCGCGGGCCAGCATGCGCAAGGTGTCGAGCACCTCGCCCACCAGTTGGGGGTCGAGCGCCGAGGTCACCTCGTCGAACAGCATGTAGTCGGGCGACATGGCCAGCGCGCGGGCGATCGCCATGCGCTGCTGCTGGCCGCCCGAGAGGCGCGAGGGGTAGATCTTGAGTTTTTCGCCCAGGCCGACATGGCCCAGTTGCTTGACCGCCTCGGCCTCGGCCTCGGCTTTGGAGCGTTTCAGCACCTTGACCTGGGCCAGCATGACGTTTTCCAGCACCGTCAGATGCGGGAAGGCGTTCCATTGCTGGAAGACGATGCCGATCTTGCGGCGCAGCTTGTTGAGGTCGGTGCCCTTGGCATGGACCTCGGTGCCGTCGACCAGGATGCGGCCGGAATCAATCGGTTCGAGTCCGTTGATACAGGTGAGCAGCGTCGATTTCCCCGAGCCGGAGCCGCCGATGATGGTGACCACCTCGCCCTTTTGCACGGTCAGGTCGATGCCTTTGAGAACCTCAAGGGAGCCGAAGGACTTGCGGACATTCTCGATCTCAATCATGGGACCAGCGTTTCTCCAGGTAGCCGCCGAACCGGGCCAGCGGGAATGAGATGACGAAATAGAAGGCGCCGCAGATCAGCAGCAGCAGAAGCGGTTCCTGAAGGCGCGTGATCAGGATCTGGGTGGATTTCAGAAGTTCGGTCACCTGGACGACATAGACCAGCGCCGAATCCTTCATCACCCCCAGCGCCAGCCCGATCCAGGACGGCAGCGCCACGCGGGTGGCCAGGGGCAGCACGATCTCGCGCATGTCCTGGCCCCAGCTCATGCCCAGCGAGCGGGCGGCGCGGCGGGTATTGTTCGGCACCGCCTCGATGCCGCCGCGCACGATCTCGGCGCAGAAGGCGGCGGTATAGAGCGAGAGCACGATGCAGGCGACGGTGAAGCCCGAGATCTTCAGCCGCAGGATGGTGCCGATGAAGGCATTGGCCAGCACGAGCTGAATCAGAAGCGGGATCGAACGGAAGATGTCCAGCAGGAAGGTCATGGGCGCCGCCCAATAGGCGCCCACCTGATAGCGGAAGACGCCGAAGACGATCCCCATGATGGTGCCCGCGACCACGGAAAGCGCCGTGACCACGATGGTCATGCCCGCGCCCTTGGCCAGGAAGAGGAAGTCGGAGGAAGTCAATGCGGTATCGAACATGCGGCACCCCTTTCAATACCGGAAGAGGCGCGCGGCCAGCAGGCGCGCACCCAGGGTGATGATCTTGGTGATGACGTAGAAGATCACGGCGGCGAGCGCGAACAGTTCGAACGTGCGGAAGGTCAGCGCGTTCAGGTCCTGCGTGACGCCGTAAAGGTCCGCGTTCATGCCCACGGTGACGCCCAGCGAGGTCATCAGGATCGCCCAGACCATCTGGTTCGTGATCGGCAGGAAAGAGATTCGCAGCATCTGCGGCAGCACCACATTGCGGAACGCCCCCGCCGCGCCGAAGCCCAGAGAGCGCGCGGCGCGGGTCTGGGTGTCGGGAATGGCCTTCAGCGCGCCGCGGAAGTTCTCGGTCAGGTAGCCCGCGTTGTTGAAGGTGATGCCCAGCAGGATCGAGGCGAAGGGGCTGAGATGCAGGCCGAAGCTGCCCAGCCCGAAATGCGCCATGTAGATCTGGAAAAGCGCCGGCGTGTTCCGCGCGATCTCGACCCAGGTGCGGGCGATGGCGGACAGGGCGCGGTTGCCCGACAGGCGGAACATCGTCAGCAGCACCGCCAGCGCCACGCCGATCACCATCGACAGGATGGCGATCTGCATGGTGACGAGGGCACCGTCCAGCATCTGCGGAAGCCGGGCGAATGCCTGCTTCCATTGAAAGGTATAGTTGAACATGGCTTTCCCCGCTGCCACCAGAACGCATCAGGGCAGCGCGATCGCGCGCCGCCCTGGCCGGTATCAGCGATAAACGCCGGGAACGGTGAGGTTGGCGGGCTCGCCCTCGCCCACCCATTTCTTGTAGAGTTCGGCATAGCGGCCGGTGCGGACCTGCTGGTTCACGAAGAGGTTCAGGTAGTTCAGCAGCCCGTATTCCTCGCGGTTGGTGAAGAGCGCGACGTAATCGGGCACCATCGGCGCCTTGTCCACGACCTTGATGCCGGGGAAGTTGCCGGATTTCACGTTGGCATTGGCCACTTCGACGGTCGAGACGGTGGCGTCGAGCTGGCCCTGGCTGAGCGCCAGGAACACGTCTGCCTGGGTCTGATAGGGCCGGAAGGCGCCTTCGCCCCATTCCTTGACCTGTTTCTCCAGCCAGATCGCCTCGTAGGTGCCGGCCGTGGCGCCGACCGTCTTGCCCTTCATGTCCTCCCAGGTCTTCATCTCGACCTTGTCATTCGAGACGACGGCGTTCTCGAAGGCGTAATAGGGCACCGACATGCCCACGGTCTTGGCGCGTTCGAGCGTGTCCGAGGTCGAGGCGACGCCCACATCGACGCGGCCCGACATCAGCGCGGGGATGCGCTCGGGGAAGGGGGTCTCGACGATCTCGGCGGTGACGCCCAGGGCGGCGGCCAGGTCGTTGCAGTAATCCACATCGAAGCCGATCGGATTGTTGCTGGAATCGCGCATCCCCATCGGGGGGAAGTCCAGCACCACCGCGCAGCGCAGCGTCCCCGAGGCGATGATGTCGTCGAGCTTGTCGGCGAAGGCCGGCGCGGCCAGCGTCGTCGCGGCCATGAGCCCCAGGGCGAGATTCCAACGTTTCATGTGATAGCTCCCAAGTTGATCACGCGGCCCTTTGGGCCGATTCCATTCTTCATTGATCGCACTATTCCGCAGGGGTCGGTGCAAAGCAAATAAAAAATACAAGTTGTATACGAGAGGGGTGTCGTGCCGCTTTCCAGAGCCTGGCGAAGCGGCACGCAAGGCTTATCGCAGGTCTTCTGGCAACAGTCCCTGGGGGAAGTTCTGATAGCTGACGGGTCTCAGGAACCTTCGGATGGCGAGGGTTCCGACCGAGGTGGCGCCGAAGTTGGTGCTGGCCGGGTAGGGGCCGCCGTGGACCATGGCGTCGCAGACCTCGACCCCGGTCGGAAAGCCGTTGACCAGCACGCGGCCCGCCTTGCGCTCAAGCACCGGCAGCAGCGCCCGCGCGGTGGGCAGGTCGGCGTCGTCCATGTGGATCGTGGCCGTCAACTGGCCCTCGAAGCCCTTGGCCAGGCTCAGCATCTGGTCCTGGTCGCGGACCCGCACGATCAGGCCCAGGGGGCCGAAGACCTCTTCGCCCAGGGCGTGGTCCTGGAGATAGGCCTCGGCGCTGGTCTCATAAAGGTTCGGGCGCGCCTCGCGGCCCGCGCTTTCGGTCGACAGCACCGGGGTCACCGCGTTGCGGGCCTCGAACCGGGCCTGGCCGTCGCGATAGGCGGCGGCGATGCCGTCGGTCAGCATGACCTGGGGGCCGGTCTTTTCCAGCGCGGCGCGGGCCGACTGCGTAAAGATGTCGGCATTTTCACCGTCGAGAACCACCGCGATGCCGGGGTTGGTGCAGAACTGGCCCGCCCCCATGGTCAGGCTGCCGGCCCAGCCGGCGCCCAGGGCATCGGCCCGCGCCGCCAGCGCATTTTCCAGCAGGAACATGGGGTTGACGCTGCCGAGTTCGCCAAAGAAGGGGATCGGCTCGGGGCGGGCCGCGCACAGGTCGAACAGCGCCCGGCCCCCGGCAAGGCTGCCGGTGAAGCCCACTGCCTTGATCAACGGATTGGTAACCAGCGCCGTGCCAACATGGCGGTCACCGCCCTGAATCAGCGAGAACACACCGGGATGGACACCAGATGATTCGATTGCGGCACGGACCGCCTCGGCCACGATCTCGCCGGTGCCGGGATGGGCCGAATGGCCCTTGACCACGACCGGGCACCCGGCCGCGAGCGCCGCCGCCGTGTCGCCCCCGGCGGTCGAGAAGGCCAGCGGAAAGTTCGAGGCGCCAAAGACCGCCACCGGCCCGATGGGGCGTTCCAGCAGCCGGATGTCGGGGCGCGGCAGGGGCTGGCGTTCGGGCAGGGCGGGGTCGTGGCGGCGGTCCAGGTAGTCGCCCTTGCGGATATGGTCCGCGAACAGGCGCAGCTGGCCGGTGGTGCGGCCGCGCTCTCCGTTCAGCCGCGCCTCGGGCAGGCCGGTTTCCTGGGTGCCGATCTGGGTGATGGCTTGGGCGCGGGCCTCGATCTCATCGGCGATGGCCTCAAGGAAGCGGGCGCGGTCTTCGCGGCTGCTGTAGCCATAGGACCAGAACGCCTCCTCGGCCGCCGCGCAGGCCCGCGCGACCAGATCGGGCGTGCCGATGCTGAACTCATGCGCAGGACCAGAGGCCGGCGCGCTGGCGAAACGCTGCGCGCCCGCAACCCATTCGCCGGCAATCAGGTGCTTGCCATGGGGGATGAAGCTCATCGGGGGATCCTTTCGGTCTGGCTCGCGCGGGGGCGAGGTCGGATAAGGTTGCTTGTTTGTATATTGTATGTATGCATGTGGTCAACCGATCGCATCCGAAGGTGGAGGGCAGAGATGCCGCAGGGATTGACATTCGACGGCTTGCAGCAGCGCATCCGGCAGATCTTTCTGCGCGTGGGAATGGCCGAAGTCCAGGCCGAGCCTTTGGCCCGGATCATCGCCGCCGGCGAGCGCGACGGCTGCAAGTCGCATGGGGTCTATCGGGTCGAGGGCGTGCTGCGCACCCTGAAAGCCGGTAAGGTGCGCGGCGACGCGGTGCCGCGCCTGGTCTCGCAAGAGGGGGCGATCATCCGCGTCGATGCCGCGTGGGGTTTCTCGACCCCCGGCTTTGAACTGGGCTTGCCGCTGCTGGTCCAGCGCGCCGCCGATCTGGGCCTTGCCGCGATGGTGGTGAACGACTGCACGCATTTCAGCGCCCTCTGGCCCGAGGTCGAGGCGGTGACCGATCACGGGCTTGCGGCGCTGGTCATGTGCCCCAGCTATTCGACCGTGGCGCCCGCGGGCGGCAATGCGCCCTTGCTGGGCACGAATCCGCTGGCCTTCGGCTGGCCGCGCCCGGACCAGCCGCCCTATGTCTTCGATTTCGCGACCTCGGTTGCCGCGCGGGGCGAGATCGAGCTGCATCGCCGCGCGGGCAAGCCCCTGCCCGAGGGCTGGGCCATCGACGCCCAGGGCCGGCCGACCACCGATCCCGAGGCCGCGCTGGCCGGCGCCATGCTGCCCTTCGGCGGGCATAAGGGCTCGGCCATCGGCACGATGATCGAACTGTTGGCGGGGGTGATGATCGGCGACCTGACCAGCCCCGAGGCGTTGGACCTGCTGGGCACCACCACGCTTGCCCCCGCGCATGGCGAGTTGATCATCGCCATGTCGCCCGCGAAATTCGCCGCAGGCCGCAAGGGCGATCCCTTTGCCCGCGCCGAACTGCTGTTGCAGGCGATCCAGGGCCAGGGCGCCCGCCTGCCTTCTCAGCGCCGCTTCGCCGCCCGCGCCGCCGCCGCGCGCGAAGGGATCGCGCTGACCGAGGCCGAATCCGGGCAACTGGATCTGTTCCTGAAGCATGGGCTGGACGCGGTTGGCTGAAGGCCGGGCGCGTTAGGCGATTCTTTGGAAATCTCTGCGAGGCTGGGGCGAACTCCCCCATGGGCGGGATGCGGGTTCGGACGCGCTGGCGGTCGAGATGGGAAAGGATCGGGAATGACGGATATGGCCGGGAACGCGCGGCGGGCGCGGGGCCGGGTGGCCGGTAGCGCCGGCCGCCTGGGCGAGGAGAGCGTTGCGCGCGAATATCACGCGCGGGGCTTTCGGCTGATCGCATCGCGCTGGCGCGGCCGGGCGGGCGAAATCGACCTGATCCTGGAAGCGGGCGGCGAGTTCGTCTTTGTCGAGGTCAAGAAATCGGCCGATCACGCCCGCGCCGCCGCGCGCATCCTGCCGCGCCAGATCCGGCGCATCCGTGCCGCCGCCCTGGTCGATGGCGTCGGTCGGGTGCAGATCCTGGAGAATGCCTTGCAACTCGGGTAGGGGCCTGGTCGCGGGGCCGGGTGATCCGTCCGGATGCCGCGTCGCGCGGATCAGGGATGACGGTCCATGACCCGGCTTTGACGTTTGGGTGCAGTCGGGTGCCCGAGAATGCCTTGCACCCGGCTCGCTTGGTGGCGGCATGGGATGGGGCGGCACGGGTTTTCCCACCCCATGTCTTTTAGGGGGGAACAGATCGCGATCCGGGCACCAGAGGGGGGCAGGGCCTTTCCCTCGCGCTGTGTCCTATGGGCCGATGCCTCACCCTTGCGCGGCCATCGCCTCAGGCATGGCTGGGGCACGCAGGGCCACCCAACCGGCTTGGTCCACCGTATATCCCGCAGGATACCCGGTATCGTTCACCCAGCTTGGCGCAAGGCGCTTGGCGGCCGCCGTCTCAGGGCCAGATCGGCGCGCCGTCCAACCCGGCGGTTTCCGGCAGGCCGCAGATCAGATTGGCGTTCTGCACCGCCTGGCCCGCCGCGCCCTTGCCCAGATTGTCGACCACGCCCATCGCGATCACCAGGTCGCGCTCTGGATCGGCCGCATAGCTGACGAAGCAGAGGTTCGAGCCGGTGGCCCATTTCGTCTGGGGCGGCCTGTCGGTCACGCGGACAAAGGCCCGGCCGGCATAGAAACGCCGCGCCGCGTCCAGGCATTGCGCGGTGGTGGTGGTGGTGCGCCCGCGACAATAGATGGTGGTCAGCACGCCCCGCGTCATCGGCACGAGATGCGGGGTAAAGACCAGCCCGGCCGCGCTGCCGCCGCCGAGCCGCTCGATCGTGCGGGCGATCTCGGGCATGTGGACATGTTGCAGCAAGCCGTAGGGCTGCAAGTTCTCGTTGCTTTCGGCATAGCCGAACCTGCTGTCCGTGCCGCCCCGGCCCGCACCCGAGATGCCGGTCTTGGCGTCGATCACGATATTGCCCGGCTCGATCAGGCCCTCGGCCAGCAGCGGGGCCAGCGCGTTCAGCGTCGCTGCGGGAAAACAGCCGGGATTGGCGATGCGGGTCTGCCCCTTGATCCGGTCCGGCCAGACATCGGCAAGGCCATATGTCCAGTCTTCGGCATAGCGGTGGTCGCCGCCGATATCGACGATCCTCACATCGCCTGGAACGCGCGCGAGCGCCTGGGCCGAGGTGCCCGTGGGCAGCGAAGCGAAGAGCAGATCAAGCGGGGGCAGGGTCTCGGGGTCCCATTTCTGGATCACCAGATCGGCAAGCTTGGCCGGGATGCCGGGGAAACGATCCGCAAGCCGGCTGCCCGCGCTGCCCTCGCCCGCCGCGTAGACCAGTTCAAAGGATGGATGGCCGGCGATCAGGCGCATCGCCTCGCCGCCGCCAAAGCCACTGATGCCGACGATGCCGATGCGAATGCTCATGATGAGGTCCCACGATTGGAATAGGCCGGACGCTTATAGCCGCGCAGGCCGTCGTGACAAGCGAGGGATCCGCGCGCCGGGTCGCGGGGACATGGCGCTGGCGCGGCGACAGAGGGACCGTATTGAAAAAGGCGGCGCCTTGCGGTGCCGCCTTGCCGGGTCGGATCAGGGCTTGCAGCTTTGCACGGCACCGGGCAGTTCGCTCCAGGCGGCATACCAGGTCTTGAACTGGTTCAACTGCGCCTCGGCCCAGCCGCGCTGGCTGGGGGTCAGCTCGTCGGTTTCGTTGAAATGCAGCGTGTATTCCGCATCGCCCTGCATCACCATCATGTGCTTGTAGTAAAGCACCAGATCCGTGCCCTCGTCCCACGAGGACAGCACTTCCAGCGCCTCGCCCAGTTCTTGCGCGCGGGTGCGGGCGTCCAGATCGCCCGTCGCGGCCAGCTTGGCCAGCGCCACGAAATGCAGGATCTCGCGCGGGATGACGTTGCCGATGCCGGTGATGGTGCCGGTCGCGCCGCATTTGACATAGCCGTGATAGACGCCGGTATCGACGCCCGCCATCAGGATCACGCCGTCATCGGCGCTGGTGATGTGCTGGGCGGCATAGGTCATCGCCTCGGCGCCGCCGAATTCCTTGAAGCCGACCAGGTTCGGATGCTCGGCGCGCAGCGCGAAGAACAGGTCCGCCTTGGTCTCGAAGCCATAATAGGGGCTGTTATAGATCACCGCCGGCAGGTCGGGCGCGGCCGCCAGAACGCCCTTGAAGTGATGGCGCTGCGCCGTGGGCGAGGTGCCGCGCGACAGCACGCGCGGGATCACCATCAGCCCCGCCGCGCCGACCTTCTGCGCATGGGCGGCATGGGCGGCGGCCAGTTTCGAGTTCACCGCGCCGGTCCCCACGATCACCGGCAGGCCCGCCGCGACCAGGCGGGCCACGCCCTCCATCCGCTCTTCGTCGGTGATCAGCGGCCAGTCGCCCATCGAGCCGCAATAGACCACGGCCGACATGCCGGCGTCGATCAATTCGCGGCCCTTGCGCACCAGCGCGTCGTAATCGGGTTTGCGGTCGGGCGTGCAGGGGGTCATCAGCGCGGGAATGACGCCGGTAAAGATCTGGGTGTTCATCGCAGGGCCTCTTGTCATGGAAAAGCGGGGGGAGTCGCCGATTCGTTCGAGGTAAATATGCAGAATTGCATTTTACTTGTCGACAAAAATTCGACGCGAGGCTCAGAGCGTGATGGGCTGGCGCTGGTCGCGGGTCAGGAACCGCTGGATCTGAAGGACGATCTGATCGGCATGGGCCTTGGCCAGTTGGTCGCACAGCGCCACGTCCCGCGCCTCGATCGCCCGGATCAGGGAGTCGTGCTCGTCCGAATATTCCTGGGGCAGGCGGTCGTCGAAGGACTGATAGTAAAGCCGCAGCAGGCGGCGGCTTTCGTCCAGCACGCGCAGGAACAGGCTCAGGTAATAGGGGTTGCGGGCGGCCTCGGCGATGGCGGCGTGAAAGTCGCGATTGGCCGCGATCATCGCCAATGCGTCCTGCGCCTGGACGGCGGCGGTGAAACGGGCCTGATGTTCGCGGATCTGTTCCAGATCGGCGGGGCGGTGATGGATCGCGGCCAGGCGCGTCGTCACGCGATACATCAACGTCAGCGCGTCAAAGAGCGTGTGCAGGTTCAGCAGGTCGATATTCGCCACCATGGTCGAGCGGTTGGGCAGGGTCTCGACCAGGCCCTCGCCGGCCAGGCGCACCAGCGCCTCGCGGATGGGGGTGCGGGACATGCCGAAGCGTTGGGCCAGCTGCACCTCGTCGATGATGCTGCCGGGCGGCATGGTCAGGTCCAGAATCTCGTCGCGCAGGATGTCGTAGACCAGTTTGACGCCCGAGCCGCGCTTGCGCTCGGGAAGGGTCTCGGTTTCGGCCATGGTGCCCTCCTGCTGAAGTCGACAATATGAATACTTTGAAGGCAGCCTTCGGGCAATGCGGATGGGCTAGCCGCCGGCGACGACCAGGCCCGGAACGGCGGCGGCAAGCTCGGCGAAGCCGGGGCGCGCGCGCGCGGCCTCGTCCACGATCAGGTGGTCGATCTCGGCCGCCGGGCAAAAGACCGAGCGCGCTGGCGCGGCGATCTTGGAGTGATCGGCCAGAATGATGGTCTGGTCGGAATGCGCGACCATGGCGCGGGCGATCTCGGCGCCGTGGATGAAATGGTTCATCGCCCCCATGCGCGCGTCGATGCCCCAGGGTGCCAGCAGCGCGATGTCGGCGCGGTATCGCTGAATGTCGTTGATCGTCGCCGCGCCATGGGTTTCCAGGGGATCGTGCTTGATCTCTCCGGCCAGCATCAGCACGCGGAAGCGGCGCGACAGCTCGCCCGGCCGTTCGGCCAGAAGCCGGGCCACATCCATCGAATTGGTGATGATGTTCAGGTCCGACAGCCCATGCGGCGCGGCCAGCGTCTCGGCCATGACGGTGCTGGTCGAGCCGGCATCCATGAAGATCGTCATGCCGCTTTGCAAAAGGCCCAGTGCCGTCGCCGCGATGGCGCGCTTTTCCTGAAGCCGCAGGGTCACGCGCACGTCGAAGGCCGTATCCTCGCGCGTGACGGGAACGGCGCCGCCGCGCACGCGGCGCAGATGGCCGGCCTGTTCCATCTCCATCAGGTCGCGGCGCACCGTCTCGCGCGAGACGCCGAATTCCTCGGTGATGCGGTCGATCGAGACGCGGCCGAACGCGGCAAGCTGGTCCTTGATCCGGCGGTGCCGTTCTTCCAGCCACATGGCCCCACCCTATCCTGCGTCACAGGCCGGCAAACTGCCCGAAAATGCCACAATTGGCAAGGTGAAGGCCATATTACACATTTTAACACATAAAACAAATATTGCCACATAGACGGGGAAGAGCTACGTTTTCCCTAAGCTCACGAAATGATGATTCGCCCGAAGGTTACACGGTCACGCCCCGGCTTTTCGCCGGCCGGATGCCTGTCGCCTGGGGCCAGAAAAGAGGGATCGGATGCAGGGTATCGACGACGATCACATCGCCTTTGCGGCGGCGTTGGCGGATGAGGCGCGCGCGATCCTGCTGCGCGAGGCGGATGGCGCGCTGGGGGTCGAGGTGAAGCCGGACCGCAGCTTCGTCACCCGCGTGGACCTGGCCATTGAGGCCCGCATGCGCGAGATGATCGCCGCGGCCTATCCCGGCCATGGCATCATCGGCGAGGAAGAGGGCGACGTGAATCCCGGTGCCTCGCATGTCTGGGTGCTGGATCCGATCGACGGCACCGCGCCCTTCATCCTGGGCATTCCGGTCTATGGCACGCTGATCGCGCTGGCGGTCGACGGCGTGCCGCGCCTGGGCATCATCGACACGCCCGGCGTCGGCGCGCGCTGGATCGGTGCGCCGGGCCGCCCGACCACGCTGAACGGCCGTCCGGTGCGGGTGCGCGATTGCGCGGCGCTGTCCAGGGCGGTGATGACCAATTCGAACCAGGATTACATGAGCGCCGAGGAATTGCCCGCGCTGAACGCGCTGCGCGCGGCGACCGCGAACCGGGTCTATGGCGGCGCCTGCCTGAACTATGGCCGCCTGGCCGAGGGCCGCAGCGACCTGGCCATCGACGCGGGGCAGAAGGTCTTTGACTTCGCGCCCTTCCGCCCGGTGGTCGAGGGCGCGGGCGGCGTGATCTCGGACTGGGCGGGGCGGCCGCTGACGCTGGAAAGCCGGGGCCGGATCCTGGCCGCCGGCTCGCGCCGGTGCCACGAGGCCGCGCTTTCGGTGATCGAGGGTGTCGGATTGGGCCAGCCCGGCCCGGTCCTTGCCGACAAGACCGCATGACTCACAAGAACTGACAGGGAAGACGCATGAGTATTGAGATCGAAAACCTCACCGTCACCTATGGGACGGAAAAGGTCATCTCGGGGTTGTCGCTGGCGATCCCCGAGGGCTGTTTCTTCACGCTGCTGGGGCCTTCGGGCTGCGGCAAGACCACGCTTTTGCGCACCATCGCCGGCTTCGTCCCGGCGGCGGGCGGCAGCATCCGCTTCAGCGGGCGCGACGTGACCCGGCTGCCGCCGCACAAGCGCGCGCTGGGGATGGTGTTTCAGGACTATGCCCTGTTCCCCGACAAGACCGTGAAGCAGAACGTCGCCTACGGGCTGCATGCGCGGGGCGAAAAGGGCGATCCGGTGGCGCGCAAGGTGGCCGAGGCGCTGGAGCGCGTGGGCCTGGGCCATCTGGGCGACCGCCACCCGGCGGCGCTGTCGGGCGGGCAGCGCCAGCGCGTGGCCCTGGCGCGGGCGCTGGTGATCAAGCCCGCCGTCCTGCTGATGGACGAGCCGCTGTCGAACCTGGACGCCAAGCTGCGCATCCAGATCCGCGAGACCATCACCGAGCTTCAACGCGAGGCGAACATCACCACCGTCTTCGTCACCCACGACCAGGAAGAGGCGCTGTCCATGTCCGACCTGATCGGCGTGATCAATCGCGGCGCGGTCGAGCAATTGGGCAGCCCGCAAGAGATCTATGGCACGCCCCGCACCGGCTATGTCGCGGATTTCGTCGGCTCGGCCAATCGCTTGCAGGCGAAGCTCCTGCCCGTTTCGGGCGGCCTGGTCGAGGCCGAACTGGGCGCGGGGCGGCTGCTTGCGACCGATGCCCGGCCCTCGGGCGCGGGGGCCGAGGGGCTGCTGATCCTGCGCCCCGAGAACCTGCACCTGTCGGTCGCGCCGCCCATGCAGGGCCAAAGCCTGCCGGCGACGATCCGCTCGCGCCAGTATCTGGGCTCGAAAACCAGCTATCGGCTGGATCTGGGCGCGGATCTGCAAGTCCTGGCCGAGATGCACGGGCCGGGGCATGACGGTTTCATGCCGGGCGACCGGGTGCATCTGGGCGTCGATCCGGCGCAGGCAAGGGTGATCGCGGCATGAGCGGCACCTTGCGCACCCCGTGGTTCTGGCTCTCGGCGCTGGCCCTGGCGCTGCTTTGCCTCTTTGTCCTTTATCCGCTGGTGAACATCCTGACCGCCAGCTTTACCGGCGACGGTCCCAGCGGCTGGGCGCGGCTGCTGGAGGATCCCAAATACCTTGCCGCGATCCGCAACACGCTGATCCTGGCGACGGTGGTGACGTTCATCTCGACCCTGATCGGGGTGCCCCTGGCCTATGTCACGGCGCGGTTCAGCTTTCCGGGCAAGGGCCTGATCGCGCTTCTGCCGCTGGTCACGCTGGTCATCCCCGAGGTCATCGCCGCCCAGACCTGGCTGATGATGCTGGG
>NZ_JASGGO010000045.1:0-22409 GCF_047605025.1 Paracoccus sp. (in: a-proteobacteria) | reverse complement strand
AAAATCGACGCGGGGTAGAGCAGCCCGGTAGCTCGTCAGGCTCATAACCTGAAGGTCGTAGGTTCAAATCCTACCCCCGCAACCAAGAAATCACACAAAAACAAAGCCTTGCGCCCCGCCTCACCGCGGGGCTTTCTGCTGTCACGCGCCGACTCAACACCAACTCAACAAAAACGGCGGACGTGGGGCGAGGGCGGGCAGGTCAGGCTGCCCGTCTTCCGAACTAAGGCCGATAGGGGCCACGCGTGCGCGGCAACGTCAGCTTCCGATCTCAACCGCCGACGATCCGTTCAGGCAGGTTGCGAACCTGGCATTAAGCGTCCATCATCAATCACGAGAGGCAATAAGGCGGAGCTTGGGCTTTGTAGCCGCAGCTCTCACGGGTTCCGGTGGAAGAAGACCGTGCATGACCGCGAACTCTTCAGGTCCGATACGGACGGCATCTGCAAGTTCCTCCATCTGATAGCCAAGCCCTGTAAGGTGCATGTCCACCAACTGTCCGGCGAGCTTGCCCGCCTCGGGCTCAATGTCGAATTCCTGCGGTTCACGCGTCCTGTATCCCGACGCGCTCATTCTCTTGTAGAGTAAGGTCGCTGCTTCATCTGTGATCGCCCTGAGAGCTTTCGCCCGATAGATCAATGCAGACATTGCTGTACGCCACTTCTGCTTAAGCTGCCCGAGCCTCGGAATGGAAAGGCCGCGCTTCAGGTCAGGCAGTACGCCTTCGCCCGGCATCAGCAATTCTGCGGCAAACTCGTTCGCTTCCTGTTCCATGCCGTCATATGGATATGGATGCAGGACAACGTGCCCGTACTCGTGCGCTAAACTAAACCTCTTCCGATCAGCTGGACGATTCCTGTTCAACACGACAACTGGCCTCATACCCGGTGGGCGCAATGTAACACCGTCAATGTCTGCTTTTCCAAAGTCGCCATCCACAACGAGAATACCTGTGGCCTCGACAAACTGGGTGAGGTTTTGGATAGGACCACAGCCCAGCTGCCACGATGCCCTGACCTTCTGTGCCGCTTCGCTCGCGGACGTGACGCCATTGGCATTCACGCTAACGCTGGATTTGTCGTTCACGACTTCGAATTGCAACAGTGGAAACTCGGGCTCGAGGTCAACAGCATCCAACATTTTGCGAAAATGGATCACATAAAGGTTGGCCAGTGCCACCACTTCATGTTGATCTTTCGCCGATACAGATGCCTTCTTTCGGAACGCGGCACCATGCAAACTCATGGGCGTTCGATATAGCGGCTCCTGCTCGTAGAAAAAGCGAACTGGGAATCCCAAAACACGCGCAATCGACTGGATCTCTTCCTGCGAAAGCGCGTCTCTAGTGCCGTTTTCAATACGGGAAATCGCGGCTTGCGCGACCCCCGTCTCATTGGCCAATTCCGTTTGTGTCTTGCGTCGCCTATTCCGAGCTAGAAGCAGCATCCCCCCGTTTATCGGTTTTGCTGCCATTTTCGTCCTGTTCTCCCATCGGCTTTTTGATCTTGAGTTTCGACCCGACCGGCCCGTCGACCACCGGGTATCCGCCGGTGATCGCTTCAGTCGTCGATTTGGCTGGGCGGTGGATCTCGATCATCCGCTTGTCGACCCCATCGGCGAACCGAATGAACGCCTTTGCAACCTTCATGCCGGTACCACTCAGGGAGCAGGCGAGGAAGAACAGCAGGCGATCCGGTGCGGGAACGTTGTACGGAATCAGCGACGGCTGTTCTTCAATGTCACAAATGGTAAAGTCGCAGCCTGCGTTCTGGTGGGTAGATTTCGAAGTGCCCCCGCGAGGGCCGCACAGGTGCAGTTCGAAGCTTACGTCATGCTCGACCCCTTCATGGGTAAGGCGCGCAATGACCTTGTTGCTGCGACCATCGGCGATATGGACTACTTCCATGTCATGCGCGACCAAGTCCGCTTCCGTTGCCGCGTCGCGCAACGCGCCATTGAGAACAGACCCTACGCCCCGCGGGTCGGAAATATCAACGAACGGCACGCGGGACAGTCCTGCCAGCGTAGCCTCGAGTTGCTCAATGAGCGCCCACAGGGGCGGTTCGAACCGCTCACGGGCAGACTGCAATGCGGAGTCCCTGTCCAACGGTGATTCGCCCTTTTCTTATGCTCGACGCCCTCTCGTATCATGCCGAAGTGTCCCCGTCAAAATATTCACATCTTAATTCAGCGTGTGAATATTTTGATACGCCTTGCTTCCGCGAGGCACCGGAAGCCATCTGTCCGAGGTGCGATGGAGCCGCCGCTGTCTGCCTCCGGCAACACCCTCCACAATTGGAGGACAGATCGCCGAGATGGCACAGCCTAAGTGCACAACTGTGCCCACTTCCACGAGGGACAGGCTTCGGCATCCGTGCGATCATCTGCGCGCAGCGAATCCCTGCCTGCCGTTTTTTGAAACCGTGAATCCGTGAGACCCTGGCCGGGCATGCTGCTGCGGTCGAGGCGTGTGGCGCTGCCCGGCCCGGTCTTTACCTGCAGGCGCGGGCTTGGTCGCGCATCACGGCATAATCACTCAGCATCCGGACGACCGTGGCGTTCTCCGGCAGCGCTTCGACCTCGGATGCGGCACGGGCCTGATCGGTGGCGCTGTAGGCGACCACGGGCGGGCAGGGTGCTTGCGCTTCAGAACCGGCCGTCGCGCAGGCGGTCAGCGAGAGCATCGCGATCATGAGGACGGCGGCTGGCGGCATCGAGCATCTGGCGGTGGATGGCATCGTTTTTCTCTCGGGTTGCAAGGCGTTCGGCCGCGCGGCCGGCCTTTTCGCCGGTTCGGCGCGCGCCGAGGATGAACAGGAGGATGGTGGCGGCGAGCGCGAGCCAGGGCAGCGCCCGCCGCCACAGCGGGGCGAGGACGGTGATCACCGCCGCCCCCGCTTCCAGTCGTCCAGCCGGGCGTAGATGGTCACCGCGATCCCGCCGAGGGCGAGAGCGACGAACAGCCAGCGCAGGCTGTCGAGATACGGCATTATCGGCGTGATTGCGTCCTGTGCCTCGGCCAGCGCAGATTGGATGACCTCGACGCCGGCCCCACCGACGGTGCCGATCCCGGCCACGCCGCCGCCCTTGATGGTGCGGCTGTCGGCCAGATGCTCGCGGGCAGGGACCGCATCGGCGGCGAAGCGGCTGGCGCGCGGCGGGAACGGATCGCCCCAGGACCGGGCGGGGCCGGTGTCGATATGGACGAAGTTGGAGCGGGGATAGGTGCCGATCCCCTTGAACCCGGCCTTGCGAGCCATGGCGATGAACGCGGCCGGATCGTGGTTGGCCATCGAGATATCGAAGGCGCATCCGTTCAGATGCTGCGATGCCGGGGCACCGCCGACACGCTTGTTGTGCTCGGGACTGCGATAGGCCGAGTTCACGATCATGGGTTTGCCGAGCATCACGCGCAGTTCCTGCAGCTTGTCGAGGGCATCCTCGTTGATCTGGATCTTGCCGGTGCCGCGACAGGCAATCTCGGCCGGCGAGAAGTTCGGCCAGCGCCAGGCTTTCGCCGGAACATTTTGCCAGTGCTGATAGAAGCTCATGCTGTCTCTCCAAATGAAAAGCCCCGCTCGATGGCGGGGCGGGCGGGGTGATCGGGTGGTGGGGTTCAGTCGCGTGTGCTGCGCTCGAGCAGGCGTTTGATGTCGGCGCGCATCTCGCGCAGCATGTCGTTCTGTTCGCGGCGGGTCTCTGAGGAGGTCTTGCGGTCGGCCTCGAGCTGCTTTTCCAGCCGTTCGACCTCGCGCAGCGCGGTCTTGGAGATCCCTTCGAGACGGATCAGCCAGACGCCGAGGCCGGTCGCGGCCATGATCGCGCCCCACCATTCGCGGATCGTGTCCATCAGGCAGGCGCCCCGCAGGTCAGGTAATGGATGGCAATGCGCACCGCGCCGCCGGTGAAACTGCCGCCATTGGCGGTCAGCCGGATCGGGGTCGCTGCATAGAATGCTTGCGGGCCGACCACGCCGATGTTGCTGCTGCCCGGCGAAACCCCCAGAGAGCCGCCGAATTTCGAGGTCTCGCCGGCGATGCCGCAGTCGAAGGACGCCGCACCGGTGATGGCGGTGACGACGCGACAGGACACGCCGAGCACGATGGCGCGGTCGGGGATCACGATGGTGGAGTTGCGGCTGGCTCCCGACAGCCCGGACAGGGTTTCCTCGGCCACCGCGATGCCGGTGGTGGCATTGTTCGTCCCGCGCGCCACCGCCACGTTGGCGGATTGCGCGATGAATCCCATGGCGCTCGCCATCGGAACCCATGCGGTGCCGGTCCAGACGATGGCCTGCGCCTCGTCCACCGCCCAGGCGAGCCAGCCGGGCGCGGGCAGGATCTTCATCCAGGCCCCGTCGATCCAATAGGCGATGCTGCCATCCCAACCGGCCCATGCCCCTGTCGCGCCGGTCGCGGGAATGTATCTGTCCCCCTCGGACGGGGTGGCAGGCGGATCGGTCAGGCCACGGGTGATGACCGAAAGCTGCACGATGCCATCGAGCAGCCGCAGGGCCTCGTTATGGGTGACGTGCTTCTGGGCCTGCGCGGCCATGATGAAGGGCAGCGCGAGGTGCGCTGTTGTATCCGGCATGGTGGTCTCCTGTTCAGAACCAGAGGGTGGTGACGGGGGCTGCGCCCGCGCCATAGGCCTGCCCGATCTGGGCAATGCGGATATCGAGGGATGCGCCGGGGCCGAGCGGTGCGCCCCAATCGGCGGTCTGCTGCGCGGCGGTGTAGACCGCGCTGGCGGTCGCAACCGTCAAGGATCTCTTGACACCTGCCCCGTCGAGGATCTCGATCTGCCACGCTTCGCTGGCCTCGGTCATGGGGATCTCGACCGCGTTCCAGTTATCGGCGGCGAGGGATCGGTCTCGCCGGATCCAGCGGATGGTGAGATCGCCGGGCACCCGCGCCCGCCGCCATGGCTGCTCGACATGGACCGCCGAGAATGGACGCAGGCCCATGGCGCGCGGGGTGAACGTCTGGGCCACATAGCTGTCGTCGCTGACCGGGCGCGAGGCAGGTCCAACCCGCCAGTTCCATGGCAGGCCCAGATCGGCCTCGTTGATCGGCAGGGTGGCCAGCATGGTGTCCAGCACCACCACCCGCGCGCCCTCGGGAACCATCGGGGCCATGTCAGGCTCGGTGCCCCGCTGGCCGCGCAGCAGGCGCGACAGCCGATAGCGCCCCGGCGCGAGCAGTTCCGCCGTTCCGAACTGCAACACCTCCCATGCCCCCGAAGGCTGCTCGACGGCCAGCGTGTTCTCGCCACCGAACAGGCGGATATCCGTCACGCTTTCCAGCGTCCCGGCCAGCAGATCGACATAGACCGAGTTGCCAAAGTCAAAACGAGAGGTCGGCCCGGAATAGAGGTCCGCGACCAGCGCCCCCATGCGCGCCCTGCCGCTGAACGTGGTCAGCAGTTCGAACCCGTCCTGATCCGGGCTGCGGAACACGGCCATCTGGCCGGGCCAAGGCTTTGCATGGGCGGCGATCAGCGGGTGATGCAGGCTGTGATCCTCGCGCAGTTGCGGCAGGTCCATGATCTCGACCAGCGGAGCGCCGAACACCACCGGCCGCGCCAGCGAAGCCGCGCGCGGGCTGCCGGGCGGCAGGTCATAGGCACCCCGATCCTGCCTGATGGCCTCAATCCCGCGCGCTTCCGCATCCGAAATGCTGAGGATCCGCAATTCGGCCAGGCGGCCATCATGATCGAGCAGGATCACGTCGCCGGGATCAAGCGCCAGCCGCGACGGCGGCAGGCTGAAACTGCCGGTCTCGCGCCCTATCCATGCCTCCATCAGCGCGCGACGGCAGCGCCGGTCGGCTTCCTCGGGCGGCACGGCCATGGGGAAGCTGTCCGAGGACACCCGCGCGGCATCCACGGTGATGCGGCGGGATTCGACCGTGATGCCGTCATAATCCTCATCCGCCCGCGCGACCTGCCATTTCAGGGCCTGCGGCAGTTCGGTTTCCTGCCCGCGTGTCAGTTCCATCACATCGCCACGGCCCGCTGCCACCATATCGTCGGGGGCAATAGTCGCGACCGGAGCGCGGCCTCGCATGGTGAAGCGGATCACGCCGCCGCTCTCGGTCGCGTCGAACCCGAAGTGCCGGGCCAGCATGGTGATCGAGGTTCGGGGCGATTCCAGCGCCGAGATCACATAGCCGTCCACCGCGCCGGTCAGGCCGGAGACGTCGATCCATGCCTCGGGCAGACCCGCGCGCAGGCAGAGGTGGCGCACCAGCGCGGCGAGCGAAACCGCGCCCAGCCGCCCGGTCAGCCAGTGCCCCAGCCGCCAGTTCGCGCCATCCGACCACAGGTCCGAGAGTTCGGGGAAGAACGGATAGGGGCGGGCGTCCCATGTCCACGCGGCGCATTCGGAGGTGTTGACCATGCGCCCGGCATATTTCGTCGAGGCGGGGTTATTGGCCGGGTCGCGCCAATAGAGATAGGTGGCCTCAAGATAGGCCCGCTGGATGGCATCGTCGCGCCAGCCGCGCGAGAAATAGGGCACGAAACTCTCGGAGGATTTCGGGTCGTAGAACACGTTCGGCTGGTTCGGTCCCCGGTCGATCGCCGGGCAGCCGAGTTCGGTGAACCAGATGGGCTTCGACTGCGGCACCCATGCGGTTGGCGATCCCGACTCCACCCCGGCCGGCCGGTTGAAATGCTGGTTCGACCACCAGCCGTGAACATCCTTGTATCGGAACACCCAAGGCTTCCCGATGCCGTCCGTGATCGGGGTGCGGGTCTGGCTGATCCGGTCGCCCTCGCTGGCATAGAACCAGTCGAAGCCTTCGCCCCGGGTGATGTTGGATTGCAGATAGGCCCGGTCGTAGATCGAGGGCCAGACCTGCGCGTCAAGGTGATCCCAGCCGTCGCGCCAGTCGGCGAGCGGCATGTAATTGTCGATGCCGACGAAATCGACATTGGCATCCGCCCAGAGCGGATCGAGGTGGAAGAACACGTCCCCGCTGCCGTCCTGTGGATGGTGGCCGAAATATTCCGACCAGTCGGCGGCATAGCTGATGCGGGTGGCGGGCCCAAGGATCGTGCGCACATCGGCCGCCAGTGCGCGAAACGCCGCAACCGCCGGATAATCGGGAATCGCGTCGAGGAAATGGATGCCATGGAAGCGCCACTTTCCGTTCGGGCTGCCTTCTGCGAGATCGATGCGAATGCTGTTGATCGCGGTCGAGTTCTTCCAGTCCTCGCCGCCCGATTGCAGGGTCCACATATCCACGACAACGCGGGTCCGCACCCCGACCGGGGGTTCGGGGAATCGCCTCTGGAAGCCAAGCGAAAGGGGATGGTTTTCCGAAGCGAACAGAACCCGCCCCATCCAGGTTCCGGCGGTTCGTGCGGTGACAACCTCCATGTCGATCACCATGAACCGGGCTGCGCCGCCATTCATGACGCCCATCGACGTCATGGCAAGCCGAGGCGTTGTACTGTTCGGTGCCAGTTCAACACCACCACCCGCGAACATCGGCGATGCCATGGCTACGGTGGTCCAGCCATTGAGGGTGGATGCGAACAGCCAGCTTCGCCCCTCGATTGAGGCGCGGATGGTGGTCAGCCCGCGCATTTCCGATCCGATCAGGAAGGCATCGACACCACCCGCGACCGCGCAGAGCTGCGCATAATGCAGGATCATGCGCCGGAAACCCCAATCCGCGCCGCCAGTCCAGGAGACGGAATCCACGTTGATGACAAAGTCCGACGGTTGGGCGCTGCCAAAGAACGCGGCAACATCGTCTGCGGCCAAGGTGGTCTTGTCGATGGTGCCCGCGAATCCGGCGGCGGGCGAGCAGGTGATCCGGCCGCGCCAGGGCAGCACCGGCTGGCCGATGGTGGCAGCATCGTCGCTGTAGGGATCGGACAGCGTGTTGCCTTCGGGGACATCCATCATCAGGAACGGATAGAAGGTGACGCGCCAGCCGCGCGCCTTCATCTCGCGGATCGCCTGCACCACCGAGAAATCGGCAGGGGTGCCGCCATAGACCGGCTTGCCGTCCTTGTAGCTGACCACCGGCGCGGCGCTGCGGGGAACGCCGTTGACGATCCACGCCGGATTGGTGCTCTTCTGTGCAAACTCGACCTTGGGCCGGATCGTGCAATTGCCCACCCGCAGATCATCGCCGAACCACGAGACCACCAGCGAGGCGCTCTGGACCTTGGGCACCATGGCCTCAAGGCGGTCGAGCGAGACCAGCATATCGGCGGTATTGGCCATGGCGTTGACGTTCTCGGCCGCGCTGCCGCCCGAACCATCGGTCCTGCGGACGATGCCGGTGGCATAGGCAAATTCGCCGGATGCCGGGATGATGGTGACGGCGGGCACCAGCCCCTCGGCGGTGTCGGGGTCATCGAGCGGGCGAAACACCTCGAAGGAGAATTGCGGGATGCGGTTGCCGAAGCGCGCCAGCGCCAGTTCCTCGAACACAACATAGGCGGTGCCGCGATAGGCCGGGGTGCTGCCTGCGCCCATCTTCGCGGCGATGAAGGGATCCGGGGCCTGGGCCTCGTTCCCCGGATACCAGCGCCAGGTGTCCTCGCTCAGATCCACGATCTCGCCATCGGCCCAGATCCGGCCGATGCCCGTTATCGGGCCTTCGCACAGTGCGACGGCGAAGCTGGCGTAGTAGAGATATTCGGTGGTGGTCACCTTCGGCCCGCCGCCCTTGCCACCGCCCTGGCGGGTGGTGTTCACCTCTTCGCGGAAATCGGTGGCCCAGATGATATTGCCGCCAACGCGCATCCGCCCGTAGAGGCGCGGGATAACCACGCCCTCGGTTGCCGAGGTCACGCGCAGGCTGTCCATGCGCTGACCCTCGATCCGCTGGCCGGGCAGCAGCGAGGACACGATCCAGCTATCCACCATCGAGCCGACGCCCGAGCCGATCATGCCGCCGATGGCCGCGCCGGAAAGCCCGAGGATGGTGCCGCCGAATCCGGTGCCAATGGCGGTGCCGACTGCGCCGAGAAGGATGGTTGCCATGGGTCAGGTCTTCTTCTTGCGCCGGGCTGGTGCCGGGCGCGGAAACAGGAAGGCGAAGGCGATGCGCCGCCGCCATGCGATGGTCAGCGGTTCCTCGATCACGCCGAGCCGCTCATAGCTGTGGATAAAGCTGTCGGGGCCGGTCAGAATCCCGACATGCTTGACGATGGCCCCCGCCCGCATGCGGAGCAGCACCACCGCGCCGGGGCCGGCCTCGGCAGGGTCGATGCGGATCAGCACCCGCGCTGCGCTGTCGGCCAGAACCTCGCGGCCCCCGGTTTCACCCCAATCGCGGCTGTAGGGTGGCACGGGCAGCGTCTCGGACCCGACCACCTCGCGCCAGACGCCGCGCGCGAGGCCAAGGCAGTCGCAGCCGACGCCCCGAACGCTGGCCTGATCGTGATACGGGGTGCCCAGCCAGCCGCGCGCGGCGGCAACGACTTTCTTCGGATCGGCGGACTTCACAGCGCCGCCGCGCCGACCAGTTGTTGCAGATCGTGCAACAGGTGCGCTGCCCATCACAACACCGCCCCTTCATGCCCACCATCGGTGGTGGCATAGCGGATCCCGTTCGGCGGGCAGACGGTCCCCCGGACCCTCTGCTGATCCGCCTCACCCTGTCCCGGAATATGCGTCATAATACTTCCCCCTCATAGCCACCGCCCGATGTGGCATAGCGCAAGACTGCGTCTTGCCCTGGTATGTTGGGGAAGCCGCGGAAGTTCAGCATGTTCGCGAACTTCGCCGCGCAGGTTGCGGCCCGCTTGTCGCAGCCGGCGCGGATGATGAAGCCATGACCAAAGGCAAGTGGGCGCATCGGCGCTTCCAGAAGCGTGATGGTGACGATGCCGGATACGGCCTCGTGCGTCATCACCTCGGCCAGCCGGCCGTTGTTCGGCCCCGATGTCCATTCGAGATGCCCGAAGGCGAACCAGCCGCTCTCGAACTCGCCGATGCCCAATGCGGTGAAGGCCCGGTCGCGGATCGGATCCATCACCACACCCCCGGAGGAAAAGGCCGGGTTGTTCAGATCGACGCGGCATCGTCCATCGCCCAGCGCCGCATCACAGGTGCCTTGATAGACCCGGCCAAGGGTCTGACCCAGCACATGCGCCATGCTGCGGACCTCGGCCACGAAGGCGATGCGGCCCCGGCGCAATTCGCCGATGGCTCCGCGCCGCAGCAGCACCCGCTGGGCTGCATCCTGCCAGTTCACCCGCCAAACCTCGACCAGCGCATTGTCCCAGCGTCCGTCGAGAATGTCGGTCTCGGTGATCCGGTCGGAACTCAGCGCCCCCTCGGCGTCCTGCGAGTCCACGGCCAGGTCGGACCCTGCCCGGATTTCCGAGGCAGACAGCCCGCTTTCCGGCTCGAAATCCGTGCCGCTGAAACTTAGCACCCTGTCGTGATCGGTGAAGCCCAGAACCACACCATCAGCACGGGTGATCTTCCAGCACCACGCCAGCGTGGTGGTGTCATCGTCCAGATGGGCTTGCTGGGCGGGATCAAGGGCCTTCATCGCCGGACCTCGATCAGGGGAATTGAGGTGATCGAGCCGAGGCGCTCGATATCGAGGGTCACGTCCAGCAGATCGCTGTCGAAACGCACCGGCACGTCGAATTCGAATCCCGCCCGGACGGTCACGCCGTTGCCGGGCGCGGCGGCGAAGGTGATGATGCCGGTCGCCGGATCGACGGACCATCCCGAGACCTGCTCGACGCCGCCCAGGGCCACGCGCGCCGTGCCGGCCACCGGCCTAGTGATCGTGCGGGTCCAGGTGCGCGGCCCGGAGGTGTATCGCTTCACAAGCTGGAAGGCGGTCTGGGTGCCGTCGCCGGTCCCGATCTGCTGGTCAGCGGAGGCGGGAGTGCCGGATGGCGGGCAGGATTTGTAATCCGACCAGTCCTTGAACCGGAAGCCGTAGAGCCGCCCGTTGCGCGCCTCGAAAAAGGCAACCACCGCCGCCAGATCGTCGGCGCGGCGGATGCCGTAGGACACATCGTAGCGGCGGCGGCTGTCGGCCCATGAGGCGTTGCGTTCCTCGTCCCCCGACGCCAGTTCGACAATCTGGGTGCGCCGCTCCGGCCCGCCGCGCGCGCCGCGGCTGATATTGTCCGGGAACCGGACCTCGTGAAATGCCATTACATTCCCCTCCTGCCCATGGAGACCGCGCGGGCGATATCCGCGCTGATCTGTGCGCGGCTCTGCCGGAAGGATTCCGCATCGCGCGCGGCGATGTTGATGGTGACCGGGTTGCCGTAGGAGGCGGCATCCCGGCGCGAGAGAACCCGCTCGCCCTTCTGCAGGATTGCGGGCACCTCGTCCGAACGCAGGCCGGCCCAGCCGCCGTTGTGCATGCGGGGAGCGCCCGCGAAGGCCATGGCGGGCACCATGCGCCCCGGCCCGCCGCTGCCGACCTCGCCGCCGCTGTGGAACAAGTTGGCGAACAGCCCGCCCGCACCGAGACCCGGCATGAACCCGGACAGGATCCCGGCGAGCGGTCCCAGCAGGAAGCGCCGCGCGCCCAGCTTCGCCAGATCGGCGAGCATCGAGGTGACCAGATCGCGGAAGTTCAGCTTCCCGGTCTTCACGAACTCGCCGATGGCGTTCTCGGCACCCTGAAAGGCGTTGATCAGCGCGTTGCCGATATCGCCGCCGATGTTGCGGGCCTTGTCGGCATAGTCCGTCAGGGATTTCGCCACCGCGTCCCAGCCTTGCAGGGCTTCGTCCGCGCCGTCCTTGGCATCCTTGCCCGCCTTCTTCCCGGCCGCACCCGCGCGACCGGCGGCACCGCCGGCCTTGTCCGCAGCAGTTGCCACGCGGTTGGCGGCATCGGCTGCGTCATCCAGCGCACTGGCGCCTTCCTCGCCCGAAGCGGTGACGGCATCCTTCAGCGCCTGCCAGCTTTCCAGCGGCGCGACGGTTGCGGCGGCAAACTCGCCGGCGGCATCGAGATAGCCGGCTGCCGCCGCGCTGGCTTCGCTTGCTAGGTCGCCGAACAGGTCTGGGGCCTCGACATAGGTCTTGTTGAACGCGGCCACGAATGCATCCGCAGCGGCGGTGCCTGCGGCCGACGCCTCGCCCTCGAATGGATTGTCGATCCGCCCGAGGGCGAATGGATCGAGGGTGCCGATCTGCACACCGCCCTCGCCGACGGCCCAATCCGGGAGCATGGCGAGGGCATTGTTGATGCCGGTGATGAAGTTGTTGATCCGGGTGACGACGCCGTTCAGCATCGCCTCGACGCCGGCAATCAGCCCGTTCGCGGCCTGAAAAGCGAAGTCGCCGATGGCACCCGGCAGCTTGCCCCAGACGGCTTTCACCGCCTCGAATGCCCCGGCATAGATCGCGATATATCGGTCGGCCGCCGTGGCAACACCCTGCACGGTCGCATCCAGCACCGTGAACACCACGGCCCGGAATCCCTCCCAGCCGGCCGCCAGCAGGGCGAAGGACGCCTGGAAAGCGGAGCCAATCCGCTGGCCGACCTCTTTCGCCAGCGCGCCGAGCAGCCGGAACGCCGTGCCGATACCGCCGACCGCCGCGACCAACTTGCTGAACTGGTGGATCAACTCGCCGGCTGCGACGATGATCGCGCCGATGCCGGTGCGGATCAGCGCCGTGCGCAGGGCGGTCAGCGCGGTTGCGAGGCTGAACGTCGCCACGCGGGCGGCGACAAAGGCCGCGACCCAGCGCCCGGCCATGAAACCGGCGAAGGCAATGCCGATCAAGGCGAGGCGCTCTAGATTGTCCGCGAGCAGAATGAGCGCGCTCGCCACGGTCGAGGACGCGCCCAGAAGCTGATCCCAAGTACCGACCAGCGTCAGGGCGGCGTTGCCGATCAGGGTGAAGGAGTCAGTGATGGTCGCCGGCATCGAGTCCGCTTCCTCGCGCAGCAGTTCGAGATTGCCGACCAGCGCCGTGCGGATCACGTCGCCGGTGATCTTGCCCTGCTGGCCCATCGTCCGCAGCCCAGAGACCGTGGTGCCGAGTTCTTCGGCCAGCAGTTCGGCCACCCGGCCGCCGGTCTGGATCACGGTATTGAGGTTGTCGCCCGACAGCTTCCCCAGCGCCATGGCCTTGGAAAGCGCATTCTGCACCGAAGCCGCGCGCTCGGCCTTCGCGCCGGAAACCACCATGGCGTTGTTCAGCGCCTCGGTGAAATCGAGGCTCTCGGCGGTGGAAAGCCCGAGTTCGCGCAGCGCCGTGCTGTTCGCCAGCCAGCTTTCCGCAGTCTGGTCCAGACCGGAATAGGTGCGCCGCGCCATGGAGGCCAGACGCTCCATGACCGCCGCGCCCTTTTCCTGCGATCCGGTCGCCAGATCGATCCGAGAGCGCAGGTCGGTCCAGGTATCGGCATATTGCGCCACCTGCCGGATGCTGAGCGCGCCCGCGGCGATCCCGGCCAGGCGGCGCAGCATGACGCCGGCGGTGTCGATCTCCCTCGACATGCGCTGAAAGCCGCGCGCACCGGCATCGCCCACGCCTTCCAGTTCTGCGCGGACCTGCCGGCCGTTCTCGGCGACAAGTCGGACGGATACCTTCTTTTCAGCCATCGCCTCTGCTTTCCTCGATCTTCTCGTTGGTTTTTCGGATCATCACCGTCTCGATGGCGGGCAGCAGTTCGGCCACCACCATCGGCTCGATGCCGAGCGCGCGGCCCATCGCGAGGGCCGCGCTCATGTCCCAGCCCAGCACCGCGCCGGGGATGGCCCGGACCTGCCCGCCGAGGCGGCCGGTCAGATCCCAGACTTGCCAGCCTTCATGCGTCTGCGGCGCGCTCTTGCGCGTCGGGCAGTCGGGGCAGCGCGAGGGGCAGGCCGCGCAATAGCTGTCGCCCCCGCCGAAATGCCATTCGGCGAGAGCGATCAGGCGTTTTTTTCCGCGTCCAGAACCAGATGCGGGCCGAGAACCTCTCGCTGAAACGCCTCGAACACCGGCCAGATGTTCAGCAGGGCGTCGATGTTCTCCGGCGAAATCGGAACCGGCTCTCCTTCCTCATCGCCGACGCCCTCCCATTCAGTGACCACGCGGCGGGCGACCGCCTGCGCCATGGCCACCGCCAGCACCTCCTTCGGGGCCTCGGGATCGAGACCGTCAAGGCTGGCGTCGGCGCGGGCCGAGGCCATGACGGCGGTGGTGACCGGGGCGGTCTTGAGGCGCAGGCCGGGCAGAAGATCGACCCAGCGCGGCTCGCTCGAGAGGTTCAGACGGATCATGGTCAGTATCCTGAAACAGAATTGACAAGGGTGATGGTGGCCATGCGAGCGGGGCTGGCGGCTTTCGCGGCCTGCCAGTCGAAAGTGGCCTGAATGCCCTGTGGCCCGGAGATTTCCAAACGCGGGCGGGGCAGGTAGACGGCGTGGACCGTGACGGTCAGGCTCTCGCCCGAGACCAGCGTGTAAGCGAATTCGAGTTCGCAGGGCGTCCCGGCCACGGCCTGGTCGACCAAGGTCATGTCGGCGAAGCGCACCTCGATATTTCCGGTCAGCGCCGCAATGGTCGGGTCCGCGCCGTCGATCATGCCGTCGTTGCGGATGGTCTCGATGCGGTCGAGATTGTTGGCATAGGTGATCTGGGCCGAGACCACGTTGCCGAGGGCCGTGCCGTTGCGCGTGATCGAGCCGTTGAAATGCCCGAACCGCACCAGATCGTAATCGCTCGGGGATCCGGCCTGCGTTGCACTGTTGACGGTCTCGCCCTGCGCGACAAGCTGCGCGCTGGCGGTCAGCAGGCCCGACCGCTGCATGGCCCACGATAGCTGGTTGACCATGACGCCGGTATACATGGCGAAGCGCGGCACCTCGGGCATGCCGGTCTCGATCGCCATCGACGGCAGCGTCCAGTTCCCGGTCTGGAATGTGTGCGTGTAGGGGCCGGGCGAGGTGCCCGTGGTGGTCGGGGTACTGAACGCCGCCTTCAACCAGAACCCGAACGCCTCGGCGTCAATGGGGATGGTCAGATCGCCATCAGCGGTGATCGCATCCTTGATCGGGGCCAGCGGATCGCGGCCATAGCCCAGCAATTCCGAGGACAGCAGCGGCTGCTCGGCGCTGAGGGTCGAAGCGGCGAAGGGCATGCGGTGGAACCCGCTGGCGGGGGCGGTGCCGTAGACAGTCTCGAACGCGGCCGCGAGTTGCGACCGCGCGCCTTGTGCGCGAGCCATATCCTGTTTTCCTCTCTCTTATTGTCGATGATCGGTCCATGCCTTGCTTCGGGCGTGCTCTGCGGGCATGGGGTGCGGATGCTTTCCAATCTCACCCGCCGATTCCTTCCTTTCGTCGCCCTCGCCTTTGTGGGGCTTGCCATCTCGGTTTCACCGGCTGTTGCCGATTCCAATGCGCCGACCGTGCTGGAGGCCCGTGTCAGCAAGGTTCTCGACGGCGATACCTTCACGCTCAGCGGTCATTCGCGCCGGATCCGGGTCTGGGGGCTGGACGCGCCTGAATGGAACCGGCCGGGCGGTTCGGCCGCCACTGCGGCGATGCGCTCGCTGATCTCGGGCAAGACCCTGCAGTGCCGGGTCCGCGACATGGACCGCTATGGTCGCTATGTCGGCCAATGCTTTCTGCCCGACGGTCGCGATATCGCCGCCGAGATGATCCGCCAGGGCGTGGCCACCGAATATTGCCGCTTCTCACGGGGCTATTACGGCACTTGTCGATAGATCACGGCTTCACGCCGTCAGGCGAGCGGGTCGGAACTGGTGTAATGCAGGGTCAGGACAAGAACCGCTGCCTTGATTCCTGTCGCGCCCTCGACAGCAAGATCAACCGGCTCGGGCGCATCCGCCTCGATCCAGTCGCAGAACCCGCCCAGCGTCCGGTCTGCCGCGATGGTCAGCCCGACCTTCTCGGCAAGAACATCGAATGCCAGATCGAGGCCGTTCGCGCCGCGCACGAATGCTTCGATCTCGACACGGTGCTGCCAGTGATAACGCAGGGGCGAGAGCGTGACCTCGGGTTCGCCGGGCTGTCCGTCGCGCAGGATCAGCAGCCCGGCGGCGGGGATCTTCTCGGGCAGCACCTCATTGCGCAGGACCGTGGCGCCGTTCCCGATCCCTTGCAGGGCCGTGAACAGGGCCGAGAGGACGGTTTCTCGCTTGGTGGTCATGATCTCTCCCAGCGGGATACGATTGCGCCCGGCAGGGCGTTGATGGCGGCCTTTGCCGGGCGTTCGAGGTCGAGCCGCTTGCGCAGTCTGACCTGCGGCACCAGCAGGAAGATCGGGATCGACGCGAGGCCGCGCCCGGTTTTGGATCGGGATACGGTGGCGCGGCCATTCTTCGCCATGCGGGCCTCGGCGATCAGCAGGCTGGGACCGGTGCGGCGATAGACGAAGATCAGGCGCAGCCCGGTGCGGGCCTCCCATTCACCCGGCGTCGGGCGTTTGCCACTGCGGTTCTTGCCCGCCGCATCGGTCGGGATCGCCAGCCAGAACCCGTCCTTCGACCGGATCAGCGGGCCGGTGTCATGGGCATCCACAAGCACTGGAGCGCGGGTCCAGACCATGGAGGCCGCGTTCATGCTGTTCTTGTGCTTCGGCCAAGTCTCCGACCGGATGGTGCGGGCCAGCCGCTGGCCGAGGCTCGCGCCGATAACCTGTTGACGCCATGCGTCTTTCAGCGCAGCGCCCGCATCCCGGATCCCGAAATGCACCGCCTTCTCGCCCGCCTTGACCTCATCGGCCATCAGCTTGGCGATATCGGTGATCGAGGCCGACAGCCTCATACCGGCCTCAGATCGAGGGTCCAGACCAGTCGTTCGCGGTCGCGCGCAGGCTCGCCTTGAACCTCAAGCGTCTCGCCGTCGATCACGATCCGGTCGCCCGGCGCGGGCGCGAGCACCTGCGCGACCATGACGTCGGCGCGCACGGTTTCTGACCAGACGCGCGCCCCGCCATAGGTGGTGAGATCGTCCGGGGCCTTGCGGATCGCCCGGATGGTGGTGCCGGGCGGAACCCCGCCCGGTAGCCATGTTGCGTCCACCGCCATGTGCGGATCGGCGAAGATCCTCGTGATGGCGGCGGCGAAGGCGGTCATCAGACCGCCGCCCCGTTCAGACGGACCCGTCCGATGATCTCGCCCGCGCCGGCCGCGACGGCGATGGTCGCCACACCGATCAGCGTGTTGCTGGCCGAAGCGGTGGTGCAACGGGCGTTGGCCGCATCCCAATAAACCCGCGCACCGACGGTCCACACCTGGGAGGGGGTCTTGGGCAGGTCATAGATGCCGGTCAGGTTCACGACGACAGACGATCCATCGCCAATTTCAACCGGGCCGGTGCTATTGGCGACGACACCGAAGATGTCGCCGATCAAAACCCCTTCCCCCGCGACAAGCGGGGTGCCCATGGCGATATCTTCCGCCAGGACCGTGATGGAGTTACCCACCGCGACGAAGTTCTTCATGGAGTGTCCTTTCCGGATGGTTGCAAGGAGTGCGATTTATTCCTACCTTCGTGGCAATGGAGGTTCCCATGGCCGCAAAGATCAGCATCTCGATCACCGACGAACACGCCGCGCTGCTGCAGGACGCGGTCAAAAGCGGTGACTATGCCTCGTCCAGCGAGGTCGTGCGCGAGGCGCTGCGCGAATGGCGTGGCCGTCGCCAGGTTGGCCAGCTTTGGGACGAGGGTATCGCCAGCGGCAGGGCCGAGGGCGCGACAATGGCCGGAATCAAGGCCGAGGCCCGCCGCCGTCACAGCCTCTGACCCATGCCTCAGGTGCATTTTACCCATGCCGCCCGCGAGGATCTGATCGCGATCTGGGCGCATATCGCGGCGGACAGCCCGCAGGCCGCCGACCGGGTGCTGGACAGGCTGGATGCGGCGGCCGAAGTGTTGGCCGCGCATCCGAGGATCGGGCCTGCGCGCGATGATATCCGCCCCGGCCTGCGCTATCTGGTCAGCGGCAATTACCTGCTGCTCTATCGTGTCGTCAGTGAAGACGAGGTGGAGATCGTCCGCGTCACGCATGGCCGTCGCGATCTTCTGGCGCTGTTCTGACCTCACGCCGCCGCGCCGGGGTTTTTCCAGAGACCGCGCCAGTCGATGGCCTTGGCGGCGAAGTCGTGTCGGGCCTTGATCTCGATCCCGTCCACCTCGAAGCCCATGCGGGTCTCGGTGAAGACGCCTTCCTGCCCGTCGAGATAGGCGTATTCCACGGTGTCGATGCGGGCGGGGTCGGCGGCGAGGAACCATGGATCCTGCCCGGCAGCCGGGATCAGGCGCGGTTCCTCGATCACCTCCAGGCGACCCGAGAAGGTGTTGACGTCCGAGGTGCTGGACGGCGTGGTCGCGGTGACCTGCTTGCGCGCCTCGACCGAGCGCGAGCCGGGCGGGACGAGGATGAAGCGAGGCAGGACCGAGATCAGCCGTTCCTCGGTGCCCTTCTGCTGACCGAAGGCGCGGTAGGCGGCGGCCAGCGCGGCTTCCGAGATCACCGAGGCGGTGCCGAGGTTGCCATGATTGGCATGGAACAGCGCCGTGCCGTCGCCCATGTTCGGGTTCTGCATCAGAATCGAATAGACGATATCCGATTCCAGATCGGCGGCCGACGCGCCGAAGGCGGCTGGGACGCGGGCGAAGGCATCGAGATCGTCGTTGATCAGCGACTGCCGGGTGAAGGCGATGATGCGGCCATAGGAGGCCAGCGCATAGACCTCCTTGCCCTCGCCGATGGTCCCATACTGGAACTCGCCGGATTCCAGCACCTTCTGCAGGTCGGGGGCGCCGCCAAGCTGGGTGCGCTGGACGGGGCGGAAGTCGGTGATGGTGGCCCGGCGCGCCCAGGCCGCGAAGGTGCGCGGCGTCGAGGCATAGGCATCGCGCAGCGTCTTGTTGGCGACATTGGCGAGGATGGACGGGAAGTCGGACGTGCCGTGATAGCCGACGCCTGCCCGCTGGCCCAGCGCGGCCCCGGCCAGTTCCATCTTCGACATGCCGCCGGTGCGGGTGCCGCTGCGTTCCACTGCGTGTCGGGCCATTTCCATCAGAGACAGGCCACGGAACTCGCGCGCGCCGCTCGAAATCTGGCCTGCGCCGGGGTTGGCCCGGTGCGTCAGCGCCTCGGTCATGGCATCGCGATAGGCGATATCGCCATTGCCGCGCGCCTGCGCCGGGGCCAGTTCGACCGTGCGGCCGGAGGTGTCGTTGTCGACCAGCTTGTCGAGGACCGCCTCACGGGCGTCAGCGACAGAAACACCCCGCGCGATCAGGTCGCTCTGGAACGCAGCATCCAGACCGTGCCGGGCGCAGAGCGTCATGATGGTGCTGACGCGGGTGCGTTCTTCCGCGCGGATGGCTTCCACGTCGGCCGGGGCCGGGGCCGCTTGCGCGGGGGCAGGGGCCTGCGCGGGGGTTTGGGCGGCGCGGTTTTCATCGCCACCCGCCGGATCGTTTTCGTTTTCCATGGTGCGTCCTTTCGGAGAGGGGGGTGCGGCGGCGGCCGCGTTGCCTGCCCTCGTGACGAGGGTGCAGGAATTGCGCCGGGCGTCGAGCTGCCCGGCCTCCGACCGCATGCCGGCACCGGGATCGGCACCGATGGCGACGGCGGAGATCTCAACGGGTTCCCAATCGACGGCGCGATAGAGCGCGCGCTGGCCGCCGTCGGTGCGGTCGGCCTTCGCGACCCGCTCGAAGCGGTGGACCCGGTAGCCGACCGAGACGTTGCGGATGATCCCGGCCTTGATATCGCGCCAGATCGGCTCAACCTCGTCGCGCTCTGACAGGCGGATGCGGGCGAACGCCCTGCCGCCTTCGATGCGGATCGAGCCGTCCTCGACCACGCCCAGAATGCTCGACAGGCTCCAGGACGAATGGGAATTCAGGAAGGGCGCACCGCTGTTGAGCCGATCGAGCCGCATCGCGTTCGCTGATACGACCAGTTCCTCATCGAATTCCTCGTCGCGCGCCCAGGAATACCGGCGCACCTGCGCGCCCGTGGTCCAGAGAACTTCGAAGGTCCGGGCGGTCTCATCGACGGATTGCAGGGTTCCCGCCCGCCCGATCACGGGCAGGTCGAGGATTTCCTCGTTTTCCATGGTTTACTCCTGATTTCCGGCGCCCGGCGGCGCGGTCGGATCGGTGGTCTGCACAAGGCCGGCCTTGGTGACCTTGCGCGGGTCGCTGTCGAACACGAGGCCGGCGGCATCGGTTTTGGCGGCGAACTCCGCCCATTCGGCGATGGTCTCGGCCGGGTCGTAGCCCCGGCGGGCGATCTGCTGCGGCAGGGTCGAGAACCCTGCGCGCACTTCCAGCAGATCGGCCTGCACGTCCTGCAGCGGGTTGACGCTCTCGAACTTCGGCGGCCCCCATTCGGCGAGGATCTCGCTATCCGGCAGCAGGCCCTGCGACTGCGCCCGCTCGATGAACCAGCGCCAGATCGGCTCGCAGAACATCGGAATGACGGTCTGCCACTGGATCTGTTCGACCATGCGGCGGAATTCGTTCAGCCCGGCGCGGGTGGAGGAGAAGTTCGCCTGCGACAGATCGCCGGTCATCAGCGCATAGGGCACCCGGAACCCGGCCGCGATGATGTGAAGCTGGGTCCGGTGCCATTCGTAGACGCCGGCGGTCGAGGCCGGCTGGTTGAACTTGATGTCCTTGCCGCCCCGCGCATAGGCGATCAGGCCCGGCTCGAACTGCTCGACCCGGTTGCCGTCGGCGTCCTGAATGACCGGCGCAATCGACTGCTGGTCCTCGTCCGCGCCGAACACGATGCCGACCATGCAGGCTTCGGTTTTCTTGCGGACCAGTTCGGCGGTCTGCCAGTCGTCAACGTCGCGGATCGCGCGCATGGCGGGCGTTCCCCATGGGGTGCCCCGGCTCTGGACGCGCTGGCGCTCGAACAGATGCGCGACCTGCGCGGCGTCCACGCGCACCGATTCCAGCCTGCGGGTGAAGATCGGGGAATTGCCGCCCGGATGGTCGGGGAACATCCAGTAGGCCCGGCGACGGCCGTTGCGGTCGTATTCGATCCCCTGGTCGATCCTGATTCCATCGGCGCGATTGTCGAACTTCGCGCCATCGAGGTGATCGGCCTCACGCAACTCGATGCGCAGGGGCACGTCCCGGCCGCGCTCGCCGCGCCCGACGGAGCGGGCCAGCGCGAACACCTCGCCGCCCTCGATCATTTCGCGCACGGCGAGGGCGAGGATGCCGTGGAAATCCGTGTGGCCGTGCTGGTCGCAGCGCGCCGACCATGCCTTCCAGAGCGCATCGACGCGCTTGTTGAGACCCGCATCGGCAGTCGCTGCGCGGGGCCGGATGCCGGTGCCGACGATATTGTTGACCAGCACCTGCACCGCCTGCGCGGCGATGGGGTTGTTGCGCACCAGATCGCGCATGCGGTCGCGCAGAGCCGCCCCGGCGGTGGCAATCTCGGCATTCGCCGAGGTGCCGCCCGCCTTCCAGCCCGAGGTGCCGCGCCCCTTCGAGGCCGCCTCGTAGCTGCGGCGCAGGTTGGAGATCGCCACGCGGGCGGCATAGCGCCGGGCGGCGGATCGGGGCGCGACGGTGGCGAGGGCGGCATCCATCAGCCCCCAGCGCACCTCCGGGGTGATATCGGTCGGTTTCGCCATGATCAGTTCCGCCGGAAGCTGGCGAAGCCCGCGACGGGCAGCGGACGGCCGGAACCAGCGGCCATTTCGCCCTCTATCGTGCGGATGCGCTTCAGCAGGTCGGCGGCAGAGCCATATTCCAGCGTCTTGCCGTCATAGCTGACGCGCAGGGTGCCCGAGGCATAGGCCCGGCGCAGGGCGTCCAGTTCGCTCTCGGTCCATGCCATCAGAACCAGCTTCCTCTCGGTCGGTTGCCAAGCCAGCCCGACGGACGGGGCGGCGGCGGTTTCAGCGCTTGCCGGTGCGGCTGCCCTGCCGGGCGCGTGTCAGTTGTTCCTTGTCCGACCTGCGCGCGCAGATCGTCCCATTTCACGGCGTCCCAGCGGTCCATGCCCATCAGCCAGGCGCTCGCGCGGGCGTAGACCCGGCAGTCCAGCGCCTCGTTCCTGTCGCGGGTCTGCTGCCATTCGAGGCGCTGGAACCCCTGCCGGGTCTTGATGGTCATCAACTGCTCGGCGGTAAGCTGCTTCGTCCATTCCGCCGTGGTCCCTTTCGGGATGTGGACATATCCGGCGGGCCAGCCGGTGCCCTCGGCGATGTCCTCGTCCGTCGGCGCGGCGAGGCGCAGGAAGCGATAGGTCTCGGACTTGAACACCGCGCCCGCGACCTTCCAGAGCCGCACCCCGCGCCGGAATTTGCGCCCGCCCTCGGTCACATCGACGTAAGTAGGACCGTCGACCGGGGTGGAGCGGTCGAAGCCGCCGACACCCTTGATCGCGATCACCTGGCCGTGGCCCATCTTCCGGCACCAGCCATAGACCGCATCCGTGGTCGCGCCGTCGC
>NZ_JASGGO010000044.1:0-22792 GCF_047605025.1 Paracoccus sp. (in: a-proteobacteria) | reverse complement strand
TCCTCGCGGCGGGCGAAGGGCTTGCGATCACCGTCCTCACGCTTCGCAAAGGGCTTGCCGTAGGGCCTGCGATCCCCCTCATCACCGCGCCCGGCGCCGCGCTCGCGGAAATCGCGGGGCTTTTCCTCGGGCTCTCCGGTCAGAAGACCGCCAAGCTGGTCGCGCAGCACCTTGCGCTTGACCTCGCGGACCTCGTTCTCCTCGAGGCCGGTCAGCTTGAACGGGCCATAGCCGATGCGGATCAGCCGGTTCACGGTCAGCCCGACATGGGACATGGCGCGGCGGATCTCGCGGTTCCTGCCCTCGCGGATGCCGACGGTCAGCCAGGCATTGGCGCCCTGCTGACTGTCGAGATTGATCTCCATCGGGGCGAAATCCTCGCCATCAATGGTCACGCCCCGGCGCAGCGAGGCAAAGGTCAGGTCGTTGGGCGTGCCGTTCACGCGCACGCGGTAGCGGCGCAGCCAGCCAGTCGTGGGCAATTCCAACCGGCGCTTCAACTCGCCGTCATTGGTCAGAAGCAGCAGCCCCTCGGAGTTCAGGTCCAGCCGCCCCACGGACATCACCCGAGGCAGATCGCGCGGCAATGCGTCGAAAACGGTCTGACGCCCCTTTTCGTCGCTTTCGGTCGTCACCAGGCCCAGGGGCTTGTAATAAAGCCACAGGCGCGTCTCTTGCGGCTCGTCCATGCGCTTGCCGTCGATCACGATCCGGTCCGAGGGCAGCACGTCCAGCGCCGGGCTGTCGATCTTTGCGCCGTTCACGGTCACGCGGCCCTCAAGGATCATGCGCTCGGCCTCGCGGCGGCTGGCGACGCCGGCGCGCGCCATCATCTTGGCGATACGCTCGACCTGAGGGTTCTGGGGGTTCTGGGGGCTGTCTTCGGTCATCGCGATCTCCTGCGCATCTCTGCGGCGGCAAAGCAGCATCTCTACGCGCATTGACCCGGCTTTGAAAGCGGTTCTTGCGCGGCCCGCGCGCCTGGGCGAAAAAGCCCGGATGCCGTTTCTGTCGCATATGCCCCAGGCACTGGACCAGGCCCGCGCCGCCGCCCTGCGGGGCGAGGTGCCCGTGGGCGCCGTGCTGGTCTCGGCCCAGGGCAAGGTGCTGGCGGCGGACGGGAACCGCACGCGCGAGCTTTGTGATCCCACCGCCCATGCCGAGATCCTGGCGATTCGCGCGGCCTGCGCGAAACTGGGCAGCGAACGCCTGCCCGGCGCGCGGCTTTGGGTCACGCTGGAGCCCTGCCCGATGTGCGCCGCCGCGATTTCGGCCGCGCGGATCCAGGTGCTTTACTACGGCGCGGACGACCCGCGCATGGGTGGCGTGCGGCACGGCGCGCGGGTCTATGCCCATGCGCAATGCCACCACCGTCCCGAGGTGGTCGAAGGCATCGGCGCTACGGAATCGCGCCGGATGCTGCAAGAGTTCTTTCGCGATCTGCGCCGGGAAGCCGATCCGGGGTGACATGCGCGATGCGAGTGCTTGCGCCGCAACGCAGCATCGCTAAGCTGATCCGGTCCTGTGAACCCTGGGGAAACAGATGTTCCGTAAAATCCTGATAGCGAACCGAGGCGAGATCGCGATCCGCGTGATGCGGGCGGCGAACGAGCTGGGCAAGAAGACCGTCGCGGTCTATGCCGAGGAGGACAAGCTTGGCCTGCACCGCTTCAAGGCGGACGAGGCCTACCGCATCGGCGAGGGGCTGGGTCCGGTCGCGGCCTATCTGTCGATCCCCGAGATCATCCGGGTCGCGCGCGAAAGCGGCGCGGACGCGATCCATCCCGGCTATGGGCTTTTGTCCGAGAACCCCGATTTCGTCGATGCCTGCGTGGCGGCCGGGATCACCTTCATCGGTCCCACCGCAGATACGATGCGCGCGCTGGGGGACAAGGCCAGCGCCCGCAAGGTCGCGATGGGGGCGGGCGTGCCCGTCATCCCCGCGACCGAGGTTCTGGGCGACGACATGGAGGCGATCAAGCTTGAGGCCGCCGGGATCGGCTATCCGCTGATGCTGAAGGCCAGCTGGGGCGGCGGCGGACGCGGCATGCGGCCGATCACGGGCCCCGAGGAACTGCCCGAGAAGGTGCGCGAGGGCCGGCGCGAGGCCGAGGCCGCCTTCGGCAATGGCGAGGGCTATCTGGAAAAGATGATCCTGCGCGCCCGCCATGTCGAGGTGCAGCTTCTGGGCGACAGCCATGGCGGGCTTTACCACCTGTATGAACGCGACTGCACCGTGCAGCGCCGCAACCAGAAGGTCGTGGAACGCGCCCCCGCCCCCTACCTGAGCGACGCACAGCGCGCCGAGGTCTGCGAACTGGCGCTGAAGATCGGGCGCGCCGTCGGCTATCAGAACGCCGGCACCGTCGAGTTCCTGATGGATATGGACAGCGAGGCGTTCTATTTCATCGAGGTGAACCCCCGCGTCCAGGTCGAGCATACCGTGACCGAGGAGGTCACCGGCATCGACATCGTGCAGTCCCAGATCCTGATCGCCGAGGGCGCGACCCTGGCCCAGGCGACCGGCGTGGCCAGCCAGGCCGAGGTGCGGCTGAACGGCCACGCCCTGCAATGCCGGGTCACGACCGAGGATCCGCTGAACAATTTCATCCCCGATTACGGGCGCATCGCCGCCTACCGCTCGGCCACCGGGAACGGCATCCGGCTGGACGGCGGCACGGCCTATGCGGGGGGCGTGATCACGCGCTTCTACGATTCGCTTCTGGTCAAGGTGACCGCCCATGCCCAGACGCCGGAAAAGGCCATCGCGCGGATGGACCGGGCGCTGCGCGAATTCCGCGTGCGCGGCGTCGCGACGAACATCGAATTCGTCATCAACCTGCTGAAGCATCCGACATTCCTGGATGACGGCTATACGACCAAGTTCATCGACACGACGCCGGACCTGTTCGCGTTCAGAAAGCGCCGCGACCGTGCGACGAAACTGCTGGTCTATATCGCCGACATCAGCGTCAACGGCCATCCCGAGACGGCGGGCCGCCCCCGCCCCCCGGCCGAGGCGCGCGCGCCCGTCGCACCCAAGCTGCGCGCCGCGCCGCGCCCCGGCACGCGCCAATTGCTGGAAGCCCAGGGCGCGCAAGCCGTCGCCGACTGGATGCTGGCGCAAAAGCACCTGCTGATCACCGACACCACCATGCGCGACGGGCACCAGTCGCTTTTGGCGACCAGGATGCGCTCGATCGACATGATCCAGGCCGCGCCCTCCTATGCCGCGAACCTGCCCGGCCTGCTCAGCGTCGAATGCTGGGGCGGCGCGACCTTCGACGTGGCCTACCGCTTCTTGCAGGAATGCCCCTGGCAGCGGCTGCGCGACATCCGCGCGGCGATGCCGAACCTGATGACGCAGATGCTGCTGCGGGCCAGCAACGGCGTGGGCTACACCAATTACCCCGATAACGTGGTGCGGGAATTCGTGCGCCAGGCGGCCGAGACCGGCATCGACCTGTTCCGCGTCTTCGACAGCCTGAACTGGACCCAGAACATGCGCGTCGCCATGGACGCGGTGATAGAAACCGGCAAGATCTGCGAGGCCGCGATCTGCTACACGGGCGACCTGCTGGACCCGGACCGCGCGAAATACGACCTGCGATATTACCTGACCATGGCGCGCGAACTGCGCGACGCCGGCGCGCATGTGCTGGGCCTGAAGGACATGGCGGGGCTTTTGAAGCCCGCCCAGGCAAGCGTGCTGATCAAGGCGCTGAAGGAAGAGGTCGGCCTGCCGGTCCATCTTCACACCCATGACACCGGCGGCATCGCGGGGGCGACGATCCTTGCGGCCTCCGCCGCCGGCGTCGATGCGGTCGATTGCGCCATGGACGCGTTCTCGGGCAATACCTCGCAGCCCTGCCTGGGCTCGATCGTCGAGGCGCTGCGCCTGACGGATCGCGACACCGGCCTGGACATCGACGCCATCCGCGAGATGTCCAACTATTGGGAGGCGGTCCGCGTTCATTACACCGCCTTCGAAAGCGGCTTGCAGGCCCCCGCCTCCGAGGTCTGGCTGCACGAGATGCCCGGCGGCCAGTTCACCAACCTCAAGGCCCAGGCGCGCAGCCTTGGGCTTGAGGACCGCTGGCACGAGGTGGCCCATGCCTATGCCGAGGTGAACCGGATGTTCGGCGACATCGTCAAGGTCACGCCCAGTTCCAAGGTGGTGGGCGACATGGCGCTGATGATGGTGGCCCAGGGCCTGACCCGCGCCCAGGTCGAGGATCCGGCCGTCGAGGTGGCTTTCCCCGACAGCGTGGTGGACATGATGCGCGGCAATCTGGGCCAGCCCCCCGGCGGCTGGCCCGAGGCGCTGCGAAGGAAGGTCCTGAAAGGCGAGGAACCGCTGCTGACGCGGCCCGGCGCCTCGATGCCGCCGGTCGACCTGGAGGCCACGCGCGCCAAGCTCGGCCAGGATCTGGGCCTGCCGGTCGATGACGAGGATCTGAACGGATATCTGATGTATCCCAAGGTCTTCACCGATTACATGGCGCGCCACGAGACCTATGGCCCCGTCCGCACCCTGCCCACCCGGACCTTCTTCTATGGCATGGAGGCCGGGGAACAGATCTCGGCCGAGATAGACCCCGGCAAGACGCTGGAAATCCGCCTGCAAACCCTGGGAGAGACCGACGATCAGGGCGAAGTGAAGGTGTTTTTCGAACTGAACGGCCAGCCGCGCGTGATCCGGGTGCCGAACCGCCTGATCAAGTCGCAGACCGCGGCCCGACCCAAGGCCGATCCCGCGAACGACGGCCATATCGGCGCGCCCATGCCGGGCGTGGTCGCCTCGGTCGCGGCGACGGCGGGCGCGAAGGTCAGTCCGGGCGACCTGCTGCTGACCATCGAGGCCATGAAGATGGAAACCGGCATCCATGCCGACCGCGAGGGCGTGATCAAGGCCGTCCATGTCACCCCGGGACAAGGTATCGACGCAAAGGATCTGCTGGTCGAGATCGAATGACTGAACGGGGGCGCAAGCCCCCTTTCGCACAGGCCGCGCGAGAGATTTGGTTTCTAAAACAGATCTGATTTCTGGAAGATATTTCCGATAATTGGCAGTTATTTTCCTTTTTATTCCAAGTTATGGCTGGTATTGAGGAAGGATATTCCGGCAGAAGTTGAAAGACCCGTCCCATGACCCATGTGCCCGAGGTGACGGGTTTTTACGATGAACGCAGCGGATCGGTGGAATATGTGGTGGCCGATCCCGCCACCGGCCATTGCGCGATCATCGACCCGGTGCTGGATTACGATGAGAAATCGGCGGCCACCGCCACAATCCGGGCCGAACGGCTTCTAAGCTTCGTGGACGAGCGGGGCTATGCGCTGCAATGGGTGCTGGACACGCATCCGCATGCTGACCATCTTTCCGCCGCCGACTACCTGCGGCGGCGCACCGGCGTCCCCATCGGGATAGGCGCGAAGGTGGTCGAGGTCCAGAAACTGTGGAAGGATTTCTATGACCTGCCAGACTTTCCCGCCGATGGCCGACAATGGGACCGGCTTTTCAGCGATGGCGACAGCTTCATGCTGGGCAAGATCCCCGTGCGGGTCATGCTGTCGCCGGGCCATACGCTCGCCTCGGTCAGCTATGTGATCGGCGACGCGGCCTTCGTGCATGATACGATGTTCATGCCCGACAGCGGCACGGCGCGGGCAGATTTTCCGGGCGGCAGCGCCCGCGCGCTGTGGCACTCGATCCAGGCGATTCTGGCCCTGCCGGACCAGACGCGGCTTTTTACCGGCCATGACTATCGCGCCGGCGGCCGCCCGCCCGCCTGGCAGTCCAGCCCCGCCGAGCAAAGGGCCGCGAACATTCACCTTTCGCACCGCCCGACCGAAGCGGAATTCATCGCGGCGCGCGAAGCGCGCGACCGCTCGCTGCCCATGCCCCGGCTGATCCTGCACGCCTTGCAGATCAACACCAATGCCGGCCGCCTGCCGGAACCCGGCCCGAATGGCCGTCGCTATCTGAAGATCCCGCTGGACCTGCTGCACGCGCCCTGGGACTGAAGAGCCATGGACAAACGCGCCCCGACGCGCTTGCTTGCATAGCGGCAGCGGGAAGGTGACGGCATGGGCCAATTGATCGAAGGGGTCTGGCGCGACCAATGGTATGATACCGAAAGCACCGGAGGGCGCTTTCAGCGCACGACCACCGCCTGGCGGAACTGGATCACCCCGGATGGCGGCGCCGGCCCCTCGGGCGAGGGCGGCTTCGGGGCGGAAAGCGGGCGTTATCACCTTTATGTCTCGCTGGCCTGCCCCTGGGCGCATCGCGCGCTGATCTTTCGCGCGCTGAAAGGGCTGGAGCCGCATATCGGGGTCTCGGTCGTTCATCCCGACATGATGGAGCAGGGCTGGACCTTCGCGCGCGATTTCCCCGCCGCGACCGGGGACCGGCTGTTCGGCCTGGACTATCTGCGCGAGCTCTATCTGAAGGCCGATCCCAAAGCCTCGGGGCGGGTGACGGTTCCGGTGCTTTGGGACAAGCGGCGCGACTGCATCGTCAGCAATGAAAGCGCCGAGATCATCCGCATGTTCAACAGCGCCTTCGACGGGCTGACCGGCAATCGCGACGACTATTACCCCACCCCGCTGCGCGGACGGATCGAGGCGCTGAACGCCCGGATCTACGATCAGGTGAACAATGGCGTCTACAAGGCCGGCTTCGCCACCAGCCAGGCCGCCTATGACGAGGCCGTGCATCCGCTGTTCGAGGCGCTGGACTGGCTTGACGGGCTGCTGGCGGAAAACCGCTACCTGACCGGGGATCGCCTGACCGAGGCGGATTGGCGGCTTTTCACCACGATGGTCCGCTTCGATCCGGTCTATCACATGCATTTCAAATGCAACCGGAAATGGCTGCGGGAATATCCCAGCCTCTGGGCCTGGACGCGCGAGCTTTACCAATGGCCCGGCGTGGCCGAGACGGTCGATTTCAACCATATCGTGCGGCACTATTACCATAGCCACGCAACCATCAACCCCAACCGCATCATCCCCATCAATCCGGTCATCGACTGGCATGCGCCACATGGCCGCGGATAAGCCCTCCGGGGCGGATTGACAAAAAGAGTCGGGCAGCTATTCAAAGGGACGCCGCTTTCAGGCGGCGACTTGCCGCGATGCCCTTCCGCACGCTTTCCGCCCGGCGTCGGACCTGCACCACGACAACCATGTTGGGGGACAGACAGGCAGATGCTTGCACCGTTTCTGATCATGCTGCGCGAGGGGCTGGAAGCGGCCCTGATCGTCGGCATCATCGCGGCCTATCTACGCCAGACCGGCCGCCAGGCATGGCTGCCCGCCATCTGGGTGGGTGTGCTTCTGGCCGTGGCGCTGGCGCTTTTCGCGGGCGCGGCGCTGCAACTGGCCAGCGCCAGCTTTCCACAAAAGGCGCAGGAACTGTTCGAGGCGGTGATCGGCCTCATCGCCGTCGCCGTGCTGGTGGGCATGGTGTTCTGGATGCGCCGCGCCGCGCGCTCGATCAAGGCCGAGCTGCATAGTTCGGTCGATCATGCGCTGGGGCGTTCCGGCGCGGCGGGCACCTGGGCGCTGATCGGCATGGTGTTTCTGGCCGTCGCGCGCGAGGGGCTGGAATCGGTGTTCTTCCTGCTGGCGATCTTTCAGCAAAGCCGCGATGCCGGCGCCCCCATCGGCGCGGGGCTGGGTCTTGTGGCCGCCATCGGCGCGGGCTGGGCGCTTTACGCGGGCTCGCTGCGCATCGACCTGCGCCGCTTCTTCCGCTGGACCGGGATCTTCATCATCCTGGTCGCGGCCGGGCTGTTCGCCGGCTCGCTCAGGGCGCTGCATGAGGCGGGGCTGTGGAACAGCCTGCAAGCCCCGCTTTACGATCTTAGCGGCATCCTGCCCGAATCCAGCCCGCTGGGCACCGTCCTTTCCGGCCTGCTCGGCTATCGCGAGGCACCCTCGGTGGGCGAGTTCGTGGCCTGGGCGGTCTTCCTGGTCGTCACCCTGACCCTGTTCCTGCGCCCGGCGTCCCCGCGCCTGCCCCGATCCGAGGCCCTGGCCCGCAAATGAGCAATCCCCCCTCTCGCGCCATCTATATCGCCATCCTGGGCGCGGCGGCCCTGGCGGTCGCCGGCGGCGCCGCCTTCTGGGAGGCGTCGCGGCGGCAGGCGGCGGATACCCCGGATGCCGATCAGCAGATCACCGTCACCGCGACGGAATGCCAGCCCAATACCGTCACCGTGGCGGGCGGGCGGCGCAGCTTTCAGATCCAGAATGCCAGCGACCGCCCCATCGAATGGGAGATCGTGGATGGCGTCATGGTCGTGGCCGAGCGCGAGAACATCGCCCCCGGCTTCAGCGCCAGGCTTGAGGCGCAGCTTCAGCCGGGGCGCTACGACATGACCTGCGGCCTGCTGTCGAACCCCAGGGGCACGCTGACCGTGACGCCCTCGGACGAGGCGAGCGCGGCGGCCTCGGAGGTGACGCTGAAGCGGTTCCTGGGGCCTTTGTCGGAATATCGCGTCTATCTGGTGATGCAGGGCAATGCGGCGGTGAAATCGGCGCAGGCGCTTGAGGCGGCCATCGCCTCGGGCGACCTTGAGGCCGCGCGCGCCGCCTGGGCCAAGGCACGGCTGCCCTATCGCCGGATCGAGCCGATGGCCTATCGGCTCTCGGACCTGGAAAACGCCATTGATCCCAGCGCGGCCTATCTGGCGCGGCGCGAGGAGGATCCCGGCTTCACCGGCTATCACCGACTGGAATACGGCCTTTTCCGGCAGGGCAGCACCCAGGGGCTGGCCCCGGTGGCCGAAAAACTGGTCGCCGATCTGCAAGCACTGGCGAAGCGGCTGAAAGAAATGCCCCTGGACCCGGCGCTGCTTCTGGACCTGCCCGGTCCCGCCGCGACCCGGCTGGCCGAAGCGCAGGTGCCGCAGGGCGAGAACGCCTATGCCGGCAACGATCCGCAGGACTTCCAGGCCAGCGTCGAGGGGATCGGCAAGCTGACCGGGCTTCTGGGCCAATTGGCGGCCAGCGTCGACCCCGCGCTGCATGACCGGATCCAGACCGCGCAGAAACGCGCCGAGGAAGCCGTCGCCGCGATGCAGGGGCGGCCCTATGACCAGGTTCCGGCCCAGCAGCGCCAGGGGTTCGCACAGGATCTGGCCGCGCTGGCGGCGGATCTGGGCAAGCTGCGCCCCGTGATCGGGATGAACTGAGATGCGCCGCGACCAAGGCCCCGACCGACGCCGCGTGATTCTGGGACTGGGGGCCGGCGCCCTGGGCGCCGCCGCCGCCCGCGCCGAACCCGCCGCGCCGGCCCGCAAGGTCGATGACGCGCCCCTGGGCCATGCCGACACGGCGGCGCAATCCGTGCCCTTCCACGGCCCGCATCAGGCCGGGATCACCACGCCGCGCCCCGCCTCGGGGCTGCTCGCCAGCTTCGATCTGGTCGCCTCGTCGCTTGATGAGGTCGAGGCGATGCTGCGCCGCCTGACCGCCCGCATGGCCTTCCTGACCCAGGGCGGCCCGGTCGAGGAGCGCGACCCAAAGCTGCCCCCCGCCGATTCGGGCCTGCTGGGTCCGGTCGTCGCGCCCGACAGCCTGACCATCACCCTGGGCCTGGGCGACAGCTTCTTTGCCGGCCTTCCGCAGCTTGCCCCCCTGAAGCCGGCGCGGCTGCAACGGATGACGCAATTCCCCAACGACGCGCTTGAGGCGGATCAGTGCCATGGCGATGTCTCGCTGCAATTCTGCGCCAATTTGCAGGACACGAACATCCATGCGCTGCGGGACGTGGTGAAGAACCTGTCCGAATTTCTGGTGCTGCGCTGGATGGTCGAGGGCAGCGTGCCCCCGGTGCCGCCCGCACCCGACGGCTCGACCCCCAGCGCGCGGAACTTCCTGGGCTTCCGCGACGGCTCGGCCAATCCCGATTCGCGCGATGGGGCGCTGATGGACGAACTGGTCTGGACCTCGGGCGCCGAGGAGCCCGCCTGGACCCATGGCGGCAGCTATCAGGCGGTGCGGATCATCCGCAACATGGTCGAACGCTGGGACCGCACCCCCCTGGCCGAGCAGGAGCGCATCTTCGGCCGCGCCAAGATGAGCGGCGCGCCCCTGGGCGCCGGGCCGCATGCCACCGAGCACGACACACCCGATTACGCGACAGACCCCGAAGGCAAGCACATCGCCATGGACAGCCATATCCGCCTGTCCAATCCGCGCAGCCCGGCCAGCGATGAAAACCGCATCCTGCGCCGCCCCTTCAACTATTCGCGCGGCGCACTGAAGAACGGCCAGCTTGATCAGGGGCTTTTGTTCATCGCCTGGCAGGCCGATCTGCAAAAGGGCTTCATCACCGTGCAGGAGCGGCTGAACGGAGAGCCGCTGGAAGAATATATCAAACCGGTCGGCGGGGGCTATTTCTTCGCCCCGCCGGGCGCGTCCGGCCCACAGGATTATCTGGGCGCGGGCCTTGTCGAAGCAGCCAGGCGGGCGTGACCCGTCAAGCCGAACCCGAACCCCTAGACGGAGCATGACAATGATCGGGACGAAACTGAAATCGACGGCGCTTGCCTTCGCATTGGCCGGCTGCTGGGCTGGCGCGGCCATGGCGGCCGAACCCTCGCTGGAGCTTGTGGAGCCGCTGGCCGAATACAAGATCTATGTGGCCGAGCATACCGAGAAGCTGGTCTCGGATGTCGAGACCTTCACCGCCGCGATCAAGGCGGGCGACACGGAAAAGGCCAAGGCGCTTTTCGCGCCCACCCGCACCAGCTACGAGGCGATCGAGCCGATCGCCGAACTGTTCTCGGACCTGGACGTGTCGATCGACGCCCGCGCCGACGATTACGAGAAGGCCGAGGCGGACCCGGCCTTCACCGGCTTTCACCGCATCGAATACGGGCTTTGGCATGACGGCTCGACCAAGGGGCTTGACGCGCTGGCCGACGGTCTGCTGGCCGACGTGAAGACCCTGAACGAACGCATCAACGCGCTGACCTTCCCGCCCGAGGTCGTCGTGGGGGGCGCCGCCGCGCTGATGGAGGAAGTGGCCGCGACCAAGATCTCGGGCGAGGAAGACCGTTATTCGCGCACCGATCTTTGGGATTTCGACGCGAATTTCGCCGGCTCGAAAAAGATCTACGACCTGTTCCGCCCGCTCGTGGCGCCGCAGGACGCCGCTTTCGTCGAGAAGGTGGACGGCAACTTCAAGGCCGTGGACGAGGTGCTGGCCAAATATCGCGACGCGGATGGCAAATACGTCTCGTATGAGGAACTGAGCGACGCGGACCGCAATGTGTTGGCCGCCAAGGTCAACACCCTGGCCGAGGATCTGGCGACGCTGCGCGGCAAGCTGGGACTGGGCTAGACCCCTCCGCCCGGAAATTCACATCGCGATCACGCCGGTCGCCTAGAAGGGGGTGGCACCCACCCCTTTCGAAGGTTTGCATGCGTTGATGACGAAACGGATTTTTGCCGGGGACGAACTTGCCGCCTCTTGGCGTTGCTTTGACTGGCGCGAGAATTTCCTCGCGCCGGGTCTTTCGATCCTTCAGGCGCTGACCGGCCAAGGCCAGACCGCCAGCGGCGCCGGGTTGAGCCGGGCCGAAGCCTATGACCGCTGCATCGGTGAAACGGCGGAGCTGCTTGCGCTGGCGCGGATGCAGGCCCAGGGCGACAACTTCGAGGCGACCCGCGACGGCATCGCCGCCCATGCCGACCCTGCCGAGGCCCGCGCCTCCGCCATCTGCGAGGCACATGAGCGGCGCGCCGTCGCCGCCTGGTGGTTGGGCCATGCCCCCGCGCGGCCCATCGCGCCGCATTGGCTGCTGCACAGCGGCACCGCCGAGCTTCTGGCCCGCGCCCGGCGCGGCGCGGCGCTGAAACGGCCGACCGATTTCTGGCTGATCGAGATGGGCCATGGCCCGCATGTGGTCATCGCCCGCAGCATGAGCCTTGAACGTCAGGACCCGGTGCTGGGCTATGGCGTCCATCGCGATCCGGCGCGCGCCGCCGAGAAGGCCCTGCGCGAGCTTCTGCTGATGGAACTGAACCTGATGGAGCTTCTGGCCGCGCGCGCGCATGGCAGCGACGGCGCCTATCAGTCGGTGCAGGACCGCATCCGCGACTTCGCCCGGCGCGGCCCCCAGCTTTTCCCCGACCAGCCCCCGGTCGTCCCCGGCCCGCCCGTCGAAGGCCGTGATCTGGACTGGTTCGACCGCCCCCCGCATCTATGCGACCTGCTGCCGGGGGGCGAAATCGAGGTCTGGCTTTGCCGCCCGGACACGCCCCCGCCCCGCTTCAGCCGGGAAACCGGCCTGCCTTATCTATAGGAGCCATCCCATGTCGGAACCCTCGGTGATGATCGGCTGTCCGATGGGCTGCGCGCCAGGCCGGATCGCGTTGCGCGCCGTCCCCCCGGATACCAGGGCGGCGCCGGATCAGGGCGCCGATCCCGCGCCGCTTCTGCCCGAGGACGACCGCCGCCACGTCGCGCCGCGCCTGCCCGAGGTGCTGGAATGGTCCACCCGCGACTGGCGCGCGGCCTGCCTGGCACAGGTCGCGCATATCCCCTCGGGCTATACCTATCTGGCGCAACTGATGGGCCATGACATCGGATCCAGCACGCCCAGCGACGCCGTGCCCTATGTGGACCAGGCGGGCGGGCGGCGCGCGCCCTTCTATAATCTGATCGACAATCCGCTGACGCTGGAAACGATCTACGGTCCCGGTCCCTCGTTGCTGGCCCATATCTACGACCCCGAGACGATGCTGTTTCGCCTGACCCCCGGCGCGCGACTGGCGCGGATCTATGCGCGGGGGCGCGACAGCCTGTCCGATGCCGACCCCCGCCCGATCCGCGCCCTTTATGACGAGCGGAACCGCGATTCCCTGATGCTGCACGAACTGGCCGTGGCCTGGATGCAGTTCCACAACCTTTGCGCCCGCCGGCTGATGACGCAGGGGCTGGACCCGCTGACCGCCTATTGCCAGGCCCGCGCCCATGTCGTGCGGGTCTGGCACGCGGTGCTGCGCGACGACCTGCTGCCGCGCTTCCTGCATCCCCAGATCGCGGCGCTGGACCCGGCCGCCCTGCCCCCCGTCTGGGAGCTGGGCGAGACCTCGCTGCTGGCCGGGCTGTGCCGCAGCTTCCACGGCCTGCCGCTGGCGGCCTATCCGCTGGGACGCTCGGGCGTGCATAACCTGGGCAAGCTGCTGAAGCGCGGTTACGATATCAGCGAGGCCGAGGCCGCCTGGCAGATCGACTGGGCGCTTTTCTTCGGCACCCTGCCCGAAGGGCCGATGACCGGACTGTCGGCCAGCGTGGCCTCGGAATTGCGCGCGCCGGTGCGGGCGGCGGCGGTGATGGCGCTGGACAATGACGCGGCGGTCCGGCTTGATCCGATGCGCCCCGGCAGCACAGCGATCCAGGCCGCCATCGCCGCCCTGCCCGGCGACTGGCCTGCGCGGCTGGCACCGGCACGGCTGGCGCAGGATTTCAACGCGGCCTTTCCCGCCTCGCCCATCCGCATCGACACCGCCGCGCTGCGCTGGGGACCACTGTTCCAGTTCCTGATGGTCGAGGCGCAGCTTCACGGCCGGCTGGGCGGCTTCGGCCCTCTGGGCAGCGCGCTTCTGATGGCCTCGGTGCTGGGCGCGGCGCGGCGCGTCGTCCTGGCCCGCGAAACCCGCCGCACCGCCGCGCTGCCGCGACCGACCGGCATGCTTGACCTGCTTAATCTGACCCGGATGGAGAAGACAAAATGACAGGAACGAAATATATCATCATCGGCGCCGAGGTCGATCAGCCCGGCGCCTGGCTGCACAAGGACGGCACCATCAGCACCAAGAAGGGCGCCGATGGCGAGGCCCTGAACGTCGAATTCATCGGCCGCCTGATGGTCGATCTGTCGGCGCGCGGCAAGGCCAACGTCCCCAAGGCCGAGCTTGCGGCCCTTGAAGCGCAGGTCAAGCACGCGCTGATGGTGCAGGACTTCTCGACCCAAAGCGGCGACGCCGTGCTGACCGAGGTCGAGCGCGACCTGATCCTGGCCAATACCAGCGTCCGCATCGAGTTCGAGACCCGGCGCCGCAGCAAGAGAAAGCCCGACCGCAACACCCGCGTCCTGGTCGTCCCCTCGGACGAGACGCTGGGGATCACGGATGCGCTGCTGCGCGCCCAGGGCCAGGCCGAGGGCTTTCGCCCACCTCTCTCATATGAGCTTGACCATGCGCTGATGCTGGCCAGCATGCGCGATGAGATCCTTGAAATCGTGCGCGAATTCGCCGGCAAGAAGCCGGATGGCTGGACCCCGGCCCTGCAAGCGGCGCTTGAGACGCATGTGGACAAGGCCATCCGCGACCGCTCGGTATTCAAGGATCCGAATGGCAAGCCCGCGCGCGACATCAAGAACGAGATCATGGCAAGCCCGCTGCGCGCCTTCCACCGCTCGGTCGGGATCTATGCCACGAACATGTGCCGCTAGTGCCGGATCAGGCCGCGCGCCTGATCCACCTGGTCCAGGACCTGGCGCAGATCCTCGCGCCAGTTTTCATGCCGCAGCGGAAAGGCCGACAGGAACCAGTCCAGCAGATCGGCGTCCCCCGGCTTGGGCGGGCCATGCCACGAGCGGCGCAGTTCGGCCAGATAGGCATCCAGCCGCAGCGCCGCCTCCTTGGTGCGGCCCATCCGCCACAGCGCCGCGGCATGCCAGCCCCCGGCCGTGGGCATCAGGCCCGCGCCCTTTTCGCATTGTCGGGCGGCGGCCTCGTGATTGCCCAGAAGGTAATCGGCGGCGGCCAGGTAGATCTGGTGGAACGGCTCCATCGCCGGGGCATGGGACTTTGCCTCGGCCACAAGCGCGGCGGCCTTGGCCAGGTCGCCGGTAAAGGAAAAGCCCAGCGCGGCCGAAACCAGCGTCAGCATATTGCTGCGATTCAGGTTCAGCGCCTGGTCGAAATGGAAATCGGCCAGATCGAAATAGCCCATGTGGCAAAAGCACCAGGCCAGCACGCGATGCGCCCGCGTGTCCATCGGATCGGCCGAGACCGCCACGATGGCATGATGCATCGCATCACGGCGCAGGTCGTCGGTCTGGAAGGTGCCGGGCAGCAGCACATGCCGCACGTTCAGCGCCCCGGCCAGTTCGGCATGGGCCGGGCCGAAGCGCGGCGCGCGGGCGGTGATCTCGCGCAGGATCGCCAGCGCCTCGCCCTCGGTCTCGTGCGACCAGTCGTCCAGCAGCGCCTGCGCCCGCAGCCAGTCGTCATAGATCCCCACGCCCGGATCCGCCAGCGAGCGGTCCGAGACCACGACCGACAGCGCCCCGGCGATATTCGACAGCAACATCCGGGCCTTGTGCTCCCAATCGGTCTGGGGCTCGTCGATCCATTCCGACCAGACCAGATGGCCGCCGGCGCCGCGCTGGACCTCGGCGAAAAGCCGCAGCGTGCCGGACAGAAAGAAGGGCCGCAGCAGGATGCGGACCTGCGGCGCCTCGGTCCCGTCATCGACGACGCGCCATTCGCGAAAGCGGCCCAGGCGCATGCGCAGATCGGCGAAGACGACGCCGGCAAGCGCCTCCAGCGGGCCGCCATCGCCAGCGCCGGGCATCATCTGGACGCTCAGCGTCACCTGCGGTTCGCGCTCGATCTGGGCGGGATGGCGCGCGCCGCCGGTCGGGTCCAGCTTGATCGCCGCCAAAAGCTCGACCGTCTCGGCCTCGGGCTCCTGGTCGAAGGCTTCGTCAAGATGCGCGTAAAGCGCGTTATAGCGTTCGATGGCGCGGGTGGGCTTGCCCGCCTGCCAGTCCAGCCGCATCAGAAGTCGCGCGGCGCTTTCGTTGGCGGGCTCAAGCTGGACCGCGAATTCGGCCATCCGGCGGCGGGCGCCGTCATCGCCGGCAAGCTGCGCCAGGCGGTCGTCCAACGACTGGCGCAGCGCCGCCAGAATCTTGGCCCGTGTGATCGCCAGCCAACTGTCGAACGAGGCGCTGATCCCCTCAAGCTGCTGGGCCGTGTCGATCAGCCGCCGCGCGCGGGCGCCGGTCTGTTCGGTGAAATCCGGGGCCGCGATCAGGGCGGCAAGCTCTTCCTGCAACAGGAAGCGCCGGGGCAGGCAAAGCGCGATCTCGCCCATACTGGTGTCAAGGCTCGGCCCCGGCACTTCCTCCATGGCGCGGCGGATATGCTTTACGGCCTGCCTATACGAGGCCGAGGCCTTCTGCTCGTCGCTATCCTGCCAAAGCAGATCCGCGATCTTCTCGGTCCGGTGCGAGCGGGCGCCGTCCACCATCAGAAAGAACAGCAGCGCCCTGCCCTTGCGCAACCGCAGGGCGTCCAGCACGTCCAGAAGGCCTTGAAGCAGAGGCATGGCGAAGCACGTATCTCGGGGCTTGGGCGAAGCGTGGATCCCTTCATAACGCCCGGACCCCCGCAGGTCCATGACTTGTGAATCGTCGCCATGCGGAACGCCGGCCAAGACCACGCGGCAACCGGCGGAGTGCCCCCTGCCAGGCGCCCTGCCCTGAAGGCCGGCAGCGGGGTCCTTGTGAAAGCGCGGCCATGGGGCCCATGCCCCCTGAACGCGCCCGCCGGTTTCAGCCGGAACGCCGCGCCCTCGAACCGCGGCATCGCCCCCGCGCTATTGCCGCAGCGCCGTCACCTCGCTCACCGCGACCGGATTGCCGCCTTCCAGGACCAGCACCGCCCCATCCGGGGTCAGTTCGGCCCCCGTCACCTTCGAATAGGCGGGCACATCGCCGCGCGCCAGCACCTCGTCATCCCTGAGCGATTCGATGCGGAACTGGTAAAGCCCCTCGGGCATCGCCGATCCGTCCGTCTTCAGGCCCTGCCAATCCACCTCACCCGAGCCGGTGCCGATGCTTTCCCGCGACAACTCTCGGCCCTGCGCATCCAGAACGATCAGCCGAACCTCATCCGCCTGGCTCTCGGGCTCGACCTGCAAGGTCAAGGGCGCGCCATCATACCAGACCGGCGCCGTGGTCCGCACCTCGCGCCCGATCCATTGCGACAACTGCCCCAGATCGCCCCCGGTCGAGTTGGTCAGCATCTGCGTCAGCAGGTCATTCGTCTTGGCCTGCTGCTCGACCCCCGAGAAGGTCGCAAGCTGGACCGCGAACTCGCTGCTTTCCATCGGGTTCAACGGGTCCTGGTTCTGCAACTGCGTCGTCAGCATGCGCAGGAATGTTTCGAAATCGCCCCCGCTTGCCTCCGTCTCTTTCGAGAGCGTCGTATTGTTCGCGACCGCCGAAATGCCGCTTCCCTGAATGCTGGTAACCATGGCAATACCTCTTTAGATTCGAATATCTAGCCGTCGTCCGGCCTGTTGCCGGGGCGTGCTGGGTAATGTTGTTTCCACCGCCTCGACCGGCAGGTCGGCGCGGCCCATGCCGGACCTCTCGCGCCCCTGCTGGCGGGTATTCTCGCCGAACGACAGCGAGGCGCCGCCAAATCCGGTGTCGCGCAACTCGCGTTCAAGAAGATCGGCATTCCGCCGCAGTAGATCCAGAACATCCGCATTGTCGGAATGAACCGAAACCATGGGCCTTTCGCCGGCGGTGATGACCAGCCTGATTTTGCCCAACTCCTCCGGCGTCAGGGTAATCTCGATCCGGTTCCGATCCGCGCCCTGCAAACCCTCGGCGATCTGGCGCGAGATGTCGCGCGCCTGCTCGGCATGATGCCGCAAGTTGGGCAGATGGGAAGGCTGCACCGCCTCCTGCCGCGATTCGCGGGCAAGATGCAGCTTGATCTCGGCGATCATCGTTTCCTGCGGCCCGTCCCGCGATGCCGGATCCAGGGGGGAGGGATCGAGTTCCGACCCCACGGGCGCGGCGTATTCGCGCGGGGCGGGCGCGGCTTCCGAAGGTTTCTGTGCCCCCGCCCGTTCGACCGCGACCTGCCTTTGCGGCGCCTGCCGGTCCCCCGGCTGCAATCCCTGTCCAAAGACGCCCGATCGGGCAAGGGCTTCCGCCTTGGCCCCTTCAACGCCTTCGGGCAGCGCCGCCTCGTTCGCTTCCTCAAGATGCGGCATCTGGGGCACGATCAGACGGGACAAGGCATCCCCAGTCTCCGGCTCGCAGGCGGCCTCCTCCGAATCCCCTTGTTGGGCCGAAGACGCCACGTCCTGCTGGGTCGGGGCCAACCTGGCAGGCGCTGCCGAACTCTGCTCGACCGCTTGGACTGCGGCCCCCGTCTCCGTGGCATCGGTCGATTCGCTATCTTGCCGATCCTCGCCGGCCGCCTCATCCGCCGGATCGGCCGACGGCCCGGCCGTGTCCTTCAGGATCCGGTCGAACGCCTCGCTGCCCGGCGCCTTCGTTCCAGAAACGGCGCAGGATCTTGACGGCGGCAGATTGTCGAAAACGGCTATTTGCATCACGGTTTCCATAACTGGTTCAGGCCGCAGATAGCACGCCAGGATTACCAAAAAATTTACCGGAACCTGCTAGAGCCTGCGGAAGCGAAGCATAGGAGGTTTTTTATGGAAATATCGCCGATCAACCCAGCGACCCCGCCCTCGGTCAAGGCCAGTCAGGTCTCCGACGGGCTTGAGAAAGCTTTTCTGGCCGAGATGTTGAAATATTCCGGCCCCAAGCCCGATCAAAGCGAATTCGGCGGCGGAATCGGCGAGGAGCAGTTTTCAAGCATGCTGAACGACACCTATGCCCAAGCGCTGTCGCGGCGCCTGGACCTGCATCTGACAGGCCGGATCGGAGCCGCGAAATGAAGTTCGACGAAATCCGCAAGGCCCGGCAGGCCCTGGCCCAGCTTGACCCCGAACGGGCGCTTGAGCTGCTTGAAACGCTGCGGTCGCGCGGCAGGCCCGCGCCCGCCGAGGTGGAAATCCTGGCGCGAAAGCTTGTTGAATTGCGCGATGCCGCCGCCGCAACCGCCGAGGGCATGGCCCAGGCCCGCGCGCAGTTGAAAGAGCTTCTGGCGCAGACCAGCCGCCTCGACACCTATGATCAGGCGGGCCACCGGCACAGCCGCGACCTGAACCCTCCGCTGGTGCGGAAGTTTTGATTAAAATCCCAAGTGATAATGCTTTGCGCCAGCGTCAGATTTCAGCTTTTGTTCACGAGTGACGTTTAGATACGTCCATGTGCTTCAGATGCACCGGGCAAAGCCCCGTAGGTCAGAATGGCCAATATTTGCAACGGGATAAAATTATCCCATAGAATTGGAGTTAAAATATGTCCAGCATTTTGACCAACAGCTCGGCCATCGTCGCCCTGCAAACGCTGAAAAACATCAACGGAAACCTGTCGAAAACTCAGAATGAGATCTCGACCGGCAAGACCATCAACAACGCCAAGGACAACGCGGCGCTGTGGTCGATCGCCAAGACCATGGAGATGGATCAAAGCTCGGCCTCGATCATTCAGAAAAACCTGAACGTCGCCTCCGAAACCGTCGGAACGGCTCGCATGGGTGCCGAAAGCATCCTGGATAAGCTGGGAGACATCAGCGATCTGATCCAAAGCGCGAACAGCAGCGACAAGCCATTCGCGACTATTCAGACACAGATCGCTGAAAAGTCCGCCCAAATTACCGCGATCATCTCTACGACCCAGACCAATGGCGTCAACCTGCTGAGCACCAACGGCGTGAACGGCGGCGCGACCTATACCGTTCTGGCCTCAATGGACCGCGCTGGCACCGCGATCACCCCGGCAACCATCGATGTTGACTCGGTCGACTTCGAAGCGAATCTGGACATGACCACCCTGACTCCGATCACCGACCAAATCACGGCGGCGCAGGCGTTGACCGATCTCCAGGCTCTTATCACCACTGCGAAAGAGGGCGTCGCCGCCCTGGGCGCCAAGGGTTCGCGCATCGCGGATCAATCAGACTTCGTCGGAAAGCTCGCAGATTCGCTGAAGCTCAGTGTCAGCGCCCTGGTCGACGCTGATATGGAAGAAGCGTCGGCGCGTCTGCAAGCCCTGCAAACCCAGCAGCAACTGGGCATTCAGTCGCTGTCGATCGCCAACCAGGCGCCCTCGGCGATCCTGTCGCTGTTCCGTGGCTAAAACCGGATTGAGGGCGCCTTTGGGCGCCCTCTTTTCATGAAGGTTGATCGAACCTAGTATGGGAACACTCAATTGAATGCTGTAATGTCTTTCTCGAAACGTGCATATGGCAGCCCAGTCCTTCGCGGTGCGCGAGATACGGAATATGACGTGCTTTCCAAGATCACCCGGATGCTTCATAAAGCGCCGAAAACCTGCGAAAGTGCCGAAACGATAAGTGCCGTCTCAAAAAATGGCGAGCTCTGGACGATCTTCGCCAAGGATCTCGTTGAAAGCAATAATGGGCTTCCCGACGAGGTCAAGGCCGGCCTACTATCTCTCTCAGGCTTCGTGTTGCGCCACGGCATGCTGGTGCTCAGCGGCAAAGGCCAAACCGACATCCTGATCGAGATCAATCTGTCGGTGATGAAAGGTCTTCGCGGAGGCGAAGAAAAATGAGCGGACTGATCCTGAAACTCGCCCCAAAAGAGCGAATCTTGATCAACGGCGCCGTGCTTGAGAACGGCGAAAAACGAACGAAAATCTCGATCAAGACGCCCAATGCGAACATCTTGCGGCTTCGCGATGCGATTCATCCCAATGATGCCGACACGCCCGTTTCCAGGCTTTGTTACATTTGCCAACTGATCCTGACCGGCGACACCAAGGAAGATGCGATCAAAGAGCAGATTCTGCTCGCTCTTTCCGAACTGTCCAAGGTTTTCTCGGATCCCGACAGCACACGCCTGTTGAAGGCTGCAGCCGAAAGCATAGCCGAAAGTAACTATTACGCGACCCTGCGTCACCTGAAATCTCTTCTACCGCGCGAAGAGCGTTTACTTTCCATGAGGTCCGCATGACCTATGATGTTCAGCTTGGATCGGGGGGATTTTCTGGCTGGAAACTCCTGGAAAAAACCCAGGAACGGCAACAAGCCATCTTCGCGAAAGATCGGCAGATCGTGAGTGCGCAGGATTATTTCTCCAAAAATCTTCCCGCGGTTCAGAAGGCCGAATACTTTGTCAAGGATTACAAGCTTCTTTCGGTTGCGCTCCGGGCCTTCGGTCTGGACGCTGATTTACCCAACAAGGCTTACATAAAGAAGGTTCTCGAGTCAGATCCGTCAGACAAGACCAGCTTCGTGAATCGTATCTCCGACAAGCGATATCTGAAGCTTAACATGGCATTGGGCTTTGGCGGCAGCGACAGTACCACCGCAACTCAGGACAGCAAGCCTATCCTGAATGCCTATGTCCTTCGATCCTTCGAGAAGAACATAGGCGAAAGATATCAGGATATCGAACTGGCGCTGAACGCCAAAAGAGAACTGCCAGAGCTTGCATCCTCTACCTCCAGCGAAAATGCAAAATGGTACCAGATCATTGCATCAAAACCTCTACGTCTCGTCATGGAGAGCGCGCTGGGGCTTAGTTCGAGCTTCACATCCTTGCCAGTAGAACGCCAATTGACAGAGATGAAGACACGCTTCAGTCGGGTAATGGGCACGGACAGCCTTGCCGCGCTCTCCAATACCGAAAACCTGGACAAGCTGGTCAAGACGTACCTGATTAGATCGCAGCTAAGCTCTTCGCCCAGTTCACCAAGATCAGTCGCCCTAACACTTCTTCGATCATGATTTCAACATTGGTAGCGCTTTCGGATTTAGGTTCACTTACGCAGATTTCACCTAAAGACTGAATGATCGGTTTATTATTTAACAGGCTGCTGAAATAGTCGACCTCGACCTAGTTTGCGGAACATGATTCACCCTGCCCAGGGCGATGGCGGGGGCAAAGATGCGCGGGACGGAGCAGGCGACCCAGAGCGGCACGCCCGACGCGGTCGTCAGCGGCCAGCCGTCTCGGGTCGGGTCCGACATCCAGAAACTGATTGCCCCCTCCTGGCAGGTCTTGTGAAAGAACTGATCGAAGGTCTCGCGTTGGTTCTGCGACAGCAACAGGGACATGGAGACCGACTTCGCGACCGAGGAGAACCGGCGGCGATATCCGGGCGGGCCAGCGTCGTTCTGGCGCTTGCGGCGGGCATCCTGCGGTTGAAGCCACCAGTTATCCCGTTCCGGGCGCGGCAGGGATGTGGGCCAGGTCGCGATCATGGGCGCAGCCGCGTCGCACGCCGGACGCCATAGCCGGCGGCCATGGTCTTGGCGGTGGTACCACCCGGTGTGCCGAGCCCCTCTTCAACCCCGCATAAGACACGTCGCTAACGACGTCGTTATGCACGTCCCATACCGGATCGACACAAAGTCAGGCAGGCGGTGGCAATCGGCCGATTACGGTTCAAATCCGCATCGCGCTCATGAACCGCTTCGCGTCACTCGGGACGCCCGAGACCGTTCGCATGCGCTGACACAAGCCGGGAAAGGGACACGGGCAGCCTCAAGAAGAATAGCGCAACAAAGCCTCGGGCAGCGCTTCGCCCCCCTCGTTCTGATGGCCCTCTCCAGCTGGATGCCCGGCGCCGGTATGGACTCGCTTTACGTCCACCAGAGCCGATTTCTTTAAATATTATCAGCATGCTGCGCGATGACGGCTGGATACGTGCCAGATGTCGATCAGATGCGTGATCACAGTCGCCAGATCACTCGCTTTCACCCCCGGACCTGCACGGCCCGTCGACCTTCGCAAATGCCTTCGAAAATTTCTCTTGTGTGTTCAGTTTCTTGCGAGACTTATCGCTATTGGGCCGTCCAGTGCCAAGGTTAGCCCCCCTACACCCAGATGCCTTAGCGTGGCACCGCGTTC
>NZ_JASGGO010000043.1:0-24831 GCF_047605025.1 Paracoccus sp. (in: a-proteobacteria) | reverse complement strand
GGCGCCGCCATCAACATGCCCGATAGCAACTCGGCCGAGCGCGCGCTGCGGCCCACCCGCGCGCAAACACTGGCCCGCGCCATGACCCTGATCGAGACGGCCAAGCTCAATGCCGTCGATCCCCACGCCTGGCTTGCCGACACCCTCGACAGCATCCACGACTACACAATCAATCGGATCGATGACCCGCTGCCATGGAAATGGCGCGCGTAGCGGTCAGACCGGACGGTTACCAGGTTCGCGGGGCACATCCTCGTGCTCCGTGGCGGCATGTCGGCAAAGGACCGGAACCAAGCACCGGAGCGCGGGTAGCATCCTGCGATCGGCCAGTCAGGCAGGCGGGGCGATCAATCCGCCGCCGACAATGTGCTGCCTGGCCGTTCAGGCGGAAATCGCGAAGCTCGATCGTCATGCTGCGGCGCAGAATGCATGACGGCTTTGCCGAAACATGCCTACTGTCCAGAGTTTGCCCAGCCTATATCCGCCTTGTCCGAAACAAGCCCGATGATTGGGCAAGATGATAAAGGTGCCGAGATGTCCGCTGTCGCAATGAGCCATAACCATGCTGCCGCCGGCTTTGGTGGGGTGTTCGCTCGCGTGACCGCGATGATCGCCGCCTGGAACGACGCCCGCGTCACCCGCCGTGAACTGAACGCGCTGACGGATCGCGAGTTGAACGATATCGGCCTGACCCGTGCCGATATCGAGCATGTCGCCCGCGGCCTCTGAGGCGGTCGCCCTTGATGGACGGACCCCGTGGCGGTGCTGCGGGGTTTTTTCATGCGCGCGGGGTCGGGAAGCCCGGATCAGCGGTATCCGCCGAAGATGATCGGTCCCCTGCTTCCTCCGCCAGGATCGTCCGCACGATCGCGAGGGGCAGAAACATTCTCAACGGGTTCGAGGGCAGAGCCGTGAACCCATAAGCCTCGTAGAGCGCCTTTCGCCGGGCGACCCGCTCGGGATCGCCGCAGTCGAGAACGTCGAGCATGACGACGGCGATCCCGACCATGTCGGCGGCATTTGCGATGCGGCGCAATGCATCGACCAGCAGATCGCCGCCATAGCCGCCGCCCTGGAACTTCCGGTCGCGACCCATCATCGAGATATAGGCCGCCGGGATGTTGCCATGAGACGGACGGCTGCGGGCATAGCGCGTCGGCAGTTCGTCGTATTGAACCGCATGGGTATTGATCGCGTAGAAGCCGATCACCTGCCCCTCTGGGTCGGCCATGCCGAAAAGCCGGACATTGTCCGCTTTGGCAAGCTTGTTCGCCGTCTTGCGGAAATAGTTGTCGACCTGCTTGATGCCGTAGGCAAAACCCGTCCGATCATGGCGTGACGGGTGGAACGGCTCGATGACGAAGCCGACAGGCGCTGCGGAGGCCATTATTTCGAGGCGATGGTTTCCCGGTGCCGGCGAAAGGCGGCTTTCAGGGCCTCTGTCGGAGCGGGCGGCGTATCGAGCGCCGCGAAAAAGGCCGCGCGATCGACCGGATGCAGGGGCGTGCGCTCATGCGCCGCGATGGTGGCAAGCGCGGCCTGATCGGCCGCGTTCATGGTAAAGGCGGAATCATCCACGCCCGACAGGGCCGCAGCCTGCTGGATCGCGCTTTTGATGCACGGCTTGGTGCGGAAATTCATCCGCGCCTCGTTGCGCTCATCGATCCGGCGTGCGTTGTCGTGAAAGCTGAACATGGCGATCTCTGGCTTGTCGAAATAAGCCAGGCGTCCGAAGCGGTTCCGCCACGGCCATCAAGTGAAGGACGGCAAATGGGCCTCGAATATCGGGAAAATGGGGACTTGTGCTCACGGGAAGGCCCCTGAAATGAAAAAGGCAATGCAATGTCGTCATCGCAAGGCCTTCGCAGCCAGGATACGCGCCTGAACCCGCATTGTCAGCAAGGGCAAGCTGGCCGAGTGGCAGAATGGTGCGGATCACTGCCGAAAGGGATTGACGATCCGAAGCCTGCCCTCGATCAGCTGGCCGTGCTGGAGATCTTCGGTATAGAGCCGTTCGCAGCCGCTGGTCAGGGCGGCCGAGACGATCATCGCGTCATAGACCGAGAACCCGTATCTTTCGCCGACAGCCAGGCCCACGTCATGGATCCTCGCCGAAAGATCGATCACCTCGCACAGATTGCACACACCCGCGAGGAAATCACCGGCCTCCCGCCAGGACATCCCGGCCTTCCTGATGCAGTTGACCAGGGCCTCGTTCAGCACCTGGACGCTGATCACGCCGCCATCCGCCAACAGGCCGGCCGCAATCTCGGCTTTCGGGCCGTCGTCGAGCAGGTAGAGGACGATATTGGTGTCGAAGAAATCAGCGCGCATTCGCGTTGTCGCGGCTCATTCTTTCCGTGGCGGGCAGCCGCCCGCGAAACCGGCGCAGATCGGCAAGCACATCCTCGGCCGAGGGCCTGCGATGCACGGCAAAGCCCTTTTCGGCGGGATGCAACTCGATTTCATCACCGGCCTTCAGCCCGAGTTCGCGCACGAGTGCGGCGGGCAGCCGGACAGCCAGCGAGTTGCCCCATTTCGCGATCTGCATGAGCCTGGCCTCCCGCAAAGGATATACGCTTTGTATATGTATATCTTTCGCTGGCGTCCTTCAAGTCTGCTGGAGCGGTCGCGTGCCCGCCGGCAACCTGAATGATCTGGCCCGCTTCCGCGCCACGCATGCCGCGCACGAGTATCCCGAAGCAAGGAGAACGATTCCTGGCGACGAAGTCGGCGCCGATTTTCCTGGATCCGGCAAGGCCGCCCCACCTGCGGCAGGACGGCTTGATATGGTCGAGGACACCTGCGACCTGACCGGGATCCATCTGCCGAAGGGTGAGTTGCGCGGATGCCGCCATATCCAGGAAACGGAGTTTAGAATGACCAACAAGCGATCCAAAACCATCACACCAATATAGGGCGCCCCACCGACGCTCTCAGGATCAGATCGGGCTGGGATACCTCGCCGACGGGGGCGTCGCCCGACTTGCCCTCGATCCGGTCGATCAGGATCTCGGCCAGCCTGCGGCCCGCCATTTCCACGGATCGCTGCGTCGCGGTCAGCGGCGGCGAGAAATCCGCAGATGACAGGCCCCGCAACTGATCGTCATGCGCCACGACGCTCAGATCCCTGCCGATTTCCAGGCCGGATTCCGCTGCGGCGCGATACACCCCCTTTGCCAGAAAGATCGAGCCGCAGATGATCGCCGTCGGCGGTTCGGGCCGAGACAGCAGCAGGGTGCCGAATTTCAGCCCGTCCTCTTCGGTCATCGCGGTTTCCAGCGCCAGATCGGGATCGACGGGGACGTGGCGGCTTTCCATCGCCGCGCGATGGCCCGCTTCGCGTGCGGCGGAATAGCGGAACCGTGCATAGGAATTAAGGACCGCGATCCGCCTGTGGCCATAGTCCAGCAATACCTCGGTCAGGCGCCGGAAGATCTCGAAATTGTCCACATCGACGTAGGAGTATGGGATATCCGTGTCGCTGCGGCCATGCACGACGAAGGGGATGCCGGTTTCGGCCAGTAGCCTGATCCGCGGATCATGCACCAGCGGCCGGGTGATGATCAGCCCATCGACCATGCGCGAGGTCGCCAGCCGGCGCAGGACCGCGGCCTCGTCCCCGTCGCGAAAGGGCGACAGCAGCAGGTTGTAGCCGCGTTCGGTCACCACGTCGCTGATGCCGCTGAGGACATCGACGAAATTCGTCTGCACCAGGCGCAGGCGTTCAAGGGGAAAGACCAGCCCGATCGCCTCGGTCCGGCCGATCGCCAGGCCGCGCGCGCGGGCATTCGGGGCATATCCCAGGCGCTTGGCGGTCGCCGCCACCCGTTCCCGCGTGGCCGGGGGAATCGAGGGGTGATTGCGCAGCGCGCGGCTGATGGTCGATTCCGACAGGCCCAATTCCCGCGCAACCGTCTTCAGCCCTACCCCGCGACCCTGATTCGTCTGCTGCGTCATGAGCGATTTTTCCCTGCGCTTGCACGGGTGGATTTCCTGATTTTCGTGTAAATCCCGGCAGGAATCCGGTCAATCGGCAAAGTGTCAATTCCATTTACACAAGCGCTTGTGTGTTCTATGCAAGCGCTTGTGCTGAACGAAATCTCTGGGAGGAGACCCATGGACATCACCCTTCCGGCCCGCGCCGGAACCTCGCTTCGGCGTCTTGCCGCCGTGGCCGCGCTGGCATCCGCCACGGCGCTTGCCCCCTCGCTCGCCTCGGCGGATGTGCGGATCGAATATTGGCAATATGTGTTCGATTCCCGCGTGAAGGCGATGGACGCCCTGATCGACGCTTTCGAGAAGGAAAATCCCGACATCAAGGTCAAGCAAGTCACCTTCCCCTATGCGGATTACCAGACCCGCGTCGTGGCCGCCCATGCGGCGGGCCGGGGGCCGGACGTGGTGCAGCTTTTCTATGGCTGGATCGACAACTTCGTCGATGGCGGCATCCTTCAGCCGCTGCCGCAGGACGCCTTCCCCGCAGCCGCGATCGAGGCGGATTTCTTCCCCATCGTCGGCGCGATGAAGCGTGACGGCCAGTATTACGCCCTGCCCACGGCGGTGCGGACCATGGCCCTGTTCTATAACAAGAAGCTGTTTGAGCAGGCCGGCGTGACCGAGCCGCCCAAGACCCTGGACGAACTGGTCGAGGTGGCGCAGAAGACCGCCAAGCACGACAATGGCGGCAACCTGATCCAGGCCGGGATCGCGCTGGACATCGCCCGGCAGGACCATCACTGGTGGCGCACGATCCTGACCGCGCAATATGGCGGCGCCCCCTATTCCGAGGACGGCAAGACCGTCACCTATGACAGCGAGGCCGGGCTGAAGGCGCTGGACTATTACCTGGACCTGCAAACCGAATACAAGGTCGGCAAGGAGGGGTTCATGGACGAAGGCCAGGCCGCTTTCCGCGCCGGGCTTGCCGCGATGGTGGTGGACGGCACATTCCGTCTGGCCAGCTATGGCACGATCAGCGCCTTCGAATGGGGCGTGACCGAACTGCCGGCAGCGGCGGACGGCACGCGCTCGAACTATGCCAGCTATTTCGCCAACGGCATCGGCTCCTCGGCCAAGGGCGAGGAACTGGAGGCGTCCAAGAAGTTCCTGGCCTATATCTCGTCGCCAGCCGCGATGGAGCTGTGGCAGAAGGAAGTCGGCGAACTGCCCGCCCGCAAGGCCGTCGCCATGACCGAGGCGAACCTGGCCGATCCGGTCTTCGGCCCCTTCGTCCGCGCGCTGGACTATTCGCAGACCACGCGCTTCGTCGATGAGGCGGCGCAGCGCCAGGTCGCCATCGACATGGTGAACCGCGTGCTTCTGCAAGGCCAGGCTCCGGCGGAATCGCTGGCCGAGGCCGCCAAGGCCGAGCAGGCGCTGCTGGACAAGCATTTCGCGAAATGACCCGTCCGGCCTCGGCCACGCCTGGCCGGGGCCCTCTGCGGTTTCAAGCTTTAGGATCACATCATGACACCATCCGACCAGCATGGCGGAGGGACGGGTTCCCCGCGCCTGTGGGACAGGCTGTCGGTCACGACCAAGCAGATCGTCTGGGCATGGGCCTTCCTTGCCGTCCCGATCCTGTTCTTCAGCGTCGTGCGCTTCTATCCCACGCTGCAAGCCTTCTGGCTGTCCCTGACCGATTGGGACCTGCTGAACGAGGCCAATTTCATCGGCCTTGAGAACTATCGCATCATGCTGTCCGACCCGCTGTTCTGGCAGGTCTTCCGCAATACCTTCGCCTATCTTCTGATCGGCACGCCGATCAGCATCCTGATCTCATTCATGATCGCCTATTACCTGGACCGCGTGCGCTTCATGCACGGCACGATCCGGGCGCTTTACTTCCTGCCCTTCCTGACCACGGCGGCCGCGATGGCCTGGGTCTGGCGGCTGTTCTACCAGCCCCCGCCCATCGGCATCATCAACAGCTTCATCGGCATGCTGGGATTCGAGGCGCAGCCCTTCCTGCGCTCGACCGACCAGGCGCTGCCCGCGATCATGGTCACGGCGATCTGGGCGGGCCTGGGCTTTCAGATCATCATCTTCCTGGCCGGGCTGCGGGCGATCCCCACGACCTATTACGAGGCCGCGCGCGTCGATGGCCTGAGCGAGGGCACCATCCTGCGCAAGATCACCCTGCCGCTGCTGAAGCCGACCACGGTGTTCCTTGTCGTGTTCTCGTCCATCGGGTTCCTGCGGATCTTCGATCAGGTCTACAACATGACCAGCAACGATCCCGGCGGGCCGCTGAACACCACCAAGCCCCTGGTGCTGATGATCTATCAGACGGCCTTCACCTCATACCAGATGGGCTATGCCGCGGCGCAGACCGTCGTTCTGTTCACCATCCTGCTGGTCATCACCATGATCCAGCTATGGATCCTGCGGAGTCGCTGAGATGAGCCAGACCACAACCCCGGCCGCCCCGCGTGGCATCCGCCCCGGCCCTGTCATCGCCTGGACCTGCCTGTTCATCGGCGGGGTCATCATGATCACGCCGCTGTTCTTCATGTTCTCGACCTCGCTGAAAACGGCGGGCGAGGTCTTCGACCTGCGGCTGATCCCGGCCAACCCGACGCTGGAGAACTATGTCCGCGTGCTGTCGGACGGCCGCTTCGTCGGCTGGTTCCTGAACTCGACCCTGATCGCGGTGGTCACCACGGCCTCGTGCCTGTTCTTCGACAGCCTCGTCGCCTATACGCTGGCCAAGTTCCAGTTTCCGGGCCGCAAGCTGATCTTCTTCGCGATCCTTTCGACGCTGATGATCCCGACCGAGATGCTGGTGATCCCCTGGTATCTGATGTCCAGCAGCCTGGGCTGGACCGACACCTATTGGGGCATCATGTTCCCCGGCCTGATGACGGCCTTCGGCGTGTTCCTGATGCGCCAGTCCTTCGAGACGGTGCCGAACGACTTCCTGGAAGCAGCCCGGATCGACGGGCTGAACGAATTCACCATCTGGTGGAAGATCGCGATGCCGCTGGTCAGCCCGGCGTTGTCGGCGCTGGCGATCTTTACCTTCCTCGGCAACTGGACCGCCTTCTTCTGGCCGCTGATCGTCACCACCGACCGCGATCTTTATACGCTGCCGGTCGGGCTTTCCAGCTTTGCCGTCGAGCAGTCGATCCAATGGGAGATGATCATGACCGGGGCGGCGCTGTCTACCATCCCGACCCTGCTGATCTTCTTGTTCTTCCAACGCTATATCGTGCGCGGCGTGATGCTGGCGGGGGTGAAGGGATGACCATCGTTTCCGACACCTTCCCCGATCCGGTCTATCGCGACACGGTGCTGGTGCCGCTGTTCGACGGCGCGCGCCTGGGCCATGCCGATGCGCTGCGCCAGGTGGACAAGGCGCATCTGGTGATGCTGGCCGAGACCGGCATCCTGACGCCCGCGCAGGCCGGCGCCATCGCCGACGGCCTCCGCGCCGTCTGGGCCAAGACCGATCCCGCCGCCATGCGCTATACCAACGATGTCGAGGATTTCTTCTTCGCCATGGAAAAGGCGCTGAAGGCCAGGATCGGTCCCGATCTGGGCGGGCGGCTGCATACCGCGCGGTCGCGCAACGACATCGACCACACGCTGTTCCGGCTGGGGCTGAAACCCCGGATCGAGGCGGCGCTGGCCGAGGCGCGCGCGGCGCTGGCCCAGCTTCTGGACACCGCCACGCGCGAGGCCGAGACGCTGATCGTGGCTTATACCCACGGCCAGCCCGCGCAGCCGACCACGCTGGGCCATTACCTGTCCGCCGTGGCCGAGGTGCTGCTGCGCGACCTGGCCCGGTTGGAGGCCGCGCTGGATGTGGTGGACCGCTGCCCCCTGGGCGCGGCGGCGATCACCACCACCGGCTTTCCGACCGACCGCCATCGCGTGGCCCGGCTTCTGGGCTTCGCGGCGCCCTTGCAGAATTCCTACGGCTGCATCGCCACGGTGGATTACATCTCATCTACCTATTCGGCGCTGTCGCTGCTGTTCCTGCATCTGGGCCGCCCGGTCCAGGACCTGCAATTCTGGAGCAGCTTCGAGGTCGGCCAGATCCGCCTGCCGGGCGGGCTGGTGCAGATTTCCTCGATCATGCCGCAAAAGCGCAACCCGGTCGCCATCGAGCATCTGCGCCACCTGACCAGCCAGGTCTGGGCGCGCAGCAATGCGGTGCTGGACATCCTGCACAACACCCCCTTCACCGACATGAACGACAGCGAAGGGGAAACGCAGGAGTTCGGCCATCAGGCGTTTGACACCGCCCTGCGCGTGCTGGGCCTGTTCGGGCGGGTGATGGCGGCGCTGCGGGTCGATCCGGCGCATGTGGCGCGCAACCTGCGCCTGTCCTGCGCCACCGTGACCGAGCTTGCAGACGTGCTGGTGCGCGAGGGCGGGCTGCCCTTCCGCACCGCGCATGAGATCGCCTCCGAGGTCTCGGGCGCGGTGGTGGCGGCGGGGCAGGATCTGTCCGCCGAGGGCTATCCGCATTTCCGCGCGGCCTATCAGGCGGCGACCGGCAATCCGCCCGAGATGGACGCGGCGGCCTTTGCCCACGCCACTTCGCCCGCGCAGTTCGTCGCCGTGCGCGACCGCTTCGGCGGTCCCGCGCCCTCGGCGCTGCAACCGGCGCTGGCGGGCTACCGGGCCGAATTGCAGGCGCTTGCGGACCGGGCCGCCGCCCGCGCCGCGCAGACCCGCGCGGCGGCGGCGGCCCTTGAACAATCCTTCAACACGCTCACGGGAGGAGCATGATGGCCAGCATTACCCTCGACAAGATCGTCAAGAACTACGGCGCTGCCACCGCCGTCCACGGCATCGACCTGGACATCGCCGATGGCGAATTCGTGGTGCTGGTCGGCCCCTCGGGCTGCGGCAAATCGACGACGCTGCGCATGATCGCCGGGCTGGAAAGCATCTCGGGCGGCACGCTGAAGATCGGCGACCGCGTGGTCAACCACATGGAGCCCAAGCAGCGCAACATCGCCATGGTGTTCCAGAACTATGCGATCTATCCGCATATGACGGTGCATCAGAATATCGGCTTCGGGCTTTACAACTCGAAACTGTCCAAGGCCGAAAGGGATGCCCGCGTGCAAGAGGTCGGCAAGGCCCTGGGCCTGTCGCATCTGCTGGAGCGCCGCCCCGCCGCGCTGTCGGGCGGCCAGCGCCAGCGCGTCGCCATCGGCCGCGCCATGGTGCGCGATCCTCAGGTCTTCCTGTTCGACGAGCCGCTGTCGAACCTGGATGCCCAGCTTCGCGGCCAGATGCGGCTGGAGATCAAGCAGTTGCACCAGCGCCTGGGCAGCACCATCGTCTTCGTGACCCATGATCAGGTCGAGGCCATGTCCATGGCCGACCGCATCGTGGTGATGAAGGACGGCCGTATCCTTCAGGTCGGCGCGCCGATGGACCTCTACAACCGCCCTGCCGACATGTTCACCGCCCGCTTCATCGGCAGCCCCGAGATGAACATGCTGGATGCCGAACTGACGGGCGACGGGCTGACTTTCGGCGCGAATGCCGGCAAGGTCGTGCTGGCCGCCGATGCCCTGCCGGCCCCGGCGCGCAAGGCATCCTCGCCGCGCGTGGCCCTTGGCGTCCGGCCGCAGGACCTGACCCCGGCGGATGCGGGCGCGACCGACGCGGCGCTGGTGCTGCACGGCACCGTCCGCGTGGCCGAGCCGCACGGGTCCGAGACCTTCGTGCATCTCGACCTGCCCTCGGGCAGCGTGATCGCCCGTGCCCCCGCTTCGGCCAGCTATCGCCCCGGCGATGCCGCCAGCTTCAAGGCGGATCTGGACAGCATCCGCTATTTCGACCGCGAAACGGAAAAGCTGATCGCCTAGCCGCCTTTCGGGTCCGATGCCATCAGGCTAATGCATATTAGCCTGATGGCATCTTTCCTGGCCGCAAGATTGCGAAACCAATGTAAGCGTTCGCAGGGCATCACGGACGCTTGCTGCGGTCTTCGCCGATCTTGTGCGGTTGCTATTGGAGCGCCATTGGTTCGAGCGCCATGGCGAGGGACCATGCCGGTAAAGGGATCCTTGCGCAGAACGGATGATACCAGCGACGCCAACCCGTCATGATCCTTCCCGGGCGAGCCATGGGCGCCACGACGAAACATGGTTTGCCGACAACGCATGAGGTGCGAGCATGGGGCAAAGCTGGGTGGAAACGGAAACTGCCGGGTGCGATCTGGGCGATGAGCGGCTGAATCGCGGACTCGGATCGTGCAGCGCCGCGCCCCGGCAAACGGCTTTATTTTCCCGCCATGTCACATTCTGATGCCGTGGTTTGTCATCTCCTTTGCGACCAAGTTGCACAGGAGTTGAAGATGACGACCAGAAGCACCGCGACAATCGATCCGCGGGCCCCCTGCCTGACGCTGATCAATGTCTATAAGGTTGAGCCTGGCAAGCAGGCGGATCTTGCGAAAGCACTGTCGGAGGCCACCGAGAGCACCATCCGGCATCAGCCGGGCTTCATCTCGGTTTGCATTCACAGCAGCCTTGATGGCCAGAAGGTGGTCAACTATGCCCAATGGGCCTCGAAGGAGCATTTCGAAGGGTTCATGAAGAAGCCCGAAACCCAGCAGCAGCTGAAGGTATTCGCGGGGCTCGCGCTTTCGGTCGAGCCGAGCCTTTACGGTGTCACAGCGGTTCACGCCGGATAATCCGCAGGGGGCAGGATCGTGGGGCCAGGAATATGAACGACACCCCGTCAGATCCGGTGTTCGCGGATCTGCGTCCGCGTCTGGTTCGGCTTGCCTATCGGATGCTGGGCTCGGTTGCCGATGCCGAGGATGTCGTCCAGGATGCCTGGCTCCGTTGGCTGGCGACCGACCGCGACACGGTTCGCCAGCCTGCGGCCTTGCTGCGCACCATCGTGACCCGGCTTTGCCTGAATGAACTGCAATCGGCTCGGCGCAGGCGCGAAACCTATATCGGGCCGTGGTTGCCGGAACCCATCCTCAGCCCGGATGAGCCGGACTCCATCGACGACATCACGCTGCCGCTGATGCTGGCGCTGGAACGGCTCTCGCCGCTGGAGCGGGCGGCTTTTCTGTTGCACGATGTCTTCGGGATGGGTTTCGATGATGTTGCCGCCGCCATCGACCGCGAGACGGCCGCCTGCCGCAAGCTTGCCACCCGTGCCCGCGCGCATGTTCAGGCCGCCCGCCCGCGCTTTCCGGTCTCGAAGGAACACGGGCAGGAGATCGCCGCCGCCTTCTTCACCGCCTCTCGAAGCGGCGACATGCAGGCGCTGCGTTCACTGCTGACCGAGGACGTGACGGCCTCCACCGATGGCGGCGGCAAGGTGCCCGCCTCGCCGCGCCCGCTTGTGGGGATCGCAGCGGTTATGGCGCGGCACGCCGAGCTTGCGCAGGAGTTCACGGCCACGCCATCGCTTCTGATCCGCCATGCGATGATCGACGGCTTGCCCGGCTTCGTCACTGTCGAGGGCGGCGGGATCGTGCAGACGACCGCGCTTCAGGTCGAGGGGGACAGGATCGCCGCGATCTACATCACTCGCAATCCGGACAAGCTGCGGCATCTGAACGGCGTGCCTGTCCAGTAGATGCGCAGCGTTTGATGCCAGGCGGGCCAACGGTCAGGCAGCGTCAGGGCGTGATCAGCGGCACCGTCGGGAAATAGGTCGCATAGCGTGCAGCATCCCTTGTCAGCAGCGCGTAATCGCGAACCGCCGCATGGGCGCCGATGTAGAAATCCGGCAGGGGCGAGGTTCGCGCGCCGCCCCGGCGCCTGTAGCCCAGATAAGCCTTTCCAGCCAGAAAGCCCGCTTCCCAGGGCAGATCCTCGCGCTGGAACAGGCCGGATGGCAGAAGCTGGTCAAGGTCTTCGATACGGCTGAACGCAACTGAAACCTCAGCATAGATCAGGGGGTTGATCACCAATTGCCGCCCCCGACCCGCATGTTCCAGGGCGCCGGCCGACCACCTGCCCCAGTTCGGATCGTCGGTCGCGATGTCGATCAGAATATTGGCATCGACCAGAACACGCGACATCCCTCAGTGCTCATCCGCACCACGGGTCAGAGCCATGATGCTTTCGGTTGTCATGCCGGTGTCCGCCCTGCCACGCAGCCGCGCGATGGCTGCGGAGAGCGCGGGGTTGTCCGGTTGCTCGCGGCGGCGAAGGACGCGCACGACCCCATCGTCGCCGATGGTGAATTCAAGCTCGGTGCCGGGCAGAAAGCCCGCCTGCTCGCGGATCGCCTGCGGGATGGTGACCTGGCCTTTGCTGGTGATGCGCATGATGCACTCCTGTATTACTCGTAATGTAATACCGGGCATCCGGGATGGCAATGATGTGGCGGGGGCAGGATCGCTGTCTGCCATTGCCAAGACCGTCTTACTGGGACAGACGGCCTGCCAGCGCCTCGATCCCGGCTTCCGTGAAGACCTCGATGCCATGCTGGGGCAAAAGCGCAGCCGTCACACCTGCGCCCGCGTGCTTCCTGCCTGCGAAGGCACCGTCGTAGATGAGACCGCTGCCGCATGTCGGACTGCCATCGACCAGCAGCGCAAATCTGCATCCATGTTCACGGGCCAGCGCCAGGGCCGCATGGGCACCGGCAACATATTGGTCGGTCACATCCCGGCCCGTTGCCTCGATGACGCGGGCGATCCCGGCAAGAACCGTTGCGCCGGACTGGCCGTCCGCAATCTCGGCCGGAGGGCGCGGCACGCTGAATCCAGCCGTCAGCTCCGGGCGGATCGAAACGAGGCGCCCTTCGGTCCGCCATTGAGCCATGAGGGGATGCACCAGCGGCCTCGCGGAGCCGTTGTCCCGCACAGGGCGACCAAGAAGGCAGGCGCTGACCAGAATCTTGCTCATAGCTGACCCGATATTTCCTACCCCCTTACCTCAAGGCCACGCTCACCGCCTTCGTCAGCGGCTATCCACAAAGCCGTCTCGACAACCTGCTGCCGTGGAACCTCAAGCCGTCAAGCTAAGCCGCCGCCAATCTCGGCTTCATAGTCGTGGTCGAGGATCCGGCCCGTTGCGGCCTCCGCACGCCGCAGCTCGAGATCGTCGCCCGCATGCGCGAAAGCTTCGGCATCAAGGTGATCGTGGCCAGCGCCGACGGCTCCTTCCATCCGCTCTTTCCCGAAGCCGCCGTCGATACCGGCCAGTTGGACGATCTACGACAATACGGCCCATGGCGCGGCCGTGCAGAACGCCTTCGAGATGACCCAGGCGCTTCGCTGAACCAAGGCCCCGATGCTCACAGCAGGAAATCCCAGGCGCTCAGGTCGATGGACTTGCCGATCCGGATCGCCATGTCGGCCACGCCGTCGCCGTCCACATCCGCCTGCACATAGGTGGCATCCGCGGTGCGCAGCCAGCGCAACTCGCCCGCATGGCCGCCGAAGGCGCGATTGCCGATATAGGTGAAATCCTGGCCGCCATCCGCCAGGCTGTTCGCGTCGATGGCGGAAAGGTCGATCCGGTCGCCATCCGCGCGGGTGAAATCGTCGATATAGTCGCGGGCGCGCGGCGTCGAATCGGCCAGGTCGGCAAAAACGAACAGGTCCGCCCCCGCGCCGCCATAAAGGCTGTCGGCGCCCAGGCCGCCGATCAGCCGGTCGTTGCCCGCGCCACCGAAAAGCTGGTCATTGCCCCAGCCGCCGTCCAGCCGGTCGGCGCCTGCCTCGCCGTAAAGCCGGTCATTGCCGGGACCGCCCTGCAAGCGGTCATTGCCCGCGCCGCCGCCCAGCCAGTCATCGCCCGCACCGCCGGCCAGCAGATCGTCGCCCGCCTCACCGTAAAGCGTGTCGTCGCCGGGGCCACCATCCAGGCTGTCATTGCCGGTGCCGCCGTAAAGCGTGTCTTTGCCCGCCCCGCCAGTCAAGCTATCCGTGCCCGCCTCGCCATAGAGCCGGTCGGCGCCATCGCCGCCCCAGGCCAGGTCGTTGCCATTGCCGGCGTAAAGGCTGTCATTGCCCGGCCCGCCCAGCAGCCGATCATCGCCATCGCCGCCGTAAAGCCCGTCATGGCCCGCCTCGCCCAACAGAGTGTCGTTGCCGGCATCCCCGTAAAGCGTGTCATAGCCGGCCCCCCCAAAAAGCTGGTCATGGCCCACCTCGCCCAGCAGGGTATCGGCCCCGGCCCCGCCCAGCAGCCGGTCCGCGCCGAAGCCGCCGAAGATCTTGTCGGCACCGCCCATGCCTTGGATCGTGTCGGCGCCGGCATAGCCGGCCAGCGTCTCGGCCAGGTCGGTTCCTCGCAGCAGGTCGTTCCCGGCCATGATCAGCCGCGTGACCGCCCCGTCATCCGAGCTCGCATAGGCCTCGGCCAGCGCCGCCGCCGACAGCGCCAGCCCCGCCGCCTCGAAGATAGCCTGGCCGGCGCGGGTGATGTCGATCCGATGCAGGCTGCCAGCGCGCAGTCCGCCCGGCCCCGCGCCGCCATAGGCCAGGCCCTGGCCGGCCAGCAGCGCCTGGTCCGAGGCGCCGTCGAACAGACGCAGCGCCGTGGCCGAGCGTTCGACCATGGCAAATCCCAGCACCTGCGACCAGTCGATCCACGTCATGTTCCGTATCGCGCCGCCGCGCAGCGTGATCCTTGCCATCGGTTACACCTTTAGATTGTATCTTGCAAGTGATGAACGCGCGGGGGGGATTGCAAGTCATCGCCGCACCAGCGCCGGCTCGCCGGGCAGGCGACCTTCCTTCTTGCGGTAAAGCAGCCGGTCGGCCTGGTGGAGCAACTCTGCCGGATCCCAATGCGCGGCGCTGGCCATCGAGATGCCGATGCTGATCCCGACCGAGACCGCGATGCCGCCCTTGCCCACATCAATGGGCTGGCGCACCGCCTCGGTCAGGCGGCGGGCCATCCGCTCGGCCTCCTGCATGTCCTCGCAGCGCATCAGCACGGCGAATTCGTCCCCCGCCCAGCGGGCCGAGACATCCGACTCGCGCATGCAGCGGCCCAGACGGGCGGCGACCTCGCGCAGCACCAGATCGCCGGCGGCATGGCCGAAATTGTCGTTGACCGGCTTGAACTTGTCCAGGTCGCCGAACAGCAGCGCCAGGTCGCTCCGCGCGCCGTCCCGGACGGCCAGCATGGCCTGCAACCGCCTGTTGAAGCCGGCGCGGTTCAGAAGCCCGGTCAGCGGGTCGGTCTCGGCCTCGCCCTGCATGGCCAGGTGACGGGCATAGGCCTGCGTCGCGTCCTGGAACACGACGACCCCGCCCATCGGCTGGCCGTCGGTGTCGCGCACCACGGCGGCCGAACTGCTGATCGGCAGCTTGCCGCCCACGCGCGTGCCCATCAGCACCTGCGAGGTTGGGGCGGCGGCGGGCCAGTTGAACAGGTCGGGACTGAGGCTTTCGCCCTCGGCCGTCTCCAGCGCCATGACCTGGGCCAGTGTCCGCTCGGCCGAACTGCTCCAGCCGGTCATGCGCTCGGCCGCCGGGTTCATCCAGGACACCTGGCCGTGATTGTCGGTGGCGATGATGCCGTCGCTGACCGCGTCGAAGGTGGCGCGCAGGATCTGGCGCTGCTCGTGGACCTGGGCCAGCGCCTGCACCAATTGCTGGCGGCTGCGGTAAAGCTCCAGGAACAGCCCGACCTTGGACAGCAGGATGCTTTCGTTGATCGGCTTGCCGATATAGTCGATGGCCCCGGAATCATATCCCCGCAGCTGGCTCAGTTCGTCCGTGTTCGAGGCGGTCATGAAGATGATCGGCGTCTCGGCCGAGAATGGGTTGTCGCGCAGCAGCGATGCGACCTCGAACCCGTCCATGCCGGGCATCTGCACATCCAGCAGCACCAACGCGAAGTTGTGGTCCAGCGCCAGCGACAGCGCCTCGTTGCCCGATTGCGCGGCGACGATCTCGGCGTCCAGGCGGCGCAGCAGGACGCGCATGGCGGTCAGGTTGGCGGAGATGTCGTCCACGATCAGGATGCGGGGGCGGTCGGCGCGGGCCGGATCGGTCGGAAGGGACTTGGTCATGGCATCCTCTCATCTGCTCGGAAGGTCGGGAGGAGGGGGAAGCGCCGGGCACGCCTGCGCCGTCGGCCGATAGATCCAGCGGCTGTCCGCCAGCGGCGCGAAGCGGTCGCCGGCGCTGATCGGCGTCTCGCGCCGGCCCAGGCACAGATGCCCGCCCCGCGCCAGCGAATCCGCAAACAGTCCCAGGGCACGGCGTTGCAGCGGGCGCTCGAAATAGATCAGCACATTGCAGCACAGGATCAGGTTCGCCTCGCAGAACACCGCGTCGGCGGCCAGGTTGTGGCGCACGAAGCTGATATGGGACATCAGCCGCGGATCCAGCCGCATCTGCCCGCCCTCGGCCACGAAATGCCGGGCAAGGCCGCCCGCGCCGCCGCCGGCCAGATAGCGCGGCTCGGCGTCCCGGATCTGGGTCGCGGGCAGCAGACCGCGCGCCGCCTGGGCCAGCGCCGTGGCCGAGATGTCACTGGCGAAGATGCGGCAGTGCGGCAGCAGCCCGGCCTCGTCCAGCAGGATCGCCATGGAATACGCCTCCTGCCCGGCCGCGCAGCCGGCATGCCAGACGGTGACGACCGGAAAGCTGCGCAACTGCGGCAGGACCAGCCGGCGCAGATCGGCCAGCGTGCCCGGCTCTCGGAACAGCTCGCTGACCGAGACGCAGATCTGGTCCACTACATGGCCGACGCGGGTCGGGTCGTCGGCAAGCCAGTCGCGCAGCGCGGCAAGCCCGTCCAGTTGCAGCCCGGCGCAAAGATGATGCAGCCGCCGGCCCAACGCCATCCGCCGATACTGGCGGAAATCATGGCCGAAGTCGCGATGGAACCATTCGGCGAAGGCGGTGGTCTCAAGCGGCATGGTCAAGCTGCGCCCGGATCTTGGTCAGAAGCGCCGGCATGTCCACCGGCTTGGTCATGTAGTCCGAGGCCCCGGCCGCAATGCAGCGGTCGCGGTCGTCCTTCATCGCCCGCGCGGTCAGCGCGATGATCGGCAACTCCGCCCAGGCCGCGCCGCCCGCCCGGATGGCCTGCATCGCCTCGTATCCGTCCATGTCCGGCATCATCATGTCCATCAGCACGATCTGGATGTCGGGATGCGCCTTCAGCTCGGCCATGGCCTTGCGCCCGTCCTGCGCCAGCACCACCTCGCAGCCGCGCGCCCGCAGCACCTTGGCCAGCGCGTAGATGTTGCGCATGTCGTCATCGGCCAGCAGCAGCTTGCAGCCCAGCGGCGCGCCATCGTCCTGGGCCGGGGCGACGAGCAGCGGCGCGGGCGGATGCACGACCTCGGGCGCGGCGGCCAGGAAGGTCTCGACCTCGTCCAGCAACCGCGTTTCGGACTGCTCGCCCTTCAGCACGATGCCGTCGGTATGGCTGCGCAGGCGCAGATGCTCGTCGGGCTGAATGTCGCGGGCCGAATAGACCACGACGGGCATGGTCCGGCCCGCCCGCGCCAGCCGGTCCAACAACTCGAGGCCCGACAGGCCCGGCAGACCGATGTCCAGGATCATGCAGTCGAATTCCTGCGCCTGGCACAGGTCCAGCGCCTCCTCGGCGGTCATGACCGGGTGCGGCTCGATCCCGGCGCGGGTCATCAGTTGCAGCAGCGCCTTCTGCATCCCCGCATCATCCTCGACCACCAGGACGCGGCGGCCCTTGCCGCGCCGGGGCCGCGCGGGGCCGGCGGGAACCGGGACGGGCACAGCCGGCGCCTCGGCCCCGCTCCCCAAGGGGATCGTCAGTCGAAAGACCGAGCCCCGCCCCGGCGTGCTTTCCACCGTCAGCCCGCCGCCCAGCAGCGCCGCCAGCTGGCGCGAAATCGCCAGGCCCAGCCCGGTGCCGCCGAATTGGCGATGCGTGCTGCCATCGACCTGCTCGAAGGGCTGGAAGATCGCGTCCAGCTTTCCGGCCGGGATGCCAATGCCGGTAGCCGGGGCTGCCCCTCGCCGGTGCCGGAATGGACCTTGAGGTAACCGTCCGGCAGCGCGGAAAGGACGCGCACCCGGCGGTCGCGGGCGACCTGCCCGACCAGCCCCTCGCCCATAGCATAGGAATTCGGCATGCCTTCCTCGGCACGATAGCCATAGGTAGCAAAGCGCCACAGCTTGTCGCGCGCCGGGTCATGCGAAAAGAACACCGCGACGTCCGCGCCAAGCTCGCGCGCCAGTGCGCTCAGCGCCGCCTGGGCGAAGCCCCGCAGGTTGTCCTGCGCCTGTACCGCCGCCGACAACCGCGTCAAGGCGCCCCGCACCTCCAGATCCTCGGCCCGCGCCACGGCCAGGTTGCGAAACACCAGCAACGAGCGGCCCATCGCCCCGATCTCGTCATGGCGGTCCTGATAGGGAACGGGCACATCGCGGTCGTCCTGCGACAGCCGCCACATGGCCGTGGCCAGCAGGCGCAGCGGATGGCTGATGCGGCGATGCAGGATGGCAAAGGCGGCCAGCGCCGCCAGCATGATCACCAGCCCGGCGGCGGCGGTCATATTGTGAAGCCGCTTCAGCGCCTGATCCCGTTCCAGCCGGGCGTCCTTCAACAGATGCCCGACCAGGGCCTTGAGCCGCGAGAACGACTCGGCCGCGATCTGGGTCGAGCCGCCCAGCGGCGACCGCGCCAGATAGCCGGCCAGCAGCGGGCCCGGCCGGACGCCCTTGTCGAAGGCACGCGCCAGCACCGGCAGCGCCTGCCCATCCAGCCATTGCGCGCTGGCGGTCTGGATCGCGATGGCATCGGTCAACGACTGGGCATTGGGCGCGGGCAGCGCCAGCAGCGCCTGCAAGGCCAGATCCACATCCCGATTGGCCTGGTCGAACACGTCGCGCCCCTGCGGAGTTCGGACGATCAGCGCCTGGATCAGGCCGATCTCGCGGGCCAGCATGGCGCGCTCGGTCGTCTCGATCGCATTCAGCCCGACGGTCACGTCGCGCACCTTGTCCTGCGCCGCTGTCAGCGAGCGGACGGCGAAATAACCGAAGGCGCTGATCATGCCCACGATCAGGACGAAGGACAGCATCACCAGCGCGAATTGCAGGCTGAGCGACAGGCTTTGGAGGCGCCGGTTCACGATGGTTTCTCCGTCCGTGGGTCGGCGGCGGGGCGCGTGGCCCGGCCGGGAATGTTCATGTCGAAACGGGATACGAGGAAACAACGAAAGGCGGGGCGGCCGGGGGGCTCACCCCCCCGACGCCGCCCGCAGGCCGCGCCGGCTTTCGGCGGTGGAAAGCTGGGCGTTCAGGCGGCGGAACTCGGCCAAGGCGCGGGGCTGACTGCCGGCGTTCAGATAGGCATAGGCCCGCAGCATCGCCAGGTCGCGGCGCAACGCGCCGGTGATCTGCTCGATGGCGTCGAAATAGCGGATGGCCTCGCGATAGCGGCGCTGCTCGTAGGCGGCGACGCCGCGCTGGTCCAGGATCTGGCGCTCGACATCGACGCGCTGACGGTGGTCGAAATCGGCGGTGGCGGCGATCTGCGCGGCAGGCTCGCTCATCCCCAGCTTCAGATAGGACAGGGCCAAGCCGTATTGCGCATCGCGGCGCTGGTCGGCATTCGGCCGTGCCGCCAGCACGGCCTTGAAATCGGCCATCGCGTCCATGGTCCGGTCGAGGTCATAGACGCACCAGCCCCGTTTCAGCACCGTCCCCGCCGCCCGCGCGCCGGCAGTGCGGGCCGCGCATTGCGCCGGGCTTTCCCCCCGAGGCGCGTGCGCCGGGGCTGCACGCGCCTGGCGGATGCCGCGCGCGGTGGGCTGGGCCGCAGCCCGCCGCGCCGGCTTCCCGGCCTCGGCCGGGGCCTTGGCGGGGGGCGCGACGCCCCGTCCAGCCAGCAGGCGCGCCAGCGCCGCGTCAAAGCGCCCGGCCTCGGCCGGGAAGCGGCCCGAAAGTTGCGCCGCCATGCCGCGCAGATCGGCTTCGCTAGCCGCCACATCGGCCTTTTCCAGCGTCGAGACCAACTCGCCCGGATCGGTGCAGGCCCCCAGCACGGCGCGATAGGTCGCCAGCGCATCGGCCCTTGCCCCGGCGGCGGCCTGCCCCTCGGCGATGCGCCAGGCGTTGTTGATGCGGTCGCAGCGCAGCAGGCCCGGCGTTCGCGCCGCCATGCTGCGCGCCGCCGCGACATCACCGCCTGCGATCGCCTGGTCCAGCGCCTGCTGGCCCTCGGCGGTTTCCAGCTGCGCCGCCATGTCAGGCGGCAGCGTCCAGCCCGGATTGTCGCGCCGGGCCTGGGCCAGGGTCTCGCGCGCCTGATCGATCCGGCCCGCCGCAAGCTGGCGCTGGAACTGCGCGATCAGGGCCTGCGGGGCCGCGTCGTCCGCCGCCAGTCGGCTCAGGTCCGAGGGCGGCGCCCATTGCGGATATTTCAGCCGCAGGCGGCGCAGCTCGGCCTGGATCGCCGCCTCCTCGTCCTGCTGGACGTAGAGCGTCAGCGCCAGCAGTTCGTCGGCGGGCGGCGCGGCCTGCGCCGATGCCGCCCCGGTCTGGGCGGCCATCAGCGCGGCGGCGAAAAGCAGGGTTCTGATCATATCGGCACGCATTCCGGGAATTGTGAGACCTGGGCCACCAGCGCCATCAGGTGCAGGGTGGCCGGATAATAGGGCTGGTCCTTGGCAAAGGGCCGCATCGCCGAGCCGACCGACGCCCCGTCCGCCGAAACCTCGCCACTTGCGCAAGCCGCCAGCGCGGCGACGGCGCCGTATCCGGCATGGGCGCTGCTTTCCAGCACTGCGCCGGTGGCGGGGTCGAAGACCACGGGATAGAGACCGCCGGGCGCGGCCCGGACCGCCGCCCGCGCGAAGGCCCGGACCGCTGGCGAGGCCGCCTGCCCCGACCACAGCGCGAACAGCGGCACGCGGATCGCCTCATATCCCGAGTTGCGCGAAAAGCCCACGGGCACGGGGGCCTGCCCCGCCGCCGTGAAGGCCACCCAATCGGGCACCGGCCCGGCCGCCGCCAGCCGATCGATCAGCCGCGCGCCGTCCTCGGCCAGTTGCCGCAGTTGCGGTTGCCCGGTCGCCTCGGCCAGTTCGCGCATCGCGCGCGGCATGTAATAGGACGGATTGACCACCACCTGCTCGGCGCTGCGAAACCCGGCCGCGCCAGGCAGGAACAGCAGGCTGCCGTCGCCCGCCGGATGCGGCGCGGTGCAAAGCCGCAGCAGGTCGCGCGTCACGGCCTCGGCCCGCTCGGCCAGGTCCGGGCGGCTCTGGCGCGCGGCGGCCAGGACCAGCGCCCAGGCGTGGAACAGGTCGCCATCTGCGGCATTGTTGTGGTCGGGCACCTGAGGCCTGGCGTCAGGCTGCCAGCGCCAGGCCAGCAGCGTGTCGTCGCGGATGGCGAGGTTGCGCTGGGTCCAGTCCAGGATCGCGTCGAAGGCTGCGCGGTCGTCAAAGATCGCGGCCAGCGCCAAGCCATAGCCCTGCCCCTCGGAATGGCTGGCGGCCTTCTGGAAGCCGTCCACCACCCGCCCGTCCTCGGACAGGCAGAGCGCCTTCCACGCCTGCCACGAGGCCGCCAGCGGATGTTCCTGCGCCCGCGCGGGTCGCCCGCGCGCCAGCATTGCCGCCGCCGCAAATCCCGACAGAAGCGTCCGTCGCCGCATCAGCGCAGCCTCCTCTTGCGATAGATCAGCACCACCGCCAGCGCCGGCAGGACCGACAGGATGCCGAGACCCAGCAGTGCGCAGGCGAACAGCAGGGGCGACCACGAAGCGTAGTTACCCAGGATCGGGAACAGGTTGGCAGCCGTCACCGGCCCCTCCAGGCGCGGCATCCGCACCGGGGTCCAAAGCTGCCAGCCGCCATCGTTGGACAGCAGCGCCGCGCCGCCATGGCCCTGACCGCCGTCGCGCAGCGCCGCCAGCGCCCGCGCCATGCCGCGCATCTGCGCCTCCGGCCCCAGGATCAGCGCCAGCGCCTGCGGCTGGTCACGGTCCATGCCGATCAGCAGCGCGTCGCCCCTCCGCCCCTCCAGCCAGTCGGACAGGCTTTCCCCCGAGGCGAGGAAAGCCGAGTTCCGCAGCCGTTCGCGCTGCCGGTCCAGCCAGGCCAACGGAGACCAGGAGGAGGAGGGCCGGGCAGCGGGGGCTTCGGCCTCGGTCAGGCGGAAGGCCGGCGCGGACGCGGCGGCCGTCTCAGGCGCGTGGGCGGGAAACAGCGCCTGCTGCAGGGCGCGCTGCGACACGTCGGCCAGCGCGCCGGGCATGGCGCTGAAATCCGTGACCAGCAGGGAGGCCGCCGGATCGGGCTGCGCCGCCGGGCGCAGGCTGGCGGCAAGCTGAATCGCGGCCAGCCGCATCCGCGCCGGCTGCGCAGCCTGCGGATCGGGCCGGACGCCCGCCGCCGTCAGCCCGGCCAGCGGCTCGGACAGGCCCGGCAGCCGCATCGCGGGCGCGTTCGGCACCGTCAGGCTGCTGTCCCGCGCGATCACCAGCATGTCGGTCTTGAGCGGCGGACAGGCGATGTCGGGCGGGTTTCCCGGCACCATCATCTCGAAGCTCAGCCGGTTCTCGCCAGGATGCAGCAGCCTGGCGGCGAAACCGACCTTCAGCGGCTCCAGCAGCTTGCCGCCGTCGCGGTCCAGCGGCAGCAGGCGCACGGTCCGGTCGTTCACCTTGACCAGCAGGATCGCGCCTTGGGGCAGGTTGTCGGCATGGCCGTAATGCAGATCCAGCCGCGCTTTCTGGTTGGCCAGCAGCAGCCAGTCGCCGGGCAGCAGGAAGCGAATATCCTGGCGGAAATAATGCGTGTTGCCGACGATGTCGCCCTGACCCAGTTGCGCCAGAGTCACGGGTTGGCCGGGAGGCAGCGGCAGGGCGGCACCGGCATCCGAGGCGGGCAGCGTGATCGCCCGCATGGCCTCGGACATGTCGGGCAGGCGGCCGCCGGCCTGGGCCACAACCATCACAGGCGCGCCGCGCCCGTCCAGCCGATAGGACAGGCCGGGCCGGGCCGCCCCGGCCAGCATGACGGAAATCCCCGCGCGCGCGCCCATGTCATAGGGGCTGCGGATCTGGAGAAATGCCTGGCCCAGCATGGCCTTGCCCAAGGCGTCGGTCAGCCCGCGCAGGGCGGCCGGATCGGCTTCGGCATCGGCAAGGACGGTCAGCGGTAGACCACTGCGGACCTGCTGCGCCAATGCCCTCGCGAAGCCCTCGGCCGAGGCGGCTGGCACCGAGCCCGCCAGCACCGCGCCGCTGCGGGCCAGGTCCAGCTCGGTCCAGACGCCGAAACTGGCATCGGGGCCGCAAAAGATGCGATGCGGCTGGCGCAACGCGATGCGGATGCGGTTCGGCCCCGCGACCAGCCCAGCGGCGGGAAGGTCCACCGGCCGGAAATCGCCGAAATTCCGCAGCGGCAGGTCCAGCGGCGCGGCATCGTTCACCGCGACCTGCATCAGCGCGGTTTCCGGCAGGACGTTTATGGCCGAGCGCAGGGCCAGCCGCAGACCTTGCGGCAGTGGCGCATCCTCGGGCAGGTCCAGCGCCAGGGTGATCGCCGCCACTTCGCCGGTCAGGCGCAGGATGCCGGGCTGCGGCAGACTCGCGCCCATGCGCGTGCCCTCGGGCAGTAAGGCCAAAGGCGACAGGCCCGACAGCCGCGCCGGGTCGGGGCCGGAGGGCACGGATTCGGCCGCGCCGTCGCGGATCGCGGGCGCGACCCCGATCACGGCGGCGGGCGGCGAGCCCGCGGCAGGAGCGGCTTCAGCGGCCGCCTCTGCGGCAGGCGCGGGCAGAACGATCTCCTGCGCCGGCGCGGCCAGGGGCGACAGCAGAGCGGCCAGCAGGGGGACAAGGCGCGGCGGGCTCATCCGCGGGCCTCGATCTCGATGAAATCCTCGATCGGGACGGGCATCGACTGGCTGCGATGCTCGACCGCGTCGAAATCGGCGCCAAATGCCATCAGATGCGCCGGCCGGGCGCTGCGATGCGCGTTCGAGGCCACCCGCCGCCGCCGCTCCGGTTCGCGCAGGTAATCTCTGGCCGTCCGGGGAATCGAGGCTAGCGTCAGCCCGATCACATAGGCCAGCCCGGCGATCAGCCCCTTGCCCTGTCGGGTCGCCTCGCGCTGCGCGCGCCAGACCTCGCTATCGCCGAAGATCATCTGCGCCACGGCCTCCTGCACCGCGACGGGCTGGTCGCCGACCAGCCGCAGCCCCAGCGTGGTGCCCTCGCCCGCCTTGCTGGACAGCGCCAGCACCACCGCGCGCACGTCTTGTTCCAGATGCGGGGCATTGGCGAATACCGGGCGGAAGCTGATCTCGTCGCCCTGGCGCACCATGACGCTGCCGATGCCGCGCGGGGCATGTTCCAGCCGCAGGCTCGCGCCGCTGGTCGAGACATCCAGCACCGTCGCCTGCACAGGCGTGCTGCCCGATCCGGCCCAGTTGGCGCTGGCAGGCAGGCGCAGGAACACGCGCGGCGCGGCACGGCGCTGCTGCTTTTCCGACACCGCCCGCAGCGACAGCGAGACCAGCAGCAGGTTGATCACCGCCCAGACGCCCACGACCGACAGCACGCTGCGGTCGCCCGGAAAGGCGATCCAGCGTGCCACCAGCGCCACCACCCCGGCCAGCACCAGCAGGAACAGCCCCAGCAGCGGGCCATGGATGGGCGAGATATAGTCCTCGGCCAGGGTCTCGTCCTTGGCGGTGACGTTGAACTTGGCCTCGCGCGGGCGCAGCATGGTGCGGATGATGGCGCGCGCTAGATAGGGCGCCTGCGCGATCTCGTAGACCTCCGAGATCAGCGGCCAGCGATAGCGCGAAAAGACCGCGCTCTGCACCAGCAGCACGACCGCCATATAGGCCAGCACATCCTTTTCACCGTTTCGGTGGCAATCTGCGAACTGCCTGCGACATGAAGTTCA
>NZ_JASGGO010000042.1:0-25349 GCF_047605025.1 Paracoccus sp. (in: a-proteobacteria) | reverse complement strand
AGCCGCCCTTTCCGCGCCAGCGTTCGCCACGATGATACATGGTTTGCAGGCAAGCTGTGCCGTCGCGCCACCTCATTCACCGTTGCGCCAGGCTCCAGCGTTTCCGCCGCGACCCGAGCCTTCACCTCATCTGGCCACTTCCGGTTCCGACGGGAGCCGGGTGACAAGGGGGCCGTCTAGGGAACGGTCGGGCTCATCCAGAGAAATTATGCAAGGGTTTTACGGGATCGCACTCCTCGTTCAATGACGGAGCTGAACGAGTCACTGCAAGCGGCGCTGGAAAATGCCACGGAACGAACGACTCAGAGTCCGCGAAATGCCGTGTCTGCAACCGCTGCCCAAAACCTCTTACGATTACGGCAGATGGCACCCCGGCATCAGGATCCAGCGTCACTACCACGTCAACGTAGAGGGGCGGAATTATAGCGTGCCTTCAAGCCTGATCGGTGAGCTTGTCAGCATCAAGGTTGTGGCCGGCACCATCGAAATCTACCACGATTCAGCGCTCGTGGCCGTGCACCCTCGTCGCGCGGCCACGCCAGCCGATGACGTGCCGATAACGGACCCGTCCCATATGCCGGAAAACCATCGCGCAATATGGCAGCAGAGTCCGGATGCCCTCATCGCGCGTGCTACCGACCACAGCCCATGTCTCGGACGGTTCGTGTGCAGGCATCTGGATGTCAACTCCAATCCCCGCGCGACTTACATGACCTTGTGCCGGCGGTCGACAGCCCTGCGACGGCGTGACAACGCATAGAGGGCGGCCATAGGCCACCCCCTTGAGCTTTCGGCATGGCTAATGGGGCGATCTCATCGCCTCTGACACATGAATTCACCCTTGAGCACAATTCTATGGGCGCGCTGCACGAGGCGGTCCATGATCGCGTCGGCAAGATGGGGGCTGTCGAGGTCGCCATGCCATTCGGACGGATCAAGTTGGCCTATCTTTGGCTTGACGATCAAGCGTATCGGCAAAGCCCGCAAGAGACAGATCGCGGGCGAGGGCAACGACATGTTCATGCTGCATTGTCGCTCTCCGCATAATAGCCCGCACCGCAGATGTTTTCGGACAGTGTTGCGCGGTTGCGGTTCAGGGCGCGGCAGCTTTTTCGGGCCTCGGTCGAGAATCTGCCGCAGCGCATCGGCATTGATCTGATCGCGCCGGAGAGCCTCGGCACAGGCCGCATCGATCGCGGTTTTGCGGTAGACCGGCGCGACTCCAAGCAGCCGCTTCAACATGCAGTTCCACCGACTCCGGTCTGTCCACCGCAGCGCCAAGTCATCTCGCCACGCCGAAGGTGGACTGTCTTGCCGCCGCCTCCATTCTGATCAAGACGATTGAGGCAGATCGCACTGCGGGGACAATCACGGACAAGGCCCTGAAGCAGGCGGCGGTCGATACCAGCGTGATGGAGAAAAACATCGCCCATCCGATGGACGCCCGGCTTTACGAGCGGGCCCGCACCGTGCTGGCGGGCCTGGCGGTGATGGCCGGGATCGCGTTGCCCTACGGCTGGCGATCCAGGTCGGGCGCTACGCCCACCCGCGTCCTGATCAGCGGACAGCGACGCGGCATTACCCCGGTATTGGCAAAGCTTCTTAAAGGGCCGTCCGATCAGGATGTTCCTGTCGGCGGGGCAGACCTCGTATTATATCAGTGCGCGGGCGTTGATCACGCAAATCCCGCAGGAGGCCACACTGCCGGCTGATCGGAGATGCGACGCAGATTTTTTAATAAATAATTTATTTAAAATTATATTATTTGCATAGTCCTGTCCCGCAGGGGCCGGAAAGTCCAATCCTACATGACGCCGAGCTTTATCGCAAATGCCACAGGATCAAAAACATGTTGGTCAGGCCGAAGGAATGGCGTCGGATTGTTCCCCCCCTTTGAAGTGGTCTGCTGTTATGTTTAGGAAACGGAGGATCCAGGATGACCAGCAAGCGATGCAAGCCGGAAGAGATTGTTTCAAACTGATCAGCCCCCTACGGCTGATCAGCAGCGGACAGGCTGGGCACCGTGCCCGGTCCACATCTTTAAACCGGGGAAAGGACGCCCGTGTCCTGGGTCGCGCCGATGCAGCAGGAGGGACACCGCAAGACTGCTTCCTTGAGGCGTTACAGGCAGATCACCTCATGAAATAAAGCCCCGGAAAATCCGGGGCTTCTTGTTTTTTTCGGTCAGGTCGCGCGGATCAGTGCGGGAAATTCGAATGGTTCGAATCCAGACCAATATGGGTGCCAAGCGCCTCCATATCGGCCAGCAACTTGACAGCTGCCGCGACGATTTCCTCGCCGGTCGAGGAACGCTCCTGCGCCTGCTGCACGCGACGCTGGGCCTGGGCCATCATCTCGTTGAAGATGTCCTGCGTCATCTCGGCGCGGGGATGGCCCCGTTCGGCCAGAAGGCTGACGGAATCGTTGTTGATCTCGGCAAAGCCGCCGGTCACCGCGAACTCCGTCTCGGCCCCGTCCGCCGCGACCACGGTGACGACACCGGGGCGCAGGTTGACGATGGCCGGCGCATGGCCGGGCATCGCGGTCAGGTCGCCCTCGGCGCCGGGCAAGCGCACCTCGCGCACCGGAACGGAAACCAGGTTCCGCTCGGGCGACACCAAGTCGAACTGCATCGTGTCGGCCATGTCGCCCCCTTACGCCGCGTCAGCGGCGAGGCGCTGCGCCTTGGCTTTCACTTCCTCGATGCCGCCGACCATATAGAAGGCCGCTTCCGGCAGATGGTCGTATTCGCCGTTCACCACCGCCTTGAAGGATTTGATCGTGTCCTCCAGCGGCACCTGCACGCCGTCCGAGCCGGTGAAGACCTTCGCCACGTCGAAAGGCTGCGACAGGAAACGCTGGATCTTGCGGGCGCGGGCCACCGTCAGCTTATCCTCTTCGGACAGTTCGTCCATGCCAAGAATGGCGATGATGTCCTGAAGCGATTTATATTTCTGCAAGATGCCCTGGACCGAACGCGCGGTGTTGTAATGGTCGTCGCCGACCACCGCCGGATCGAGGATCCGCGAGTTCGAATCGAGCGGGTCCACCGCCGGATAGATGCCCAGTTCCGAGATCGCGCGCGACAGAACGGTCGTGGCGTCAAGGTGGGCGAAGGTGGTCGCCGGCGCCGGGTCGGTCAGGTCGTCGGCCGGAACATAGACGGCCTGGATCGAGGTGATCGAGCCGTTCTTGGTCGAGGTGATGCGTTCCTGCATCGCGCCCATGTCGGTCGCCAGCGTCGGCTGATAGCCCACGGCCGAGGGAATACGGCCCAGCAGCGCCGACACTTCCGAACCAGCCTGGGTAAAGCGGAAGATGTTGTCCACGAAGAACAGAACGTCGGTGCCGGTCGCATCGCGGAACTGTTCGGCGATGGTCAGGCCGGTCAGCGCCACGCGCATCCGCGCCCCCGGAGGCTCGTTCATCTGGCCATAGACCAGCGCCACCTGCGACTTGTCCAGTTCCTCGGGCTTGATGACGCCCGATTCCACCATCTCGTGATAAAGGTCGTTGCCCTCACGGGTGCGCTCGCCCACGCCCGCGAACACCGAATAGCCCGAGTGAACCTTGGCGATGTTGTTGATCAGTTCCATGATCAGAACGGTCTTGCCCACGCCGGCACCGCCGAACAGGCCGATCTTGCCGCCCTTGGAATAGGGCGCCAGCAGGTCGATGACCTTGATGCCGGTGACCAGGATTTCCGACGACGTTGCCTGCGCGGCAAAATCGGGCGCAACCTGGTGGATGGCACGGGTCTGGCTGGCGTCGACCGGGCCGCGGTCATCGACCGGCTCGCCCACGACGTTCAGAATGCGGCCCAGCGTCGCATCGCCTACCGGCACCATGATCGGCGCGCCGGTATCGCTGACGGGCAGGCCACGGACCAGCCCTTCGGTCGCTTCCATGGCGATGGTGCGGACAGTGTTCTCGCCCAGGTGCTGGGCGACTTCCAGAACCAGACGCTTGCCGTTGTTCTCGGTTTCCAGAGCGTTCAGAATCGCGGGAAGCTGACCGTCGAACTGCACGTCCACGACGGCGCCGATCACCTGCGTGATTTTTCCTTTGGCCTCTGCCATGTGTTTACCCCTAGGTGTCAGAGCGCCTCTGCGCCCGAGATGATTTCAATCAGTTCCTTGGTGATCGCGGCCTGACGCGAGCGGTTATACTCGGTTGTCAGGCGGTCGATCATGTCGCCGGCGTTGCGCGTGGCGTTGTCCATGGCGGTCATCCGCGCGCCCTGCTCGGAGGCCGCGTTTTCCAGAAGCGCCGCGAAGACCTGCGTTGCCACCGAACGCGGCAGGAGGTCGTTCAGGATGCCATGCTCGTCCGGCTCGTAATCGTAAAGCGCCGAGGCGCCCGAGGCCACCGCCCCCTCGTCGATCACCGCAGGGATGATCTGACGGGCGGTCGGAACCTGGCTGATCACCGATTCGAACCTGCTGTAGAACAGCGTCGCGACATCGAAGCTTCCGGCTTCGAAGCGATCCAGGATCTCATCAGCGATGCCGCGCGCATCCTCATAGCCGATGCGCTTCACCTCGCTCATGTCGACGTGATGCACGAAGAACTGCGAGAAGTCGCGCTTAAGCTGTTCGCGACCCTTCTTGCCCACGGTCAGCAGCGTGACATCCTTGCCCTGCGCCTGCAATTCCTGCACGCGCTGGCGCGCCAGCTTGACGATGGACGAGTTGAACCCGCCCGCAAGGCCGCGTTCCGAGGTCAGAACCACCAGCAGGTGCCGACGATCCTCGCCGGTGCCTGCCAGCAGGCGGGGCGCCGAGGCCGAACCGGCTGCGGAAGCAGTCAGCCCGGCCATCACGGCGGCCATCCGGTCGGCATAGGGACGCGCAGCCACGGCCGCCTCCTGCGCGCGGCGCAGTTTCGCGGCAGCGACCATCTGCATCGCCTTGGTGATCTTGCGCGTGTTCTTGACGCTGCCGATCCGGTTTTTCAGGTCCTTGAGGCTGGGCATCTATCCCTCCCCTCAGGCGTAGGTCTTGGCGTAGCCATCCAGCGCCGACTTGATCGCAGTTTCCAGATCGCCCGCGATCTTGCGGTCGTTCTTGGTCATGTCGTCAAGCAGGTCGGCTTTCTGGTTGCGCAGATACTGGATCAGGCCCTGTTCCCATTTGGTCACTTCGCGGACCGGAACATTGTCCAGATATCCCTTGGTGCCGGCATAGATCACGATCACGATCTCGGCGGTGGTCAGGGGCGAATATTGCGGCTGTTTCATCAGCTCGGTCAGGCGCGCGCCACGGTTCAGAAGCTTCTGCGTCGCCGCGTCCAGGTCCGAGCCGAACTGCGCGAAGGCCGCCATCTCGCGGTACTGGGCCAGTTCCAGCTTGACCGGGCCGGCGACGGATTTCATCGCCTTGGTCTGGGCGGCGGAACCCACGCGCGACACTGAAAGGCCGGTATTCACGGCGGGGCGGATGCCCTGGAAGAACAGGTCCGTTTCCAGGAAGATCTGGCCGTCGGTGATCGAGATCACGTTGGTCGGGATATAGGCCGACACGTCGCCCGCCTGGGTTTCGATGATCGGCAGCGCCGTCAACGAGCCCGAGCCGTAATCCGCGTTCATCTTGGCCGAACGTTCCAGCAGGCGCGAATGCAGATAGAACACATCGCCCGGATAGGCTTCGCGCCCCGGCGGACGGCGCAGCAGCAGCGACATCTGGCGATAGGCCACGGCCTGTTTCGACAGGTCGTCATAGATGATCAATGCATCCATGCCGTTGTCGCGGAAATATTCGCCCATGGCGGTTGCCGAATAGGGCGCCAGGTACTGCATCGGCGCCGGGTCCGAGGCGGTCGCGGCCACGACCGTCGTGTAGGCCATGGCGCCGGTCTCTTCCAGCTTCTTCACCAGCTGGGCCACGGTCGAGCGTTTCTGACCCACGGCGACATAGATGCAGTGCAGCGTCTTGATGCCATCGGCCTCACGGCCGTTATAGCTTGCCTGGTTCAGGATCGTGTCCAGCGCAATGGCGGTCTTGCCGGTCTGACGGTCGCCGATGATCAGCTCGCGCTGGCCACGGCCGACGGGGATCATGGCGTCGACCGACTTCAGGCCGGTGGCCATCGGCTCATGCACCGACTGGCGCGGCATGATGCCCGGAGCCTTGGCATCGGCGATGCGGCGCTCGGCGAACTCGACCGGACCCTTGCCGTCGATCGGGTTGCCCAGTGCGTCGACCACGCGGCCCAGAAGGCCCTTGCCGGTCGGGACTTCCACGATGGCGCCGGTGCGCTTGACGGTATCGCCTTCCTTGATCGAGCGGTCGTCGCCAAAGATCACGACGCCCACGTTGTCGGTTTCAAGGTTCAGCGCCATGCCGCGGATGCCGCCGGGGAATTCGACCATCTCACCGGCCTGAACCTTGTCCAGACCATAGACGCGGGCAATGCCGTCGCCGACGGACAGCACCTGGCCGACCTCGGCCACCTCGGCGTCCTGACCGAAATTCTTGATCTGATCCTTGAGGATGGCCGAGATTTCGGCTGCCTGGATTCCCATTATCCGACCTCTTTCATAGCGTTCTGTAGGGAAGCGAGCTTCGAGCGGATCGAACTGTCGATCATCTGCGAGCCCAGTTTGACGATCATGCCGCCGATGAGGCTGTCATCGACACGCGCGTTCAGCTTGACGATTTTTCCGGTCTTGGCGTGGAGCGTCTCGACCAGCCGGTTCTTCTGGTCGTCGGTAAGTTCCTGCGCGCTGACCACATCCGCCGTGACCTCGCCGCGCAGATCCGCGACCAACGCGCGCAGCCTGGCGATGAACTGGGGCAGCGTGAACAGGCGGCGGTTGCGCGCCAGAAGCCGCAGCGTATTGGCCAGTTCGGGCGAAAAACCCATGCGCTCGGCCAGGGTGCCGATGGCGGCCTCCTGGGCGGCACGGTCGTAAAGGGGCGAGACGGTCAGGTCGCGCAGATCCGCACTGTCATCAAGGGCTGCGGCCAGCTCGTCGACCTGTTGGGAAAGAGCGTCGATTCCGCCCGAATCCTTCACCAGATCGAAAAGGGCTTGTGCGTAACGCCCGGCGATATCAGCGGAAATCGAAGCGGAATTGGCCACGGTCATCCTTCCGGTTTGCGTAAGCTCCGCTGGCGGGCCGGATTTTGTCCGGTCTGTCGCGGAGCGCTGGTCAAAAGGGGCTCTGGAGCATTCCTGCCTGATCTCCCCCGAAAATCTCGCGTGTTCCTAGCAGGTCGCATGCCTTGCCGCAACCGCATTGCACACGGTTTTGCGAGCGGCGGCGTTCTAAGTGCTCCGCCTTAGGCGGCGGCGTGCCGGTTGCGGCCGCGCAATCCCCTCAAGCATGTCGAGCGGGCTGGGCACGCTGATGCGCGGGACCCGCCCGATCGGGGCCTGCACCTGCTTGGTGAACTCGGTCAGCACCACCCCCGCGACCAGCACCTGGCTGATGCGCAGGCCCGCCCGCTCCCAGACCTGGGCGCTTTTCAACCAGAATCGCCGATCCGATGGCGGGATGTAAAGCGCGGCCCCGCTGCGCTCGGTCACGAAGCCAGCGCCACGCGCCTGCGCCTCAAGCTGGCCCACCGTGTAGCTGCGGCCAAAGCCGAAAGGCGTCGCCTCGGAGCGCGCCCACAGCCCGGCACGGTTCGGGGCCAGCACCAGCATCCGCCCCCCCGGCCCCAGCACCCGCCAGGCTTCCGAAAGGACCGCGCTTGGATGATCGGCGGTCTCGATCGCATGCAGAAGCACCAACCGATCCACGCTGCCGGTATCCAGCGGCCAAGCGGTTTCCTCGCACAGGACCGAACAGTTCGGCAGTCCCGGCGGCCAGGCCATCACTCCCTGCGGGCCGGGCATCAGGCTGACCACGCGCCGCGCGGGTTCCAGAAAGGGCCGCAGCAGAGGCGCGGCGAAGCCGTATCCCGCAACGGTCATCGCCCCGCATTGCTCGGGCGGCCAAAACTGGGCCAGCCGGTCCCGCAGCACCTTCTGCACCACGCGGCCAAGCGCCCTGGTATAGTAGAACTTCCGCAGCTCGATCACATCGTGATGCATTGCGCCCTCCGCCCGATGGGGCCAGACTGCGGCAAAGCAGGGGAATTGCCAATGCCGCTGGAACTGATCCCGGTCCGATGCCTGACCGACAACTATGCTTGGCTGATCCACGGCCATGGCCGGACCGCCCTGATCGACGCGCCCGAGGCCGAGCCGATCCTGGCCGAGCTTGCCGCGCGCGGGCTTTCGCTGGACCTGATCGCGCTGACCCATCACCATGCCGACCATATCCAGGCCGTGGCCGAACTGGTGGCGGTGACGGGCGCAAAGGTGATGGGCAATGCGCTGGACGCGGCGCGCCTGCCGCCTTTGGATCTGGCTGTCCGCCCCGGCCAGATCGCCGAGATCTGCGGCGAGGAGGCGCGGGTGATCGATGTCTCGGGTCACACCGTCGGGCATGTGGCCTTTCACCTGCCGCAATCGGCGCTTTGCTTTACCGCAGACAGCCTGATGGCGCTTGGCTGCGGCCGCCTGTTCGAGGGCGACGCCGCCATGATGTGGGAAAGCCTTGCCCGCCTGAACGCCCTGCCGGGCGAGACGCTGATCTGCTCGGGGCACGATTACTGCCGGGGGAACGGCGCTTTCGCTCTTTCGGTCGAACCGGGCAATGTGGCGCTGCGGCAACGCCTTGAGGATACGGCTGCGGGGCGCAGGCCCTGCGCCCCCGCGACGCTGGCGGATGAGCGCGCGACCAATCCCTTCCTGCGCGTGGGCGAACTGCGCGAGGGGCTTGGCATGGCCGGCGCCCCGGATGTCCAGGTTTTCGCGCAGCTTCGGCGGATGAAGGATGCATTCTGAGCTTTTCGCGCAACGCGGCAAGCAGATTCCGCACCCGCATCACCGCCATCACGTCACTGAAAGCGCCCGAAGATGCCTGCTTGAAAAACCGGCATGGAGACATCACATCTGTCTCAGCCCCCAGGATTTCGGCATGAGCAAAAGCAAATACCGCTTGAATTGCGCGAAAATCCACCAATTCTTAACCGTATCGTGACAGTCTGGTCAGGTGGACCGCTAAATCTTGGCGGCCCAAACCGCCAGCCGACTGACAGGAGCTGAACGTGCCGTCCTTTTCGAATACGCTGGAACAGGCCATCCATTCCGCGCTTGCGCTGGCCAATGAGCACCGCCACGAGCTTGCGACGCTCGAACATCTTCTGCTTGCGCTGACGGATGAACCCGATGCGATGAAGGTGATGCGGGCCTGCAATGTCGATATGGACGAATTGCGCCGCATGCTCGTGGAATTCATCGAGGACGATCTCTCGACGCTGATCACGGATGTCGAGGGGTCAGAGGCGGTGCCGACCGCCGCCTTCCAGCGCGTGATCCAGCGCGCGGCGATCCATGTGCAATCCTCGGGCCGGACCGAGGTAACGGGCGCGAATGTCCTGGTCGCAATCTTTGCCGAGCGCGAATCGAATGCGGCCTTCTTCCTGCAAGAACTGGACATGACCCGCTATGACGCGGTGAATTTCATCGCCCATGGCGTGGCGAAGAACCCCTCCTACTCGGAAAACCGCACGGTCCAGGGGGCCGAGCCGCAGCAGGGCCAGACCCAGCAGGAGCAACCCGCCGCCAAGGACGAATCCGCCCTTGCGAAATATTGCGTGGACCTGAACAGGAAGGCGTCCAAGGGCGACGTGGACCCGCTGATCGGCCGCGCGGACGAGGTCGAGCGCTGTATCCAGGTGCTGTGCCGCCGCCGCAAGAACAACCCGCTGCTGGTGGGCGACCCCGGCGTCGGCAAGACCGCCATCGCCGAGGGGCTGGCGCTGAAGATCACGCGGGGCGAGACGCCGGACGTGCTGGCGGGCTCGACCATCTTTTCGCTCGACATGGGCGCGCTTCTGGCCGGCACCCGCTATCGCGGCGATTTCGAGGAGCGGCTGAAGGCCGTGGTCAAGGAGCTTGAGGAGCATCCCGACGCGATCCTGTTCATCGACGAGATCCATACCGTGATCGGCGCGGGCGCGACCTCGGGCGGCGCGATGGACGCCTCGAACCTGCTGAAGCCGGCGCTGGCCGGGGGCAAGCTGCGCTGCATGGGCTCGACCACCTACAAGGAATTCCGCCAGCATTTCGAAAAGGATCGCGCGCTGTCCCGCCGCTTCCAGAAGATCGACGTGAATGAGCCGAACGTGCCCGACGCGATCAAGATCCTGATGGGCCTGAAACCCAGCTTCGAAAAGCATCACGATCTGCGCTATACCAATGAGGCGATCAAGTCGGCGGTCGAACTGGCCAGCCGCTACATCAACGACCGCAAGCTGCCCGACAGCGCCATTGACATCATCGACGAGGCGGGGGCGGCCCAGCACCTGGTCACCGAAAGCAAGCGCCGCAAGACCATCGGCCCCAAGGAGATCGAGGCGGTCGTCGCCAAGATCGCCCGCATCCCGCCGAAGAACGTCTCCAAGGACGATGCGGCGGTGCTGAAGGATCTGGACGCGACGCTGAAGCGGCTGGTCTTCGGCCAGGACGCGGCGATCGAGGCGCTGTCCTCGGCGATCAAACTGGCGCGGGCAGGTCTGCGCGAACCTGAAAAGCCCATCGGCAACTACCTTTTCGCCGGCCCCACCGGCGTCGGCAAGACCGAGGTGGCAAAGCAGCTCGCCAGCACCCTGGGCGTCGAGCTTTTGCGTTTCGACATGTCGGAATATATGGAGAAACACGCCGTAAGCCGCCTGATCGGCGCGCCTCCGGGCTATGTCGGCTTCGACCAGGGCGGGCTGCTGACCGATGGCGTGGACCAGCATCCGCATTGCGTGCTGCTGCTGGACGAGATCGAAAAGGCGCACCCGGATGTCTACAATATCCTGCTTCAGGTGATGGATAACGGCAAGCTGACCGATCATAACGGGCGGCAGGTGGATTTCCGCAACGTGATCCTGATCATGACCTCGAATGCGGGCGCCTCGGACATGCAGAAGGCCGCGATCGGCTTCGGCCGCGAGCGTCGCGAGGGCGAGGATACCGCCGCCATCGAGCGCACCTTCACGCCCGAATTCCGCAACCGGCTGGACGCGATCATCAGCTTCGCGCCGCTGTCGCGCGACGTGGTGATCCATGTGGTCGAGAAGTTCGTCCTGCAACTGGAAGCACAGTTGATTGATCGTGGCGTCCATATCGAACTGACATCGGAGGCCGCGAACTGGCTGGCCGAAAAGGGTTACGACGACAAGATGGGCGCCCGTCCCCTGGGCCGCGTGATCCAGGAAACGATCAAGAAACCCTTGGCCGAGGAATTGCTCTTCGGCCGCTTGACCAAGGGGGGCGTGGTCCGTGTGCGGATCGAGGACGACAAGCCCGTCTTCGACATCACCGGCCCCGACACGCCGCGCATCAGCAAATCGAAACCGCCGCTGCTGACGGCCGAGTAAACCGCCCCCCATCCCAAAGCGGCGCCCACAGAGGCGCCGCTTCTCTCTTGGACACAGAGGGCTATCAGCCCAAGGCCCAAGGCCCAAGGCCCAAAAACATCCCGAGCAAGGCGGCGTCCACAGCGCGGACCAGTTTCGCCCCCTGCTGTATTCGGGTTTAACCGCGTCAGATTGACGAAGTTTTTCTGGCTCAATATTTAGGCTGCCTTTTCGGCGAAACTCACGGCTGCGCCACCCCCGGCATGGCCGCGACAACCTTCTTTATCCGCATGAAACTCTGAAATTCCGCCACCTTCATCAGCCGCTTCAGCACGCGAGCCGAAGGATGCCACAAGATGGCCTATTTGATGAAAGCAAGCCGGTGCGGCTCGGCCCATATCCGGGACTGACACGGGGTGATCCTTTCGCGGCGCCGGACCCGCGCGTCCCTGTCGCGCCCATGCGGTCGAACCAAGGTTCGGCCCCACCATGCCGACCCAAGCGGTAGCATCGACCCCGGCATGGTCGAAAACAGGAGTGATCCAGATCCCCCGCCGACTATCCGCCGGCAGGCGCGCGCCGTCCCCAAACCCCATCTCTTTCTTGCCCAAATATCCCAGGGGTCCGGGGGCAGCGCCCCCGGTCCTCAGGCCGAGGCTCTGGCCCGGCCCTCGCGCACCTTCCCGGCCAGATCCTTGGCGATCCCGAATGCGCCCTTGATGCGATCGGCATCTCCGGGCCAATCTCGTAAGATCACGATCCGGTTGTCGGTGACCTTGGCCTGCCCGCGCTGCTCGTGAATGAACTCGACCAGGCCGGCCGGGTTAGGGAACCTGTCGCCATGGAACTGGATCGTCGCCCCCTTCGGCCCCGCATCCAGCTTCGAGATATTGGCCCGCTTCGCCATCGCCTTGATACGGATCACCAAAAGCAGCGTGTTCACCTCGCGCGGCAGCGGGCCGAAACGGTCGATAAGCTCGGCGGCGAAGCCTTCAAGCTCGACCTTGGTGGTCAGTTCGGCCAGGCGGCGGTAAAGCCCCAGCCGCACATCCAGATCGGGGACATAGCTCTCGGGGATCGTGACCGGCACGCCCAGGTTCAGCTGCGGCGCCCATTCGTCCTCGGGCGTGCCCTCGATCTCGCCCGATTTCAGCTTGGCGATGGTCTCCTCCAGCATCTGCTGGTAAAGCTCGAAACCGACCTCCTTGATATGACCCGACTGCTCCTCGCCCAGCAGGTTCCCCGCCCCGCGCAGGTCCAGGTCCTGCGAGGCCAGGTTGAACCCCGCGCCCAAACCGTCGATCGAGCCCAGGAATTTCAGCCGCCGCATCGCCTGCGGCGTCAGCGGCAGGCGCGGCTTGGTCGTCAGGTAGCAATAGGCGCGCGCCTTGGAGCGCCCCACCCTGCCCCGGATCTGGTAAAGCTGCGCCAGCCCGAACATGTCGGCACGCCAGACGACCATCGTGTTCGCGGTCGGGATGTCCAGACCGGATTCGACGATGCTCGTGGCCAGAAGCACATCCGCGCCCCGGTCGTAAAAGGCGTTCATCCGCTGGTCCAGATCGCCCGCGGCAAGCTGACCATGCGCCACGATGCAACTGACCTCGGGGACATGCTCGCGCAGCCAATCCTCGACCTCGGGCAGATCCGACAGGCGCGGGACCACGAAAAAGCTTTGCCCGCCGCGATATTTCTCGCGCAGCAGCGCCTCGCGGACGGTAACGCTGTCGAATTCGCTGACATAGGTGCGGATCGCAAGGCGGTCCACCGGCGGCGTGCCGATGACCGAAAGATCGCGCACCCCGGTCAGCGACAGTTGCAAGGTGCGCGGAATCGGCGTGGCCGTCAGGGTCAGGACGTGGATGTCGCTGCGCAGCTCCTTCAGCCGCTCCTTATGCGCGACGCCGAAATGCTGCTCTTCGTCCACGATCAGCAGCCCCAGGTTCTTGAAGCGCACCTGCTTGGCCAGCACCGCATGGGTGCCCACGACGATGTCGACCCCGCCCTCGGCCAGGCCCTTGCGGGTCTCGGCGGCTTCCTTGGCGGAAACGAAGCGCGACAGCGGCCGGACATTGATGGCGGTGCCGCGGAAACGTTCGGCAAAGGTGCGGTAATGCTGGCGGGCCAGCAGGGTCGTCGGCGCGACCACCGCCACCTGCGTGCCCTGCGAGGCGGCGATGAAGGCCGCGCGCATCGCCACCTCGGTCTTGCCGAAACCCACGTCGCCCACGACCAGCCGGTCCATCGGCCGCCCCGCCGCCAAATCCTCGGCCACCTCCGAAATCGCGGCGGCCTGGTCGTCGGTCTCGGTATAGGGAAAGCGCGCGGCAAAGCTTTCGATCTCGTGATGCTCGGGCTCAAGCACCGGGGCGGGACGCAGCAGGCGTTCAGCGGCGACGCGCATCAGCTTGTCGGCGATCAGCCTGATGCGCTCCTTCAGCCGGGCCTTGCGCGCCTGCCATGCGCCGCCGCCCAGCTTGTCCAGCAAGCCTTCCTCATGGCCGTAGCGGCTGAGAAGCTCGATATTCTCGACCGGCAGGTAAAGCCGGTCCCCGCCGGCATATTCGATGGCCACGCAATCATGCGGCACCTTCAGCGCCATCACCGTCTCAAGGCCGGTATAGCGGCCGATGCCATGCTCGACATGGACGACCAGATCGCCGGGGGAAAGGGTGGTGGTGTCGCGCAGGAAATTCTCGGCCTTGCGGCGCTTTCGCGCACCCCGGATCAGCCGGTCGCCCAGCACATCCTGTTCCGAGATCACCGCAATCCGCCCTGCGGCCTGCCCATCGGCGACGAAGCCCTCCTCAAGCGGCCAGACGGCCAGACCCAGCGCCCCGTTCTGATCCGGCAGATCGCGCAAATGGGCGATGGACCTGGCGCCCTCGACCCCCTCATCGGCCATCAGGCCCGCCAGACGCTCGCGCGCGCCTTCCGAGAAGCTGGCGACGATCACCCGGCGGTCCTTGCGCAAGTCCCTGAGGTGATCGGCCAGCGCCTTGAACAGGCTGACATTCTCGGCCTGACGCTCGGGCGCGAAATTGCGGCCCGCGCGCCCGCCCGCGTCCAGCACCCCCGGACCAGGCGGCTGCGGCAGGACCGACAGGCGCAGCAGCCGGTGCGGCTTCAGCCATCCGGCCCATTCGGCATCGTCCGGGAACATCAGCGCGGGCGGCACCGGGCGATAGACGGTATCGGCCCCGCCCTTACGCTTCAGCGCCTCGCAGCGGGCATCGAACTGCTCGGTGATGGTGTGCCGGCGCGCGTCCCGGACCTGATCCAGGTGATCGTCCAGCACCACGCTCGCCTGCGGCAGATAGGCGAACAGGCTTTCCAGCCGCGCGTGGAACCAGGGCAGCCAATGCTCCATCCCGGCCATCTTGCGGCCCGCGCTGATGCCCTCATACAGGGGGTCATTCGCGCCGCCGCCATATTCGGCGCGGTAGTTCTGGCGAAAGCGGGTGATCGCGGCCTCGTCCAGAATGACCTCGGACATGGGGACCAGGTCCAGATGGTCCAGCTTTCCGGTGGAGCGCTGCGTCTCGGCGTCGAAGCGGCGGGCCGATTCCAGCACGTCGCCGAACATGTCCAGCCGGATCGGCCCGGAATCGCCCGGCGGATAGATGTCGATGATCCCGCCCCGGACCGCGAAATCCCCCGGCTCGGTCACCGTGGGTGATTGCGAGAAGCCCATGTGGACCAGGAAGGCGCGCAAGCCGGCCTCGTCGATGCGGTCGCCGACGCGGGCCGAAAAGCTGGCCTCGCGCAGCGCATCGCGCGCAGGCACGCGCTGCATCGCCGCCGAAAGAGTGGTCAGCAGCACGAAAGGCCCCTTCAGCGCGCCATGCGCCAGGGCCGTCAGCACCGCCATGCGCGCCGCCATCACCGCCGGCGCGGGCGAAACGCGATCATAGGGCGTCGTGTCCCAGGCCGGAAATTCCAGGATCGCGGTGCCGGGGGCGAAGAATTCCAGCGCCGCGCGCATCGCCACCATGCGGCGGTCGTCGCGGGCGACATGGATGACGGGCAGGCCGCGGGCAAGCTCGCGCGCCATCAGGGCGGCGTCATAGCCCTCGGGCGCGCCGGAAAGGATCAGATGCTCGGACATGGATGCTGAGGTAACGCCAGGGGATGGGAAGTCAAGTCGCCCGGGTCAGAAGCCATAGGGATGGGTCGCAAGCCAGATCGCCCCGCGATAGGCGGTCAGCGCCATGACCAGGATCGAACCGACCGAGATCCCCGCCCGGTGCCGCCGCAAGCGGCGCGAGGCCAGCGCCGCCGCCTCGTTCGCCGCCAGCCGGCCGTCCTGGGCATCGGCCACGACGCCCTCAAGGCCATGGGCCAGGCGCAGCTCGATCCCGAAGAGAACCGCGAAGGGCAGGATCAGCAGCACCAGCGCCTGCGCCATCTCGAGTCCATAAAGAAAGCCCAGGATGAAAAGCGCGGTCAGCGCGAAGGCGGCAAGGCCCAGAAACAGCGCGGCCTCGATCCGGCCGATCCGCCAGCGCGGCAGCGACAGGGACAGCCAGTCAAGCAGCGCAAGCGCGGCGGGATCGTCGCCTGGACCCTGCGGCTGGCGGGCCGCCTGGACCACATCCACCGGCACGCCCAGGACGCGGCGCCCCGCCATGGTCCAGGCCAGGACCAGAAGCAGCCAGAACCAGATCGAGCCGAAGGACCGGCTGTCGAGAATGGCGAGCAATGCCTGGGTCAAGCCTGTCTCCCGAAATGACGCAAAGGAACGTAACCCCGGATCGCGCCAAGGAAAACCGCGATCCTGCACGACGGCTCCGCAGGGGTTGCGCGGCTGCAACGAAGAGTGCAGGTTCGGGGCCGGTTTTCCAGGCGCCCCCGCCCCGACGCGCCTTGCCAGAAAGGTTCCGCCCATGCCGACCAGCCTGATCGTCGCCCCCTTTCCACAGACCCGCCTGCGCCGCTTGCGCCGCACGCCCGCGCTGCGGGCGATGACGACCGAGACCACCCTGACGCCCTCGAACCTGATCTGGCCGATCTTCGTCACCGAGGTCCAGGGCGGCGCGGGCGAGATCGCCTCGATGCCCGGCGTCGAGCGCCTGACGCTGGACGGCGCGAAGCGGGCGGCGGAAACCGCGATGCGGTTGGGAATTCCGGCGATCTGCATTTTCCCGCATTCCGATCCCGACCTTAAAACCGAAGCCTGCGAACGCGCCTGGGACCCCGAGAACATCGGCAACCGGGCCATCCGCGCGATCAAGGAAGTGGCGCCGGACCTGGCAGTGATGACCGACATCGCCCTAGACCCCTATAACGCCAACGGGCATGACGGGATCGTGCGCGACGGGGTGATCCTGAACGACGAGACGGTCGAGGCGCTGGTCCGCATGGCCCTGGTCCAGGCCGAGGCGGGGGCGGATATCCTTGGCCCCTCGGATATGATGGACGGACGCATCGGCGCGCTGCGCGACATGATGGAGGGGAATGGCCACAAGGATGTGGCGATCCTGTCCTATGCCGCGAAATTCGCCAGCGGGTTCTATGGCCCGTTCCGCGATGCGGTGGGCGCCTCGGGGCGGCTGGTGGGGGACAAGAAGACATATCAGGTGAACCCCGCCAACCGCGACGAGGCGATGCGATGCGTCGCCCGCGACCTGGCCGAGGGCGCGGACATGGTGATGGTCAAGCCGGGGATGCCCTATCTGGACATCTGCCGCATGGTGAAGGACCAGTTCGCCGCGCCGACCTATGCCTATCAGGTCAGCGGCGAATATGCGATGCTTGAGGGCGCGATCCGCAACGGCTGGCTGTCGCGCGATACGGTGCTGGAAAGCCTGCTATGCTTTCGCCGGGCGGGCTGCGACGGCATCCTTACCTATTACGCCCCGCAAGTGGCCGAAAGGCTGGCATGAGCCGGGTCTTGCCCCTATCATCCGTTTCCAAGGGCGGGCCAACCGCCATTTCCCTGATGGACGAGGCGAAGGATGACGAACTTCAAGGTGATGAGCAGGCGCGGCGTGATCATGGGCGGCGTGGCGCTTGGGCTTGCGGGATGCAATAACGCGGTCGGACAGGGCGCCTCGGGCCGGCTGGACGCGCGGGTGGACGCGACGCGCAACTTCCTGCTGCAAACCTATCCGGGGGTCGGCCCGATGCTGCAAGCGGCCAAGGGGGTGCTTTACATGCCCCTGATGACCGAAGCGGGTTTCGGCGTCGGCGGTGCCTACGGCCAGGGCGCGCTGCGCATCAACGACGCGACGGTGGATTACTATTCCGCGACCCAGGCCAGCGTGGGCTTTCAGATCGGCGCGCAGCAATATGCCCATGTGCTGATCTTCCAGACCGACGCGGCCTTGCAGGATTTCCGCGGCGCGCCCGGCTGGGTGGCCGAGGCCGGAGCCTATTACACCCTGCCCGATCGCGGCCTGTCCTTGGGCGGCGACACGCTCAGCGCGCAGCAGCCGATCGTGGCGATGATCTTCGGCCAGTCGGGGTTGATGGCGGGGGCCGCGATCGCGGGCACGAAATATACGCGGATCATCCCCTCAAGCTTCTAAGCGGGCGGGGACCGGGCACGACTTGGACCAGATGGAAAGAGCTGCGATCGCGGCCCTTTTTCATGGCGCCGAAGCGGAATACCGGCCGCCCGGATCGGCGCCTTCCCTGGCAAGCGCCCTGATGGTTCCTTATCCTTGGGAATGGTCGGATCCTGCCGGCGCCGCCATCGCCGGTATTGCGGACCGCGCCGTGCTTCCCAGGAGCTGGTTGGGTTTGGTCGCGCGGCCAGGGCTCGGCGGATCGGCGCATCCCGATGCATGTCGGCACGCGGCGTCCCCCGTGCGCCTGACATTGCCGGCCTTTGGGGGGGCCAGGGGCCTCGGCGCACAGCCCTGCTCATGCAAAGCGGCGACCCTTGGCACGACACCGACAGGGCCGGCAATGCGCGATCACCTGGAACCGATTGGCTTCATTGACGAACGCAGGCCCAAAGACCCACGCCCTGGACCCCGCAAGAAGTCCCGAGCGACCTTCAGGCCCCGCATATGCGGCGGGTCAAGGGCGCAACGCCTCAACTGCCATGGATGATGCGGACATAATTCCTGGTCTCGCGGAAGGGCGGCACGTCGCCATATTTCGCAACCGCGCCCGGCCCGGCATTATAGGCCGCCAGCGCCAGCCGCCAGCTTCCGAAGGTGTTATACATCATGCGCAGATAGCGCGCCCCGCCCTCCAGGTTCTGAAGCGGGTCGCCGGCATCGACGCCCAGCTTCGCCGCAGTGCCGGGCATAAGCTGCGCCAGCCCCCGCGCACCCTTGTGCGACCGGGCCGAGGGGTTCCAGCCCGATTCCTGCTGCACCAGCCGCAGGAACAGATCCTCGGGCACGCCGTGCTTCTTTGCCATGGCCTTGGCATGGGGCAGATACTGGCTGCGGCGATTGCCGTTATAGGCCGGGATCGGCCCCGGCATGGCCAACTCCACCACGCTTTTCGTCGAGGCCGTGCCCGGCCGCAGCCGCGAGGATTGCTGATACTGCCCGGCCAGCCGCGAATCCAGCAGCCGCGTCTGGCGCTCGAACTGGGCGATTCGCGACTTGCCGCTTTTCTGTATGCGCAGCCCCTCGGCCGAAGCGGGAAGGGCCAGGCCCAGGCCAAGCGCCGCAAGCCAAGCAGCGCGTCTCAGCAGACGCGGCGAAATGCGCCTGGAAAACATGTCTCGTCCCTCATGCCGCCTTGATTTTTGTCCGGCACTATAGCGCAAAGGCTCGATCTGGCCGCAAGTCGATTTGTTTCTCGCTTTGGATCGGCGCTGGATCGGCGGATTGCCGCCTATAGGTGAAGCTCTTGCCCGTGCCCCGCCCCTGGCGTTACATGCGCCCTGACACAAGGATAAAGGACCATTCCCATGGCAGGCAGCGTCAACAAGGTGATCTTGATCGGCAATCTGGGTCAAGACCCCGAGATCCGCAGCTTCCAGAACGGGGGTAAGGTCGCCAGCCTGCGAATCGCGACCTCGGAAACCTGGAAGGACCGCAATTCCGGCGAGCGCAAGGAACGCACCGAGTGGCACAGCGTCGCCATCTATTCCGAGCCCCTGGTCCGCGTGGCCGAGCAGTTCCTGAAAAAGGGCAGCAAGGTCTATGTCGAGGGTCAGCTGGAGACCCGCAAATGGCAGGACCAGAACGGCAATGACCGCTACACGACCGAAGTTGCCCTGCGCCCCTATCGCAGCGAGTTGACCATGCTGGACGGGCGCGGCGGCTCGGGCGGCGGCGGGCGCGACGAGGGCGGTTATGGCGGCGGTTACGGCGGCGGCCATGAGGGCGGCTCGGGCGGAGGCTACGGCGGCGGGCGCAGCGGCGGCTCGGGCGGTTCCTCTTCGGGCGGCTCTTCCTCGGGTAGCGCGCGCCCTGATTTCGACGACGAGATCCCGTTCTGAAGAGTGGCATCATTGCAAGCCTGCAAACCGATCCGGTCGACAGGATGCAACCGGAATAGCCCTTCTGTTGAGGTTTCACATCCGCCTAACATCATGTGCTGGGCAGATGTGACGCGATCAGCCGCCAATAGATCGCTTTAATCTCCATCTCACCAAATGGCCGAAACTTGCTTCCGGCCAGCCAGGGGCTTCACTTGTTCCTGCTGCTGCCGGTGCTTCTCTCATTGCATCAAGCCATCGGATCACGGCCCACCAAAGGCTGCGGAGTGCCTGCCCCAGATGCTTCCGCGCCTGCCTGAGCAACGAGCGTTACAGTTTTGTTATTGAGCTGATGCGGGCGCGCCTGGCTGCGGCGCGGGGTGCCCTTCGCCACAGCGACCATGCGATGGATATGGGCGGGCAGGATCTGGCGCCGCGCCATGCGATTGGCGATGCTGCGGGTTTCCTGGACAGAATATCGGGATCGGCACCGCCCGACTGCGGATCAGGATGTCGCCGTTCCCCAGCCGCTCGGGCGGTGCATAATTACGAATGTCGTCCAGGTCCGGGTCGCGCAGCCCATCACCTCGCAGAGGGACAATCCCACCATGATGACGAAGAGGCTTCTTTCCGCCGAGCCCCTGACGGTCGACGACCTTCGCGAAACCGGATGCAGCCGCGTGAATGGCAGGCAGGGGACATTTTCGCACCCTGCGCCGCCCGCTCGACGCGTTATCGCTCCGATTTTCCTGCCTCCGCACACCGTAAAGGCTTTCCCCCGGCGCAAAGGGCGCTAAAAGCCGCAAGGAAATTCGCGGCTGCGGCCCCATGGTGCGGTGTTGACGGTAGATGACGGTAGCATATGCTCCAATCCGGGCAGCGGAGGTTCCCAGCGCAAGAATGACGGCGCTTGACCAATATCAGCGGCTCGAAGCATCGGGCATGTGGCGCGAGACGCCGCAATCGCCGCTGCGCGAGGTGATCGTCTCGTTCGGCGAGGCGACGCTGATCCTGTCCGATACCCGGACCGAGGTTCCACTGGCCCATTGGTCCCTGCCCGCCGTCCTGCGCCTGAACCCCGGCAAGATTCCCGCCGAATACGCCCCCGCCCCGGACGATGCCGAGCTTTTGCTGGTCGATGACGACCTGATGGTCGCCGCCATCGAAAAGGTCCATCATGTGATCGAGGCGAACCGCCCCCCCTCGGGGCGGTTGCGCAACGGGCTGGTGCTTTCGGCATTGCTGGTCATGCTGGTGCTGGCGCTGTTCTGGGCGCCGCCCTCGCTGGTGCGCCACGCGGCGGATGTCGCCCCCCCCGCCCAGCGGGCCGAGATCGGGCGCATGATCCTGGCCGAGATCGAAAAGACCACCGGCAGCGCCTGTTCGCGCCCGGCCGGAGACCTGGTGCGTCACCGTCTGGCCGAGCGGCTGATCGGGCCGGGCGCGGATATCGCTGTGCTGCCCGCCACGCTGCGGACGGCGCACCGCCTGCCCGGACCGCTGACGGTCATGGGGATCGATCTGGTCCAGGGCCAGGCGACGCCCGAGGTCGCGGCGGGCCATATCCTGGCCGCGCAGGCGGCGGCCACCGCCGACGATCCGCTTCTGGATGCGCTGCGCTATGCGGGACCGCGTGCGACCTTCCATCTGTTGACCAAGGGCAGCCTGCCCCGGCAATCGCTTGCGGGCTATGGCGAAAAGCTGCTCTCGGACTCGGCTTCACGCCCGGACGACGAATCGCTTCTGGGCTATTTCGCCCGCGCCGGCCTGTCCAGCGAACCCTATGCCCGCTCGTTGGACCCGACGGGTGAGGCGACCTTGGGCCTCATCGAGGCCGACCCCTTTCGCACCGCCCAGCCGCGCGATGTGCTAAACCAGCGCGACTGGACGGCCCTGCAAGAGATCTGCGACCAATAACGCTTTGCGCGATGGGCCGCAGGCAAAAGAAAGCGGTGCGGCCTTTTTCCATCCTCGCTTGCGCCGCCATCGGCGGCAGACGATGAGGATCCCGGCAGCGGGCGGCAAAGGCCCGCAGGCACCGTTACGCGCCCCTGGCCGGTCCCGAAGCGGTGTGCCCGCACGCTGGACCTGGGGATCGCCAGACATGCGGGTCCGCGATCACCTTCCTTGGATGGATGGATCAGGCACCATCGCCATCAGCGCTTCTGCTTCGGTTCCGGCGCCGCATCGATGAAGGTCCAAGTGGTTGAAGCGGCCAGGGGCATCGCGTGCGGTTGGTGATGACGGCGACCGGCCTCTGGGTCACGAAAAGCTCGCGCCGCGTCGTGCTTTCTTCGACGAGCTTCTGGGCCGGGATGCCTAGAAGCATCGCCCCCGACAGGCGGCGGTTCACATCCTGCTCGGACAGGTTCAGGCCATTCCTACCCCCGTCCGAGCCGGGTCGGACGTTTGAGGGATGCGGCCGGAATCTGCGCCAACTCCACTTCGACCTTGCGCATATCTCGCGCGGGCCGGGTCATCATTGCCAAAAATCGCCGCAGGATTCCCAGTGCCACCGCACCCCTGCAAGGCAGCTAAGCCCGGACAGGTTCAGCCAGCCCATACCGGCGATACCCGCGCATCGCGAGCGGCTTGCCTTCATGCAGAAACCCGCCGTAACGGCAAACCTGCCCCGGCTGCGGAACGGACCTTGCGCGGATGGCGGCTGGTCACGGAAGAGCCGTGCAAAGGCCGGGGCACCCGGCGAACCTTCGGCGCCGATCTGACGGCTGGCGTGCCTATCCGCCGCCCTGCCCGGTGGTGGCGCCTTGTCGAGAATTTCCTCTGAAAGCTAAAGGAAAACTGATGCATCGCCATGCGTTCCCGCAAGACGGATCACAGGTTCACCGCGTTCATAGCTTTCGCCACTACCATCATCCTCATGAAGTGAACGTCAACAAGCCCCAGCTTTGGCAAAGAAATTTTCTCGTTTACCCTGTCAGGATCGCCGCCTGTCAGCCAGCCCCTTCCTGACACCTCGCGTGTTCGCCCAAACCAGCGGCTCTGACAGATACGAGCGCGGGGGCTGGCCTGCGTAATCCAGATGTGCCTCGCTGTCGGTGGGGTGCGGCGCCTCGCGCCAGTCAGCGTGATGCGGACGGTGGTGTCATCAGGCAGCGTGACGGCAGAAACCGCCGGCCCCAGGGACAGCCCGCCGCCGTTGACCGCGTTATGCCAGGCGCGGAACAGCCGGTAATCGCCGGTGAAATAACCCTTGGGCGACAGGTGCACGTCCAACCCGCCCTCGCCGCTCAGGTCGTATTGCTCGCAGCCTTGGGTGCAATCCGTGCGTTTGGAGATGGCGGTCAACTGCGCCTCGCGCACCGCCGTGGCGCCCAGGTCATGCGAGGTGCGGTCGGCCCGGCTGACAGGGGTAACTGTCAGATAGGCATAGGACATACTGGAATCATAGGCGATAGCAACGATCGCGCCGGCGGAAACCCTGACGTAATTCGCGCCCGACTGCCCGAAGAAGGTCTTGCCGAAGCCCGCGAAGATGCCGCCCGTGCCGGTGCGGACGATGTAGCGCAGCGCGGTGCCGCGCACCATCTGCGCCATGTCCGGCTTGTGCCCGCTCTCGGCCATGACGCACATGCGGGGATGCGGCCAAGCATAGGTATAATACCCCATGTTGCCCGGGGAGTGTCTTGAACTCTGTGTATCTGTCCCGTCCCATGCAGTTTCAGATACTCAAGCGGCGAAGCGCTTGGCCGTGCCGGAATCCGCAGCCGCAATCGTCGTCGCCACGAAAGAGGCGTGGGCGCAGATCGACAGCGCCGGGCAACAGTTCGTCAACAACCTGCTGAACGAGGCCGTGGGCCGCGTCCTGGACGCCCGCCTGTTCGCGGCGCCTGAGGCCATCAACGAGGCGCTTAAATGCGTCTTGCCGCTGATCAACTACTGCCTGCGCCTGGACGCCCGCCTGTCGGCGCTGGAATGCCGCGAGAGGGCAAGGGCCGAGATCGGAGAGGCGCGCAACTGATGCAAGGGGGGGTGATCTACGATCCGCCCCCTTTGTAGCCCCGATGAGAATGACCGGGACGCGATCAACGGCTGGATGCGCTGGCAGGGCCTGCTGGGAAGACTGCCATCCGCAGACCGCGGGGCCATTGTCGCGGTGATGCGGCATCGATCACACACCATGCAGGGCAGTGTTCCCAGCAGGGCCGGCCTGGAGTTTGTGGCAGGCATGCGGAAGCTGCTTGCGGTGGAGCAGCGCGCTTGACGGGAGATTATCTTGGCTGTAAAGTGTCTCGTAGAACGACGGGAATGCCTTCGTGAGTCAATGCCCGGTTCGCGCCGGGCTTTTTGCATTCCACCTGCGCGCTACGAATCGCAGGCAGCCCCGCCCGGTCTCACGATCAGGCGGGGATTTTCGTATCAGCGGCGCTTAAGCAGCGCCACAAGCCAGCACAGCACGCCAAGGTTGGCTACACCAAGAGCAAGCGTCAGGGCTTCAATCGTCGTCATGCGGTTTCCTTTCCGCGAAAGAGGGCTACAACGTCCATCGCGTCACGGCGAGCCGCAGGCGCAGCGACCTGCCATTCACCAGACGCGGCAGCAAACGCCAAGGTAATGCGTTCCATGGCCAGAGAGTGAACCCGGCGCATATCGCCCGCGCCGGTTTCAATATTCTGGATCTGTCGCAGCGACATACCCATTTGTTCGGCCACGTCTGTCTGCGTCATGCCCATGGCCTTGCGGGCTTCAATGAATTCTTCTCTGGTCATTGATCAGAACCCCATTCGTTGCTACCTTTGGTGGTAGCCGGGGAGCCTTTCGGCCCCCCGACCACCTTCTTACCGGGTCAGCACGGCGATGAGAGCGGCAATTCCTACCGCCAGCTGCCCGGCTTGAAGGATCAGGGAGATGGTTTCGTAGTCCATCATCTTCTCCTTCTGTGCGCTGGGTTGGGTTATCCTTCCCTTCTGCACATTCAATAAATACGAAATAATTGCGTATTTTGTGGCGCGACGCATGCCGCGCTGTGCGCGACGCCGTTCGACATTCGGAGACGCCCATGCGGATCATCCTGGCCGGGTCCGGCTGGCAGAGCGTGGAGGATGCGTGATGAGATATTGTTCCAATTGCTCGGCCGCCCGCTGTCCGAACTGCGGGGGCGATCCGGGCGTGAAGTTTGGATGGCGAGCCGCCCGTCTTGTCTGTGACTGTGGCGTGTCCGGCGCGCGGGTTAAACTGCGAGGGCGCTCGACGCCATATAATGAGGCGATTAAGGGATGGGAGCCAGTCGCAGGGACATGGGCGGCGCAAGCAGGACCGCCCTCACCGCGCAAATGACCCGCAAGACATGGGCCGGCAAGGGCAGCAGGCATGCCAGGGGCTATGGATCAGCCTGGGACCGCATCAGGGTGCAGGCCCTCAAGCGGGACTGCTACCTGTGCCAGCCATGCCTGCGGCAAGGGCGCATCACCGAGGCAAAGGCAGTCGATCACATCACTCCGAAGGCGCAGGGCGGAACGGACGACCTGGCGAACTTGCAGGGAATCTGCGCCCCTTGCCACAGCGACAAGACCGCGAGGGACGAGGGGTGGAGGCGC
>NZ_JASGGO010000041.1:0-25767 GCF_047605025.1 Paracoccus sp. (in: a-proteobacteria) | reverse complement strand
GAAGATGGCTGCCTGAAGTCTACTTCTGTGCCCCGTTAAAACGGGGAGGATTACCACGCGGCCAGCTCAGCGCCGCGAGCCGGCCGAGAAGGCGGTGGCGACGAAGGGGGTCGGCATCGCGCTGGCCTGCCGGGCCTTTGATGTCAGCGGGACTTGCTTTCGCTACAGCCCGATGGGCGACGACGAGATGATTGCCGACCTGCTGGTCGGGCTGACCAATATCCATAAGACTTGGGGTTTCGGCTTGTGCCTCCTGCACCTGCGGAACGTGAAGGGGCACCGCCCGGCGCGCCTTCGCGTCGAACCACACGCCGCAACCACGGACATCTTCCGGCGGGTCTGCCGCGAATCGAGCGGGTGATCGAGCCGAACAGCTTGCTCTGGTCGTCATTGTCGCTCGGACCAATGGCGCTCCAATGGCAACCATCGAAGATCACGATCAGATACATCCGATCCAGAGCACGGCTCTGCCATTCCCGAACCTCGTCCAGCACGGCATTGGTAACGCGGCTGATCAGATCAGGCGAGACCTGCAGCCCGTAGAGGTCCAGCAGATGCGCCTGTATGTCCCGGACCGTCAGTCCGGCAGCGTAAAGCCCGATGATCTTGTCGTCCATCCCGTCGATCAGGGTCTGGCCCTTTTTCACCAGTTTCGGCTCGAAGCAGCGGTCGCGCGGCACGGCCACCGGCAATACGCCGTCCTGACCTTTCAGCACTTTGGTCGACGCTCCATTCCGGCGGTTCGACTGTCCGGGCGGTGCTTCCTTGCCCTCCTCATAGCCCAGGTGCGCGGTCAGTTCGGCGCCCAGCATCCGCTCCATGAGCCGATCTTCAGCTCCTTCATCAGCCCGGCATTGCCAAGCAGGTCCTCAGGGCGCTCAACGCCCTTCAGCAGCTCATCGAGGGTTTCCTTGGAGATCGTCATGCATGCTTCCTTTCGATGAAGCATGGACCGGATCACTCATACACAGAAGATCTGACACGCTCCAACCTCGGCTTCAGTGACGGCCGTTTGCAGATCATCGAAAACCAGCTGACGCTCATCCGGGGGCAACGGCTCGGATCGCTTGCCATAAAGCGCATGGCGCAGCTCGGCGATCAGGTAGTCCTGACCTTCGGTCCGCGTCTCCAGCCCTGTGACCTTGGCCTGTGACCTTGGCCTGCATGGCTGCAAACGCCTCACGCACCGCAGGCGGAAGGTTGTCCAGATCAAAGGGGAGTTCGGCGGGCGCAGACATGGCGATTTATACCGCATGACCCCGTCGCCCACCTTCGGCCAGGAAAAGCTACCTTGCTCCAGCCGTTTGTAGATCATCACGATCCCGCTGCCGTCCCAGAACAGAACCTTGATCCGGTCGCCAGGCCTGGCGGAACACAACCGTCACCCCCGCCTTCGGTGCAAAGCCCAAACCACGGGCGCCATGGCCGCAAGGCCGTCATGTCCCTTGCGGAAGTCTACCGGCTTCGTCGCGATCACGATCCTGGCGGCCTGATCGGGGAGGATCACAGCACCTTCCTCAGCGCCGCCGCCAAGGCCGCCGCGCGGTCTGGGCTGCAATCCGGTGTCACATGCAGAACGGCCCCACAAATCTCGACCCTGATCACGCCCGTGCCGGCCGACGCGGCAATATCAGCCAATGGCTCGATCACCAGCGGCACGAAGGTCGGGGCCGTATCGATCGGAACCACTAGTTCTCCTTGGCGCGCCGGACCGCGCCATCCCGAAAGGTGCCGGGCAATCAACCCATACTTTGCCGTAACATCGCAGACCCGTGTGCCGGGCTGAAAACTCTCAGCCGCAATCCGCGCCTTGAAATCATCCGGCCAACGCCGACGCCCGGTCGGTCCAGCAAGGACCTCGACCCGCGCACCTCCATCCGGTGCTCGATTTGGTGCTCCATCGCCAGCCTCCCGCAAACTCAGTCGCACGACGGCATGACCGATGCAGCATCAGGCCGAAACCACAGGGCCCACGCACCGCTTACGTTTCAGCAGGCCGATCCATCCAATCGGGAGCACCAACCGTGAAGCAGTCCGCCTGCCGCGCAGCGGCTGCGTTCAATCCCTCTTCTCAAACACGCTCTTGGCCGCCGCGGCCGCTGGTATCATAGGGCCTGAGTCCCAAGTTCCGCTCAGGTCTGGTGGTTAATTCGATCTAGGGTAGCAGGAAATTCCGCCGGGGAGTGTCCTCGGCGAGCGCTTCCGCCTCGTCCTTCAATGTTACGCCCGAGACGCCGCGACGGCGGGCCTCGGTCATCAGGAACAGGAGTTTGTGCGCCGCCGCCGCATGGCTCAGGCCGGCGGCGCGGACGTTCGAGATGCAGTTGCGCGCTTCGTCCGTCAGGCCGACGCGCGGCGCGGCGGTCAGGTAGAGGCCGAGGCTGTCGGGAGAGCTCAGGCCCGGGCGCTCTCCGATCAGAACCACGACCATCGCCGCGTCAAGCCCCGCGCCGATCTCGTCCCCGATGGCGACGCGGGCCTGGGTGACGATGGCGAGCGGGCCAATGCGCCAGTCGGCATCGCGCAGCGCCGAAACCATCACCGAAAGGAACGGCGCCGCGTTTTCCTCGATCGCCCGTGCCGAAAGCCCGTCGCCGATCACGAGGACGACCTCCGGCGCCATCTCCGACGCCTCCCGCGCGGCAAGTGCGGCGCGGGAGGCGTCGTCGAGGCGGCGGCCCTTGTCTGGGCGCTGGAGATATTCCGCCCGGCTTGCCGCCGCGCTCGCCAGCGGCAGAACCTCAAGCCCAAGCGGCTCCAGCCGGGCCGCGAGTTGCGCCACGTCGAGCGCCGCGTGCACCGCCGTCCGGGCCTGCGCATGGGCGAGCTGGAAATCGAGATGCGGCCGGGTGGGCAGGCTGGTGCCAGCCCGCCCGAGAGCGATGCGTGCCGGCGTATAGGCGCGAAGCCCGCTCCAGGGGTCGCGACCGTTTACGGGGGGCTTCTCGCTCATGCGCCCACGATCCCCTCGATGGCCCGTGCAAAGGGCTTCGGCAGAGTGCTGCCCAGGAGCCGGCGCTCGTCCGCGTCGAAGATTCCCGTCCGGCGGAGCCAGCTCTCGAACTCTGGGGCAGGGCGGCGGCCCAGCACCTTCCGCGCATAGAGGGCGTCATGAAACGAGGTGGTCTGGTAGTTCAGCATCACATCGTCCGAGCCGGGGATACCCATGATGAAGGTGATCCCCGCGACGCCTAGCAGGGTCAGGAGCGTGTCCATGTCGTTCTGGTCGGCCTCTGCGTGGTTTGTGTAGCAGATGTCGCAACCCATGGGCAGGCCGAGGAGCTTGCCGCAGAAATGGTCCTCAAGGCCTGCCCGGATGATCTGCTTGCCGTCATAGAGATATTCCGGCCCGATGAAGCCCACGACCGTGTTGACCAGCAGCGGCCGGAACCGCCGCGCCACCGCATAGGCGCGCGCCTCCAGCGTCTGCTGGTCGACGCCGTGATGGGCGTTGGCGGAAAGCGCGCTGCCCTGCCCGGTCTCGAAATACATTACATTGTCGCCCAGGGTGCCCCGCCCGAGGCTGAGCCCCGCCGCCTGCCCCTCGGCGAGCACGGCGATGTCGACGCCGAAACTCCGGTTCGCGGCCTCGGTGCCGGCGATGGACTGGAACACGAGGTCTATCGGCACGCCCCGGTTGATCAAATCGATCGAGGTCGTGACATGGGTCAGTATGCAGGATTGCGTGGGTATCTCGTAAGCCCGGATCACCTCGTCCAGCATCCGCACCAGTGTTTCCACCGCGGCCGGGCTGTCGGTCGCGGGGTTGATGCCGATCACCGCGTCGCCATTGCCATACATGAGCCCGTCCAACAGGCTCGCGGCGATCCCGGCCGGATCATCGGTCGGATGGTTCGGCTGCAACCGGGTCGAGAGCCGTCCCGAAAGGCCGATCGTGTCGCGAAAGCGGGTGACGACCTCGCATTTGCTGGCGATCAGGATCAGGTCCTGGTTGCGGCAGATCTTCGAGACCGCTGCCACCATCTCGGGCGTCAAGCCCGGCGCCAGGGCCCGAAGCGTTGCGGTATCCGCGAAATCGGACAGCAGCCAGTCGCGCAAACCGCCGACCGTCAGATGCGCGACCGGCGCGAAGGCCTGGACATCATGGGTGTCGATGATGAGGCGCGTCACCTCGTCCGCCTCGTAGGGCACGACGAGATCTTGCAGGAACGTCGAAAGCGGCAGGTCGGCGAGCGCCATCTGCGCGGCCACCCGCTCCTCCTCGTCGGCGGCGGCGATCCCGGCAAGCCGATCACCGGAACGCTCGGGCGTCGCCTTGGCCAGGAGATCGGCCAGAGTGTCGAAGCGGAAGGTATGATTGGTGATCGTATGTGCGTAGCTCGGCATACTTCTCTTCCTTCGTGCGAAGCGGCCCGCCTCCGGGCCGGTTCAGGGGCGTTCAGATGGTTTCCGCCTCGATCTCGCGGTCGAGCGGCGCTATCGCGCGTTGATGCGCGGTCAGGCGGAAGTAGACATAGCCGAGCGCGAGGAAGATTACGAAGATCACCGCCACCGTGAAGTTGTAGTAGGTTATCGCGAGCAGGCAGATGATCGCCGCGCCCATCGAGAAGGCCGGGAAGAACGGATAGAACGGCGCCTTGAACGGGCGCTCCATCTCGGGCTTCAGTTCACGCAGGCGGAACAGGCTCATCATCGACAGGATATACATCAGGATCGCGCCGAAGACTGCCATGGTGACGATGTTCGCCGTCAGCGGCAGGCCCCCGATGGTGATGAACTCGTCCGAGAAGATCGCGATGATGCCGACGATCCCACCCGCGATGATCGCCCGGTGCGGCGTCTTGAACCGTGGATGCACGGTGCCGAAATAGGCGGGCAGATAGCCCGCCCGGCCGAGCGCGAAGATCTGCCGCGAATAGCCGATGATGATGCCGTGGAACGAGGCGACGAGGCCGAAGAGCCCGAGCCAGACCAGCATGTGCAGCCAGCCCGAGCTGTCACCGACAATGAAGCGCATCGCCTGCGGCAGCGGGTCGTTGATATTGGCGAGCTTGGTCCAGTCGCCGGCCCCGCCCGCGAAGATCATCACGCCGAGCGCGAGCGTGACGAGGGTGAGGACGCCGGCCACATAGGCGCGCGGTATCGACTTCTTCGGATTCTTGGCTTCCTCGGCGGCCATGGCCACGCCCTCGATAGCAAGGAAGAACCAGATCGCAAAGGGAATCGCCGCGAACATGCCCGAGATCGCTGCGCCAGAGAAGGTGTTGGACCCGGCCCAGCCGCCGGCCGTGAAATTCGCCGAGGAGAAGCCGGGTGCCACCACGCCCATGAAGACCAGAAGCTCGAAAATCGCGAAGAGCGTTACGACCAGCTCGAAGGTCGCGGCGATGGAAACGCCGACGATGTTGAGCGCCATGAAAACCACATAGGCAGAGACGGCCGCCGTCTTCGGCGAAAGGCCAGGGAACTGGATATTGAGATAGGCGCCGATGGCGAGCGCGATCGCCGGGGGTGCGAAGACGAATTCGATCAGCGTCGACATGCCGGCGAAATAAGCGCCAGTTTCGCCGAGCCCGGCATGGGCATAGGCGAAGGGTCCGCCCGCGTGCGGGATAGAGGTGGTCAGTTCGGTGAAGGAGAAGATGAAGGTCGTGTACATCGCCGCGACGAAGGCCGTGGTGACGATGAAGCCGAGTGTCCCCGCGCTGCCCCAGCCATAACTCCAGCCGAAATACTCGCCCGAGATGACGAGGCCGACCGCGATGCCCCAGAGCTGGAGCGTGGTGAGGGTCTTGGAGAGCTCGTTATGCCCGACAGTGCCGATATGTTCGTGTGCCATGAGTCCTCAATCGGAGCGGGCTGGGGGCGACAGGCCGCCGGGCCCTGCGTTGCAATCGAAAAGGATGCACCCCGGCGCGACTCGCCGGATGATATGCCCTCAATAGCAACGCTGCATGGTTGCCAAATAGCCAGTTTTGGCAAACCGGCGCCCGTTTGTGCGAAAGTGTCTGGACCGGCGGGAATCCGCGCCGCAGCCTTGGAGGAGAAGGGAGGAGCGGAAGGTAAGGTGCATGAAGTCGTCGCCGGAAACATGGGCGTATGTGGCGCCGGGCGGCGCTGGATCCTGGATCATGCCGACGCGTCGGCTGCTCACCAGCGACATCGACGAGCAATCCGCGCTGCTCACCGGATGGAACCAGAGCTATGACCAGCTTTCCGCCGGCCGCTTCACGGGTGAGTTGACCGAGGCCCGGCTCGGCTCGACCTATTTCTTCCGCGAGGTGACAAGCACCGCGCTGCGCCAGACCGGCGCGCTCGGCCACGACCTTTGCGCGATCGGCGTTCCTCTGGCACTCGAAGGTGTGGCGACCTTTTGCGGTGATGCCTGCGGTTCCGCGAAGCTCCATCTCTTTTCCGGGAGCGACGGATTCGAGTTCCACTCCCCGTCCGGCCTCGACATCCTCGGTGTCGTCCTGCCCCGCGCCGATCTCGTCGCGCCGCTGGTCGAGGAGGATTTCGCGCGGGTCGAGCCGCTCCTCGCCCGGCCCGGACTTCTGCCCACCGATCCAAAGGCGATGGCCGAGTTCGCCAGGCTCGCGCGCGAGAGCCTCGAACTGCTGGCCGAGCGCGATTGCGTCCCGCGTCGCCTGACCACCATGGAGCGCGAGTTGCGCGCGGCCCTGATTCGTGCCCTGCTCGAAACGGAAGAGCGCGCCGGTCCGCCACCGCTCACCCTCGCCCGCCGGGCGCGGCTGATGCGCGAGGCCCGCGACTATGCCGCTCGCGATACCGCCGAGGCGGTGCCGAGCGTCGAGGAAATCTGCCAAGCGCTTCACGTCAGCCGCCGCACATTGCAATATTGCTTCCAGGAGGCCGTCGGCGCGAAGCCCGCGACTTATCTGCGCGCGGTGCGAATGAATGGCGCGCGGCGCTCGATCAAGGCGGGCGAGAGCGTAACGGATGCCGCGACCCACTGGGGCTTCTGGCATTTCGGCCGCTTCGCGCGGGAGTACCGTTTTCTTTTCGGAGAACTGCCCTCAGCGACCGCTCGGCGGCATTGCCGCCCGCGTTGACACTTAGCCCGATCCTGCTTCCGGACATCTGGCGTTCATGGATGAAATCCAGGACCAACGGGACAGGCAGCCGGATCAACAGCACCAGTTTTCGAATGATCGAACTCTGCTTAAGATTGATCGCTGCCTTGGCCCAATCAGGATCAGGCCTGCGCCCGTTGAATGCCCGCGAATCGGCGAGGATCGGATTTCAAAGCTAAAAGAATATGTTACGATAATCGGCAGGTTCAGGAACTTGGCGTTCGACCAATCGCAAGTATCGTTGACGGCGCGCCCGTTCCGACAACCGCGTGGGATCGGCCCGCTTTGCCCGATGTTCATGGTAGGTGGACGGGGCGATCAGCAGAACCGTGCAGATCGGCTCAGGGGCAGGCCACGACCCTTTGTCGCTGCTCTCCCAGCCCGTCGATGCTCAGGCGCATCACATTGCCGGGCCGCAGGAACAGCGGAGGATCCTGGGCAAGACCGTTGCCCGGCGGGGTTCCGGTCGTGATGACATCGCCCGGTTGCAGGCTCATGAAGCCCGAAACATAGGACACGATCCGCGCCACGCCGAAGATCATCGTTCGGGTATTGCCGTCTTGATAGCGCTTTCCGTCCACCTCGAGCCAGATGGCGCGGTCCGAGACGTCGCCCGCCTCATCGCGGGTAACGAGCCAGGGGCCAAGTGGGCCGAAGGTGTCGCAGCTCTTGCCCTTGTCCCAGGTGCCGCCGCGCTCAAGCTGGAAATCGCGGGCCGAAACGTCGTTGACGACGCAATAACCCGCGACGTGGTCCAGCGCGGTCTCCTGCGGGATATAGACGCCTCCTTGGCCGATGACGATGCCCAGTTCCACCTCCCAGTCCGGTTTGGTGCAGCCGCGCGGGATGACGACATCGTCGTTCGGCCCGCTGATCGAACTGGTGGCCTTCAGCAGGATCACCGGCTCCTGGGGAATGGGCTGGTCCACTTCCGCGGCATGGTCGAGATAATTCAGGCTGATGGCGATGAACTTGCCCACGCCGCCGACGCAGGGACCAAGGCGGGTTCCGGGCGGCACGATGGGCAGTGCCAAGGGGTCCAGCCCGGCCAGGCGCGCCAGCGAGGCGGGTGCAAGCCCCGCGCCGGCCAGGTCGTCCAGATGGGCCGACAGGTCGCGGATGATGCCTTGGGCATCCAGCAGGCCCGGACCCTCGCGGCCCTTTTCGCCATGGCGCAGAAGTTTCATGCGGTCCTCCGCAGTTCGGGGTAGAAGTCCAGCAAGTCGCGGCCCGGCGGCATCAGGCCGCCCTGGCGCAAGGCTCCGGCCCAACGGGCAACCTGGGCCGCGTCGGCTGCGGGATCGGCCTTCCAGATCCCCGCGCGGGCCGAACGTTCCAGCTGCGCTGCCAGTGCCTGGGCCGGGATCGCGGGAAATTCGGGCCCCAGCAGCGCCGCCGCCTCGATGGAGGGATGGGCGTAAAGCCAGGCCACCGCGTGGGCCAGGGCCTGCCGGAACGAACCGAGGGCCGGCGCGAGCCGGGCGGCGGCTTCGGCGGGGGCACAATAGACGCTCCACGGAACGGGGCCAAGGGCGGGGGCGACGGGGGCGAGTTCGTGCAGGCCATGCCCCTGGGGCAATCCTTCGGGATCGGCCAGCATCAGGTCGCCCACACCGCGCCGGAATTCCGGCACCGCCTGCTGCGCGGAAAAGCCGATGATCGGGCGGATATCGTCCAGCATCAGGCCCTTGTTGGTCAGCGCCTGCCGGAAGGCCGCCCAAGGGGTCGGCACATTGGTCGGATGGACCAGCACCCCGGCGCCGCGCAGCCTGGCCCAGTCGAATTCCGCCCCCGTGACGGGCGTGCGCGACAGCAGGACGTGGCGCGTGTGCTGGTTGCTCTGGCCGACGACGACCGGCACGACGCCCTCTTCGGCCAGGCGCAGCGCGAACAGAAGGCTGCCCAGCACCATGTCGGCGGTCCCGTCCCGCAGGCAGCGGGTGATGGCGGAATCCCCCGCCGGACTGTCGATCAGCCGCACCTGGACCCCCGCCGCCGGGAACAGGCCCAGGGCGCGGGCCACATATTGCGGCGCATAGGCGGGATGGCGCGCGCTGGAGACGGTCAGTTGCGGCAGCGCCATCCTAGCAAAGCCCCGCCGCCATCAGCGAGGGCGAGGGCACCCCCGCCGCCGCGCCGCCGCCAAGCTGTGCCTCGACCGGGGCGATCATGCTGCTGATATGGCGATACATCAGATCATGCGCCCGCTCGGGATCGCGGGCGATCAGCGCCTCGGCCAGTAGGACATGTTCCTTGGCATGGCTGGCTACCATCGAGGAACCCACCGAGACCTCCTCCAGCACCCCCGTCAGCGAGGGATTGGCTGGTTCCAGCAGCACCATCGCGATCGAGATCAGCATAGGGTTGCAGGATGCCTCGGCGATCATGCGGTGAAAGCGCACCGAGCTTGCCGCCTGGGGCACCCGCGCCGCCTCGACATCGGCGACATGGGCGCGGGCCTCGGTCAGGATGTCCTGCAACTGGCCATTGCTTGCGCGCAGGGCGGCAAGGCGGGCGCCCTCGGATTCCACCGCCCGCCGGACCAGCAGCAATTCGCACAGTTCGGAAAGATCGGTCACGTTGGCCGCGTTCATCAAAAGCGCGCTTTTCTTCTTCAGCTCCCTTCGGCTGTGCAGTTCGGCCAGACGATCGAGCCCGTCGCGTGTGATGGTGCGCCCGCGCTTGCCGCCGCCGCGCGTCAAGCCCAGCAGGTCGAGCTGTCGCAGGAAACGTCCCGCCGTCGCCTGCGACAGGGAATGCCCCTTTTCCTGGAACACCTCGGACAGGCGCATGGAGCCGACCGGACCCTCGGCCTCGGCCAGCACGGAAAGCGAGATCAGTTCCAGCGCCTCGTTTCGATCATTTTCCATCGTTGGCCTCTTGCTCTTGTCTCCAATCCCGCGATTCAAGCACGCAGCACAACGTAATCAAGGCGGAAATCACCGGAGTCCTCAGCCCCGACCGCTGCGCCAGCCTCTCTATGGGCACCAGCCCGAAAGGCACGTCCTCGGTGAGGAAGCGAGGGGCAAAGCTGCGTCCGATCCGGGGCGGCAAAGCCTCGCGCGCGCCGGGGCCATAGCTGCGGATGCCGAATTCCGCGCGGGGAATGGCCAGGTGCCCGAACCCCATCGCCACCATCGCCGCCATCCGCTCGGCATCGACCGCCGCGCGCAGGGACAACACCTCGGGGCCGCTGAAATCCTCCAGATAAAAGGCGCCGCCGCGCATCGCATCTGGCGCGACCGGGCGGCAATGCCGCGCCTCGGCGGCGTTCAGCACATAGCTGGGCACATGCGCGACGGGGTTTTGATTGTTCAGGGCCGAGGCCAGGGCATTCTCGGCCGGTTCGATCCCCGGAACGATCCCGGCCAGCAGCGCATGATGGGCGCGGGCAAGCGCCGGATCGGCGGCCGACAGTTCCATCCAGGTCTTGCGGGCGGCCACATGGATATGGCCGGCGGCGGGACAGCAGACCAGATAGGGTGTCGTATTCAGTTCCAGGACCGAGGGCGTGGCCCGGCACCCCGCCGCCTCCAGCGAGGCCAGGAACCGCGCGGAGCCGCCGACATAGCCGTTCGCCAGCAGGACGACATGATCGTCGTCAAGCGCCGCCGCCATGGCGCGCGCGACCTCGGCGTGGCGATCAACGGTGGTGGCGACGACGATCACCCGCTGCTCGGCCGCCGCCGCCGCATCCAGATGCAGCGGCGGCAGAGGACAGGCGAAGCTGCCGAGATGTCCGGTCACGCGAATCCGCCCGGCCTCGGCCAGCGCCTGGGCATGCGCGCCGGGCCGTTCGACCAGGCAGGCCGGCGCTTGCCCGCCGCGCGCCAGATCCGCCGCCAACGCCTGGCCGATGGCCCCCGCGCCAACGATGGCGATCCCCTGCGCCCGCCTCATGCCGCAGCCCCCCCGTGCAGGAAGCGGCCCTGTCCTGGCGCGGCCAGGATCTGCCCCTCGCGCGCGATCTCGGTGCCGCGCAGCCAGGTCGTTACGATGGCGGCCCGCGTCTGATGCCCGTCCCAAAGCCGTGCCGCGTCGCGCGACAGCGAATGCAGGCGCTGGCGGTCGATGCGGCCTGGACGATTCATATCCACCAGCAGGAAATCCGCATCGGCGCCGGGTATCAGTTCGCCTTTGCGCGGGTGCAGGCCGAACAGCCGCGCCACGTTGCGCGATACCAGCCGGGTCAGGGCGGGCAGGCCGATGCGGCCCGCCGCCGCCGCATCCAGCAGCAGCGGCAGCACGGTTTCGACCCCATGCACTCCGGAAGGGGCGCGCCAGATCTCGGCCAGCCCCGCCGCCTTGGCCGCGTCGGCATAGGGGGCGTGGTCGCTGCCGATGTAATCCACCACCCCCTCTGCCAGGGCGGCCCAAAGCGCGGCGCGGTCGGATTCCGGGCGCAGCGGCGGATTGATCTTGGCATAGGGGCCAAGTTCGGCCATCCGCGCCTCGGTCAGCAGCAGGTGATGCGGGCAGACCTCGGCGGCGACGGGCTGGCCGCGGCCGCGCGCCTCGCGGATGCGGGCCAACGCCCCCGCCGTGCTGACATGGGCGATGCCGATCCGCGCGCCGGCGGTCCGGGCCAGCAGGATGGCGCGGCCGACCGCCTCTTCCTCGGCATGGGGTGGGCGGGCCTCGCCATGTGCCATGGGGTCGATCCGACCCGCCTGGCGCAGGGCCCAGGTCATCTCGGCGCAGATCGCCTCGCTCTCGGCGTGGAGGATGCCCATGAGGCCGGTCGCCGCGATCTGGCGCATCGCCGTCAGGAATGCATGGTCGTCGGCCAGACAACGCGACCAGTTGTCCTCGGGGGCGCCGGGGGCCGGGGCATTCATGAAGGACTTGAAGGCGATGGCGCCGGCACGGGCCAGCCCGACGATTTGCGCCGCATTGCTGGCTCCCGCGCCGCCGTAAAGTGCGAAGTCCACCCGTGCGCGGGGTTGCAGATATTCCGCTTTGGCGCGCAGGATCTCGTCCGAGGCGACGGCGGGCACGGTGTTGGGCATGTCGAACACCGTCGTCACTCCCCCGATCGCGGCGGCGGCGGTGCAGGTCTGGAAGTCGTCCAGCGAGGTCTGGCCGGGATCGCGCATATGGACATGCGGGTCGATCATCCCCGCCATCACATGCAGGCCGCGCGCGTCGATGTCGCCGGATCCCGGCGTCGCGCCCGGCGCCTCAAGCCGCAGCACGCGCCCGCCGCGAAAGACCAGATCGGCCTCGACGACGCCATCGGGCAGGACGACCCGGCCGCCGCGCACCGCGCGCTCGCGCTTGGGGTCGGTGATTGCGCTCATCGCCTCAATCCTTGTCCATCATCACCACGGCACCCTTCACATGGGTGAAGGCAAGAAGCGCGTCATAGCCCTTTTCGACGCCGTAGCCGGATTTCTTGCGACCGCCGAACGGCAGCTCCACCCCGTTCGAGAAGGTGTTGACCATCACCTGCCCGCAATACAGCTCGCGCAGCAGCCAGTTCGCGCGCCCGATGTTGCGGGTCCAGACGCCGGCGACCAGCCCGTAATCCGTGCCGTTGGCCAGGGACACCGCCTCGTCCAGATCGGCGAAGGCGGTCACCGCCAGGACCGGGCCGAAGATCTCGCGCTGCGCGATGGCGGCCTGGGGCGGAACATGGTCGAAAAGCGTCGGCTGGAAGTAATAGCCCGCCTCGTATTCGGCGCCGGGCGGCCGGCCGCCGCCGGTGACCAGTTCGGCCTCGGCGCGCCCGGTCTCGACCATCTCGCCGATGCGGGAATGTTGCAGGGCCGAGATCACCGGCCCCAGGTCGGGATCGGCATGGCCGGGCCCGATACTGGTGCGCTGGAAGATGCCGGCCAGGCGGCGCACCACCTCGTCATGCACATCGCGGTGGACCAGCAGCCGCGCCCCGGCCGAGCAGGTCTGCCCGGCATTTTGCAGGATCGCCTGGGCGACAACCGGGACGGCAATGTCCAGATTGGCGTCGGCCAGCACGATATTGGGCGACTTGCCGCCCAGTTCCAGCGCCGCCGGGATCAGGTTCTGCGCCGCCGCCGTCGCGATCATCCGCCCGACCGGCACCGAGCCGGTGAACGAGATATGGTCGATGCCCGGATGGCCCGACAGCGCCGCCCCCGCTTCGGCGCCAAGACCCGGAACCACGTTCAGGACGCCCGCCGGAAAGCCGGCCTCAAGCACCAGTTCAGCCAGCCGGACCGAACTGAGCGGCGCCTGCTCGGCCGGTTTCAGAACGCAGCAATTGCCTGCCGCCAGGGCCGGCGCCAGCGTGCGGCAGGCGATGCCCAGGGGATAGTTCCACGGGATGACGTGGCCGGTGACGCCATGGGCCTCGCGCAGGGTGAAGGTCAGCCTGTCGGTGCCCGCCGGGATCACCGCGCCGAACACCGCCTCGACCATATGGGCGTAATATTCGAAATAACGCGCGGCGAAGGCCACATCCACCTTGGCCTGACGCAGCGGCTTGCCGGTATCGCGGCTTTCCAGCGCCGCGAGATCCGCCGCATGGGTGGTGATCACCTGCGAGAAGCGCAGCAGCAGCCGGGCTCTTTCGGCGGCGGTCGTCAGGCGCCAGCCGCCTTCATAGGCTTGGCGGGCGGCGGCGACCGCCTGATCGACCTCATCCGCGCCGCAACGGGCGGCATGGGCAAAGACGGTGCCCTCGGCGGGGTCGATCACCTCGATCCGCGCGGCAGTCATCACCGGCTGGCCGCCTATGATCGCGGGATATTCCCGGCGGGAACCAGGATCTTGGCACATCAGGCGCTCCTCTCGAAAGTCATGTGATTGGCCAGCCAGTGGCGGGCAATGTCCTCGCGCCGCGCGAACCAGACATCGCCCTGCGCAAGCGCGTATTCGAGGAAGCCGCGCAGACCCGCCATGCGCCCGGCCTGCCCGGTATGGCGCGGATGCAGGCCGATGGACATCATCTTGGGGGCGCCTGACGCGCCCTCGCGGCGCAGTTCGTCTAGCCCCAGACGGCAGGTCTGCCAGAAATCCATCGGGCTGGTATAGCCCATAGGCTGAACCAGCCGCCCTTCGGTATAGGTCAGGGTATAGGGCACCACCAGGTGGCCACCCGGCCGGCCGGGGAAATACGGCAGATCGTCGTTGTAGGAATCGGAATCGTAAAGGAACCCCCCTTCCTCGATCAGCAGATCGCGGGTGCGGATGCTGGCGCCGGTGCGCGACCGCCAGCCGACGGGACGCCGCCCGGTGGTGCGGGTCACCGATTGCACCGCCAGCGCGATGCGCCGCCGCTCTTCCTCGGGGTTCAGCAGCCAGGGTTCGCTCCAGCGCCAGCCGTGGCAGCAGATGTCGTGACCGCACTCGCGCACCCAGGCACAGACCTCGGGATTGCGTTCCAGAGCCACGGCGGCGGCAAAAAGCGTGACGGGAATGTCGTGGGCGTCCAGCAGCTCGGCCAGCCGCCAGATCCCGGCGCGGCTGCCGTATTCGAACAGGGATTCCACCGCCAGGTCGCGATGCCCCTCGCCGATGGGATAGGTGCCGCCCAGACTTTCGCCGCGGCCGTCGCCCGAGGGCATCGAGCGTTCGGCGCCTTCTTCATAGGCGATGCAGAAATTCACCGCGACCTTCGCGCCATTGGGCCAGATCACGCGGGGCTTGCGGCGGCCATAGCCAATGAAGTCGCGCTGCGGTCCGGGAACGGGCTGATCCTGAAAGTTCATCGACTGCTCCTGTTCACAGGGCCGGGCCGGCGGCCGCGCCCTGGATCTTGCGTTTCTGATAAAGCGAAGGGTCCGGCCGCAGCGATGAGGCTACCAGTTGCCGGGTATAGGAATGTTGCGGCGCGTCGAGGATCCGGGTCACCGGGCCGGTCTCGACGATGCGGCCCGACTGCATCACCGCCACCTGGTCGCAAGTGCTGCGGATCACGTCGAGATCGTGCGAGATGAACACATAGCTTAGTCCCTTGTCGCGCCGCAGGTCGTTGAACAGGTTCAGCACCTGCGCCCGCACCGAGACATCCAGCGCCGAGACCGGCTCGTCCGCCACGATGATGCGCGGACCGGCCGCGATGGCGCGCGCGATCCCCACGCGCTGGCGCTGGCCGCCGCTGAGATCCTTGGGAAAGCGCCCGGAATAGCGCGCGGGCGGGTTCAACCCCACATCGCCTAGCAGGGCGCGCACCCGTTCCTCGATCGCGGCGGCGGGCATTGGTTCGGCCCGTTCGCGCAGCGGTCCCGCGATCGAGGCGCCGATGGTCTTGCGCGGATTCAACGAGGCATAGGGATCTTGGAACACCATCTGGATCGCCTGGCGGCCCCGGCGCAGTTCCTCGTCGCGCAGGGCCAGGAAGTCCCGGCCCTCCAGCAGGATGGTGCCGCCGTCGGATTCCGTCAGCCGCGTGATCAACCGGGCGACGGTGCTTTTGCCCGAACCGGATTCGCCGACGATGCCCAGGGATTCGCCCCGCCGCAGGTCGAAGGATACGTCCTGGACGGCATGTTTCACCGCCCCAGGCCGCGCCAACAGGCCACGCTTGCCGCCGAAGCTCTTGTTCAATCCGCGCACGCTCAGGATCAGGTCAGACATGGGCGTTCTCCGTCCGTTGCAAGAGCCAGCAGGCGGCATCGCGCGGGCGGTCGTGGTTCAGGCCCGGCGTGGGATCGCGGCTGGCGCAGACCGCCATCGCCTGGGGACAGCGGGCACGGAACCGGCAGCCCTTCGGCGGGTCCACCAGGTTCGGCACGACGCCGGGGATCGAGGCCAGCCGCCCCGCGCCTTCGCCAAGGCTTTTCAGCGAGGCGAAGAGACCCTGGGCATAGGGATGATGCGGCTGCTCGAAGAAATCATGCACATCGGCATGTTCCACCATCTGCCCGGCATACATCACATAGACCCTGTCGCAGACATTGGCGACGACGCCCAGGTCATGGGTGATCAGCACCAGCCCCATCTGCCGCTCGGTCACCAATTGGCGCAGCAGATGCAGGATCTGCTTCTGCGTGGTCACGTCCAGCGCCGTGGTCGGCTCGTCGGCGATCAGCACCTCGGGTTCGCAGGCAAGCGCCATGGCGATCAGCGCCCTTTGCCGCAACCCGCCCGAAAGCTGATGCGGATAGGCCCGCCTCACCCGGTCGGTATCGGGAATACGCGCGGCTGCCAGCGCCTCGCCGACCGCCTGGTCCAGCGCGGTGCCGCGCAAGGGCTTGTGGGCGCGCAGCACCTCGGCGATTTGCTCGCCCACCCGGATCAGCGGGTCGAGATAGCTCATCGGATCCTGAAAGATCATGGCGATCCGCGTGCCCCTGACATGGCGCATCTCGCGCTCGCGCAGGGCCAGAAGATCCTGGCCGCCAAGCTCGATCCGGCCGCTGATCACCCGGTCCAGCGGCTGGGGAAGGACGCGCATGATACTGCGCGCCGTCATCGACTTGCCGCAGCCGGATTCGCCCACGATGGCGATGGCCTCGCCTTTGCGGACGGTGAAGCCGACATTCTCCAGCGCATGGACCACGCCCTTGCGGGTGCGCAACTGGGTCGAAACGCCGCGCACGTTCAGCAGCGAAAGAGGAGAGGACAGTTCATTCATGGCCGCGCACCGCATCGTTGAAGGCATCCGCAACAAGGTTCAGGCTGATCGCCAGCGCCGACAGCACCAGTCCGGGAAACACCCCGCACCACCAGGCCAGGCCCAGCAGGCCATAGGCATCCTTCAGCATCAGGCCCAGGCTGCGCGGATCGGGATCGCTGACGCCCAGGAAGCTCAGCCCCGCCTCGATCAGGATGGCGGCGGGCACCTGAAGCGCCGTGGCCACCAGTACCAGGTCGAAGGTATTGGGCAGTATCTCGCCAAAGATCAGCCGGGACCGGGGCGCGCCGTAACCGCGCGCCGCCTCGACGAAAGCCTCGTTGCGCAGCTTGAAGAACTCGGCGCGCACCAGCCGGGCGATCGGTGGCCAGGCCAGGCCCCCGATGACCAGCACCACGACCAGCCGGGACGAGCCGAAGACCGGGATCAAAACCAAGGCCAGGAACAGCACCGGGATGGTCAGGACGAAGTCGGTGATCCGCATCAGAAGCGCGTCGATCCAGCCGCCCAGGAACCCGGCCAAGGCGCCTATGGCCGTGCCGATCACCGCCGCGACCGCACCCGCCAGCAGGCCGACCGTCATAGATATGCGCAGGCCGTAGAGCGTGCCGCTGAAGATGTCGCGGCCCAGGTCGTCGGTGCCCCAGGGATGCGCGCCCCCCGGCGGCATCAGCACGTTCATCGCCTCGACGGCGGTGGGGCGATAGGGCGCGATCCAGGGCGCCAGAGCCGCCGCCGCCGCCAGCAGGCACAGCACCAGAAGCGCGGCAAGGGCGACCTTGCTTTGGCGGAAATGGCGCCAGACCTCAAGCCAATGCGGAACGGTGCGAAGATCCTCCTCTTCAGCGGCGCTGGGGGCATCGTGCAGACTAGCCATGGGTGCGAAGCCTTGGGTTGATGGCGACATAGACCAGATCGGTCAGAACATTGGCGACGATCACCATCACCGATGTCAGCAGAAACATGCCCAGCAGCAGCGGATAGTCGCGCTGCGCCACCGCCTGCACCGTCAGCACGCCCAGCCCCGGCCAGCCGAAGACCGACTCGGTCAGCACCGCGCCCGAGAGCATCAGCCCGACCTGAAGGCCAAGGACGGTCACGATGGGCGTGATCGCGTTGGGCACGGCATGGCGCAGCACCACGCGCCATGGCGACAGGCCCATGGCGCGGGCGGTGACGATGAAATCCGCCCGCAGCGCCGTCAGCATCGAGGTCCGCATCAGCCGGGCGATCAGGCCGGTATAGAACAGCGATAGCACTGCCACCGGCAGCACAAGATGGCGCGCTACGCTTTTCCACCACGCCCAGCCGTCGCCCACGCCCACGTCCACCATGCCCGAGATCGGCAGCCAGCCAAGCTTGACGGCAAAGACCGACAGCGCCAGGAAGCCCAGCCAGAAGGTCGGCACCGAATAGCCCAGTGTCGCCACCGTCATCAGCGCCCGGTCCTGGATCGAGGCCGGTCGCAGCGCCGCGACGGTGCCAAACGCCAGCCCCAGGATGGTGGAAAGCACATAGGTCGAGCCCATCAGCAGCAGCGTCGCCGGCACGCGCAAGGCGATGACCTCGGCCACGGGCTGCTGATAGACATAGGAGGTGCCCAGATCGCCTTGCAGCACATCGCCCAGATAGGCCAGGAACTGCACATGCAGCGGCCGGTCCAGGCCCAGGGTCTGGCGCAGCGCCCCAATCTGGTCGGCCGAGACCGCTCCCTCGCCCACCATCATCGTTATTGGATCGCCGGGCGCCAGATGGATGATCGCGAAATTGACCGCGATGGTGGCAAGGATCAGCGGCACGGCCTGCAACAGCCGCCTGCCCAGGATACCAAGCACCCCCGACATCACTTCGCCTCGACCCAGAGATCGTCCATCGGATCGCGTCCGTCCCAGGGTCCGGCGGGCAGGCCCTGCACATGCACCCGCGCCGCCGACCAGTCGGACCAGTTCATCGGCCAGATCGCCGGAGCGTCGTCGATGATCTTCTGCTGCATCTCGACATAGATCGCCTTGCGCTTGGCGGTGTCGGATTCGGCCGCGCCCTTTTCCAGAAGGGCATCCACCTCGTTGTTGCAATAGCCCATGAAGTTCGAATAGGGCGCAGGACGGATGCTGTCGCAGGAATAGAGCGGGCGCAGGTTGTTCGGGTCGAATGCCGAGATCCAGGCCACGCTGGACAGGTCGAAATCGGCGTCGATATAGGTCGAGGCGGTATAGGGCGCCGATTCCAGCGGCCGCAGTTTCGCGTCGATGCCCACGGCGCGTAGGTTCTGTACCAGGATCTCGTTGGCCTTGTGGAACACCGCCACGCTGGTGCGGGTATTGATCTGCATGGCAAAGCGGAAGCCGTCCTCCTTGACCGGATAGCCGGCCTCGTCCAGCATCTTCCCGGCCAGTTCGGGATCATGGGCATAGCCCTTGAGACTGGTATCCCAGCCCCAACTGCCCGCGTTCAGCGGCCCGACCGCCGGGGTCTCGTGCTTGAAGCTGACCGCATCCGCGATGAACTGGCTGTTCACCGCATGGCTGATCGCCCGGCGCACCCGCACATCGTCGAAGGGCGCGCGGCGCAGGTTGAAGCCGATGGTCAGCACCTTGCCCGCCGCCTCGTCCCCGATCTGGCGCAGCGAGATATTGGAATCCCCCTCCAGCATGGCCAGCGAGCCATAGGGCATGGCCGAGGGCGGCAGATAATCCACCGCGCCCGTCTTCAGCGCCAGCATCCGCGCCGAGGCGTCCGGGATGAAGCGGATGTTCACCGCGTCCAGCCAGGGGCTGTCGAAGGCGTCGGGATTGCGTTCCAGCGTCAGGTGATCGCCCTTGACCCATTCCTTGATGCGGAACGGACCGCCGGTGACCGCCGCCGTCTGGCTGTTCTGATTCTTCAGGGGGTCGGTGCCCTCATAGACTTGGCGGGGCAGGATCGGTGCATAGAAGGAATTGACCAGTTGCAGGAAGGGCGCGTAGGGCCGCTTCAACCGGAACACCACTCGCGCCGGGTCCGAGGCGTCGATGCTGTCGATCACCCCGAAATTCGCTTTGCCGGCCGAATGGTATTTCAGGATCATCTCCTCGAACGAGAATTTCACATCCGCCGAGGTGATCGGCGTGCCGTCGGACCATTTCGCCCCCTGCACCAGGTCGAACTCATAGGTCGCGCCGCCATCCAGCACCCGCCATTCCCGCGCCAGATAGGGCTTCGGCTCGATCCTGGAATCGAATTTCAGCAGCGCGGGATAAAGCTGGGCCGAAATGATCTGGACGTTGATGTCGCTGCTGAGCGGCATCAGACTGGTCGGCTCGGCGAAAATTGCCAAGGTCAGCGCACCGCCCCGGACGGGTTCCTGCGCCATCGCGGCACTGAAGCAGAAGGCGGCCACCGCCAGCACCGAGGTTCCGCCACGCCATTTCGTTTTCATCGTCCTCACCTCACCCTGGAGCCGCGCTTTCACGAATCAGCATCCTGTTTCTGTTGGATTATTTATAATGATCATTAGTGATGATGATGTTGGTAGCAGTCGATTCCGCATGCGTCAAACGTCGCGTGAAAAAACTGGGGAAAGTCGCAGCGGTTTGCGCGAACTGCCGATTTTCATGGCGATTCGCGCAAGAATTGCTCCAGAAGTCGATCCTGACCCCGGATTGCGTCGATGACGACGCCGCATCGAGATCTTAGGGATGGTTCCAGCTTTTACCCGGCGAAGGCCGTCGCCGGGTAAAAGCAGCGATGATTACGCGCCGCAGAAGTCCCGCGCATTGTCACCCGACCGCGCCGGGGATGTTTCCTGGCACCAGGTCGAGCGGCCAATTCGGGTGATAGGGCAGACCGTCGGCCGATCCGCCCCCAAAGCGATCCCTGACGATGCTTCCGGCAATCGGGGTCGCCATACCGCGTGCGAGACAGGAAAGCGGCTGGAACCCGAGGGCGAGCACTGCGTCGATCCTGCCAGCTTTGAGCGGATCGAGAGGCGCCTTGCAGATGCTCGGCCTCTGCTGGATCAGCTATTGCCAGGCGGCGCGGGGGGTGCCGATGATGGGGTCATGCCTTGGGAAACACATGGGCGTCCTGCGGCTGCCAGCGCACATGCAACTGATCCCCGCGCGAGATGCCGCCTATCATCGGATGGCCGAAGTTCAGCCGGACATACAGCGGATCCCCCCAGCCGGTGCGGGCGGTGATGGCGCTGTTGTTGCCCAGGAAGGTCACATCCTCGACCGTGACAGGCAATGTCGCGCCTTGTGGGCCGGCCGCGCCGGCAAGGTCGATCCGTTCCGGGCGCAGCATCAGTTCGGCCCGGTCGCCCGCCGCCCCGGCACCGTGCATGGGCACGTCGGCCAGAACGGTGCCGTCGGTGAAACGCAGGGTGGCGCGGCCGTTTCTCACATCGGCCAGTTCTCCGGTCAGGAAGGCGCTGTCGCCGATGAAATCGGCCACGAAATGCGTGGCGGGGCTGGCATAAAGCTGGGGGCCGGTGCCGACCTGCTCGATCCGGCCGCGGTTGAAGACGGCGATGCGATCCGAAAGTCGCAGCGCCTCTTCCTGGTCGTGGGTGACGTAAAGGATGGTCACGCCGGTCTGCTGGTGGATGCGGCGGATCTCGTGCTGGATTTCCTCGCGCAGCTTCTTGTCAAGCGCGGACAGGGGTTCGTCCATCAGCAGGACCGGCGGGTCATAGATCAGCGCGCGGGCCAGGGCGACGCGCTGCTGCTGGCCGCCGGACATGTTGGCGGGCATCCGATCCTCGAACCCGTCCAGGCGGACCAGTGACAGGGCGCGCTTGACCTTGGCGGCGACCTCGGCCTGAGGCGCGCGGCGCACGCGCAAAGGAAAGGCCACGTTTTCGCCCACCGAAAGGTGCGGGAACAGCGTATAACGCTGGAACACCATGCCGATGTTGCGCTTGTGCGAGGGTGTTTGCAGGATCGACTGGCCGCGCAGCTTGATGTCGCCGGCGGTGGGATCCTGGAAGCCGGCCAGGATATAAAGCGTCGTCGACTTCCCCGAGCCTGAGGGGCCGAGGAAGGTCATAAACTCGCCCTCCGCGATTTCCAGCTCAACATGGTCGGTGGCCACGACATCTCCGAAGATCTTGCGAATGCCGTTGATGTGCAGATATGGACTGGTCATCGGGATTTGCCTTTGCGGATCAGGGCAGCCGCGATCATCAGGACCACGGTCAGCAGGACAAGAAGGGTCGAGGCGGCGGCGATCACCGGCGTCAGGTCCTGGCGCAGCGTGGTCCAGACCTTGACCGGCAGGGTTTGCAGCGTCGGCGAGGCCATGAAGATCGCCAGCACCACCTCGTCCCACGAGATCAGGAACGAGAAGATCGCAGCCGAGAACATCCCGTGGCTGATGGCGGGCAGGGTGACGCGAAAGCGCGCCTCCCACGGGCTGGCGCCGCAAAGGATCGCCGCGTCCTCGACCGAGGGATCGAAGGTTTCCAGCGCCCCCGAGATGGTGATGATCGAGAATGGCAGGGCCACGATCAGATGCGCGATAACGAAGCCCGGCAGCGTGCCGTTCAGCCCCAGCCGCAGGAATGCGGCGTAAAGCGCCACGGCGATGATGACCACCGGCAGGACCATGGGCGTCAGGAAAAAGCCCCGCAGCACCGCCTGGCCCCGGAACTGCCCCCGCACCAGCGCCAGCGAAGCCAAAAGACCGATGGCGACGGACAGCACCATGACGATGGCGGCGATCTTGGCCGAAGTGAAGGCCGCTTGCAGCCAGCGCGGATCGGCGAAAAGCTCTCCATACCATTTCAGCGTCCAGCCCGGCGGCGGAAAGATCAGCCAGCGCGAACTGCCGAAGGACAGCGCGACGATGAACAGGATCGGAAGCAGCAGGAACAGCGCCATCAGCGCGCATATGCCGGACAGGATCCAGCGCCAGGCGCCCAGCTTGTCGAAATTCATCAGCATCAGCGGGCCCTTCCTTCGAACAGGCGCAGTTGCAGGGCGTAAAGCGCCAGGGTGACGACCAGCAGGACAAAGGCGGCGGCGCCTCCCATGCCCCAGTTCACCAGGCTTTGCACCTGCTGCACGATCAGTTCGGCCAGCATCATGTTCGCTGTTCCGCCCAGCAGCGACGGTGTGACGAAATAGCCCAGCGACATGACGAAGACCATCAGCGCCCCCGAGGCGATGCCGGGCGTGGCCAGCGGCAGCAGCACCCGGCGCAGCGCCTGCCCCCTGGTCGCGCCGCAAAGCGCGGCGGCTTGCAGGATCGCGGGGTCGATCTTCTTGATCACGCCGTAAAGCGGCAGGATCATGAAGGGCAGCATGATATAGACCATGCCGATGGTGACGCCGACCAGGTTGTTGGTCAGTTGCAACGGCTGGTCGATCAGGCCGGTGGCCATCAGCATCCGGTTGACCAGTCCGGTCTGTTGCAGCAGCACCATCCAGGCATAGGTCCTGGCCAGCAGGTTGGTCCACATAGACAGCAGGATGATCGAGAACACCAGCCTGGCAATGTGTGGCGACATGATCGCCAAGGCCCATGCGACGGGAAAGGCGATCAACGTGGTGATCAATGTGACCAGCCCCGAGATCAAGAAGGTGTTGAAGAAAATCCGCAGATAGGTCGCCGAGCCCAGCAGGGTCTCATAATTATGCAGGCCGGGCGCCGGTTCGGTGACCGATCGACTCAAGAGTCCCGCGACCGGGATCACGAAAAAGGCCAGAAGCAGCAGCAGGGCGGGTATGGCCATGCCAAACCCCGACCCGCGTCGGGCAGGCGTCAGGAAGGACAGCATCTGTCACCTCGGAGGAGAAAAGCAGATGGTCGCGGCCCGCAGGCGCGTGCCGCAACCGGATGGCCGATCACTTGGCTTGCCAAGCATACCAGCGGTTGCCGATCTCGTCGCGATGCTCGGCCCAATAGGCCATGTCGGCGTTGATCTGGTTGGCGGTCTGCGCGTCTGGCAGGGTGGCGCGCAGATCGGGCTCCATCAGCGAAGGCGAGTCGATGTTGATCGGGGCGTAGCCGGTCTTGGTTGCGAAATCCGCCTGCGCCTTGGCGCTGGTGGCCTCGGCGATGAAGGCCATCGCGGCGTCCTTGTTCTTGGTGCCCTTGGGCACGACCAGGGCGTCGGCTGCGGTGATGTTGTCTTGCCAACTGATACCGACCGGCATCCCGTCTGTCTGAAGCGCCGACAGGCGGCCGTTCCAGAACAGACCTATCGGCGCCTCGCCTGCGGCCAGCAGTTGCTGGCTTTGCGCGCCGCCTTCCCACCAGATGATGCTGGACTTGATCGTATCCAGCCTGGCAAAGGCGCGGTCCAGGTCAAGCGGGTAAAGCTGGTCGGCCGGCACGCCGTCGGCCAGCAGCGCTGCCTCGATCACGCCGGGGGCGGACCATTTGTAGAAGGTGCGCTTGCCGGGGAATTTTTCGGTATCGAACAGGTCGGCCATGGTCGCGGGCTGGGCGACGCCCGGGAAGTTCGCCGGATTGAAGCCGATCACGAAGGAATAATAGAACGACCCCACCGCGTAATCCGACACGAAGCGCGGATCCAGCTTGGCCTTGTCGATGACGGTGAAGTCCAGGGGTTCAAGCAGCCCGGCCTTTCCGGCCTGAAGCGCCCAGTCGAACTCGGCGTCGACGACATCCCAGGCGACCGCGCCGGCCTCGACCATGGCCTTGATCTTGCCATAGTCGGTCGGGCCGTCTTGCAGCACCGAGGTGCCGGATTTTTCGGTAAAGGGCGCGGCCCAGAGCTCGGTCTGCGCATCCTGCGTGGTCCCGCCCCATGAGGTAAAGACCATCTGCTGGGCATTGGCTGCACTGGCCGCCGTGGCGACGAATGCGACCGTTAGAACCGTTTTCATTTGCATTGTCAGTCTCCACTGTTGGTTGGTTGCTATTGTTGCCCGGTTTGTCCGGGTTCGTTCAGCGCATCACGAAAGGGTCGGGGATTGGATCGTCCGAGGTCCGCAGCCAGACCGTCTTGACGGTGGTATAGTCCAGCGCCGCCGCCAGCCCGCCCTCGCGCCCATGCCCGGACAGGCCAAGCCCGCCGAATGGGGCGATGGGCGAGACGGCGCGATAGGTGTTGACCCAGACGATGCCGGCGCGGAGGCCCCGGATCATCCGGTGCGCCCGCGTCAGGTCGCGGGTAAAGACGCCCGAGGCCAGGCCATAGGGCGTGCCGTTGGCGATGCGCAGCGCGTCTTCCTCGGTATCGAAGCCGATCACCGAAAGCACCGGGCCGAACAGTTCCTGCGTCACGCAGGGCGCGTCGGGCGCGGCGCTGCAATCAAGGATCGTCGGCGGGTAATAGAAGCCCTCGCCCCGCGGCGTCCGGCCGCCGGTGACCAGCCCGGCCCCGGCGGCGACCGAGGCGGCGACGATGTCCTCGATCCGGGCGCGCTGGCGCTGGGTGCAGAGCGGCCCGACCTCGGTTTCCATGCTGCGGGGGGTGCCGATGCGCACGGCCTGGGCCTTGGCCTTCAGCCGCGCCAGCATCTCGTCCTTGATGCCGTTCTGCACCAGCAGGCGCGAGCCCGCGACGCAGCTTTGGCCGGTGGCGGCAAAGATGCCCGCGACCTGCGCATTGGCGGCGCTGTCCAGATTGGCATCATCGAAAACGATGAAGGGCGATTTCCCGCCCAGTTCCAGCGAGGTCCTGGACAGGTTCTCGGCCGAGGCGCGCACGATATGGCGCGCGGTTTCCGGCCCGCCGGTAAAGGCGATATGGGCGACCAGCGGATGGGTGGTCAGCGCCTTGCCGGCCTCGGGTCCGCCGGTCAGGACGTTGACGACGCCGGGCGGGAAGCCGGCCCGCTGGACCAGCCGCGCGAATTCCAGCAGCGGCGCGGGCCCGTCCTCGCTGGCCTTCAGCACCACGGTGCAGCCGGCCGCAAGCGCTGGCCCCAGCTTGACCGCCGACAGGAACAACTGGCTGTTCCAGGGCACGATGGCGGCGACGACGCCGACGGGCTCGCGCCGCAGCCAGACCTCCATGTCGGGCTTGTCGATGGGCAGATGCGCGCCCTCGATCTTGTCGGCCAGCCCTGCGTAGTAGCGGTAATACTCCGCGACATAGGCGATCTGGGCCGAGGTCTCGCGGATGATCTTGCCGGTGTCGCGGGTCTCCAGCCCGGCAAGGCGGGGCGCAGCTTCCTGCACCAGATCGGCGAGGCGGAG
>NZ_JASGGO010000040.1:0-25909 GCF_047605025.1 Paracoccus sp. (in: a-proteobacteria) | reverse complement strand
AGTTTGGCGTTCATGCCGCCTTTTGTCCGCCCGATCTGGCGTACGCGCCCCCTTTTTCACGCACAAGCTCGACGCCGTGCGTGCGCCTTGGGATAGGTCGCATCGATCATGATCGTCTTGTGCTCGGCGCTCTGGGCGGCCAGACCGACCATGATCCGAGCGAAGACCCCGTTGTCACTCCAGCGCTTCCAACGGTTGTAGAGGGTCTTGGCAGGGCTATATTCCTTCGGCGCGTCGCACCACAGCAACCCATTGTGATTGATGAAGATTATGCCACTCAGAACGTGGCGATCATCGACGCGGGGTTTGCCATGGCTCTTGGGAAAGAACGGCTTGAGGCGCTCCATTTGCTCATCGCTCAGCCAGTAGAGCTTGCTCATGGATCAGGTCTCCTTGCGAAGCCTGAAACACGTCAAACGCCCAAAATCAATGGGTCGGGAGCCGAACGATCCCGGACCAACCCCTGGGGCACTTGAGGCATTGCCCCTCACAGCACAGGGCCGATATCAGCGGCCTTGCGATCTGCTAGGCTGATGATCGTGCTGGAAGAAACACTGATCAGTGACTGGAATCTATCGCTCTGTCAATACTCAAGAAATCTTGGCTGGGGCGGTAGGATTCGAACCTACGGTACACGGTACCAAAAACCGTTGCCTTACCACTTGGCCACGCCCCAACTCTGTGAGCGGGTATCTATCCAAGCTGTGGGGGGGGTGCAAGAGCGAATTGGAAATTTCTTGTGGGCAGTCCCGTGGGCAGTTATGCGGCCCGCATGGAGCATTTCGATACGATCATTCTGGGGGCCGGAGCGGCGGGGCTTTTCTGCGCTGGCTCACTTGTCGAGGCGGAGCCAGGGCATCGCGTGCTGGTTATCGACCATGCCAGGGCGCCGGGCGAAAAGATCCGCATTTCGGGCGGAGGGCGTTGTAATTTCACCAATCTGGCGACCAGCCGTGAGCGGTTCCTGTCCGGGAATCCGCGCTTTTGCGCCTCGGCGCTGGCGGGATACAGGCCCGAGGATTTCGTTGCGCTGATCGACCGTGCGGGGATCGCCTGGCACGAGAAGGCGCTGGGACAGCTTTTCTGCGATGGCAGTGCCAGGCAGGTCGTCGATCTGCTGCTGCGCCGGATGCGAGGCGCGCAGCTTTTGCTTGAAACGGCCATCGAAGGGGTCGAGCGGACGGGTTTGGGCTATGCCGTGCAAACCGCGGGCGGTGTGTTCAACGCGCGGCATCTGGTGGTGGCGACAGGCGGGCGATCGATCCCCAAGATGGGGGCGACGGGCTTCGGCTACGATCTGGCCCAGCGTCTGGGGCTTCGCTTGGTCGAAGCGCGCGCGGGATTGGTGCCGCTGACTTTCGCGCAGCAGGATCTGGAGCTGTGCCAGCCGCTTGCGGGGCTGTCGGTCGAGGCGCGGGTCAGCCATGGCAGAAGCGTGCATTTCCAGGACGGGCTGCTTTTCACCCATCGTGGGTTGTCCGGCCCCTCGATCCTGCAAATCTCGAACTTCTGGCGACCGGGAGAGGAGATCGCCGTCGATCTGCGGCCCGATCTTGCCGTGGCGACCGAGTTGAAGGCGATGCGCGGGAAGGCAGGAAGGATCTCGGTCGCGACTGCGCTGGGGCGGCTGTTGCCCACCAGGCTTGCCGATGCCATCGTTCAGGAACTGGGGCTGGAGGCGGTGGCGCGACTGGCCGATCAGCCGAATGCGCGGCTTGACGCATTGGGTGCGCGGGTGAACGGCTGGCTTTTGCGGCCAGTCGGCTCGGAAGGGTGGCGCACCGCCGAGGTCACCATCGGCGGCGTCGATACCCGCGACCTGAACGCCCGCGACATGCAGGCGCGGCGGATGCCGGGGCTGTTCTTCATCGGCGAGGTTGTGGACGTGACCGGCTGGCTGGGCGGTTACAACTTCCAATGGGCCTGGGCTTCGGCCCATGCGGCGGCGAAATCCATCGCCGCCGGATAGGCCGGATCAGCCCATCACCGGATCTGACTTGGCCAGCGGGTCGAAGCGCATCAACGAGGCGATCAGCGCCGGCATCCGTTCAAGCCGGACCATGTTCGGCCCGTCCGAGGGCGCGCTGTCGGGATCCTCATGCGTCTCGATGAAGACGCCGGCGACGCCCAGTGCAACGGCCGCGCGGGCCATGACGGGGGCGAATTCGCGCTGCCCGCCCGAGGAGCCGCCCTGGCCGCCCGGCTGCTGGACCGAATGCGTTGCGTCCATGATCACCGGCCAGCCGGTGCGGGCCATGATCGGCAGGCTGCGCATATCCGCCACCAAGGTGTTGTAGCCGAAGCTTGCCCCACGCTCGGTCAGCATGATTCGCCGGTTTCCGGTCGAGGCGACCTTATCGGCCACATTGGGCATGTCCCAGGGGGCGAGGAACTGGCCCTTCTTGATATTGACCACGGCCCCCGTCTCGCCCGCCGCCAGCAGAAGATCGGTCTGGCGGCAGAGAAAGGCGGGGATCTGGATGATATCGACCACCGCGCCCGCGGCTCTGGCTTGCGCAATGTCGTGGATATCGGTCAGCACGGGGCAGCCGATCCGCGCCCGCACCTCTTCCAGCATCCGAAGCCCTTCCTCCATCCCGACACCGCGCCGCCCTGAAAGCGAGGTGCGGTTGGCCTTGTCGTAGCTGGCCTTGAACACATAGCCCGCCCCGGCCGAGGCGCAGGCATCGGCCATGGTCTGGGCGATCATCAGCGCATGGTCCAGCGTCTGAAGCTGGCAGGGACCGGCGATGACCGCCAGGGGCAGGTCATTGCCGAAACGAAGATCGCCGATTTGCACATGGTTCATGAGGATACCTGTTCGCGAAGGATCGAGGCGGTCAGGGACAGCATCAGATAGATGCCGGCAAAGATCAAAAAGGCCACGATCGTGTTCTGGAAAGCCTTGGGATAGGTCGCCTCGTCCGGGGGGACGGGCGCGATGGACAGGGCCAGATAGCGGACCTGCTTGTTCGCCTCGATCCGCGCGTTTTCCATCTGCGCGGCCGCAGTGGCCAAAAGTTCCTGCCGGGTCGCCAGGTCGGATTCGGCGATGCGGATCTCGCCCGAGATGGCGGCCAGAGAGCCGCGCGCGCCGCTGCCCTCGGTCAGCTTGGCGCGCGTCTCCGCCAGCATCGCGTTCAACCGCGAGATGTCGCCCTTGACGCCCACCACGCGGCTTTGGTTCGGGTTGGCGTTCGACTGAAGCTGCCCCAGCTCCAGCATTTTCGCGGCAAGCTGGCGCTCAAGATCGGCGATCTGGCCCATCACCACGGTGCCCTCGGCCACAGGGTCCAGGACGCCCAGCTTCTGCTGCGCCTCCTGCACGCGCCGCTGGGCCTGAAGCACCTTGTTCTCGGCATCCTGATAGCTTTCGACCGAGCCACGCATCTGATCCTCGCGCAGGCGGGCGGTCATCTGGTCCACCTGCCCCTCGGCATATTTGATCAGGGCCAGGGAAAACTGCTGGCTCAGCTTCGGATCGGGGGCGAGGACTTCCATGTTGACCACGCCCTCGGTCGGATCATAGCCGATCTTCACCGAATTGCGGTAAAGCTTATAGGCTTGCTCATTGGTCGCATCGGGCGTCAGCCGCAGGATCGGGTCCACCGCCGGGTCCTGGAATGCCTTCTTGAAGCCCAGTTCCTGATCCAGCCGCAACATCGCGTCGCGTGAGGTCAGATAGCTTTGCACCGCCACCGAATCCGGGTTGGTGGCAAGCTGGGTGCCGCTGAAAAGCCCGCCCAGCCCGCCCGAACTGGCCTTTTCCGCCTGCTGGATCTGGAATTGCGATATCGTGGCATAAAGTGGGGTCGCCACGTTGAAATAATACCAGCCCGCGATAAGGGACGGGATCCCCACCAGCGCCACCAGCCGTGCCATCAGCAGCATCAGCCGGCGGCGGCGGCGCTTGGCGATGTCGCGCTGGATGCGCATGATCTCGGCCGCGCGCTTGTCCTCGGTCAGGGCTTCGCGCGAGGGCAGTTTGGGCTGACCCGGATTGGTGGGAAGACCGCGGGGGGCCAAGGGAACGATTTCGGTCCCGCGCTTGGGCGTCGGGCCGGGCGAGGCGGCGGCGCTGCGCTGCTGGCTGCGGCCGCCCTCTTCCGAAAGGATCTGCCCCACCGAGGCGCGATGGAACGGATCTATGCCCCTGTCGCGCAGGAGCACCACCGCCTCGTGGTCCGAGTCCACGTCGATTTCATGCATGGCGGCGATACGCCGGGCCATGCGCAATTGCCGGGTGGTCAGGTTCTCGGCCCTTACGGCGGCAATGCGCTCGGCCATGGGCGGGCCTTCGGGCTTTTTCTGGCCGCCCGGAAAGGTCATTCCCGCGAAGCCGTCATCCTCTTCGTCGGGGGCAAACAGCCGAGAGGGGTCCTGGGCCATGCGGTCGCGGGCATCGTCGCCCTTCTTGCGCACATGCACCTGCACCCTGGCGCTGTCCGAAGCGTCGTCCGCGCCGCGCTTGACGGCCAGAACCGATTCCTCGCGGCTGATGCGATAGACGCGCGCCTTAGGCGGTGTAGTCATAATATTGCTTGGCCTCTTCGAGGGTTTCGAACTGATAAAGCTTGCCGTCGCGCAGGACGGCGGCGGAATTGCAGAATTTTTCGATCGTGCGCGCCTGGTGCGAGACGACCACCACGGTCGCGTCCCGCAGCCGCTCATAAAGCACCGCGCCGGCCTTGCGGTTGAACTCGACATCCGTGGTCGAGGGCATTCCCTCGTCGATCAGATAGACATCGAACTCCAGCGCCAACAGCAGCGCGAAGGTGAAGCGTGATCGCATGCCGGCGCTGTAAGTGCCGATGGGCATGTCGAAATATTCCTTGATATCGGTCAGCCAGCGGCAGAACGCCTCGACATAGTCGGGGTCCAGCCCATAGATCCGGGCGATGAAGCGCGCGTTCTCGTTCGCGCTGAGCTTGCTGCTGACCCCCCCCATGAAGCCCAGGGGGAACGAGACCCGGCAATTGCTGCGGACCTTGCCCTCGTCGGGCTTTTCCAGTCCGCACATCATGTTGATGATCGTGGTCTTGCCGGTGCCGTTCGGCGCGAGGATCCCCATCGACTTGCCCAGTTCGATCCGAAACGATGCCTGATCCAGGATGACCTTGCGCTGCGTCCCGGTCCAAAAGGATTTCGATACGTTGTCAAACTCAATCATCTGGGTGCTCCGTTCCGGCCCACCACCGAAATCCCGTCCTTCGTCTGGTGGTGGACATTAGGGTGGCCGCCGGTCACTGTCCACCATGGCGCAGATTTGCTTGACTATTCGTGAACGCAAAGGGCTTTCTGCGGCGGATTTCATTCTTATTTGCATCAGATGCGCCCAGCCAACGCTCTTCAGGACGAAATAGCTGGCTGCCGGCTTTGCGCGGCGCGCTTCGCGGCCACCGCCACGGCGCATCCGCCTAGGCCGGTGGTATGGTTCCGGCCGGGTGCGCGCATCCTGATCGTGGGGCAGGCGCCTGGGATGCGGGTGCATCTGGCGGGGCGGCCCTTCGCCGATCGCTCGGGCGACCGGCTGCGCGATTGGATGGGGATCGCGCCCGAGGCGTTCTATGATAAGAGCCGTATCGCCATCGTGCCCATGGCGTTCTGCTTTCCGGGCTATGACGCCAAGGGCGCGGACCTGCCGCCGCCCCCGATCTGCGCCGCAACCTGGCGCGGGGCGGTGATGTCGCAACTCGCGCCGCGCCTGACGCTGCTGGTCGGGGCGCATGCCCAGAACTGGCATCTGGGCGGACGCGCCAGCCTGACCCGGCGCGTGGCCGACTGGCGCGCGCATGCGCCGGGCATCTTTCCCTTGCCTCATCCCTCGTGGCGCAATACCGGCTGGTTGAAGAGGAACCCCTGGTTTCAGGACGAATTGCTGCCGGTCCTGCGCCGGACCGTTGCCGACACGTTGCGAGAGGCCGATGACACCGCTGGACATGCTTTGCCCGACCCCCTTCCATGAAGCCGATGCGGGCGCGCGCGCGCGCGTCCTGTCACGGCTGGCGGATACCGAGCTTTTCGCCGCGCTGACCCAGGAGCCCGCCGACGACCGGGCCGATCTTCAGATATATGAACTGCCCACGGGGGCGGCCGCCCTGGCCTGCGACCTGCCCGAGCGGCTGGCCGAGTTCGTGGGCGGGCCGGTCGCCTATGTCGCGCTGCCGGGGCGGGTGCTGGCGGCGGCGCTGGCGGCCGAGGGGAGGGGGCTTTTGGTCAATCCGGGCGCGCCCTCGCAGCTTTTGCTGGATGCCGAGGCGCTGGCCTGGCTGGTCCAGGCGCTTCAGGCCCGGCCCAACCTGGCGCCCGAGGGCGCCCCCCGCGCCAGTTTCCCGCCCCAGCCCGGTCTGGTCTCCGATCTGGTCGAGCCGCTTTCGCAGCGGCTGGCCGATGTGGCGGGCGTGGTCCGGCGCGCGGCCCTGTTCCAGGCCGAATGGAGCGCGGGCGTCAGGCGTCATGTGCTGCTGCTGCAAGGGGTGGCCGAAGCCCGTCGCGATCAGGTCGCCAAGGCATTCGCGGAACTGCTGGCTTTCCTGCCCGAACAGGCGCGGGGCGTGGATATCGCGTTCTCGGAAATCACGCCGCCCGCCCATGCCGTCCTGCTGGAGCCGCCCGAGCTTGCCCCCGAGCCGGTCCAGCCCCAGCGCGATTCCGGAGCCCCGCCGCGTCTGCGCTGGTGAAACGCAAAGATCCGCCCCTGGGGGCGGATCTTGGCAAACTCACGCGAAAGTGATGTCCCGCGATCAGGCGCCCCAGTGGCGCACCGGACCGCAATCCATATGCACGAAGTTTGAGCGGGAGTATCTGCCGACACCGCCGGCCTGGCAGGCCGCGGCCGCCTTATACATCTGCGAGACCGAGCGCGATTTCAGCCGCAGGTCCGCAGCCTTGCCCACCATGTGCAGCGAATTCCGGGCAACGCCCGAGGAATGCGAGCGGAGCATGGCATTGGTCTTGGGAGAGCGATAGCCCGAGAGCATCATGTAAGGTTCGTTCGTTTGCATCAGCCGGTGCGAGGCTGCTGCGATATCGACGGTGCGCGGGTCGATCCCGATCACCTGGCCCGTGCGCCAATCGCGCATGAACACGTTGATTTCATTCAAGGCATCGCGGATATATTTTCCCTCGACCCAGTAGACGGTATCGATGCTTTCGCCGGTGCGCCCCGAATACATGCGGATTCTGCGGATGTCGCCCGCGCCCCGCACGATGCCGAAGGCATTGGCCATAACCGGCGCCGCCGCCACCGTCGTCGTCGCGAACACACCAAGGATGCCGCGACGCGAGATAGTTCCAAACGTCATGTCAGATCGCCTGTCCTGCTTCGTTTGTTTTGCCGGGCCTTCCGGCGGTTCCCGGTTTAACCGGAACTGTTTAACAATATGTCACCAGAGTGCGAGCGGAGAAAGCTTTTGATTCCTCTCGCGGCACGGTTCCGCCATCCTAGGCGTAAATCCGCCGACGTGAATCCCGCCTTCCCGCACAACCACAGGTTTTTGCACGTCGTGTCCTTGGCGCATCAATCGCGCAACAAAAGTTAGGCAGCGATTGGAGCGGCTTGCGAGCTGCGGCAGAATGGGACGGAAGTGGAACGGGATTTCTGGGCGTGGCCTTCTTTAACGTGATTCGTGCTTTGGTTGTGTGTGGTGCATTGGCGACTGGCGCTTTCCTGCCCAACCATGCCCCGGCGCAGGTGCTGGAGGGCGCGACCCTGGCCAGCCTTCCCGCCCCGCGCCTGGTTTTTTCGTCCGACGAGATGGCGTTGGCGCAGGCCGTCGCGACGAATCCCGGTCTGGCGGATTTCTATGGCGCGAACGGCTTGCGGCCGGTCTTTCTGGGGCAGGGCGGCGGGGTCTTGCGCCAGGCGCTGATCCGGTCGGTCGAGCAGGCGCCCAGCCATGGCCTGCCGCCTCGGCGCTATGCGGCCGCGCATCTGCGCGCCCTCGACGCCTCGGGCGCGACGACGCTGGCCGATGAAATGGCCTTTGCCCAGGTGTTCCAGAACTGGACCCATGACATCGCCGGCGGCATCCTTGATCCGGCAAGCCTGCCGGGGAACAAGCGCCAGGTGATCCGTCCCGGCACCGGCGACATGCTGCGCGGGTTCGTCTCGGCGCCCGATCCGGGCGCTTATCTGGATGCGCTTGCGCCGCAGGACCCGCGCTACCGCATCCTGCAACAGGCGCTGGCGCGCCAGGGCGGAGGCGTCGCGCCGCCGCTGGGCCTGCGGCCCGTCCCGTCGGGAAGTTGGCGCGAGGGCGATCTTGGCCCGCAGATCGCCCTGCTGCGCGACAGGCTCGCGGCGCTGGGTCACGATGCCGGCCCCGCACCGCAGTTGCAGCTTTTCGATGCGGGCCTGACGCGGGCGGTCGCCTCGTTCCAGGCGGCGGCGGGGCTGACGGCGGATGGCATCGCCGGGCCGCGCAGCATCGCGCTGATGAATGGCGGCCCCTCGGCCCAAAGCGCCGCGATCCTTGTCGCGCTGGAACGGATGCGCTGGATGGCCGGGCAGGACCCGATGGCGCGGCAGGTTTGGGTCAACCTGCCCGAATTCGCCGCCCATGTGCTGGATGGCGGGCAGGAGGTCTTTTCGACCCGCGTGGTGATCGGCAAGGCGGACCCCGAATTCGAGACGCCCGAGTTCAGCGAGACGATGAAATATGTCGTCGCCAATCCGCGCTGGAACGTGCCGCGTTCGATCACGGTCAAGGAATACCTGCCCAAGCTCAAGGCGAACCGCAACGCGGTCTCGCAACTCGACATCCTGGACCGCGCGGGCAACGTGATCCCGCGCGACCGGATCGATTTCAGCCGCTATACGGCGGCGAACTTCCCTTACCGCATGCGCCAGAAGCCCAGCGACGACAATGCGCTGGGACAGGTCAAGTTCCTGTTCCCGAACCCCTGGAACATCTATCTGCACGACACGCCCTCGAAACATCTCTTCAACCAGGCAAGCCGTGCCTATTCGCATGGCTGCATCCGCATCGGCCGCCCGATCGACCTGGCGCATGAACTGCTTCAGGGTCAGGTCGGCAATCCCGAGGCCGCCTTTGGCCGCGCGCTGGCCTCGGGCGACGAAGCCTATCTGAACCTGCGCCATCCGGTGCCGGTGCATCTGGTCTATTTCACCGCCTTCCCGGATCGCGACGGCAAGATTCGCCGCTATCCCGACATTTACGGCCGCGATGCGATGGTCCATGCCGCGCTTGTCAAGGCGGCGGAACCGAGCGGTCTGGATTTCGCGTCCCTCTCGGACTAGATCACTCCTTGAACAAGGGGGTGGCGCATGAATCTGACGATGGCCGATCTTGCACGGGCGCTGGACGCCCGGCTTTGGGGGGATGGCAGTCTGGCCGTGACCGGGGCCGCCGAGGCGGGCCAGGCGCGAGAGGGGCAGATCGCGCTTGCCACGACGCCCGCCTATGCCGAGAAGCTGGCGCCGGGTGGCATTGCTCTTCTGGCCGAAGGGATGGAGCCCGAGCGCCTGGGCCTGAAGGCAGCGGTGCTGGTCGGCCGGCCGCGCCTGGCCATGGCGGGTCTGACCCGCGCCTTCGACCGGGGGCCTGACATCGCGCCCGGCATCCATCCGACGGCTGTGATCGATCCCAGCGCGCAGATCCCGCCGGACGCGGCCATCGGTCCCTTTGTCGTCATCGGCGCGAATGTGCGGCTGGGGCAGGGGGCGCGCGTCGCGTCCCATGTCTCGATCGGCCGCGACACCGTGATCGGAGCCCAGGCGCTGCTGCATCCAGGCGTGCGCGTCGCCCATGGCGTCCAGATCGGCGACCGGGTGATCCTGCATCCGGGCGTCTCGATCGGCGCGGACGGGTTCTCTTTCGTCACCCCCGAGAAATCCGGGGTCGAGGAGATCCGCCAGACGCTGGGCGAGCGCCACGAGATCCGCCAGCAGCACTGGACCCGCATCCATTCGCTGGGCGGGGTCGAGATCGGCGACGATGTCGAGGTCGGCGCGAATTCGACCATCGACCGCGGCACCATCCGCGCCACCCGCATCGGGCGCGGCACCAAGATCGACAACCTGGTCCAGATTGGCCACAATTGCCTTGTGGGCGAGGATTCCATGCTGTGCGGGCTGGTCGGCGTGGCGGGCTCGGCCCGGATCGGCAATCGCGTGGTGCTGGGCGGACAGGTCGGCGTCTCGGACAATATTTTCGTGGGCGATGACGTGATCGCGGGCGGCGCGACCAAGATCTTTACCAATGCCCCGGCCGGCCGCGTGCTTCTGGGCAGCCCGGCGGTCAAGATGGAAACCCATGTCGAGGCGCAAAAGAACATTCGCCGCCTGCCAAGGCTTTATGCACAGGTGGCGGAGCTTCGCGAAACTGTTAAGAATTTGTTCGAGAACCGTTCGGCAGACGACAAGGGCTGATTGGAGGCCAGAATGACAGATGTCCGTGACCGCATCATCCAGATCATCGCCGAGCAGGCCATGCTGGACCCCGCCGAGCTGAGCCCGGAAATGACGCCGCAAGAAATCGGCATCGACAGCATGGGCCTGGTCGAGTCGATCTTTGCCCTGGAGGAGGAGTTCGACATCTCGGTGCCCTTCAACGCCAATGAACCAGAGAAATCCGAATTCGACGTGTCGTCCCTGGGCGCCATCGTCTCGGCGGTCGAGAAGCTGGTCGCGGAAAAGGCATGAACGCCAAGAAGACGAGCCCCGCATCGCCGGAGGTCCCGACTTCCAAGGGCAAGGTCAAGGGCAAGATGAAGAACGCGACCCGCGCGGCGCGCACCATGCTGGGCCGCGTGATCATGGGGCGGCACGCGAACGGCATGCGCCGCGTGGCGATCACCGGCATGGGAACGATCAACGCGCTGGGGCGCGATGTGCCCGCGACGCTTGAGGCGATGCGTGAAGGGCGCTGCGGCATCGGCCCGCTGGATTTCCGGGACGTGGACCGGCTGACGATCAGGATCGGCGGCCAGGTGCGCGACTGGGATGCCGAGCAATATTTCAATCGTCAGCAGATCGTCCTTTACGACAAGTTCACCCAGTTCACCCTGCTGGCCGCGCGCGAGGCGGTCGAGCAGTCGGGCCTGACCTTCGAGGGCGAACTGGGCCTGCATTCAGGCGTAGTCCTGGGCACTGCCGCCGGGGGCATGAACACCTGGGACGAAAATTACCGCACCGTCTATGAAGAGGGAAAGAACCGCGTCCATCCCTTCGTCGTGCCGAAGCTGATGAACAATGCCGCCTGTTCGCATCTGAGCCTGGAATACGGGCTGATGGGTCCCAGCTTCACCGTGGCCACCGCCTGCGCCAGTTCGAACCACGCCATGGGCATGGCCTTCAACATGGTGCGTTCGGGCGCGGCCAGGGTGATGCTGACCGGCGGCTCTGAGGCGATGCTGTGCTTTGGCGGGGTGAAGGCATGGGAGGGGCTGCGGGTCATGTCCAAGGATGCCTGCCGGCCGTTTTCGGCCACGCGCAACGGCATGGTCCAGGGCGAGGGCGCGGGCGTCTTCGTCTTCGAGGATTGGGAGCATGCGGTGCTGCGCGGCGCCGACATCCTGGCCGAGGTGGTGGGCTTTGCCATGTGCGCGGATGCGCAGGACATCGTGATGCCCTCGGCCATCGGGGCCGAGCGGGCGATCACCGGGGCGATGCTGGATGCGCATATCCGGCCCGAGGAGATCGGCTATATCAATGCGCACGGCACCGGCACCGCCGCCAATGACAAGACGGAATGCGCCGCCGTGGCCCATGCCTTCGGGCCGCATGCGGACCGGCTGATGATGTCCTCGACCAAATCCATGCATGGGCATCTGATCGGCGGCACCGGCGCGGTCGAGCTTCTGGCCTGCATCATGGCGTTGCGCGACGGCATCATCGCGCCGACTATCGGCTATGAGGAGCCGGACCCGGAATGCGCGCTGGACGTGGTGCCGAACGAGGCGCGCGAGGCGCGGGTCGAGGCGGTGCTCTCGAACGCCTTCGCCTTCGGCGGGCTGAACGCCGTGCTGGCCCTGCGCCGGGTCTGATCGCGACCGAAGGGAAGGGGGCGGAAGGGAAGGGGGCGCCGCCCCCTTCGCCGCAAGCGGCTCATCCCCCGGGATATTTGGGCAAGAAAGAAGTGGGTGCCGCCGCAGGCGCGGGCGGCGGGGCTTTTCAGCGCGGCGGCGATGGCCTATCTGCGGGCTGATATCGGCAAGGAAGGCACCCATGGCAAAGATTACCTATATCGAGCACAACGGCACCGCCCATGAAATCGACGTGAAGCCCGGCATGACGGTGATGGAGGGCGCGCGCGACAATGGCGTGCCCGGAATCGACGCCGACTGCGGGGGGGCCTGCGCCTGCTCGACCTGCCATGTCTATGTGGCGCCTGAATGGGTGGACAGGCTGCCCGCGAAGGACCCGATGGAAGAGGACATGCTGGATTTCGCCTATCAGCCCGACCCAGCGCGGTCGCGGTTGACCTGCCAGATCAAGGTCACGCCGGATCTGGACGGCCTGGTGGTGAACCTGCCCGAGCGCCAGATCTGAGATCTGGCTGGGTTCTGCGGGGCGGGTCGCCCTGTTCGTGGGACGGGGAAGGGCGGCGGTCTGCTCCGCCACGAGGTTGGTGCATCCGCCTGTTGAATCCGCGACTTGCGATGAGGTCTCGTGAAGAGGTTTGCGCGGAAGCTGCTCGGTGGCGTTCATTGGGGTGATGCGGCCAAGCGGCGCGGGTCGGAAAGTCGTGGCGTGGATGCTCCATCGGCGCGAGTTTCTTCCCGAGCGCGGGCCATGCCGATGGCCTGTCCGAAGAGGTCGGCCAAGCCGTTCATGGACAGGGCCCGCCCCCGGTGCTGGATCCTGAGGCGCCGCCGCGTCATTCGGCACGGCCTTCGCCCATGCCGAGCCTGCTCGTTTGCCCATTTCCGGGCGCATGCTTGCCGCAAGCTGGCCCCGCGCCAGTCATTGAAAAGGGGTGGCATTTTCGCCATTGAGGCCGGCATCCACCGAGGCGGTCGCGCCAGCCGACTGGCCGCGCGACAGGATCGTTCCGGCCTTTCGCCCTGAGCCGGAAAGCGCGTTTCTTGCGAGGCGCGACGCCGGCGCCGAGAGCTGAGCCGTCTTTGCCGCGTTGAGCGAAATCCGCAAGATGAACGGCATCGCTTCCCACGCCTTGCCGACCCAAAGGCGCGCCGCCATCGGCAGGACTACAGGCAAAGCCGGGTCGATGCCACCCGTAGGAATGCGCCGTCAAACTGTGATCGGAAGCGAATACGCCGCAACCGCTGGGCGGCCCGCGCATGATCGGATGCCTTCGGTAAGCCGCAACCCCGTTGCATTCAAAACGGCTCCGGCCCTGCCCCGCCCTCGCTCGGCGGGGGTCATCGGCGCGGCGAATTGGAGCGGGATGTCGTGGTTGGCGCAAAGGATCGTCTCGCAGGGTAGAAACCCGCGCGTTCGACACGATGCCCGCCGGGCTGGTCATTCGGTCCCAGGCCGCGGGGCGGCGAGATGGCGCGCCAGCCGTATATACCCCTTCGCGCTGAGCCGTGATGCCAGCGGGCGCCCCGAGAAAAGCCGGGGAGCCAGCTTCCGTATCAGAGGATCGAGGCGGCTGTTCATGCCTTGTCCGCGAAGCCGCCGTCTGCCCTAGCCGCCGTCTGCCCTAGCCGCCGTCTGCCCTAGCCGCCGTCTGCCCTAGCCGTTGCGGGGCCTAGCCGGCGGCGGCCAGGATGCGCGTCACCATCTCGGCGCTGTTGCGCGAAAGTCCCGGCATCGCCGCGATCCGCTCCAGCGCCGCGCGCGCCCTGGCCTGGCGGGTCGCGTCGTAGCGGGGGAAGCTCTCGAATGCCTGGCACATGCGCGCGGTGGTCTGCGGGTTCACCGGATCGAGCCGCATCAGCCATTCCGCCAGAAAATCGTAGCCCGAGCCGTCGGCGGCGTGAAAACCGGCATGGTTCGCCGTCAGCCCCGCGACCAGGGCACGGAAGCGGTTCGGGTTTTTCCAGTCGAAATCCGGCCGGGCCGCCAGTTCGCGGGCGCGGGCCACAGCCTGGCCTGGCCGGGCGCGCAGCGGCTGGACCATGAACCATTTGTCCATCACCAGCCGGTTGCCCCGGAACTCGGCCTCGAACGCGGCGAGCGCCTGGGCATCGCGGCCGGCCGCGATTAGCTGCTCCAGCGCGCCCTGGCGCTCGGTCATGTTGCCCGCCGTGGTGAACAGCGCCTCGGCCCGCGCGCCGCCGTCGAGGCGCGAGAGATAGGCCAAAGCCGCCAGCCGCAGGCTGCGCCGCCCCGCGCCCTCCGCGTCGGGACGGTAAGGGCCTTTCCCTTCCATGGCGTCGTAAAGCCGCGCCAGCGCCGTTTCATGCGCGGCGGCGATGCGCGCCATCAGGTCGGCGCGGGCGGCGTGGATCGCGTCGGGATTTGGGGTCTGGCCCCGCGCGGCGATGTCGGTCGCGATCTCTTCCTCGCCCGGCAGCGCCAGGCAGAGGGCGGCGAAGGCCGGGTCCGCCTGGGCGTCGTCCAGCACGCCGCCCAGGGCGCGGATGAAGCCCTGGCCCGCGTCGCCGCCCTGCGCCGCCGCGATCAGAGCGTCCAGCGCCAGGTCATGGCCCGCCTGCCAGCGCGCGAAGGGGTCGGTGTCATGCGCCAGCAGCAGCGCCTGATCATCCGCCGATAACTCTCGGCTCACCGTCACCGGGGCCGAGAAGCCGCGCAGCAGCGAGACCACGGGCCGTGCGCCCTGGCCCTGGAAGCGGAAGCTTTGCGCGGCTTCGGTCATTTCCAGCACCGTGGTCGGCAGCACCTCGTCCCCATTCGGCCCGATCAGGCCGATCGCGACCGGGATCACGCGGGGCGGCTTGTGGGACTGGCCGGGGGTCGGCGCGGTGTCCTGGCGGAAGTTCAGCACCAGAGTGCCATCGGCCCATTCCTCGGAAAGTGTCAGGCGCGGGGTGCCGGCGTCGGTATACCACAGCTTGAACTGCGTCAGATCGCGGCCCGTCGCGTCCTGGAACACGGCGATCCAATCCTCGATGGTGCAGGCTTGGCCGTCATGGCGGTCGAAATACAGGTCCAGCGCCGCCGCATAGCCCGCATCGCCGACCAGGCGCTTCAGCATCCCGATCACCTCGGCGCCCTTTTCATAGACCGTTGCGGTGTAGAAATTGTTGATCTCTTGATAGTGATCCGGGCGGGGCGGATGCGCCAGCGGCCCGGCATCCTCGCGGAACTGGCGCCCGCGCAGGGTCTGCACGTCATGGATGCGCTTGACCGCCGCGCTGCGCATGTCGCTGGTGAATTGCTGGTCGCGGAATACCGTCAGCCCCTCTTTCAGGCAAAGCTGGAACCAGTCGCGGCAGGTGATGCGGTTGCCGGTCCAGTTGTGGAAATATTCGTGCCCGATCACGCCCTCGATACGCTCATAATCGCCATCCGTCGCGGTTTCCGCCGTGGCCAGCACCAGCTTCGAGTTGAAGATGTTCAGCCCCTTGTTCTCCATCGCGCCCATGTTGAAATCATCGACGGCGACGATGTTGAACATGTCGAGATCGTATTCGCGGCCGTAAGCCGTCTCGTCCCAGCGCATCGAGCGGACCAGGCTTTCCATCGCATAACCCGCGCGGCCTTCGTCGCCCGGACGGACCCAGACGTTCAGCGCCACCTCGCGCCCCGACATGGTGGTGAAACGGTCCGGGATCGCGCGCAGATCGCCCGCGACAAGCGCGAAAAGATAGGCCGGCTTCTTCCAGGGATCATGCCAGACGGCGATGCCCGGCGCCTGCTCGACCGGGTTGCCGTTCGATAAAAGCACGGGTTGGTCTGAATGGATCGTGACCCGAAAGGGCGCCATCACATCGGGACGGTCGGGATACCAGGTGATGTGGCGAAACCCCTCGGCCTCGCATTGGGTGCAGAACATGCCGCCCGACAGGTAAAGCCCTTCCAGCGCGGTATTGGCCTCGGGGTCGATCTGGACCTCGGCCGCGAAGGTGAAGGCGTCGGGCAGGGCGTCCGCCGGGACGATCAGCTTTTCCTCGGCCTCGCGGATCAGGGATGGATCCAGCGCGCGGCCGTCCACCGACAAAGCCAGCGTCTTCAGCCCGGCGCCGTCCAACACCAGATCGCCCGGACCGATGCGGCGGAATTCGATCTGCGACAGCACGCGGGTCCGGCTGGGATGCAGGTGAAAGCTCAGCCGGGTCTCGGCGATCTCGAACGGATAGGGGCGCCAGTCGGCGAGAAGTTGCGTGGCGGTCATCTGACCCTCCGGGATGGGCGGTGAAAATTCCGCAAGGCACGGAACTTGATGCGAATCCGACAGTTAAACGCCAGCAAGCCGGGTCGCAAGCCAGGCGCGGACATGCGAGCCGCGCATGTCCTGGGAAACCCGAACCATTCAGGAAGGAGAGCCGAATATGGCAAATTACGACCCGAACGATCCCAAACGGACCGATCCCGTCGATCCGGCGCGGCGCGCCCAGCTGGACCAAACCTATGTCGAGCCGGTCGAGCGCCGCGCCTCGCCCCTGCCGCTGATCATCGGCATCCTGCTGGCTTTGGCGATCGCCTATTTCGTGCTGCAATATTTCATGAACCGCAACGAGATCACGACCGCCGAGCCTCCTGCGGTGACGACAACCACGCCCGCCGAGACGGCTCCGGCTCCGGTTCCCGCCCCAGTTCCCGCCCCGGCCGAGGCCACCACCGCGCCCGTCCCCGCGCCGGTCGAGACGACCACCGAAACCGCCACGCCGACCCCGGCCGAGGAAGCCGCGAGCGATGCGGCGAATTCCGCCGCCGATGCCGCGAATAGCGCGGCCGATGCCGCCGGCAGCGCCGCCACCGCCGTGGGCGAGACCGCAAGCCAGGCCGCCGAGGAGGCTGCGACCGCCGCCGGCAACGCCGCCGACGCCGCGCGCGACGCGGCCGGAGATGCGGCCGATGCGGCGGGCGAGGCGTTGAAGGATGCGGGCCAGGCCGTTCAGGACGCCGTGACCGTCGAGCCGGCCCCGGTTCCCCAGACCGCCCCCGCGACCTCATCCACGACCACTCCGGCGGGCAACTGATCCGCTGACGACCGGGCCTTTCCGCCCGGCGAAAATGCCGCCGTCCGGCTCATCCGGGCGGCGGCCGTTTTTACGCTGGGCGAATTGTGTTTTTTGATCCGATTGAAAGAGCCGCCGATTGAATCTGCCGCCGCTTTGGCATACCCCGGTGCACAATATCGTGGGCAACAAAGGATCGGGCGATGGCGCGCGTTGAGAAGGCCGGTTTGCGGGTGGACGAGGCCCTGGAGAAATTCATCTCGGAACATGCGCTGCCCGGCAGCGGGATCGAGCCGCGCCGCTTCTGGGAGGGGCTTTCCAGCCTGCTTCACGATCTGGGGTCCAAGAACCGCGCCCTGCTGGAAAAGCGCGACTCGATTCAGGCGGCGCTGGATGCCTGGCATATCTCCCATCGCGGCCAGCCCGTGGATGCGGGCGCCTATCGCGATTTCCTGGCCGAGATCGGCTATCTGGTCCCCGAGGGTGAGGATTTCCAGATCGAGACGCCCGCGACCGACCCCGAATTCGCCGAACTGGCCGGGCCGCAGCTTGTCGTGCCGATCACCAATGCGCGCTATGCGCTGAACGCGGCCAATGCCCGCTGGGGCAGCCTTTACGACGCGCTTTACGGCACCGACGCACTGGGCGACCTGCCGCAGGGCAAGGGCTATGACGCCGAACGCGGCGCGCGCGTGATCGCCTGGGGCCGCGATTTCCTGGACGGGGCGGTGCCGCTGGCCTCGGGTTCCTGGGCCGAGGTTCAGGCGCTTTCGGTCAAGGACGGCGCGCTGGTCCCGGCGCTGCGCGAGGCGGGGAAACTCGCCGGCCATATCGGCGATGCCGCCAGCCCCTCGGACATCCTGCTGAAGAATAACGGCCTGCTGATCCGCATCGTGATCGACCCCTCGACCCCGGTGGGCGGCCAGGACGGTGCCGGCATCTCGGACATCGTGTTGGAATCGGCGCTGTCCGCGATCATGGATTGCGAGGATTCCGTCGCCTGCGTCGATGGAGAGGACAAGGCCCTGGCCTATGCCAACTGGCTGGGCCTGATGGACGGAACCCTGTCCGAGGAGGTGGCCAAGGGCGGCAAAAGCTTCACCCGCAAGCTGAACCCGGACCTTGCCTTCACCGCCCCCGACGGCGGCGTGGCGACGGCCAAGGGCCGCGCGCTGATGCTGGTGCGCAATGTCGGCCATCTGATGACCACCCCGGCGGTGCTGGATCGCGACGGGCGCGAGGTCCATGAGGGGCTGCTGGACGCGATGGTGACCACGCTTTGCGCGCTGCGCGACCTGGACCGGGGCGCGAATTCCGTTACCGGCTCGATCTATGTGGTCAAGCCCAAGATGCACGGCCCCGAGGAAGTGGCCTTCGCCAGCGAGGTCTTCGATCATGTCGAGGACGTGCTGGGCCTGCCGCGCCACACCGTCAAGCTGGGCATCATGGACGAAGAGCGCCGCACCAGTGTCAACCTCAAGGAATGCATCCGCGCCGCCAAACACCGCGTGGCCTTCATCAATACGGGCTTCCTGGACCGCACCGGGGACGAGCTGCACAGTTCGATGGAGGCGGGCGCGATGCTCGCCAAGGGAGAGATGAAGGCGCAGCCCTGGATCTCGGCCTATGAGGATCGCAACGTGGATATCGGGCTTGCCTGCGGGCTGGCCGGCAAGGCCCAGATCGGCAAGGGCATGTGGGCGATCCCCGACCGCATGGCCGAGATGCTGGAACAGAAGATCGCCCATCCCATGTCGGGCGCCAATACCGCCTGGGTGCCCAGCCCGACCGCCGCCACCCTGCACGCCACGCATTACCACAAGGTGGACGTGCATGCCCGCCAGGCCCAGATCGAGGCGCTGAAGCGTCCCGCCCGGCTGGACGACCTGCTGACCATTCCGCTGGCCGGCGGGCGCAATTACAGCGATGCCGAGATCGCCCGCGATCTTGAGAACAACTGCCAGGGCATCCTGGGCTATGTCGTGCGCTGGGTGGACCAGGGCGTCGGCTGCTCGAAAGTGCCCGACATCAACGATGTGGGCCTGATGGAGGACCGCGCCACGCTGCGCATCTCGGCCCAGTCGCTGGCGAACTGGCTGCATCACGGCATCGTCAGCGAAACCCAGGTGATGGACGCCTTCCGCAAGATGGCGCTGGTGGTGGACCGCCAGAACCAGGGCGATCCCGCCTATCGTCCCATGGCGCCCGGCTATGACGGCGTGGCCTTCCAGGCCGCTTGCGATCTTGTCTTCCTGGGCCGCGTCCAGCCCTCGGGCTATACCGAGCCGGTGCTGCACGCCCGCCGCCTGCAAGCCAAGGCGGAACGGGCCGCCTAAGACCCAGGCTCGCTGCCCGCGCGGCCGAAGGCTTTCGCGGGCGGCGGCGCCATCGCGAAAGCATCTGGGCACGAAAGCATCTGGGCGCGGATGATCGGGGTGTCAGGGATACCCCGCCCTTTTCCCAAGGGCGTGACAGGCATAAGCGGTAACGGGCCTGCGGTTGCGCGGGCGCCTCGTTCGAATTCGGGGCGGCGGCGGTCATCCCTGCCCATCGCTTGTCCATTGCCGGCTTGTTCTCGTGCCTTCGCCGCTCACATGCCTGGGGCGTGGGTGCGGGCATGCGGAAAGGCTTCAGGCGGGGATTTTCGTGCGGCGAGGGTGGCCGCGCATCGGGAAACGGAAAGAATGGAGGGCGCACCCCGGTCGCCCCTGTTCTTCGTTTTTCAAATACCCACCCCGCCCGAAATCGTGCGAATTGGAAACCGATCAGGCGCACCGCTCTTGTGAAAGATTATTGCGCGATGCTATCTCTTCTGCGGAACAGTCAGAAGGGAGGGCCTTCGGTGAAGATCGGCGCATTGAAAGAAAGCTATGATGGGGAGGCGCGGGTCGCGGTCACCCCTTCATCCGCGGCGCATCTGAAAAAGCTGCGGCATGAGGTCCAGGTCGAAAGCGGCGCGGGAGTGGCGGCGGGTTTCCCGGATGCGGCCTATCAGGCGGCGGGGGTCGCCGTAGCGCCGAATGCCGCCGCGCTGATCGGCGACGTGGATGTGGTGGTCAAGGTGCGCGCCCCCGAAACCGGCGAGATCCGGCAGATGCGGCGCGGCCAGACCCTGATCTCGCATTTCTGGCCGGCGCAGAACGCCGAGCTGCTGGAACAGGCGCGCGAGCAGGGCATCACCGCCATCGCCATGGACATGGTGCCCCGGATCAGCCGGGCGCAAAAGATGGACGCGCTGTCCTCGATGGCCAATATCGCCGGCTACCGCGCGGTGATCGAGGCCGCGAACAATTTCGGCCGCTTTTTCACCGGCCAGGTGACGGCGGCGGGCAAGGTGCCGCCGGCCAAGGTGCTGATCGTCGGCGCGGGCGTCGCGGGGCTTGCCGCCATCGGCGCCGCCACCAGCCTGGGCGCGCAGGTCTATGCCTTCGACGTGCGCCCCGAGGTGGCCGAGCAGATCGAATCGATGGGCGCGGAATTCGTCTATCTTGATTTCAAGGAGCAGGCCCAGGACGGCGCCGCGACCGGCGGCTATGCCGCGCCCTCGTCCCCCGAGTTCCGCGAGGCGCAGCTTGCGAAGTTCCGCGAACTGGCGCCGCAGATGGATATTGTCATCACCACCGCGCTGATCCCCGGCCGTCCCGCGCCCAAGCTGTGGACCCAGGACATGGTCGCCGCGATGAAGACCGGCAGCGTGATCGTGGACCTGGCCGCCGAGCGGGGCGGCAACTGCGACCTGACCGTGCCGGACGAACGCATCGTGACGGAAAACGGCGTGGTCATCATCGGCTATACCGACTTTCCGTCGAGGATGGGCGCGCAAGCATCTGAACTTTATGGAAACAATATCCGGCACATGCTGTCGGACCTGACGCCGGGCAAGGATGGCGTGATCGTCCAGAACATGGAGGATGACGTGATCCGGGGCGCGACCGTCGCCCATGACGGGGATGTGACCTGGCCGCCGCCGCCGCCCAAGGTCGCGGCCATCGCGGCCCAGAAGCCCAAGGAAAAGCCGAAGGAACCGACGCCCGAGGAAAAGCGCGCGGCCGAGGTCACCGCCTTCAAGGCGCAGACCCGCAGCCAGGTCACGCTGCTGGTCGCGGGGGCGGTGCTGATGCTGCTGGTCGGCATCTTCGCGCCGTCGAGCTTCCTGTCGCATTTCATCGTCTTCGTTCTGTCGGTCTTCATCGGCTTCCAGGTGATCTGGAATGTCAGCCATTCGCTGCACACGCCGCTGATGGCGATCACCAACGCCATTTCCTCGATCATCATCGTCGGGGCGCTCTTGCAGATCGGCTCGGGCGGCGGGCTGGTGGTGGTGCTGGCGGCGCTGTCGGTGCTGATGGCGGGCGTCAACATCTTCGGCGGCTTCCTGGTCACGCGCCGGATGCTTGCCATGTTCCAAAAATCGTAAGGAGTTGGCGATGGAATACGGTTTCACCACCGCCGCCTATGTCGTCGCGGCCGTGCTGTTCATCCTGTCGCTGGGCGGGCTTTCGGGGCAGGAAAGCGCCAAGCGCGCGGTCTGGTATGGGATCTCCGCCATGGCGCTGGCGGTCGTCGCCACGCTGATCGGGCCGGGCTATGGCAACTGGCTGATCTCGATCCTGATGCTGGCCGTGGGCGGCGGCATCGGCTGGGTCGTCGCCAAGCGCGTCCAGATGACCGAGATGCCGCAGCTTGTCGCCGCCATGCATTCGCTGGTGGGCCTTGCCGCCGTGCTGATCGGCTTCAACGCGCAGTTCGAGCTGGGCCGCGTGCTGCGCGCCCGCGCGGCCGACGCCATGGCCGAGTTCCACGGCTTCGCCGCCGTGCTGGCCCACAAGAGCCCGGCCGAGATCGCCATGCTGAAGGTCGAGGTGGCGCTGGGGATCTTCATCGGCGCGGTGACCTTCACCGGCTCGATCGTGGCCTTCGGCAAGCTTGCCGGCAAGATCGACGGCAAGCCGAAGAAGCTGCCGGGCGGGCATATGCTGAACGCGGGCGCGGCCGCGCTGTCGCTGCTGGCGGTGATCCTTTACTGCGCCGCCGGCGCGCCGGTCCTGTGGCTGACGGTGATCACGCTGGCCGCCTTCTTCATCGGCTATCACCTGATCATGGGGATCGGCGGGGCGGACATGCCGGTCGTGGTCTCGATGCTGAACAGCTATTCCGGCTGGGCGGCGGCGGCCATCGGCTTTACCCTGGGCAATGACCTGCTGATCGTGGTGGGCGCGCTGGTCGGCTCGTCCGGCGCGATCCTGTCCTATATCATGTGCAAGGCGATGAACCGCAATTTCGTCAGCGTGATCCTGGGCGGCTTCGGCGGCGAGACGGGTCCGGCGATGGAGATCGAGGGCGAGCAGATCGCCATCGACGCCGAGGGCGTGGCCTCGGCGCTGAACGATGCCGACGAGATCATCATCGTCCCCGGCTATGGCATGGCGGTGGCCCAGGCGCAGCAATCGGTTTCCGAACTGACCCGCAAGCTGCGCGCCAGGGGCAAGAACGTGCGCTTTGCCATCCACCCGGTCGCGGGCCGCCTGCCGGGCCATATGAACGTGCTTCTGGCCGAGGCCAAGGTGCCATATGACATCGTGCTGGAGATGGACGAGATCAATGAGGATTTCCCCAATACCGACGTGGTGATCGTCATCGGCTCGAACGACATCGTGAACCCCGCCGCGCAGGAAGACCCCAACAGCCCCATCGCCGGCATGCCGGTGCTGGAGGTCTGGAAGGCCAAGCAGGTCTTCGTCAGCAAGCGCGGGCAGGGGACCGGCTATTCCGGGATCGAGAACCCGCTGTTCTATAAAGAGAACACGCGGATGTTCTATGGCGATGCTAAAAAGTCGATCGACCAGTTGCTGCCGATGATCGAATGAAACGGCTGTCCCGGCCTTTGCGCCGGGGCGCCTCCGGCGGGGGTATTTGGCAAGCAAAGAAGGCTAGCCCCCCGTGCATTGTCTTTCCCCGCGGGCCGGTATGGATATCGGGCTGGAATGTTTAAGGCGGGCCCGGTCGGGGCCCGCCTGTTTACTTGCCGCCGATGGGTGGTGGGATCAGATCGCGTGAAGCATCGACTTGATCACATCGGCGGGCAGCGCCGGGTGCAGCGCCAGCTTGCGCGTGCGCTTTCCCCGTCGCGGGATCAGCAGGGCGCAGCGCGTGGCCACGGCCTGCGAGCGTTCGGTCGAACTGGCCACGATGGCGCCGGCACGCCATCGCGATTGCGGACCGAAGCGCATGACGGATTCGATTTCTCCGGGAACGTAACCCTCGGTTTCGATCGAATCGATCAAGTCTTCATTGATGACTGGGGGCAGATACATGGCGGGTATTCGGGGGCACTTTCAGGCTGCTTTCATGGCCTGAATTATTCCGCAGAAGGGCCGAAAATCCTATATGACCTTTTGAACAGGTCTGCCATACAAGACCCTGCACAAGTATAGTTCCCGCCGGCTAAGCGCGGGCATGGCGCTTGGGAAAACCCCGTTCCGGTCAGGTCGGGATGCTATCCGCCCGAACCCGGATCAAGGCGTGATGATGATCGGCGTGCCGTCCCGGACCATGGCATAGATATCCTCGACCTCGTCGTCGGTGACGGCGATGCAGCCCACCGTCCAGTCGCGCATCCGCTTCGAGAGCGCCCTTCCCTCGGGGCCTTGACCATGGATGAAGATGTCGCCGCCGGGCTCTTGGCCCATCGAGAGCGCATAGGCGCTGTCCGCAGGATTGGGATAGGACACGCCCAGCGACAGGTGATAGCGGCTGTCCGGGTTGCGCCGGTCGATGTAATAGACACCCTCCGGGGTCTTGCCGTCGCCCTCGAACTGCTTGTGGCCCAGCGGCATGTTGCCCAGGCCGATGTCATAGACCTTGACCGCGCGATTGCCGCTCAGCATATACATTTTGCGTTCGGATTTCTGGACCAGGATCTGCGTGATCGGCGGGCCGCTATAGGTCTTGAACTTGCTGGGTCCGCAGGCGGCCAGCCCCAGGACAAGCCCTATTGCCAGAATTCTGGCGATCCATTGCCGCATCGTCCCTAGCCCCTCGCCGGTGTTTTGCCAGGCAGTTTGCCCTGTCGGCGGGCGTGGGGCAATCGTGGGCGGCATCACGAAAACATGAACCCGCCATGGTCGCGGCGCGGGGCCGGGTCTGCGCGCATTCCCGCTTGCCGGAACGCGCGCCCGGTTGATAGATCTTGGCCCCATGATCCACGACGCCGAACATCCGCTGCGCTACGATCTGGTGAACGAGCTGCACGCCCGGCCCTCGCCACGGCTTGAGGCGCCCTGCACGGCGGTATTCCTGGCCTTCAAGGAGCCGCGCGACGCCGCCAGCCGCGACCGCGACGCCGATGTCGCGCATCTGGCCCAGCTTTGCGCCCGCCACGGCGCGCCGCGTCCCGATCCCCAGGCGGGGCATTACAAGGGCAATCTGGGCCGCCACAAGCTGCGCTGGGAAAGCCATACCGAGTTCGTGACCTATGCCGCCTTCGCCCGTGGCCTGCCGCCGCGCGCCTTCGACCCTTCGGCGGCCGAGATCTTCCCCGAGGAATGGCAGGCGCGTGCGCCCGGCAAGCGCATCGCGGCGGTGATGATCCAGGTGGATTTTCTGCCCGACCAACCTGAGGAGGTGCTGCCGCGCCTGACCGAATGGTTCGCGGCCGACAGCCTCGCCTCGGTCTGGGTGCTGGACGAGGCCGCGGTGGTGGCGGGCGATTTCCGCATCGACCCGGCCGGGCTGATGCGCTTTGCGCTGTTCGTGCGGCCCGGCACCGCCTCGGGGCGGATCGGGCGCATCGTTCAGCGGCTGATGGAGCTTGAGACCTATCGCGCCATGTCCATGCTGGGCCTTGGCCGCGCGCGTGAGTTGACGCGCCAGATGAACGCGCTGGAGCCTTTGCTCAGCGGCATCGTCCAGGGCATGACCGACGAGAATCTGCCGGCCGAGGCGGTGCTGAACGACCTGCTTTCGGTCTCGGCCCGGCTGGAAAGCGCGGCCACGCGGCATGGCTTCCGCTTCGGCGCGACCGCCGCCTATGAGGCCATCGTCATGGACCGGGTGGCGGCGCTGCGCGAAAGCCGTTTCCTGGGCGGGCAGATGCTGACCGAATTCATGGCGCGCCGCTATCAGCCCGCGATGCGGACGGCGAAATCGGCTGAACGGCGCCTTGCCGCCATGCTGGACCGGGCCGAACGCGCGGGCGATCTTCTGCGCACCCGTGTCGATGTCTGGCGCGGTGCCCAGAACCAGGCGATCATGGAGCGCATGGACAGGCGCGCCGATCTGCAATTGCGGCTGCAACACACGGTCGAGGGGCTTTCCGTCGTCGCCATCAGCTATTATGCGGTGGGACTGCTGGGCTATGCGCTTTACCCGCTGGCCCATGCGTTGGACGTGGACAAGGCGGTGCTGATCGCGGGGTTGACGCCCTTGGTGGTGCTGGGCGTCTTCCTGTCCATCCGCCGCATCCGTGCCCGGCTGCACGATCATTGAAAGGTTGATTGCGATGAAACTCGACATGTATGGGCTGGCGCATTGCTCGACCTGCCAGAAGGCCAAGGCCGAGCTTGAGGCCGCGGGCTGGCAGGTCCGCTTCCGCGACGTGAAAGAGCAGCCGCTGGAGGCCTCGGACTGGACCCGCATGATCGGACAGTTCGGCGAGAAGCTGGTGAACCGCGCCTCGCTGACCTGGCGCGGCATGTCCGATTCCGAACGCGCCCAACCGCCGCTGGAGATGCTGATGGCGAAGCCCTCGCTGATGAAGCGCCCGGCCATCGTCACGGGTGACACGCGCCTTCTGGGCTGGACCGCCAATGTCAAGCGCGCGCTGGGGGTGGCGGCCTAGCCGGGATCGGCCCGAACCAGATCGTGCTGAACGAATGGGCGGTCGGGTCTGGCG
>NZ_JASGGO010000039.1:0-26774 GCF_047605025.1 Paracoccus sp. (in: a-proteobacteria) | reverse complement strand
TGGCCTCGGCCAGATCGCGCACCACCTCGACGGCGAAATCGTCGCCCGCGAAGGCTTCCGCCCAGTGGTCCGAAGGGTGCGCCCCGATACGCTCCGCGATGGCGGCATGGACCTGCGCCTTGTCGGCGCCGGGGTCGCGCAGCGTCTCGGGCAGGTCGATGGTATCGCAGAAATTCCGCCAGAACTTCGCCTCGATGGCGGCGACGGCGATGTATTTGCCGTCCGAGGCGCGGTGCAGGGCATAGCGCGGCGTGCCGCCGGTATGGCTGCTTTCGCCGGGCCGGGGTGCCGCGCCATCATGGGTCAGGACCGCCAACTGCCGGGAAATCCAAGGGAAGCCCTGCTCGGCCATGGCGATGTCGAGGAAACTGCCCTGCCCCGTCCGCTGACGCTGCGCCAGCGCCAGCAGGATGTTGATGACCGCCGGATAGGTGCCGCCGCCGAGATCGGCGATCAGCGCCGGGGGCAGCGCCAGCGCCCCCCCTTCGGCGCCGCCCAGCGACAGCAGGCCGTTGCGCGCCAGATAGGTCAGGTCGTGCCCCGCCCGCTGCGCGTTCGGCCCGGTCTGACCAAAGCCGGTGATCGCGCAATAGACGATGCGCGGGTTCAGCGCCGAGACGGCGCCATAGCCTAGGCCCAGCCGTTCCATCACGCCGGGGCGGAACTGGTCGATCAGCACATCGGCCCCAGCCGCCAGCTTCAGCACCGCATCGCGCTCGGCGGGGCTCTTCAGATCCACGGCAAGGCTGCGCTTGCCCTTGTTCAGCATGGCGAATTGCAGGCTTTCGTCCGCGATCTGCGGCTTGTTGAACCGTCCCGGATCGCCACCGTCGCTGCGCTCGACCTTGATGACGGTGGCGCCGGCCTCGGCCAGCATCAGCGTGGCCAGAGGGCCGGGCAGCGTGGTCGAGAAATCAAGGACCTTCAGGCCCGAAAGGGGTTGGATCATGGCCTTCTCCCTCAGCGCCAGATGCCGTCGACGGCATCGAAACTACCCGTCCGCAGATCGGGCCGCGCGTTCTTCAGCGCCAGTTTCGAGATCTTGTTCGAGGCCGTGCGCGCGAACTGGTCGACATATTCGATGTAGCGCGGCAGCTTGAAGGCCGCCAAGGAACCGCCGGCATGGTCCAGCAGGCGCTGCGGCGTCACCTCGTCCCGGCCGGCGCCGGGCACAAGCTGGACATAGATCTTCACCTCCTCGTCGCGATATTCGTCGGGCACGGCGATGGCCGCCACGTCCAGCACCTGCGGAAAAGAGCGGATCGCCGCCTCGACCTCGATGGCCGAGATGTTTTCCTTGCTGCGGCGGATGATGTCCTTGATCCGGCTCTGCCAGTAATAGAAGCCATTCTCGTCCTGCCGAAACAGGTCGCCGGTGTGATACCAGCCGTTTTTCAGCGTCTCGGCCGTGGCCGCCTCATTGCCCCAATAACCCAGCGCGATGCCGGGGCCGCGCACCAGCAGTTCGCCGACCTCGCCCTGCCGCACGTCGTTGCCCCCGGCATCCACGATGCGGCATTCGCGGAAGGCGTCCGGCAACCCGCAGGAACCCGAGCCGACCATGCCCGTCACCCCCACCGGCATGACAATGGCAGAACCGATCTCGGTCATGCCATAGATCTCGCGCACCGGGGCGTGCAGGCGTGCCTCAAGCGGGGCGTGCATCTGTTTCGGCAGGCCCGAGGCCGTCACCCAGGCCAGATTCAGCTTGGCGTAATCCGGGTGCTCGGGCAGCTTCGCGGTCTGGCTGGAGACCGCGCACATGTTGATGTCGTTCTCCACCAGCCGCTGGACATAGCGGTTCAGCGTCGGCTTTTGCGCGACGCAGAGCGTCGCGCCGATATACATGGCCATCGCCACCCGCCACTGCCCGCCCATGTAGTAGATCGGCGAGTCGATCAGGATATTGCGCGGCTCCGGCCCCTGGCGCGATCGCACCCAGCCGGAAACCGTATGCCAGCTATGTGGCAGCATCGCGGGCTTGGGCAGGCCCATCGAGCCGGAGGTGTAAAGGATGCTGGCCAGCGCCTCCGGCTCGCCATCCACGCGCGGCGCATCGCCCATGACGGCGGCCATTACCTCGTCCCATTGCGCCAGTCCGGGCACCTGCCCGCCATGGACGATGATGCGGTTGCGGGCGACGGGCAGGCCCTGCCCCTCGGCCGTGTCCAGCAGCCCGATATGCGCGATGTCCAGGATCAGCGTATCGGCATCGGCGCTGCGCAGGGTATAGGCGACCTCCCGCGGGACCAGGTTGACGTTGACCCCCAGCGCCACCGCGCCCAGCCGGTGCAGCGCGATCCAGGCGGCGGCGATGGCCGGGACATTGGGCAGCGCCAGCGCGACGTGATCGCCGGCCCGGATGCCGAAGTTATGCAGGGCGGCGGCGCAGCGGTCCACCAGCGCGCCGAATTCGCGATAGGTCAGTTCAGACCCGTCGCCATCGACCGGGCGCCAGAACACCCGCTCGCCAAAGCGCGCGACGGCCTCGTCGCACAACGCCGGCAAGTTGCGCGGCAGGGTCTTGGCCTCGGTCTCGGCCCGCCGGATGGCGGCCTGTTCCAGTTGCCGGGCAATCGTCGACATCATTCGTCCTCTCGATTCTTCAAATCCAGCGGCCCGAGGCACCCCGCACACCCGTCAAAGGCGCGCCATCAGCCCTCGACCGCCCTGACCGTTCGGGTGGGCCGTCTGGGCTGGCCGCCAAGCTGGGCGGTAATGCCTTCGGCCTCTTTCAGCATGGCCGGGATGATCCGGTCCATCTCATCACAGGTCCACCGCCCCTCGGGGCCGGCGATGCTGATGACCCCGACCACCTGACCGGGGCCGTCGAAAACCGGCACCGACACGGCCGATGTTTCGGGCGCCACCTCGCCGAAACTGCGGGCAAAGCCCTGTTCGCGGACCCGAGCCAACTCTTCTTCCAGCTCCCGAATGGCAGCCTTGGTCAGCCCCGCGCGCTTATAGAACAACGCATTGCGACCGGCATCCAGCCAGGCGGCGGCGGCGCGGCCCGGCGCACCCTGCGCCATCTGAATGGCGCGGCCGATGCCGCTGTTCACATGCAGCCGCTGCATGGATTCCACGCCCGCCACGCACATCAGTTCGGTCATGCCGACCGTGAACAAGCTGACGGTTTCCCCGCTGAGCATCGCCAGCCGGTCCATCGCCGGGCGCACCAGCTCGACAAAGGTATTGCCGCGCAGCATCCCCGCGGCCATGCGCATGATCGCCGGCCCAAGGCTGTAAAGCTTGGTCGCCTCGTTATATGAGACGAAGCCGCGCCGGGTCAGCGACTTCACCAGCCGATAGGCGGTGGGGGCGGTCAGGCCGCCTTCCTCGGTGATGCCGGGCAGCGATACCGCGCCCTTGCTGGCGATCAGTTCGAGGATGTCCAAAGCGCGGTCGATGGCCTGGGTGCCCCGGCTGGTCTTGTCCGTCATGAAGCCTCCGTTTCCTGGTTCCGCCCCATGCGATGCACGGGGCAGGACAGGATATGGCAGATTATCGGTCTGAAAGCACTCAAGCTTTCGCCCCAACCGCGACCCAGCGCAGCCGCCGCCCCAGCAGCCAGCCCAGCACGCGGTCGCTGACCGTGCCCAGGATGCCAAGGGTGAACATACAGGCGATGACGTAATCCAGCCGGAACTGGCTGTAGGAGTCGATCAGCACATAACCGATCCCCGAACGCGCGCCCAGCATCTCGGCCACGACCACGGTGGTCCAGGCCAGCGCCAGCGCGACGCGCAGCCCGGCGGCGATGCTGGGCAACGCGGCGGGCAGCGTGACCGAAAACAGGATGCGCTTTCGGCTGGCGCCCAGCATCTCGGCCGCGCGCACCAGCCCGCCATCGGCATAAGAGGCGCCCATCATGCTGTTGATATAGACGGGAAAGAAGGTGGCCAGCGCGGTCAGGAAATAGGCAGGCTTGTCACCGATCCCCAGCACGATCAGCGCCAGCGGGATCCAGGCCGTGATCGACACAGGCCGGATGGCGTTGATCGTCGGGTGCAGCGAATGGCGCACCAGCGGGTAGAAGCCGACCATCAGCCCCAGCACCACGCCGACGGCCGCGCCGATAAGATAGCCGATCATGATCCGCTGAAAGCTTGCCCCCAGATGCTTCAGCCACTGGCCCGAATAGGGACTGGTGCCGATGCTGCCGGTCAGGAAATCCCAGAAAGCGGCAATCGAGGTCGTGAAGGATGGAAACAGCCCGTCCGCCAGCATCCTGTTCGCGCCCACATATTGCCAGACGGCAACGACGCAAAGCGGAAAGATCCAGGCGGCGGCATATTGCTGCAAGACATTCAACTGCACGCTGTTACGGCGAGATTTGCGCATGAGGCGTCCCTTCGGGATTGAAACGAGGGGGGATCGCCCCCTCGCTGATCGGTCGTGATGACGGTCGCTTACTCGACGCCCTTGCCCAGTTGCTCTGCACCAAGGCCGGTTGCCTTCTCAAGAAAGCCATAGTCGATCAACTGGGTCAGCGCCGCGCCGGTATCGGCCGGGATCACCTTGAACTCCGCCAGGTTGTGAGCGATGCGGATCATGGCCTTGTCCTTCATCTCCCACTGGATCGGCATGTTCTTGACCGCCTCGATCATCAGGTCGCGGTCACCCGAGGCAGTCTTGAGATAGGTATCCACCCAAAGATCCTTATCGGCCTCATAGGCGCGCCAGTTGGCGACATAGGCGTCGATGGCGGCCTGCGCGCCCTTGGGGTCGCGCTCCAGGAATTCGGTATTGGCGATGATGACCGTCGGCACGCCCGCCTCGCGCACCAGCACCTTGTTGATATCCTCGGCCAGGACCCCGCCGGCGTTCACCGCCATGGTCGAGAAGGGCGCATAGGTCACGATCGCATCCAGGTCGCCGCGTTGCAGCGCAAGGATCTGGTCGGTGGGCGAACTGAGCGTCGTCAGTTCCAGGTCGCGATGCAGATTCAGGCCGGCACTGGCCAGGGCAATCTGGAACTTGAAATATTCATTCGAGCCGCGCACCAGGCCGACGCGCTTGTCCCGCATGTCCTCAAGCGTCTTGACCTCCGAACCCTTGCGCAGAACCACCGCCGTCGTGCCGTCGCCCAGCCCCGCGACCATCCGCAAGGGCAGGCTGTTCGTGGTCGCATAGGCCGAGGCCACCACGTTGAACGCGGTCGGGCCGATGTCGATCTGGCCGGTCTGCACCGCCAGCAGCACATCGCCCGAACTGCGAAAGCCGCTCGTCTCGAACGTAACCTTGTCGCCCTCTGCCGTCGTGACGCTTTCCGGCAGCCCCATCCAGGCTGCCCAGGTCAGCGCCGGAACCTGCGCCACGCGCACGGTGCTGTCCTCGGCCCACGCGGATCCGAAGGACATAAGAGCAGTGATCGCGCCAAGCGCGAATACCTTCATATGTTTCATGGTCATGTCTTCCCTGTTGTGATCTTTCTGGCCGTCCGGTTATCTGGCGGCTCTTTCGGCTTCGACGTGCAGGATATCGAACAGCATCCGCCGGGCTTCCTGGAACTCGGGCGTGCTGGTCAGGGCATAGGTGCGTGGCCGGGGGAAGGTGACGATATGCTCGTATTTCACCTTGCCGGGCGAGGCGGTCATCACCACGATCCGGTCGCCCAGCAGCAGCGCCTCGTCCAGATCGTGGGTGATGAACAGCACGGTCTTCTTGTCGCGCTCCCACAGTTCCAGCAGCAGCTCCTGCATGATGATGCGGGTCTGCGCGTCCAGCGCGCCGAAGGGTTCGTCCATCAGCAGCGTGCCGGGATTGTTCAAGAGCGTGCGGGCAAGGCCAAGGCGCTGGCGCATGCCGCCCGACAGTTCCTTGGGCAGGTGCTTTTCATAGCCCTTCAATCCGACGCGGCCGATGATGTTGGCCACATCCTGACGCAACGCGTCGTCGATGCGCTGATGACGAAAGCGCGGACCGGCCAGGACGTTCTCCTCGACCGTCATCCAGGGGAAGACGTTGGAATCCTGAAATACCACGCCACGGTCAGGTCCGGGCGCATCGACCGGATGGCCGTCCAACAGCACATGCCCCTCGGTCGGCTGGATGAAGCCGGCCAGCGCGTTCAGCACCGTGGACTTGCCGCAGCCGCTGGGACCAAGCAGGCATAGAAATTCGCGATCGGCAATATCCAGGTCGAAGCCCCCGATCGCCTGCTTGGCCTTGCTGCCCGACCCGAAGGCCACCGTCAGCCCATCGATTTCAATAGTTGGCACCGCGTGTCATCCCTTCCCGTGGCTTCTTCGCGCATCGCGCCGCCCTGCACTCCGTCGACAAGGGCGACCACTTTCGCATCGGCAAGCAACTCATCGCGGCATGTTTCCGAACACTGGAATCATCCACAATGTGATTTAACTATTTTATATTGCGAAATACTGACAGCCTGTCAACGGATTTCCGGCACGCAGCGTCACAAATATGAAAATTATTTTATATCAGTAAGATATGATCAATATGACTTACGTTTAAGCCTGCCTGACGCCGCGATTTGGCCGCCCAGACAGAATGACGAAACAGACTCACGCCATCTGGACAATGCGAAGCACATTGTGAGATGTGTAAGCCACAATATGAATTTTGTTCGGGGGATTAGGGTGGGCAAGATCGCAATCTTCGGCATCGGCGGGGTCGGTAGCCTGGTGGCCCGCGCCTTGGCTGCCGCACCGGAAATCAGCGAAATCAGCGTCTTCGCCGGGAACGCCGCCAAACTTCGGGCCGAGGCGATGGACCTGCGCATCGCCGCCGAGAATGCCGGGAACGAACGAATCACCATCCGCGCCGAGATGCTGGACCTGTTCGACCACGACCGCACCTCCACCATGCTGGCGGCGATTCGCCCCGATGTGCTGGTCAATACCGCCACCATGCGGTCGTGGTTCGCCATCGCCTCGGCCCTGCCGCAGCCGGTATGGCGCAAGCTATATTCCGCCAGCCGCTTCGGACCGTGGCTGCCGATCAACCTCGCCCCGGCGGTCTGCTTCATGCGCGCCGCCCGCGCCGCCTGCCCTGATGCGGCCACGATCAACGTGGCTTTCCCGGACGGCATCAACCCGATCCTGCACGGCATGGGCCTGACCCCGACGCTGGGGGCCGGCAATTCCGAGATCCTGCATTCCGTCCTGCGCATCTCGGCGGCCGAAATGCTGGGCGTGCCGGTGGCGGAAATCGATGCCGAACTGATCGGCCATCACTTCCATCTGGCCAATCTGGACCACGATACCGCCTGGACCGACCGCGCCTTCTGGTATCGCCTGCACCACAATGGCCGCGACGTGACCGAGGAACTGAGCGCGCGCGGCTTTCAGGCGGTGATGCGCCGCAACTGCCCGCATAAAAGCCCGGTGCCCGCCGCCGTCTCGACCGCCAAGAACACCCGCCGGCTGCTGGGCGCCGATGCGGGGCGGCGGGTGCATTGCTCGGCCCCTGCCGGCCTTGGCGGCGGGACCGAGGTGGTTTTCATGGACGGGTGGCCAGCGATCACCCTGCCCGAGGGCGTCACCGCCGAACGGCGCGACACGATCCTGGCGCGCGCGATGCAGGCCGAGGGCATCGACGCGATCCTGCCCGATGGCCGCATCCGCTTCGGGACAGCGGAGGCCGAGGCGATGCGCGCGCAACTGGGCTATGACGTGACCATTCTGGACCCGGCCGAGGCCGAGGCGCGCGGGCACGAATTGCTGGCGCGCTTCGATGAGATCGCAGCCCGCACACCGGAGGCGTGATGCTGAACGGTTCCGCATCGTTCCATCTTTACGACATCGGCGCGCGCGCGGCGTCCCGCCCGGCGCTGGCCGGGGATATAAGCGCCGACATCTGCATCGTGGGCGCCGGCTTCACCGGCCTCTGGGCCGCATGGTGGCTGCGCCAGACCTGCCCCGACCGCGCCATCACCATCATCGAGGCCGAGCGCGTGGGCTATGGCGCCTCGGGCCGCAACATGGGCTGGGTCTCGGGCAAGCCGATCGGCCATCGCGGACGGCTGGCGCAGGGGCCGGGCGGCGATGCCGCCGTCGTGGACCTGCGCCGCGCCTGCATCGAGGCCGTGACCGAAATCCCCGCCCTGATGCGCGAACACGGGGTGAATATCGACGCCCGCCACGGCGGCTATTTGCAATATGCCCTCAACCCCGCCGGGCTGGCGCGGGTGCGCGCCACCGTCGCCGACCGCGCAAGCTGGGGCATGGACGAAAACGACCTGCGCTATCTGACGCCCGAGGAACTGTGCCAGCATATCCGCATCGACGGTGCTCTCGGCGGCCTCTACAGCCCGCATTGCACCCGCATCCAGCCCGCGAAACTGGCGGTGGGGCTGGCCGGGCTGCTGGAGGCGCGGGGCGTCACCATCCATGAACAGACCCGCGCGCTGGAAATCGCGCCGGGCCGGGTGGCGACGGATCTTGGGACCATCCGCGCCAAGGTGATCCTGCGCGCGACGGAAGCCTACAGCCCCGCCCTGCCCGACACCCGCCGCGCGATCATCCCGATGCGCTCCTCGATCCTGGCGACGGAACCGCTTTCGGCCGCCGAATGGGACAGCATCGGCTGGCAAAATGCCGAGGGGCTCTACGGCGCCGAACACGCATCCTATTTCGCCACCCGCAGCGAGGATGGCCGCATCCTGATCGCAGGGCGCGGCTTTCCCTATCGCTATGGTTCCGCCGTGGATCAGGACGGGCGTATCGACCCGCCGGTGATCCGCGCGCTGGAACAGGGGCTGGCGCGGCTGTTCCCCCTGGCCCGGCCGCGCATCGCCCATGCCTGGTGCGGCGTCTTCGGCACGCCCCGCGACTGGGCGCCCTCGGTCCGCTTCGACCCGGCCACCGGCATCGGCGGCGCCGGCGGCTATGCCGGGCAGGGCGTGGCGGGCGCCTATCTGGCCGGGCACACGCTGGCCGATCTGGTCGCGGGGCGCGAAACCCGCTGGACCCGCCTGCCCTGGACCAACCGCCGCTCGCCCGACTGGGAGCCGGAACCGCTGCGCTGGCTGGGCGCGCGCGTCAGCTATCACCTGTTCCGCGCCGCCGACCGTTCCGAACAGCGCAGCCAAAGCCCCGAAACCTCGCGCCTTGCCCGCTTCGCCAAGTGGCTCACCGGGCGGCCCTGACATTCATCGACAGAAAGGACAGCACCATGATCGAACAGGAACGCCACGGCGACATTCTGGTGATCCGCCTCAACCGCCCCGAAAAGCTGAACGCCTGGGACACCCCGGCACGCGAAGCCTTCCGCATCGCGCTGGAAAGGGCCGACAAGGACGACGAAGTGAAGGCCGTGGTCGTGACCGGCACGGGTGAGCGCGCCTTCTGCGCCGGGGCCGACCTGAAGGAATCCGGTATCGGCGTGCCCTCGGACGCGCGCAAGCGGATGGACCTGTTCCTGCAACTCTACACCTCGGTCCTGTCCTTCCGCAAACCGCTGGTGGCGGCGCTGAACGGGCTGGCGGTCGGCTCGGCCTTTCAGGTCGTGCTGCTGATGGATTACCGCGTCGGCCATGCGGGGGTGAAGATGGGCCTGCCCGAGATCAATTCCGGCATCCCCACCGTCTCTGGCTCGACCATCCTCAACTGGGCCGTGGGGCTGAACCGCACCCGCGAAATCTCGGTCTCGGGCCGCATGATCCACGGTGACGAGGCGCATGAGCTGGGCCTGATCGAGGAGCTGGCCGCGCCTGGGGATGTGCTGGAACGCGCCTTCGAGGTCGCTCGGCAACTGGCCTCGAAAAAGCCCCATGCCTATGCGGAAACCAAGGCGTGGCTGCGCGACCTGCGCCTGCCCGAACTTGCCGCCGCCTTCGAGCGCGCCTTCGAGATCCGGCAGCGCAAGGACGTGGCCTCCTCGATCCAGACCGGCGTGGCCGGTTTCAACAAGGGCTGAAATCCCCGCCGGCCGCCCCCTGGCCGGCACCCCCCTTTCCAGCAGGCAATCACGATGTTCAGGCAGGCAAGCAGACTAGATAACGTCCCCGTATCCGCCTCGGCCGCGCTGACCCAGATGGCGCGCGAGATCACCCAAGGAGGCGGCAACGTCATCCCGCTGTCGCTGGGCGAGCCGGATTTCGACACGCCCGCGCATGTGGTCGAGGCCGCCCATGCCGCCGCCCTGCGCGGCGAGACGCGCTATCCGCCCCAACCCGGCACCCCGGCGCTGAAATCGGCGATCCGCGCCAAGTTCCTGCGCGACAACAATCTGGACTATGCGCTGGACGAGATCATGGTCGCCAATGGCGGCACGCAGATCATCTTCGACGCCTTCATGGCCTCGGTGAACCCCGGCGACGAGGTGCTGGTGCCCGCGCCCTACTGGATCAGCTATGCCAATATGGTGAAATTCGCCGCAGGCGTGCCGGTCGCCGTCCCCTGCCATGAAGAGAACCGCTTCAAGCTGCGCGTCGCGGATATCGAGGCCGCGATCACGCCGCGCACGAAATGGCTGGTGCTGAACTTCCCCAACAACCCCACCGGCGCCGCCTGCACCCGCGCCGAGATGCGCGAGATCGCGGACCTGCTGCTGCGACACCCGCGGATCATGGTGCTGACCGACGACATGTATGAGCATATCCTTTACGATGGCGCCGAATTCTGCACCATCGCCCAGGTGGAACCCGCCCTGCGCGACCGGGTGCTGACGGTCAACGGCGTGTCCAAGACCTATGCCATGACCGGCTGGCGCGTGGGCTTCTGCGGTGGGCCGAAGCCGCTCTTGGCCGCCATGCTGAACGTGCAGGGCCAGACGACCAGCGGCATCTGTTCCGTCGCGCAGGCCGCCGCCGCCGCCGCACTGGACGGCCCGCAGGACTATCTGGCCCTGCGGCGCGATTCCTACCGCGCCCGGCGCGATCTGGTCATGGGCCTGCTGGCCGAGACGCCCGGCCTGCGTTGCCACCGCCCCGAGGGCGCCTTCTATGCCTTCCCCTCGATGCAGGCGCATCTGGGCAAGCGCAGCAAGGGCGGGACACCGATCGAAAACGGACAGGATTTCGTGCTGGCGCTGTTGCGCGAAAAGCATGTCGCCACGGTCTATGGCGCGGCTTACGGCATGGAGGGGTATTTCCGCATCTCTTACGCCGCCAGCCCGGCGCAACTGACCGAGGGCTGTCGGCGCATCTCCGAATTCTGCCACGAACTGTGCTGAGGCCCGGCCATGCCCATCAATCTGGACGAGATCAAGCGCGTGATCGAACTGGCCGCGCGCAGCGGCGTGGCCTCGGTCGAGGTGACGCATGAGGGGCTGCGCGTCCGGGTCGAGAACGCGCCCGGCCGCGCGCCCGCGATGCCGGCGCCCGTGGTCCCGGCACATGCCGCCCCGCTGCCAAGGGTCGCTCCGGCTTCCGCCCCCACCGACGGCGCCACGGCAGTGCGCGCGCCAACGGACGGGGTGATCTATTACCGTCCCTCGCCCGATGCGGATCCCTTCACCACCGAGGGCGCGCAGATCGAGGCCGGCCAGACCCTGTGCCTGATCGAGGTGATGAAGATGCTTTATCCCGTCACCGCGCCGCAGGCCGGCCGGGTGCGCCGCATCCTCGCGCAGGACGGCAAACAGGTCGAATTCGACGAGGTGCTTCTTGAGCTCGAATGACCGCCCGCATATCGTCCGCTTCGGCGAGGCGGCGCTGGTGCTGGACGCGCCGGGCAAGATGGACCTGCACGCCCAGCAACGCGTCTGGGCGCTGGATGCGGCGCTGAAGGAACAGGCCGGGATCGTGGAAACGGGCATGGGCATGGGCAACCTGCTGGTGTCCTTCGATCCCGACCGCTGGCGGGCCGAGGCACTGGCCGATTGGCTGCGGGACGCCTGGGCGCGGCTGGAGCCGCTGGAGATCAAGGGCCGGGTCTGGGAATTCCCGGTGATCTATGGCGGCGCGCGCGGGCCGGACCTGGCCACGGTCGCCGCCCATGCCGGTGTGACGCCGGATGAGGCCGCGCGGATGCACGCGGCGCGGGATTACATCATCTTCGCGCCCTCGGTCACGCCGGGCTTCGGCTATCTGTATGGTGTCGATCCGGCGCTGGTGCTGCCGCGCAAGCAGGTGCCGATCCTGCTGCGCGAGCCGGGAACGATCAGCATCGCCGGGGTGCAGGCCACCATCGGCATGACCCCCGGCCCCAGCGGCTGGCATGCGCTTGGCCATACCCCGCCCTTCGACCACCCTTTCGACCCGCATCGCGACCCGCCGCTTCGCGTCGCGGTCGGCGACCGCATCCGCTTCACCATCCGGGACGTGCTGCCATGCTGAAGATCATTGGCACGCCGCCGCTGAACTCGGTCCAGGACCATGCAAGGCCCGGTTATCGCGATATCGGCCTGGTCCAGGGCGGGGCGATGGACGATCTGGCGCTGTCGCTGGGCAATGCGCTGCTGGGTAATCCCGACGACGCGGCGGGGATCGAGGTGCAGACCTTTCCCCTGCGCCTGACCGTGACCGAGCCGCATCCGGTCGCCGTGACCGGCGCGGCGGCGGCCTTCCTGGACGGTGCGGCCCTGCCCCCCTGCTGGGCGGTGCGGGTGCGGCCGGGGCAGGAACTGCTGCTGAAGCGGGGAAGCGGCGCGCGCGGCTATGTCACCGTGGCGGGCGGAATCGACGTGCCTCTGGTGCTGGGCTCGCGCGCGACCGACCTGCGCAACGGCTTCGGCGGGCATGAGGGGCGGGATCTGCGGGCGGGCGATCCGCTGCCCGTCGGGCCTTCGGCGAACGCCCCCCGCGCGCAGGATTTCGGCACCCTGCCCCCGTGGCAGGCGCTGGCCTTTACCGACGCGCCCGACCCCGATGTGCTGCATATCCGCGTGGTGGCGGGGCCAGAGCATGACGGTTTCGACGCCACGTCCCGCGATGCTTTCTGGCAGGAAGAATGGGCGGTCTCGACCATGACCGACCGCATGGGCATCCGGCTTTCGGGCGCCAGGCAGGAGGGAGGCAGGCTGATGATGGAGCGGCCGAAGGAGTTGCGCTCGGGAGGGATCCTGCCCGGCGTGGTGCAGGTGCCGCCCTCGGGCGAGCCGCTGATCCAGTTGCGCGACGCCAATGGCGCGGGCGGCTATCCCCGCATCGGCGTGGTGATCCGCGCCGATATGTGGCGCGCGGGACAGGCCCGCCCCGGCACCCGCCTGCGCTTTCACCGCGTGACGCCCGAAGAGGCGATCGAAGCCGCGCACCGGAAACAGCGCCTGATCGATGAGTTGCGCCGCGACGTGGCGCGCTATGCCGAACTGCCCGGTTTCACGGAGTGAGAGGAAGATGGCGTGAGGGGAAGATGCTGACCGAAACCCAGATCGACGAATTGACCACCCACGCCCGCGCCTGCGGGGTCGCGGCGGTGGAGATCGCCACCGAAAGCTGGTCGCTGCGGCTGGAACCGGGACTGGCCGTCGCCCCGCCCCCCGCCCCGCCGCCAACGATGGTGAAAGCCCCCGGCATGGGCCGCTTCCACCCTGCGGCGAGGCGGGGCGAAGTGGTCGCTCGGGGCCAGGTCATCGGCTTCCTGCGCACCGGCGCGCTGCTGCGCCCGCTGCGCGCGTCCGCCTCGGGCACGTTGTCCGCCCTGCTGGCCGGGCCCGGTGACCTGATCGGCTATGCGCAAGAGATCGCCGCGATCCAGCCCGACGGGGGCCAGCATGCCGCATGAATTCGACCTCAACGCCGATATGGGCGAGGGCTATGGCGCCTGGCGACTGGGCGACGACCATGCGCTGCTGGCGGAACTGACCTCGGCCAATATCGCCTGCGGCTATCACGCGGGCGATGCCGGGATCATGGCCGCGACCTGCGCCCGCGCGGCGGAACTGGGCGTGGCCATCGGCGCGCATATCGGCCTGCCGGACCTGATCGGCTTTGGCCGCCGCCGGATGCAGATCGACGGCCCCGGCTTTGCCGCCCATGTCCTTTACCAGCTTGGCGCGCTGCAATGCATCGCCCGCGCCGCCGGAACCAAGGTCACCCATATCAGCTTTCACGGCGCGCTTGGCGACATGGCCTGCGCGGATGAGGGCTTGGCCATGTGCCTGATCGGCGCGGTGGCCGGCGTCGCGCCGGAACTGGTCGTCTCGACATCGCCCGGCACGATGCTGATGCGGGCGGCGGGGCGGCACGGGATGCGCAGCCTTGGTATCTTTTCCGCCGACCGGGGCTTTGCCGAAGATGGCAAACTGCTGCCGCGCAGCCATCCGCAGGCGCTGCTGACCGACCCCGAGGCGCTGGCCCGCCGCATCCGCCGCTTCATCCGCGAGGGCGTCGTGGAAACCGTCACGGGCACCCTGCTGCCCGTCGATGCGCAAACGATGATGATCCACGGCGACACGCCCGACGCCCCCCGCATCGCCCGCGCCATCCGCCACGCGGTCGCGGCCGAGGGCGCGCTTCTGGTCCCCCTGCACCGCCTTGCCCCGGAGGCGCCCCATGTTTGACACCGTCCTCATCGCCAATCGCGGCGAGATCGCGCTGCGCATCCTGCGCGCCTGCCGGATGCTGGACCTGCGCACCGTGGCGATCTGTTCCCAGGCCGACCGCGACAGCCGCTGGCTGCAAAAGGCCGATCAGGTCCTGTGCATCGGCCCGACCCCCGCCGGGCAAAGCTATCTGGACCATGAGGCGATCCTGTATGCCGCGCGCGAGACCGGCGCGGGCGCCATCCATCCGGGCTATGGCTTCCTGTCGGAGAACGCCGGTTTCGCGGAAAAGGTCGAGGCCGAGGGTCTGGTCTTCATCGGTCCCGCGTCGCAGGTGATCCGCCAGATGGGCGACAAGATCGCCGCCAAGCAGGCGATGCAGGCGGCGGGCGTGCCCTGCGTCCCCGGCCCCTCGACCCCCTTGCCCGACGACCCCGCCAAGGTCCGCGCGCTGGCCGGGGCGCTTGGCTTTCCGGTCATCGTCAAGGCGGCGGGCGGCGGCGGCGGGCGGGGCATGCGCGTCGTCCACACGGCGCAGGAGTTGGACCAGGCCGTCCCCCTGACCCGCGAAGAGGCCCGCAAGGCTTTCGGCAACCCCATGCTTTACCTAGAAAAATACCTCGACCGCCCGCGCCACATAGAAATTCAGGTGCTGTGCGACAGCCATGGCAACGCCATCCATCTGGGCGAGCGCGACTGTTCGCTGCAACGCCGCCACCAGAAGGTGATCGAAGAGGCCCCCGCCCCCGGCATTGCGCGCGAAGCCATCGAGGATCTCGGCGCGCTCTGCACCCGCGCCTGCCGGCAGATCGGCTATCGCGGCCTCGGCACCTTCGAGTTCCTCTATCAGGACGGCATCTTCGCCTTCATCGAGATGAACACGCGCGTGCAGGTCGAACACCCGGTGACCGAAATGGTGACCGGCATCGACCTTCTGCGCGCGCAGATCATGGTGGCGCAGGGTCAGCCGTTGCCCTGGCGGCAGCAGGACATCCGCATCCGGGGCCATGCGCTGGAATGCCGGATCAATGCCGAACATCCCGAAACCTTCCTGCCCTCGCCCGGCCGGGTCACGCGCCTCGACCTGCCCGGCGGGCCGGGGGTGCGGATCGACACGCATATGGTGCAGGGCGACGTGGTGCCGCCGAGCTATGACGCGATGATCGGCAAGCTGATCGCCCATGGCATCGACCGCACCGACGCGCTGCGCCGGATGGAGGGGGCGCTGGCCGAGACCGTGATCGAGGGCATCCGCACCAACATCCTCTTCCACCGCCGCCTTTTGCAGGACCCGAAAGTTCGCGAAGGTGGGCCGACCATCCACCATCTGGAAGCCTTTCTGGCCAACGAATAAAGGACGCGACATGGACGAAACCGCCGCCAGAGACGCCTTCGAGCGCGCCTTGCAGACCCATGCCCCTGGCTTTGGAACCTTCTTCCTCGCCCGCCTGCTGGATCTGGACATCACCTACCCGGAGGGAAAATGTGTCGTCCGCATGCCGGTACGGGATTTCCAGTTCAACCCCGTGGGCAGTCTGCATGGCGGCATGATCGCCACGGTCATGGACATCTCCATGGGCCATCTGCTGCGCCACAGCTATGGTGCCGGCGGCGCGACGCTGGAGATGAAGGTGCAATATCTGCGCGCCCTGACAGAAGGCACCGTGCGCGCCGAGGCGCAGTTCCTGCGCAAGGGACGTGGTCTGGCCTTCGTGGAATCGCGGCTTTACGACGATCAGGACCGGCTGGCAGCGGTGGCAAGCTCCACATGGAAGATGCCGGAGGCGCAGGAGGGTTAAATATCTGTGCTGCTCACGGTTGCCGCGACGCATGGTGGCCAGCTTGCCACCTTCGACCACAAGCTGTCGGCCGCCGCAGTCCAAAATGGAAAAGCCGCTTTGCGCCAGATAGGGAGCCATTGACGGTTAGCTCTGAACTGACCAGCTTGCTCCCCCAGCCCCGGGATCAGCGAACGAAGGCATGCCCGATCCCGATCACAGTACTTGCGACGACAGCCTGTCGAACAACTCACCATTCTGTTTGTTCACCGAAAACCTCTACCCTCGGTTGCTGGCCGGCAGATCATGCCGATATCGAGAGCGATGCCGGCTGACAGCGTTCAGATTCTCCCGACCGGCCTGCTTACTCAATCACTCAGAGCCCAATCACTCAGAGGCATCGCAGCGCCCACCCGCCCTCATCGGCAATCAAGGGGGGAGGGTATCTGCCGCCATATTCGCCAAACCTGATTCCCATCGGAATGGTATTCGCCAAGCTCAAGACCTATCTTTTCGGTATCTACCTGTCGGACCGGCGGGTGCCGAAAGCGCGGTGACCAGACCGCCCGGCCGGCTGGGACAGGCTGCCGGAGACCGCGTGGGTAAGACCGGTGAAATCATCAGGACTGGAACCCGCCGAATGCGCACCGTTCCGCGCGATGTGATGCCGCGGCGCGGAACCGCCGCCGGGGCGCGGTGTTGGCTGGGGTATCGTGGGAAACCCCAGAGGATTCATGGACCAGACCGCCACCCCATACGCGCTTGCGAAGGCGCGCTGCTGCGTCATCGTCAATACCGGCTCTGGTCGCAAGGTGGGCGCCGGCATCGCCGATATCCTTCAAGCCCGCCTGCACGGCAGGGTGGCGCAACTGGCGATCCGGCAAGTGGACGAGGGGACGGACCTGGCGGGCGAGGCGCGCGAGGCGATCCGGCAGGGTTTCGACCTGATCGTCGCCGCCGGCGGCGACGGCACGCAGGCGGCGGTGGCAGGCGCGGTGACCGGCAGCGATGCGGCCATGGCCGTCATTCCCGGCGGCACCTTCAACTATTTCGCCCGCGATCTGGGATCGGGCGAAACGGTCGAGGCGGCATTGCAGATTTTCGATGCGCCCACCCTGCGCCGCATCGATGTCGGCGAGGTGAACGGCATGATCTTCCTGAACAATTTCAGCTTCGGCGCCTATCCCGAGATCCTGAAGCGGCGCGAGAACATCTATCGGCGCTGGGGGCGTTCGCGCATCGCCGCCTATTGGTCGGCGCTTGCCGCGCTGTGGAACCTGCGCCACCCGCTGCGGCTGACGGTGCGCGCCAACGGCACCGAGCGCCGCTTCACCACCGCCCTGGCCTTCGTCGCGAAGAGCGCCTATCAGCTCGACAGCTTCGGGCTGGAAGGCGCCGACTGCATCCGCGAGGGCAGGCTGGCGCTTCTGGTCGCCCGCGCCCGCCAGCCGGGACCGCTGGTGCGCGCGGCACTGCGGCTGGCCTTGGGGAAATCGGCGCGCTATCACGATTTCGACCTGATCAGCGCCGAAGAGATGGAACTGGAAACCCTGCCCAGGCATGAATACGTCGCCCATGACGGGGAAAAGGACTGGATGGATTCACCCTTCCATGCTCGCGTCCGGCATGGCGCCCTGGCGGTTCTGGTGCCGGCGGATAACAGCGGGCAGGATGCGGAATGACCCGGCTTCTGCATCTGTCCGACCTGCATTTCGGCTATGAGCGCACGGCGCTGATCGAGCCGTTGCTGGAGCGGGTGAATGCCGCCCGGCCCGATCTGGTCGTGGTCACGGGCGACCTGACCCATCGCGGCCGCTCGGCACAATTCGAGCAGGCGGCGGCCTTCCTGTACCGGATCGAGGCACCGTTGATCGCGGTGCCGGGCAATCACGACATCCCGTTCTACAAGCTGACTGACCGGATGATGAAGCCCTATCACCGCTATCGCCGCGCGATCGCCAGCAATCTGGAACCCGTGGGACATGTGGGCGAGCTGCGTGTCCAGGGCATCAACAGCGTCGATCCGATGGCCTGGCAGCGCGGCGTGATCACCGTGGCCCAGATGCACCGCGTGGTGCTGGGCATCGAGCGCGACTGCGTCAACATCGCCGCACTGCACCACCCGCTGCAACAGGCACCCGAGGTGGACAAGGAGTTGATGCGCGGCGGCCCCGAGGCGCTGGACCTGTTCGAGCGGGAAGGCATCCAGGTCGTGCTGACCGGACATCTGCATGTCTGGTCGGCGGGGCGGTTCCTCGGTCGCGAGGGGCGCAGCATCCTGCAGATTCAGGCGGGCACGGCGCTTTGCGCGCGCGAGGGCGACCGGCTCAACGAATTCGCCGTGCTGGACTTCGACGGCCCGGACCTGCGGATCGAGCGCCATATTGCGCCAATGGGCGAGCCGGGTTTCCGCCCACCCGAAGAAATCCGCTTCACCCGCCGCGACAGTCGCTGGCACCCTGCCTGAACCTATATTCGACGGCCGGCTTCTTTCTTCATGTGAGAACCTGCGACAGTCGTCGTTCCCGGTCCTGCGCCAGGCTGGATCGCCGCGTTGGTCAGGCGCGGATCCTCTCGCCCTTGGGGTCATACCAGGGCCCAAGGCGAAGCTGGATGGGATAACGTTTCAGCGCCACCTCGACCTCCCATGTGCCGCCGTCGAGCCAGCCCTGCGTTACCCCGTCGGGACAGGTGACATAGGCCAGCCCCAGCGAGGCCTCGACGCGGTGACCATAGGCCCCGGACATGACCGAGCCCACCAGTTCGCCATCGCGCAGGATTGGCTCATGATGGTAAAGCATCGGTGCATCCTCGCCGCCCCGCAGCCGCACCTGCACCAGTCGGCGCCGGATCGGGCCTTCGGCCTTTTGCGCCAGCAGCGCATCACGGCCGACAAAGCCGCCGGGCTTGTCCATCGCCACGGCGAAGCCGAGGCCCGCATTGAACGGGGTGTCCTCTTCGCCGATATCATGGCCCCAGTGGCGATAGCCCTTCTCCATCCGAAGCGAGTTCAGCGCGAAGTAGCCTGCTGGCTTCAGGCCGAAATCCTCGCCGGCCCGCGCCAGAACCTCCCAGACATGGGCGGCATATTCGGCCTCGATCAACAGTTCGAAGCCCAGCTCGCCGACGAAGGTCAGGCGGCTGGCGCGCACCCTCGCATAGCCGAGGTCGATCTCGCGCGAGGTGCCGAAGGGAAAGCCCTCGTTGGAGAAATCGTCCGGCGAGACGCGGCGCAGCAGATCGCGCGCCTTCGGCCCCATCACGGCCAGCATCGGCAGGGCCGAGGTGATGTCGCTGACATGGACCCGCGCATCTTCGAGGATATTGCGTTTGAACCAGGCAAGGTCGCGGCGCTGCGAGAGGGCGACCGTCACCACCAGAAACTCGGTTTCAGAAATACGGATCACCGTCACGTCGGCCTCGATCCCGCCGCGCGGGTTCAGCCATTGCGTATAGACGATCTTCCCCGGCGCCACGTCGCAGTCGCCCGCGCAGATCCGGTTCAGCGCGGCAAGTGCATCCGGTCCCTCGATCCGGTATTTCGCAAAGCAGCTATAGTCGAAGACCGAGACGTTTTCGGCGGTGTTGCGGCACTCAGCGGCGACATTCGCAAACCAGCTCGGGCGGTGATAGGAATATTCGATCCCGGCGATCTCCTCGGGCGTGCCGAAGAAACCCGGGCGCTCCCACCCGGCCAGTTCGGTCATGAAGGCGCCCGCCTCCAGCATCCGGTCGTGGAAGGGCGAGCGGCGCACGCCGCGCGCGGTCTCGAACTGCTTGCCCGGCCAGTGCATGTCGAAAAGCGCGCCGATGGTCTCGACCGCACGATCCTCCAGATACTTCCGGTTGCGCTGGAATGACTGGGTGCGGCGGATATCGACGTCGATCAGTTCGACCGGAGGATGGCCCTCGGCGATCCACGAGGCCATCGCTTTGCCCACGCCGCCGGAGGAAAGAATCCCGATGGAATTGAACCCGGTGGCGGAGAAAAGCCCCCTGATTTCGGGCGTTTCGCCGAGGTGATAGCGGTTGTCGGGGGTAAAGCTTTCCGGCCCGTTGAAGAAAAGCTGGATTCCGGTGCGTTCCAGCACCGGCACCCGTTTCATCGCCATTCCGAGATAGGGGCTGATGTGGTCGATATCCTCGGGGATCGCATCGAAACAGAAGCTTTCCGCGATGCCCTTCTGCCCCCAAGGCTTGGCGCCCGGCTCGAAGAAACCGACCAGCAGCTTGCCCGCGTCTTCCTTGTAATAACTCCATTCATCGGCCATGAACATGACCGGCAGGTCGCGCGGCAGGTCCGGGATCGCCCCGGTCACGACATAGAAATGCTCGGCAGCGTGAAGCGGCAGGGTGACGCCGATATCGGCAGCAAGGTCGCGCGACCACATGCCGCCGCAGATCACCACCTTCCGCGCCGCGATCGCGCCGTGATCGGTCATCACCCCGGTCGCGCGGCCGTTCCCGGTCAGGATCTTCGTGACGGTCACGCCTTCCAGCACCTTCGCGCCGCCCATTCTGGCGCCCTTGGCATAGGCCATCGTCACGTCGGCGGGATTCACCTGACCGTCATCAGGGAACCAGAAGCCGCCGACCAGCCCCTCGGTCGAGATCAGGTTCCATCGTTCCTTTACCCCCTCGGGCGTCAGTGCCTCCACCGGCAAGCCGAAATTGCGCCCCATCGAGGCGCCGCGCGCCAGTTCCTCGTAGCGCGCCGGGGTCTTGGCCAGCCGCAGCGAGCCGTTGCGCTTGAACCCGGTGGCCTGCCCGGTCTCGGCCTCCAGCCGCCCGAACAGCTCGCCGGTATATTGCGCCAGTTCGGTCATCCGCTGCGTGGCGCGCAACTGCGTTACCAGCCCGGCGGCATGCCAGGTGGTGCCGCAGGTCAGTTGTTTGCGCTCCAGCAGCACGACATCGGTGATACCCAGTTTCGTCAGGTGATAGGCGATCGAGCAACCGGCGACACCGCCGCCGATGATGACGACTTCGGCCTGAGAGGGGATATTCATGACAACACTCAGCGGTTGGTGTGGATATAATCGGCCATGAGCGAGAGGATCTCGAACATGACGACCATAGCATTTTGCGCGGTGATCCTGTTCGGGTTGTCCTTGGTCGGGATCAGGCAGACCACGTCACCACCAACCACGTTCAGCCCGCGCAGGCCCTGAAGCATCCGGACCGCCTCGCCGATGCGGATACCGGGATAGCCCGGCTCAAGGTTCGAGGCGCCCGGCGCGTCGCAGGGATCGAGGCTGTCGAGGTCGAAGGTGATATAGACCGGGGCATCCCCGATCCGCGCGCGCAGGATATCGACCACGCCTTTCCAACCGATCTCCTCGACCTCATCCATGCCGACGATGCGATAGCCCAACTCGTCCGAGGTGTTCAGCGAGCCTGCGGTGCCGACATTGGGACGGATGCCGACCTGCGTGGACCGTGCCGCGTCGACATGCCCCTCCTGCACCAGGTAGGCGCCCCAATGCGCCGCCGAGCGTTTGTTGCCCAGCCAGTGCGGCAGATGCATCAGCGTGTCGGTGTGGCTGTCGAAATGCACCAGTGCCACCTTCTGCCCGCCAGTCAGGGCGGAATGCGCCCCGGCGCAGGCCTTGACCAGAGGGCCGGTGATCGCGTGATCGCCGCCCATGGCCACGATCCGTGTGCCCGCCTTCTGGAACTGTGCGGCATAGGCCTCGATATGCCGGACCGAGACATCGTTGTTCATCGCCTCCGGCAGCGGCGTGTCGCCCGCGTCGTTGATCCGCACCAGATCCCAGGGCGTGATCCCGAAACGCCCGTGACTGCGCCGATAGAGCGCCGAGATGTTCCTGACCGCGCGCGGCCCCAGATGCTGGTCACGCTCGGTCGAGCCGTTGCCGGAACTGTGCGGCACGCCGATCAGCGCGATGTCCGCAGCCGCCGGGTCCTCGTTCCAGTCGCAGCGGAAGAAGGTCGGGATGCCGTGCCAATACCAGCGGCCGACCTCTTTCTTTGCCTGTGCGATGTCGAAATCAGCCATGTTCTCCTCCTTGGACAGTCGATGCGGGACAGGTCCGCCGGTCAGTGCGAGATCTGGGACAGAAAGGCGCGCGCACGCTCGGATCGCGGCGCGGCAAAGAACTGGTCGGGCGGGGCGACTTCGACGATGCGGCCCGCATCCATGAAGACCACCCGGTCGGCCACCCGTCGGGCAAAGGCCATCTCATGGGTCACGCAGATCATCGTCATCCCCTCCGCTGCCAGTTCGCCCATGACGTCGAGCACCTCACCCACCATTTCCGGGTCCAGCGCCGAGGTCGGCTCGTCGAACAGCATCACCTTGGGCTTCATGCAGAGCGCGCGGGCGATGGCCACGCGCTGCTGCTGACCGCCCGAAAGCTGGATCGGATATTTCCACGCCTGGTCGAGGATATGCACACGCGCCAGATACTCCTCGGCCATTTTCCGTGCCTCCCTGTCGGGAACGCCATAGGCCAGCCTGGGGGCAAGGGTGCAGTTCTCGATCACCGTAAGATGCGGGAACAGGTTGAAGTTCTGGAACACCATCCCGGCGGTGCGGCGCACCGCCAGCACGTCGCGCCCCGCACCGACGCTCAGCCCGTCGAGGACGATCTCGCCGCCGTCATGCGGCTCCAGATGGTTGATGCAGCGGATCAGGGTCGATTTTCCCGAACCCGAAGGGCCGCAGATCACCAGTTTCTCACCCTGCACCACATCGAGGCTGATATCCTTCAGCGCGTGGAAGCTGCCATAGCTCTTGTCGACGTTTCTCAGGCTGATCATGGTCTACCACCCCCGCCTGCGGCGGCTTTCGGCCAGCGCGCCGGCCTCGGTCCGGCTGGCCCAGCGAAAGCGGCGTTCGACCAGCTTCTGAAGGCCCATCAGGCTGTAGACCATGACGAGATACCAGGTCAGCGCCACAGCGTAATATTCCAGAAACTGGAAGGTGCGCGCCACGTTGATCTGGGTGACGGTCATCAGTTCCTGCAGCGAGATGATCGAGGCCAGCGATGTCAGCTTCAGCAGCGTGATGAACTCGTTCATCGTCGGCGGCAGCGCCACCCGCAGGGCCTGCGGCAGCATGATGTAGCGGTAGATATGCGACTTCTTCAGCCCGATGGCCTGACCCGCGGCCATCTGCCCGCCATCGACCGATGACAGCGCCGCCCGGTTGATCTCGACCTGATAGGCGGATTCGTTCAGCGACAGCGCGATCCATGCCGCGAGGAAAGGCGTGAACCATTCCTCGCGGAAGATCGGGAAGATCTGTGGCAACGCGTTCCAGACGAACAGAAGCTGCAACAGCGTCGGCACCGCGCGGAAGAAGCCGACATAGGCCGTAATAAGCTTGCGCAAGACTGACGGTGGGCCGTTCAGCACCACCGCCAGCGGCACCGCGATCAGGATCGCGGCCATATGTGCGGCGACCGTCAGCCCGAGGGTGAGCAGCGCGCCGCGCAGAAAGGGCCACGAAAACAGCGCCTCCTGAAATGTCGAGAAGTCGAAGCTCATGGCCGTTCCGGCAGGTCTATTCGCCGATGCCGTTCAACTGATCGGGCGAGAGGTTCCACTGCTCCACGATGCCCAGCAGCGTGCCATCCGCCACCAGCGCCTTCACCGCTTCGGCGACCTTCGTCGTCTCGGCATCGTCCTTGCGCAGATAGACCGAGAAAGGCTCGAAATCCGCCGCCGGCATGATGAAGACGACCTCGAACTTGCCCGGGTCCTGAAGCTCGCGATAGGCGATCTCGGTATCCTGCGTCACGACATATTGCGCGCGCCCGACCAGCAATTGCTGGATTGCATCGCTTTGCTTCGGGTATTGCTGGATTTTGGTCGGCTCATGGCCCGCGGCTTCCAGTTGGGCGTTCAGTTCTTCCATCCGGCCCGGATAGGAGGTGCCCGACTGGACGGCGACGGTCTTGCCGGCGAGCGTGGCGATATCCCCGATCTGCTCGGCCCCTTTCGCGGCGATCAGCACGGCGGACGTATCGAGATAGGGCACGGCGTTGAAGGTCTTCAGCCGGTCCTCGCGCAGAGTGGTGCCCGAGATCACCGCATCGCAGCGCCCGGCCTCCAGACTGGGCAGCAGCCCCGCGAAATCCATGCTGACGAAGCTGACCTCGGTCCCCCACAGCGCACCCAGCGCCCGGGCCACGTCGATATCGACGCCACTGGGTTCCTTGTCGGCCGAACTGGCCATGAATTCCATGGGCGGAAAGGTCGGATCGACGCAGACCGAAAACCCGTCCGCGACAAAATCCGGTGCGGTCTGGGCCGAGAGAGGCGTGGCGGCGGCAAAGGCGGCCAGCGCGATCAACCCGGTCGTGAAATGACGTGGCATGTGAAGGCTCCCTGTTCTGATTTTCTCGAAGCGTGGGGCCGATCGCGGATTTAGTCAACGAAAATTTCGCTATTTACGAACTTTGTTCGTTATGAATGTATTTCAGGGAGGTATCCGCCATCACGCCGGCGGCGGCGTCATGATGAAGACTGCGGTGGCCGGTGTATCGGCGGAAGGGTTGCGGAACGAATGCGGACGCCTCGGGTCGAAGGTCAGGGAATCGCCCTGATGGAGAACCGTCTCCTCACCCTCGATATTCAGCGCGAGATCGCCGCTGATCACCAGCACCAGTTCCTCCTCCGAACGCAGCGAATAGAGTTGCTCGCCACCGGTGCCGCCCGGCACGATCTCCGACCAGATCGCCTGCATCCGCACCCCCTGGCTGGGCGTCAGCAGATGATCGGAAACGCCGGTCCCACCGAACTTGATCGGCTGCCGCTCCTGCGCGCGCACCAGTACATTCGGCGACGGCGCGAAAAGATCGCCGACCGGCAGATTCAGCGCATCGCAGAGGCTGACGAGCGAAGCAACCGAGGGCGAGGTCTTGTCGCGCTCGATATCGCTGAGATAGCCCTTGGCCAGTCCGGTCTTCGTGGAAACCTCGTTCAGCGTCAGGTCCAGCGCCCGCCGACGTTCCCGCAAAACTGCGCCAAAGCGCAATGAGTCCCGCTTTCCGGCGCCGGCCTTGCCCGAGGGGGGCACTGTTCCGTCTGCAGATCGTCTCGCCATATGAGCCGGGTCTTCCGATAGTTCGTAAATATCGAAGATAGATCGGCCGCCTTGGCACGGGATGCAAGCAGCATTCTCATCGAGGCAGAACCGAGGTCAGCCCTCGCGGAACGGGTTAGTGATCCGGAAGTGCCATGCCGATCAGAATGCCTCGCTGGTCGCGCGCGGCAGATAGGTGCCGGCAGGTGGGCCGCATGGGGCCTGATCGCGCGCGACGGTTCGCCCTCCAAGGATCGTGCGCACCGGCCAGCCGGTGATCTCCAGCCCCTCGTAGGGCGTATAGTCGCAGCCATGGTTCAACCTGTCCTGCCGGATATTGCAAGTCAGGTGAGGGTCCCAGAGCGTGAGGTCAGCATCGGCCCCGATAGCAATGCTGCCCTTGCGCGGGTAAAGCCCATACAGCCGCGCCGGATTCGTCGATGTCAGGGCGACGAAGCGTTGCAGGCTGATGCGCCCCTTGCTCACACCCTCCGAGAACAGGATCGGCAGGCGCGTCTCCACCCCCGGAATGCCGTTCGGCACCCACCGAAACGAACTGCGCGCGCGGGGATTGTCCTTGCCGGTATCGGCCGGGCCATCGAAACGGAAGGGGCAATGGTCCGAGGAGAAGATATCGAAGGTTCCGTCCCGCAGGCCCTGCCAGATCGCGGCCTGGCTGTCGGCGTCGCGCGGCGGTGGCGAGCAGACATATTTCGCGCCGTCGAAATCCATGTCCAGCCCGCGAAGGTCGTCCGCCGTCAGGGTGATGTATTGCGGGCAGGTCTCGGCATGGACCCGCAGGCCGCGGGCCTGCGCCCACTGGATCTGCTCCATCGGCTCACGGCCCGAGACATGGACGATGACGATCGGCACGTCGATCAACTGGGCATGGCTGATGGCGCGATGCGTGGCCTCGCGCTCGGCGATCTGCGCATGGGCCTGACCGTGATAGAACGGCGCGGTGCGGCCTTCGGCTTCGAGCCGCCGCGTCAGGTACCGGATCGCGTCATGGCCTTCCGCATGGACCATGACCAGGGCACGCTCCCGGCGGGCGACCTCGAACACCTCCAGAAGTTCGGCATCGTTCAGAACCAGATCGTCATAGGTCATGAAGACCTTGAACGAGGTATAGCCGTCGCGCACCAAAGCCGGCAGTTCCTGGCCCAGAACCTGCGGCGTGGGATCGGTGACGATCAGGTGGAAGGAAACGTCCGTGTGGCATTTGCCCTGCGCCTTCCGGTGGTATTCCTCGACGCAGGCACGCAGCGACTGACCCTTGATCTGCAAGGCGAAGGGCAGGACCGTGGTGTTGCCTCCCGCCGCGGCCGAGCGGGTACCACTGGCGAAATCATCCGCCATGACGGTCCCGTCCGATGTCGGCTGATCGAGATGGACATGCGCGTCGATCCCGCCCGGCAAGACCAGCAGCCCGGTTGCGTCGATCCGCTCTGCCCCGGTCAGTTCGTCGCCGATCTGGGCGATGCGGCCATTGCGGATACCGATGTCGGCGCGGAAGCTGTCGGCGGCAGTGACAACGGTGCCACCGGCGATGA
>NZ_JASGGO010000038.1:0-28500 GCF_047605025.1 Paracoccus sp. (in: a-proteobacteria) | reverse complement strand
GGGTAGCGCGGCAGCTTGCGGATGATCGCCTCCGGCAGTTCGGGAAGCCGCACCGCAGTCGACGAGAGCGTATAGTATCCGGCGATCCCGTCGTCCTGCAGCACAAGGACGAAGGGCGCGGCCATCTTCTTTCTGGCGTCCTGTCCGGCCTGTGTCCGGAAGTAACGATCGAGCGGCTCTACACCGCTTTCGAACCCTGACCGGTCATGTTGAGGGCCGAGAGGTTCGACCCGTAGGATGTCGTCTGCTTCTCCCACGCGTCAGACGCCTGTTCTCTCGCGATAGCGTCGAACGGTGTCACGCAGCCGCGCGTTGACCGGCTGCGGTTCGATCAGGGCCTGGACGAATGCCTGGCTGTCCCGCAGCGAAAGCTCCAGATGCTGATGTTCCTCGATGGCCCGACGTGCAGCGTCCTGGACGCTGGTCAGGACGAAATCCGTCACGCTGCGCCCCTGCAAGGCGGCGGCATGTTCGATCAGACGCTTTTGATCAGTGGTCACGCGCGTCTCGAGGCGCTCCCCCCGGACGCGGCCAGTCGTTGATCTCTTTGCTGCTTCAGCCATTTTCCAATCTCCAATCTTCCAGAGATATGTACGGCCAATGGCCGGAAAAATCAAGATACCGGACAGCCAGCGAACATCATGAGCCGCCGGGCAGAATAGTGAAGCAGCAGGCAGAATTCGCTGATCGGCTTGCCATCTCATCGGTGGAAGGGGAAGGCCTTCCCCCTGGCCGACACTGCGTTGCCGGCACACCCCCTGCCGCGCCTTGGCGGCGTCCCATAGGTCTTGCGGCACGATGCGCAGCTCGGGCGCTTCGGCGCGTATCCAGTCGTTTTCCGGGTTGAGGCGATAAGCGGAACGTCCCGTGTCGGGGTGTTTCAGATTCTTCTGTCGGTTCCAGCGGATGACGCCGACATAGAGTTCGCAATTGAGGGTGCCGGAACTAATGGTGCGATTGCCCCGAATGGTGCTGTCGGACCAACGCTTGCCGATCTTGCCCGCCTCGACGCGACCACGAATGCCGCGATGGGTCTTGAGAGCGAGGTCTTTGAGGAACAGCGCGTTCATGGTACCTTTGAGGCCGACATGAAGTTCGTTGATCTCGCCTTCGGACAGGGTGATGACTGTGACGCCTGCGAAGCGCAGACGTTTGAACACGCCTCGGGCGCCCGCCAGTCGAGCGCGCGGGACTTCCGGCTCAAGTGCAAGCTGACCCTTGGCGATGCACCGGCGCTGGAACAGGTCTACGAGCATGGCGAGTTCAAGAGCGGCACCATCGCCGAGGGGCAGGAAACCTACAAGATCGACACCTTCGGCAAGATCATCGGATACACCCGCCAGGCGATGATCAATGACGACCTGGGCGCGCTCATGAGCACGACCAGCAAGTTCGGGATCGCGGCGCGCGCCTTCGAGAACGATTTCATCGTGAAGTTGATCACCAGCAACCCGGCCCTGTCGGACGGCAAGGCGGTGTTCCACGCCGACCACCGCAACCTTGCTGTCTCGGGCGATCCCGACCCGGACGTTCGGCTTGCCATGAGCCTGACGACGCTGGCGAACGCGCGGCTTGCGATGCGCTGGCAAACCTCTCTGGGCGGGATGCTGGTGGACGTGACGCCGCGCGTCGTGCTGGTCCCGCCCGAGCTGGAGACGCCGGCCGAACAACTGCTGGCCGATATCGCCGCGACCAAGACCGACGATGTTAACCCGTTCGACAACCTGACGCTGCTTGTCGAACCCCGGCTGACCGACACGGCCCAGTTCTACATCGTCGCCGATCCGGCGACCGTGGACGGGCTGGAATATGCCTATCTGGAAGGCGCGCCCGGCCCGCAGATCGAGACCCGCGCCGGGTTCGAGGTGGACGGGGTGCAGATCAAGGTTCGCCTCGATTTCGGGAGCGGCTGGATCGACCATCGCGGTTGGTATCGGGTGAACTGATGCCGGTCGTGGTTGAGGAACTGGCCCAGATGCGCGATGCCCTGATCAGGGCGCGCGCCAGGGGCGTCAGGACGTTGCAGGTGGGAACCGAGCGCGTCGAATACCGCACCGACGCCGAAATGGCCGCCGCAATCAACGACCTGGAGGCGCGGATCGCCCGCGCCACCACACCCGCCCGCGCCGGCATGGTGCGGTTCAGCACCAGAAAGGGGTTTTAACCATGGCAAACCGTCCTTCACGCTTCAAGCAGGCCGATCTTACCCGCGCCGCCATGGGCGTGATGGAAGCGGGGCTTGAGGTGGACCGCGTTGAGATAGATCAAGAGGGAAAGATCATTATCATTCCACGCGGCGCGGCCAGCGCCGTCGGTGCCAACCCCTGCGACCGATTGTTGAAGTGAGCAACCGCAAGACCCCGTTCCCCGGCGTGACCCGCGCCCCCGACCGCCACGGCAAGGCCCGCTGGCGGCTGCGGCGCATCGTGAAGGGTCACCGGATCGACTGTTATTTACCCGGTCCCTACGGGAGTCCCGAGTTTCGAGCGGCCTATGAGCATGCCATGGAGGGCATTCGCTTGCAGGCTCCGAAAGCCAAGCCCGGAACTCTTGGTTGGCTGGTCGAGCATTATTTGGGAAGCATCCGCTTCAAGAATCTTTCGGACAGCCGCAAGCGGTCCTTGCGCGGCGAATTGGACTGGATCAGGGGGCAGGCGGGTGATCTGCCGTTCGTGAGGTTCGGGGTCGAGCATGTCGAGGCGCTGATGGCGCGCAAGACCGGCCCGACCGCCGCGAACACGGTCAAGAAAAACCTGTCAGCCCTGTTCAATTACGCGATAAAGAACGGCTTCCAGGGGATGCAGCACAACCCCGCACGCTATGCTGACCGGATGAAGGAAAACCCGGACGGCTATTACACGATGAGCGATGCCGAGATTGACCAATATCTTGCGCATCATGGCCCCGGCACCAAGGCCCGGCTCGCGATGCTGCTGATCTTGAACACCGGGGCGGCCCGCCAAGACGTTTGTCGCATGGGCTGGCAGAATGTTGACCGTGGGCGAATTGCCTATCGTCGCGGCAAGACCAAGATCGGTGGCGATTATCCCATTTTGCCCGAGATGGCGACGGAACTGGCGCACGTCCCGCAAGGGCAGATGTTGTTCATCACCTACGGCAAGGGCAGGCCCTACACGGTCGAGAGTTTCGGTAACTGGTTCAAGGATCAATGCGCGGCGGCTGATCTGCCGCATTGCTCTGCGCATACTGTCCGCAAGGCCGGTGCGACCAGACTGGCGAACGCTGGCGCAACCCCCGACGAAATCCGCGCTTACCTAGCTCACAAGACCAATAAGGAAGGCGCAACTTATACCGGAAAAGCCGACCGAGCGCGGCTGGCCGACAGCGGACTTGCCAAGCTGACAGAGGCGAAACACGGAACAAATTTGTCCAACCTGTGCGATAGGTTGGACATTTCCGCAGAAGAACAGACTGAAAGAAAAGGAAAAATCTGATGAAGTGGCAGCCCGTAGGGGAGTCGAACCCCTCTTTTCAGGTTGAAAACCTGACGTCCTAACCGATAGACGAACGGGCCACTTCTTTACCGTCGCTGGCGACAAAGGGCGTTTATGACAGCTTTCCGGAAGGCGCAAGAGGGTTTGCGAAAACTCTTTGGGTCAGTCGGCGCGGCCCCGGACATGGCGCGATCCGGGGCCCGTTCGAAGCGTCTTAGCCGGTGACCGCCACCCAGGCCGAATCGCGCCGGCCGGAGGCGAGGCAGGCGTCGATGAAGCGCATGCCCTTCAGCCCGTCCTCGATGCCCGGCAGGCCGTCCGGCAGGTGCCCGGCCTGGATCGCGTCGGCGGCGTCGCTGTAGAGGCTGGCGAAGGCTTCCAGATAGCCCTCGGGATGGCCGGCGGGCACCCGCGCCGCGCCGGCGAAGCCCGGCCCCCCGCGTGTCAGGATCTGCGACGGCTCGCCCAGCCGGGTCAGGCGCAGGCGGTTCGGGTCGGCATGGCTCCAGTCAAGGCCCGCGGCCTCGCCCAGGACGCGCAGGCGCAGGTCGTTGTCGAAGCCCGGCGCCACCTGACTGGCCCAGAGCATGCCCCGCGCGCCTCCGGCCATGCGCAGCAGGACGTGGCAATTGTCGTCCACGCGGCGGCCCTCGACAAAGCTGTGCAGCTCGGCCGCGACGGCCTCGATCTCAAGCCCCGAGACGAAGCGCGCGAGATGCGCGGCATGGCTGCCGATATCGCCGATGGCGCCGCCGCCCGATTGTGCGGGGTCGGTGCGCCAATCGGCCTGCTTGCCGCTGGTCGGCCGCGCGAGCCAGTCCTGCGCATATTCCACCTGCACCACGCGGACACGGCCAAGCGCGCCCTCGGCCACCAGGCGCCGCGCCTCGCGCAGCATGGGATAGCCCGCATAGGTATGGGTCAGCACGAAAAGCGCGCTTGAGGCGGCGGCGATGCGGGAAAGTTCTTCGGCCTCGGCCAGGGTGGCGGTCAGGGGCTTGTCGCAGATGACATGGATGCCCGCCTCAAGGAAGGCGCGGGCGGCGGGCAGGTGCATGTGGTTCGGGGTGACGATGGCGACCGCGCGGATGCCGTCGGAGCGCGCGGCCTCGGCCCCGGCCATCTCATGGAAATCCGCGTAAGAGCGTGCCAGCCCCAGTTCGGCCGCCGAGGCCGCCGCCCGGCCGGGATCCGAGGAAAGCGCCCCCGCCACCAGATCGAAGCGGTTGTCGAGCCGCGCCGCGATGCGGTGAACGGCGCCGATAAAGGCGCCCTGACCGCCGCCCACCATTCCAAGACGTATCTTTTGTGTCATGTTTTCCTCTTGTTGTGCGCCGCCGCTCACATCATGTCGCGGGCGATGGTCCTGGCGAAATCCCGCTCGCTCACGATCCGCTCTCCCTCCCAGGCGGTGACCTTGGCGCGCAGGATCCAGTCGGTGGCGCTGCATTCCATCCATGCCTCGGCCAGCGTGCGAACCGACCAGTCGCCGCGCCGCATCAGCGTCTGCCAGCGGCAATGCCCCCGCATCGACAGCGGATCCGAAGGGCTGATCGACCAGATCTCGTCCCGGATTTCGCCATGGATCATGCCGATGCCGGGCACTTCCTCAAGGCCGGTATCATCATGGATGTGATATTCGGTCCGGCCCTCGCCCAGGTCGCGGATGACGCGGCGCCAGGTGTTGCCGGGCGCGTGCCGGGTGTAATGCGGCAGAGGGTCGGGGTTCGCCGGCTCGGGGACCGTCACCTCGGCGCAATCGCCCAGCAGCGGCAGGTCCAGCGCGACGCTGCCCATGTCCACGGTCACGCCCGGATCGGTCGGCGCCGGCAGGATCGTCGGCCAGTAAGAGGTTCCCAGCGCCAGCCGCAGCCTATGCCCGGCGGGCAGGCGATAGCCGCAGGCGTCCAGGACCAGCGTGACCTGCACGGTCTTGCCGTGGGGCATCGGGCGGGGCGCCTCGTTTCCGTCGCGATGGGCCAGGTTCAGCACGCCGTAGCAGATGCGGTTGGCGGTACCGTCGGGATGCACGTCGACCAGCCGCGCCACCAGATTGGCAAGATCGGCCTGGCAGGACAGCGCCAGCGTGACCGAGGGCTGGCCCAGAAGCTCAAGCGGGGTGTCCAGGGGCGCGGTCTGGAAAAGCAGGCAGCCGGCATCATCGCCGCGCTGATCCTGGGGCAGTTCGGCATCGGGCTTCAGCGTGAACCATTCCCCCGAGGCGGTGCCGCTGTCCAGGGGGCTGCACAGGTAAACGCTTGGCCCCTGCGCCGGCGCGGGGGCCAGCTTCGGGCCGTGCAGGCGCAGGCTGCGGGGCGGGGTCCAGGCATCCTTGGCGATCCAGCGCCCAGCATCGTGGTCGCGGCGCGGGGCGGGGGCGATGCCGTCCAGGATATAGGCGCGGACCTGGGGCAGGTCCTCGGCGCCGTTGGGTTCGTCGCGCAGCCAGCGATTCCACCAGCGGATCGCCTCGGCGTGGAAATCGGCGCGGGGCCTGGGCCAGGCGAAATGCGGATATTTGTGGATCCACGGCCCGATGATCGCCTTGGACCGCGTGCCCATGCCCCGCGCCGCCTTCAGGGGGGTGTTGCGATAGCCGTCGGCCCAGCCCGCGATGACCAGCGAGGGGATCTGCACGGCATCGAAATCCTCGCGGATCGAGCCATGTTTCCAGAAATCGTCCCGGCGCTGGTGTGACAGCCATTCCTCCATGAAATAAGGCTCGTCCCGCAGGCGCTGCAACCACATCTCGCGCCAGCGGTCGCCCACCAGCGCGGGATCGGGGCAGCGGGACTGATAGGCCAGCATCGTCGCCGCCCAGGAAAGCTGTGCCGAAAGGTGGCAGCCGTCCTTGTAATGGATGTCGTCGTTGTAGCGGTCCACCGTCGAGGCGATCGAGATGACCGCCTTCAGCGCCGGCGGCCTAAGCGCCGCGACTTGCAGGCAGTTGAAGCCCCCCCATGAGATGCCCATCATCCCGACCGAGCCGTTCGACCAGGGCTGCGCGGCGATCCAGGCGATGACCTCGGCGGCATTGGCCAGTTCGAGGGGCGTATATTCGCCGTCGATCACGCCGTCGCTTTCGCCCGAGCCGCGAATGTCCACGCGCACGCCCGCGATGCCCGCGGCGGCAAAGACGGGATAGGTCGAATCGTCCCGCGCCTCGGTCCCCGAGCGTTTGCGATAGGGCAGGAATTCCAGCACGGCGGGAACGGGGTCGGTCCCTTCGGGCATCCAGATCCGGGCGGCAAGGCGGGTGCCGTCGGCCAGCGTGATCCATTCGTTTTCGATGGTGGTGAAGTCTCGGGTCATTGTCGTTCCAGGGGGTTCAGTTTCCGGCGCCGGTCATGCGCCGCTCGGCCAAAGCCTGCTCCAGCCAGCCCAGCCGCATCTCGGGCACGGATTTCAGCAGCAGGTCGGTGTAATCGTCAAAGGGTGGTGCCAGCACCTGCGATTTCGGGCCGAAGCGTTGCAGCCGGCCCTTGAACATCACCGCGACCGAATCCGCGATGGCGCGGACGATATGGATGTCATGGGTGATGAACAGGTAGGAAACCTGGGTTTCCGCCTGCAAGCGCAGCAGCAGCTTCAGGATGCCGTCCGCGACCAGCGGATCAAGCGCCGAGGTCGGCTCGTCGCACAGGATCAGGTCGGGCTGGGCGGCCAGCGCGCGGGCGATGGCGACGCGCTGCTTCTGCCCGCCCGAAAGCTCGGCCGGATAGCGGTCGGCGAAGCCCTGGCCCATCTCGATCTGGTCCAGAAGTTCGGCGATGCGGGCGCGCTTGGCCGCCCCGCGCAGGCCGAAATAGAACGACAGCGGCCGGCCGATGATCTGGGCCACGGTCTGGCGCGGGTTCATTGCCGTGTCGGCCATCTGATAGATCAACTGGATGCGGCGGCGCTCGTCGCGCGAGCGGCCCGAAAGCGCGGCCGAAAGCGGCTTGCCGTCGAATTCGATCCGTCCCTGCGACGGGGGTAGAAGCCCGGTGATCGCCCGCGCCAGCGTCGATTTCCCCGAGCCGGATTCGCCCACCACCGCCAGGGTCTGGCCGCGCGGCAGGTGCAGCGTCACGTTGTCCAGCACCTTGATGCCGTTGCCATAGCCGGCCTGGACGCCCTGCACGCGCAGGAGGGCCCCGGCCTGGTCCCCGGCCTCGGGGCGTTCCAGTGCGCCCACGTTCAAAAGCGCGCGGGTGTAGTCCTGGCGCGGGGCCTCGATGATCTGGCGCGTCTCGCCGTATTCGACCGTCTGGCCGTGGCGCAGCACCATGATATGGTCGGCGACCTGGGCCACGACCGCCAGGTCATGGGTGATGTAGATGGCGGCGGTGCCGGTTTCCTCGATGGCGCGCTTGATCGCGGCCAGCACGTCAAGCTGGGTCGTCACGTCCAGCGCGGTCGTCGGCTCGTCGAAGATGATCAGGTCGGGACGGGGGCACAGGGCCATCGCCGTCATCGCCCGCTGCAATTGCCCGCCCGAGACCTGATGCGGATAGCGCGCGCCGAAATTCTGGGGATCGGGAAGGCCCAGGCTGCGGAACAGGTCGCGCGCGCGGGCCTCGGCCTCGGGCCGGGTCATCAGCTTGTGGTGCAGGCTGGCCTCGATCACCTGATCCATCAGCCGATGCGCCGGGTTGAAGGCGGCGGCGGCGGATTGCGCGACATAGGCGACGCGGCGGCCCCGGATCTTGCGGATGCCGCGCGCGCCGAGCTTCAGCAGATCCTGCCCGTCCAGCAGCACCTCTCCGCCGGAAATGCGCACGCCGCCGCGCCCATAGGCCATGGGCGACAGGCCGATGGTCGATTTGCCCGCACCGGATTCGCCGATCAGCCCCAGCACGCGGCCCTTTTCCAGATCGGCGCTGACGCCCTTGACGATCTCGACCTCGCGCGGGGGTTCGTCCGGCGGAAAGATCCGGGCCGAGATGCGCAGGTCGCGGATGTGCAGAAGCGCGGTCATCCCCGGCCCCCTTTCAGGCTGGAGGTGCGGTTCAGAAGCCAGTCCACGACCAGGTTGACCGAGACCGCCAGCGCCGCGATCGCCGCGCCCGGATAAAGCGAGGCGCCGATGCCGAAGATGATGCCGTCCTTGTTGTCCTTGACCATGCCGCCCCAGTCGGCGGTCGGCGGCTGGATGCCCAGGCCCAGGAAGGACAGCGTGGAGAGAAACAGCACCGCGAAGGCGAAGCGCAGCCCGAACTCGGCCAGAAGCGGGGAAAGCGTGTTCGGCAGGATCTCGCGGAAGACGATGTGAAAGGTGCTTTCGCCGCGCAGGCGCGCCGCCTCGACGAATTCCATTACCGCCACGTCCAGCGCGACGGCGCGGCCCAGGCGAAAGACGCGGGTGGAATCCAGCACCGCCATCACCGCGATCAGCACCCACAGGTTCTGCGGCAGCGCCGCCAGCACCACCAGCGCGAAGATCAGCGTCGGGATCGACATCATCAGGTCGTTGAAGCGCGACAGCACGTTGTCCACCAGCCCGCGATTGACCGCCGCCACGAAGCTCAGCGCGATGCCGATGGCAAAGGACAGGACCGACGAGGCCAGCGCCACCAGAAGCGTCGTGCGCGCCCCAAAGATCAGCCGCGACAGCAGGTCCCGGCCCAGGTTGTCGGTGCCCAGCAGGAAATCCCCGCCCGAAGCCTGCCAGACGGGGCCGACCACCTCACGCTCGCCATAGGGTGCGATCCAGGGGGCGAAAAGGGCGCAGATCAGCGCCAGCGCGATGCCGGCCATGCCGATCCAGGCGGAAAGGGGAATGGAACGCAGCCTCATCGGGGATGCCTCAGGCGCGGATTGGCGGCAATGGCGATGATGTCCGCCGCCATGTTCAGAAGGATGTAGACGGCGGCGAAGATCAGCCCGCAGGCTTGGACCACCGGCATGTCGCGCACGGTCACGGCATCGACCATATACTGACCCATGCCGGGATAGACGAAGACCACCTCGACCACGACGACGCCCACGATCAGATAGGCCAGGTTCAGCGCCACCACGTTCACGATGGGCGCGATGGCGTTCGGCGCGGCGTGGCGCACGATGGCCCGCCAGGCGCCCAGGCCCTTCAGCTCGGCCGTCTCCATATAGGCCGAGGACAGGACCGAGATGATGGCGGCCCGCGTCATCCGCATCATATGCGCCAGCACGACCAGGACCAGCGTGGCGACGGGCAGGGCGATGGCTTGCAGCTTGGCGCCTAGCGTCATCCCGGCGTAGATGGTGGCGGGAAAGGTCGCGATGCCGAAATGCACCGCGAAGACCAGGATCAGCAGATAGCCCACGAAGAATTCGGGCAACGAGATCGCGGCCAGCGTCACCACGTTGATCGCGCGGTCCAGGAAGGTGTCGCGGGTCAGCACCGCGACCAGGCCCAGCAGGATGGCTAGCGGGATCGCCACGATGGCGGCGACGGCGGCCAGGAACAGCGAATTTCCCATCCGCTCGGCGATTTGGCCCGCGACCGGCATGCGGCTGGCCCAGGAGGTGCCGAAATCGCCGTGCAGCGCGCCTGAAAGCCATTGCACATAGCGCGTCGGCAGGGACTGATCCAGGCCAAGCTCGGCCCGGATATTGGCCACGGCCTGGGGCGTCGCCGCCTGGCCCAGATAGGTGGTGGCGAAATCGCCCGGCAGCGCCTCGACGCCGACGAAAATCAGCAGCGAGACCGCCAGAAGCAGCAGCAGGCTAAGCCCCAGCCGGCGCAGGATCAGCGCGGCCAGGGGATGCTCTGCCGAAAGGCGGCGCGAGGATTGGGCCATGGGCAACTCCGCTTGGGCGGGCAGGGAGGCGATGCGTGCTCCCCGCCGCCTGGCTCAGGATTCCAGCCAGACCCGGCTGGCCAGCTTGCCGTTCGACAGGTCGTTTCCGATATCGGGGACGAAGCCCATCAGCTTCTTGCTGGCGGCGTTGATATAGTCGTTGAAGACCGGCAGGATGGTGCCCCCTTCGTCGCGCTGGATCATGGCGATCTGGCGGTAAAGCTCCTTGCGCTTCTCGGTGTCCAGTTCGCCCCGCGCCTGAAGCACCAGCTTGTCGAAATCCTCGCGCTTGAAGCGGGTGTCGTTCCATTCCGCGGTCGAGATGTAATTCGTCGAATAGCGCGAATCCTGCGTCGGCCGCCCGCCCCAATACGAGGCGCAGAACGGCTGCACGTTCCACACATTGGTCCAATAGCCGTCGTCGGGTTCGCGCCGGATGTTGAGTTCGATGCCCGCCGCCGCCGCGTTCTGCTGAAACAGCACCGCCGCATCGACCGCGCCGGGAAAGGCGGCATTGGCGGTGCGCAGGTCGATGGCGCCGGAATGGCCGGATTTCTGATAATGGAACCTGGCCTTCTCGGGGTCGTAGACGCGCTGCTCGATCCCTTCGGGGAAAAGCGCATAGGCGTCGTTCACCGGGAAGTCGTTCCCGACCGAGCCGTAGCCGCCCAGGATCTGCTTCAGCATCGCCTCGCGGTCGATGGCGTATTTCAGCGCCAGCCGCAGATCGTTGTTGTCGAAGGGCGCGGTGTCGCAATGCATCAGGAAGGCATAGAAGCCCTTGCCCTTGGAGGTCAGGATCTGCACCGTCGGCAGCCGCTCCATCAGGGGCACGGTCTTGCTGTCCACCATATCGACGAAATGCAGCTGGCCCGAGGAAAGCGCCGCCACCCGCGCGGTCGCGTCGTTCATGCCGATCATCTCGAAGCTGTCGACGAAACCCCGGTCGCTGCGCCAGTCGTCGGCGTTCTTCTCGAACGCGGCGCGCACGCCGGCCTGGTATTCCTTCAGCTTGTAGGGGCCGGTGCCGATCGCGGCCAGGGGCGCCTCGGCGCCGCCTTTCGGCTGGATCAGCAGGTGATAGTCGGTCAGCAGCAGGGGCAGGTCGGCATTGGCCGCGTCAAGCGTGATGACAAGATCGCCGCCCTCGTCCTCGATCTTCTGGAAGGAGCTCAGAAGCCCCGCCGCGCCGGACTGGGATTTCTCGTCGGCATGGCGGCGCAGGGTCGCCACGCAATCGGCCGTGGTCATGGCGCTGCCGTCATGAAACTTCACGTCCTTGCGGATCTTGAAGCGCCAGACGGTGGCGTCGGGCGAGGGCTCCCAGGATTCGGCCAGGTTCGCCACCGCGTCGCCGGTGGTGGGGTGGGTCTCGATCAGCGTGTCGCCCCAGCTATGGCCGACGAGGAAGTTGAACGAGCCGCTATAGCTGGCCGGATCGAGCGAGTCGGTCGAGGCGCCGCCGCCGATTCCCAGCTTCAGATGGCCGCCGCGCTTCGGTTCCTGCGCCATGGCCGAGCCTGCATATAGCGTGCTGGCCGCCGCCAGCGTCATGCCGCCCGCCATGGCCAGGCCCAGGAAGTCGCGCCGCGACATCCGGCCTTTTCCCACCTGACACAAAAGATCGGTTGGAAGCTTTTCCATGTCATTTCCCCGTTCTGCGGCGCTGCCGGGGCAGCGCATTGCTTGGCGATCCCTTGTCTGCGGCGAAGCGTCCGGTCTGGTGCTTGCGCTTGTGTCGGAACCTTGCGAGGGGATACTTCCAGATTAGCGGCGCGGAAGCAACGACCCCGCTGCGGTAGCCGTGTGCGGCCGCGAAAACGCGCCGGGGCGGGGTCGCCGCAAGATTTCGGGATGCGTCCCGCGCCGTCCCGCTTTAAGCTGGATCCGGCGGCGGGAGCATGTTCCATCGCGAACCAAAACGTTTCGGATGGGATGGGAAATGGCCACGCTGAAGGATGTCGCAAGGCGCTCGGGCCTTTCCATCACCCAGGTGAGCCGGGCGCTGAACAATCATAGCGATGTCAGCGCCGAAACCCGAAAGCGTGTCCAGTCCATCGCCAAGAAACTGAATTATCAGCCGAATATTTTCGCGCGCAAGCTGGTCTCGGGGCGTTCGGGACTGGTCGGGCTGGTGGTGCCGGGCACGCCGAACCTGTCCTCGGATGGGCTTTTCCTTGAGGTGGTGGCGGGCCTTTCGACCTGTTTCTCGGCCCGGCGGATGCATCTGGTGCTGCATATCGCGCCTGAAACCGAAGCCGTTTCGGAGGTTTATGAGCGGCTGATCGGCAATGGCGCTTTGGATGGCTTCGTGCTGATCAATCCCAAGGATGACGACCCACGGCCCGGACTGCTTGAGGCGGCGGGCGTGCCCTTCGTCGTCCATGGCCGCATCGGCACCGATCCGAGCCATTGTTATTTCGATATCGACAACGAGGGTATCTTCTATGAGTTGACCCGGCATCTGATCGAACAGGGTCATCGCCGCATCGCTTTCCTGACCGGCCCTAAGGGCTTCACCTTCGTCACCGCGCGCGACCGTGGTTTCCGCCGCGCCATGGCCGAGGCCGGGCTGGCCGTGGACGAATCGATGATCCATTACGGCCAGATGACCGAATCTATGGGCCTTGTTTCGACTATCGAGATGTTTTCTAAAGGAAACGCTGTTCCGACCGCGCTTCTGACCGGCAGCGTCAAGATCGCCTGGGGGGTGTATCAGGCGCTGAATGCGCTGGGGCTGCGCATTCCCGCCGATGTCTCGGTCGTGTCGCATGACGACCACCTGGTCCATCTTCAGACCGAGGCGTTCTTTCCCGCCCTGACTGTCAGCGACGCGCCTTTGCGCGAAAGCTGGCAACCCCTGGCTGAATGCCTGATCGGTGCGATCGAGGGCGCGGATCAGGCCAGGCTGCAACGGATCGGCCATCACCGGCTGATCCTGCGTCATTCCGTCGCCGCCCCGCGGCAGGGCCGCTTGCGCTGACATTCCTGTTGACGGAGACGTGAGCAGTCAGTAGATTTCTTTCCGAAACGTTTCGGATTGCGGGGAGGCCGAATCCGGGCAATGCGAGGGGGGAAGAATGAAACAGGTTAAATGTCTCGCGGTCGGGCTGCTGGCCCTGTCCGTATCCGGCACCGCGCTGTCGGCCGAGGAACTGTTCTATGCCACCGGCGTGGTCGGCAATGCGCAGGAAAACTTCAAGAAAACCGTGAAACCCTGGGAAGAGGCGACCGGCAATAAGGTGACGCTGGTGCCGATGCCCGCCTCGACCTCGGACCAGTTCGCACAATACAGGCTTTGGCTGGCGGCGGGAACGGCGGATGTCGATCTTTACCAGACGGACGTGATCTGGGCGCCGCAACTGGCCGAGCATTTCGTGGACATGTCCGGTCCGGCCAAGGATCTGATCGGGCAGCATTTCCCCTCGGTCATCGAGTCGCAGACGGTGGATGGCAGGCTGGTCGCGCTTCCTCTTTATACCGATGCGCCGGCACTTTATTACCGCAAGGACCTGCTTGAGAAATACGGCAAGCCCGTGCCCAAGACCTGGGAAGAGATGACCCAGACCGCCAAGGAGGTCCAGGACGCCGAACGCGCCGCCGGCGCCAAGGACATGTGGGGCTATGTCTGGCAGGGTAATGCCTATGAGGGACTGACCTGCAACGCGCTGGAATGGATCAGTTCCTATGGCGGCGGCCGCATCATCGAGGCCAACGGCTCGATCAGCGTCAACAACGACAAGGCGGCGGTCGCGCTGGAGATGGCCGCCGGCTGGGTCGGCACGATCAGCCCGCAGGGCGTGCTTTCCTATAAAGAGGAAGAGGCGCGCGGCATCTGGCAGACCGGCAATTCGGTCTTCATGCGCAACTGGTCCTATGCCTATCTGCTGTCCCAGGGCGAGGGCAGCGCCGTCAAGGACAAGTTCGACGTGACCACCTTGCCCGCGGGCGAGGCAGGCTCGGCCTCGGCCCTTGGCGGCTGGAACATCGCGGTGTCGAAATACTCGGCCAAGCAAGAGGCGGCGATCAGCCTGGCGCTGTATCTGGGCGGTCCCGAAGGGCAAAAGGCGAATACGCTGAACAACGGCAACATGCCGACCGTCATCGCGCTTTACGACGATGCCGATATCGCCAAGGTCTCGCCCGCGATTCCGCGCTGGAAATCGGTCTTCGAGGCCGCCGTGCCGCGCCCTTCCGCCGTCGCCAAGCAGAAATACAACGAGGTCTCGGCCAAGTTCTGGTCGGCGGTGCATGACACCCTGTCCGGCAATGGGTCGGCTGCCGACAATCTGGAGATGCTTGAGGTCGATCTGACCGATCTTCAAGGCAGCGGCTGGTAAACTTCGCAAGGTTCTGCCACCGGGCCGGGCGGCTTGCGCCCGGCCACCACTGGGCGCTGGCCCGTGACGGAGGATATTTCCATGACAGACCAAACTCTGGGCCGGCGCTCCGGTCCCAGTCTAAAGCAGCGCAGGCAAAGGGCGGCTTTCTGGTTCCTTGCGCCCATGCTGGTCGCGCTGTTCTTAGTCGCCGCCTGGCCGCTGCTGCGAACGATCTGGTTCTCGCTGACGGATGCCAAGCTTTCGGCGCTTTACTCGGCGAAATGGATCGGCTTCGACAATTACCTTTCCATGCGCACGCTGTCCTCGGGCAAGGTGGTCTGGCGCGGCACGCTGGTCGATCCCGCCTGGTGGAACGCGGTCTGGAACACGGTCCGCTTCTCGCTGCTTTCGGTCACGCTTGAGACCATCCTGGGCATGATCGTGGCCCTGGTCCTGAACGCGGAATTCAAGGGCCGCGCCCTGGTCCGCGCCGCCATCCTGATCCCCTGGGCGATCCCCACCATCGTTTCGGCCAAGATGTGGGGCTGGATGCTGAACGACCAGTTCGGCATTCTGAACGACATCCTGCTGAATGTCGGGCTGATCGACCAGCGCATCGCCTGGACCGCCAGCAACGAGACCGCGATGCTGGCCGTGCTGATCGTGGACGTGTGGAAGACGACGCCCTTCATGGCGCTGCTGATCCTGGCGGGTCTTCAGATGGTGCCGCGCGACATCTACGAGGCGGCGCGCATCGACGGCATCCACCCGGTCAAGGTGTTCTTCAAGGTCACGCTGCCGCTGGTGCGGCCCGCGCTGATGGTCGCGGTCATCTTCCGCATCCTCGACGCGCTGCGCATCTTCGACCTGATCTATGTGCTGACCCCGAACAGTTCGGCCACGAAAACCATGTCCGTCATCAGCCGCGAGAACATGATCGACTTCGACAAGTTCGGCTATGGGGCGGCTCAATCGTCCTTGCTTTTCGCGCTGATCGCCATCTTCGTCAGCCTTTACATCTGGCTGGGCCGCGTCGATCTTTCGGGAGGCCGGGAATGAACAACAAGCTTTTGAACCGCATCGGCTTTTACGCCCTGGTGGCGCTGGTCGTCCTGTTCGCGGTGTTTCCCTTCTATTATGCCATCGTCACCAGCTTCTCGACCGGGACGGCGCTGTTTCAGGTCAACTACTGGCCGAAAAGCTTCGATCTGACCAATTACCGGGCGGTGCTGGGCAGTTCGAGCTTCCTGCGCTCGTTGGTGAACTCGCTTTTCATCGCGACGCTGACGGTGGGCTTCTCGCTGCTGCTGGCGGTGACGGCGGCCTATGCGCTGGCGCGGGTCCGCTTCCGGGGCAGGGGGCTGTTGCTGATGACCATCCTGGCCGTGTCGATGTTTCCGCAGATCGCCGTGCTTGCCGGGCTGTTCGAGCTGGTGCGCTTCCTGGGCATCTTCAACACGCCCTGGGCGATGATCCTGTCCTATACGATCTTCACCCTGCCGTTCACCGTCTGGGTGCTGACCACCTTCATGCGCGACCTGCCTGTCGAGATCGAGGAGGCCGCCATCGTCGACGGCGCCACCCCCTGGATCATCATTACCCGCGTCTTCCTGCCCCTGCTGTGGCCGGCGCTGGTGACGACGGGGTTGCTGGCCTTTATCGGTGCCTGGAACGAGTTCCTTTTCGCGCTGACCTTCACCAGTTCGCAGACCATGCGCACGGTGCCGGTGGCCATCGCGCTTCTGTCCGGGGCGTCGCAGCAAGAAGTTCCCTGGGGTCCGATCATGGCGGCCTCGGTCATCGTGACCGTGCCCCTGATCGTCCTCGTCATGATTTTCCAACGCAAGATCGTCGCGGGCCTGACCGCGGGCGGCGTGAAAGGCTGAAGCTATGGCCAAGATCGAATTGAAGAACGTCACCAAGTCCTATGGTGCCATCGATGTCATCAAGGGCATCGACCTTGAGATCCAGAAGGGCGAATTCATGGTCTTCGTCGGCCCCTCGGGCTGCGGCAAGTCCACGCTTCTGCGGCTGATCTCGGGGCTGGAAGAGATCAGCACCGGGGACATGCTCTTCGACGGGCAGCGGGTGAACAACCTGGTCCCCTCGGACCGGGGCATCGCCATGGTGTTCCAAAGCTATGCGCTTTATCCGCATATGAAGGTCTATGACAACATGGCCTTCGGGATGAAGCTGGCCAAGGCCGACAAGGCCGAGATCGACCGCCGCGTGCGCCATGCCGCGAAGCTGTTGCAGATCGAGCATCTGCTGGACCGGCTGCCCAAGCAGCTTTCGGGCGGCCAGCGCCAGCGCGTCGCCATCGGCCGCGCCATCACCCGCGACCCGCGCGTCTTCCTGTTCGACGAGCCGCTGTCGAACCTGGATGCCGCGCTGCGGGTGCAGACCCGGCTGGAAATCGCCAAGCTGCACCACGACATGGACGGGGTGACGATGATCTATGTCACCCATGACCAGGTCGAGGCGATGACGCTGGCCGACCGCATCGCGGTGCTGCGCGACGGGCGGCTGGAACAGGTGGGCACGCCCGCCGAGCTTTACGAAAGGCCGAACTCGGTCTTTGTCGCGGGCTTTATCGGCAGCCCCAAGATGAATTTCCTGAAAGGGGAATTCGCCGCCGCGCGGAACTGCGAGACGCTGGGCATCCGTCCCGAGCATATCGACCTGGTGCCCGAGGGCGCGGGCCTTTGGGCGGGTCCGGTGGTCCATGCCGAGGACCTCGGCTCGGACCATTTCCTGTTCGTCGATATCGGTGCCGACGAACCGATGATCCTGCGCCAGCCGGGCAAGCTGAACCTGCCGGTCGGCACCCGTGTCGGACTGAACCCGCAGGCCCAGAATCTGCACCGCTTCGGTCGGAACGATCGACCCCTGCGCTGAAGCGGCGCGGGCTGGCCATCTGCCATTTTCGGCCGCCGCCGGCGGCCGGACCATCATGCCCGGCGGGCCGCCGACCGGGATGTTCCAAGGAGAGGAAATATGACCATCCGTGTCACGGTCTGGGGCGAGAACGTCCATGAACAGACCAACAAGACTGTCGCATCGATCTATCCCCAGGGGATGCACAAGGCGATCGCGGACGCGCTGAACGCCGATACCGCGCTCAGCGCCACCACCGCCACCCTGCAAGAGCCCGAGCACGGCATGACCGCCGAGCGCCTGGCCCAGACGGATGTGCTGTTCTGGTGGGGCCATTGCGCGCATGGCGATGTCTCGGATGCCGTGGTCGAGCGCGTGGCCGAGGCCGTCTGGTCCGGCATGGGCATGGTCTTTCTGCATTCGGCGCATTTCTCGAAGCCGTTCAAGCGGCTGATGGGCGCGCCCTGCAACCTGACCTGGCGCGAGGCCGGAGAGCGCGAGCGGCTTTGGCTGACCTCGCGCAACCACCCCATCGCCGCCGGCCTGCCCGATCATTTCGAGTTGGAGAACGAAGAGATGTATGGCGAGCCTTTCGGCGTGCCGGAACCGCTTGAGACGGTCTTCGTCAGCTGGTTCGCGGGCGGCGAGGTGTTCCGCTCGGGGCTGACCTACAAGCGGGGGGCGGGCAACGTCTTTTATTTCCGTCCCGGTCACGAGACCTATCCGACCTATCACGACGCCAATGTCCAGACCGTGCTGAGGAATGCCGCGAAATGGGCGTATAACCCGGCGGCGCGGGTGGCGAACCCTACCGTGGCGCCGAACGTGCCGGTCGAGCAGGCGCTTGAACCCATCGAGCAGCGCGGTCCCAAGCTGCATGCCCATGGCGAGGAAGGTTTCCGTTGATGCAGAAGATCCGCATCCTGATCCTTGGCACCGGCGGCATGGCCCAGCGTCATGCCTCCAGCTTCGCCGAGATCCCCGGCGTGGAACTGGTGGCGGGCGTGGATACCCGCCCCGAGCAGCTTGCCGCTTTCTGCGACCGCAACGCCATTCCCAACCGTTTCACCTCGCTTGATCAGGCGCTGGCCTGGGGCGAATTCGACGCGGTGGCGAACGTCACGCCCGATTCCGTGCATTACCCGACCACCATGCAGGTCTTGGCGGCGGGCCGTCATATCCTGTGCGAAAAGCCCCTTGCGACCAATGCCGCGCATGCCGACGAGATGGCGCGGGCGGCGGCGCGGGCGGGCGTGGTCAATATGGTGAACCTGTCCTATCGCAACGTGCCCGCGCTTCAGCAGGCGGCGCGCATGGTCCGCGACGGCACTCTGGGCACGATCCGCCATTTCGAGGCGTCCTATCTGCAAAGCTGGCTCACGCAGCCGGCCTGGGGCGATTGGCGCACCGAAAGCCAATGGCTGTGGCGGCTGTCCACCGCGCATGGGTCCAAGGGCGTGCTGGGCGATGTCGGCATCCATATCCTGGATTTCACGACCTTCATCGCGGGGGTGGACGCGGCCGAGGTTTCGTGCCGGCTTTCGACCTTCGAAAAGGCACCGGGCGGCTCTATCGGGGAATATGTGCTGGACGCCAATGACAGCGCGACGATGCAGATCATCCTGAAGAACGGCGCGCTGGGAACGGTCGCCGCCACCCGCTTCGCCAGCGGCCACATGAACGATCTGCGGCTGCGCATTTATGGCGATCTGGGCGGGCTTGAGGTCAGCTTCGAAAAGAACGAAAGCCGGCTGCGCGCCTGCACCGGGGTCGAGATACACAGCGCCACCTGGAATGAGATGGACTGCCCCGCCGTGCCGACGATCTATGAGCGGTTCATCGCGGCGATCCGCGACGGCGGAGAGGTGGAGCCGGACTTCGCCCGTGGCGCCGTCCTGCAAAAGCTTCTGGACCAGGCCGAGCTTTCGGCCCTGCAAGGCGGCATGAGCCTGGCCGCCTGACCGGGCGGCTTCGGATCCGGGGACGGCTTGTCGCCCCCGGATCCTCAAGGGGGCAGGTCCCGCGCCTGAAGGCTGGCGCGGCGGCGGCAAACCCCAAAGCGCCGCCATCGGGGCTGGTGGGGCCTTGTCGGTGACCGAGGCCGAAGGGGACGGCCCGGCATGTTCCGGCGGATGGCTGAGGGGGGCGAAGGCAGGATCCTCATCCACGCCGCCCGCACCATCCTGATGGTCTGTGGCGGATACGGATCGCTGCTTTGCTGGATTCCGCGTCTCGATCAAGGTCCGGCGCATAGGGTCGCGGCTGGGACTTCCTTGCCGCGCGGACGCAATCCCCCTATGTGCAAGGGAATCGGATCAAGGAGAGCGACCATGCGGGGCAGCCGGGTTTTGCTGATCGTCGGCGGCGGCATCGCCGCTTTCAAGATGCCGGAACTGATCCGCATGCTGCGCCGCGAGGGGATCGAGGTCACGCCGGTCCTGACCAGGGCGGGCGCGCAATTCGTCACGCCCCTGACCCTGTCGGCCCTGGCCGAGGCACCCTGCCATACCGAGCTTTTCGACCTGACCCGCGAATCCGAGATGGGTCATATCCAGTTGTCCCGCGCCGCCGATCTGCTGGTCGTGGCACCGGGCACCGCGGATCTGATGGCGCGGATGGCGGCGGGGATGGCTGACGACCTGGCCTCGACGCTGCTGCTGGCGACCGACAAGCCGGTGCTGGTCGCGCCCGCGATGAACGTCCGCATGTGGAACCACCCCGCCACCCGGCGCAATCGCGACCTGCTGGAAGAGGACGGCATCCGTTTTGTCGGGCCGACCTCGGGTGATATGGCCTGCGGCGAATTCGGCCCCGGCCGCATGTCCGAGCCCGAGGCGATCCGGGACGAGATTCTGAAGCTTCTGGACCAAGGCCGTCCCCTGCGCCTGCCGCCCGAGGCGGTCGTGGTCCCGCCCCCGGCGCAAGGGCCGCTGAGCGGGCGGCATGCCGTGGTGACATCGGGACCGACGCATGAGCCGATCGACCCGGTGCGCTATATCGCCAACCGTTCCAGCGGGGCGCAGGGCGCGGCGATCGCCGCCGCGCTGCGCGACCTGGGCGCGCGCGTCAGCTTCGTCACCGGCCCCGCCGAGGTGCCGCCGCCCCCCGGCGTCGAGGTGATCCGGGTCCAGACGGCGGCGCAGATGCGCGCAGCGGTCGAGGCCGCCTTGCCCGCCGACATCGCCGTCATGGCGGCGGCGGTGGCCGATTGGCATGTTTCCAATGCGCGTCTCAGCAAGATCAAGAAGGATGGGGCGGGCAAGCTGCCGGTGCTGGAGTTCGCCGAGAATCCCGACATCCTGGCCTGGCTGGGACATCTGGATCCGGGCCGGCCCGAACTCGTGGTGGGCTTCGCCGCCGAGACGGATGACGTGATCGCCCATGCGAGTGCCAAGCGCCTGCGCAAGGGCGCCGACTGGATCGTGGCGAATGACGTGCGCCCTTCGACCGGGATCATGGGCGGGACCGAGAACGCGGTCACGCTGATCTCGGCGGATGGGGCCGAAGAATGGCCGCGCCTGCCCAAGGACGAGGTGGCGCGGCGTCTGGCGCGGCGCATCGCCGAGGCGCTGGCCCCGGCCTGAGACGAAGGAGAATTCCGATGGAACGGGTCTATCTGGACTGGAACGCCACCGCCCCCCTGCGTGCCGAGGCGCGGGCGGCGATGGCGGATGCCTGCGAGATCGTGGGCAACCCGTCCTCGGTCCATGCCGAGGGGCGGGCGGCGAAATCCGCGCTGGAACGCGCGCGCGACCAGATCGCGGCCGCCCTGGGGGCCGAGGGGGCGGATGTGATCTTTACCTCGGGGGCTACGGAATCGGCGGCGCTGATCCTGGGCGGGCGGGACCTGTCCTGCGCCGAAATCGAGCATGCGGCCGTGACGGCCTGGTGCCGGCCCGATCTGGCGGTCGATGCGGCGGGGCGGGTGGCGGTCCCTGATCCCGCCCGCGCGACGCTGCAATTCGCGAATTCCGAGACCGGGGTGATCCAGGATCTGCCGCAGGGGCTGGCGGTCAGCGACCTGACCCAGGCTTTCGGGAAAATTCCCTTCGCCTTCAACTGGCTGGGCATTCAGGCGGGCTTCGTCAGCGCGCATAAGCTGGGCGGGCCGCGTGGCATCGGCGCGCTGATCGTCCGCCGCGGCACCGAGGTCGAAGCCCGCATCAAAGGCGGCGGGCAAGAACAGGGCCGCCGCGCCGGGACCGAGAACCTGATCGGAATCATGGGCTTTGCCGCCGCCGCCGGGGCCGCGCAAAATGATCTGGATCAAGGAAGCGAAGAAAAAATCTCGCAAATCCGCGATTCTCTGATGGCCAGACTGGAATCCGGCTCGGAAATGGTTACATTTCCGGGGCGCGAATCCCGGCGCCTGCCGAACACCTTGTCGATCCTGACGCCTGGATGGCGGGGTGAGACGCAGGTGATGCAGATGGATCTGGCCGGCTTCGCCGTCTCTGCGGGGTCGGCCTGCTCGTCAGGCAAGGTTCGCCCCAGTTCTGTGCTGACGGCGATGGGGATTGCGACGGAATGGGCGGGCGATGCGATCCGCGTCTCGATCGGCCGGTATACGGACGACCGGGACGTTATGCGTTTTGCGGATGCCTGGCTGGCGGCATATGGCCGTTGGCGGCAAAGGAATGATCAGCGGGCGACCGCGGGAAGGGTTTGAGATGGCTGAGCAAGTCGGCGACATGATCGAGGTCCGAGAAGGCGTTGACCGCGAGACTGTCGAGACCGTCCAGAACATGGGGTCCTACAAATACGGCTGGGACACCGAGATCGAGATGGAATACGCTCCCAAGGGGCTGAACGAGGATATCGTCCGCCTGATCTCGAAAAAGAACGACGAACCGGAATGGATGCTGGACTGGCGCCTGGCCGCTTTCCGTCGCTGGCAGACCATGACCGAACCGAAATGGGCGATGCTGAACTATCCTGAGATCGACTATCAGGAGCAGTATTACTATGCCCGCCCCAAAAGCATGGAGGTGAAGCCCAAGTCCCTGGACGAGGTGGATCCGAAGCTGCTGGCGACCTATGAAAAGCTGGGCATCCCGCTGAAAGAGCAGATGATCCTGGCCGGGATCGAGGGCGCGGACGACGCCCCCGCCGAGGCCCGCCGCGTCGCCGTGGACGCGGTTTTCGACAGCGTGTCGGTGGGCACGACCTTCAAGGACGAACTGGCCAAGGCCGGGGTGATTTTCTGTTCGATCAGCGAGGCGATCCGCGAGCATCCCGAACTGGTGAAAAAATACCTTGGCTCGGTCGTGCCGCAATCGGACAATTTCTTCGCCACGCTGAACTCGGCCGTCTTTTCGGACGGCAGCTTCGTCTATATCCCGCCGGGCACCCGCTGCCCGATGGAACTGTCCACCTATTTCCGCATCAACGCCGAGAATACCGGCCAGTTCGAGCGCACGCTTATCATTGCGGATAAAGGGGCTTACGTCAGCTATCTCGAAGGCTGCACCGCGCCGAAACGCGACGTGGCCCAGTTGCACGCGGCGGTGGTGGAAATCGTCATCCTTGAGGATGCCGAGGTGAAATATTCCACCGTCCAGAACTGGTTCCCCGGCGACGAGGAAGGCCGTGGCGGCATCTACAACTTCGTCACCAAACGCGCCGATTGCCGCGAGGCCCGCGCCAAGGTGATGTGGACGCAGGTGGAAACCGGGTCGGCGATCACCTGGAAATACCCCTCCTGCATCCTGCGGGGCGCAGAGAGCCAAGGCGAATTCTATTCCATCGCCATCGCCAACAACATGCAGCAGGCCGACACCGGGACCAAGATGATCCATCTTGGCAAGAACACCCGCTCGCGCATTGTTTCCAAAGGGATTTCTGCGGGCAAGGCGCAGAACACCTATCGCGGGCTGGTGTCGATGCACCCGCGCGCCACCAACAGCCGCAACTATACGCAATGCGACAGCCTGCTGATCGGCGATCAATGCGGCGCGCATACGGTGCCCTATATCGAGGTCAAGAACACCAGCAGCCGCGTCGAGCATGAGGCGACGACCAGCAAGGTCGATGACGACCAGCTGTTCTATTGCCGCGCGCGCGGCATGGATGAGGAAGAGGCCGTCGCGCTGGTCGTGAACGGCTTCTGCCGTGAGGTCTTGCAGGCCCTGCCGATGGAATTCGCCATGGAAGCTCAGTCGCTGGTGGCGATCAGCCTTGAGGGGTCGGTCGGGTGACGGGCGCCGGAAATGAGGCCGGCGGGATGGAGCTTCACCATGCAGGCGCCGGAATGAACATTATGCCGATGGCGCCCACCGCGCGCGCCGTCACGACTGTTTGAGGGAATAAAATGCTGGAAATCAAGAACCTGCACGTCAAACTTGAGGATGAGGACAAGCAGATCCTCAAGGGCGTCGATCTGACCGTGCCGGCGGGCGAGGTCCATGCGATCATGGGGCCGAACGGCTCGGGCAAGTCCACGCTGTCCTATGTGCTGTCCGGCCGCGACGGCTATGAGGTGACCGAGGGCGAGGCCGCGCTGGAGGGCGCGCCCCTGCTGGAGATGGAGCCCGAGGAGCGCGCGGCCGCCGGCCTGTTCCTGGCCTTCCAATATCCGGTCGAGATCCCCGGCGTCGGCAACCTGACCTTCCTGCGCACCGCCGTGAACGCGCAGCGCAAGGCGCGGGGCGAGGATGAGCTGTCCTCGGCCGAATTCCTGAAGATCGTGCGCGAAAAGGCCAAGGCGCTGAAGATCGACGCCGAGATGCTGAAACGTCCGGTCAATGTCGGCTTCTCGGGCGGCGAGAAGAAGCGTAACGAGATCCTTCAGATGGCCATGCTGGAACCCCGCATGTGCATCCTGGACGAGACGGATTCGGGCCTGGACGTGGACGCGATGCGGCTGGTGGCCGAGGGCGTGAACGCCCTGCGCTCGCCCGAGCGCAGCTTCCTGGTCATCACCCATTATCAGCGCCTGCTGGATCATATCAAACCTGACGTGGTGCACATCATGTCCAACGGACGCATCGTGAAGACCGGCGGCCCGGAACTGGCCCTGGAAGTCGAGCAGAACGGCTATGGCGACCTGTTGGCGGAGGCCGACTGATGGCGGATACGGCTGTGCTTGACGCCCAGACCCCCGTGGCGGGCAAGGCGCGCGCGCCGCTGGACGCGCGGCTGGCGGCGCTGGAGCTGCCGCAGGGCGGTGCCTTCGCGCTTGCGCGCGAGGATGCGGAGCGGCGACTTCAGGCCATGGACCTGCCGGGACCGCGGGACGAATATTGGCGCTATACCGACCCCGCGCCCTTCAACGCGCCCCAGGCCCAGCCGCTGGCGATCCCCGCCCGCGAGCCGGTGCTGTTCGGCGATCTGGACCGCCTGAAGCTGGTCTTCACTGACGGCGCTTTCGACGCCGAAGCCTCGGACGACCTGGCGCAAGAGGGGCTGGAGGTTCAGACCCTGGCCTCGGCCGAACCGGAGCATTGGGCGTCGGAGCTTTACGGCAAGCTGGAAGCGGTCGGTCAGGTGCCGGTCAAGCGGCCCTTCGCCGTCCTGAACACGCTGGCCGCGCGCGATGGCGCGCTGATCCGGGTGACGGGCCAGGTCTCGCGCCCGGTGCATCTGATCTATCGCCGCCGCGACGAGGCGGCCGATGTGATGCTGCGCCATGTGATCCGCCTGGATCCGGGTGCGGAACTGACGCTTTTGGAAACCGGCGGCATCGGTGCGCGCTCGAACACCGTGCTTGAGGTCGAGGTGGGCGACGGCGCGCGCTTCCATCACATCGCCAGCAAGCGCGCGGACGAGGCAAAGCTGGGCATCTCGCATCTTTTTGCCCGCGTGGGCGAGGGGGCGTTGTTCAAGTCCTTTGCGCTGGCCGTGAACGGGCGGATGATGCGCAATGAATGCGTGATCGAGATCGCGGGCGATGATGCCGTGGCCCATATCGCCGCCGCCGTTCTGGGCGATGGCGACGAGGGCGCGTTCCATCACGACGACACCGTGTTCATCACCCATGCCGCCGAACGCTGCGAAAGCCGCCAGGTGTTCAAGAAGGTGTTGAAGAACGGCGCGCATGGCATCTTCCAGGGCAAGATTTTGGTCAAGCCCGGCGCGCAGAAGACCGACGGCTATCAGATCAGCCAGGGGCTGCTTCTGGACGAGGGCAGCCAGTTCCTGGCCAAGCCCGAGCTTGAGATCTATGCCGATGACGTGAAATGCTCGCATGGCTCGACCACGGGCGCGCTGGACGAGACGGCGATGTTCTATCTGCGCTCGCGCGGGGTGCCGAAAGAGCAGGCGGTCGTGCTTTTGGTCCTGTCCTTCCTGGCCGATGCCCTGGACGAGATCGAGAATGAAGAGCTTCGCGCGCGCATTCTGGACCGCCTTGACGAATGGCTGACCTGCCGGGCGGCGGGCTGACCCGGAAAAGGGGGCTGCCATGGCGCAGGCCGGCATCGTGCCAAGGATCATGCGAAGCTGGTGGGCGCCGGGCAGGGTGGTCGCCAGCCTGCGCGGCATGCCCGAGCGTGGGCTGATCGTCCTGCTGATGCTGGCCCTGCTGATCTTTCTGGTCGCGCAGGCGCCGGAACATGCGCGGGCGGCGCAACTTGATCCCTCGGTGCCGCTGGATGCGCGGATCGGCGGCGCGGTGCTGGCGGTCTTGTTCATGATGCCGCTTCTGGCCTATGGTCTGGCATCGCTGGTTTCGGTGCTGTCGCGGCTGGCGCGCCGACCCGTTTCGGCCACGGATTCGCGGCTGGCGCTGTTTTGGGCACTGTTGGCGGTCTCGCCAGCGATGCTGCTTTCGGGGCTGGTGGCGGGGCTGATCGGACCCGGCCCGGCCCTTGGTCTGGTCCGCGCCATCGCCGGGATCGGCTTTCTTGGAATTTGGGGCGCGGGGTTGCGGGCGTTGTCCCGGCCGCGCCAGATGGTAGGAAGATGAGACTCGGCGAAATTGGCGATCTGATGGTGCTGACCCTGCGCGACCCGGCGCTGGCGGTGCAGGCGATGCGGCGGGTGGACCCGCCGGTTCCGGCGCGCTGGATGGTGCTGGCGCTGGCGGTCTGCTTCTCGACGTTGCTGGCGGGTCTGGCCCGCGTGATCTTTCCGCTTTCGGGCGGGGATCCGCTGTCGCAGATCCTCTCTCGTCCCTGGGCGCTGGCGGCGGTGCAGTTCGCGGCGCTGGTGATCTCGGCCGGGGCGGTGACGGTGATCGGCCGTGCCTTCGGCGGTAAGGGCCGCTTCGACGAGGCGCTTTTGCTGATCGCCTGGGTCGAATTGATTCTGGTCGGGCTTCAGGCCGTGCAGCTTCTGTTCCTGCTTGTCTTTCCGGCCTCCGGCTCGATCATGTCGATGCTGGCCTTCGCTTTGTCGATCTATCTGACGGTTTCGCTGACCAAGGCGCTGCACGGCTTTCGCAGCACGCCCAAGGTGGCGCTTGGCTTCATCGGCGGCATCTTCGTCGTGGGTTTTCTGCTTTCGATCCTGGCCGCCGCCTTCGGCATCCTTCCCGAGGTCACACCATGAGCTTCGACATCGACCGCGTTCGCGCCGATTTCCCGATCCTGTCCCGCCAGGTGAATGGCAAGCCTTTGGTCTATCTGGACAATGGCGCCAGCGCGCAAAAGCCGCGTCAGGTCATCGAGGCGATCACCCGTGCCTATGAGGGCGAATATGCCAATGTCCATCGGGGCTTGCATTACCTCTCGAACCTCGCGACCGAGAAATACGAGCATGTGCGCGGCACCATCGCCCGCTTTCTGAACGCCCCGCGCGAGGATGAGGTGATCTTCACCTCGGGCGCGACCGAGGGGATCAACCTGATCTCTTACGCCTGGGCCGCGCCGCGCCTGGCGGCTGGCGATGAGATCGTGCTTTCCGTGCTTGAGCACCACGCCAATATCGTCCCCTGGCACTTCCTGCGCGAGCGTCAGGGCGTGGTCCTGAAATGGGTCGAGCCCGAGCCGGATGGCAGCCTGCCGCCCGAGAAGGTTCTGGCCGCCGTGGGGCCGCGCACCCGCCTGATCGCGTTGACCCATATGTCGAACGTGACCGGCACCGTGGTCGATGTCGGCGCCGTCGCACGGGCGACCGATGTGCCGGTCCTGGCCGACGGGTCGCAGGCCGCCGTGCATATGCCGGTCGACCTGTCCGCCCTGGGCGTCGATTTCTACGCCATCACCGGGCACAAGCTTTACGGCCCATCGGGTTCGGGCGCGATCTGGGTCCGGGCGGACCGCCAGGCCGAGATGCGCCCCTTTCTGGGCGGTGGTGACATGATCCGCACCGTCACCCGAAATGCCGTGGATTACGCCGAGCCGCCCCTGCGCTTCGAGGCGGGCACCCCTGGCATCGTCAACCAGATCGGCCTGGGCGTCGCGCTGGAATATCTGATGGATCTGGGCATGGAGAACATCGCCGCCCATGAGCGGGCCTTGCGCGACTATGCGCGTGCGCGGCTGCGCAGCCTGAATTGGCTGCAAGTCCAGGGCGATGCGCCGGACAAGGGCGCGATTTTTTCGATGACCATGCGGGGCGCGCATGCGCATGACATCTCGACCATCCTCGACAAGCGCGGCATCGCGGTGCGCGCCGGCACGCATTGTGCCATGCCGCTGATGGAATTCTTCGGCGTCACCGCCTCGGCCCGCGCGAGTTTTGCCATGTATAACACGAAGGCCGAGGTGGATGCGCTGATCGACGGCTTGGCCTTCTGCCGCGAGCTTTTCTCCTGAACCCCATTGCGAAGCAGCGAGATAGCGGCTATGCAGCCCCTGTTGCACCCGTAGCTCAGCTGGATAGAGCGTTGCCCTCCGAAGGCAAAGGCCACACGTTCGAATCGTGTCGGGTGCGCCATTTCAGTACAGAACCACTAACGCCCATTGCCGCCGATTTCCCGCTGGAAGCGGCGACAAGGGTGCGTAGCAGTTCCGACTTCGATCCCATGATACGAACTTCGTCGTCAGCGACCTCTACGCGCTGCGCCAGGGCGCGAAGGTGTTCCCGCCGATAGCCGCTCTCTTCGCGTCGCAGTCCGTTGCGCCCGCCTTCGATGCAGCTGTGCCGATCTGAGCTACTCCCCGGAAATCGGACAGTGACGGAAGCTACGATCTGAGGTTTTCT
>NZ_JASGGO010000037.1:0-33303 GCF_047605025.1 Paracoccus sp. (in: a-proteobacteria) | reverse complement strand
GTATCACCGCCCTTGTCGCGAAGCCGGAAACTGCCGAGCGCGCCTCGTTCGAGACGTTCCTTGGTGAAATCAGGGATGACCTGAACGACAGCATTACCGAGCCCGAAGCCGTCGAGATGCTGGCGCAGCACCTTATCACCCGGCCTGTCTTTGATGCGCTGTTCGAGGGATACAGCTTCGCCGAAGCCAATCCGGTATCGCAGGCAATGCAGGCTGTGCTGTCGGCGCTCAACGAACATAATCTGGCGAAGGAAGCAGAAAGCCTCTCCCAGTTCTATGACAGCGTGAAACGCCGGGCCGAAGGCATAGACAATGCGACCGCCAAGCAGAAGATCATTGTCGAACTCTACGACAAATTCTTCCAGAATGCCTTCCCCAAGCTTCGGGACAAACTGGGCATCGTCTATACGCCGGTCGAGGTGGTGGATTTCATCATCCATTCCGTCAACGAGGTGCTGCAATCCGAATTCGGTCAGACACTTGGCAGCCGAGGCGTCCACATCCTAGATCCGTTCACCGGAACCGGAACCTTCATCACCCGCCTGCTTCAATCCGGCCTCATCAGGCCCGAGGAACTGGAACACAAATACCGGCATGAGATTCACGCCAACGAACTCGTCCTGCTGGCCTATTACATCGCTGCCATCAACATCGAAGCGGCCTATCATGGCGTGGCAGGCGGGGATTATATTCCGTTCGAGGGGATTTGCCTTACCGATACTTTCCAGCTTTACGAACAGGACCGCGATCTTATCAGTGATCTGATGGCGGATAACAGCAATCGCCGCACCCGGCAAAAAGAGCTGGATATTCGCGTGATCGTCGGCAATCCCCCCTATTCCGTGGGACAAGGCAGCGCCAACGACAACGCCGCCAATGTGGCCTATCCCAAGCTGGATGGACGCATTCGCGATACCTATGCAGCGCGCTCCGACGCTACCAACAAGAACGCCCTCTACGATAGCTATATTCGCGCCATCCGCTGGGCCAGCGACCGTATAGGCAATGCAGGCATCGTCGCCTATGTCTCCAATGCGGGCTGGCTGGACGCAAATACCGCAGATGGCCTGCGTAAATGCCTGACAGAGGAATTCTCCGATATCTATGTGTTCCACTTGCGAGGCAATCAGCGGACATCGGGTGAACGGTCAAAACGCGAAGGTGGAAAGATTTTCGGCTCCGGCAGCCGCACACCCGTTGCCATCACGCTTTTAGTGAAAAACCCGGACGCTGCAGAGCATGGGCGCATTCATTTTCATGACATCGGCGACTACCTCACCCGTGAAGAAAAGCTTTCTATCGTGGCCCGGTTCGGCAGCGTCAGCGGCATCAGCGCAGCCGGAGAATGGGAGGCCATCGACCCAGACGAATATGGTGACTGGCTCGGCCAACGGGACAAGAGCTTCGAGGTCTTCATCCCAATGGGCGACAAGGACACAAAAGGCGCAACGGCGCTGTTTGCGAACTATTCCAGCGGGCTGAAAAGCCAGAGGGACGTATGGTGCTTCAACGCCAGCCGCGAATCCGTAGCGTCGAACATGCACGCCATGATCGACTTCTATAATGCTGAACTGGATCGCTTCAACGCAGCCCACCCCCATGCCGACCGCAAGGCGCGTGATGCAGCGGTGAACGGGTTCATCGACACCGACCCCAGCAAGATTAGCTGGACACGGGCCCTCAAGGGTGACTTTGCCAAAGCGAAGTCATTCACCTTTGACGAAAGCTGTCTGACACCCAGCCTCTATCGCCCCTTCACCCGGCAATGGCTCTATTACAGTCGGGCCTTCAACGAAATGGTTTATCAGATGCCGCGCATCTTCCCGATGGGTGATACCGAGGCGGAAAACCAGGTCATCATGGTCAAGCAACGGCAGCATGAGGGCAGCCAGTTCGCGCTCATGACGAAGAGCATCCCGGAACTGCAAACCGATGGCGGGACGCAATGTTTCCCGGAACATTACTACGAGGTGCGCACAGATGTAGCCGGAGCGGAGAATGGCTGCCTGACCTTGACGGAATGTCAAGAGAAAAATCTGGTGATTTGCACCTCGGGCGGGGGCCAGAAGGTCGGCTTCTCCGTCCTGATGACCAACGCACTGCCAAGTCTCCATATGGTGGACATCGACGGCAGCCAATGCTTTCCGCTGTTCCTCTACGAAACGGAGGACGAGAAATGAGCAACAAGCAGGCCGACCTGTTTGAAAAAGAAGTTTCTCAACCCCGCCTCGTTCGCCGCGACGCGATTACCGATCAAGGTCTGGCCCATTTCCAGGCTGCCTATCCCGGTGAGACGATCAACAAGAAAGACCTGTTCTATTACATTTATGGCTTGCTCCACTCAGAGGACTATCGCACCCGTTTCGCCGATAACCTCTCGAAGCAATTGCCGCGCATTCCCCGCGTCAAGGCCGCTGCTGATTTCTGGGCTTTTTCCAGGGCAGGGCATGCGCTGGCGGCGCTGCATGTGAACTTCGAGCAGGTGGAGCCCTACCCCGTCACCTTCATACGCGGTGATACTTCGCTTGTGCCCCCCCCTGATCCCGAGCGCTTCTATCGGGTGGAGCAGATGAAATTCGCAGGCAAGCGCCCGAAGCTCGACAGATCCACCGTCATCTATAATGCGAGCATCACCATCAGCGGCATCCCGCTTGAGGCATACGACTATGTGGTGAACGGCAAGCCCGCGCTCGAATGGGTGATGGAACGTCAATGCGTAAAAACGGACAAGGCCAGCGGCATCGTCAACGACGCCAACCGCTATGCCATCGAAACGGTCGGTGATCCGGTCTACCCGCTGCGGCTGTTCCAGCGCATCATTACCGTCAGCCTTGAAACCATGAAGATCGTGAAGGCTCTTCCCGCGCTGAGGGACTTGTCGTGATCGATGCGGCCCACTCCATCACCCTCGACAGTTACAGGGGTATATCTGTCGCCCGCAGCGGGGATTCGAGTTGCAGGCCGCAAACCAACGACAAAGTCCCGGCGCTTCCGCGTCCGGGGCTTTGTGTAGTTCGCCGATTTCGGCGTAAGCTATTGTTACACTTTGATTTCGATTGATTTATGACAGAAGTGGTTGCGGGGGCAGGATACAATCTTAACTTGCGGTTTGAGCAAGTAAAGATGGTTGCAGGTATGCCCGTCCATCAATCCGCACATTTCGCCTCAATCAGACATGCCGCAGAAACGCATTGTGCATCCGGGCGTAGTGTTGGCCTGTTTCGCGCCGCAGCGTAGTTTTGGATAAGCAGTTCATGAACGTTTATAAGGCATGGCGTCATAGCGGAGCGGATAGACCAGGGCGATACAGGATACGCGTGGATCGCCGCCCGCGAGTCCACATTTTCCCGCCTCGCGCCCCCCGTGCCGCCCCTCGATAAACTCCCCGAGGCGCTTGCCATCGATTGCGCGCAGCCAGTCCATCATGGTGGCGAAGCTGCGCTTCGGACCGATCTTCTGGTTGTGCCGATATTTTGCCGGAGGCGGCAGACCAAGATCTTGGCGAAATCCTCCTGCAACCGCCGCAAGGTCTCACCCTGCCGCAATCAGTCATGCCGCCCGACCAGCAACCTATAGCTCAGAGCGGCTCCCATTCGAACCGAATTTCTCCACCCAATACCGCCGCCGCGCGAGCCACATGTCGAAGCACAAGCCGACGGGTGCTTTTCTGAAAATATCGTCCTGTCCCTGCCCTTCTATCCAGGTCCACCAGCGTCATGTTTTCCAGGAAGGCCCGTTTACGAACCTCGTGTATCGCAACGTCCTGAAAGGCAGCCAGATCGGGCCGACGCGGCGGCAATTTCAAATGTTGGATCTTCGACGCAATCTGCGCCTGCCGAAGTTTGGGAAATGCGCGGACCAGTTCCGCATTGGCCACGCCAGCAGCAACAAGCCGGATCAGCCTCCTCACCTCGGTTTGTTTCCAGACATGCCGACGACGGACGACACCAAGAATCGCAGCGCGTTTCTTGAGCGCCGCGAGACTACGATGAGGAAGCCGGCCCATCATCACACCATAGTCCGGGTAGCTCTCGCGCACGGCCGCATCCTGAGCTTCATCCCAGCGAATACCGCTCCGATACACAGACGCAGCGGTGGCCTCCCGTTTCATCGGCGCAGTCCGAAGGCGGATGGCGGCAGGCGACTTTTCACCCTTCTGGCCAGCGCACCAAGGCAACGCCTCCAAGATGGGGCAACACCCTCTGTATGGCTTTCCAGTCTGTTCGCCGAGGCCGACGAAAATAGCAGCACCTGCCGGCTATCATGTCGAGATCGATCATCGACATGTTCAGATCAAAGGCGCGGCGGCGGATGGCATCAACCGGATCAAGGCCCGTCGTTTTGGGAGGGCGGCGGCAATGATGACATTGTCGGCAGCCGAGCTGGCGACTTCATCAAGGGCGGGGCGGGCAACGACACCATCCGGGCCGGCGCGGACGACGACTTCATCCAGTCATCGACCGGGAACGATTTGATCTATGGCGGCGCCGGCGACGACAACATCCGTTGGGGGCAGGGCAATTTCGAGGAGGTCATCGGCAACGACACGATCTACGGCGGCACAGAGCACGACCTGATCAACGTCTGGGTCAAGGATGGCTACCTGACCAATGGGAAAGGCGTCGAGGTCAAGATCACCAAGGTGTTCTCGGACGGCACAATGAAGCTCACCGCCGAGACGGACATCGGCGGCGCGCATTCGACGCTCAAGACGCAGGGGTTCGAACAAGGCTGGACGCATCAGGGCATGGACACGGTCGACGGCTCGGGCGCGCAGATCGTCGGCACGGCCGGCATGCTCTGGAACACCCGATGGGGCGATGACAGCCTCATGGGCGGCGAGGGTCGCGACACGATCACGGGCGGCAAGGGCGACGACCTGATCTCGGCGAACGGCGAGTATTACAATCTCAACACCGTTGGCGACGGCGACCAGAACACGCTGATCTTCCACGCCGGCCATGGCCACGACACGGTGCTGGGCTTCGATGTCGGTATCGACATCCTCGACCTCGGCGCCCGGTCCTATACCGCGACCGAAACCCGTGCCGGCACGCTGCTGACCGCCCGGCAGGACATGATCCTGCTTTCGGGCATCCATGATTTCGAGCTGTAGGGGCTGGCTTTCTGGGAAAGCCGTCAAGCTCCCGTGATCACGACAGGATCTTTCGCAGCGCCTCATTCACCAGCGCGCTCTTGTTCGGCTGTTCGTCCAGCGCTGCGGCCAGATCCGGGTCGATCATGAAGTTCATCCGGATCTTGCGTTCGCCACCCAGCATGGGAGGGCGTCCACGTCTCGCGGCCTTGACGAATTCTCCATCAAGTTCACGAACTTCGCCGTCATTGCCGATATAGGGCTCAGCTTTCGTCATAGCGCTTCCTTTCCCGTGCATTTGCCGTGCGCAGGCTGATGATCCGAAGCTTGTCGCCCCGCACGCACCACGCCACCACGCAAAGACGCTCATTGATCGGAACCAAGCTGACAAAGCGCGCCTCGCCATAGTCGGTGCGGCTATCCTCGACCGTCAGGGCCTCGTCCCAATCGGCCACACTGGCGAAATCAATGCCCCGCTCTTGCAGGGTGCGTTCGCGCTTCTGTTCGTCCCAGTCCAGATCCATGTAACATTATATACACACGTTAAATCTGGCGGTCAATTAGAGTGTGTATAAAAAGAGAGACCTCCACCGAGACAGAGGGCCGCCAGATCGCCTGCCGGTAGCCCCCTCCTGATCGATCCCTTCGCCCCGCCCCGCCCTGCCCCGCCTCAGGCGGGGCTTTTTTATTGGAGAAACGCATATACCCAGCAGGGTTCAAGGGCCGCGCACAGCGGCTCACAGATATTGACGTGGCCCGTGTCGGCCGGGTGATCGGCGTCGGAGAAGATGAGGTCCGCGCGGTGATCGAAGTCGAGACCTCGGGTGGCGGCTTTGACCGCCACGGTCGTCCGAAGATGCTGTTCGAGCCGCATGTCTTCTGGCGAGAACTGGGCACGGGGCCAAAGCGCACGACGGCAGAGGCGCAGGGGCTGGCCTATCCCAAATGGGGCGCGGCCCCCTATCCCAAGGACAGCTATCCCCGGCTGGCGACCGCCATCAAGATCGATGCCAACGCGGCGCTGCGCTCGGCCAGCTGGGGCCTTGGGCAGATCATGGGGTTCAATCACCGCACCGCCGGCTATGCCTCGGCCGGTGACATGATCGAGGCCTTCTGCGACCGCGAGCTGGCGGGCCTTGAGTCGATGATCAGCTTCATCGCTTCCGAAAGACTGGATGACGAACTGCGCCGGCATGACTGGTCCGCCTTTGCGCGAGGCTACAACGGCGCTGGCTATGCGGCGATCGACTATCACACCAAGCTGGCGGCGGCCTATGCGCGCTGGCAGGCCATCCCCGACACGCTGGCGCCGCGCCATCCCAAGATCGGCCTCGGCTCGCGCAATGCTTCGGTGCGGGTGGCGCAGGAGCGTCTACGGGCGCTCGGCTTCGACCCCGGCCCGGTCGATGGCGCTTTCGGCGCCCGCACCCGCGCCGCTGTCATCGCCTTCCAGAAATCCGCCAGCCTCCCGCAGGACGGCGTCATTGGCCCGCCGACTTGGGCCGCCCTCGTTCCGGAGATTTCATGATGGAACCGATCAAGACCATTGCCCCGATTTTCATCGGCAAGACCCGCAGCTTCTGGCTCGGCATCCTGCCACTGCTCCTGACCCTCGCCAACAGCGTCTTGGCCAGTGTCTCTGCCGGCGGCGATGGCGGGCCGGTCGCGGCGCTGATCGCACGGCTGTTCGGCTGGGAACCGGAAATCGTCAAGGGCTGGCTGCTGCTGATCGCGCCGGTCTGGGGGCTGATCATCGCCCAGCAGCGGGCCGGCCTGACGCGGCCCTATACGATCGATCCGACCAAAAAGCGGCAGATTGCTGAGGTGGTCGAGGATGGAAAGAGCGCATTTGAGGCGGGCAAGATGATCGGGGCCGCGCTGCGGAAGGCCGGCTCATCATGATCTTGCCCGCGCTCACGCCGTCTTTCTGAGTAAAAACAGCGGCTCGTCCGGGTGGTGGGAGCGTCTGAGACGCTCCTGCGTTACCATTTCCCTCTGGTTTTACTAGAAAAATCAGCGCGGCGGGAAATATGCCCATAATTTGCATATCGCGGGATAGGCGTGATCATAGCCGTAAAGGCTCGGGCTGGCCGTGTCTTCGGCGGTCGCGCCGTCGCCCCGCCGCATCCCCGTGAGTTGCAACAGGCCATCGCCCTGAAAGGTCATGGCATAGGCCCTGGCCATCACCGCGTCCCATGGGCCGCCGGTGCTGTGGCTCTGGCCATTGACCGAGGCGATCTGCACCTTGGCGCGCAGCAGCGGATCGGTCTCGGGGATGCGGAAACGGGCGATCAGCGCGGACGAGGGCACGAAATCCAGCCCATCCGTCCGCTGCGCCAGCGCGACCCGGCCGTCCTCGAACCCGATCAGCGTGGTGAAGTCGAGGCCATCGCCGGGGCTGCGCAGTTCTTCCGCCAGTTCCGCCTCGCGGATCGTGGCGCGGGCAACCTCCGAGTCGATGCTCGCGGCCAAGGCGGCCTAGACCCAGGTGCTCCAGCCACCAGAGGTGCCGTCGCCATCGCCGCGGAAGATCCGCCTGACCCCGCTTGCGGAGGCGAGCGCGATCACCGCCACGCCGCGCGCGGTCAGCACGGTCAGCACCGTGGCGGCGATCGCGTCCCCCGTGCCGCCCACGCTCTCCAGCACCACGCTGCCCATCTGCGCGTCGGACAGAATGCGGTCGGCGCGTCCCGACGAGAGTTCGGCCTGCCCGATCCCGCCGACCAGCCGCCAGCGTCCGGCAAAGCGGATCGCCTCGTAACAGAAGCCCGGCACCAGGGTGCCGGCGGACGGGATGGTGCTGCCGCGGGTATAGATCGGCACCGCCCCGGACACGCGCGGATCGGCAACTGGAACAATACTCCGATCACTCTCATCGCCGGATACGGGCAATCCCGGCAATCCCAGGATGCGCAAGATCGACCGCGCAGTCCGGGCTGACGTGGCGTTTGCGGATCGCGTCCCGCTGTGGCAAAGGGGCGCCAACCACAGGAGCGAGACGATGATCCTTTACCCCGCCATCGACCTCAAGGACGGCAATTGCGTGCGGCTGCTGCGCGGCGACATGGAGGCCGCGACCGTCTTTGGCACCGATCCCGCCGCGCAGGCTCTGGCCTTCCAGGAGGCGGGGGCAGAATGGCTGCATCTGGTCGATCTGAACGGCGCCTTTGCCGGCAAGCCCGTGAACGGCGCGGCGGTCGAGGCGATTCTGGCGGCGGTCAAGGTGCCCGCCCAGCTTGGCGGCGGCATACGCGACATGGCGACGATAGATAGCTGGATCTCGCGCGGGCTGTCCCGCGTCATCCTGGGCACCGCCGCGGTCGAGAACCCGGCTTTGGTGCGCGAGGCCGCTTTGGCCTTCCCCGGCAAGATCGCCGTCGGCATCGACGCGCGCGGCGGCCGGGTCGCGACGCGCGGCTGGGCCGAAGAGACCGATGTGATGGCGACCGACCTGGCCCGTCAATTCGAGGACGCGGGCGTGGCCGCGATCATCTATACCGATATCGACCGCGACGGCGCCATGGCCGGCCCCAACATTCCCGCGACCGAGGCCCTGGCGCGGGCGGTCGGCATTCCGGTCATCGCCTCGGGCGGGGTCAGTTCGATGCAGGATCTGCTGGCCTTGCGCGACAGCCGCGTGATCGCCGGGGCGATCTCGGGCCGGGCGCTTTACGATGGCGCGATCAACCTGGGCGAGGCATTGCGTGCGCTGGCCTGAAATGGCAGTGCGAAAGACCGCCCTGCCCAGCCCCAGCCTGATCGACAGGTTTCGCCGCAAGGGCGGTTTCCTGGACTGCTACAGCGCGCCCCCGGACCTGTCCGCGCCCCGGGCCGCGCACGTCATCGCCAGCTTTCCCGGCTGGGCCCGGCGGCTTTTGGGCCTGCGCAACATGCTGATGCGCCCCTTCGACCTGCGGGTCGCGCCGCACAACCCCAGCCCCTATGGCCTCTTCCCCGTCGAAAGCGAGACGCCGGACCAGGTGCTGCTGGGCTTAGACGACCGGCACCTGGACTTTCGCATCCTGGTCCTGCGCCGGGATCGCCGCATCCATTGCGCGACATGGGTCGGCCCGCACCATATCGGCGGCAGGCTTTATCTTTGCGCCGTGATGCCATTTCACATATTGATCCTGCGAAACGCCATGGCGCGGCTGACGCGCATCCCGAAAGCGGACGAGACGACATGTTGAAGACCCGAGTGATCCCTTGCCTGGACGTGGCCGATGGCCGCGTGGTCAAGGGGGTGAATTTCGTCGACCTTCGCGATGCCGGCGATCCGGTCGAGGCCGCGCGCGCCTATGACGCGGCCGGCGCCGACGAGATCTGCTTCCTGGACATCCATGCCACGCATGAAAACCGCGGCACCATGTTCGACCTGGTGACCCGCACCGCCGAGGCATGTTTCGTGCCCCTGACGGTGGGCGGCGGTGTGCGCAGCCATCGCGATGTGCGCGACCTGCTGTTGGCGGGCGCCGATAAGGTCAGCTTCAACTCGGCCGCCGTGGCGGACCCGGACGTGATCGCCGAGGCCGCCGACCGCTTCGGCAGTCAGTGCATCGTCTGCGCCATCGACGCCAAGACCGTGGCGCCGGGCAGATGGGAAATCTTTACCCATGGCGGCCGAAAGCCCACCGGAATCGACGCGGTAGAATTCGCCATGACCGTCGCCGCCAAGGGCGCGGGCGAAATCCTGCTGACCAGCATGGACCGCGACGGCACCCAGGCGGGGTTCAACATCCCGCTGACCCGCGCCGTGGCCGATGCCGTGGGCATTCCGGTCATCGCCTCGGGCGGGGTCGGCCAGCTTTCGCACCTGGCCGAGGGCGTGATCCAGGGCCATGCCAGCGCCGTGCTGGCCGCCTCGATCTTTCACTTCGGCACCTTCACCATCCGCGAGGCCAAGGAACACATGGCCGCCGCCGGCATCCCGATGAGGCTGACATGAGCCTGCACCGCCTGGCCGAAACCATCGCCACCCGCAAAGGCGCCGATCCCGAGACCAGTTGGACCGCAAAGCTGCTGGCGAAAGGCCCCGAAAAATGCGCCGAGAAATTCGGCGAAGAGGCCGTCGAGGCGATTATCGAAGCGGTCAAGGGCGACCGCGACCGCCTGATCGGCGAGGCCGCCGATACGCTTTACCACCTGCTGGTGATGCTGGCCGCGCGCGACATCACGCTGGCGGATGTGGAGAATGAACTCGACCGCCGCGAGGGACGTTCGGGCATCGAGGAAAAGGCTTCGCGAAAGTGATCGCAGCGGAGCAGGCTTCCGGATGATCGCGATCTGCGGCTGGACTGCCTTACCCGCCGTCAGATCGGACCTTATCCAGATGTGGAAGACGGCTCAGATCCATCGGATCGAGGGGACGCAGGTAAAGAAATCGCCCTTCAAAACCATCGCCGCAGCTTGGACTTGGCAGCATCTGAAAGCGTTCTTTTTATGAATGTCTCCAGATTATCCGGGTCAGGATGGCCTCTGGTCGCACCCGAGACTTCTTCCCAGGTTTCGAAGTCATCTATATCCTTGGCGGCATATACTCCGATACCGTGGCGAACCGAAATTTCCTCAATGCGGATCGCCTCTGGAAAATCAGCGAAGTCACGGCCCGCCGTATGATAGACGACATATGATTTTGTCGCGGCCTCTCTATGGGCCAGAGCCTCCAGAACCCCCTTGATCGAGACATCATATGCCGCTTTGATTTCAAAGCTGAAGACATCAAGAACCCTGTCGGGCAGGAACTCATACTTCTTCAGTCCAACCGCGGTAAGATCGGGGCGCGACCAACTGCCGCCAGTGTCCCGCCGGCCCTGCTGGGCAGTTATTTCGCAATGGCATTCGTCCAGCCCAAGCCTTTTCGCCCAGTTCTTCTGCAACTGGCGCAAGACAGGCGGATAAAGCTCAAGCTCTCGAAGATCAGTCTGTGACGGCGCGGTCGCTTCGGCGGCATGTTTGTCGCCTGCCTTGTCCCGAGCCGCCACATCAGCCACGGCGACCGGGTTCGTATCACCGACAAGAATGACGGTTCCGCCATTTCCCCGGCCCTTTTCGATCTTTCCGGCCTCGAAAAGCTGCTGATGAATGGACCAGTATTTTTCGTCCGCCCAGCCTAATCTCTCACGGAGCGCCCTGTTCCCAATTCTGCCCTGGGCCGCGCGAACAGTGTCAAGAAATACGTCCGTATCCTTTTTCCGCGCCATAAGTCATATCCAGTTTATCAATAAAAATCAGTGTCTGAAAAATCTCAGCCCTCGATCCGCACCACCTTGACCGCGCCGCCCATGGCGGAAAGCGCGATCTCGCCACCGGCCAGGCGCAGGGCATCCTGGCCAAAGACCTCGGCCCGCCAGCCGCAAAGCGCGGGCAGGTCGCGCGCGCCCGAGGCAATGGCGTCCAGATCCGCCGCCGAGGCGATCAGGCGCGACGCCACGCCGGCCTCGTCGGATTTGGCCTTCAAAAGCACCCGCAGCAGATCGGCCAACGCGGCATTGCCGGGGCGGCCAGGCTCCTCGGGGACGGGCTTGGGCAGGTCCTTCGTCTCAAGTCCCACCTTCACGGCGGCCAGGATGCCGTTTGCGATCTCGCCCCGGCGGGCATCGCGCAGAAGCAGGCGGGACTTGCCCAGATCCGCCTCGGTCGCCGGCTTGGTCGAGGCCAGTTCGATCAGCGCGTCGTCCTTGAATACGCGGGCGCGGGGGATGTCGCGCTCTTGCGCGAAGATCTCGCGGAATCGCGCCAGCTCGCGCACCAAGGCAAGAAAGCGCGGCGAACCCGAACGGGTCCGCACGCGGGTCCAGGCATCCTCGGGACGGGTGATATAGGTCTCGGGGTTCAGAAGCACCGCCGCCTCTTCCTGAAGCCAGGGGGCGCGGCCGGTCTTGCGCAACTGGCTGTCCAGAAACTCGTAGATCGCGCGCAGATGCGTCACATCGGCCAGCGCATAGGCCGCCTGCGCATCCGACAGCGGCCGGTGCGACCAGTCGGTGAAGCGCGACGACTTGTCCAGCGGCTGGCGGGCGATCTTCTTGACCAGGGTTTCATAGCCCGCCTGCTCGCCAAAGCCGCAGACCATGGCGGCGATCTGGGTGTCGAACAGCGGATCGGGCAGCACGCCCGCATCATGGAAGAAGATCTCCAGATCCTGGCGCGCGGCGTGAAAGACCTTCACCGTGGTCTTGTGCCGGAACAGATCATAAAGCGGCTCCAGCGACAGATCGCCCATCAGGGGATCGATCAGAACCGCCTGCCCGCCTTCGGCTTTCGGACCCGAGGCCGGGGGCAGCGCGGCCTGGATCAGGCAAAGCTTGGAGTAATAAGTCCGTTCGCGCAGGAATTCGGTGTCCAGCGTGACATAGGGCTGGGCCTTCGCCAGGGCGCAGAACTCGGCCAGCTCTTCGGTGGTGGTGATGGTGCGAATGTCTTCGCGGCGCGTGGGTTGCGGACTGGCAGGCATGGGACTCTTTCAGGAATGGGCGGGGCATCCGCCGAATCTCAACTTCGGCCATGTGCCAATGCTTCCGAAAAATCAAGGCGCTGCGTGCGAATTCACAGCGGTTCTATGTCGCCCTGTGCCCGCTTTGCCTCGAATTCGGCAACGAAGGCCTGTAATTGGCCCACGGATATGGCCGCGCGCAGCCCGGCCATCAATTCCTGGAAGTAATGCAGGTTGTGCCAGGTCAGCAGCATCCCCGAGATCATCTCGCCCGAGCGGAAGACATGATGCAGATAGGCGCGCGAATAACGGGCGCAGGCCGGGCAGGTGCATTCGGCGTCCAAGGGGCGCGGATCGTCGGCATGGCGGGCATTCTTGACGTTGACCTGCCCGCGCCGGGTCCATGCCTGCCCGGTCCGCCCCGAGCGCGAGGGCAGCACGCAATCCATCATGTCCACGCCCCGCACCACGGCGCCCACGATGTCGTCGGGCTTGCCCACGCCCATCAGATAGCGCGGCCTGTCCTCGGGCAGGAAGCCGGGGGCATAGTCCAGCACGCCGAACATCGCCTCCTGCCCCTCGCCCACGGCCAGACCGCCGATGGCATAGCCCTCGAAGCCGATGGATTTCAAAGCCTCGGCCGATTCCTCGCGCAACTCGCGGGTGACACCGCCCTGCATGATCCCGAAAAGCGCATGTCCGGGCCGGTCGCCGAAGGCGTCGCGCGACCGCTGCGCCCAGCGCATCGACATCCGCATCGAGGCCGCGACCTGATCCTCGGTCGCGGGCAGCGCGGGGCATTCGTCGAAGGCCATGACGATATCGCTGCCCAGGTCGCGCTGGATCGCCATGCTGGTCTCGGGCGAAAGGAAATGCTTGCTGCCATCGACATGGCTGGAAAAGGTCACGCCCTTCTCGGTCAGCTTGCGCAGACCCGACAGGGACATGACCTGAAAGCCGCCCGAATCCGTCAGGATCGGCCGCTCCCAGTTCATGAAACGGTGCAATCCCCCCAGCCGGGCGATACGCTCGGCGCCGGGGCGCAACATCAGGTGATAGGTGTTGCCCAGCAGGATGTCGGCGCCGGTGGCGCGCACCGATTCCGGCAGCATCGCCTTGACCGTCGCGGCCGTGCCCACGGGCATGAAGGCGGGGGTGCGGATCGCGCCCCTGGGCGTTTGGATGACGCCCGTGCGCGCGCGGCCATCCTTGGCCGAGACCTGGAATTCGAATCTGTCGCTCATGGCCCCGGCACATAGGCGCTTTGCGCGCCGGATGCAAAGGCGCCCTGCGTCTCTCACCGCCGCGAAGGTGACTGGCCGCCTATGCCCCCACCGCGCGCAGCAGCCTCGCCCGCGCCGGGGGGATGGCCCGGATCTCCAGCCCGGTGAAGACGTGCAGGGTGTCAAGCTGGCTGTCCACCACCGCATGGTCGCTGACCCAGCCCCCCATCGCCAGATAAGAACGCAGAAGCGGCGGCATCGTCGCCATGGCCGCCCGCAGATCGGGGTGGCGCCGCTTCAACACCCGGCCGAAGCGAAAGACCTTGGGCGCCTTGACGCGCGGCAGCCAATGCTTCGGCGCCAGATGCCGCTCGCGCAGCATGGCGAAGGCATCGGCGTAACCCTCGGTATCGGTGCCGATGAAGCTGGAGCAACCGAAAAGAAGCTCGACCCCCTCGGCGTCGACATGCCGCGCCAGCGCCCCCCAGGCAAGGCGCAGGATATCGGGATCGGACCATTCGGGATGCACGCAGAAGCGCCCGATTTCGGCCATGCGGCCTTGAAAGCCCCGCAGCCCCGAGAGGTTGTAATAACGCGCCGAATAGCTGTCCCCGATCTGCTCGCCGCTGGAAAGCGTCAGCATGCGAAAGCAGGCGACCAACCGGCCCGAGCCGATTTCGCGAATCAGCACATGGGTGCAGCGGGCATCGTAATCGTCGGCATCGACGGCCTGGGCGTCCGCCTGGCCCTGGCGCCGTCCGACGAAACACAGCCAGCGCAACCTTTGCGCTTCAAGAATATCATTGTCGCAACCAGCAGTTAGAGCTTCATAACGACCTTTCAGCATCGCCCTGATATAACTCCTGCCTTTGGGGGCCTAAGGAAGGCGAAGCCGCAGCGTCGCCTTGTGCCAGTCCTCCCTGCGCCTATCTTGTAACAGAGCCGTATAAGAATGAAGTGAGAAGATGACAGATCGCGTGACCAAGACCGATGCCGAATGGCGCGCCGAGCTGGATGACGAGACTTATCGCGTCACCCGCCAGGCAGGAACCGAGCGCCCCTTTTCGCATCCGGGCTTTCCCAAGGCCCCCGGCCATTACGAATGCGTCTGCTGCGGCGCAAGGCTGTTCGACGGCGATGCCAAGTTCGAAAGCCATTGCGGCTGGCCCAGCTTTTCGCGGTCCGGCGGCGCGGTGGACGAGCATCGCGATGTCAGCCACGGCATGATCCGCACCGAGGTCCGCTGCCATCGCTGCGACGCCCATCTGGGCCATGTCTTCCCGGACGGCCCGCCGCCGACGGGGCTGCGCTATTGCATCAACGGCGTGGCGCTGCGTTTCGTGGCGGACCGGCAGGGCTAAGGCCGCGCCAAACCGGCGCCCCCGCCGGGCGCCGGTCCCAAGGCCGCCTCAATCGGACAGCAGATCCGAAGCCTGGACGCGGCCCACATTGCCCATGAGTTGGCGCACAAGGCCCAGGCTTGCCACGCCCGTATCCGTCACGCGCCGCGACAGCACGATCAGCTGGCCGCGCTCCAGACCGAAACGCTCGATATTGCTGACCGTGCCCGAAGGCGCGAAGCTGACCACCAGCACCTGACGGTCGATCTCGCGCGGCTCGCGAGGGCCGTAATACTGAAAGCGCGAGCCGACGTAATACCAGGCCGAACCCGTCAGAAGGCCCTGGGCCGAAGGACGCCCTATCAACCCCTCAAGCTCGGCCTGGCTGGTGCGGCCAGGCGCAACCTGCGCCAGTTCCTCATCCGTCGGGACATAGCCGTGATTGCGATAGGTCGCCTGACATCCGCCAAGCGCCAGCGGCGCCGCCAGCCCCAGGGCCATGATCCCGCGTCGGGAAAACTTCATCTTGCACCTGTCCCATATGCGCCTGTTGACGCCGCGCGACCGACTTAGCAAAATCGCGCACCGCGCTCAAGAATATCCAAGTCACGGGGACGAGACCCCGGAAAGGCCCTGATCCATGACGCCCTCGCCCCGTCCGCAAAGCCGTTTCCGCGTGGCGCAGTTGAACCCGCGCACGCCCACGGCCTTCGCGCTGGCCCCCGATTCTGCCGCCCGCGCCGCCATCGCCGCCGAACTGGACCTGACCGCCCTGCCGCGGCTTGCCTTCACCGGCGAGATCCGTCCCGAGGCCAGCGATGCCTGGGTGGTTTCCGCCCGCCTGACCGCCCGTGTCGTGCAGCCCTGCGTCGTCACGCTGGCCCCGGTCGAAACCGCGATCGACGAAACCGTGCGCCGGACCTTCTCTCCCCATGCCCGCGCGCCCGAGGGCGATGAGGTCGAGATGACCGATGACGAGCTTGAGCCGCTGGGCCAGTTCATCGACATCGAGGCGATCATGACCGAGGCGCTGAGCCTTGCCCTGCCGCTTTATCCCCGCGCCAAGGGCGCCGCGCTGGAGACCGCCCCGGACGAGCCCCCCGAGGAAACCCGCAAGCCCTTCGCCGGCCTCGCCGACCTGCTGAAAGGCCGGGGCGATTCCTAACGCTGGCTTGATTCCTAACGCTGGCTTGTCGCCCAATCCGGGTTGATCTCGGGCCCCAGGTTCAAGGGCGCCAGCATCCCCTGCCCCAGGATGTGATCTGCGGCCTTCTCGCCAGTCATCAGCGAGGGCGCGTTCAGGTTCCCGTTGGTAATTCGGGGAAAGACCGAACTGTCGGCGACGCGCAGCCCCTGAACCCCGATCACCCGCAACTCGGGGTCCACCACGGCCAGCGGGTCGTCGGCCGCGCCCATGCGGGCGGTGCCGCAGGGGTGAAAGGCCGATTCGGCATGTTCGCGGATGAAGGCGTCGATCTGGGCCGCGTCCTGGACCCCCTCGCCGGGCTGGATCTCATGGCCCTTGTAGGCGGCGAAGGCCGGCTGCTCGAAGATTTCGCGGGTCAGGCGCACGCAGGCGCGGAACTCGGCCCAGTCGTCGGGATGGGACATGTAGTTGAAATGGATCGCGGGCGCCGCGCGCGGATCGGCCGAGATCAGCCGCACCGTGCCGCGCGATTTCGACCGCATCGGCCCGACATGGACCTGGAAACCATGCCCCTCGGCGGCGGCCCTGCCGTCATAGCGCACCGCCAGCGGCAGGAAATGATACTGGATGTCGGGATAGTCCACCCCGGCGGCCGAGCGGATGAACCCGCAGCTTTCGAACTGGTTCGAGGCGCCCAGGCCGGTCCCCGTCGCCATCCATTGCGCCCCGATCGAGCCCTTGCCCCAAAGGTTCCAATGCTTGAACAGTGTGATCGGCTTGGTCGCGGTGTATTGCATATAGACCTCAAGATGGTCCTGCAAATTCGCGCCGACGCCGGGCCGATCCGCCCGGACCTCGATCCCATGCGCGCGCAAATCCGCCTCGGGACCGATTCCCGACAGCATCAGCAGCTTCGGCGTATTGATCGAACTGGCCGACAGGATGACTTCATGCTTCGCGCGAAACACATTGATGCCGCGCGTGTTCCTGACCTCGACACCGACCGCGCGCCCGTCCTCGAAGACCACGCGCTGCGCCAGGCCCCGGCGCAGCCGCAGCAGCCCGGTCTCCTGCGCGGGGCGCAGATAGGCATTGGCGGCGGACCAGCGCCGGCCCTCCCAGATCGTGGCCTCCATGGCGCCAAAGCCTTCCTGCCGGGCGCCGTTGTAATCCTCGGTCATCGGATAGCCCGCCTCGCGCCCCGCCCGGATGAAGGCGTTGAACAGGGGATTCTTGCGCGAGCCGCGGGTGATATGCACCGGCCCCTCGGTGCCGCGATAATCGCTGACCGCCCCGTGCGAAGTCTCCATGCGCCTGAAATAGGGCAGCACGTCGGCATAGGCCCACCCGCGCGCGCCGCTTTCGGCCCAATGGTCGAAATCCCGCGCATGGCCGCGCACAAAGACCATTCCGTTGATCGAGGACGAGCCGCCGACCACCTTGCCCCTGGGCGTGACCAGCCGCCGCCCGCCCAGATGCTCCTCCGGCTCCGAGGAAAACCCCCAGTCATAGCGCCGCATGCTCATCGGATAGGACAGCGCGGCCGGCATCTGGATGAACGGCCCCATATCGGTGCCGCCATATTCGATCACATCGACGCGCCTGCCCGCCATCACCAGCCGATAGGCCAGCGCACAGCCGGCCGAGCCGGCGCCCACGATCACATAATCCGGCGTCATGCCCCCGCCCCTGCGGCTTTCTTTGCTTTCCAAATACCCATGCCGGACATGCCGCCGGCGCGGCGCCGATCAATAGGGCGCATCGACGCCCCCCATGCCGACATAGACGGACTTCACCTGGGAATAATGCTCGATCGCGGCGGCCGAGTTCTCGCGTCCGATGCCCGACATCTTGACCCCGCCAAAGGGCGCCTCCACCGGGGTCAGATTATAGGCGTTGATCCAGGTCGTGCCCGCCTGCAAGCCCGCGGCCACCCGGTGCCCGCGCGCCAGGTCGCGGGTGAAGACCCCGGCGGCCAGGCCGTAATCGGTGGCATTGGCGCGGGCCAGGGCCTCGGCCTCGGTCTTGAAGGACAGGACCGTCATCACCGGGCCGAAGATCTCTTCGCGCGCGATCCACATATCGTCCGTCGCCCCGGCAAGGACCGTGGGCGGCACGAAGGCCCCCTCGCCCGCGCCGCCGCAGACCAACCGGGCGCCCTCGGCCTGGCCCCTGGCGATGGCTTCGCGGATCTTCGCGGCCTGGGCGGGATTGATGACCGGGCCGTGCTGGGTTTCCTCGTCCAGGGGATCGCCCATCCTTGCCGTGCCCACCCGCGCGGCCAGGCGTTCCAGGAAGACCGGCAGGATGCCTTCCTGCACGAAAACCCGCGTCCCGTTCGAGCAGATCTGGCCCGAGGAATAGAAATTCGCCAGCACCGCCGCGCCCACCGCATCCTCAAGGCTGGCATCGTCGAATACGATCAGCGGCGACTTGCCGCCCAATTCCATCGTCACATGCCGCATCCCCTCGGCGGCCGAAGCATAGACCTTGCGCCCCGTCGGCACCGAGCCGGTCAGCGAAACCTTGGCGACCAGCGGATCGGTCACAAGTGCCGCCCCCACCGCGCCGCGCCCCTGGACCACGTTGAAGATGCCTGCCGGCAACCCGGCCTCGGCTAGGATCTGGGCCAGCTTCAGCGCGCCCAGCGGTGTCTCCTCGCTGGGCTTGAAGACCATGGCATTGCCCATGACCAGCGCGGGCGCGGCCTTCCAGCAGGCGATCTGGCTGGGATAGTTCCAGGCGCCGATGCCGGCGCAGACGCCCAGCGCCTCACGGATCGTATAGACGAAATCCCCGCCAAGCGGGATCGCCTGCCCCGTCACCGTGGGGGCGAGGCCGCCGAAGAATTCCAGCGCGTCCGCACCCGAGGGCCAGTCGGCCACGCGCGTCTCCTGGATCGGCTTGCCGGTGTCCATCGTCTCCAGCAAGGCCAGTTCCTCGCCCCGCTCTCGGATGATCTGGGCGGCGCGCAGCAGCACGCGGCCGCGCTCGACGGGGCGAAGCGCGGCCCAGGCGGGCTGGGCGGCGGCGGCGGCGGCGGTGGCGCGGGCCACCTGCGCCACGCTCGCCTCGCGCAGGGTGGCGATCACCTCGCCGGTGAAGGGATAGCGCACGTCCAGCGCGGCGCCCTCGCCCTCGACCGGAGCGCCGTCGATGTAAAGGCTGGCGGCAGGCTGGGTATCGGGACGAGGCAGGCTCATGGCAGCACTTTCTTCAGATAATCCGTGATCAGTCTTTGGGCGTCCTGCCCGTCGGTCTCGTTCGACAGCGCCGCGCGCAGATAGACGCCGTCGATCAGCGCCCCCAGCGTGCGCGCCGTGTCCAGCGCCCGCGCGCCCAGCAGCGGCCGCAGCGCGCTCAGCAGGTTCGAGCGCAGGCGCCTGTGATAGACCCGCAGCAGCCGCGCCGCCTCCGGGTCCACCAGCGCCAGCGCATAGAAGTTCAGCCAGGCGGCAATGGTCTCGTGCCGGAAGTTCTCGCCCTGGAAACTGGCATGGATGATGCCGAAAAGCCGAACCTGGGGATCCGAGACGCCGCGCAGCCTGCCCGCCACGCTTTCGCGATACTGGTTCAGCACATGGCGCATCGCGGCCAGGAAGATTCGTTCCTTGGACCCGAAATAATGATGCGCCAGCGCCGTGGACATGCCCGCTTCGCGCGCAATCTGCGCCACCGTCACGTCCAGCGAGCCCTTTCGCCCCACCGTCACGATCGTCGCATTGATTAACGCCGCCTTTCGGATAGGCTCTGCGCCAAGTTTGGGCATGGAAAGGTCACCGCGCTTGTTGGGATCGCCAAGGAGATACGGAGCCAGCCGCGCTTTGATTGACTCATCAATCAATAAAAACCTTACCCGCCCATCTGTCAACAAACCAGGGAGACCAAGATGATATTTCGCCGCAACGCCGCCTGCTTCGCCGCCGCCCTAAGCGCGGCCCTCTCAGCCTCCGCCGCCGCGCGGGCCGAGGAACCGGCGGCCTGCCGCGATGTCGTTTTCTCGGATGTCGGCTGGACGGATATCTCATCGACCACGGCGCTGGCCTCGACCGTGCTTCAGGCGCTCGGCTACAAGACCGAGACCAAGATCCTTTCGCTGCCGGTGACCTATACCGCGATGGCCAAGAACGACGTGGACGTGTTCCTGGGCAACTGGATGCCCAGCCAGGAAAACGACCTGAAGCCCTATCGCGATTCGGGCACGGTTCAGGTGCTGCGCACCAACCTGACCGGCGCGAAATACACCCTGGCGACCAACGAGGCGGGCGCCAAGCTGGGCATCGACGGTTTCGCCAAGATCGCCGCCCATAAGGGCGAGTTGCAAGGCAAGATCTACGGCATCGAGCCGGGCAATGACGGCAACCGGCTGCTGCTGGAAATGGTGGCCGAGAACAAGTTCGGCCTGGGCACCTTCGAGGTGGTCGAAAGCAGCGAACAGGGCATGCTGGCGCAGGTCGCGCGCGCCGACGGCGCGGGCCAGCCCGTGGTCTTCCTGGGCTGGGAGCCGCATCCGATGAACAACCAGTTCAAGATGACCTATCTGGCCGGGGGGGACGATGTCTTCGGCCCGGATTTCGGCGGCGCCAGGGTGGATACGAACATCCGCGCGGGTTATGACAAGGAATGCCCGAATGTCGGAAAGTTCCTCTCGAACCTGGAATTCACCCTGCCCATGGAGAGTGCCGTCATGGGCAAGATCCTGGACGATGGAGAGGATCCCGCCACCGCCGCCCAGCAATGGCTGGCCGCCAATCCCGACGCGGCCAAGCCCTGGCTGGCGGGCGTGACGGCCTTCGACGGCGGCGACGCGCAGGCCGCGCTGGACAAGGCGCTTTCCCAGTGACGGGCCTTGCGGGCAGGGTTTCTGTCCGCCCCCGCGCCCGCTTGGGCGCCGATTCCACCTTTGCCGGGCAACACCGCCCAGGCCAGCGACATGCTGTGGCGAATGCCGCGGCGCGCAAGACGGCCGGGCGGTTTCCTGTTCCCGATCGGCAGAAAGAAAAGAACGCATGGACAAACTGACCGAGTTGCTGACCGGGACCAAGATCCCCGTCGGCAAGACCGCCAAGGCGATATTCGAATGGCTGAACGCCCATGCGGCATTCATCTTCAACGCCGTGTCGAAGGCGCTGGAATCGCTGATCAACGGCATTCTGGCGGTGCTGGAATTCCCCCATCCGCTGCTGTTCACGCTGTTGATGGTGGCCCTGACCTGGGCCTTGCAGCGCAGTTGGAAGACCTGCGTTCTGATCGGACTGGGTTTTCTCTTCATCCTGAACCAGGGCTATTGGGACGCGACGATGCAATCCCTGACCCTGGTTCTGTCGGCCTGCGTGGTCTGCATGCTGGTGGGCGTGCCAATCGGCATCGCCGCCGCGCACCGGCCCAGGCTTTACGCCTGGATGCGCCCGGTCCTGGACCTGATGCAGACGCTGCCCACCTTCGTCTATCTGATCCCGGCCATCGTCTTTTTCGGCATCGGCATGGTGCCGGGCCTGATCGCCACGGTAATCTTCGTCCTGCCCGCCCCGATCCGGCTGACGCATCTGGGCATCTCCTCGACGCCGCAATCGCTGGTCGAGGCCGCGACCGCCTTCGGCGCCACGCCCCGGCAACTGCTGTGGAAGGTGGAACTGCCCTCGGCCACGCCGCAGATCATGGCGGGGCTGAACCAGACGATCATGCTGTCGCTCTCGATGGTGGTGATCGCGGCACTGGTGGGCGCCTCGGGCCTGGGCGTGCCGGTGGTGCGGGCGCTGAACAGCGTGAACACCGCGCTGGGTTTCGAAAGCGGCTTCATCATCGTGATCGTCGCCATCATGCTGGACCGGATGCTGCGAGTGGGGAAACGCCATGACTGATACCGTGACCGAGGGGCGCAACGCCGTCGAATTCGACCGGGTGAACATCGTCTTCGGCGACAATCCCGCAGCCGCGCTGCCGCTGATGGACCAGGGCCTGGCGCGCGGTCCGATCAAGGCCGAGACCGGCCAGGTTCTGGGCGTCCACGACTGTTCCCTGAACGTCAAGCAGGGCGAGATCCTGGTGCTGATGGGCCTTTCCGGCTCGGGCAAGTCCACGCTTCTGCGGGCGGTGAACGGGCTGAACTCGGTCTGCCGCGGCGACGTGCGGGTCTGGGACGGGGACCGCATGGCCTCGGTCGGCAAGGCCGGCGCGCGCGAATTGCGCCGGTTGCGGCGCGAGCGTATCGCCATGGTCTTCCAGCAATTCGGCCTGCTGCCCTGGCGCACCGTGCGCGAGAATGTGGGCCTGGGCCTGGAACTCGCGGGCGTGCCCATGGCCGAGCGCGGACGGCGCGTCGACGCCCAGCTCGCCACGGTGAACCTGACCGAATGGGCCGATCGCAAGGTGGGCGATCTTTCGGGCGGGATGCAGCAGCGCGTGGGCCTTGCCCGCGCCTTCGCGACCGAAGCGCCGATCCTGCTGATGGACGAGCCGTTCAGCGCGCTCGACCCGCTGATCCGCACCCGGCTTCAGGACGAGTTGCTAGAGTTGCAGAAACGCTTCCAGCGCAGCATCGTCTTTGTCAGCCACGACCTGGACGAAGCCTTCCGCATCGGCAACCGTATCGCGCTGATGGAGGGCGGGCGCATCGTCCAGGTCGGCACCGCGCGCGAAATCATCGCCAATCCGATAGATGCCTATGTCGAGGATTTCGTCGCCCATATGAACCCGCTAAGCGTGCTGACCGCCGAGGACATGGCCGAACCCGGCGAGGCGCCCGGCGCCCCCATCGACCCCGCCACCCCGATCCGCGAGGTCATGCGCACCATGACGCAGACCGAAGCCGAGGCGCTGGCCCTGGCCGGAGGCGGCCGGGTGACGCGTCAGGGAATCATGGAGCGCCTGATCTCGCCCGGCGGGCGCAAGGGCGGCGCGCGCGAGGTCTAGGCGCCCCCGCGCAAGGCGGCCTGAGGCTGCGGCGCCACGCGCCGCGCCCACGCCTCGCGCCAGGTGATATAGCAGATCGCGCCGATCATCACCCCGCCGCCGGCCAGCACCCAAAGATCGACCGGCTCGGCAAAGACCAGCGCGCCCAGAAGACTGGCCCAGATCAGTTGCAGGAAAACGACCGGCTGCGTCACCGTCAGCGGCGCCGCCGCAAAGGCCCGCGTCATCGTGTAATGCCCCGCCGTGGCGAAAACCGCCGTCCCCATCAATACCACGCATTGCGGAAGACTGGGGGCAACCCAGTCCAGCGCCGCGATAGGGGCCAGCCCCAGGCAGACGGTCAGCGACATCATCGCCACGACGACCGCCGGCGGCACCTGCCCCGAAAGCCGCTTGGCCAGCAGATAGGACAAGCCGAACGACACCGAGGCGCCAAGCTGCGCCAGATGCCCCGGATCCAGCGCCCGCAACCCCGGCCGCAACACGATCATCGCGCCCCCCAACGCGACCAGGATCGCCAGGCCCCGCCGCCACGAGATCCGCTCTCCCATCAGCAGCGCCGCGCCAAGGGTGACGACGATGGGGTTCAGAAAACCGATGGCGGTGACCTCGGCCACGGTGATGCGGGCCATGGCATAGAACCACAGGATCACCGCGACGACATGCAGCGCCCCGCGCATCAGGAACAGCCGCCAGATCTGCGGCGAAAATCCCCGCCGCAACGCCGGAACAAGCATCGGGACCAGAAAGATCAGGCCGAAGAGAAAGCGCAGGAAAGCGGCCTCGGGCGCGGGCAGGCTCTGGCCCAGCCAGCGCACGGTGCCGTTCACGCCGACGAAGCAAAAGCCGGTCGCCAGCATCCACAGGATGCCGGCAAGGTCGCGATGGGTCTGGGATCGGGATGTCATGCCCCAGCCATGACCGCTCGGGCGGGCAAGCGCAAGGCCGACCGCCGCCCGTCAACCAGGTTGGCCTCCGAATGCCAGCCCCGCCGCGATGGCCCACATCACCAGACCCACGCAAAGATCCAGCACCCGCCAGGCGCCGGGCCGGGCAAAGACCGGCGCCAGCAGCCGCGCCCCATAGCCCAGGGCGAAAAAGAACAGGGCCGAGCCGCTGATCGCCCCCAGCGCAAACCCCGCCCTGTCCTGGAACCCGGCCGAGACGGAACCCAGCAGCACCACCGTGTCCAGCCAGACATGCGGGTTCAGCCAGGTCAACGCCGCCAGGACGCCCAGCGTGGCCCCAAGGCCCGCCGCGCCCTGCCCCGCGCGCATGGCCACCCCACCGCGCCAGGCGGCGCGAAAAGCCCGCGCGCCATAGATCAGCAGGAAAGCCGCGCCGCCCCAGCGCATCGCCTCAAGAAACCAGGGCATCCGCGCGGCGATCGCCCCCGCTCCCATCACGCCCCCCAGGATCAGAAGCGAATCCGACAGCGCGCAAAAGGCACAGGTGGCAAAGACATGCCGCCGCATCAGCCCCTGCTTCAGCACGAAGGCATTCTGCGCCCCGATGGCGACGATCAGCGAAAGCCCGGTCCCCAGGCCGGCCAGATAGGCGTGCATGGCATTCTCCTTTCCACCGTCTTGCCGGGCCGTCTTGCCTGGACTGGGGGGATAAGGCAAACTGACAATAGTGATGCAGGTTAAGGCTGGCTAATGCTCGACTACCCCGCGCTCGAAGCCATGGCCCAGATCATCCGCCGCGGCAGCTTCGACGCCGCCGCAGCCAGCCTGGGCGTGACTCCCTCGGCGATTTCCCAACGCCTCAAGGGGCTTGAGGAACGCATGGGCCAGGTGCTGATCCATCGCGGCCCGCCCGCGCGCGGCACCAGGGCGGCCATGCGCCTGCTCCAGCACCTGGATCAGGTGCGATTACTGGAACAGGCGCTCGACTCCCGGCAGGGCGGCAGGCCGGCCCATCTGCGCCTGGCGGTCAACGCCGACAGCCTGGCGACATGGTTTCCGCCGGTCATGGTCGCGCTCGACGTGATCTATGATCTGGTCGTGGACGACCAGGACCACGCGCGCGACTGGCTGCGCCAGGGCCAGGTTTCGGCGACGCTCAGCTCGGACCCCCAGCCGGTTCCCGGCTGCAACGTGGTCGGACTGGGCCGGATGCGCTATCTTGCCATGGCGACGCCTGGGTTCATCGCAAAGCATTTCGCCCAGGGAATCACCGCCGGCGCGCTGCGGGACGCGCCTGCGGTCATCTTCAACACCAAGGACGCAGCCCAGACCCGCTGGGCCGAGGCCGTCACCGGCAAGCGCCTCTACCTGACCGGCCACCGCATCCCCTCCTCCGAAGCATTCGCCCGCGCCGTCGCGCTCGGGCTTGGCTGGGGTATGATCCCCGAGGCGATGATCCGCCCCGGCCTCGTCCCACTGAACGCCATTCCCCTGGACGTGCCGCTCTATTGGCATGTGCAGCGGGCGATGATCCCCGCCCTTTCCCCGCTCAGCAACGCCATAAAGGAAAGGGCCGCGGCGGAACTGCGGCCCTGATCTTCTTCGTTTTACAAATACCCCCGCCGGAGGCGCCGCTTACAACTGGGCCGCGACATCCTCGGGAATGTCGAAATTCCCGGTGACGTTCTGCACGTCGTCATCCTCTTCCAGCGCGTCCAGCAGCTTCATCAGCTTCGTGGCCGTCTCCAGGTCGATCTCGGTCGGAGCCTGCGGCTTCCAGATCAGCTTGGCATGCTCGGATTCGCCCAAAGCCGCCTCCAGCGCGGCCGAGACCTCGGCCAGATCCGTGTCCGAGGTATAGATCCAGTGCCCGTCCTCGTCGCTTTCGACATCCTCGGCACCGGCCTCGATGGCGGCCAGCATCACCGTGTCGGCGTCGCCCGCGCCGGCGGAATACAGGATCTCACCCTTGCGGTCGAACATGAAGCTGACCGAGCCGGTCTGCCCCAGATCGCCGCCGTATTTCGTGAAATAGCTGCGCACGTTCGACGCGGTGCGGTTGCGGTTGTCGGTCATCGCCTCGACGATGATCGCGATGCCGTTGGGGCCGTAGCCCTCATAGCGGATCTCGTCATAGTTCTCGGCATCGCCGCCCTGCGATTTTTTGATCGCACGGTCGATCACATCCTTGGGGACCGAGCTGGACTTGGCCTCCTTGACCGCCAGGCGCAGGCGGGGGTTCTTGTCGGGATCGGGATCGCCCATCTTCGCGGCGACGGTGATTTCTTTGGCCAGCTTCGAAAACAGCTTGGAGCGAAGCTTGTCCTGCTTGCCCTTGCGGTGCTGGATATTGGCCCATTTGCTATGGCCTGCCATGGTCTTTCCCAGTTTTCGTATGGATCGCCGGCGCTTTTAGGCGCGGCGGAGCGAAATCGCAAGCACTAGCCCTGATGCCTGCCGATCTTGGCCAGGACGTAAAGCCGCAGCGCGGTCGCCAGCCCCACCTCGGGCGGGCGCTTTCCGTCGATCATGGCGATCAGGCCGGCGGCGGTCTCGCCCCGCTCGCGGGCGATGCCCCGCAACTCCCGCCAGAACGCATCCTCCAGGCTGACCGAGGTGCGATGCCCACCGATGGTGACAGAGCGCTTGACCGGCGGCGTCATCGGCGGCAGGTCAGGCATCGCCATCCCCGTCGTCGCGCCGATGCTGGTCCAGATGCCGCGCGGCGCGGGCGCGGGCCGCCTCCTCGGCCAGCTTCTCGGCCTTGCTGCGGCCGAATTTCGCCGCATTCGCATCGCCCTGCCGGCGGGCGGCGTCACGGGCGGCGCTCTTGCGCGCCGCCCGCAGGTTGACGACCCTGGTGTCCGGCCCGGTCACATCAATCCTCGGGACCGACCATCTGTTCGGGACGGACCACGCGGTCGAAGGTCTCGCCATCGACCAGGCCCAGGTTGATCGCCTCTTCGCGCAGGGTGGTGCCGTTCTTATGCGCGGTCTTGGCCACCTTGGTCGCGTTGTCATAGCCGATGGTCGGCGCCAGGGCCGTCACCAGCATCAGCGATTCCTTCATCAGCTTGTCGATGCGCGGAATGTTCGCCTGCGTGCCCACGACCATGTTGTCGGTGAACGAGCCCGCCGCGTCGCCCAGAAGCTGCATGGATTGCAGCACGTTATAGGACATCATCGGATTATAGACGTTCAGCTCGAAATGGCCCTGCGACCCGGCGAAGCCCACGGCCGCGTCATTGCCCATGACATGGGCGCAAACCATGGTCAGCGCCTCGGCCTGGGTCGGGTTGACCTTGCCCGGCATGATCGAGGAACCCGGCTCGTTCTCGGGCAGGATCAGTTCGCCCAGACCGGACCGAGGCCCCGAGCCCAGCAGCCGCATGTCGTTGGCGATCTTGAACAGGCTCGCCGCCACCGTCTTCAGCGCGCCCGAGAAGAACACCATCGCGTCATGCGCCGCCAGCGCCTCGAACTTGTTCGGCGCGGTGACGAAGGGCAGGCCGGTGATCTTGGCGATCTCGGCCGCGATGGCCGTGTCCCAACCCTTCTTGGTGTTCAGCCCGGTGCCGACGGCGGTGCCACCCTGCGCCAGCTCGTAGATGTCACCCAGCGCCAGCTTGACCCGCTCGATCCCCTTGGCGACCTGATGGGCATAGCCGCCGAATTCCTGGCCCAGCGTCAGCGGCGTCGCATCCTGGGTATGGGTGCGGCCGATCTTGATGATGTCCTTGAATTCCTCGGATTTCGCGACCAGCGCCCGGTGCAGCTTTTCCAGCCCCGGAATCAGCACATCGCGGGCGTGCATGGCGATCGCGACATGCATCGCCGTCGGGAAGGTGTCGTTCGAGGACTGGCCCATGTTCACATGGTCGTTCGGATGGACGGGTTTCTTGGACCCCATCTCGCCGCCCAGGATCTCGATGGCGCGGTTCGAGATGACCTCGTTCGCGTTCATGTTCGACTGCGTGCCCGAGCCGGTCTGCCAGACCACCAGCGGGAAATTGTCGTCGAACCTGCCCCCGGCCACCTCCTTGGCGGCCTGCACCATCGCATCGCCCAGCCTGGGGTCCAGGTTGCCGGTGGCCATGTTCACCTGCGCCGCCGCCTGCTTGATGATGCCCAGCGCGCGGATGATCGGCACCGGCTGCTTTTCCCAGCCGATCGGAAAGTTGATGATCGAGCGCTGGGTCTGCGCGCCCCAATATTTGTCGGAAGGAACCTCCAGCGGGCCAAAGCTGTCGGTCTCGGTGCGGGTCTTGGTCATGTGGTCATCCCTCGCGGTTTCGCCCAAAGTCTTAGCCGCCACGAAACGGATAAGCAATTGGTATGCGAAAGCATGCAGTTAGCGCTCACGCCACAAGACAGGCGCGGGCCGCCACCCGAACGGACCACAGGCGCGGCAAGGGTCCGGCTCCCATGGCCTGCCTGCTACTTGCGCCACTTGTCCAGGCTGACCACCTCGGCGCCGGCCTTCGGCGCCTCCTCGACGCCATCATCCTCGGCGGGGTCGCCCTCGTCCTCGTCCTCATCCTCGTCGTCATCCGCCTCGTCGGGATCGGACTGGGTCTCGAAACGCAGGCCGAACTCGGCCGAGGGATCGACGAAAGTGTGCAGGGCGTCAAAGGGAATATACAGCGTTTCCGGCGAGTTGCCGAAATTCAGCGTGATGCTGAACCCATCCTGCGTCACCTCCAGATTGTCGAACCAATGCTGGATAACGATGGTCATCTCTTCGGGATAACGCTCGCGCAGCCAGTCGGCCATCTCGACATCGGGATCGCGGGTATCGAAGGTGATGAAGAAATGATGATCGCCCGGCAATCCCTCGGCGGCGACATCGCTCAGCACATCGGCGATCAGCCGCTGCAAGGCGCGATGCATCATTCCGCCGTAATCGAATCCCCGCACCATGGGTATCTCCTTCTTTCTAAGCGCCAAGCATAAGGCTTTGCGTCCCGATGAAAAGCCCCTTGCAATGTGCCCGGCCCCTTCGCCCGCAGGCGCGGCACAAGGGCGCTTCATCGCTTCCCAAATACCCCGGCAAGGCTGAAACTCGCGCCAGGACAGGAAGGTTCAGGGGACGGAAAAGAAAGGATGATGGCGCGGTTGACGGGGCTCGAACCCGCGACCCCCGGCGTGACAGGCCGGTACTCTAACCAACTGAGCTACAACCGCGCATCGTCTGGCGATATCGAAAATTGGTGGCGCGGTTGACGGGGCTCGAACCCGCGACCCCCGGCGTGACAGGCCGGTACTCTAACCAACTGAGCTACAACCGCGCAGACCAACTTTCCCCGGATCGCCATCCGGAGTGCGGTGGGGTTTACGCAGGACGGTGGGGCACGTCAAGGGCGTCCATCCAGAAAAATCCGGGCGCCGCGATTTTCTTCGCCGCCCTCCGGCCCGACAAGAAAAGACGCCCAAATAAGGGCGCCCTTTCCCGCAACCGGCGGCAAGGATTATTTGCGCACGATCTTCTCGTCGAAATCAGGCAGGGCCTGAAGCTCTTGCTTGGTATAGTTGGTGGCGAAGAAGGTGTCGTTGCCGACCGTCACCAGGTGGATCGCATCGACCCCCAGCAGCACCTTCTTGGCGCCGATGCCCAGGAAACCGCCGATATCGGCGATATAGCCCACGACCTGGCTACCGCTTTCGTCCAGCACCACGTCATTGACCTTGGCGATATCCTGCCACTCCGCCGGGCGCTTCTCAAGCTGCGGAGCGGACCATTCGATGCTGGAGGGCTGGTTCGTCGTCCAGATCCGCCGGCTGGTGATCCACGAGCCAAGCTGCCCAGGATCGGCCTCCGAAATGGCAGGCGCATTCACGTCGGGCGGAGTGACGGCTGCGGGGGCATCGGCGGCCTGATCGGTGGCTGCGCCCACATCGGCGGCGACCTGCTCGGCTACCGCGCCCACCTGTTCCGCAGCCTGATCCGCAACCTGTTCCGCAGCCTGGATGGCATTCTCGGCGGCGGTTTCGGCCGAATCGGCGGCCGTCTGGGCCGATTGCTCGGGCGTCGCGGCAGGGGCCGCGACCTGCGCATAGGCGGGGGCTGCCAGAGCCAGGGCAGTGGCGGCAATCACAAGCGGCTTCATATAGTTCGGTCCTCCGATACTGTCTTTGGGACGCTGTCCCGCGATGGTCAGCCAACGCCCGCTTGCCGGGCATCGTTCCTTAAGCCTGCGGCTTTTCCGGTCACGCGGGCTCACGGCCTCGCGCAGGGCTGATGCGCCCGCCGCAGACCGGCGCCGGCGCTCCGGTGGTCCCCGGCCCCGAGGTCGGCAGCCCTTTCAGCACCCGCACCGCCAGCCAGCCGAATGCCTGCGCCTCAAGCATGTCGCCATCCAGGCCCGCAGCCTCGACCGGCTGCACCTCGGCCCCCAGCCGCGCGACAAGGGCCGCCATCATCGCCCCATTGCGCCGCCCCCCACCGCAGACCAGCACCCGCTGGGGCGGTCGCGGCAGCAGCGCCAGCCCCAGCGCGACCGAGGCCGCCGCCGCATGGGTCAGCGTCGCCGCCGCATCCGCGTCGCGAAGCGCCCCGACATCCAGCCAGCCGGCGAAGGCGTCCCGGTCCAGCGATTTCGGCAGGGGCCGGGCGAAATGCGGATGGGTCAGGAAATGGGCGATCACGCCTTCATCCGGCACGCCTTGCGCGGCCAGGGCCCCGCCCTCGTCCCGCGCCAGCCCGCGCCGCGTCCGCATCAGGTCGTTCAGCGGAGCATTGGCCGGGCCTGTATCGAAAGCGATGCAGGCCCCCGGCGCCTCGGGCGCGGCGGCGGCGGGGTCCACCCAGGTCAGGTTCCCGACCCCGCCCAGGTTCAGAAAGGCCACCGGCGCAGGCGGCAAAAGCCCTTGCCTCATCGCCCAATCCGCGCAGGCCCAATGAAAGAACGGGGCCAGGGGCGCGCCCTCGCCGCCCCGCCGCACGTCTTCGCCACGGAAATCCCAGACCACCGGCCGGCCGAGCCGCGCGGCCAGGGCCGAGCCGTCGCCCGCCTGATGCGTGCCCCGCCCCCCCGGATCATGCGCCAGCGTCTGGCCGTGATAGCCGACCAGTTCCGCCTCGGGGAAACCCGCCGCCAGATCGGCATGGGCCGTGACCGAAAGCGCCGCCACCTCGGCCACGCCCGGCCCGCCCGGCCATTGCCCCAGGGCCGCGTGAAACAGCCCCGCCTCGTTTCCCGAATAGGCCCGGTAGGCGCTGCGGCCGAAACCACCGATGCGGCGCCCGTCCGTCTCGATCATCGCCGCGTCCACCCCGTCCAGCGAGGTGCCCGACATCATCCCCAAGGCCCGGATCATCATGCTTTCCCTTTTCCCGCCCTCCCGGTATATCCCCGCCATTCGAAAGGAACAGCCCATGACATACCGTGCCAAATCCGAGTTTCTGCATGTGATGACGGAACGCGGCTATCTGGCGGACTGCACCGATTTGCAGGCGCTGGACGATGCCCTGACCCACGGATCGGTGACGGCCTATATCGGCTATGACGCGACGGCGGCCTCGCTGCATGTCGGGCACCTTCTGAACATCATGATGCTGCGCTGGTTCCAGAAGACCGGCAACCGCCCGATCACGCTGATGGGCGGGGGCACGACCAAGGTGGGCGACCCCTCATTCCGCAGCGAAGAACGCCCGCTGCTGACCCCCGACGCGATCCAGTCGAATATCGACGGCATGCAGCAGGTCTTTGCCCGCTACCTGGATTACGGCGACGGCCGCGCCCTGATGCTGAATAACGCCGAATGGCTGGACAATCTGAACTACCTGGATTTCCTGCGCGACATCGGCCGGCATTTCAGCGTGAACCGGATGCTGTCGTTCGAATCCGTCAAGTCCCGGCTGGACCGCGAACAGTCGCTAAGCTTTCTTGAATTCAACTACATGATCCTGCAAGCTTACGACTTCCTTGAGATTTACCGGCGCCACGATTGCCGCTTGCAGATGGGCGGCTCTGACCAATGGGGCAATATCGTCAACGGCATCGACCTGACCCGCCGTGTGCTTGAGAGCGAGATCTGGGGCCTGACCTCGCCCCTGCTGACCACCAGCGACGGGCGCAAGATGGGCAAGTCGCAGGGCGGCGCGGTCTGGCTGAACGGCGCGATGCTGTCGCCCTACGAATTCTGGCAGTTCTGGCGCAACACGACCGACGCCGACGTGGGCCGCTTCCTGAAGCTTTACACCGAATTGCCGGTGGCGGAATGCGACCGCCTTGGCGCGCTGTCGGGGGCCGAAATCAACGCGGCCAAGATCATCCTGGCCAATGAGGTCACGACGCTGCTGCACGGCGCCGAGGCCGCGGCCAGCGCCGAGGCGACCGCGCGCGAGGTCTTCGAACAGGGCGGCGCCGGCGGCGATCTGGAGGTGGTGACGGTGGGCGCGGACGCCCTGCCCGTCTCGATCGTGCAGCTTCTGGCCCAGACCGGCATCGCGGCATCGGGCAAAGAGGCCAAGCGCCTGATCGCCGAGGGCGGGCTGCGCCTGAACAACGATCCGGTCGGCGACCCGCAGCTTGCGGTGGACGCGGCGCTGATCGGCGACGGGCTGAAAGTGTCCGTGGGCAAGAAAAAGCACCGCATGGTGCGGGTGGGATGATGGGGGAAGCCGGCGTAAGGGCGCCGGCTTTTTTCGCCGGCCAAGCAAGATCGTCCGCCTGGCCTTTCAGCGCCCTGTCCTGCCGTTGCATCCCCATTCAATACCTGCCTTGCTGTATTTCGATGCGGCGGTGACGTAGTGATAACGAAACGATACAGGTCAGATATGCGAACACATCTTGCTGCTCTTCTTGCCCTCATGATCGTCGCCGGCTGCGCGGCCAGTCATGGCAGCGTGGTCAAGGGCGCCGGGCCTGACGATCTTCTGAAGCTCCGGGAAGGTCCGGGGCTCAACTACAGGATCATTCTTGGCCTGCCCGACGGAACGCGCCTGAGGCGCCACGACTGCGTGACGAAAGCCGGCAAACTCTGGTGCAGGGTCTCGCTCGCCGCCAAACCGGGTGTCTCGGGTTACGTTTCAGCGGACTATCTGTCGGACTCCTGACTTCCGATGCCAAGGTTTCGGGCACGTTGATCGCTCATCCATCCCGGCTCAAGAGGACCGCTACTCCAAGCGCGTGAGCATGGAGCGCATCGCTGAGAAGGGCTTCAACCTCAACATCTCCAGATACATCAGTTGGACTTGCCCGGGAAAAGTGGAGCGCACCAACTGAGGAACCAGGAGGTGTTCCA
>NZ_JASGGO010000036.1:0-33382 GCF_047605025.1 Paracoccus sp. (in: a-proteobacteria) | reverse complement strand
GCTCTTTCTCATGCGAATCTCCTCAGCTCACGCGACGAGAAAATTCCACTTATGCAGCCCCTTAACCATGGGGAGGATTGCCCAGGGGCCTGGCAGCCCATTAGGCAAAGACCCCGGTGAGGCGGGGTCTTTACGGCTTGTCGGCGTCAGAAGCTGTAGCCGATCCGCACGCCCACGGCCCAGGCGTGGTTGCCCGACATCTCGGCCCGCGCGGTGTCGGGCGTGTCTGTTTCGGCATAGGCTTCGCCCAGCTTGACATAGCTGACGCCGGTCGTGACCTTGATATTGTCCTGAGTATAGATCGCGGCCAGGGTCACGCCCTTGCGGCCATTGGTCGGAGCAAGCGGCGAGACCAGATCATTGTTTTCAGGCTCATACATGAACGAGATCGAGCCCGACCAGTTCTCGGTGAACTTGCGTCCGACGCCGATGGTATAGGTCGTGGTATCCTCAAGCGAGACCAGGCCCTCCTCGATCCCGAAGCTGGATACCAGCATCTGCGGGTTCACCTTGAACTCGGACCAGTTCACCCAGCGGATCGAGCCGAAAAGCAGCGTGTCGGGGGCGATGCCGGTCTGGCCTTCAAGGACCCAGCTTCGCGGTGTCTTGACCTTGGTTTCGCTGTCGAGCTGTCCGAGGACGCTGGTTTCCGTGGTGTCGAACTCATGCTCGATCGGAGAGTTGTAGGTCAGAGAGATCCGTGCCGCGATATCGGGCCGTTCCCATGCGGCGCCGGCGACCCAGCCCAGACCCCATGCGCCGTCCAATTTGACATTATAGTCCGAGAGCGCGCCATAGGCCGAGCCGCTCAGATGCACCTCGCCCTCGGCATGCGATCCGCGCAAGCCGCCATGGACCGAGAAGTTGTTCTGGAACTTGTAGCGCAGAAGGGCGGTATAGGTGGTCGAGTCCACGTTGACCGAGGTGCCGCCCAGCATGACCGAGCCGCCATCCGCCACGCTTTTATAATGGATGTCCGAGCCGAAGGGCTGCTCCATGATGAAGGCGCCCGACAGGTTTTCGGTGAACTGGCGCTTATAGGCCAGCCCGGCAAAACCGTAGCCCGTGGCGATATCGCCGGTCTTGCGCCCGCCATAGATGGCCAGATCGTGGCCGGAAACCTTGGGGCTCACGCCGCCGAAGCTCAACTCAAGGTAGTCACCCTCTTCGAAGAGCGGCGAAAGCGATTGCGGCGCGCGTTCGATCCCGCCCGCAAGCGCGGGGCCGGCGCCGGTTACCAGCAGGGCCATCACTATCCTGATTTTTCTCATATTTTCTTTCTCCCCTGAACGGCTTTTCATCCGCCTGTTCCCGAAGCCTGCCGCGATCAATCTCATGAGTCATCTCTAGCGCCGATCAGACGCAGCGTCTCGGGGCCACTCAATTTTTTCGTGTATTGCTGCGGCTATGACACAGCTCTGATACGAAGGCTCCCACGCGGTCGCGCCGGGGAAGGCTGCCGCGCGCTCTGGACATTCGGGGCGCCGCGTGAAATGGGAAACTGCCAAACGAACCCCTGATAGGATGCTCTCATGCAGATTCGCGAGGCTTTGACCTTCGACGATGTTCTTCTGGTTCCCGCGGCCTCCTCGGTGATGCCCTCGACCGCCGATGTGACCACTTTCGTCACCCGGCAGATCCGCATGAACATCCCCTTGCTGTCCAGCGCGATGGATACCGTCACCGAAAGCCGCATGGCGATCACCATGGCGCAGGCGGGCGGGATCGGCGTGATTCACCGCAATCTGACCACCGAGCAGCAGGCCGACGAGGTCCGCCGGGTGAAGCGTTTCGAATCGGGCATCGTCTACAACCCGATCACGCTGAGCCCCGAGCAGACCATCGCCGACGCCAAGGCGCTTCAGGAACGCTATAGCGTCACCGGGTTCCCGGTGGTGGATGCCTCGGGCCGTGTGCTGGGCATTATCACCAACCGCGACATGCGTTTCGCCAGCGACGACCGCACCCCGGTCAGCGCCGTGATGACCGCCGAGAACCTGGCGATCCTGCGCGAACCCGCCGACCGTGCCGAGGCCATCGGCCTGATGAAGGCCCGCCGGATCGAGAAACTGCTGGTCACCGACGGCAAAGGCAAGCTGACCGGCCTTCTGACGCTGAAGGATACCGAACAGTCGGTTCTGAACCCCTTGGCCTGCAAGGACGAGCTGGGGAGGCTTCGCGTGGCCGCCGCCTCGACCGTGGGCGATGAGGGGTATGAGCGCAGCCTGGCTCTGGTCGAGGCCGGGGTGGACATGGTGGTGATCGACACCGCGCATGGCCATTCCGAGGGGGTCGCCAAGGCCGTGGCCCGCATCAAGGCGCATTCGAACCAGGTTCAGGTCGTCGCCGGCAACGTCGCCACCGCCGAGGCGGCGAAAGCCCTGACCGATGCCGGCGCGGATGCGATCAAGGTGGGGATCGGGCCGGGCTCGATCTGCACCACGCGCATCGTGGCGGGTGTGGGCGTGCCGCAGCTGACCGCGATCATGGATGCGGTGCGCGGCGCGGGCGACGTGCCGGTGATCGCGGATGGGGGCATCAAGTTCTCGGGCGATTTCGCCAAGGCGATCGCGGCGGGGGCAAGCTGCGCCATGGTGGGTTCCGCCATCGCGGGGACGGATGAAAGTCCGGGTGAGGTGATCCTGTATCAGGGCCGCAGCTTCAAGTCCTATCGCGGCATGGGCAGCCTTGGGGCGATGGCGCGCGGCTCGGCCGATCGCTATTTTCAGAAGGATGCGGCCTCGGACAAGCTGGTGCCGGAAGGGATCGAGGGGCAGGTGCCCTATAAGGGTTCGGCCGCCGCCGTGATCCACCAATTGGTGGGGGGGCTGCGCGCCGCCATGGGCTATACCGGCAGTGCCACCGTGGCCCAGATGCGCGGCGGCTGCGAATTCGTGCGCATCACCGGGGCGGGCTTGAAGGAAAGCCATGTCCATGACGTGCAGATCACGCGTGAAAGCCCGAATTACCGGCTGGGCTAAACCTTATTTTAACGGCTTCCTGCCATGGTCCCGGGGACATGAGCAGGGACCGTTTCGATGGCACATTTCCCCGGAAAGGACGACCGTCAGCCGCGCGGGCTTCGGCCTTGGCCGGCGCGGCCGGCATGCGGCGCTGCGCCATTGCCGCAATATCGCCGCCCTTTGCCTGAAACTCCTCGCGCGCTCCGTGCCTTGGGGTTCGGCACGGGGGGCGCTCTAGGGTGATGGCGATGGATCCGATCCCGCCGCATGGTTCGCATGCGATGAACATGGACGGGCTGTTGTTCGGCCAGCAGCCGCTTTCGTTGATCCAGGTGGCGGCGACGCCCAATGTGCAGGAGCAGGGCGGGGTTGTGCTGATGCTCTGCCCGCGACTGGATCGCAAGCCGGCGCGCGACCTGCGCGTCGCCATCTCCTGCGCCCGCGCCGCGATCTGGCGTGCCACCACGGGGGCCGAGATCGAGGCGATGCTGGCCCAGATGCGCGAGCAGGGCCAGCCCTTCGACCAGGACACGCCCCTGTTTCAGATGCGCCTGGAGGGGATCGAGCGCGAGCGTGAGGTCACCTCGCAACTGGGTCGCACCTATCGCCTGACGGTGTTCGAGGTGTCGCGCTGGTTCTATCGCATCCGCCCTGGCGGCACCGTGATGCGCGGCCAGCCGGTCAACCATTGATGGCGCGACTGATCATCGCGCTGGCGCTGCTTTGGTTGGCGCTGCTTTGGTTGGCGCCGCAGGTCTTCGCCTCGCGCGGGCCGGTGCTGCCGGGTGCGGATGTCTGCGAATGGGCGGCGCATCAGGCGGCCGAGGAAAGCGGCGTGCCCTTCGACATCCTGGGTGCCCTGACCCTGACCGAGACGGGCCGGCGCATGGAAGGCGCCGTCCGCCCCTGGGCCTGGAGCGCCAACGCCGAGGGAGAGGGCACCTGGTTCGACGATCCGCAAAGCGCCGTGGCCTTTGCCGAGGATCGGGTGGCCCAGGGTCGCGTCAACCTGGATATCGGCTGCTTCCAGTTGAACTATCGCTGGCATGGAGAGGGGTTCGCCTCGGTCGCGCAGATGTTCGATCCGCTTGAGAATGCCCGCTATGCCGCCCGCTTCGTGCGCCAGCTTCATGCCGAAACCGGCGACTGGCGCGCGGCGGCGGGGGCGTTTCATTCGCGCACCCCCGCGCATGCCCAGCGATATCTGAAACGCTTCGACGAATTGCGGGCGCTGTTCCGGCAGCGCGGTTTCGACGGCCTGACCGAGGGACCCGAGACCTATAACAGCTTCGCCGCCATCACCTCTGGCGCGCGCGAGGTGGTGCGCGAAAGGGTGATGCTGCTGGGTGCTCCGATGGGAACCGGCGTGACCGGCATGCCCGGATCGCTGGCGGTGATCGGCGCGGGGCGCGGTTCGTCCCTGGGTGCCGGGCGCGGGGCGATCCTGGTCGCGTCGCGGGGCGAACTTCTGTCCCGCGACGGGCCGGAGGCGGGGCGCGGCACCAGGGTGTCGGGCAAGGGACAGTCGGCTGGCGGTCCTGCCGATCCCGACTGGGACATCCAGATCGTCAACCCTTCGCCCAAGTGACCGGCGCCCGGCTTGACTTTGCGGGGGCTGGGGCCTTCTTGGGCCGAAATCGCCAGAACGGAATGCCCCATGACCCCCGCTGCCCGCGCCCAGGCCGCCATCCAGATCCTCGACCGCATCCTGGCGGGCGATCCCGCCGAAGCCGCTCTGTTGCGCTGGTCCCGCGCCAGCCGCTTTGCCGGCTCGGGCGACCGGGGGGCGGTGCGGGATCTTGTCTTCGACAGCCTGCGCCGCCGCGATTCGCGCGCGGCCCTGGGGGGTGGCCTGAGCGGGCGCGGGCTGATCCTCGGCATGTGCCGCGAAGAGGCGATCGACCCCGCCACGCTTTTTACTGGCCAGGGCCACGCGCCCGAGCCGCTGTCCCCGGCCGAGACGAATACCACGAATGCCGAGACGAATGCCGGGGCGCGGGCGGATGATCTGGATCTGCCCGGTTGGCTGCGCCCCCTCTGGTCCGATGCGCTGGGGGATCAGGCCAATGCGGTGGCGCTGGCGATGCGGGATCGCGCGCCGGTCTGGCTGCGGGTCAACCGGCTGCGCGCCACGCCCGAGCAGGCGCGGCAGGCCCTGGATCGGGACGGCATTCGGACCGAACCCGCGCCCCGGCTTGCCACCGCGCTGCGGGTGCTGGAAGGCGCGCGCAAGCTGGCGGGTGCGCGCGCCTATCGCGAGGGGCTGATCGAATTGCAGGATCTCTCGCCGCAGCTTGCCTGCGCGGCCTTGCCTGCCTCGGGTCGGGTTCTGGATTACTGCGCCGGGGGCGGCGGCAAGGCGCTGGCCCTGGCTGCTGCGGGGGCCAGCGTCACCGCGCATGACATCGACGCGGGCCGGATGGCGGACCTGCCCGCGCGGGCAAAGCGGGCGGGTGCGCGGATCCGCATCGCCGAACCGGGCCAGGTCGGCGGTGCATTCGATCTGGTGGTGACGGATGTGCCCTGTTCGGGCAGCGGCACCTGGCGGCGCACGCCGGACGCGAAATGGCGCCTGGGACCGCCCGATCTTGCCCGCCTGACCGCGCTGCAAGGCGCGATTCTGGATCGCGCCTCGTCCCTGGTCGCGCCGGCAGGGCATCTGGCCTATATGACCTGTTCGGTGCTGCGGGCCGAGAACGACGCGCAGATTGATGCATTTCTGTCGCGTCACCGCTTTGATTTGCTTGAGCGGCACCTTTTCACGCCCCTGACTGCCTCGGATGGGTTCTACCTTGCGTTGATGCGCCGGGGTTAACCTGCGATTAACCCCCGGCCGCTATGAAGGTCGCGTAAAGGCGGCAAAGGGGAACGGCATGATGTCAGCTCGGGTCGAGGCGATGCGCTCGGCGCAGGTTCTGGTGCCATTTCTGGCACTACCCGCGCTTCTGGGGGCGTTGTGGCTGGCGTTGTCGCCGCACGCCCTGGATGACAGGGTGCTGGTGCTGACCATCGGCAGTGCCGTGATGGCCTGGTATCTGCTGGGAGTTGCGATTTCGGGGCTGCATTTCCGGGCTGCGGCCATCCGCCGGCGCGAGGTGGCGCGGCTGCGATCGGCGGTCGCGAGCCATGCCGGCGCGGCCCTGCTGGTCGAGCCGGGGGGCAGGGTGCTGCAACAGAACGACATCGCGGTCGGGCTTTGGGGCGACATGCTGGGCGGGCGCATCGCCGATCTTCTGGGCCGCAGCCATGCCGATCCCGAGCAGGTCTGGCACGACATCGCGACCGGCCTGCGCCGCACTAGGCGATATGCGCTTGCCCTGGCCCAGGGACAGCGTTTCCGCGTCACACCCACGGGGGCCGATCTTCAGCTTTGGCTGGCCGATGTGCCGACGGACCCGCCCGCGCCGGTGGCGCTGCCCAGCGGCGGGGACGATTTCGACGGCCTGCCGGTCTCGATCCTGATGCTGGACGCATCGGGGATGATTCTGCGGGCGAATAGTGCAGCGCGCGAATTGCTGGGCGGCGTTGAGCCGGGGCAACCCCTGTCTGCGCTCGTGGACGGGCTGGGGCGCGAGATCGGGGATTGGGTCTCGGATGTTTGCGCCGGGCGCACCGTCGGCGGGACCGAGGTGCTGCATCTGCGCGGTGACGGCCCCGACCGCTTCGTCAAGGTCAGCCTGGCCCAGGGTGGCGCGCAGTATGTGACCGCGATTCTGTCGGATGCCAGCGCGCTCAAGACGCTTGAGGCGCAGTTCGTGCAAAGCCAGAAGATGCAGGCCATTGGCCAGCTTGCGGGCGGGATCGCGCATGATTTCAACAACCTGTTGACCGCGATCACCGGGCATTGCGATCTGCTGATGCTGCGCCACGACAAGGCCGACCCGGATTATGCCGACCTGGACCAGATCAGCCAGAACGCCAATCGTGCCGCCGCGCTGGTGCGCCAGTTGCTGGCCTTTTCGCGCAAGCAGACGCTGAAGTTGCAGATCATGGACCTGCGGGACACGCTTTCGGACCTGACCCATCTGCTGAACCGCCTTGTGGGAGAGCGGATCGTTCTGACCTTCGACCACGATCCGCATCTGCGCATGATCCGCGCCGACCGCCGCCAGCTTGAGCAGGTGCTTATGAATCTGGTGGTGAACGCCCGCGACGCCATGCCCCAGGGTGGCGATATCGTCATCAGCACCGACAACCTGTGGCTTGATGACGTGACCGAGATCGGGCGCGCCACCCTGCCCAAGGGCGATTATGTCCGGGTCCAGGTGTGCGATCAGGGGTGCGGCATCGCCCCCGAGGAACTCAGCAAGATCTTCGAGCCGTTCTATACCACGAAACGTCTGGGCGAGGGGACGGGGCTTGGTCTCTCGACCGCCTACGGCATCGTCAAGCAGACCGGCGGTTATATCTTCTGCGACAGCCTGCCGGGTCAGGGCAGCACCTTTTCGCTGTTCTTCCCGGCGCATGACCGCAGCGAAATGATCGAGGTTCCCGAGCAGCCGGCGCGTCCCATCGCCTTGCCGAAGGGCGAGCAGGAGATCACCGTCCTTCTGGTCGAGGACGAGGCGCCTGTCCGCGCCTTCGCCAGCCGGGCCTTGAAATTGCAGGGCTTCAACGTGCTGGAAGCCGGTTGTGCCGAGGATGCGCTGTCGCTTCTGTCGGATCAGCGGCTGGCGGTCGATGTCTTCGTGACCGATGTGGTCATGCCGGGCATGGACGGGCCGACCTGGGTGCGGACCGCGCTGCGCGACCGGCCGCAGACGCGCGTGATCTTCATGTCCGGCTATGCCGAGGATGTCTTTGCCGAAAGCCGGTCTCCGGTGCCGGACGCGGCCTTCCTGGCCAAGCCGTTTTCGCTGTCGGACCTGACCGCCCTGGTCGTGCGGCAGTTGGAGGTCCAACCCCGAGAGGCGGCGCCCTGACCCGCGCCGGGGGCAGGGCGCGATCAAGCCGGATGTCGCGTTTCATGATCGCAAGCAGGGCCTGTTCTTCTTGCGCCTTCAGCGAGACATCGGCCGCCGGAGGCACGTTCAGTCGGGCAGGCTGATCGCGTAATCCAGCCGGTCCTCAAGGAAATGGGTGAAGCTTCCCATATCCTCGTGGCGAAAGATCCGATCAACCTGCGGGCCGCCGCAGGTCGGGAAGTCCGATTGCAGGCCGGTCCACCCCGCCCTTGGGCGTAGTCGCGCACGAAATCGGCGAAGCCGATGCCCGTCATCGCATGGGCCGGGGCCTCGTGATCGTCGCGCAAACGAAAATGATACCAGCTTTGCAGCCAGCCGGTCGGCTCGCGCATCAGCGCGACGGTGGTAAAGTGCGCGCCGCTGGCGGCTTGAAGCCAGGGCTGGATGTGGCGGCGATAGGCGCCAAGGGCGGTATGTTTCAGTTCGGCCGGACGTTGCAGCGCGACATTGGCCAAGGGTTGCCGCCCGGCCTTGATCGCGGTCGAGCCGGCTTTCGGCGTGGCCAGAAAGGCCAGCCGCCTGTCCCAGAAAATCAGCATATTTCCCCGCTATCCCGTCATGACATCCCTTGCCGGACAATGTGCGGGGGCGGACACGGTAAACCGTTTCTTAATCAATCGCTGCGAGGCTGATGGGGCCTGCTGGCCGCAACAGCGCGAATCGGAAAGGCTGTTCTTGCAATTTGAGCCGAATGCGATCAAATGGGAACAACCCGTGAACATGTGCGGGCGGGCACGATTGCCCCGGCGGTCGGGGTGTGAAATAAGCATGAGGACGGCATGGCAGGGGCGACACTTTTCGACATGAACGACAAGCGAGCGGCAGACAAGCAGAAGGCGCTGGACAGCGCGCTGGCCCAGATCGAACGGCAGTTCGGCAAGGGCTCGATCATGAAGCTGGGCAAGGACAGCCCGGTGGCCGAGATCGAGGCGACCTCGACCGGCTCGCTGGGCCTGGACATCGCGCTGGGCATCGGCGGCCTGCCCAAGGGCCGTATCATCGAGATTTTCGGCCCCGAAAGCTCAGGCAAGACCACGCTGACGCTGCATGTCGTGGCCGAGGAGCAGAAAAAGGGCGGTGTCTGCGCATTCGTCGACGCCGAACACGCGCTGGACCCGCAATATGCCAAGAAGCTGGGTGTCAACCTGGACGAGCTTCTGATCAGCCAACCCGATACGGGCGAGCAGGCGCTTGAGATCGTAGATACTTTGGTGCGCTCTGGCGCGGTAAGCTTGGTCGTGGTTGATTCAGTTGCGGCGCTGACGCCGAAATCCGAAATCGAGGGCGATATGGGTGACATGCAGATGGGCAGCCAGGCCCGTCTGATGAGCCAGGCCATGCGCAAGCTGACCGCCAGCATCGGGCGCAGCAATTGCATGGTGATCTTCATCAACCAGATCCGCATGAAAATCGGTGTCATGTTCGGCAATCCCGAGACGACGACGGGCGGCAATGCGTTGAAGTTCTATGCTTCGGTGCGCCTTGATATCCGCCGCACCGGCGCGATCAAGGACCGCGACGAGGTGACCGGCAACGCCACCCGCGTCAAGGTGGTCAAGAACAAGGTGGCCCCGCCCTTCCGTCAGGTCGAGTTCGACATCATGTATGGCGAGGGGATCTCGAAGGTGGGCGAGCTGATCGACTTGGGCATCAAGGCCGGCGTGGTCGAGAAGTCGGGAAGCTGGTATTCCTATGGCGACGAGCGTATCGGCCAGGGCCGCGAGAATGCCAAGCAGTTCCTGCGCGACAATCCCGAAGTGTCCTATGCGATCGAGGACAGGATCCGTGCCAGCCATGGGCTGGACTTCGGTGCGACCGAGGATGGCGACGACGCGCTGACCGAGGATTGAGGCGCTGATTGCAAGGCTTTGACGGAATGCGCGGGAGTTTCCCGCGCATTTCTTTTGTCCGGGGGCTTTGCCCCCACGCCTCATGCCCCCCTCGATGGGGTGCATGAGGCGTTCCCCCAGGATATTTGGGCAAGAAAGAGGGGATTTTCCGGGATTGCTGGACAGGCGGCGCAGCCGGGGCTAGACCAAGCGGCAAACCGGCAGCGGCCGGACAAGACGCTTTGCGATGAAGGCCCGACATGCCCAGCTTGAACGACATCCGATCGACTTTCCTGAATTTCTTCGAACGCAACGGCCATAAGGTGGTCGAGTCGAGCCCGCTGGTGCCGAGGAACGATCCGACGCTGATGTTTACCAATTCGGGCATGGTGCAGTTCAAGAACCTGTTCACCGGGGTCGAGACGCGGGATTACAATCGCGCCACTACGGCACAGAAATGCGTGCGCGCGGGCGGCAAGCATAACGACCTGGATAATGTGGGCTATACCGCGCGGCATCACACCTTCTTCGAGATGCTGGGGAATTTCAGCTTCGGGGATTACTTCAAGAGCCAGGCCATCCCCTTTGCCTGGGAGTTGCTGACGAAGGATTTCGGCATTCCCAAGGACAGGCTTCTGGTCACTGTCTATCACACCGATGACGAGGCCGCCGATATCTGGAAGAAGGTCGCCGGCCTGACCGATGACCGCATCATCCGCATCCCCACCAATGACAATTTCTGGCAGATGGGTCCGACCGGCCCCTGCGGCCCCTGCACCGAGATCTTTTTCGACCACGGCGACAAGATCTGGGGCGGCCCGCCCGGTTCCGCGGATGAGGATGGCGACCGTTTCATCGAAATCTGGAACCTCGTCTTCATGCAGAACGAGCAGTTCGAGGACGGCTCGATGCGGGCGCTGGACATGCAGTCCATCGACACCGGCATGGGGCTGGAGCGGATCGGCGCGCTATTGCAGGGCAAGCACGACAATTACGACACCGACCTGATGCGCAACCTGATCGAGGCCAGTGCGCATGCGACCAGCGCCGATCCCGACGGGCCGGGCAAGGTGCATCACCGTGTGATTGCCGATCACCTGCGCTCGACCTCGTTCCTGATCGCGGATGGCGTGATGCCCAGCAACGAAGGGCGCGGCTATGTGTTGCGCCGCATCATGCGCCGCGCCATGCGTCATGCGCATATGCTGGGCACCAGGGATCCGGTGATGCACCGCCTGGTTCCGGCCCTGGTGCGTCAGATGGGCGCCGCCTATCCCGAGCTTGGCCGCGCCCAGGCCCTGATCGAGGAAACGCTGAAGCTGGAGGAAACCCGCTTCAAGCAGACGCTGGACCGGGGGCTGCGCCTGCTGGACGATGAGTTGTCGCGCCTGCCCGAAGGTGCGAACCTGCCCGGCGAGGCGGCCTTCAAGCTGTATGACACTTACGGCTTCCCCCTGGACCTGACCCAGGACGCGCTGCGCGAGAAGGGCCGCGCCGTCGATACCGCCGGTTTCGACAGCGCCATGGCCGAGCAGAAGGCCAAGGCCCGTGCAGCCTGGTCCGGCTCGGGCGAGACCAAGGATGCCGCGATCTGGTTCGACATCGCCGAGGCGCATGGCGCCACCGAATTCCTGGGCTATGACACCGAGGAAGCCGAGGGCCAGATCCTGACCCTGGTGCGGGACGGCGCGGCGGTGGACAGCGCGGCCGAGGGCCAGCAGGTCCAGATCGTGGTGAACCAGACGCCTTTCTACGGCGAATCCGGCGGCCAGGTCGGCGATACGGGCCTGATCAAGACCGAAACCGGCGCCGCCCGCGTGACCGACACGAAAAAGGCGAACGGGGTCTTTATCCATGTCGCCGAGGTCACTCTGGGCACGATCCGCCGGGGCCAGGGTGCGCAGCTTTCGGTCGATCACGACCGCCGCGGCGCCATTCGCGCCAACCATTCGGCCACCCATCTGCTGCACGAGGCGCTGCGCCGCGCGCTTGGCGATCACGTCGCGCAGCGGGGCAGCCTGAACGCGCCTGACCGGCTGCGCTTCGATTTCAGCCATGGCAAGGCGCTGACGCCTGATGAGGTCGCCCGGGTCGAGCGCGAGGTGAATGATTTCATCCGCCAGAACAGCCCGGTCGAGACGCGCATCATGACCCCCGACGATGCCCGCGCGCTGGGTGCGCAGGCGCTTTTCGGCGAGAAATACGGCGATGAGGTGCGCGTCGTGTCCATGGGCGAGCTTGCCGGCTCGGGCAAGGGGGCGGGCGGTCGGACCTATTCGCTGGAGCTTTGCGGCGGCACCCATGTGGGGCGCACCGGCGATATTGGCATGTTCGCCCTGACCACGGAAACCGCCTCGGCCGCCGGGATCCGCCGGATCGAGGCGCTGACCGGCCAGGCGGCGATGGACGAGTTGCGCCGCGTGGACGGCGAGCTTTCGGAAATCGCGGGCATCCTCAAGGCGCAATCGGGCGATGTGGTGAGCAAGGTTCGCGCGCTGGCCGAAGAGCGTAAGGCACTGGCCAATGAGGTTGCGCAGCTCAAGCGGCAGCTGGCCATGGGGGGCGCCGCCGGGGACAAGCCGAAGGAAATCAACGGAATCAAGCTGATCGCCCGCAAGGTGGACGGCGTTTCCGGCAAGGAGCTTGGCCCGCTGGTCGATGAGATGAAGTCGCGGCTCGGCTCGGGCGCCGTGGTCGTGTTGGCCGAGGCGGATGGCAAGGCCACCGTCGCCGCTGGCGTCACCCCGGACCTGACCGAACGGGTCAGCGCCGTCGAACTGGTTCAGGCCGCGACCGCCGCGCTTGGCGGCAAGGGCGGCGGTGGCCGCCCCGACCGCGCCCAGGGCGGCGCGCCCAGCCTGGACGCCGCCGACAGCGCCATCGCCGCGATCGAGGCCCTGATCGGAGAGAAGGCATGACCGCGCTCTGGATTGCCCATGTGACCGTGACCGACCCGGAGTCCTACGCCGAATATGCCCGGCAGGCCGGTCCCGCCATCACCGCTCATGGCGGCGTCTTCCTGGCGCGCGGCACCCGTTACATGCAGTTGGAGGGTGCCGATCGCGCCCGCAATGTCGTCGCCCGCTTCCCCAGCTTCGAGGATGCGGTGGCCTGCTACAACTCGACCGCCTATCAGGCGGCGCTGGAGCATGCGAAAAATGCGGCGGAGCGGGATCTGGTCATCGTCGAGGAAAGCCCGAACTGAGGGCTTTTCGGCGATTCGCCAGGAAATCCATGCGAACCCCCGGAAATGCCCGAAAAGGGCAATGACTGGGATACTGGGCGGCGCATGTCGGCTGCCCTTCTGATCTTGAGGATGGATCTGCCAACCCGGCCATTCGCTGGTCAGGCAAGGCTGACGCGCCATATGCAGGTCAATGACGACGGCTTTGGCTAGGAAACGCGCCGAGGCTTTGCGGTGATAGGATGCCTGCCTATTTGAAAATCTGATCACGGCGCTGGGATCGCGTTTGATCCCTACCGCAAGACGGCAGGCGGCTTTCCCTCCCAGGGTGGGGATGCTGATGGCGCCAGGATCATGGCCCGCATTCCCACGAAATGCGAGAACCGGCGGCGCCACCCCGCATGTCCGCCGCCTCTCGGACGGCGCGCCTCCGACTCCGGCGCTATGCCAGGGGCCACCAGGGGCCGACGCCGTTCCATCATTGGTCCGACACACGCGGCGCCAATGCATGGTTCGGAACTGCTTGAAAGCGGCGAATCAGATGGCACCTTATCCTTGGGCAAAGCCATTGTGCTTTCGAAAGCATAAGGTCCGGCATCTTGCCCTTCGAACCTCATCAGCCTTTCCGCGCCAACGATCACGCGCCGCCCCAGCCGTTCTTCGTTTTCCAAATACCCAAGCTTCGCTTCAGCCCGCGTGACGCCCGCGGTCTCAGGCCGGCTCTGCCAATACCAGCCCGCCCTCGCGAACCAGGAAATCGACCACCTCGCCCACCCCCTGCCCATGCCGCAACTGCGCCATGACAAAGGGCCGCGCGCCGCGCGCCGTGCGGGCATCGCTTTCCAGCAGTGCCACATCCACGCCGACATGGGGCGCGAGGTCGGTCTTGTTCACCACCAGCAGGTCCGAGCGGGCCAGCCCCGGCCCGCGCTTCCTGGGAATGTCCTGCCCGGCGGCGGTGTCGATGACATAGATCGTCAGATCCGCCAGTTCGGGGCTGAAGGTGGCGGCCAGGTTGTCGCCCCCCGATTCGATCAGGATCAGCTCCAGGTCGGGGATCGCGGCGCGCAGATCGGCCACGGCGGCCAGGTTGATGCTGGCATCCTCGCGGATGGCGGTATGCGGGCAGCCCCCGGTCTCGACGCCGCGAATACGCTCCGCCGGCAGGACTTGGGCGCGCATCAAGGCCTCGGCATCTTCGCGCGTGTAGATGTCATTGGTGATCACCGCCATCGACAGGCGCGGGGCCAGGGCACGGGCCAAATGCTCGGTCAGAGTGGTCTTGCCGGCGCCGACGGGACCGCCGATGCCGACACGCAAGGGGCCGTTGCTCATGTCCGAAAGATCCTCACATCCAGGGTTTCATGCCGCATCGCGGCCAGATCGGCGCCGAAGCAGCAGGTTTCCAGCGCCTGGGGGCCGGCATCGGTGGCGCGCACCGCCAGGTCGGCGACCAGCCCATGCAGGCCGGCCAGCACCGCCTGCGCCTCGGCCTGGCCAAGCGGCAGGAAACGCGTCGCGGCCGAGATAAGGTTGCCGCCAAAGCCGTGCAGGTAATGCGCGATGATCTCGGGCCGGCGCAGCACAAGCGTCCGCGCGGCAAGGCCCAGGACGACCGGCAGCGGCGCCAGGGGCAGATCATGCCCCAAGGCCGCAAGCGTGGCGGCAAAGGCGCGGCCCTGGTCCATGGTTTCGGCAAGGCGCTCGGTCGAACCCGCCAAGGCCCGTGCCAGTTCGGCGACCTCATCGGCATCGCGGCCTTGCAGCACCATCGACAGCAGCACCGCATCGCTCCAGCCGCCGCCATGCTCCAGCACATGGGCGACCCAGGCGGCGACCCCGGCGGCATCGCGCATGCCGTCCTCCATGGCCTGCTCCAGCCCATGGGAATAGGCGAAGGCGCCAGTCGGGAAGGTCGGGGAGAGCCATTGGATCAGGGACAGCCGGTCCAGGGTCATGGTCATCAATGCCCATGCCCTCCTGGGCCGTGATCATGGCCCATGGTGCGGCCATGGCCATAGGCGCCGCCCTCGGGATCGAAGCGGGCCATGGTCGCGGAAACGCGCGCGCCAAGGCCCCGCAGCATGCCTTCCAGGACGTGATCGGCGCGAATCAACAGGTGGTCGGTGGTGATCTGGCAAGGCGTGTGTCGGTTGCCGATATGCCAGGCAAGGCGGGGCAGGGCCCCCTCGACCCGCAGGCAGGGCTCCATCGCGGCCTCGACCCCGATCAGGCGGCCATCCTCCAGGCGGAAAGCATCGCCTGGATCAAGGCTGACCGTCTCGGGCAGATCGACCAGGAACGAGACGCCGCCACGCGATACCAGCCGCTTGCGGCGCAGGAACCGGCCTTCGTAATCCAGAACGACGCAATCGGGCGCGGGCGTGGCGCGCAGGATTTCGCCGGCGCGCTGTTGCAGGAGCACGGTCATAGCCGCGCCCCCGTGTGAAAGGTCAGGCCCAGATCAGGTCCCGAAAGACGTAATGCACGATGCGGTCGCGGGTGATGCCCATCTTGGCCAGTTCGGCATCGGATTTCGCTTCCAGCGCCGCGATTTCGGCCCGACGCGAACGCGTTTCGATATAGGAGTTGAGACCCTGCCCAAGCTTGGCGAAGAACTTGTCGTAAGCGGCCGGAAGCCAAGGCGAGTAAGCGGTCGTCGGAATGATAGCCATTGGAAACCCTTTCGGTTTTGGCGAACGGTTTCCTCCCCTGCCTGCTAAGATAAGTCATCATCGCTGTCATAACCACTTCCAAAACTGCAATGCTGCGTTGCAGCATCAAAACAGGAAATACCGCTGGGCCAGCGGCAGCTCGGTCGCGGGCTGGCAGGTCAGCAGTTCGCCGTCCGCGCGCACCTCATAGGTTTCGGGGTCCACCTCGATCGTCGGGGTGGTGGCGTTCAGCCGCATGTCGGCCTTGCCGATGCCCCGCGTGCCCTTCACCGCGACGGCGGGTTTCAGCAGCCCCTCGCCCACGCCCGCATCCAGTCCCGCCTGCGACAGGAAGGTCACGCCCGACGCCTGCATCGCCCGCCCCATCGCGCCCCACATCGGTCGCATATACATCGGCTGCACCGGGATCGAGCCGTTCGGATCGCCCATCTGCGCCCATGAGATCATGCCGCCGACCAGCACCATCTCGGGCTTGGCGCCGAACATCGCCGGGTCCCAGATCACCAGATCGGCGCGCTTGCCGGGCTCGATACTGCCGATTTCATGGGCGATGCCATGGGCGATGGCGGGGTTGATCGTGTATTTCGCAACATAGCGGCGGGCGCGGATATTGTCGTTCGCGCCGGTTTCCTCGGCCAGGCGCCCGCGCTGGACCTTCATCTTATGCGCGGTCTGCCAGGTCCGCGTCACCACCTCGCCCACCCGGCCCATGGCCTGGCTGTCCGAGGAAATCACCGAGAAGGCGCCCATGTCGTGCAGGATGTCCTCGGCGGCGATGGTCTCGCGCCGGATGCGGGATTCGGCGAAGGCCACATCCTCGGGGACGCGCTTGTCCAGGTGATGGCAGACCATCAGCATGTCCAGATGCTCTTCCAGCGTGTTCGCCGTGAAGGGCCGCGTCGGGTTCGTGGAACTGGGAATGACGTTCGCCGCGCCGACCAGCTTGATGATGTCGGGGGCATGGCCGCCGCCGGCGCCCTCGGTATGGAAGGCGTGGATGGTGCGGCCCTTGATCGCGGCCAGCGTGTTTTCCACGAAGCCCGATTCGTTCAGCGTGTCGGTGTGGATCGTGACCTGCACATCCATCGCATCCGCGACCGACAGGCAGCAGTCGATGGCGGCGGGGGTGGTGCCCCAATCCTCGTGCAGCTTCAGGGTCGAGGCGCCGGCGCGCACCATTTCCACCAGCGCCTCGGGGCGCGAGGCATTGCCCTTGGCCGAGATCAGCATGTTCACCGGCACCGAATCCATCGCCATCAGCATCCGGCCGATATGCCAGGGACCGGGGGTGCAGGTCGTGGCCAGCGTGCCATGCGCCGGCCCGGTGCCGCCGCCCAGCATGGTGGTCATCCCCGAGGAAATCGCGTCCTCGACCTGCTGGGGGCAGATGAAATGGATATGCGCGTCCATGCCGCCCGCCGTGACGATGCGGCCCTCGCCGGCGATGATCTCGGTGCCGGGGCCGATGATCAGGGTGACGCCGGGCTGGGTGTCGGGGTTGCCGGCCTTGCCGATGCCGGCGATGCGGCCGTCGCGCAAGCCGATGTCGGCCTTGTAGATGCCGGAATGGTCCAGGATCAGCGCGTTGGTGATCACCGTGTCCATGGCGCCGCCGGCGCGGGTGATCTGGCTTTGGCCCATGCCGTCGCGGATGACCTTGCCGCCACCGAACTTGACCTCTTCGCCATAGGTGGTCAGGTCGCGCTCGACCTCGATGATGATTTCGGTATCGCCCAGGCGGATGCGGTCGCCGGTGGTCGGTCCGAACATCTGGGCATATTCGGCGCGCGGGATGGTCAGGGCCATTCAATCCTCCTGAAAGCGGGGGTCGGTCGGGACTTGCAGCGTGGTCGCAAGCGCATTGGTCTGGCTGGCCATGCCGATCACGGCCAGAAGTTCGGTATGCATCGCGGGCGTCATGCCCTTGGCGCGGGCGGCGGCCGTATGGGAATGGACGCAATAGCTGCACCCGTTCGCGGTCGAGACGGCGACATAGATCAGCTCCTTGACCAGCGGATCCAGCGCGCCGGGGGCCATGACCTGGGACAGCCGCCGCCATGTGTCGGCCAGTTGCGCCGGATCATGCGCCAGCGCGCGCCAGAAGTTGTTGACGAAATCGGTCTTTCGCGCGGCGCGGATCTCGTCGAAGACGGCGCGCGATTCGGCGGGCGCTTCCTCATCCGAAAGCAGGCGGACCGTCGCCATCAGACCACCGCCATCACGCGGGCCGGGCCGCCGGTGCCGCGCGCGTGTTTCGGCGCGCCGACAAAGATCGTGGCGCCCTTGGCCGTAAGCCGGTCGACATTGGCCAGGTTCTCGATCCCGTAATGCCCCGAGGGCAGCCAGGAATTATGCACCGCGAAATCGGCCGAACTGCCGGGGTCCAGCGACAGCGTGTCGCTGGCGATGGCCGCGACGTTCATCTGCGCCAGAAGATCCGTCGCCGATTTGCCGAAGCCCGGAAAGGCGAATTTCCCGTCCGGCGTATTGCGGAATTCCGGCGTCGCGACCTTGGCGCCCCAGCCCGAGTTCATCGCGACGCAGGCGCCCGCCGGAATGTCGCCGTTTTGCTTGATCCAGTCCTCGACATCCTCGGCCTCAAGGGCGGCATTGGCATCGTCCTTGGCCTTGGCGCTGATGTCGATCACGCAAAGCGGGCAAATCAGGCTTTCCGGCGCCAGTTCCGCGACCGACATGCCATCCTTGGAAAAATGCAGCGGCGCGTCGATATGGGTGCCGGAATGCTCAAAGAAGGTGATCTTCCAAAGCTGGTAGCCGTTCTTATCGAAGTTCACCGCCTCTTCATAGGCGATGCCCGGCACGCCGTCGAAGGTCGGGAACTTCTCGTCGAAAACATAGGTCAGGTCGACGACCTTGCCGGCGGCCTGGGCCAGGGCGGGGCGCGCGGTCAGGGCGCTTGCCGCAATCGCCGCCGCCCCGGTCGCCGCCGCGCCCATGAACAGGCCGCGCCGACTCATCATCCCTTGCTTGACGCTTTCGATCACGCAGGCGTTGCACATTCCCGTCTTCCCCCTTTCGCGGCCAAGCTAGTCCAGCTTGCCCATGACCTTGCCGTTGAAGCCCCAGACCTCGCGCCCGCCCGCAAAGGGGATCAGCCGCACCTCGCGGGTCTGGCCCGGTTCAAAGCGGACGGCGGTGCCGGCGGCGATGTCCAGCCGCATCCCCCGCGCCGTGTCGCGGTCGAAGGACAGGCCCGGATTCGTCTCGGCGAAATGGTAATGGCTGCCGACCTGCACCGGCCGGTCGCCGGTGTTCGAGACCATCAGCGCGATGGCCTCGCGGTCGGCGTTCAGGGTGATCTCGCCCTCGGCGGGGAAAACCTGGCCCGGGATCAGCAGGTCGCGGGTCATGGCATCACCGCCAGCGCGACGCCCGCCGCCGCGGTGGCCGCGCCCAGCCAGCGCGTGACGCCCAGCCGGCCCAGCCCGATGCCGGCCAGGTGCAGCGCGCCCGTCGCCAGCACGAAGCCCGCCGCATAGGCGGCAAGCCCGCCCGCCGGACCCTCGGCGCCATGCGCATGGCCATGCATCACGCCGAACGCCGCCACCATCGGCAGCGCCAAGCCCAGCGAGGGGCGCAGGGCCAGCGCCACCGCCAGTCCCAGCACGACGGACGAGGCCAGGATCATCGGCTCGACCGCAGGAAGATGCACGCCCGCCGCGCCAAGCGCGCCGCCCAGCACCATCGCCGCCATGAATGTCAGCGGCAGCGCCCAGATCGCGCGCCGGTCGGCCGCGGTCGCTGCCCAAAGACCGACCGCCACCATGGCAAGCACATGATCGGCGCCGCCGATGGGATGCATCCAGCCCTCGGCGAAGGGACCATGCCCGCCCAGATGCCCAGGATGGGCCAGGGCGGCGGTGGGGAACAGCAGGAAGGGAAGAATGCGTTTCATCTGGGCCTCTTAGCGAATGGGATCGTGGACGGTGACCAGCTTGGTCCCGTCGGGAAAGGTAGCCTCGACCTGGACCGAATGGATCATCTCGGGGATGCCCGACATGCATTGCTCGCGCGCGATGACATGGGCGCCCGCCTCCATCAGGTCGGCGACGGTGCGGCCGTCGCGCGCGCCCTCGACCACGAAATCGGTGATCAGGGCGATGGCTTCTGGATGGTTCAGCTTGACGCCGCGCGCCAGCCGGCCCCGCGCCACCATGGCGGCGACCGAGACCAGCAGCTTTTCCTTTTCGCGGGGGCTCAGGTTCATCTTGTCCTCATCAAGGTTCAAATCTGCCAAACGCGGGGCAGGGGGGCCGGCCGGATGGCGCGGATCAGCCGCATCAGCGCCTGGCGCAGCGGCCAGCCGTCCCCGGCCATCAGTCGCGCGACCAGCTTGCCGTCAAAGGCGCTGGCGGCCGAGGTGACATCCTGCCCCAGTGCCGCGCGGGCGCGGTCCAGCCGGTCGGCGGCGTCGGGGGCGACCAGGACCAGCGTGGCGAAGGCGCGCGCGCCCGCCAGCGTGGCCGGGCCATCGGTCGCCAGCACGGAATCGGTCAGGCGCAGGTTCTCGACGAAAAGAGGGCGTCCCTGCCGGCTGATGCGGCGGCGGTCGGTCAGGTCCAGGCTGCGCACCGTCTCGCCCATGGCGGCGCGGCCCAGGATCAGCGTCTCGCACCAAAGGCAGGTCGCGTCGGCGTCCAGCGCGATCTCCTGCTGGCGGGCAAGGGCGGCGCGGTCGAACAGGATCGTCTCTTGCGGCAGCAGGTCCAGATGCCCGCCCGCCCCGACATCGAAGCGCGCCTGCACGCGCGCGCGGCCCGTCACGCTGCGATAGGCGCGTTCGGCGGTCTGGGTGGTCACGGTCAGGCGGGTCGCGGCGTCCTGCGCCACCTGGATCTCCATCCGGTCGCCGCCGGTCAGCCCACCCGAGGTGTTCAGCAGCACAAGCTCACAGCCCGGCGCGGGCGGCAGCATGCCCTTGGCGCTGCCTGCCTGATGCAACCGCCGCAGCCGGGTCCGCCCCTCGCGCAGGGCGAACCCCGCGCGCAGGACGCCTTTCGCCCTGGGCAGTTCGCCGGCCTGATCCTGGATGACGTTTTGATGCAGCATGGAGTCCTCTTGCCCGGACCATGGGCAATGCGGCAGCGATTTCGCAATGCGCAGAACGCGAGTCGGACCCGATTCTCGGAGGAGTGTCTAAAAATCGCGCTTACTGCCCAACGATTAGCCATAGGCAATTCTGCTTTCTTCCTGCGGCTTCGCTGGTTATACCCGGTCGCGGCATTCTGGACCGGGAAGGGAAGCACTATGGCCAACGTGGTGGTCGTCGGCGCGCAATGGGGCGACGAAGGCAAGGGCAAGATCGTTGATTGGCTGTCCGAGCGGGCCGATGTGATCGCGCGGTTTCAGGGCGGGCATAATGCCGGCCACACGCTGGTGATCGGCGATACCGTCTACAAGCTGTCGCTGCTGCCCTCGGGCATCGTGCGCAAGGGCAAGATGGCGGTCATCGGCAATGGCGTGGTGCTGGACCCCTGGGCGCTGTTCGCGGAAATCGACAAGCTTTCGGCCCAGGGTGTCGAGATCGGCCCCGAGAACCTGATGATCGCCGAGAACACGCCCCTGATTCTGCCGCTTCATCAGGATCTGGACAAGCTGCGCGAAGAGGCGGCGGGCGCCAGCAAGATCGGCACCACCGGGCGCGGCATCGGTCCCGCCTATGAGGACAAGGTGGGCCGGCGCACCATCCGCGTCGCCGACCTGGGCGATGAAGAGACGCTGGATTCGCGCCTGGACCGCCTGCTGGCCCATCACGACGCGCTGCGCCAGGGTCTGGGCGCCACGCCCATCGACCGCGCCGAACTGCGCGCCAAGCTTCTGGAGATCGCGCCGAAGCTGCTGCAATTCGCCCAGCCGGTCTGGAAGGTGATGAACGACTATCGCAAGGCCGGCAAGCGCATCCTGTTCGAGGGCGCGCAGGGTTCGCTGCTGGATATCGACTTCGGCACCTATCCCTATGTGACCTCTTCGACCACCATGTCGGGCATGGCGGCCAGTGGCACCGGCATGGGTCCCAGCGCCATCGGTTTCGTCCTTGGCATCGTCAAGGCTTACACTACCCGCGTCGGCTCTGGTCCCTTCCCGACCGAGCTTGACGATGCCGACGGCCAGCGCCTGGGCGAGCGTGGCCATGAATTCGGCACCGTGACCGGGCGCAAGCGCCGCTGCGGCTGGTTCGACGCCGTGCTGGTGCGCCAGACCTGCGCCATCTCGGGCGTGAACGGCATCGCGCTGACCAAGCTCGACGTGCTGGACGGGTTCGAGACACTGAAAATCTGCACCGGCTATGAAATCGACGGCACCCATTACGACCACCTGCCGACCGCCGCCGCGCTGCAAGCCAAGGTAACGCCCGTCTATGAGGAGATGCCCGGTTGGCAGGAATCGACCGCCGGCGCGCGCTCCTGGGCCGACCTGCCGGCCGAGGCGATCAAATATGTCCGCCGGATCGAGGAACTGATCCAGTGCCCTGTCGCGCTGCTTTCGACCTCGCCCGAGCGCGAGGATACGATCCTGGTCACCGATCCCTTCGCGGATTGACCGAAACGCGTGGTTGGAAAGGACGGCAGATGACGCTGAAGTCCCGCAAACGCTGGTCCCTGGTCATCCTGCTGGTCGTGCTGCCGCTGTACATCGCGGCGGCGGTAACGGCGGTGAACTGGCTTGACCGGACATTCGGCCGCCAGCCGATCCTGGTCGAGCTGGGCGTCTATGTCGTGCTGGGCATCCTTTGGGTCGCGCCTTTCCGCAGGGTCTTTTCGGGCGTCGGCCGGGGCGAAGAGCCGCGCCGATGACCCGGCTTGCCAGCCGCGAAGCCGTGACCCTGGTTGGCGGCGGGCCTTTCCCGCCCCGGCATCTGGGGCTGGCCCTGACGCTGGCCCCTGTGCTGGCGGCGGCGGATGGCGGCGCGGATCAGGCGGTGCGGCTGGGCCATGTGCCACAAGCGGTCTGGGGCGATTTCGATTCGATCTCGGATCAGGCGCGCGCCGCGATCCCGCCCCAGAGGCTGCACCCCATAGCCGAGCAGGACAGCACCGATTTCCAGAAATGCCTTTCGCGCATCGACGCGCCGCTGGTGCTGGCCGTGGGTTTTTCCGGCGGGCGACAGGATCATTTCCTGGCCGCCCTTTCGACGCTGGCGCGGGGGATCGGCCCGCCCACGATCCTGATCGCGGACGAGGATGTGATTACCCTTTGCCCGCCCCGGATCGCGCTGGACCTGCCGGTCGGGACGCGGCTCTCGCTTTTTCCGATGGGGCCGGCGCAGGGCCGTTCGACGGGCCTCGCCTGGCCCATCGACGGGTTGCCGATGGCCCCCGATGGCCGCATCGGCACCTCGAACCGGACCACCGGCCCGGTTCGGATCGCCATGCAAGGCCCGATGCTGCTGATCCTGCCCCGCGCGCAGCTTGCGCCGCTTGTCGCGGCGCTGCGCGACGCCTGATCAAACACCCCGGCAAACCGAGGCGTCAGCGGCCCCGGATCCGCGGGTCCAGCGCGTCGCGCAACCCGTCGCCGATATAGTTCACCGACAGCACCGTCAGCGAGATCATCAGCCCCGGCAGCACCACCCGCCAGGGGAATTGCTGCATCTGGTCCACCGCGTCGAACAGAAGCCGGCCCCAGGTGGGAAAATCGGGCGGAAAGCCCAGGCCCAGGAAACTGAGCGCGCTTTCGGTGATGATCGCCGTCGCGATCCCCAGCGTCGCCGCCACCATGATCGGCGAGACCACGTTCGGCAGCACATGGCGCAGGATCATCCGCCGCCCCGGCGTGCCGATCGAGCGCGCGGCCAGGATGAACTCGCGCTCTTTCAGGCCCAGCACGTCGCCGCGCACGATCCGCGCCGTCTGCATCCAGGACGTGACGCCGATCGCGCTGACGATCAGAAGGAAGGTGCCGCCCGCCGGCCCCAGCGCCTTGCCCAGCGGTTCGCGAAACAGCGTCACCATCAGCAGCAGAAGGGGCAGCAGGGGCAGGGCCAGGAACAGCTCGGTCACCCGCATCAGCGGTGCGTCCAGCCGGCGGAAATAGCCCGAGAGCACGCCGATCAGGCTGCCCAGGGTCAGCGCGATCAGCATGGCCGTCATCCCCACCGCCAGCGAGACCTGACCCCCCGCCATCAGCCGGGACAGCATGTCGCGGCCCAACTGGTCCGTGCCCAGCGGATGCGCCCAACTGAAGGACTGGTTGCGCGCGCGAATGTCCACATAGGTCGGCGAAAGCGTCCAGAGCCAAGGCCCGATCAGCACGAAAAGCAGGACCGCCACGAAAAGCATCAGTGCGATCATGGCGCCGCGATGGTTGCGGAACTGGCGCCAGACATCGCGCCACTGGCTGCGGGGCGGGGGCGCGCTTTCGACCTGTGCCACCGGCTGGATCTCGGACGGGGCGGCGGCGGCGGTCTCTTCGGGGCGGGGCTCAGTCATAGCGGATCCTCGGGTCCAGAACGCCGTAAAGCAGATCCGCGATCAAGGTGAAGACCACGATCAGGATGGCGAAGATGAAGGTCAGCGTCATCACCATGGGAATGTCGCTGGAGTTGATCGCCAGGATCAGAAGCTGGCCCAGCCCGTTCACCTTGAACACCTGCTCGGTGATGATGGCGCCGCCGAAGACGGCGGGCAGGCCCAGGGCGATCACGGTCACGACCGGGATCAGGCTGTTTCGCAGCACATGTTTCAGCACCACGACACGCTCGGTCAGGCCCTTGGCGCGGGCGGTGCGAACGTAGTCCTGGCGCAGGTTGTCCAGCATCGAGGCGCGCATGAAGCGGCTGATCTGCGCGGCGTTGTAAAGCGCCAGCACCGTGACCGGCATCACCATCTGGCGGATCTGCTGCACGAAGCTTGGCCAGTCCGTGACCCGCAGCGTCGTGTCGTAGATCGAGGGGAACCATTGCAGCTTGATGCCGAAGATGATGATCAGCACCACCCCGGTGAAGAAGGTCGGCAGCGAAAAGCCCACCATCGAGACGAAAGTGCCGATCTGGTCGAACCAGCTATATTGTTTATAGGCCGAGATGATGCCGATCGGGATGGCGATCAGCACGCCCACCACATAGGACAGCCCCACCACGGTCAGGGTCTGGGGCAGGCGTTGGGCGATCACGTCGAAGGCTGGGCTGCGGCTTTGGAAGCTCATGATCCGCTGCATGCCCGCGGTGAACTGCGTGCCGAAGATCTGGTCGGCCCAATAAAGCGGCTCGACCCAGAAGAATTGCTTCAGGAACAGCAAGTAGCGGATATACCAAGCCTGGCCCAGGCCAAGGGCCTCGCGCATCTTCTCCTTGACCTCGGGCGGGATGGTCAGGGGGATATCGCCCAAGGGATCGCCGGGCGACGCCTCAAGCAGCAGGAAGATCACCAGCGAAATGAACAGAAGTGTCGGAATCGCCAGCAGTAATCGACGAAGGGCGTAAAAGAGCATCGCTTGTCCCCGATCGCGAAAGGGCAAAAGCCCGCGCCTCGCAGGGGGCGCGGGCCGGGCGCGTCACTTGACGCGATACCAGTCGGCAACGTTCCAGATCTCGGTATCCCAGGCGTTCAGCTCGACCCCGCCCAGGCTGTTGGCATAGGCCGAGGTGGTCCCGCGATAGACCAGCGGAATGATCGCGTTGCTGTCCTTGGTCAGCATCTCGTTCAGCTTGCGGCCCAGGGCCGCGCGTTCGTCGGCATCGACGATGTTGCTGAGTTCGCCGATCAGCTTGTCATATTCGGGATCGCAATAGCGGCTGGTATTCTCGCCCTGCCACTGGTTCTGCGGGCCGGGCGACAGGCGGCAGATCTGCTGCGCCAGATAGGGCTCGGGGTTGTTGCCCTCGAAGTTGTTCGCGAACATCTCGACATCGGCGTAGAACTTCTGGAACGTGTCGGGAGAGCCCGCATCACCGCCGAAGAAGACCGAAGCATCGACGATCTTCAATTCGGTATCGATGCCGATCTCGGACCACCATTGCTTGATCAGCGCCTGAAAGTCCTGGCGCACCGCGTTGACCGAGGACTGGAAGACCAGCTTCAGGGGCTTGCCGTCCTTTTCGCGGATGCCGCTGCCGCCCACGGTCCAGCCGGCGCCATCCAGCAGCGCCTTGGCGCCCTCGATGTCCTGGGTCAGGCATTCCGTGTTGTCCGAGGCCCAGGCGGCGGGTGCGGGCACATGGTTGCAGGTGGGCTGACCCGCGATGCCATAGCCGATCTCGGTCAGAAGCGTGCGGTCGATGGCCATGGACAGCGCCTTGCGCACGGCGGGATCGGACAGGATCGGGTGGGGATGCTTGATGGTCGACCGCTCGCCCTCGGGCAGGTCCGAACTGGGATCGCTCAGGTTGACATGGATCCGCTCGACAAGGCTGCCGAACGCGGCGGCGGCCTTGCCCAGCCCCTTGGCCTCCATGCCGGCGATCACGTCGGGGGCAAGCTGGGTGTTCCAGGCATAATCGAATTCGCCGGTTTCCATCACGGCGCGCGCCGCAGAGGCGGCATCGCCCCCGCCTTTCATCACCAGCTTGGCGAAAGCGGGCTTGTCGGGTTCGCGATATTCAGGGTTGGCATCGAAGCTGATCACGTCATTGGTGCGGAATTCGGCGACCTTGAACGGGCCGGTGCCGATCGGGTTGAAGTTCTGCTGCGTGCAGGTCGGCGCGGCCTCGCCCTTGCACTTCTCGAACTGGGCCTTTTGCAGGATCGGGGACTGGCCGGCCACGAAGGCGGTGAATGGGTCCGGGCGGGGTCCGGTGAATGTCACCTTCACCGTCAGATCGTCCAGGGCCTCGACCTTTTCGACGCCGTCGAACTTGGCGGCCTGGGCGCAGCCGCCCTTGGGATCCATGCAATATTCGGCGGTAAAGACCGCATCCGCCGCCGTCAGCGCCGAGCCGTCCGACCACTTGATCCCCGGTTTCAGCTTCCAGGTCACGCTTTTCAGGTCTTCAGGAATGCCGCCGTTTTCCAGGCTGGGGATTTCGACCACCAGGCGCGGCACGAGATCGCCCTTGGGCGTGAAGCTGGCGAAGGGTTCCAGCGTCATCGAGGCCGCCAGAACGTCCTTGGTCCCGGCCGACAGATAGGGGTTCATCGTCGAGGGCGCCTGCCACATGATGATGTTCAACTGCCCGTCCGAGCCGCGCTCGGCCAGGGCCGCGCCGACCGAGAGGGGCGTCATCAACGCCGCAGCCGCGACACCTTGTGTCAATCTCCTGAATGTCATCGAACTCTCCCGCTGTTGGTTGGCTTGTGCTCCGGGGTCGGGCCGCCATTTTCTGTTTCAACCCTTCCCAGCCGTTGCCCTGTTGTCGACGGGGCTGCCCATGGAACAGCGATAAGTCTGGGTTATGTGCCCTGAAAAAAGCAAGTGTGATCTGGGTTGCCGAAAGATATTGCATCGCCGCCGCTGTCGCATAGCCTTGGACAAGCCATCGCCCAGGGGGACATTGTGCCATGCTTGATACTGATCATTCGCCGCTGGTCTCGATCCGCAATCTGCAAGTGACGTTCCAGACCAATGACGGGCCGGTGACGGGGGTGCGCGAACTGTCCTTCGACATCGCCGCCGGCGAATGTGTCTGCGTGGTCGGCGAATCGGGTTCGGGCAAATCGGTCAGCTCGCTTTCGCTGATGCGGCTGATCGAGTTCGGCGGCGGCCATATCGCCAAGGGGCAGTTGCTGTTTCAGGCGGACGGCAAGCCTCTGGATCTGGTCCATGCGCCGCAATCGCGGATGCGCGACATTCGCGGCAACCAGATCGCCATGATCTTCCAGGAGCCGATGACCGCGCTGAACCCGGTCTTCATCATCGGCGACCAGCTTTCCGAAGGGCTGATCGCGCATCGCGGCATGACCAAGGCCCAGGCGCTTGAGCGCGCGCTTGAGCTTCTGCGCGAGGTCCGCATCCCCGAGCCCGAGCGGCGGCTGGGCCAATATCCGCATGAGCTTTCGGGCGGCATGCGCCAGCGCGTCGTGATCGCCATGGCGATGGCCTGCCGTCCCAAGCTTCTGATCTGCGATGAGCCTACGACCGCGCTGGACGTGACCATCCAGGCCGAGATCCTGGCCCTGATCGACCGCCTGAAGCGCGAGACGGGGATGGCGATCCTGTTCATCACCCATGACATGGCGGTGGTGGCGCAGATGGCCGACCGCGTGGTGGTGATGTTTCGCGGCGACAAGGTCGAGGAGGGCCCCGTCGCCCAGATCTTCGAGGCTCCGCGCCAGCCCTATACGAAGGCGCTGCTGGCCGCCGTCCCGAAGCTGGGCGAGATGACGGGCCGCGACGCGCCCGAGCCGATGCGGCTGATGCGCGATGGCCGGGCGGCGGTGGCTTCGGCGCCGGTGCGGCCGACAGCCCCGAAGCCGCTGCTTGAGGTGCGCAACCTTTGCACCCGATTCGCCGTCAAGGGTGGAATGTGGCGGCGCACCGTGGCCCAGGTCCATGCGGTCGAGGATGTGTCCTTTACCCTGAACGCGGGCGAAACCCTGTCCCTGGTCGGCGAATCGGGCTGCGGCAAGTCCACCACCGGCCGCTCGATCCTGCGCCTGGTCGAGCCGAATTCGGGCGAGGTGCGGCTGGACGGGCAGGACATGCTGGCGCTGCCGCCCGAAAGCCTGCGGCTGGCGCGGCGGCAGATGCAGATGATCTTTCAGGATCCCTTCGCCAGCCTCGACCCGCAGATGAAGCTGGTCGATCAGGTCGAGGAGCCGATGCTGAACTATGGCATCGGCACCCGCGCCGAGCGGCGCGCGCGCATCGCCGGGCTGTTCGACCGGGTGGAACTGCCGCGCAGCTTCATGAACCGCTATCCGCATGAGATGTCCGGCGGCCAGCGCCAGCGCATCGCCATCGCCCGCGCCCTGGCGCTGAACCCCAAGTTGATCATCGCCGATGAGGCGGTTTCGGCGCTGGACGTGTCGGTTCAGGCGCAGGTGCTGAACCTGCTGCTGGAATTGCAGCAAGAACTGGGAATTTCGATCCTGTTCATCAGCCATGACATGGCCGTGGTCGAGCGGGTCAGCCATCATGTCGCGGTCATGTATCTGGGCCGCATCGTCGAGATCGGGACGCGCCGGCAGGTCTTCGAAAATCCGCAGCACAGCTATACGCGGCAATTGATGTCCGCCGTGCCGGTGGCCGATCCGCGCCGCAAGAAAATCTCCGAGGATCTGCGCTTTCGCCCGATCCCCTCGCCGATCCATCCCGTGGGCTACCAGCCCGAGCCCTCGGCCTGGCGCGAGGTGTCGCCGGGCCATCGCGTGCTGCTGAGCCCGCGCACGCATGACGGCTGATCACTCTTCGTAAAGTTCCAGCGGCAGGCCGTCCGGGTCGGCCAGGAAGGTGAAGCGGCGCCCGGTATATTCGTCGGTTCGAAGCGGCTCGACCTGGATGCCCTGGCTTTCCAGCCGGGCCTTGGCCGCGTCGATATCGGCGACGGCAAAGGCCAGGTGGCGCAGGCCCCGCGCCTCGGGGCGGTTCGGGCGCGGCGGCGGTTCGGGAAAGCTGAAAAGCTCGATCTGGCCTCCATCGGGCAGGCCAAGGTCCAGCTTCCAGCTTTGTCGCGCCGGGCGGTGGTTTTCCGCCAGGACGCGCAGGCCCAGGATGCGGGTATAGAAATCGCGCGAACGCGCATAGTCCGAGCAGATGATCGCGGCGTGGTGGATCCTTAGAAGCATCATGGGGCCTTTTTTCCGTGCCCCGCCAGCTTGGGCGCGGGCGGGGGGGCGGGGCAAGATGCGAATGCGGCCGGGGTATCTGGACGCAAAGAAAATCGCGAATTGCATGGCGGGACGCTTGGATCTAGTCCTTGGCCCATGCAGACCGGCGGCCCCATCTCGCTTCGCGATCCGATCCGTTTTCCCGCCATGCCGCCGGCGGCGGCGGATGCCGTCGTCATCGGCGGCGGCATTGCCGGGGTGATGACCGCGCTTTACCTGGCTGAGGCCGGGTGGCGCGTGGTGCTGTGCGAAAAGGGCCGGATCGCCGCCGAGCAGAGTTCCCGCAACTGGGGCTGGGTGCGCCAGCAGGGCCGCGATCCGGCCGAACTGCCGATCATGATCGAGGCTTTGCGGCTGTGGCAGGGGCTGGACCGGCGGCTGGGCGACGCGGTGGGGCTGCGGCGCGCCGGCACCACCTATCTTGCCGCGCGCCAGGCCGATCTGGAGAATTTCGCCGCCTGGCTGCCTCATGCCCGCGCGCATGGGCTGGATACGCGGCTTCTGTCGCGGGCCGAGCTTGAGGCGATGATGCCGAATGCCGCAGGCTGGATCGGTGCGCTGCGCACCTCCGACGATGCCCGCGCCGAGCCATGGACCGCCGTTCCCGCCATCGCGGGTCTTGCCGCCCAGGCGGGCGTCACCATCTGCGAGGAATGCGCCGTGCGCGGGGTCGAGACCGCCGCGGGCCGCGTCAGCGGCGTCGTGACCGAGAAGGGTCGGATCGCCGCCGAGCAGGTGCTTTTGGCGGCGGGGGCCTGGTCGTCGCTTTTCGCGGGAAATGCGGGCTTGCGGGTTCCGCAGCTTGCCGTGCGCGCCACCGTGGTCGCGACCGGGGCGATGCCCGAGATTCATGCAGGCAATGCCGCCGATCCGGGGTTCGCTTTTCGCCGCCGCAATGATGGCGGCTATACGCTGGCGCCGGGCATCGGGCATGATTTCTGGATCGGCCCCACCGCCTTTCGCGATCTGCGACATTTCCTGCCCCAGATCCGCCGTGACCTGCGCCATACCCGTTTGCGCCCCGCCGCGCCGTCCGGTTACCCGGACGCCTGGGGCACGCCGCGCCGCTGGGCGCTGGACCGCGAAAGCCCGTTCGAGCGGCTGCGGGTGCTGGACCCTCCCGCCAATCCCGTCCGCATAGCCCGGCTGCGCCGGGATTTTGCGCGCGCCTTTCCGGGGCTGGGATCCGTGCCTCTGACGCGAGCCTGGGCCGGGATGATCGACGTGATGCCCGACCAGGTGCCGATCCTGGACGAGACGCCCTTGCCGGGGCTTTACATTGCGACCGGCCTTTCGGGGCATGGGTTCGGAATCGGGCCGGGCATCGGCCGGGTCATGGCGGACCTGATGCTGGGGCGCCCGCCCGGCCATGATCTGCGGCGTTTCCGCTTTGGCCGTTTTTCGGACGGATCGCCGGTGGAACTGGGCCCCTCGATCTAAGGGCTGCGACAAAACCCGGCAGCGGGCGTTGCAGCCTTGCCCTTGGACGGGAAAGGACTAACCTGCCCTGCGAAGGAGATGTCCCATGCCCGTCAAGAACCGTTTCGCCGAACTTCTGCCCGAGATCACCGCCTGGCGGCGGGATTTCCACCAGCATCCCGAATTGCTCTACGAGACCCATCGCACCTCGGCGCGGGTCGCCGAACTGCTGCGGGAATTCGGCTGCGACGAAGTGACCGAGGGCATCGGCCGCACCGGCGTCGTGGGCGTGATCAAGGGCCGCAGCGACAGCAGCGGCCGGGTCATCGGGTTGCGCGCCGACATGGACGCGCTGCCGATCCACGAGCGGACGGGGGCCGAGCATGCCTCGAAGATCGCCGGCGCCATGCATGCCTGCGGCCATGACGGCCATACCGCCATGCTGCTGGGCGCGGCGAAATACCTGGCCGAGACGCGGAATTTCGACGGCACCGCCGTGATGATCTTCCAGCCCGCCGAAGAGGGCGGCGGCGGCGGCCTTGCCATGATCCAGGACGGCATGGTCGATCGCTGGGGCATCCAGGAATTTTACGGCATGCACAACATGCCCGGCTATCCGGTCGGCACCTTCGCCATTCGCGAGGGGGCGATGATGGCCGCCACCGATCAGTTCGACATCACGGTGACCGGAAAGGGCGGGCACGCCGCCAAGCCGCATGAGGCGATCGACACCACGCTGGTCGCGGCCCAGATCATCGTCGCGCTGCAATCCATCGTCGCGCGCAATGTCGATCCGATCAAAAGCGGCGTGATCTCGGTCTGCGCGGTCCAGACCGATTCGACCGCGCATAACGTCATCCCGCAGGTGGTGAAGCTGAAAGGCACCTCGCGCAGCCTGGCGGCGGAAGTGCGCGACCAGCTTGAGGACGGGATCAAGCGCGTCTCGACCCATGTTGCCGCCGCCTTCGGCGCCAAGGCCGAGGTGGATTACCAGCGCGGCTATCCCGTGACGATCAACCATCCCGAGGCCACGGGCTTTGCCGCCGAGGTGGCGCGCCAGGTGGCCGGAGAGGTGCTGACCGACATGGAGCCGATGATGGCGGGCGAGGATTTCAGCTATATGCTGAACGAACGTCCGGGCGCCTATATTTTCGTCGGCAATGGCGACACGGCCATGGTGCATCACCCCGCCTATGATTTCGACGACAATGCCATCCCGGCGGGGTCAAGCTGGTATGCCGGCATGATCGAGGCGCGGATGCCGGTTTCAGCCTGACCGGCCGGCCCGGCGGAGGCGTCGGGCCGGGTATTTGGAAAGCAAAGAAAGCGGAAGAGGGCCGCGCGGGCCCCCTTGTCTTTCTTCAGAAATGGATGGCGCGGCCATAGGCCGAAAGCGTGGCCTCGTGCAGCATTTCCGAAAGCGTCGGGTGCGGGAAGACCGTCTCCATCAACTCGGCCTCGGTGGTTTCCAGCGTGCGGCCGACGACATAGCCCTGGATCAGTTCGGTCACCTCGGCGCCGATCATATGGGCGCCCAGAAGCTCGCCGGTCTTCGCGTCGAAGACGGTCTTGATCAGGCCCTCGGATTCGCCAAGCGCGATGGCCTTGCCGTTGCCGATGAAGGGGAAGCGGCCGACCTTGACCTCGTGGCCCGCGGCTTTCGCTTTCTCTTCGGTCAGGCCGACCGAGGCGACCTGCGGGTTGCAATAGGTGCAGCCGGGGATCGAGTTCGGCTTGATCGGGTGCGGATGGCCGCCCGCGATCAGTTCCGCGACCATCACGCCCTCATGGCTGGCCTTGTGCGCAAGCCAGGGCGCGCCCGCCACATCGCCGATGGCGTAAAGCCCCTCGACCCCGGTGCGGCAATATTCGTCGGTCACGACATGGGTGCGGTCGATCTTGGCGCCCAGCTTTTCAAGTCCGAGGTTTTCCACATTGCCGACGATACCCACGGCCGAGATGACCGTATCGAACTCCTGCGTCTCGGTCTTGCCGCCGACCTCGATATGGGCGGTGACCTTGTCCTTGCTGCGGTCCAGCTTCTTGACCGTGGCTTTTTCCAGGATCTTCATGCCCTGCTTGACGAATTGCTTCTTGGCCAGGCCCGAGATCTCGGCATCCTCGACCGGCAGGACGCGGTCCATCACCTCGACCACGGTGGTTTCGGCGCCGAGCGTGTTGAAGAAGCTGGCGAATTCGATACCGATGGCCCCCGAGCCGATGACCAGCAGCTTTTTCGGCATATGCGGCGGTTGCAGCGCGTGCTTGTAGTTCCAGACCCGTTCCCCATCCGCCTCCAAGCCGGGCAGGTTGCGGGCGCGGGCGCCGGTGGCCAGCACGATGGATTTGCCGGTGACCTCCTCGGCTCCCTTGTCGGTCTTGACCGACAGCTTGCCCGGGGCGGTCAGCGTGGCCTCGCCCATGATCACGGTGACCTTGTTTTTCTTCAGCAGGTGGCCCACGCCGCCGGCAAGCTGCTTGGCCACCCCGCGCGAACGCTGGACGACCGCGCCAAGGTCGTAGCTAGCCTTTTCGACGGAAAGGCCGAATTCCTTGGCGCGGTGCATCAGGTGGAACACCTCGGCCGAGCGCAGCAGCGCCTTGGTCGGGATGCAGCCCCAGTT
>NZ_JASGGO010000035.1:0-35613 GCF_047605025.1 Paracoccus sp. (in: a-proteobacteria) | reverse complement strand
GGCTTGGTAGGCCATTACCCCACCAACTACCTAATCCAACGCGGGCCGATCCTTCTCCGATAAATCTTTCCCCATAAGGGCGTATACGGTATTACTCCCAGTTTCCCGAGGCTATTCCGTAGAAAAGGGTACGTTCCCACGCGTTACTCACCCGTCCGCCGCTAGATCCGAAAATCTCGCTCGACTTGCATGTGTTAGGCCTGCCGCCAGCGTTCGTTCTGAGCCAGGATCAAACTCTCAAGTTGAAAGTTCCGAAGAACTATCCTTGACAAAAGAACCTTGCACATCTGCCTCCTGCGCCTAAGCAGGAGGTCATCCCTGCTTGTCGTTCCACTCGCGTGAACCGTCAAACAGTGAAGCTGACACCTGGATCATCGAGGTCTCCCCCTACCAGGCCGATATGCAAACTTCTCAGTCGAAAAACGACCAGACCGCCCGCATATCCCTTCAGATATCTCGTAATGTCAAATAGCAACGGAAACAAAAGCACGGAAAAGGCGTAAATCTTAACGCCGCATCCGCTCAGCTATTCCCTGATTTCCCTAGCAAAAGCAACCAAAGCAGCCCCGCCAGACCCGTTCAACCGTCCCCGGCGTCTCGGTGAGCGGGTATCTACGGCCCAACAAAAATACCCGCAAGACTAAAAATGAAAAAAGATGACAAGAATATATTAAGATATTGAAAATATAAGGTAAATTGAAATCGCTTCTGATGGGCTTCGTCTGCCCCCTTGGCCACAAGGCTTCAGAGCGTGCCCACGCTTGGCCCGGATCGAGGCCGTTTCCTCAGTAAACGCAGGGAAAGCAGCAGCAGAATCGCAGCCAGCCACCCCAAAGGCCAGGATTGCCAGACCTTCAACGCCCAAAGCCAATGGACCGCCGCCAGAACCGCCGCTGGGTAGATCAGCCGGTGCAGGCGCCCCCAGTTCCGGCCCATGCGGCGGATCGACCAGCGATTCGAGGTCAGCGCAAGCGCAAGCAAGCCCAGGAAGGCCGACATGCCAAAAATCAGATAGGGCCGCTTGATCACGTCGCGCAGGATCTGGCTCCAGAGAAGGCCCATGTCGAAGACCACCCAGGCAGCCAGATGACAGGCCGCGTAGGTAAAGCAGATCAGCCCCAAAGCCTGGCGAAAACGGATCAGGTTCAGCCGCGTCAGACGCAGAAGCGGCGTCACCGCCAAGGTTGCGATCAGGAAATAAAGCGCCGTGCGGCCCAGCCGATGCTCGATATCGCGAACCGGCTCGACCCCCAGACGGCCAGCCAGCGTATCTGCCAGCAGCAAGACCAAGGGAACCAGCCCCGCCAGCCAGATCACCCAGACGGGGATCCGGCGCAGGATCCGGTTCAGATGCGAGGTCATCAATAGAACTTTCGCAGATCCATGCCGGCATAGAGACCCGCAACCTGATCGCCATAGCCGTTGAACATCAGCGTTTCCTGACGGCCTCCGAACAAGCCCGCGCCGATGCGCCGTTCGGTCGCCTGACTCCAGCGGGGATGATCGACCTGCGGGTTCACATTGGCATAGAAGCCATATTCGTTGGGCTGAAGCTCTTGCCAGCTGTTCAGCGGCTGCTTCGCGGTCAGTTCGATCGCGACGATCGACTTGATCGACTTGAACCCATATTTCCACGGCACGATCAGGCGGATCGGCGCGCCGTTCTGATTGGGCAGCACCTGACCGTAAAGCCCCGTGGCCAGAATCGTAAGCGGATGCATCGCCTCGTCCAGGCGCAGCCCCTCGGTATAGGGCCAGTCGATAATGCGCGAGCGCTGCCCCGGCATCTGGTCCGGGTCCTTGAGCGTGCGAAAAGCCACATATTTCGCGCCCGGTTGCGGCCCGACCTTGCTCAGGACCGAGGCCAGAGGCACGCCAAGCCAGGGAATCACCATCGACCAGGCTTCGACGCAGCGCAGGCGATAGATCCGCTCTTCAAGCGCGGAATCCGGGGCCAGATCCTCGACCCCATAGCTGCCGGGACGGTCCACCAGCCCACTGATCTGAACCTGCCAGGGCACGGTCTTCAGCGTGCCGGAATATTCCGCCGGATCGGTTTTGCCAGTCCCGAACTCATAAAAATTATTGTAGTTCGTGATGTCCTTGAAGCTGTTCGGCTGCTCATCCGTGGAATAGGCCGAGGACGTTCCCGACAGACCCAGGGCAGGCCCCGCCAGACTGGCCGCCGCCGTGGCCAGGAAGCCGCGGCGGCCAAGATATTGCGCCCGAGGCGTGACATCCGACCATTTCAGTTTCATCCCGACCTCCTGACCGCCCCAAGGGGCGATAGGCAGATGATGCGCCGAACTGGGCCGCGCTGGGGTGAATTTCCCGTGATGGGATCAGGTGGTCACGTCCGGGGCGTCGCGGCCGGTGAACTCGCGGATCAGCGCGATTTCCTCGGCGGCGGCGATGACCGGGGCCAGCGCCTCCTCGACCGGCAGGTCGTGGCGGGCGGGATCGGCCTCGAACCGTTCCAGATAGACGCGCAGCGTCGCCCCCTCGGTTCCGGTGCCCGACAGGCGCAGCACCACGCGCGAGCCATCCGTGAAGCTGATCCGAATGCCCTGGTTCTTCGAGACCGATCCATCGACCGGATCGTGATAGGCGAAATCATCCGCCGATTCGACCGCCAGGCCCTGGAACTTCTGGCCGGGCAGGTCGCCGGCCGTGTCGCGCAACCGCTGAACCAGCGCATTCGCGCGCTCGCTGGGGACCGCCTCGTAATCATGGCGCGAATAGTAGTTGCGGCCATATTCCTTCCAATGCGCGGCCAGGATCTGGCTGACCGGCTCGATCCGGCGGGCCAGGATGTTCAACCACAGCAGCACCGCCCAAAGCCCGTCCTTTTCCCGCACATGGTCCGAGCCGGTGCCGGCGCTTTCCTCGCCGCAAATGGTCACGCGCCCCGCATCCAGCAGGTTGCCGAAGAATTTCCAGCCGGTCGGCGTCTCATGGATTTCGACCCCCAGCTTCTCGGCAACGCGGTCGGCGGCGCGGCTGGTGGGCATCGAGCGCGCGATCCCCGAAAGCCCCTTGGCATAGGCGGGCGCCAGCGTCGCATTCGCGGCCAGCACCGCCAGACTGTCCGAGGGCGTCACATAGACCCCGCGCCCGACGATCATGTTGCGATCCCCGTCGCCATCCGAGGCGGCGCCGAAATCCGGCGCGTCCTCGGCGAACATCGCATCCATCAGATCCTTGGCCCAGACCGGGTTCGGATCGGGATGGCCGCCGCCGAAATCGGGCGAGGGCGTGCCGTTGACCACCGTGCCCTTGGCCGCGCCCAGGATCCCCTCAAGGATCGCGGTGGCATAAGGCCCGGTCACGGCATGCATGGCGTCGAAGCGCATACGGAAGCCGCCGATGAAAAGATTGCGAATCGCGTCGAAATCGAACAGTTCGCCCATCAACTGGGCGTAATCGGCGACGGGATCGACCACCTCGACCGTCATACCGGCCAGATCGCTTTCGCCCAGTTGCGACAGATCCAGGTCCGCCGCCTCAAGAATCTTGTATTCGGTCAGTTCCTTGGTGCGGGCAAAAATCTTGTCGGTCACGGATTCCGGCGCCGGGCCGCCATTCGCGCCGTTGTATTTCATGCCGAAATCCTCGTCGATGCCGCCGGGATTGTGGCTGGCCGACAGGATCACGCCGCCATCGGCGCCGCGCTTGCGGATCAGGTTCGAGGCGGCGGGCGTCGAAAGCAGCCCCCCCTGCCCCACGATCACGCGGGACGCGCCGCCGGCGGCGGCCATGCGCAGGATCACCTGCACCGCGCGGTCGTTGAAATAACGCCCGTCGCCGCCCAGAATCAGGGTCTTGCCCGTAACGCCCCCGATGGCGTCAAAGACCGATTGCGTAAAGTTCTCCAGATAATGCGGCTCCATGAAGATCTTGGTCTTCTTGCGCAAACCCGATGTGCCGGGCTTCTGCCCCTCGATCGGTTGCGTGGAAACGGTCAGGATGCGCGTCATATCTGGCCTCTGGTTCAAGCAAGCTGTGGCGCGATCATGCATGTTTTTTGGCCTGTTGCCATGGGCATCAGCATGTCCGGGCCAAAGAGGCGCCGAAAGAAGGGGGGCGGCCGCCTTGCAACCGCCCCCCTTTATCAATGCAGCGGCACGCGCGGCCCCTCTTCCCCGGCGGTGCCCAGATGCACGCCCGAGATGCGGTTGCCCACGACCAGCCCATCCGGCCCGGCGCCGACATGCACGGTCTGGCCGTCCAGCACCTCGCCCGACAGGATCATCTCGGCCAGCGGGTTTTGCAGGCTGCGCTGGATCACCCGTTTCAGCGGGCGCGCGCCGAAGACCGGATCATAGCCTTCATCGGCCAGCCATTTCGTCGCATCCGCATCCAGGTCCAGATGAATGTTGCGTTGCGCCAGACGGTTCTCAAGGCCCCAAAGCTGGATCTTGACGATCCCGTCCATGTTCTCGCGCGTCAGGCGGTGGAAGATGATGATCTCGTCCAGCCGGTTCAGGAATTCGGGGCGGAAATGCGCCCTGACCGCATCCATCACCTGCGTTCGCGCCTGGCTCGAATCGGCCCCCTCGGGCAAGGCGCTCAGCGCCTGCGCCCCCAGGTTCGAGGTCAGGATGATCAGCGTCTGCTTGAAATCCACCGTCCGGCCCTGCCCGTCGGTCAGCTGGCCGTCGTCCAGCACCTGCAACAGCACGTTGAACACGTCCGGGTGCGCCTTTTCGACCTCGTCGAACAGGATCACCTGATAGGGACGGCGCCGCACGGCCTCGGTCAGCGCGCCGCCCTCATCATAGCCGACATAGCCCGGAGGCGCCCCGATCAGCCGCGCGACCGAGTGTTTCTCCATGTATTCCGACATGTCGATGCGGACCATCGCGCTGTCATCGTCGAACATGTATTCGGCGATGGCCTTGGTCAGTTCGGTCTTGCCGACGCCGGTTGGCCCCAGGAACAGGAAACTGCCCAGCGGTCGTTTCGGATCGTTCAGCCCGGCGCGGGCACGGCGCACGGCATTGGCGACCGCCGTTACCGCCTCGGACTGGCCGATGACGCGCTTGCCCAGCACTTCCTCCATCTTCAGAAGCTTCTCGCGCTCGCCTTCCAGCATCTTGCTGGTGGGAATGCCGGTCCAGCGTTCGACCACCTCGGCGATCTGCTCGGGGCGGACGGCCTCCTCGACCATCGGGCCTTCGTCGGTGCCCTCGGATTCGGCCAGCTTCTTCTCCAGCCCCGGAATGATGCCATAGGAAAGCTCACCCGCGCGGGCCAGATTGCCCTCGCGCTTGGCCTGATCCAACTCGGCGCGGGCTCGGTCGAGCTGTTCTTTCAGATTGCGCGAGCCTTCCAGCTTGTCGCGCTCGGCCTGCCAGCGCGCGGTCATCGTCGCCGATTGCTCTTGCAGTTCCGAGAGGTTTTTTTCCAGCTTTTCCAGCCGGTCCTTGCTGGCGGCGTCGTCCTCTTTCTTCAGCGCCTCGGCCTCGATCTGCATTTGCAGGATCTGGCGGTCCAGCGCATCCAGTTCCTCGGGCTTGCTGTCAACCTCCATGCGCAGCCGGCTCGCGGCCTCGTCCACAAGGTCGATGGCCTTGTCGGGCAGGAAACGGTCGGTGATATAGCGATGGCTCAGCGTGGCGGCAGCGACCAGCGCGGCGTCGGAAATCCGCACCCCGTGGTGCAGTTCATACTTCTCCTTGATGCCGCGCAGGATGCTGATCGTGTCCTCGACCGTGGGTTCCAGCACCATCACGGGCTGGAAGCGCCGGGCCAGGGCCGCGTCCTTTTCGATATACTTGCGGTATTCGTCCAGCGTGGTGGCGCCGACGCAATGCAACTCGCCCCGCGCCAGCGCGGGCTTGATCAGGTTCGCGGCATCCATCGCGCCATCGGTCTTGCCGGCACCGACCAGGGTGTGAAGCTCGTCGATGAACAGGACGATCTCGCCGGCCGCGTTCTCGATCTCTTTCAGGACGGATTTCAGCCGCTCCTCGAACTCGCCGCGATATTTCGCGCCGGCGATCAAGGCGCCCATGTCCAGCGCCCAAAGCTGCTTGTTGCGCAGCGATTCGGGCACGTCGCCATCCACGATGCGCAGCGCCAGCCCCTCGGCGATGGCGGTCTTGCCGACGCCCGGCTCGCCGATCAGCACCGGGTTGTTCTTGGTGCGGCGGCTCAGCACCTGCATGGCGCGGCGGATTTCCTCGTCCCGGCCGATGATCGGGTCGATCTTGCCGTCCGCCGCCGCCTCGGTCAGGTTGCGGGCGTATTTCGACAGCGCCTCATAGCTGTCCTCGGCCGAAGCCGTGTCGGCCGTGCGGCCCTTGCGGATGTCGTTGATCGCGCCGTTCAGCGCCTGCGCGGTCACCTTGCCCGCCGCCAGCGCGTCGCGGGCATTGGTGTTGACCACGGCAAGCGCGTTCAGGATGCGCTCGGCCGGAACGAAGCTGTCGCCGGCCTTCTTGGCCAGCTTCTCGGCCTCGTCCAGGACGCGCACCATGCTGGGATCGACATAGACCTGCCCCTGGCCGCCGCTGACCCTGGGCTGTTTCGCCACCGCCTGATCGACGGCCTGCCGCACCGCCTGCGCATCGCCCCCGGCGCGCGCGATCAGGTTGCTGGCGAACCCCTGGTCGTCGTCCATCAGCGCCTTCAGCAGATGCTCGGGCATCACGCGCTGGTTTTCCTCGCGGATGGCGATGGTCTGGGCGGCTTGCAGGAAACCGCGCGAGCGTTCCGTGAATTTTTCCATATCCATATGAAAATCCTTTCCTAGCCCCCGCTTTGGACCGCCCGCAATGGCGCGGCCCGGCTCGGGTCCTGCCTGTCAGATGGGCAAGACCGAACGGGGTTTCAAGACACCCGGTTCCCCCCTATAAGCGGACCGTTTGTCGCAGGGGGATAGCATGGATGACCGTCTGATCGTGGCGCTGGATGTGCCGAATGCACTGGCCGGGCTGGAACTGGCCGAAAGGCTGGGCGACGCCGTGAACTTCTACAAGATCGGCCTGGGGATGCTGACCGGCGGCGGTCTGGCGCTGGCCAATGAACTGAAACAGGAACACGGCAAGCGCATCTTCCTGGACATGAAATTCTTCGACATCGGCGCCACGGTTCAGGCGGCGGTCCGGGGGATCGCGCAATACGACCTGGATTTCCTGACCGTGCATGGCGACCCGCATGTGGTGCGCGCGGCGAAGCAGGGGGCCGCGGGCTCGGGCCTGAAAATCCTGGCCGTGACCATCCTGACCTCGCTGGACCGGGCCGACCTGGATGCGGGGCTGATCGTGCCGGGCGATCTGGCCGAGATCGTGCAGACCCGCGCCGCCCGCGCGCTTGAGGCCGGCGCGGATGGCGTCATCGCCAGCCCGCGCGAGGCCGCGCTGATCCGCGCCCTGCCGGAATCGGCGGGCCGGCTGATCGTGACGCCGGGCGTGCGCCCCGCCGGCGGCGACGCGGGCGATCAGAAACGGATCGAGACCCCGGCCACCGCCATCGCCAACGGCGCCGACCATATCGTCGTGGGCCGCCCGATCTGGCAGGCCGCCGACCCCCGCGCAGCCGCCCAGGCCATCCTGGCCGAACTGCCCTGACCGCCTTTCCTGGGGCTCAGGCCCGGACCGGATCGGGGCGGCAACCCAGCACCTGCGCCACGCGTTCGCGGAATCGCGGCACGGCGCGGGGGTGGGCAACGAAGCGCGCGACCGCCATCATGCGCCAGCCCTGCCCCTCATCGCCGAAGCGGATGGCGGCAATCTCGGCGGGCCGGATAACGCCCTGGAACAGCCATGTCTCGCGCCCCTGATCGGTCAGGAAGCGATGCGGCGCCAGCCGGACGGGCGGCAGGCGCAGGCCGAATTCCTCGTGAAGCTCGCGCAGCGCGCAGGCGATGGGCGTCTCGCCCGGCTCGGCTCCGCCGCCGGGCAGATCCCAATGGCCAGGAAAGGGAATCGTGTCGAAATCGTCGCGCAGAAGCGTCAGCAGACTGCCCGAGCAGGTCAGCAACAGCTTGGCGCCCAGGAAATCAGCGGTCGTCATTGATGTCGCGGGTCCAGATCCGCACATCCCCGCGCGAGGCGCCGAAGATCCGACGCAACAGCGCCCAGGCCAGCGCCGAGAAAAGCGCCGCGACAACCAGCGTCAGCGGCAGGCCCGCGCTCCAGATCCCGGCCAGCAGCAAAAGGCCCATCGCCCCGCAAGCCAGCGCGGTGCCCAGGAACAGCCAGCCCGGCAGCACCATCTCAAGCGCGGCCAGAACCAGCGCAGCGACGATCCACAGCCAGCCCTGCGTCACGGCTTTTTCGTCCCGAACAGCTTGAACGCATCCCCCAGCGCCTCGGCGGCCGAGGCGGGCAGGATGACAGTCTGCCGACCCTGACCCTTGCCCAGTTCGGCCAGGGTCTCGACCTGTTTCATCGCCACCTGATATTGCGCCGCCTCGGTCCCGCCGCCGCGAATCGCCTGGGCGATGGCGCTGGTGGCATAGGCTTCGGCATCGGCCAGGATGCGCTTTGCCTTGGCGCGCTGCTCGGCGGCGTAAAGATCGCCGTCGGCGGCCAGTTCGACCGCGCGGCGCTTGCCCTCGGCCTCGGTCACCTGGGCGCGGCGGGCGCGCTCGGCGTTCAACTGTTGCAGCATGGCGGCACGGGTGGCCTCATCCAGGTTCACGTCCAGGATCTCGGCCCGCGTCACCTCGATACCCCAGTCGTCCACGACATTGGCCAGCGATTCCCGGATGCGGTCGATCAGGCTGGCGCGGTTCGATTGCACCTGATCCAATTCCATCGTGCCGATTTCCGAACGCACGATCCCCGCCACCGTGGTCGCGATGGCCGCGTCGATGTCGCGGATGCGATAGACGGTCTTTTCCGGCTCGGTGATGCGGTAGAACACGCTGGTCTCGACCTGGACCAACACGTTGTCGGCGGTGATCGCGTCCTGCCGGTTGGTCGGCAATTGCCGTTCCAGGACCGAGATCTTATGCGCCACCCGGTCCAGCAGCGGCACGGTAAAGTTGATCCCCGGCCCCAGCACGGCGCGCAACCGGCCGAATCGCTCGACGACGTATTTCTCGGATTGGGGCAAGATGCGAACGGCGCGGCTGACGGCCAGCAGGATGACCGCCGCGAGCACGATCAGGGCCAGGTTCCGGCCGATCAGGTCGGCGATCTGTTCAGGCATGAAAATCCTCGGTGGAAAGATCCCGTCTTGATCATTCGGCGGCGATGGCGGGGCCGCAGGCATCGGGGCGCAGCCGCGCCAGACGCGCCACGATACGCGCGAAGCGGGCCGCGAAGACCTCGAAATCGGCACAAGGCTCGATTCGGCGCTCATCCATATAAAGCGAGCGGTCCAGTTCAAGCTGCACCACATGGAGATTGCGCGTGGGCTTGCCATAGGCGGCCGTGATATAGGCCCCGGAAAAAGGCGAGTTCCGCCGCAGCCGGAAGCCTTCGCCCGTCACCGCATCGGCGACCGCCGCCGTGATCCGGGGCGAAGCCGAGACCCCGTTGCGGTCCCCCAGCACGAAATCGGGGCGCGGGCGCGGCAGATGCGCCAGCGCGTCGCGCGGCATGGAGTGCATGTCGATCAGGATGGCGCCGCCGAAACGGGCCAGCGCCTCGTCAAGCAGCGCGCTCAGGGTCTGGTGATAGGGATGCCACAGGCGCCGGATGCGCTGGTCCGCCTCTTCGCGGGCGATGGGCCGGTCATGAATGGCACGGCCATGCGAGACGACGCGGGGAATCACCCCCAGCCCCGCCATGATGCGCGGCGACATGACGCGCGGCGCGGCGCCGGCGACCACCAGCGGGTCCATCTCATCGGGGGCGCGGTTCAGGTCCACGACGCAACGCGGCACGTTCGCGGTCAGCACGACCGCGCCATGGTCGCGCGCGGGGGCGATCAGCCGGTCCACGAAGGCATCCTCGGACGAGCGCAGATGATGCGGGTCAAGCCGCGATTCGGCCAAAAACCAGTCGGGATAGATTCGTCCCGAATGCGGCGAGGCAAAGATCACCCCGCCCTGCCATTCAGCCGGTCTGATCAGGTCAAAGGTATTGCCTTCAAGACTCATATCCGGGTTTTCCCCAAGGAACGGAAAAGGCTGGGCGGATTCTGCCGGGCGGGATCACGATGTTTATAGCTTAAGATGCGATCACGCCAAGAGCGTTGAAACAGGGGTTGCAAGCCTTTGCGCGGATATATATAGAACCGCGGACCAAGGCGGTCTGGGCGTGAAGGCGCATGGATCGCTGGTTGGGGGCGGTTAGCTCAGCGGTAGAGCACTACGTTGACATCGTAGTGGCCACTGGTTCGATCCCAGTACCGCCCACCATTCTATTCCTCCCCCCGGGCTTTCCGGGGGTATTTCGTTATCAACGGGCGCGACTTGCGATGCGCCGCGATAGGAGAAGACCGATGAAGGTTCGCAATTCGCTCCGCTCGCTCAAGAGCCGCCACCGCGATTGCCAGATTGTGCGCCGTAAGGGCCGCATCTATGTCATCAACAAGACCAACCCGCGCTTCAAGGCCCGCCAGGGCTGATCGACGCGGACGGCCTTGTGCTGATCGGACGGCCGTTGCCTTAGGCAGCGGCCGTTTTTCTTTGTGATTCGCCTGTCCTTCACGGCCCCCCTCATTTGGGAAGCGATAAGGATCGGGGCTTTCCGGCTGGCATCAAAAGCGCGACAGAATCAGGCCGCCGCCCACCATCACCGCCGCCAGGATCCGGGGAACCGAGATTTCGCGCATGGGCAGGCCGAAGGCACCAAGCCGGTCAAGAAGCATCGCCGCCAGGATCTGGCCCAGCGCCACGGCGCAAAGCGCGCTGAGCGCGCCCAGGCGAGGCAGCGACCAGACCATGCTCCAGACATAGAAGGCGCCCAGCGCGCCACCCGCCAGCATCCACCACTCGGCCCCCATAAGGCGGGCGACCCCCCTGGCCTGACCAAGCCCGACCGCCAGCAGCGCCAGGATCAGGAAGCCCACCGCGAAAGAGATCGCCGCCGCCACAAGCGGGCTTTGCACCTGCCGCGCAAGCGCCGCGTTGATCGGCGCCTGAAGCGCGATACAGAAGCCGCCGATCATGATCGTCAGCGCGGCAAGGATCGTCTGGTTCATCATCCGCTCTGTTTACACCCGTCAGGGCAGCCGCTCTGCCAGCAGACTGGCAGCCGTCTGCGACGATACATAGCCCGAGACCGTGAGGTTGCGCGAAGCTTGATAGCGCCGCAATGCCTGCCGGGTCTCGGCGGTGAATTCCCCATCCGCGATGCCGGGCGAAAAGCCCGCGCGCAGCAGACGCTCCTCGATCCGGCGACGGGTGGCGGGATCCAGCTTCAGCGCCGTTTCGGCCTGCTGGGCGGCGGCGGCGCTGACGGTCAAGGCGTCGCGCATCTGCCTTGCCTGGGCCGCATAGGCGCCCTGGGGAAAATGGTCCAGATAGGCATCATATCCGGCCGCGCTGGCCTGGCCCTGCGCCCAGGCCCAGGTCGCCGCCTCGCTCTCGGGACTGGGATCGGCACCTTGCCGGCTAAGATGGCGCAGCGCCTCGTCCGAGAAAAGCCCGTTGGGATAGCGGGTAAGATAGGCTTTCAGCCCGGCCACGCCGCCCTTTGCCCCGGTCTGGCGCCAGAAGGCCCGGTCCCGGTCGGCGCGATCCAATTGCCCGACCTGGCGGTTCAGCATCTGATTCTGGGTGCGGGTCAGATAGCCCGTCGGCCCCAGCCCGCTGCGCTGTTGCCAGGCGCGGATGGCCTCACGGCTGCGGGGGCCGAAATTGCCGTCGACCGGCCCGGTATCGAAGCCCAGGCGCGACAGGCTGCGCTGCACCGCAAGCCGCTGCGGCTGGCCCAGACTCAGCGCGGCTTCGACCGCCTCGGGCCGGTCGGCGGCCTTGCCTTGCGACTGCGTCTCGCCCAGAAGCGCGCGCCGCCGCTCGGTCGCCGCACCGGCATAACCGCCCAGCGGATGGCGGCGCAGATAGTTGTCATACCCGCCGACGCTGTCCTGGGCGAAGGCTTCCAGCCAGGAGGCCCGGTCTTCATCTGCGGGCGCAGTATCGGACACCTGGGGCCTTGGGCCGGGACGGGCCGGGATCAGCGCCGGATCGCCTCCGGGCAGCAGCCGCAGATTGCCGCCACCCGCCGTCAGCGCCTGGCCCAGAGACCGCCCGGCGGACAGTTCCCGCAGCGCGCGGGCCGTCGCCTCGGGCTGGCCGATCACCACCGAGACCCGGCCGGGGTCCAGATCGCCAATGCCGCTTTGCAACCCCGAAAGACGCGGCATGTCCTGCTGATCCGTGCCCAGAAGCAGGACACCGCCCGGCCCGGCCCGGCCGATCAGTTGCAGGACCATCGTGATGGGCAGCCCCTGCTGGCGCACCGTCTCGGGGCCGGGTTGGCCCGCCTCGACGCCAAGGAACCAGGTCTCGGCGGGGCTGCTGACGAATCGTCCGCTAAGCGAGACGATCCGCGCACCGGGTCTGGCATCCGCGCGGGCGACCAGTTCCAGCGTGGCGCGCATCTGCTCGACGGTCTGATCGATGCCCTCGGCGACCTGGAAGCCGGCATTGCGCATGGTGCGGACCAGTGCCGCCATATCCGCCCCGCCCAGGTCGGGGGCGTTGCGGTAATCCGCATTGCCGATGATCACCGCGCGACTTTCAGCCCAGGCCGGCGCGGCGCCCATCAGCGCGACCAGCAGGATCAGGGCATGTCGCATCGGCGCACCTCTTGACCGTTGAAGGGGCGGGATGGCGTCTCGACGCGCCGGGATCGGCCCTCTGCGCATTCGCCACAGGGCCGATCCCGGCGCGGCCAGCTTGATCCAGCCGCGAAGTTGCAAGGTGCCCGGCACCTTCGGCTGGCATATTGCAGCATCCTGCGGGGAAGATTCCAGCAGCAGCTTCATCGGAAGCGACAATCCATACCACATGCGGGCGCGATCTCTTCGTTCCGGTCTGCCCCGCCGGCCACCGCATTGAAGCTTGCGGGCGGCATTCGCACGGTTAAGCTGCGCTTATGATGGCCGAGGGAGGATCACCGGCCATAGGCCGGAGAAGGCCGGTTGTCGGGTGCCGTCTGAAGCCGGTCCAACGCGGCGGCCAGGCAGGGTCGGGATATCTTTGGGAGGAACGAGATGAAAAGAAGAAACCTGATGCTGGCCGCGGTCCTGTCACCGTTGCTGACCTTGGCGGCGCTGCCCGCGCAAGCGGCGGAAAGCGTCAAGATCGCCATCGGGGGGGCAAGCTGCCTGTGCTATCTGCCCACGGTCCTGGCCCAAGAGCTTGGTCTGTTCGAAAAGCACGGCGTCCAGGCCGAGCTGGTCGATTTCAAGGGCGGCTCCGATGCGCTGAAAGCCGTCACCGAAGGCAGCGCGGATGTGGTCTCGGGATTTTACGAGCACACCATCAACATGGCCGCCAAGCAGCAGGCGATGTCGGCCTTTGTCACCTATGACCGCTTTCCCGGCCTGGTGATCGTGGTCGCGCCGGGCAAGACCGGCCAGATCAAAAGCATCGCCGACCTCGCCGGGCGCACGGTCGGCGTGACCGCTCCGGGCAGTTCCACCGACCTGTTCCTGAAATACCTGCTGGGCAAGGCCGGCAAGGCCCCGAACGCCGCCAGCGTGGTGGGCGTCGGCCTGGGCGACACGGCGATCGCCGCGCTGGAACAGGGCCAGGTCGATGCGGCGGTCACGCTTGAGCCGGCGGTCACGGTGTTGCAGACCCGCTTTCCCGACCTGGGAATCCTGGCCGATACCCGCAGCGAGGCCGATACCCGACGGCTTTTCGGCAGCGACTATCCGGGCGCCGCGCTTTACACCATGCAATCCTGGATCGATGCCCATCCCGAATCGGTCCAGGGCATGACCGACGCCATCGTCGAATCGCTGCGCTTCATCCACGCCCACTCCCCCGAGGAGATCATGGCCCAAATGCCCGCCGAGCTTGTCGGCGCGGACCAGAAAGCCTATCTGGCGGCGCTGAAGAACAGCCTGCCCATGTATTCCAAGGACGGGATGATGGACCCCCGAGGCGCCGAGACCGTTCTGAAGGTGTTCAGCGCCGGCTCGCCCGAGGTCAAGAAGGCCAGGGTGGATCTTGGCAAGACCTATACCAATGCCTTTGTCGAAAAGGCGCTGGCCACGACGAATACCCAATGATGCATATGCGGCGGTCGATGGCCGTCGCCACCAACAGCCGAGGATTCCATGCCCGTCGTCTATGTCATGAACGGCCCGAACCTGAACCTGCTGGGCCAGCGCCAGCCCGAGGTCTATGGCCGCACCACCCTGGCCGATGTCGAACAGGCCTGCAAGGAACTGGCCCGGGAACTGGGCTTCGAGGTCCGGTTCTTCCAGTCGAATCACGAGGGGGTCATCGTGGACACCATCCACGAGGCGCGCCAGAAGGCCCAGGCCATCGTGATCAATCCGGGCGCGTTGACCCATACCTCGGTCGCGGTGCTGGATGCGCTGAACACGTTCGACGCTCCGGTGATCGAGGTCCATATCTCGAACATCCACAAGCGCGAGAGCTTCCGCCACCATTCCTATGTCAGCCTGCGCGCGGATGGGGTGATCGCCGGCCTGGGCACGAACGGATATCTGATGGCGCTGCGCCATGTGGCCCCGCTGATCGGCGCCCGCCCGACCTGACGGTCGGGCGGGTTGCATGTCCGCCCCGTGTCGCAAAAGGCGGACATGCAGGGTCAAACGGGGCGCTCGGCCCCGGAATGATTTGGTGATTGAAGACGTATTTGAAAACTCCGGCCAAGGCCGGTCTGAAAACCAGGCAACCAGTTACAAGAAAGCCGAGCGGCCATCCTGCCGCCTTCCTGGAACCCGGCCCGAAAATGCGATGGGCCGGTGCGCCGGGGAGCCGACAAGCCAATAGATCGCATGGGCTTGTGAATTGACCGTGAAGCGGAAACGATCATGCCGATCACAAGATCCCGGAAGAGGCGGCCGCAGGTCCAACGGCGTCGTTTCTTGGGTATTTGGGAAGCAAAGAAATCCATGCGCCACCGTGGACCGCGAGCGCCCAGGATGCATTTCCCGCTGTCCGGCCGCTGTCCGGGTCTTACCGGCGGATCCCATGCGGCCGTGGCGAAAGGGCCTCCGGCGCCTGGCAAACCCGGATCTTCTGCCCCGCGCCACTCTGTGCTAGGGCTGAGGCAAAAGGCAGCATAAGGCGGGTGGACCGATGAAGATTGCGGTTGCGGGGCTGGGCTATGTCGGCATGTCGATGGCCGTGCTGCTGTCCCAGCACAATCAGGTCGTGGCGCTGGACGTGAATGCCGAGCGCGTGGCGCTGGTGAATTCCCGCCGCTCGCCCATCGAAGATGCCGAAATCTCGGCCTGGCTGGTGGAAAAGGCGCTGGATCTGCATGCCGCCACCGATCCGGCCGAGGCGTTGAGCGGCGCGGATTTCGTCATCGTCGCCACGCCGACCAGCTATGATACGCGCTCGAACCGTTTCGACACCTCCAGCGTCGAACAGGTGATCGTTCAGGCCCGCGGCCATGCGCCTGGGGCGACCATCGCGGTGAAATCGACCGTCCCGGTCGGTTTCGTCAGCCGCATGCGCCAGGAACAGGGCTATGACGGCATCCTGTTTTCGCCCGAATTCCTGCGCGAGGGGCGGGCGCTTCACGACAACCTGCATCCCTCGCGCATCGTGGTCGGCGATCACGGGCCGGAGGCGCGCCAGCTCGCCGATCTGCTGGTCCAGGGCGCGATCCGAAAGGACATGCCGGTCCTGTTCACCGGCCCGGTCGAGGCCGAGGCGATCAAGCTTTTCTCGAACACCTACCTTGCCATGCGGGTGGCCTATTTCAACGAATTGGACAGCTATTCCGTGGCGCGCGGGCTGAACACGCGCGAGATCATCGAGGGCGTGGGCCTGGACCCGCGTATCGGCGACCAATACAACAATCCCAGCTTCGGTTACGGCGGCTATTGCCTGCCCAAGGATACCAAGCAGTTGCTGGCCAATTACGACCAGGTGCCGCAGAACCTGATCCAGGCCGTGGTGGAATCGAACCGCACCCGCAAGGATTTCATCGCCGATCAGATCATCGCCCGCCGCCCGAAGCTGGTCGGGGTCTATCGGCTGGTGATGAAGGCCGGCTCGGACAATTTCCGCGACAGTTCGATCCAGGGCATCATGAAGCGGATCAAGGCCAAGGGCATCCCCTGCATCGTCTATGAGCCGGTGCTGAAGGCGCCCGATTTCTTCAACAGCCCGGTGGTGAACGACCTTGCCGCCTTCAAGGCCCAGGCCGAGCTGATCATCGCCAACCGCCGCACCGCCGAACTGGCCGATGTCGCGGACAAGGTCTTTACCCGCGACCTGTTCGGAGTGGATTGATGCGCGCGCTGATCACCGGCTCGGCCGGGTTCATCGGCTATCACCTGGCCGAGCTTCTGCTTGACGAGGGGATCGAGGTGGTGGGTCTTGACGCCCATGACCCCTATTACGACCCCGCCCTGAAAGAGGCGCGCGAGGCGCGATTGCGTGCCCGGCCGGGCTTTACCCCCGTTCGCGCCCGGATCGAGGAGCCGGGGCTGCTGGCCGATCTGTTCGGCCGTCACCGGCCCGAGGTCGTGATCCATCTGGCCGCCCAGGCCGGGGTGCGCCATTCCATCGACCATCCCCGCGCCTATCTCGCCTCGAACATCATCGGCACGTTCGAACTGCTGGAGGCGGCGCGCGCCTTTCCACCGCGGCATCTGCTGCTGGCCTCGACCAGTTCGGCCTATGGCGCGAACACCCGCATGCCCTATGCCGAGACCGACCGCGCCGATCACCAGATGTCCTTTTACGCCGCCTCGAAGAAATCGACCGAGGCGATGGCGCATTCCTATGCCCATCTGTTCGGGCTGCCGGTCACGATGTTCCGCTTCTTCACCGTCTACGGGCCTTGGGGTCGCCCGGACATGGCGCCCTTCCTGTTCACCGACGCGATCCTGAAGGGCAATCCGATCCGGGTCTTCAACCATGGCGACATGCGGCGGGATTTCACCTATGTGACCGACCTGGTGCGCGCGATCCGCCTGCTGATCGATGCCGTGCCAGGCAGCCATCCCGCCTGTCCCGAAGACAGCCTGTCCCCGGTCGCGCCGCATCGCGTGGTCAATATCGGCAATGGCGCCCCGGTCGAGTTGATGGATTTCATCGCCGCGATCGAAACCGCGACCGGGCGTTCCGCGATCAAGGATCTGCAACCCATGCAGCCCGGCGACGTGCCCGCGACCTGGGCCGATACCGCCCTGTTGCGCCGCCTGACCGGCTATGCGCCGCAGACCTCGATCGGCCAAGGCATAGGCGCCTATGTCGCCTGGTTCCGCGAATATTACCGCTGATCCCGGCAAGGCCCCCCTTGCGACGGCACCGCCGAAGCCCTAGGTTCGATTCAGATTTCTACACTTGGGGAGCCCCGCCGCGGGGCTGAGAGGTGCCAGGCACCGACCCATCGAACCTGATCCGGGTCATGCCGGCGGAGGGAAGGGTAGAGCGCCGCGCCCATGGGGCAAACGGCGCGTATTTCCCCCCCATGCGTCATGATCCGCCCAAGAAAAGGCCCGGAGCATGCCCCATCCCATCGCCTTGACCATCGCCGGCTCGGATAGCGGGGGCGGCGCGGGCATCCAGGCCGATCTGAAAAGCTTCTCGGCTCTGGAAGTCTATGGCGCCTCGGTGATCACGGCCATCACCGCGCAGAACACCCGCATGGTCGCGGCGGTGGAAAGCGTCAGCCCGGCGATGATTGCGGCCCAGATCGACGCGGTTTTCGGCGATCTGGACATAAGCGCCGTCAAGATCGGGATGCTGGGCGGTCTGGATGCGATCACGGCCGTCGCGGATCGGTTGCGCGCGCTGACCCGCGACCACGCGCTGCCCATCGTGCTGGACCCGGTCATGATCGCCAAGTCGGGCGATACGCTTTTGCCCGACGATGCCGTGACCGCGCTGCGGGAGGAGCTTTTGCCCTTGGCCACCGTCCTGACCCCGAACCTGCCCGAGGCCGCCCGGCTTCTGGACACCGCCCCCGCCGAAAGCCTGGACGAGATGCGGCAGATGGGCGAAGCCTTGCGCAGCCTTGGCCCGCGCCATGTGCTGATGAAGGGTGGCCATGCCCTGGGCGAGATCTGCACCGATCTGCTGGTCGGTCCCGAGCCACTGGTCCTGACCGCGCCGCGCCAGACAACCCGCAACACCCATGGCACGGGATGCTCGCTCTCTTCGGCCATCGCGGCGGGGCTGGCACGGGGATTGACGGTGCCGCAGGCCGTTGGCCGCGCGCATGGCTGGCTGCAAGGCGCCATCGCGCATGCCGATGAATTATCGGTCGGTCTGGGTCATGGGCCGGTGCATCACTTCCACGAGCTCTGGGGCCGGTCATGAGCGATTTCACCATCCTCGGCGCCGGGGTGATGGGCCTGACCATCGCGGCAGAGCTTCTGGATCGCGGCGCGCGGCCGCGGGTGATCGACCCCTTTGGCGGGCCGGGGCCGCAGGGCTGTAGCTGGTGGGCCGGGGGAATGCTGGCGCCCCATTGCGAAAGCGAAAGCGCCGAGCCTGCGGTGATCCGCCACGGCCAGGACGCCGCCGATTGGTGGGCCGCCCATGGCGCGCGGATCACTTATCGCGGGACGCTGGTTCTGGCGCTGAGCCGTGATCGGGCCGAACTTGACCGCTTCGCCCGCATGACGGACGCCCATCGCAGCCTGACCGCCCCCCAGATCGCCGAGCTTGAGCCGGATCTGGGCCAGCACATCCCGCGCGGGCTGTTTTATGACAGCGAAAGCCACCTTGAACCCCGGCAGGCGCTGGCCGCCTTGCGCGACGGCCTGGCCGCAAGGGGCGTGCGGATCGAGACCGACGGCACCCCCTCGGGCATCACCGTGGACGCGCGGGGGCTGGCCGCGCGGGACCGGCTTGCCGACCTGCGGGGCGTGCGGGGCGAGATGATGGTGATCCGCTGCCCCGAAGTCGCGCTTGGCCGCACCATCCGCCTGCTGCATCCGCGCATCCCGATCTATCTGGTCCCACGCGGCGACGGCATCTACATGCTGGGCGCGACCATGCTGGAAACCGGCGCGAAAACCCGCGTCACCGCCCGCGCCGCCATGGAACTTCTCAGCGCCGCCTATGCCCTGCATCCCGGCTTCGCCGAAGCCGAGATCCTGGAGCTTGGCGCCGATGCCCGCCCCGCCTTTCCCGACAACCTGCCCCGCCTGCGCAGGCGCGGGAATGTCCTTTTCGCAAACGGGCTTTACCGGCACGGCTATCTTTTGTCGCCCGCCGTCGCCCGCATGGCCGCCGACCATCTTCTGGACGGCAAGACACCGGAGTTCATGGATGAAAATCACCCTTAACGGAGAAAGCCGCGAGGTTTCCGGCCCCTCGGTCCAGGATGCGCTGGAGCAGATCGGGCTGGGCACGGCCAAGGTGGCGACGGCGCTGAACGGGGACTTTCTGGCCGCCGCCAGCCGCGCCTCGACCGAATTGAAAAAGGGCGACGCGCTGGAAGTCGTGGCGCCGATGCAGGGGGGCTAGGATGCCGGTCTTTTACGAAACCCAGGTCGAAAGCCCGCTGATGCTGGGCACGGCGCAATATCCCTCGCCCGCCATCATGGCCAAGGCTTTCCACGCCTCGGGCGCCGGCATCGCCACGGTCAGCCTGCGGCGCGAGGGCGGCGCGGGCCAGGATTTCCACGCGCTGATCAAGGGCCTGGACATCCCCGTCCTACCCAATACCGCCGGCTGCCATTCCGTGCGCGAGGCCGTCACCACCGCCCAGATGGCACGCGAGCTGTTCGGCACGCCCTGGATCAAGCTTGAGGTCATCCGCGACGACGACACGCTTTGCCCCGATGTGATCGCCCTGGTCGAGGCGGCGCGCATCCTCTCGGACGATGGTTTCCAGGTCTTTCCCTATTGCACCGAGGATCTGTCGGTCTGCGGCAGGCTGCTGGATGCGGGCTGCCGGGTGCTGATGCCCTGGGGGGCGCCCATCGGCTCGGGGCGGGGGCTGAACAATCCTTACGGGCTGCGCTCGCTTCGCGCGCATTTCCCCGAAGTGCCGCTGGTCGTGGATGCGGGCATCGGCCTGCCCAGCCATGCCGCCCAGGCGATGGAACTGGGCTATGACGCGGTTCTGCTGAACACCGCCGTCGCCAAGGCGGGCGATCCGGTGGCGATGGCCCGCGCCATGGCTCTGGCGATCCGGGCCGGGCAACTGGCCCATGCCGCGAATCCGATCGAGGCGCGGGACATGGCCGCGCCCTCGACCCCTCTTTTCGGCATGGCGGTGCTGGAATGAATCTGCCGCGTTTCTATCCGATCTTCGACAGCGCCGACTGGCTGCGTCGCGCCTTGCCCCTGGGCGTCAAGCTGGTCCAGATCCGCATCAAGGACCAGCCCGCGCCGCGCCTGATGGGCGAGCTGGCCCTGGCGCAAGAGCTTTGCCGCGAACATGGCGCCACGCTGGTCGTCAACGACCATTGGCGCGCGGCCATCGAACTGGGCTGTGATTTCATCCATCTGGGACAAGAGGATCTGGACCAGGCCGACATTGCCGCGATCCGCCGTGCGGGGATGCGGCTGGGGATCTCGACGCATGATCAGGCCGAACTGAAGCGCGCGCTGGCTCTGCGGCCGGATTACGTCGCGCTGGGTCCGGTCTGGCCGACGATCCTGAAAAAAATGAAATGGGAACAGCAGGGGCTTGAGCGGGTGGGCGAATGGCGCCGGCTGATCGGCCAGACCCCTCTGGTCGCCATCGGCGGCGTCACGCCCGAGCGCGCCTTGCAGGCGTTTCAGGCGGGGGCGGATGTGGCTTCGGCGGTGACCGACATCACGCTGAACCCCGACCCCGAGGAGCGCATCCGCGAATGGCTGCGGGTCACGGCATGAACCGCTATATCCGCCAGATGGTCCTGCCCGAGGTGGGTGCGGATGGTCAGGACCGCATCGAGGCCGCGCATGCGCTGATCGTGGGCGCCGGAGGGCTGGGCGTGCCCGCGCTGCAATATCTTGCGGGCGCCGGGATCGGCCATATCACCCTGATCGACCCCGACCGGGTCGAGGAAACCAACCTGCACCGCCAGCCGCTTTACCGCATGGACGATCTGGGCCAACCCAAGGCCCGCGCCGCCGCCCAGGCGCTGGTCGCCCTGAACCCCGGCGCGCGGATCAGGCCCCTGGTCCAGCGACTGACGCCCTCGAACGCTCCGGCGCTGGTGGCAGAGGCGGATCTGGTCCTTGATTGCGCCGACAGCTATGCGGCCAGCTACACGCTATCGGATACCTGTCTGGCGGCGGGAAAGCCGCTGATCTCGGCCTCGGCGCTGGGGATGGCCGGCTATGTCGGCGGCTTCTGTGGAAGCGCGCCCAGCCTGCGCGCGCTTTTCCCCGACCCGCCCGACAGCGGCCAGACCTGCGCCACGGCGGGCGTTCTGGGTCCGGTCGTGGGTATGCTGGGCTGCCTGCAAGCGCAGATGGCGCTGGAAGTCTTGCTGGGGCTGAGCCCTTCGCCGCTTGGGCAGTTCACCCGCTACCAGGGTGGGCGTTTCACGCAGTTCCGCTTCGACACCGCGCCCGAGACGCCCGGCCCCCGCTTCATCGCGGCGGATCAGATCACCCCCGACGATCTGGTCGTGGACCTGCGCCCGGCCAAGGAGGCCCCGCGCAAAGCCACGCCCAACGCGCTGCGCATGCCCGGCTATGGCGCGGCCGGCCCCCTGCCCCGAACCGGCCAGCGCCTGGTGCTGGCCTGCCGCTCCGGCCTGCGGTCCTGGCGCGCGGCCGAGACGCTGGAACGGCGCTGGGACGGCGAAATCACCCTTCTGGCTTTAGGAGACGAGCAATGAGACATTTCACCCTGGCCGCCGCCTTGACCCTGCTGGCCCAGCCGGCGCTGGCCGCCGACAAGGTGACGCTGATCCTCGACTGGTTCGTGAACCCGGATCATGCGCCGATCATCGTCGCCCAGGAAAAGGGCTTTTTCGCCGATGAAGGGCTTGAGGTCGATATCGTGGCCCCCGCCGATCCCTCGGACCCGCCGAAGCTGGTCGCCGCCGGAAAGGCCGATTACGCGATCACCTATCAGCCGCAGCTTCATCTGCAAGTGCATGAAGGCCTGCCCTTGAAACGCATCGGCACCCTGGTCGCGACGCCGCTGAACTGCCTGATGGTCAAGGCGGACGGACCGCAGGCCATTGCCGATCTGAAAGGCAAGAGGATCGGCTACTCCGTCTCGGGCGTCGAAGAGGCGCTGGTCGGCGCCATCCTCAAGACCGCCGGGCTGGGCATGGGCGACGTGGAAATGATCAATGTGGGCTGGTCTCTGTCGCCGGCGCTGATCGCGGGCCAGGTCGATGCCACGATCGGCGCCTATCGCAATTTCGAACTGACCCAGATGCGGCTGGAAGGCGCCCAGGGCCGTTGCTTCTATATCGAGGAAAACGGCGTCCCGACCTATGATGAACTGGTCTTGATCGCCAATCCCGGAACGCTGGACATCGACCGCAGCCGCCGCTTCCTGCATGCGATCGAGCGCGGCGCGCAATATATGGTGAATCACCCCGAGGAAAGCTGGACGCTCTTCTCAGGCACGGCGCCGGACCTCAAAGACGAACTGAACGCGGAGGCATGGAAAGATACCCTGCCCCGCTTCTCGCAAAGCCCGGCGGCGCTGGACCAGGGCCGCTATGCCCGGTTCGAGGCATTCCTGAAGGATGCGGGGCTGGTGCAGGACGTGCTGCCGGTCTCGGACCTGGCAATGGACCTGGGGGCGGAATGAGCTATGGCCAAACCTTCGCCGCCTGGCGCGCGGCGGCCCCCGATTGGCAGGCATATACCCGCCACCCCTTCGTCGAGGGGATGCGCGACGGCAGCCTGCCCCGCTCGGACTTCCTGACATATCTGGTCCAGGATTATCTGTTCCTGATCCAGTTCAGCCGGGCCTGGGCGCTGGCGGTGGTGAAGGCGGGCGACCTGGACGAAATGCGGGCCTGCGCAGCCACGGTGCATGGACTTCTGGATCACGAAATGTCTCTGCATGTCCAAAGCTGTTCCAAGGCTGGAATCGACATCGCAACGATGCAGACGACCCCCGAGGCGCTGACAAACATCGCCTATACCCGCTATGTGCTGGATGCGGGCCATTCGGGTGATTTCCTGGACCTGCTGGCGGCGCTGATGCCCTGTGTGCTGGGCTATGGCGAGATCGGCCAGCGCCTTCTGGCCGAGGCGGCGCCAGGGACCCCTTATCTCGACTGGATCCACACCTATGGCGGCAAGGAATACCAGCAACTTTGCCGCGATTCCGGCGCGCTCCTGGACAGCGCCATTACCAAGCGCCTCGGACCAGACGCCGCCGTCAGCCCGCGCTGGACTCAGCTTCAAACCCGCTTCTCCCTGGCTACCCGATTGGAAGCGGCCTTCTGGAACCTGGGCACGGCATGAACGTCGTCCGGCTCCAGGGACAGGCATGGACGGACGGGCAACCTCTGTTCGCCCCCGTCGATCTGACCCTGCAAAAGGGTGACTGGACCTGCCTGCTCGGCCCCTCGGGAGTAGGGAAATCCACCATCCTGCGGCTGATCGCCGGACTGGAAACGGGGGTAAGCTTCAAGGGCGAGGTCAGCCGCGAGGCCGCCGTCGCGCTGATGGCCCAGGATCCCGGCCTGATTCCCTGGCTGGACGTGACCAGAAACGTCACGCTGGGCGCCCGGCTGCGCGGCGAAGCCCCTGCTTCTTTCTTGCCTAAATATCCCGGGGGAACGCCTGGCCGGCCCCATCCAGGGGCCGGCCAGGCGTCGGGGGCAGAGCCCCCGGCCCCGCCCACAACTCGTGCCCAGGCTCTGATCGAGGCGGTCGGCCTTGCCGACCGTGCGACCAGCCTGCCCTCCCGGCTTTCCGGCGGCCAGCGCCAGCGTGTGGCGCTGGCCCGCACCTTGTTCGAGGATCGCCCGCTGGTCCTGCTGGACGAGCCCTTCTCGGCACTCGATGCCCGGACCCGAACGCAGATGCAGGATCTCTCGACCCGGCTGCTGGCTGATCGCACGGTTCTTCTGGTCACCCATGACCCGGCCGAGGCCGCGCGCCTGGGTGATCGTATCCTGCTTCTGCGCGAAGAAGGCCTGACCGAGTGGCCAAAGCCCGCGCTCCGGCCCAGGAACGCGGCCCGTCCCTATGACGCGCCCGACGTGCTGGCGCTGCAAGCCGATCTGATGCGCGGGATGATGGCATGAAGACGATCATAGCCCTTATCCTGACCGTGATCTTCCTGTGGCAGGGGCTGATCTGGCTTCTGGACATGCCGCGCTTCCTGCTGCCATCCCCGCTTGCGGTTCTGGACTCGCTCTGGCTGAATCGGGCCGAGATCGCGCGGAACGCGAGCTTCACACTGGCCGAGGTGGTGCTGGGCTTTACCCTCGGCTCGCTCCTGGGCGTAGTCCTGGCGGTGCTGATGGGCTTTTCGCAGCGGATCAGCGGGGTGTTGAAACCCATCCTGACCTTCAGCCAGACCATCCCGGTCTTTGCCCTGGCACCGATCCTGACCCTATGGCTGGGCTTCGGCATGGCACCCAAGATCGCGGTGACGGTGCTGATCGTGTTCTTCCCGGTCGCCTCGGCCTTCCTCGATGGCCTTACCCGCACGCCACGGGCGGCGCTGGACCTGGCCCAGGTGATGGGCGCCTCGCGCGGGCGGGTCATGCGGCACCTGCGCATACCGGCGGCGTTACCAAGCCTTGCCACGGGGTTGCGGCTGGCGGCGGTCTATGCGCCGATCGGCGCGGTCATCGGCGAATGGGTGGGCGGAGCGCGCGGCCTGGGGGCGCTAATGATCCACGCCAACGGCAGGATGAAGACCGACCTGGTCTTTGCCGCTCTGCTGGTGCTTTCCGTGATGACGGTGGTTTTCGCCAAGGTGGTGGCGCTGGCGGTGGCCCGGCTATGGCGCCGCTACGGTGTCTAGATAGCGCGCCCCGGCCCTGCCGGAGCGCGCGAAGGCATCAGAACAGCTTCGCAATCCGGGTATAGATCTCATTCAGCGCCAAGGCGGCGAAAGCCAGAGTGCAAAGCCCCATTATGATGTTCACGAACAGCCCGTTGCGCCATTCGCCGGGCACGCGGGCGGTGTTCAGGATCCACAGCAGCGTGACCGACATGAACGGCATGAAAAGCGAGCCAAGCACGCCGTAAGCCAGGATCAGATAGACTGGCTGGCCCAGGAACAGCATGATCATCGGCGGAAAAGTCAGCCAGAGGATATAGGCTTTATAGAACTTGCCACCGGCCAGCCGATCAGGATCGTCGGGCGCCTTGCCCTGCACATGCCCGGCAAAATCGGCGAACATCATGCTGACGCCATTCCACACGCCGATCAGCGACGACATCGAGGCAGCCCAGAAGCCGATCAGGAAAAGCTTGCTCATCCAGAGACCGTAACGTTCGCCCAGCACTCCGGCCAGGTCGATCATGCCCTGGTCGCCCGCACCGATCGAGATCCCGGCCGAATAAAGCAGCTCGGCCCCCACGATCAGCGTGCAGATGACGAAGATCCCGGTCACCAGATAGGCGATGCCGTTGTCCAGCCGCATCACGCGCATGAAACGGGGCGTCTCCCAGCCCTTTTCCCGCAGCCAATAGCCATAGGCGGCCAGGGTGATCGTGCCGCCGACGCCGCCCGCGACGCTGAGCACGTTGATCATGGCGCCCTCGGGGATGATCGGGACAAGACCAACCAAGATCTCGCTCAGCTTCGGCAAGGTGAAGGCGGCGGCAATGATCACGGTGACGAACATCAGGATCACGAAGCCGGTCAGCACCTTCTCGAACCGATCATAGCTCCCGCTCCACACCAGTGAGAGGCCAAGCAGCCCCGAGATGATCCCCCAGACCGCGACGCTGAAAAAGGGCATCAGCGAATAAAGCGCAAGCCCGGTTCCAGCCATGGCGGCGGCGCCATAGACAAAGCCCCAGATCACGATATAGGGGCCGAAATACCAATGCGTCCAACGGCCCAGGCTGCTCCAGCCCTCGAAAATGGTGCGGCCGGTCGCCAGGCTATAGCGGCCCGCACCCTCGACCAGGATCACTTTCATAATGCAGCCCGCGACCACCGACCAAAGCAACGCATAGCCGTATTTGCTGCCTGCGACGGTGGTGGCGATCAAATCCGCGGCCCCTACCCCGGTCGCGGCCACGACCAAGCCGGGGCCGATCAGGCTCCATTTCGGCTCTGCCGTGGATGTCATATTGGTGTTATCAGTCAATTATCCGTCCTCCCTACTTTTCGGTTATCGGCCGTCCCTTGCAGCAACAGGCGGACCCAAAGCGGCAAGAGCATTAGGGAAGGGTAGTAGACGCAGCAGGCAGCGTTAAACCTAATATGTATGCGTCAGGGGGTGACCTCAAAGCAGCCGGGCGGCGCGGGCCAAGTCCTCGGGGGTGTTCAGGTTCAGGAAAGGATCCAGCGGATGGCTGTCGAAGACGGCGCGACCCGGATCATAGGCGGCGGCGAATTGCCCGGTCCGGTGCAGGCCCGATTCCAGCGCCGCGGCCAGATCGTCGCGCAGCGCCACCGGCCAAAGCGCGCAGGTCGGATGATCGCGCAGCCGGCCGGTCGGATCCGTGCTTGCGGCCAGGGCCAGGCCCGAGCGGCCGCGCGCATCCAGAAGCCGCCACACCAGGTCATGCGGGATGAAGGGCGTATCGACGCTGACGCTGACGACATGTGGCTGACCCAGCCCGGCGGCCCATCCCATCCCGGCCAGCACCCCCGCCAGCGGCCCGGCGAAACCGCCGATGCCATCCGCGACGATGGGCAGGCCGTAATCGGCAAATATCTCGCCGCCGCCATTGGCATTGATCGCCATCGCCCCGCATTGCGGCCCAAGCCGCCCGATCACGCGTGAAATCAGCGTCTCGCCCGCCAGAAGCTGCAAGCCCTTGTTGCCGCCGCCCATGCGCCGCGAAAGCCCTCCGGCCAGGATGATGGCGGGTGGAGCGGTCATCTGGGCCCCACCAATGGGCAAGGGATCGGGGTCTGTCGCGGGTTCCGATAGATCTGCATGTCCTTTCTCTCTCTCCCGCCTTGGCGGATGGCAGCCATCTGGCGGCCATGCTCACCGATCCGGCGGGGCAAGTCCACCAGCTTCATGGACCGCCCAGCGGGATCACAGCCTTAGGCCAGCCGCTGCGCGTGCCAGCGGATATGATCGCCGATGAAGGTCTGAACGAAGAAATAGCTGTGATCATAGCCCTGCTGCATCCGAAATTCACCCGGTTGGCGGCGGGCGACCATGGCCTGGGCCAACGCCTCGGGCTTCAGCAGGTCCAGGAACTGGTCCGAGGTGCCCTGGTCGATCAGCACCTCGCCGGGAAAGCCACGCTCGCGCATCAGAAGCGTCGCGTCATGGCGCGCCCAGGCGGCGCTGTCCTGGCCCATATAGGCCGCGAATTGCTTGCGGCCCCAATCCGATTCCGTGGGATTTGCGATGGGCGCGAAGGCCGAGACCGAACTGTAACGCTCGGGCAGGGTCATCGCGATGGTCAGCGCGCCATGACCGCCCATGGAATGGCCGGTGATCCCCTGCGCCTGACGGTTCAGGGGGAAGTTCTCCAGCACCAGCTCGGGCAGTTCATGCGTCACATAATGCCACATGCGGAAATGCGGTGCCCAAGGCGCCTGGGTCGCATCGACATAGAAGCCGGCGCCCTGGCCCAGGTCATAGGCATCGTCATTCGCCACCCCCTGGCCGCGCGGCGAGGTGTCGGGAAAGATCAGAGCAATGCCATATTCCGAGGCCCATTCCTGCGCGCCCGCCTTGGTCATCGCATTCTCATGCGTGCAGGTCAGACCCGAAAGATACCACAGCACCGGCACCTTGCGACGCCGCGCCAGCGGCGGCAGATAGACCGCGAAGGTCATGTCGGTGTCGGTGGCCTGGGACTTGTGACGATAGACGCCCTGCGTGCCGCCGAAACTGCGGTTCTCGGAAAGGATCTCGAAGGCAGGGCTCATGGCTTTTCTCCGGTAAGATCGTGGAACATGACCAGGGCATCCACATAGCCCTGTTGCGGATGCAGAAACGCGCCAGGCAGGCGGCCAACAATGTCGAAGCCGGCTTTCCGCCAAGAATGGACCGCATCCGCATTGGTCGAAACCACGAAATTGAATTGCATCGCCCGAAAGCCCTGCGCCCGCGCCCAGTCCTTGGCATGGCCGACAAGTGCCCGCGCAACCCCCCGCCCCCGCGCATCGGGATGGGTGGCGAAGCTGGCATTGGCCACATGCGAGGCTGGGCCGGGCCGGTTGCGCCCGACATGGCTGATGCCCAGAATGCGGCCATCCGTCTCGGCCACGAAAGCAGTGAAGGGTGCGGCGAACCAGTCGGCCAGCGCATCGTCCCGGCTGATGTCGGGCGGGATGCAATAAGTCTCGCCCGCGCGATAGACAGGTTCCAGGATCGCCCAGATCGCATCGTGGTCGTCGGGCGCGGCGGGACGGATCGTAGTCCCGCCAGCCGTCATTTCAGCTCATCCGCCGAACGGATCACCTTGCCCAGAAGCCCGTAATCCAGCGCCTCGGCGGTGTTCAGCCAGAAATCGCGCTGGGTGTCCTTCTCGATCCGTTCCAGCGTCTGGCCGGTCGCCTCGGCGAAGATCTGGTTCAGCCGGTCGCGCATCAGCCGCACCTGCTCGGCCTGGATCATCATGTCGGACGAGGTGCCGCCGATCCCGCCAGAGGGCTGGTGGATCAGGAAGCGGGTATTGGGCAGGCAGAAGCGGTTCTCTTTCTTCGCCGCGACGAAGATCAGCGCGCCGGCCGAGGCGACCCAGCCCGAACCGATGGTGCGGACCTTGGGGCGGATGAACTTGATCACGTCATGGATCATGTCGCCCGATTCCACATGCCCGCCGGGCGAGGAAATCAGCATGTTGATCGGCTTGTCGCTATCCTCGGCCAGGGCCAGAAGATGGGCGACGGTGCGCTGCGCCAGCTTGTCGTTGATCGGCCCGGCGACGATCACCGTGCGCGACTTGAAATAAAGTTTCCCGATCTTGTCGCCTTCCGGCAGGCCCAGCCCTTCGTCCTTCTGGCCTTCTTGCGGGCGGTCGTCGTCGTCTTCGTCGTCCAGATGGAACTGCTGTGCCATGATCGGTCCTTTCGTGTTGACGGCGGGATCGGTCGCCCGTCCCCGCCGTTCTTTTACCTAAGCAGAGCTTTACGATCAGTAAAGGACGACCGAGCGGATCGACTCGCCCGAATGCATCAGGTCGAAGCCCTTGTTGATGTCGTCGAGGCCCATGGTGTGGGTGATCATCGGGTCGATCTCGATCTTGCCGTCCATATACCAGTCGACGATCTTTGGAACATCCGTGCGGCCGCGCGCACCGCCGAAAGCCGTGCCTTTCCAGATCCGGCCGGTGACGAGCTGGAAAGGACGCGTGCTGATTTCCGCGCCCGCCGCCGCGACGCCGATGATGATCGACTGGCCCCAGCCGCGATGGGTGCATTCCAGCGCATCGCGCATGACCTTGGTGCTGCCTGTCGCGTCGAAGCTGTAATCCGCGCCGCCGATCTGGTCGAAGGGGGTTTTGGTCAGGTTGACGATCTCTTGCACGACCGAGCCGTCGATCTCGGCGGGATTCAGGAAATGGGTCATGCCGAAATGCTGGGCCATGGCCTTTTTCTCATTATTGAGATCGACGCCGATGATCATGTCGGCCCCGGCCAGGCGCAGGCCCTGGATCACGTTCAGCCCGATCCCGCCCAGGCCGAAGACGACCGCCTTGGCGCCAATCTCGACCTTGGCCGTGTTGATCACCGCGCCGATGCCGGTGGTGACGCCGCAGCCGATATAGCAGATCTTGTCGAAGGGCGCATCCTCGCGGACCTTGGCCACCGCGATCTCGGGCAGGACGGTGTAGTTCGAGAAGGTCGAGCAGCCCATGTAATGGTGGATCGGCGTGCCATCCAGCATCGAGAAACGGCTGGTCCCGTCTGGCATCAGGCCCTGGCCTTGCGTCGCGCGGATCGCGGTGCAGAGGTTGGTCTTGCCCGAGAGGCAAGAGGCACATTGCCGGCATTCGGGGGTGTAAAGCGGGATGACGTGATCGCCCGGTTTCACCGTGGTCACGCCGGGGCCGACCTCGACCACCACGCCCGCGCCCTCATGCCCCAGGATGGCGGGGAAAAGCCCCTCGGGATCCGCGCCCGAGCGGGTGAAGTCGTCGGTATGGCAGATGCCGGTGGCCTTGACCTCGATCATGACCTCGCCGGCCTTCGGGCCTTCCAGGTTGACCTCCATGACCTCAAGCGGCTTTCCGGCCTCAAGGGCGACGGCGGCGCGGGTTCTCATCTTTGGCTACTCCTTGCATGCGGTCTGGATGTCATCATAGGGCCATCGCAAGGGAATGCACGGGCGATCAAGCCTCGGGACGAGAGATGAGCCAGATCGCGACTGTGCCGCAGGCCAGGGCCTGGAGCGCGACGATGCCGGGGCTGAGGCCCAGCCAAAGCGACGAGGCCACCCCGACCGTCATCATGCCGGTCGCGAGGATCTTGGCGCGACGGCTGACAATCCCCTGCTTGCGCCAGCGCCGCAACGGCGGGCCGAACACGGGATGGCGGCTGATGCGCGCGCCCAGGCGCGGGCTGGAGCGCGCGAAGGCCCAGACCGAGACCAAGAGGAAGGGCACGGTCGGGATGACCGGCAGGAAGGCCCCGATCACCCCCAGAGCCAGGAACAGCCAGCCAATGAGGTAAAGCAGGATCCGCATCCTAATCCGCCAATTCGCGCAGGATCGCGTTCAGGACCGGCCTGCCCTGCGCGGTGGCGGCCAGCCGGTCGCCTTGCGCCTGGACCAGGCCCAGCCCGATCAGATCGTGGATGCGATCCTGCGGCAGCGCGGGACCATGCGCCTGATAGCGCGAGACCTGCATCCCCTCGGTCAGACGCATCGACATCAGCAGGTACTCCAGCGCCCGGTCCGAAAGCGTCAGCGCCTCGCGCAGGCTTTCGCCCGAGCCATGCGATTCGACCGCCGCGAGCCATTCGCCGGGCGCGCGATGCGCCTCGGTCGCCCAGCGAGCGGCGGGCAGGGTCAGGCGGCCATGCGCCCCCGGCCCGATCGCGGCCCAATCGCCTTGCCGCCAGTAGACCAGATTATGCAGGCTTTCCGCGCCGGGACGGGCGTGGTTCGAAATCTCATAGGTCGGCATTCCCGCCGCGGCACAGATCTCTTGCGTGTCCAGATACATGTCGGCCGACAGATCGTCATCGGGCAGGCCCCTGAGGCCCCCTTTGGCGTGGCGGGCGCCGAAGGCCGTGCCCGGCTCGATGGTAAGCTGATAGGCCGAGAGGTGATCCACGGCCATGGCCAGCGCCTGTCCCAATTCGCGCCGCCAATGTGCGCGATCCTGATCCTGGCGGGCATAGATCAGATCGAAGCTGACGCGCGCGAAGCAGTCACGGGCGATGTCGAAGGCGGCGCGGGCCTCGGCTGCCGAGTGCATCCGCCCCAACCGGCGCAGGTCGTCGTCGTTCAGCGCCTGAACCCCCATCGAGACGCGATTGACGCCGCCATCCGCGAAGGCGCGGAAGCGGCCCATCTCGACACTGGTGGGGTTGGCCTCCAGCGTGATCTCGATGTCATTGGCGAAGGGCCAGGCGCCGCGAGCCGATTCGATCACGCCGGCCACCGTCTCGGGCGCCATCAGGCTGGGCGTACCGCCGCCGAAGAAGATGCTGTTCAGCACGCGGCCAGGCGTTTCGGCGGCCAGGCGCGCGATTTCGGCGCGATAGGCGGTCAGCCAGCGGGGCTGGTCAATGCTGGCCGCGACATGGCTGTTGAAATCGCAATAGGGACATTTCGCGGCGCAGAACGGCCAATGGACGTAAAGGGCAAACCCCCCTGCCCGCCAGTCATCGGCAAGCGGCACGGTGCCGGCGGGGGCAAAGGCGTGGTCCAACATCATTCCTTGAGCGCGGTGACTTCTATCTCGATCTTCATTTCGGGTCTGATCAGCCCGGCGACAACCATGGTGGCCGCAGGTAGCACATCCTTCATCGCCTGACCCAGAACGGGCACGATCTGATCCAGAAAGGCAATGTCGGTGATGGTGTATTGCACCCGCACGATGTCCGAGGGGGCAAAGCCCGCCTTTTCCAGCGTCGCGAAGATGGTGGCGAAGGCGTTGCGGGCCTGGTCCGCCGGATCCTCGGGCATGGACATGCGGGCATAGTCATAGCCCGTGGTGCCCGAAACGAAGCACCAGGGGCCTTTCACCACCGCCCGGCTGTAGCCGAAGCTGCGCTCGAAGGGCGAGCCGGACGAGATCCTATGCAAGGACCGCCTCCAACTTGCGGAAGGCATCGGCACGGTGGCTGATGGCGTTCTTTTCGTCGGCCGTCATCTCGGCAAAGGTCCGGTCATGGCCCTCGGGGACGAAGATCGGGTCATAGCCATGGCCCTGAACGCCACGCGGCGGCCAGACCAGATGCCCCGGCGCGATGCCTTCGAAAATCTCTTCATGGTCATCGGGCCAAAGCAACAGCAGCGTGGCGCGGAACTGGGCCGTGCGAGGCAGCGGCACATTGCGGGCGTCGAGTTGATTCCAGGTCCGGGTCATCGCCTGCATGAAATCGCGGCCGTTCGGGGTCTCGGCCCAGTCGGCTGTATAAACGCCGGGCGCGCCGTCGAGTCCGTCGACAGTGATGCCGCTGTCATCGGCCAGGACCGGCAGGCCGGTCGCCCGCATCGCCGCGCGGGCCTTGATGCGGGCATTGCCGACGAAGCTGTCCTCGGTCTCGGCGGGTTCGGAAAGACCCATCTCGCCGGCCGAGGTAACCTGGATGCCGAAGGGTGCCATCAGAGCGCGGAATTCCTGAAGCTTGCCCTTGTTATGGGTGGCGATAAGGATCTTCTTCTCGGTCAGCTTTCTCATAGGGTGGCGGCTTTCTGGGCGCGGACAAGTTCGGCGATCCCCGCCTCGGCCAAGTCCAGAAGCTGGTTCATCTGGTCGCGCGAGAAGGTCGCGCCCTCGGCGGACATCTGCACCTCGATCAGGCGGCCGGCGCCGGTAAGGATGAAGTTGCCGTCGGTGCCGGCCTCGCTGTCTTCGGCATAGTCCAGATCCAGCACGGCCTGTCCGGCATAGATCCCACAGGAGACGGCCGCGACATGATCCATGATCGGGTCGCTGGCGATGATCCCGGCTTTCAACAGCTTGTTGACGGCCAGCCGCAGCGCGACCCAGCCGCCGGTGATCGAGGCGCAACGGGTGCCGCCATCAGCCTGAATCACGTCGCAGTCGATGACGATCTGACGTTCGCCCAGGGCACGCCGGTCCACGCCGGCGCGCAGGGCGCGGCCGATCAGGCGCTGGATTTCCTGGGTGCGACCGCTTTGCTTGCCCGCCGCCGCCTCACGCCGGTTGCGCGAATTGGTGGCGCGCGGCAGCATGCCGTATTCCGCCGTGACCCAGCCCTGGCCGGAGCCCTTGAGGAAGGGCGGCGCCTTTTCCTCGATCGTGGCCGAGCAGAGCACCTTGGTATCGCCGCAAGAGATCAGGCAAGAGCCCTCGGCATGGCGCATCACACCCGTTTCGATTGAAATCGGGCGCATATCACTTAAATTCCTGCCAGAGGGGCGCATCTGTCATTCCTTTCGGGGGTTTTGACGTTCAAATACAGGTGCAAGACCCCTGACCGCAACCCGTGAACGCCAAAGCCAGTTGCCAATGCCTGAAACCACCCTGCTCACCGACCTGAACGACCGCTCCCGCGAGGTGTTTCGGCGGGTGGTCGAAGCCTATCTGACCACGGGCGAACCCGTCGGCTCGCGCACGCTGACGCGCGAGATGACCGAAAGGATCAGCGCGGCCACGATCCGCAACGTGATGCAGGACCTGGAATATCTGGGACTGCTGGACCATCCGCATGTCTCGGCCGGGCGGATGCCGACACAATTGGGACTGCGGCTGTTCGTGGACGGGCTGATGGAAGCCGGCCCCGTATCAGCCAGTGATCGCGAGATGATCGAGGAAACGCTGGGCAAGGACAATAATGGTGACACGGGCGCGATGCTGGACCGGGTCAGCACGGCGCTGTCGGCGCTGACCCATGGCGCCTCTCTGGTGCTGATGCCCAAGCAGGAAGCGCCCTTGCGGCATATCGAGTTCGTGGGCCTGGGGCCGGACCGGGCGCTGGTGGTGCTGGTCTTTGCCGATGGCCGGGTCGAAAACCGGGTCTTCACCCCCCCGGCCGGCCATACGGCGAGTTCCATGCGCGAGGCGGCGAATTTCCTGAATGCTTTCGCCGAGGGACGGACATTGGCCGATCTACAGCGCGGGATTTCGCGTCAGATCGAGGCCAGCCGGACGCAGCTTGACCTGGTCGCGGCCGAGTTGATCGCGGCGGGCCTGGCGATGTGGGACGGCGACGGCGCAGATGCACGGCTGATCGTGCGCGGACGCGCCAACCTGCTGGAGAACCAGCTTGCCGATATAGACCGTATCCGCAGCCTATTCGACGACCTGGAGCGCAAGCGCGACATCGCCGAATTCCTGTCCCTGGCCGAGCAGGGCGAAGGTGTGCGGATTTTCATTGGCTCGGAGAACAAGCTTTTTTCACTTTCCGGTTCCTCTCTGGTGGTTTCACCCTATATGAATGCGGATCGAAAAATTGTTGGCGCGGTCGGCATCATCGGCCCGACACGGCTGAATTACGGAAGGATCGTGCCAATCGTGGATTATACAGCCCAGCTCGTCGGCCGGATGATCGCTGGCCGGAAAGGATAAGGACATGACGAACGAGAACCCGAACGGCAGCCCGCTTGAGGAAGCTCTGGCCGAGGCGGATGCCATAGGCGCCGACGCTGAAATCGAGGCGCTGATCGCCGAACGGGATAGTTTCCGCGACCGCTTCATGCGTGCCCTGGCGGATGCCGAAAATGCCCGCAAACGCGCTGATAAAGAGCGCCGTGAGGCTGAGCAATATGGCGGCACCCGGCTGGCCCGCGATCTTCTGCCGGTGCACGACGCGCTATCGCGGGCGCTGGAGACGGCGAACGAGGAGCAGATGGCCGTTTCTGCCGCGCTGATCGAAGGGGTGGAACTGACCCTGCGCGAGTTGAACAGCGTATTTACCAAACATGGCATCCAGGTGATCACGCCATCCATAGGTGAGCGTTTCGATCCGCAGCAACATGAGGCCATGTTCGAGGCCCCCGTCCCCGGCACGGTCGCTGGCAATATCATTCAGGTAATGGGAAATGGTTTCGTCCTGCATGACCGGCTACTGAGGCCGGCAAAGGTTGGGGTTAGCTCCAACCATATGAATTAATTAATAAAACCCCGGTTAGGCACCGGGGTTTTCTATTTCTAGTATATAGATATTTCCTGACGACTAAATCGTCAGCCCTGAACAATGCCCTCATGCGGTGATCGCCTGGTGAATCTCTGGGCATCAGCGGCGATGATGTTCAGGATAGGACTGCTGATAACGGTCCAAAGAGCCCTGAGATAAGCAAGGGTCCTGCGGATATTAGTAAGCGCGGAGTTGAGGCCGTTCAGGGTTTGTAATTCCATGGCATGAGTGCGT
>NZ_JASGGO010000034.1:0-39479 GCF_047605025.1 Paracoccus sp. (in: a-proteobacteria) | reverse complement strand
GGTAAGGTCGATTTCCCGCCGATGCCCGCGCGATTTCCGGCGGTGGGCCTGATCCGTAGCGCCGCCCCCTGGCCCGAGACATGACCGCCAAGGAACGCGCGGTGGAGCTGACCCCCTGCGGGAGGCGTCGCACAAGACGGAGTTCAAGCCGTTGCGGCAGGAGAAGGCTTGATGTTAGTGTTATATACTATCGACCCCGACCCCAAACCGACGGATTGCGAGGATAGCCAAGAGGTTAAGCGGATGACGCGCGACTGCACGGTCATAGAAAGATCCCCAGGGGGTAGTGGACAGAAAAACAGACTTTAGATGGGACTTGTCTGAATCTTTCAATCCTTCCCACCACTTAGGAGAAAAGTAGACATTTTCACCTGCCTCAAGTGATAATTTAAGAGCGATATCCCCGATTCTGTCTTGGGAAGCTTCAACAACTTCTCGCAGGAAAGCATTTCTAGCCCCAAAGATATCAGAAAAACCTCCCAAAACGAGTAAATTCTTTCCCCCAAACTTTCCACAAAACAATCCCAGAAAAGGCGGCGAGACTGGAATATAAAGCGGAACTCCATTCGGTGTAGCAAGAGGTGAGAAACAAACTGACGCACAGAAGGGCGCTGGCCGAGCAAGCTCGAAGCAAACGGCCCCAAAATTTCCGGCTCGTTGCCCCCATATATGCTGTTCGTAAACCTCCTTCCAGCGCATATATATTTGGTAGGCCGCAATCCCACCTCTATCATGCATCCCGATATATTTAGCATATTTAAGATTCGCCCGCGCAGCTACGATTTCACGGCAAATTGTCCTATATAGCAGCATGCAGACAATTTTCTCGTCGAAGTCGAAGCTCTCCTGCTCAGCGAGCTTGAACAGCTCAGAGTCGTGCCTTTTGCAAAACCCCGGAAACACCGAAGCTTTCCTTACACCGATGCGCTTGAAATCAACAACCCGCCCCTCTGGCAAGCCATCGACCACACCGTTTTGAATCGCATAGACATGCCCATTTTCAGCTATTGAAGAAAGCGGACCTTTCCCCTGCACAGAATGGGAGTCTATCGCCTTGCCGCTACAAGACTGACCGCCAGGAGGGGTATACATACATCGTCCACTCGTGCGCGAGCGTAAAAATTCCTTAAATTTACGACGAATATCCTCGACCACTCTCAATTACCATCTCGACAACGCCAATTTGAATACGAAGAATTTCACCCAACCTTAAGCTCAAAAGGTTGGATGAGATAATGCCCGCAAAGTTAGCGTTCTGACCGTCTACCGCGTGAACTTCTTATACTTCACCCGCTTCGGCTCAATGGAATCCGCTCCCAGGCGGCGCACCTTGTCGGCCTCGTAATCCTCGAAGTTGCCCTCGAACCATTCGACATGGGCGTCGCCTTCAAAGGCCAGGATATGCGTGCAAAGCCGGTCCAGGAAGAAACGGTCGTGCGAGATGATCACCGCGCAGCCGGCGAAATCCTCAAGCGCGGCTTCCAGCGCCTGCAAGGTCTCCACATCCAGGTCGTTGGTCGGTTCGTCCAGCAGCAGCACGTTGCCACCGGATTTCAGCAGCTTGGCCATGTGAACGCGGTTGCGTTCGCCGCCCGACAGCAGCCCCACCTTTTTCTGCTGATCACCGCCCTTGAAGTTAAAGGCCGAGGCATAGGCGCGGCTGTTCATCGTCGCGTCGCCCAGCACGATCTGCTCGGCCCCGCCCGAGATTTCCTCCCAAACCGTCGCATTCGGGTTCAGCGCGTCGCGGGATTGATCGACGAAGGACAGTTTCACCGTGTCGCCATAGCTGATTTCGCCCGCGTCCGGCGCCTCATTGCCGGTCAGCATCTTGAACAGCGTCGATTTGCCGGCGCCGTTCGGGCCGATCACGCCGACGATACCGCCCGGCGGCAGGCTGAACGTCAGATCCTCGACCAGAAGTTTGTCGCCCATGGCCTTTTTCAGACCCGAGACCTCGATCACCTTGTTGCCCAGCCGCTCGCCATTCGGGATGATGATCTGGGCGTTCGACAACTTTTCGCGCTCGGACTGGCCGGCCAATTCGTTATAGGCGTTGATCCGGCCCTTCTGCTTGGCCTGCCGCGCCTTGGCGCCGGCGCGGATCCATTCCAATTCGCGTTCAAGCGTCTTCTGCTTGGCCTTGTCCTCGCGCGCCTCTTGTTCCAGCCGCTTGGCCTTTTGCTCCAACCAGGCCGAGTAATTGCCCTCATAGGGGATACCCCGGCCGCGATCCAGTTCCAGGATCCAGCCGGTGATGTCGTCCAGGAAATAGCGGTCGTGGGTAACGCACAGAATGGTGCCGGGATATTCAATCAGATGCTTTTGCAACCAGGCGATGGTTTCGGCATCCAGGTGGTTGGTCGGTTCGTCCAAAAGCAGCATGTCGGGCGCTTCCAGCAGCAGCTTGCACAGCGCCACGCGGCGACGCTCGCCACCCGACAGGCTTTCGACATCGGCATCGTCGGCCGGGCAGCGCAGGGCCTCCATGGCCACGTCGATCTGGCTGTCCAGATCCCAAAGGTTCTCGGCGTCGATCTCGTCCTGAAGCTTCGCCATCTCGTCGGCGGTCTCATCCGAGTAGTTCATCGCCAGTTCGTTATAGCGGTCCAGCTTGGCCTGCTTGGCCTTGACCCCTTCCATGACGTTGCCGCGCACGTTCAGCGCCGGGTCAAGCTGCGGCTCTTGCGGCAGATAGCCCACGGTCGCGCCCTTGGCGGCCCAGGCATCCCCGGTGAAATCCTTGTCGATGCCGGCCATGATGCGCAGAAGCGTCGACTTACCCGCGCCGTTGACGCCGACGACACCGATCTTGACGCCGGGCAGGAAGTTCAGGCGGATGTTCTCAAAGGTTTTCTTACCGCCCGGATAGGTCTTGGACACCCCGTCCATGTGATAGACATACTGGTAGGAGGCCATGCGCTGTTCCCGTCTGCTGAATCCCTGTTTGGCCCGGATATGTAGTCCAGACGCAGGCAAAGGGAAACACCCGGCTTAGCGAAACTGCGCGGTGAAGCTTTTGCCGAAAGTATCGTCCAGGAAGGCGAACTGCGGTTCCAGCTTGGCGCGCAGCGCGGCGCGGGCCTTGTCGGGGACGGAAAGCCCCTTGGCCGAGGCGAAAACCTTTTTCGACATGTCGCGATAGGCGAAGGGGGTCAGGCCCAGGAAACCCTCGACCCGGCGCAGAAAGGCCAGCGGGTCGCGCCCGATCATGCCGAAGGGCAGATAAAGCATGCGATCCGGGCCGAAGCGGGCATTCCAGCGCGGCACATAGGTCTGGTAATCGCCACGGTCGGTCAGGACCGGATCCTCGATCTCGCGCAGCCAGTCCTCGACCGATTGAGGGCTGCGGCCCTTGCGCGTCAGGTTCATCTTGAGCTGCGAGATGGCGCGGTCCACCGGGTGGCGGATGATATAGATGAACTTCGCATCCGGCAGGAATTTCGCGACGAAATCGACGCCCTCCTCGGGCAGCGTGGAATATTCCGGGGTGATGTCGATGCTGCGCGTGCCCCGCGGCGCGGGGGCGAAGACCTGCTTATACCAATGGTTGGTGAACATCGGCTCGCGCGTGATGCGGTCCAGATAGGCGGTCATCGCGGGCGGCACCTCTTCGCCGCGAAGGGCGAAGCGTTTCTCGATGTTCTGGCGGCCGCGCTTGTAATGCCATGGCAGCCAGGCGCGATGCTCTTCGTTGAAGCGGTGGTTGAAGAACTGGACCTCCTTGAAGGGCGGGGTCCAGATCTCGGGGTGCTGGGACAGCATCTGCGACAGCCAAGTCGTGCCGGCCTTCTGCGCGCCGATCCCCAGGAAATCCGGTTTGCGCGGCTTGCCTTCGGGATCCCAGTTCATGCGCTTCGCCTTTGCCGTGTGCTTCCGCTCCTGCTTAAGCCAGAGCGGCAGTCAGGGGAAGGCCGGGTTTTCCGGCGGGGTTCCGGCCCGCCCTGCCGCGCCTAGACTAACGCACAGGCGTCAGGACCGCCATCTGCTTCCACAGGCGCGGGTTATTCGCGTTCTCTTTCATGGAATTGTAGCTTGAGAAAACGCAATTGCCGCTCTGGTCCTTTTTCGTGCCGCGCGATCTGGCGGCCGCACCCTCACAAAGAAGCTCATAGGCCAGGATGACGCCATCCCGCCTGATCTTGATCACCCCGTATTCCGTGTCCCCCCATTTCGGCTGCGCCTGGATTTGCAGCAGATAGACCTGCTCTCCGGCCTTGGCCGCATGGATGAGATCCGCCGAATAGGTGTTCACATTCGAGCTTGGCTCGCCTTTGAACGGCCCCGAGGCGATTCCGGCGGATCTGACCCGCACGGTCAGATCATTCCCGCTCCGCGCCAAAAGCGTATAGGTCAAGCCCGTGGTGGTGCGATAGCTTTGGGCGGCGACGGGGATCGGATCCTTCGCTGCTTCCGGCATCAGCGGCGCGGCAGCTTTCCAGCAACCGCCCAATGCGGTCACGATCAAAAGGCTGGCGATCACCAGTCCAGCGCGCATCCCTACCTCGCAAAATCATGACATAACCGGCAGGAGCTTCCAGCGGGGGCGATATCCCTGTCAAGCTGGAACAACCCCTGCGGCCAGCCGAAGGGCGGGCGGCCTAGCCCAACCGCCCCCAAAGGTCGTATTCCCCCGCCTCGTCCACCGTCACCGTCACAATATCGCCGGGGGTCAGGGCCTCGAAACCCTCGTCGATGAAAAGGTTGCCGTCAATCTCGGGCGCGTCGGCCTTGGTGCGGCAGGTGGCGCCGTCCTGGTCCACCGAATCCACGATCACATCCAGGCGGCGTCCGACCTTGGCGGCCAGTTTCGCCTCGGAGATCGCCTGCGCCTTTTCCATGAAGCGGTTCCAGCGGTCCTGCTTCACCTCATCCGCGACATGATCGGGCAGCAGATTCGCCCGCGCGCCCTTGACGTTTTCATATTGGAAGCAGCCGACGCGATCCAGCTGCGCCTCATCGAGCCAGTCCAGCAGGGTCTGGAATTCTGCCTCGGTCTCGCCCGGATAGCCTACGATGAAGGTGGAACGCAGGGTGATGTCCGGGCAGGCCGCACGCCAGGCCGCGATTTCGTCCAGCGTCCGGGCCGCCGCCGCCGGGCGGGCCATGCGTTTCAGGGTATCGGGGTGGGCGTGCTGGAAGGGGATATCCAGATAGGGCAGGACCAGCCCCTCGGCCATCAGCGGGATCAGGTCGCGCACATGCGGATAGGGATAGACGTAATGCAGCCGCACCCAGGCGCCCAAACCGCCCAGATCGCGGGCCAGGTCGGTGATATGGGCGCGGTGACCGCGTTCGGTGGCATATTTCCGATCCAGCCCATAGGCCGAGGTATCCTGACTGATCACCAGCAGTTCGCGCACCCCGGCCTCGACCAGCTTTTCGGCCTCACGCATCACGGCATGGGCGGGGCGCGACACCAGCTTGCCGCGCATGTCGGGGATGATGCAGAACTTGCAGGCGTGGTTGCAGCCCTCGGAAATCTTCAGATAGCTGTAATGGCGCGGGGTCAGCTTGACGCCGCTTGCCGGCAGCAGGTCCACGAACGGGTCCGGGCTGGGCGGCACCGCCGAATGCACCGCGTCCAGCACCTGTTCATATTGCTGCGGCCCGGTCACCGCCAGCACGCTGGGATGCGCGCCGGTGATGTATTCGGGTTCCGCCCCCAGGCAGCCGGTGACGATCACCTTGCCGTTTTCCGACAGCGCCTCGCCTATGGCGTGCAGGCTTTCCGCCTTGGCAGAATCCAGGAAACCGCATGTGTTCACGATCACCGCGCCGGCGCCCTTGTAATCGGGGCTGATGGCATAGCCTTCGGCCCGCAGGCGGGTCAGGATGCGTTCGCTGTCGACCAGCGCCTTGGGACAGCCAAGGCTGACCATGCCGATGGTCGGTTGCCCTGCCCTTCGAGTGGTGTCGAAGATCGGGCTGGGGGCTAGATCGGGGCGCAACAGGGGCGGGTTCTGGCTCATGGCCGGCATATAGGGCCAAGCGCGGCACTTGTTAAGCGGAAAGGCGGCCCCAGGCGCTGCTCGCCGGAACGTCATTTGGCGCCGCGCGTTCCTGCGCTAAGAACATCCCAGACCATCCCAAGCGAGAACCGCAATGACCCGCCCCCTTCGACTTGCCGGCCTGATCCTGTGCCTGACGATACTGGCCGCGCCGGGCGCCCAGGCGCAGGGGCGCGGCAAACCCGTCGTGATCCTGAACAACAAGGGCGGCAATGTGATGGAGGCGGTGAATTACCGCAACGAATTGCAGCGCAGCGGCCACCCGGTCGAGGTGCGGGGCTATTGCCGCTCGGCCTGCACGATTTATATCACGCTGCCCAATGCCTGTCTGGGACCGAAGGCCACGGTGGGCTTTCACGCGCCCCGGATTCCGGGCACCAGCATCATCCCGCCTCTGGTCGATGAGATCATGGGAAATTATTACCGGGGCGGCATCCGGCAGAAATGGCTGGGCGGCTGGAACCGCTCGCTGAAGATGCACAGGATCAGCGCCCGCGAATATGTCAGACTGGACCCGCAGACGCGGTTGTGCCGGTAAGGGCGGACAGGCCGAAAAGAGACGACATACGGATCATTCTGACCACGGCGGCATTTCTTTGGGTGGGGCCGCCGGCGGAAAGGAGCAAGGGCAAAGCCAAGCGGGTCGCGACTGCTCGATTTCGGCAGAAACGTCCAAAATGCGCCTCGAATACGATCACCACGTCCGAGCCGAGGGACGGCAGGCCGCCAACCGCTGGCTGGAACAGCAGGGCAGCGCGCTGGGACATTACGCCGGACGCATGGCACGCGCCGGAACGCCCTGCTCACCCTGACCCGCGACATGAAAGGGGCGGGAATAATCCAGCTTTCGCAGAGATGCTGCGATTAGGTAGGCCGTGGACATCCAAACCCCTCACTCCCTCAACCGCCACCCCGTCGCGAATATCCAGCGGATCACCCCCAGGCAGATCAGCGTCATCAACCCGACCGCGATCAGCGACATCCCGACCGGCACGTCGGCGAAATCGAAAAAGCTCCAGCGAAAGCCCGAGATCAGGTAAAGCACCGGGTTCAGCTTGGCGACGCTTTCCCAGAACGGCGGCAGCATCGAGGCCGAGTAGAAGGCGCCGCCCAGAAACACCAGCGGCGTGATCACCATCATCGGCACGATCTGCAACTGCTCGAAGTTCTTGGCCCAAAGCCCGATGATGAAACCCAGCAGCGAGAATGCCAGCGCGGTCATGGTCAGGAATGCCAGCATCCAGAACGGATGCGCGATATGGACGCCGTTGAACCAGAAGCTGGTCAGCAGGATCACCAGCGCGATCAGCACCGCCTTGCTGGCGGCGGCGCCGACAAAGCCCAGCACGACCTCGATCCAGCCGGCGGGCGCGACCAGGAATTCGTAGATCGTGCCCGAGAATTTCGGGAAAAAGATGGCGAAGCTGGCGTTGCTGACCGATTGCTGCAACACGGTCAGCATCATCAGGCCCGGCACGATGAAGGCGCCGTAGCCGATGCCCTCGACCGATTGGATGCGGCCGCCGATGGCCGCGCCGAAGACCACGAAATACAGCACCGTGGACAGGACGGGCGAGGCGAGGCTTTGCCAGATGGTTCGAAAGAAGCGCGCCATCTCGTGGCCGTAGATCGCGCGGACAGAACGCCAGTTCATGCACTTTCCCCTTGCCGGTCGCCGACCAGCGACATGAAGATATCCTCCAGGCTGCTCTGCTTGGTCGAGACATCGCGCACGGCGATGCCGTGGATCGCCATCTCGGCCAGCAGACGGACGACGCCGCCGCGCTCGGCCGATGCGTCATAGCTATAGGTCACCGCCATGCCGTCGGCCGCCACCTCAAGCCCCCGACCCGCCAGTTCCGGCGGCAGTTCGGCCAGCGGCCGGGACAGAGAGACGGTCAGGTGCTTGCGGCCGAATTCGCCCATCAGTTCGGCCTTGGACTGGACCAAGAGCAACCGGCCCCGGTCGATGACACCGATACGGTCGGCCATGTCCTCGGCCTCTTCCAGGTAATGCGTGGTCAGGATCACGGTCACGCCCTGGGCACGCAATTCGCGCACCACCTGCCACATCTCGCGGCGCAGGGCCACGTCCACGCCGGCGGTGGGCTCATCCAGAAACAGCACCTTGGGCCGGTGCGCCAGCGCCTTGGCGATCAGCACCCGCCGCTTCATGCCGCCCGAAAGCTCGCGCGTGCGGGCCTCGCGCTTGTCCCACAAGGCCAAGCTTTTCAGCAGGCTTTCCAGATAGGGCTCGTCCGGGGGGGCGCCGTAAAGCCCGCGGGTGAAGCGCACGCAGTCGATCACCTTTTCAAAGGGTTCCAGCGCGATTTCCTGCGGCACCAGGCCGATCAGCTTGCGGGCGGCCCGCCAGTCGCTGCGGATGTCGTGGCCGCCGACGCGCACCGTGCCGCCGGTCGGCCGCACCAGCCCGCAGATGATCGAGATCAGCGTGGTCTTGCCGGCGCCGTTCGGGCCCAGCAGCGCCAGGATCTCGCCCTCGTCGATCCGCAGGGACACGTCGTTCAGCGCGAAGGTGCCGCTGTCATAGCGTTTCGAGAGGTGGTCGATGTCGATGATCGCGGTCATGCCGCCCACTTTCGCTTGGGGCCGGGCTCGGGGCTACCACAGGCTGCGGCGGGCGCGTTCCGGCCATTCGGCGTCATAAGTCTGGCCGCCCACCTCGTCCGAGGTAAGGGCCGCAAGGATCTGTCCCGGACTGGGCAGGCCCGCGCTGTCATCCGCGCCGGTCCACAGCCCGGCCCGCATCACGGCGCGCGCGCATTGGAAGTAAGCCTCGGCGACCTGCAACACAATGACCGTGCGCGGCTTTTTTCCGTCGCGGTCGAAGGCGGCGCGTAACTCGGCATCGTCGGTCACCCGCGCCGCGCCCCGCAGCCGCAGCACCTGGCCCGAGCCGCGGATCACGAACATCAGGCTGGCGCGGCCGTCGGCCAGGATATTGCGGATGGAATCGATGCGCTCGTTGCCCTTCCAGTCGGGCAGGGCGACATGCCTGGGATCCAGCAGCAGCGCCACCGGGCCGTCGTCGCCGCGCGGGCTGGCATCGACGCCGCGCGGCCCGACCGTGGCCAGCACGCAAAAGCGCGACGCCGCCAGCAGACGGGCATAGTCCGGGGTCACATGATCGGCCACCTTGCGCAGCGACGGGGCGGCCGGGGTGCCATAGATCGCCGGCAGGTCAGTCGCGGTCAGCCAGCGCATCCGCACCTCCGGCAAGCTGGAACAGGCGCAGGCTGGCCGGCTCGATCTGCTCGGTCAAGGTCGCCAGCAGCGGCTCGACGCGCTGGCCGGGCGGGATCGCGGGCAGGAACTCGACCACCGCCGTGCCGCTTCGGATCGGAAAGCCGCGCTTGGGCCAGAACAGGCCGCAGTTCACCGCCACCGGCACGATGGCGAGGCCGGTCGCGCGCTGCATCAGGGCGACGCCGGGCTTGTAGGGCAGGCCCTGGCCCGGCGGCGTGCGGGTGCCCTCGGGGTAGACGATCAACTGGCCGAGGCCCTCGGGGCTGGCCTGCGCCGCCTGGATCTCGGTCAGGATCTGGCGCAGCGCGTCCTTGCCCTTGGCGCGGTCGATCGGGATGCAACCGACGCGGCGGGCGAACCAGCCCATGATCGGCACGTTCAGCAACTGGCGCTTCATCACGAACGTGCGGCGCGGGCAGGCGTGGGACAGGGCCAGGATGTCCAGAAAGCTTTGATGCTTCGAGGCGATCAAGATGTCTCCCGCCGGCGGCGTGCCGCGATATTCGACCCTGACGCCCAGGATCACGCGGGCGGCGCCCAGCATCTGGCCCAGCCAGATAGTGGCGACCTTGTTCGCCGCCGCCCGGCCGTGCAGGCCCAGGGGCAGGCCCAGCACCCCCAGCACCAGCGTGGCGAGCGAGATATAGACATAGTAAAGCCCGGTCCTTAGCCAGGCCAGCACCCCCGCCGCTCCGGGCCGGTAACGGATGTCCATCAGCGCACCTCTCGCAGCATCTTCAGCGCCGCCCAGCGGGTCGCGAAGAAACCGATCAGCGCCGCCGCGACCGGCACCAGCACCGGCCAGAGCCAGCCCCAGCCCTGGAAACCGAGGCCCGTCAGAAAGCCTCCGGCCTGATCCATCGCGGGCAGCGACCAGACCGCCAGCACCCCCAGCACCGTGCCCGCACCCGCACCCAGCGCCGCGCGGCGGGTGAAGCGGCGCACGAAGGCCGTCGCGATGGTGATGTCGCGCGCCCCGATCAGGCGTAGCACGCGGATAACCTGGTCGTTCGCCGCCAGCGCCGCGCGGGCGGCCAGCGTGATCATCGCCCCCGCCGTCGCCGCGATCAGCAGAAGCGAGATCAGCCCCAAGGCCCGCAGCCGGTTCGCCGCGCTGACCAGAGGCTGGCGCCAGCGGGTGTGATCGTCCAGCACCGCTCCGGGCGCCTCGCCCTGAAGACGCAGGCGCAGCGCCTCGGCGTCGAAACCCTCGGCGCCCTCGGTCACCTCGATCAGGCGCGGCACCGGCAGCGCCTCGACCGGGACATCGGGGCCGAACCAGGGTTCCAGCAGCTTTTCCACGTCGTCCTCGGGCAGAAGCCTTGCCTGGGCGATGCCGGGGGTGGTTTGCAGCACCTCCATCACCGTGGCGGTCTGGTCATCCAACTGGTCCACCGGGGCCGAGACGCGCACGGTCACGGTCTGCGCCAGTTCGCTGGACCAGCGTTCGGCCAGCCGCCCCGTCGCCAGCGCCAGGGCCAACGCGAAGACCGCCAGAAAACCCATCGCTCCGGCGGAAAACAGCGTCAGTTGCGCGGTAAAGCCGGTCGGCGGCACCACCCGGTCGGCGGCGGAATTGTCGGGCTTGGTCAGGCCCCGCCACAGAGCCGCCAGGTCCAGGGATTTCAGATCGACTTTCCTCACAGGTCTGCCCCCGCCAGTTGCAGCTTCTTGCCCACGATGCGCAGCACCCGCGCCTGCACCTGCTGCTTGGCCGCGCGGATCAGGTTCAGGTCATGGGTCGCGAACAGCACCGACTTGCCCGAGCGGTTCAACTCGATCAGCAATTGCATCAGCCGCATGGACATGTCCCAGTCCAGGTTTCCCGTCGGTTCGTCCGCGATGATCAGATCCGGCGACAGCACCACCGCGCGCGCCAGGGCGGCGCGCTGGCGCTCTCCTCCCGACAGCGCGGGCGGCATGGCGCGGGCATGGCCGGTCAGTTGCACCCAGCTCAGCAGATCCGAGAGCGCCTGCATGTCCACCTGCTCGCCCGCGACGATCTGCGGCAGGGCGATGTTTTCGGCGACCGGCAGATGGTCCAGGAATTGCGTGTCCTGATGGACCACGCCGACCCGCCGGCGCAAGGCCGCGATCCCGTCGCGCGACAGTTCGGTCACGTCCTGCTCAAAGGCCAGCATCCGCCCCGCCGAGGGCAGCAGATCGGCATAGCAAAGCCGCAGAAGCGTCGTCTTGCCCGATCCCGAAGGCCCGGTCAGAAAGTGGAACGATCCCGGCGGCAAGGTCAGGGACATATCCGCAAGCAGCGGCTCGCCCCCACTATAGCCGAAGGTCAGGTTCTGCATCTCGATCACTGCTCGGGTTCCTTCCGTGCCGGCGCGTGGCCGCCTCTGCGCACGCTGGCCTGCTGCTTGGCGCGCGGTTCGCGGCTTGATAGAACAGTCCTGCGGCAAATGCGAGACGCAGGCAGAACTGCGCGCCAGATCCCGACCGAGCAAGAAAGACCAGCCCATGCGCCTGACCTGCCCCCGCTGCCAAGCCCAATACGACATCCCCGACGCGGTGATCCCCAGCACCGGACGCGAGGTGGAGTGTTCGGCATGCGGCCATGTCTGGCACCAGGCAGCGGCCTCGGCCCCGGAAAACCCCGCCGAACCCGCGCCGCTCTCGCTCATGCCCAGCATGGCCACGCCCACCGCCGATGCCGAGGCGCCGCGCCCCGCGCTGAGCCGGCCGCTGGACGATTCGGTCCTGTCGATCCTGCGCGAGGAAGCCACGCGCGAACTGACCGCCCGTGCGGGCGATGCCCACCCGCAGGGCACGGCGGATCACATTTCCGCGATCCATGAGGATGCACCCGCGCCACGGACCGATCAACCGGAGGCTGATAACGGCTTGCCTCCCGCCGGTTTGCACGCGCCGATCGCCTGGCCGGTCTCGACCGTGATCCTGCCCGGTGATCCGCTGCCCGCAGATGCCGCGCCCGAAGCGCCGCCGCTGCGGCCCAGCACCGGCACCGGCCGGAACACCCCGCCGCCCCAGCCCGAGGCACAGGCAAAGCCGCTGCATCCCGCCGCCGAAACCGCCTTGCCCGAGCCGGTGGCCTCGATCACGGAACCCGACGAAGCACCGCCCAAGCCGCGCGAGCTGCCCGATGCGGCGCGGCTGGCCGCCACGCTGACACGCCCGCTTCCGGTGGACGAAAGCTCCCGTCCCGCTCCGCCAAGGCCCAAGCCGGAAGCGTCCCCGATCCCCGTCCCGGCCCAGCCCGTGTCCACGTCCACGTCCACGTCCGGCCGGGGCCGCTATGCCCTGGGTTTTGGCCTGGTGGTGGTCCTGGCGCTTGCCTTCCTGGCGCTTTACGCGCTGCCTCCCCGACCGGCGCCGGGCAGCCCTCTTGAGGCCGCGCAGGACTGGCGCCAGCGGATCGACGGCTTCCGCCTGTGGCTGCATGATCTGGTATCCGGCGACCCGACCTGAAAGCCCAGCCCGAAGGCCCGACCTGAAGGTGCATTCTGAAGGTGCAGGCCCAAACGGCGCGGGTTGCGTGACCCGGCTCAGAAATTCTCCAGCAGCCGGCCCAGATAGTCGCGCTCGTCCTGCGGGCGGGCACGCTCGCCGCTGCGGCGGCGGATCTCGTCCTGCAAGTCGCGGGCCCGGCGCGCCGGGTCCGGCCCTTCGGCCAGGGGGTCGCCGCCGCCCAACTGGTTGCCATTCCCGTCCAGCGTGCGGCCCAGCGGATCCGTATGCGGCCCCTGGTCGTTCCGCGCCAGCCCGCGCTGCCCCTGCGCCTGACCCGAGTGGCCGTCCGGCCCACCCTGCTGGCTGCCCTGCCCCGGCTGGCCCTCCTGCCCCTGGGCCTGGGCCTGCATATCGCCCAAGGCGCGCATCCCCTCGCGCATGTCCTGGATCGCCTGCGCCTGGCGCTCCATCGCGCCCGAGGGATCGCCGTCGCGCAGCGCCTGCTCGGCCTCCTCCATGGCACGGCCGGCCTGATCCAGGTTGCGCCGGACTTCCTCGCCCTGCGAAGTGCCGAGACCGGGCAGCAGGCCGCGCTGCCGGCCCAGATCCTCGCGCAGCGCGCGCTGGCGGTCGGCCAGATCCTGGCCCTGCTGCTGTTGCCCCTCTCCCGGTTGGTCCTGGGGCTGCTGCCACTGGCCGTATTGGTCCTGCATCTGCCGCATCGCCTCGTCAGCCAGGCGCTGCTGCTGGCGCAGCGTCTCGGCCAGCCGGTCCGAGGGGCGCTGCCGCCCGCCCTGCCCGTCCTGGTCCTGGGTAACGCGCATGTTCTGCATCATGCGGTTGAACTGCTCCAGAAGCTCCTGCGCCTCGGCCATGCGGCCCTCGTTCATCAGACGCTGGATCTCATCCATCATCTGCTGGATCTGGTCGCCGGTGATCTGCTGGCCCTGCTGGCGGGGCGAGCGGTCGAATTTCTCGGCCGGGTCCTGGCCGCGCTGCGCCAGCATGTCGATATAGGCGTCGGTCGCCTGGCGCAGTTCCTGCATCAGACGCCGCACCTCGTCAGGACTGGCGCCGTTTCGGATGGCCTCGGAAAGCCGCTCCTGCGCCTGGCTCATCCGCGCCAGGGCATCGGCAAGCCCCCCGTCCTCCAGCGCGATGGCCGCGTCCCATAAAAGCTGCGCCAGCTTGCCGCGCGCCTCGTCGGTCAAGGGGCCACCCTCAAGCTGGCCGACCGCGCCTTGCAGCCCCTCGGCCAGGGCGGGGTCCATGAAACCCTCGGGCTGCCAGCTTATCGCACGCAGCACCTCGGCGCTGCGCGGCGCATTGGCGCGCGACCACAGCAGATCCCGCCGCAATTCGATCAGCGCGGCGGCCAGCGGATCAAAAAAGCGCCGCCCCGGCAGAATCATCGCCGCCGGGGCCGAGCGGCCGATCTGGTCGATCCCGTCCCGCACCTCAAGCGAGACGGTCACCGGCAGATTGGCCCAGGGATGGCGCGAGAGATCCGTCGCGATCTGCCCCCGGATCTCCTTGCGATTTCCAATCGGCAGAGGCAGCTCGATCTCGACCGGATCGCGCGGCTCGGGCGGCGGGGCCAGGCCGAAGCGGCGGTCGATCCGGCCCATGTCCAGGGCGATCACCGCCCGCCCTCCCGTCACGCCATTGTCGTCCTGGGCCGAAAAGGGCTGGACAAAGCGCCCATCCGCCCGGCGCTCGGGCGCCACCACGGGGGCGACGGTGGGCGGCGCATCGGGAATGACGGTCAGGGGAAAGGCGCGGCCCGCGACCTCAAGAATACCGCTGCGCTCGGCCGTGAATTCGGGCGCCCTGGAATCGCCGCCCGCAGCCGCCCTGCCGACATCCTGCGAAATCCGCACCCCCTCGCCGTAAAGACGAAAGCTCAGCTTGGTGCCCTGCGGCAACTCCAGCGCCTGCGCAAGCGGCAGAGCGTTCAGATAGATGGTCGGGCGGCGGGTATAGCCGGGCGGCTCGGCCCAACCCTCCCATGAAGGCGCGGCAGCGACATCCGGCCCATGTTCCAGCACGGGGCGAAAGCTGGCTCCAAGCGCGGCGATGCCCTGCCCGAACCGCCCCGCAGGCGCGAAAACCAGCGTCATGACCAAGGCAACCAGCCCCGCCAGCCGCAGCGCCACCGGATCGCGCCAGCGCAGCCCGGCATCGGGAAGGACCGCGCGCGCCCGCGCCGCCTCGGCCCGCATCCATTCGCGATGCGCCCGCCACAGCGCCTCGGCGCCCGGATCGTCGGCTCCGATCGCCACATGGTCGCGCAATGCGGATAGCGGCCGCCCCGGCAAGGTCGCATCGACCCGCCCCCGCGCCGCGCCCTCGCTCGGAAACCGGAGCCGCCGCAGCCCCCAGACCAGCGCCGCACCCAGCGCCACCAGGACAGCCCCCGCCAGCACCGGCAGCACCGCATTGGAAACCACCTCGGCGATCCCGAAACCCAGCGCCGCCCAGACCAGCACCAGCAGCACCGCGAAAGGCCAGAAACTGGCGGCCACGGCCTCCCACCACATCCCGGCGCGGGTCAGGCCGATGGCGCGGCGCAGGCTGCGGGGCTCGGACCTATCCACCGGCTCCCCTCGTTCTTCCTTGCCCAAATATCCCACGGGGGTCCGGGGGTGTGAAACCCCCGGCAGCAACGCCGCAGCCGGCGGGGGGGAAATCCCCGGCGACCACGCGCGGAAAGGCGATGCCTATAGCCATTCCGGGATGGTATCGCGTCCCAGCATTTCCTCAAGCGTCGGGCGCGCGCGGATGACGGCGAAGTGATCCCCGCTGACCAGAACCTCGGGCACCAGCGGTCGGGAGTTGTATTCCGAGGCCATCACCGCGCCATATGCCCCCGCCGAGCGCAGCGCGACCAGATCCCCGGCACCCAGCTTCGGCAGTTCCACGGCCTTCTCGAAGGTGTCGCCGGTCTCGCAGACCGGCCCCACCACATCGAAGGCCGCGACCGGGGCGCCGGGGGGCTGCTCGACCACCGAAACGATGTCGTGATGCGCCGAATACATGGCCGGGCGGATCAGGTCGTTCATCGCGGCGTCAAGGATCAGGAAATCCCGCCCCTCGCCCTCTTTCAGATAGATGACCGAGGACAGAAGGATCCCCGCGTTGCCCGAGATGTTGCGGCCCGGCTCGATCTCGACCTCGCAGCCCAGATCGCCCACCGCCTCGCGGATCACCTGGCCGTATTCCAGCGGCAGGGGCGGCGCGTTGTTGTCGCGGCGATAGGGGATGCCAAGGCCGCCGCCCATGTCCAGCCGCCGGATGTCATGGCCGTCGGCGCGCAGGGCGCGCGTCAGGTCGGCCATCTTGGCATAGGCTTGGCGGAACGGCTCCAGGTCTGTCAACTGGCTGCCGATATGCATGTCGATGCCCACCACCCTTATCCCCGGCAGGGCGGCCGCGCGGGCATAGACCTCGCGCGCGCGGGCGATGGGGATGCCGAACTTGTTTTCCGACTTGCCGGTGGCGATCTTCTCATGCGTTTTCGCATCCACGTCCGGGTTCACCCGCACGGCGATCGGCGCCACCTGCCCCATGTCCAAGGCCACGCGGGACAGCAGTTCCAGCTCGGGTTCGGATTCGACGTTGAACTGGCGGATGCCGCCTTCCAGCACCATGCGCATCTCGGCCTCGGTCTTGCCGACCCCCGAAAAGACGATACGCTCACCCGGCACGCCTGCCGCCTTGGCGCGGGCATATTCCCCGGCCGAGACAATATCCATCCCCGCCCCAAGATCGCCCAGAAGCTTCAGCACCGCCAGGTTGCTGTTCGACTTGACCGCGAAGCAGACCAGGTGATCGGTCCAGTCCAGTGCCTGCCGGAACAGGTTGAAATGCCGCGTCAAGGTCGCGGCGGAATAGACATAGACCGGGGTTCCCACCTCGGCCGCGATGCGAGACAGGGGCACGTCCTCGGCATGAAGCTCGCCGCCCTTGTAGTTGAAATGATCCATCAGATGATCCTGCGAGAGCGGATGAAAAGATAAAGCGGCAGCGCGCAGCCAAGGCCCAGCGCCAGCGCGGGAAGGGTCAGCAGCGCGGCCCAGTTGCGACGCACCATGGTCTCGACCAGACACCACAGCGCCAGGGCGATCTGGGCGACAATGCCCCCCGGCGTGGCGCGCGCCCAAAGCGCCTCTCCCGCCAGAAAAGCGGCCGCGGCGCCCAGCAGCGCCAGCGCCAGCCAGATCAGCCGCAGCAAGGTCAGGTCAAAGCGCGCCTGCGACACCGGCCCGCGCCTCGCCGCTGATCTGAAGCCCCGGCTGGGGGGTATCGGGGCGGGTCGGCGGACCATCGACACCGCAGGCGGCCAGGGTCGCCAGTATCAGCACGAAAGCCGCCAGCAGAATCGATTGCGTCATGCCGGTTTCTCCTCTCCCAGTTTTTCCTGGCCCAGTTTTTCCTTCCAGCGCGCGATCTGGGCACGGACCTGCGCCGGCGCCGTGCCGCCATAGGACATGCGCGAGGCGACCGAGTTATGCACGCCCAGAACACCGTAAATCGCCTCCGTGATCGCCGGATTGACCGATTGCATCTGCGCAAGTGTCAGGTCGGGCAGGTCCACGCCCCCTTTCTCGGCCATGGCGACCAGCGCGCCGGTCGCGTGATGGGCGTCGCGGAAGGGCAGCCCCGCCTCGCGCACCAGCCAGTCGGCCAGATCCGTCGCGGTGGAAAAGCCCGAACCCGCCGCCGCCTCCAGCCGGTCGCGGTTCGCGCTCAGATCCGACAGCATCCCGGTCATCGCCGCCAACGCCAGCATCAGGTTGTCGGCCGCGTCGAAGACCTGTTCCTTATCCTCCTGCATGTCCTTGGAATAGGCCAGGGGCAGGCCCTTCATGACGACGAACAGCGCGACGGCCGCGCCCAGGATGCGGCCGATCTTGGCGCGGATCAGTTCGGCGGCATCGGGGTTCTTCTTCTGCGGCATGATCGACGAGCCGGTCGAGAAGCGGTCAGACATGGTGACGAAACGGAACTGGGCCGAGGACCAGATCACCAGTTCCTCGGCCAGCCGCGACAGGTGGACGGCACAGATCGCCGCGCTCGACAGATATTCCAGCGCGAAATCCCGGTCGCTGACCGCATCCAGGCTGTTGGCCATCGGCCGGTCGAAACCCAGCGCCCTTGCCGTCGCCTGACGATCGATGGGAAAGCCGGTGCCGGCCAGCGCCGCCGCGCCCAGGGGCGATTCGTTCATGCGTTTGCGCGCGTCCTGAAAGCGCGACAGGTCGCGGCCGAACATCTCGACATAGGCCATCATGTGATGGCCCCAGGTGACGGGCTGGGCGGTTTGCAGATGGGTAAAGCCGGGCATGACCCAATCGGCCCCCTTCTCGGCCTGGGCCAGCGCGGCGCGGATCAGCGCGTCCAGCCCCTGGATCGCCGCATCGGCCTGGTCACGCACCCACAGCCGGAAATCCGTCGCCACCTGATCGTTTCTGGACCGCGCGGTGTGCAGCCGCCCCGCCGGCTCGCCCACGATCTCTTTCAGGCGCGATTCCACGTTCATGTGGATGTCTTCCAGCTCGGTGCGGAAGGGGAAATCCCCGGCCTCGATCTCTGACAAGACCGTGAGCAGCCCTTCCCCGATGGCCTCGGCATCGCTAGTGCTGATGATGCCTTGCGCAGCCAGCATCGCCGCATGGGCGCGGCTGCCCCGGATGTCCTGGGCGTAAAGCCGCCGGTCGAAGCCGATCGAGGCGTTGATCGCCTCCATGATCGCGTCCGGGCCGGCGGCGAAGCGTCCGCCCCACATCTGGTTGGCGCTGCGGCTGGATTGCTCGGTCATGACTTGTGCCTCAAGGGGGTGGAATGCGTTGGTCGGTTCTTTATACGGCGCTGCTTGTCGGTGCAAACGCGGCGTTCGGCGGGGAAATCGACTGGCAGGCCGCGCATGAGGGGGGGCTTGCCAAGCTGGTGCAGACGACCCCCGCGCCAGTGCCCGCGACCCCCTTCACCGATCCCGAGGGCGGCACCCATTCCCTGGCCGATTACCGGGGCAAGGTGGTGCTCTTGAATTTCTGGGCCACCTGGTGCGCCCCCTGCCGTGAGGAAATGCCCTCTCTGGATGCCTTGCAGGCCCAGATGGGGGGCGCGGATTTCCAGGTCCTGGCGATCGCCGCCGGCCACAATCCACCGCCCCAGATCAAGCGTTTCCTGGCCGAAGAGAAGATCGAGCACCTGCCCGTGCTGCTGGACCCGCGCCAGGCGCTTGCGCGCCAGATGGGGGTGATGGGCATGCCGGTCACGGTGCTGATCGACCGCGACGGCAACGAAATCGCCCGGCTGATGGGCGGGGCGGACTGGGCGTCGGATGCGGCCGAGGCGGTCATCCGCCAAGCGACAGCGCCTTGACGCGGGCGTGCCGCGGACAATCGGTCATATGGTCGTTGACCAGACCGCAAGCCTGCATGAAAGCATAGGTGATCACCGGGCCGCAGAAATTGAACCCGCGTTTCTTCAATGACTTGGACATGGCCTCGGATTGGAGCGTCCTGGTCGGGACCTGGCCCATGCCGGCAAATTCGTTCTGGATCGGCCGTCCGCCCACGAAGGACCAGATATAGGGCGAAAACCCCTCGGACGCCTCGATGTCCAGGAAGATGCGCGCACCCTTGACGGCCGCCTCGATCTTGCCGCGATGGCGGATGATGCCGGGGTTTTGCAGGGCGCGGGCGATGTTCGCCTCGTCCCAGCGGGCGACGCGCTCGGGATCGAAGCCCTCGAAGGCCTCACGGAAATTCTCGCGCTTGCGCAGGATGGTGATCCAGCTCAGCCCCGCCTGGAACCCGTCCAGCACCAGCTTTTCCCAAAGCGCGCGCGGATCGCGCTCGGGCACGCCCCATTCGTGGTCGTGGTAATCGGTGTAAAGCGGATCGGTCCCGCACCAGGCGCAGCGTTGATCAGTCATGAGTCGTTAACCCTGAGTCCAGAAACAGCCCGAGGTTTACGCGATCTTAGGAGATGATCGCCAGACTTTCGCTGAAGACAGGAGTCCTTGGCATGACTGACGAATTTGAAACCCCGCCCGAGCTTGGCTCACCCCTGGATTTCGCCGTGGACCAGCAATCGCGGGTCACAATGGCAACCGTGCGCCGCGCGGTGGCGCGGCGGGACGCGGTGCTGGCCTATCAGCCGGTGGTCCAGTCCGACCGGCCCGAAAATGTCGCCTTCCATGAAGGGCTGATCCGCATCATCGACGAAACCGGGCGAATCGTGCCGCTGCGCGACTTCATGCCGCTGGCGGAAACCACCGAACTGGGGCGGCAGATCGACTGCCTGTCCCTGTCCCTGGGGCTGAAGACCCTGGCCAAGGAGCCGGGCATCCGGCTGTCGGTGAACATGTCCGCGCGCTCGATCGGCTATCCGGCCTGGCTGCGCACGCTGCGAGAGGGTATCGGCAATGACAGCAGCATCCCCGAGCGTCTGATCCTTGAGATCACCGAAAGCTCGGCCATGGGCATGCCCGAGATGGTCAGCCGCTTCATGCAGGAATTGCAGGGTCAGGGGGTCAGCTTCGCGCTGGACGATTTCGGCGCGGGCTATACCTCGTTCCGTTATCTGCGCGATTTCTGCTTCGACATGATCAAGATAGATGGCCAGTTCATCCGCGAAATCGCGCGCGAACGGGACAACCAGGTGCTGACGCGGGCCTTGCAGGCGATCGCGCATCACTTCGATATGTTCACGGTGGCGGAATCGGTCGAGACGGCGGATGACGCAGCCTTCCTGATCGATGCCGGGATCGACTGCCTGCAAGGCTATTATTTCGGTGCCCCGACCATCGTGCCGCCCTGGCGCTCGCCCAGTTCGGCTGCGCGCCGGTCCTGAGGTTTTTTTGATCCTTGTAGGCATTCAAGGTTGAGAGCGCGGCTTGAAGGCATGCCGCCTGCTTGGGCGGGGCGGTCCAGGCGAGAGGTCGGACCGGGGCGCTGCCCCGGACCCCGGGATATTTGGACAAGAAAGACGGGCGGGAAAAGACGACCGATAAGATGCTTTTCTTGACCGCCTGGTCTGTTCCGGGCGCGACAGGGCGGAAGCATTTGATCGGATTGACGAAGGACCCGACCAGATGGCGCTTTTCGTGAGGCGTCCGGTTCGGTGGCCGGGGTCAGGCGCGGCTGCGGCTGCGATTGCTCTGCGCGGTCGCGTTCAGGTCATCGGCAATAATGCGGCGCAACGCATCGGTTTTCTATCCGGCGTTCGGCAATGACATGGCCAAGGCCGCTGAAGCCGCCGATCAGCCCTTGGCTTGAGGGCTGTCGGCCCAATGGCCCGGTGCAATCGTCAACCGGTGCAATCGTAAACCAGACCGGCAGACCGAGCGCATCGATTGTGGCATGGATCCTGGGTCGGCTGCGAGACCAGCCGATGGCGTGAGCTTCAAGCCCCCTCTTTTCGAGGGCGCATCGGCATGGGCCTTCGAGATGGTGGCGTTGATCGGCACATACCGGCCACGCGCTTCCAGGCTTCACTCCAGAGGTTTCGCCTCGGCGCAGGCCGGGGGCTGCTGAAGATGTCGTTTCGGATTGACGCCGGGGTTGGGTGTGCTGCTCGACTTTTCATGGACGACCAGATCAAAGGTGGTTCGATTCATCTGAACAGGTTCCGGGCGTTTTCCAAGTGGTTTTCCGCCTCGGTTGCGCCGCTACCGTTTCGGGTATCGGCTGGTTGAAGTAGGCCTGATCATCGATGCCGTGCCGGACGAGGTTCGCGACTGGCGGCACCGGGCGCTGGATCGGATCTATCCGATCGTCATTTTCGACGCGCTGCGGGTCAAGATCCGCGATGCCGACAGCCGGATGGTCAAGAACAGGGCGGTCTACATCGCCCTGGGCGTCAACCGGGATGGGAGCGCGATGCCTCTCCATCGGATCGCCGAAAGTGAGGGCGCCAGGTCCTGGCTCTCGGTGATGCACGAATTGCGCAACCTGGGGGCAGAACATCCTGATCGCCGTCCTGGATGGGCTGAAGGGCTTTCCCGAGGCGGTCACCGCCGCCTTCCCGACACCACCGCCCAGGCCGAGCGTGTCAAACGCGGAAGAGAGGGGCGCAGGACATAGAGGCAGTCGTCCAGTGGCAGCAGCGTATCCCGCCTGAACGCCACGACCACTGCCTCCTCGTCCCCGCTTAGCGCCGTTGAACGAGGTTCTTTCGGTCCCGTCTTCATGTCCTCGACCGTCTGACGCTTGCGCCACTTCGCGACCGTCATGGGGTTGATGCCCAGTTCGCGACTTAGCGCCGCGGTCGAAGCTTCCGATCATTCGGGCCGGCCCTCATTATTGCTGCTCGGATGGCGTGCGTGGTCGTGGCGCTGCCATGACGAATTTGTCCCATAGGGCGTCCTTCCATTCCAGAGAAAGGATCCCACCATCAAACCGTGGGATCAAACACCTGGGAACCCCTGAATGCGCACCTTGGGAAACTCCCGCCCGAACGGTGCGGGTCGCGCGCCCCATCCGGTCACTGCGGGCGCAATCCCTCCTGGAGGCAGGGGCGCGCGGGACCGGAATGCGAAAGCACCGCCCCGGATCAGGACCTTGCGCCGACCCGCGCGAGGCGGCTTGCGGTGGCTTGCGCGTGCGGCCATCATGCCGACTGCGCTTGACCTTGGGTCACGAACAAGCAACGTGAACTGTCCAAGCCGGAGCGCGTCCGGATATCAGGGAAGAGGAGCCCAACATGACAAAAGCCGTGATCGTATCTGCCGCCCGCACTCCCGTGGGCAGTTTTCTGGGATCGTTTGCCAACCTGCCCGCCTCGGATCTGGGCGCCATCGCCATCAAGGCCGTGCTGGAGCGCGCCGGTGTCGATCCGGCCGAGGTCTCGGAAACCATTCTCGGGCAGGTGTTGACCGCCGCCCAGGGCCAGAACCCCGCCCGCCAGACCCATATCAAGGCTGGTCTGCCGCAGGATGCCTCGGCCTGGCTGATCAACCAGGTCTGCGGCTCGGGCCTGCGCACGGTGGCGCTTGCCGCGCAGCAGGTGATCCTGGGCGATGCCTCGGTCGTCGTCGCTGGCGGTCAGGAATCCATGTCGCTGGCCAGCCATGCCGCCTATATCCGCGCCGGCCAGAAGATGGGCGATCTGAAGATGCTGGACACGATGATCCGGGACGGCCTTTGGGACGCCTTCCACGATTATCACATGGGCCAGACCGCCGAGAACGTCGCCGCGCAATGGGAAATCTCGCGCGCGGCGCAGGACGAATTCGCCGTCGCCTCGCAGAACAAGGCCGAAGCCGCGCAGAAAGCGGGCCGCTTCGCGGATGAGATCGTGCCCGTCACCATCAAGACCCGCAAGGGCGATACGGTGGTGGACGCCGACGAATATATCCGCGCCGGCGCCACGATCGAGGCGATGGAGAAGCTGCGCCCCGCCTTCACCAAGGACGGCTCGGTCACGGCAGGCAACGCATCTGGGTTGAATGACGGCGCCGCCGTGGTGCTGGTCATGACCGAGGAAGAGGCGGCCCGCCGTGGCCTGACCCCGTTGGCGCGAATCGCCTCATATGCGACCGCCGGCGTCGATCCCAAGATCATGGGCAGCGGCCCGATCCCGGCCAGCCGCAAGGCGCTGGCAAAGGCCGGCTGGAACGTCGGCGACCTGGATCTGGTCGAGGCGAACGAAGCCTTCGCCGCCCAGGCTTGCGCGGTCAACAAGGACATGGGCTGGGACCCGTCCATCGTGAACGTGAACGGCGGCGCCATCGCCATCGGCCATCCCATCGGCGCATCGGGCGCGCGGATCCTGAACACGCTTCTTTTCGAAATGAAGCGCCGCGATGCCAAGAAGGGCCTGGCCACGCTTTGCATCGGCGGCGGCATGGGCGTCGCCATGTGCCTTGAGCGGCCCTGAGCGAGAATGACCTTGCACGCAACATAGTTGCGTGCAAGACCTACTGGTGGGAAGAGTATTTCAAGATCAAGCTCTGAGGGAGACGAGATGGCAAAAGTTGCTCTGGTGACGGGTGGATCGCGGGGGATCGGCGCGGCGATTTCCAAGGCGCTGAAGGCGGCGGGCTATGAGGTTGCGGCAAACTATGCCGGCAATGACGACGCCGCCCGCGCCTTTACCGAGGAAACCGGGATCAAGACCTATAAATGGTCGGTCGCCGATTACGATGCCTGCGCGGCGGGGATCAAGCAGGTCGAGGAAGAGCTTGGCCCGATCGCCGTGCTGGTGAACAATGCCGGCATCACGCGGGACTCCATGTTCCACAAGATGACGCCCCAGCAGTGGAAAGAGGTGATCGATACGAACCTCTCGGGCCTCTTCAACGTGACCCACCCGGCATGGTCGGGCATGCGCGACCGTAAATTCGGGCGGATCATCAACATCAGCTCGATCAACGGCCAGAAAGGCCAGGCCGGACAGGCAAACTATTCCGCCGCCAAGGCCGGAGACCTGGGCTTCACCAAGGCGCTGGCCCAGGAAGGCGCCCGCGCCGGCATCACCGTGAACGCGATCTGCCCCGGCTATATCGGCACCGAGATGGTGCGCGCCATCGACGAGAAGGTCCTGAACGAGCGGATCATCCCGCAGATCCCCGTCGGCCGCCTGGGCGAACCCGAGGAAATCGCCCGCTGCGTGGTCTTCCTGGCCTCGGACGAGGCGGGCTTCATCACCGGCTCGACCATCAGCGCCAATGGCGGGCAGTTCTTCGTCTAGAACGAAAGGCGACGCCCCCTTCCAAAAGGCAACGGCCCGCGAGTTTCGCGGGCCGTTTTCTGTTCAGTCTGATGGATTGTCGATGTTCCAGCCATCAATGGGTAAGGCGGCTGATCTCTTCCTTGAGGCGCAGCTTTTCCTTTTTCATTTGCAGGATCGAGAGGTCGTCCATTCCGGGGCAGCGGTGCGCGGCCTCGATCTGGTTGGAAAGTGACTGATGTTTGCGGCGAAGCTCCTGAACATGGGATTCAACCGACATATCGTCCTCCTCGTGGATTGATCGAACAGTCACGATTGCAGCATAGAATCGTCACATTGTCACCGAAAATCACCGTGCCCGCAAAACCAGAGGTTGCCCCTCGCGCAGGACCTCGCGTGCGGCCTGGGTCAGATCCTCGGCATCGGTCAGATGCGCTGGTTTTTCGTGCATGATGAAGGGGTAAAGCAGGCGCAGCGGAGCCTTCGCGCCCTTTCGGGCCAGGACGATCACCCGGCCCGCCTCGCGTCCCTGCCGGGCCGATATTGGCAAAATCGTGATCTCGCCCGCGACCGGACCAAGCAGGCCCAGAATCACCCCCAGCCGCTCGGCGCGGTGAATCAGCGTCAGCCAGCCGCCGGGACGCAGCCGGCGCAGCGCGGTCTGGATCCATTGCGAAAGGGGCGTATCCTCGTGCCGGGCGGTGCCGCGCCCCGGATCGGGCGCGGTCGTGCCGCCCAGAAAAAAGGGCGGATTGGCGATCACATGGTCAAAGCTCAGCGCCCGCAGTTCGGCCGGCAGGCGCAGCAGGTCGCCGGTCAGGATCTGCGCCGAAAGCCCGTTCCCGGCCGCGTTCTGCCGCGCCAGGGCGGCATAATCCTCTTGCAGTTCCAGCCCGGTCAGGGACAGGCCCGGCACCCGGTGGCCCAGGCACAAAAGCGCCACCCCCGCGCCGCAGCCAAGTTCAAGCACGGCCTCGCCCCGCTGGGCCGGGCAGGCGGCGGCCAGCATCACCGCATCGGCACCGGCGCGATACCCGGCCTCGGGCTGGATGATCTGCAAGCGCCCGCCCAGAAAGCCGTCCCGGCGCAGGCCCCTAGCCGGCATCGCCGATCTCATTGTCGCGCAGGATGGCACGGGCCAGGAAGTGGTCGCGATCCGCCACCATCAGCCGGCGCGGCAATATGCCCAGCGAGCCTTCCAGCACGCTCATGTGCTGGTCCAGCGGGAATGCGGCGATGCCCTCGGATTCCAGCAGATCCGTGGCGCGGGCGATCAGCAGCGGGTTCGTGGTGCGCAACACTTCCTTCATCGCGCGATAGCTACGCGGCTGTTGCGCCCGTGTCCATGGCGTGGCAATGGCTTGCGGGCAAAGGGGAATGGCATATGGGCATGAACAAAAACGTCTCCAAGCCGCTTGACCGGCTTTCCAGCAACCTGGCCGAGGATATGGCCGCCGTCAACGCGCTGATCCGCGACCGCATGGCCAGCAGGCACGCACCCCGCATTCCCGAAGTCACCCAGCATCTGGTCGAGGCGGGCGGCAAGCGCCTGCGCCCGATGCTTGTCCTGGCCGCCGCGCGGATGCTGGGCTATGCCGGCCCCTATCACATCCACCTGGCCGCCACGGTCGAGTTCATCCATACCGCGACACTTCTGCATGACGACGTGGTGGATGAAAGCCGGCAGCGCCGTGGCCGCCCGACCGCGAACCTGCTTTGGGACAACAAGTCCAGCGTGCTCGTCGGCGATTACCTTTTCGCCCGCGCCTTCCAGTTGATGGTCGAGCCGGGCAAACTGCGTGTCCTGGACATCCTGGCCAATGCCTCGGCCACCATCGCCGAGGGCGAGGTGCTGCAACTGACCGCCGCCCAGGATCTGGCCACAACCGAGGCGATCTATCTGCAAGTCGTGCGCGGCAAGACCGCCGCCCTGTTTTCCGCCGCGACCGAATCGGGCGCGGTTCTGGCCCAGGGCGACGAAGCCCAGATCCGCGCGCTTTTCGATTATGGCGACGCGCTGGGGATCGCATTCCAGATCGTCGATGACATCCTGGATTACGGCGGCGCGACCGAGACCATCGGCAAGAACGTGGGCGACGATTTCCGCGAGCGCAAGCTGACCCTGCCCGTCATCAAGGCCGTGGCCGGCGCCGATGCCGATGAGCGCGCCTTCTGGCAGCGCACCATCGAAAAGGGCGACCAGCGGGACGGGGATCTTGAGCAGGCGCTGGCGTGCCTCGCCCGCCACGGCGCGATCGAGGCAGCGCGGGCCGATGCCATCGCCTGGGCGGGCCGCGCCAAGACCGCGCTGGATGCCCTGCCCCCGCATCCGCTGCGCGAGGTGCTGCGCGATCTGGCGGATTTCGTCGTCTCACGCATCTCCTGATCCGCGCCGATGCCCCACCACCCCAAATGAAAAAGCCCGAGGCGATGGCCTCGGGCTTTTCCTTTACGATCCTTCGGGATCAGGAGTTATAGGCGTTCTCGCCGTGAGAGGTGACATCCAGGCCCTGACGCTCATCATTGGCCGGGACGCGCAGGCCGACCACGGCCTTGACGATCATCAGCGCGACGAAGGCGACGACCGCCGACCAGACGCAGGCGACGACAACGCCCAGGATCTGGGTCATCACCTGGCCGGCAAGGTCATAGCTCTCGGCCGGGGCGTCGGTGGCATAGTCGTAGATCCCCGACCCGCCCAGCGAGGGCGCGGCGAAAACGCCGGTCAGGATCGCGCCGACGATGCCGCCCACGCCGTGGATGCCGAACACGTCCAGGCTTTCGTCCATGCCCAGCTTGCCCTTCAGCGAGATCACGAACCACATGCAGATGAAGCCTGCGGCCAGGCCGATCACGATGGCGCCCATGGGACCGACGAAGCCGGCGGCCGGGGTGATGCCCACCAGGCCCGCGATCGCGCCCGAAACCCCACCCAGCAGCGAGGGATGCCCCCGGAACAGCCATTCGCCGAAGGCCCAGGCCAAAGCGGCGGCCGAGGTGGCGACGGTGGTGTTCAGGATCGCCATCGCGGCGGTGCCGGTGGCCTCCATGTTCGAGCCGGCGTTGAAGCCGAACCAGCCGACCCACAGCAGGCAGCCGCCCAGCAGGGTGAAGGGCAGGTTGTGCGGCGCCATCAGCTCCTTGCCGAAGCCCAGGCGCGGCCCGACGACCAGCGCCGCGACCAGGCCCGCGACCCCCGCGTTGATGTGGATGACCGTGCCGCCGGCGAAATCCAGATCGCCATGGCCAAACAGATAGCCGCCGGGCGCGTCATAGGCGCTGGGACCGCCCCACCACCAGACCATGTGCGCCATGGGCAGGTAGGAGAAGAAGAACCAGATCACCACGAAAAGCAGCATGGCCGAGAACTTCATCCGCTCGACCGTGGCGCCAACGATCAGCGCGGGCGCGATGCAGGCAAAGGCCATCTGGAAGACGATGAAGACATATTCCGGCACGAACACGTTCTTGGTGAAGGTCTCGGCCAGCGAGGACGGGTCCACCCCGGCCAGGAACGCCTTTGAGAAGCCGCCGATGAAGGGCGTCAGCCAGGTCGCCTCTTCGGCGGAACCGGCGCCGGTGAAGGCCAGCGAATAGCCGAAGCAGACCCACAGGATCGACATGATACAGAAGATGGTGAAGACCTGCATCAGCACCGAGAGCATGTTCTTGGCGCGCACCAGCCCGCCATAAAACAGTGCCAGGCCGGGCACGGTCATCATGATGACCAGGATGGCCGAAATCATCATCCAGGTGGTGTCGCCCTTGTCCACGATGGGCGCCACAGTCTCGGCCACGGCGACCGTCGTGCCGGCCGCCTCCTGCGCCACAGCCGTCCCTGCCAGCCCGACCAGCGGGAGCGCAAGGGCCGGGATCATTCGATTGATCGCGGTTCGTCTTGTCATGATTCCTGCACCTTCTTTCTGCACAGCAGCAGTTCCGTGTCGGGGCCAGAAAACGCGCGAATTTCAATGCAGCACAAGCTTTAAGCAGGCTTTCCCGACGGGCTGAATCTGGAAGCATGTTTTTTAATCAGCGCCTGAGCGGTTTGCAGCCTTGCGCGGCAGTTCACTGATAGGTCATCCCGGTTCTCAAGGACCGGCCTTTCCTGTATCCTCGCGCCAAATGGGCCGGAAGACCGGCCGGGCAGGAATGACAGGCATGAAGAAACCCACCGGCGGGGGCCGGATCGTCGCGGACAAACGCAATTTCGACCAAACCCCCAGAAATGCTAGGAAACAACCCGCGAAAACGGGAAAAGGCGGCGGTGCCCGCCCGCCCCGACGGGGCAATTTCCTGACCTGGGGAATCGCGGGCCTGGTCCTTCTGGTCTGGCGCGTCCTTTGGGGCAGCCTCTGGCGGCTGGGCCTGACCGTCGCCGCGATCCTGGCGGCGGCCACATTCTACTTCTACACGACATTGCCCGAAGCATCGGCGCTATTTGACGGACGTGCCCGCGGTTCAGTCACGCTTCTGGATTCGGATGGCGCGGTTTTCGCCTGGCGTGGCGAAACTTTCGGCATGGTCAGCGCCGACAAGATCGCGCCGGTGCTGAAGAACGCCGTCGTCGCGACCGAGGACAGACGATTCTACATGCACCTGGGCGTCGACCCCCAGGGCATCGCCAGCGCCATCAAGATCAACCTGGCCGCCGGGCGCGGCCCGCTTGAGGGGAACGGCGGCTCGACCATCACCCAGCAGGTGGCCAAGCTTCTGTGCCTGGGCGAGAATTTCGATCCCACCCGCTGGAAGTCCGAGGCCGAATACGAGGCCGACTGCCGCCGCAGCACGATCTGGCGCAAGGTCAAGGAAATCCCCTATGCCCTGGCGATGGAGGCGAAATACTCCAAGTCGGACATCCTGAACATCTACATGAACCGTTCGTATCTGGGTGCGGGCGCGCGCGGCTTCGAGGCCGCCTCGCAGCGTTATTTCGACAAATCGGCGGCGGATGTGAACGCCGCCGAGGCCGCGATGCTGGCGGGCCTGCTGAAGGCGCCCAGCTATTTCGCGCCGACATCGAACCTGCAACGCGCCCAGGACCGCGCCAGCGTGACGCTGGGCCTGATGCATGACCAGGGCTTCATCGACGACAGGGCCTTCGCCGATGCCAAGGCCCATCCCGCCGTGCTCTCCAAGGCGGCGGCGGCCCGCGCGGGCGGCTATTTCGCCGATTGGGTGATGGAATCCGGCCCCGGCTTCCTGACCAGCGAGACGACCGAGGACGTGACGATCAAGACCACCTTCGACCAGCGCATCCAACGCGCCGCCGAACGCGCGCTGAAGCGGGTCTTCGACGAAAAGGTCGCGAAAGGCTCGACCGCGCAGGCGGCCGTGGTGGTCATGTCGCCCGATGGCGCGGTGCGCGCGATGATCGGCGGGCGCGACAATACGGTCTCGGGCACGTTCAACCGCGCGACCCAGGCCAAGCGGCAGGTCGGCTCCAGCTTCAAGCCCTTCGTCTATGCCGCCGCGCTGGATCAGGGCTATGGTCCGAACGACCTGATCCTGGATGCGCCGCTGACGATCAACGTGCGCGGCTCGAAGCCCTGGTCGCCGCAGAACTATACCCGCAAATACATGGGCGAGGTGACACTGACCCGCGCACTTGCGAATTCGCTGAACACCGCGACCATCCGCCTGCAAGAGATCGCGGGCCGGGACGCGGTGCGCCGCGTCGCCTCGGATTTCGGCTTCTCGTCGGATGCCGACCTGGCCAGCGGCCCCTCGCTGGGGCTGGGCGTATCGGAATCGACGCTGCTCAACATGACGGGGGCCTATGCCGGCATCCGCAATGGCGGCACCGCCGTCAGCCCCTATGGGCTGGTGGAATTGCACATCAAGGGCGACGATCAGCCGCTGATGGGCCAGGCGGGCGGCATGGGCAAGCGCGTCATCTCGCAAAAGGCCGCGGGCGAGCTGATCGGCATGATGGAGCAGGTGATCCAGCGCGGCACCGGCACCCGCGCCAAGCTGGGGAACCGCCCCGTCGCGGGCAAGACCGGCACGACGAACAGCTACCGCGATGCCTGGTTCATCGGCTTCACCGGCCAGTATGTGACCGGCGTATGGCTGGGCAATGACGACAACAAGCCGCTGAAAGGCGTGACCGGGGGCGGCCTGCCCGCCGAGATCTGGCAGGCGGTGATGGCCGAGATCCATGACGGCCTGCCGATCGAGCCGCTGGGCAGCTTCGTCTTCGACGCCTCGGGCGCGGTTCCGAACGTGGTCAGTTCCAACGGCGCGGACGGTGCGGCCGATCCCCTGGCCGCCGCCCTGTCCGAGGCCCTGGGCCAGCCCCAGCCGCAACAACCCACCGCCCCCGAGGCGATGCGCACCACCCTGCCGTCCCAGCCGGGCCGCACGCTGCCCGATCCGGGCGTGCCGGGCACCACGCCCCCCACCTTCCCCGCCGAGACCAGTTCGACCGAGGACATGGGCGATACCGAGCTTTCGCCGGACGATCCCCTGACCCAGGCCCTACGCGGCATCCAGGGTGTCTATAACCAATGAAAAAAGGCGGCCCCACGGCCGCCTTTCGCTTTCGCGGGATCGGGAAGCCTAGCCCGCCCGCTCCAGATCCTCTGCCAGCCCGGCGATGTCGCCCTTGCGCAGGGCCAGCATCGCCCCAATCTCGGCCCGTTCCGAGGCAAGCATGTTCACCCCCTCGATGATGATGTTGAAATAGCGCCCCTCGCCGGACTTGTCCGAGACATGCCACTCCATCTCCATCGGGCTGCGCCCCTTGAGATAGGCCACCGTATCCACCGCGATGAAGGATTTCACCGGACGCGCGCCCGTGACCTCGATCTTCGAGCCGATGAATTCGCGGAACCGCTTGCCGTATTTGCGTCCGATATAGCCCTGGAACGCCTGCCTGTAGGCCGCGAACTGGGCCGCGTCGGCCTGCCGCGCCGCCGGTCCCAAAGCCGAACGCGCAATGATCTCGACATCGGCGTAGCGGGCGAAGATCGCCTCGAAATCCTTGTATATCTGCGCGGCGGGCAGGTCCGAGTTGATCACCGCGTAAACCTCATCCAGCGATTCCTGCACCAGCGCCTGGGCAGCGACCGGCTCAAGCGCGCGGGCGGGGGAGGCAGCCAGGGCCAGCCCCCCGCCGACCAGGCCCAGAAAGCCGCGGCGGCTGGGCTGGCGGGTCTTATTCGGCATAGGGATCAATCTCCTCTCCTTCTTCTCCAAGTTCAAAGCGGCGATGCTGCAACCAGATCAGCCGGGTCTGGGCATAGCTATCCGCACTTTGATGCAGAACGGAATCGACCGTATCCCCGAAACGCGCCCGCTCACCGGCTTTTGACACCAGCCGCGCGCCCAGGCCGATCAGGTATTCGTCGCGGTTCAGCACGGCATGCAGCGGGTCGACGGCCAGGTCGACCACCCGGCCCGTCGCGTCCCGCAGCGTCGAGGGACCGATCAGCGGCAGTTCCAGATAAGGCCCCTCGCCCACGCCCCAGACAGCCAGGGTCTGGCCGAAATCCGTGTCCTGCTCGGGCAGCGCGAAATCCGCCGTCGCCGGGTCCAGAAAGCCCGCCAGCCCCAATGTCGAGTTCACCAGGAAGCGGAACCCGGTCCTGACCGCAGGCCCGGGCCGGCCTTGCAGCAGGTGGTTCACCGCCTTGCCGGGCTGCGCCAGGTTCGCGCCGAAATTGCCCACGCCCCGCACCGCAAAAGCGCCCAGGCCCGGCGTGCTGCCGGCGCCCTCGCCTTTGCCCAACCGGGCGCCGACGGGCTTGGCCAGATGCGAATCAATCGCCCGGTTGAAGACATGAACGCGCCGGTTCATCGGCTCCCATGGGTCATCGACGGCACCCGGATCGGTGCGCGCGGCGCAACCCGACAGCATCGCAAGGGCCAGGATCGGGATGAAGCTCTTCAATCTTTTGGTAACCTTCCGCTGATACGCCTGCCAGGCCGGGCTGATTCCAGCCGATCCGTCCGGCGACCGGCCTGTTCCCGGTCCGGCTCTTGGGATATGCGCAGCACCAGTTCCGGGCAAGCCCGGCGGTCTATCACCGAAAGGAACCGGCATGGCCTTGCCGTCGATGCGACATGACGGACGAAGCGAGCTGATCAAGGCGCGCGGCAATGCCTGGCACCTTTACGCCTTTGTCGGGCTGTTCTCGTTCGCGGTGAACCTTTTGATGCTGACCGGGCCGCTCTTCATGATGCAGGTCTATGACCGCGTGCTGTCCAGCCGCTCGGTCGAGACGTTGACGGCGCTGTTTCTGCTGGTGCTGTTCCTCTTTATCATGATGGGGCTTCTGGACCTGGCCCGCAACCAGATCATGTCCCGCGTCGCCGCCCGCTTCCAGGAACGGATGGAGGGGCGGGTCTTTACCGCCGCCTTGCAGGACGGCGGTGCCTCGGCCTCGGAAGCGGTGGTCAAGGGCGGTATGCGCGACCTTGAGGCGGTGCAGCGCCTGCTCGGCTCTCCGGTGCTGATGGCGCTGTTCGACCTGCCCTGGGCGCCTTTCTTCCTTGCGGCGGTGTTCCTGTTCCACCCGCTTCTGGGCGCCGTCGCATTGGCGGGACTGGTCATCCTGGTCGTGGCCACGCTGCTGAACCAATGGGTCGGCAGGGAATCGCTGCAACAGGCCGCCATGGCGGGCCAGGCGGCCGAGCGGATGTCCGATCTCTACCGCGAAGAGGGCGAACTGATCGGCTCGCTCGGGATGCGGGACGCGACCTTCCGCCGCTGGCAGGCCGCCCGCGACCGCGCGACCCAGGCGGCGATGCAGGGCCAGGATCGTGCCACCGGCTTCACCGTCTTTTCCCGCAGCTTCCGGCTGTTTTTGCAAAGCGCGCTTCTGGCCGCCGGCGCCTGGCTGGTGTTGAAACAGCAGGTGACGCCCGGCGCGATGATCGCGTCCTCGATCCTGATGGGCCGGGCGCTGGCACCGATCGAGCAGGTGGTGGGCGGCTGGTCCGTCGTCCAGCGCGCGCAGGACGGCTGGAAACGCCTGTCGGACCTGCTGTCGCGCCGCCCGCCCCTGGCGCGGCGCACGCCCCTGCCCCGGCCGACCGCCGATCTGGAAATCCGCAACCTCACCGTGGTGCCGCCCGGCCAAAGCGCCGCCACCCTGCGCGGCGTCAGCTTCGACCTGGGACCAGGCCAGGCGCTGGGTGTCATCGGTCCCTCGGGCGCGGGCAAGACCACGCTCGCCCGCGCGCTGATCGGGGCCTGGCCCATCGCCGGCGGCTCGATCCGGCTGGCGGGCGCCACGCTGGACCAATACGATCCCGACAGCCTGGGCGGGCTGATCGGCTATCTGCCCCAGCAGGTAACGCTGTTTGACGGCACCATCGCCGAGAATATCGCCCGCCTGTCGCCCGATCCCGACCCCCAGCGCATCGTCGCTGCGGCCGAGGCGGCGGCGGCGCATCGCATGATCCTGGACCTGCCGCTGGGCTATGACACCCCGGTCAGCCAAAGCGGCGGGCGCCTTTCGGGCGGGCAGATCCAGCGCATCGGCCTTGCCCGCGCGCTTTACGCCGAGCCGGTGATCTTCGTCCTGGACGAGCCGAACTCGAACCTCGACAACGAAGGCTCGGCGGCGCTGAACCAGGCCATCCGCAACATCAAGGCGCGCGGCGGCGCGGTCATCATCATGGCCCACCGTCCCGCCGCCATCACCGAATGCGAGCTTCTTCTGGTCATAGACCAGGGCATGCGCCGCGCCTTCGGTCCCAGGGACGAGGTGCTGAAATCCATGGTCCGCAACGCCGAGCAGATCAACCGCAGCCAGGGCCAGGGTGGAGGTGTCGCATGACCCAGGATACCCCCAGCCACCCGGCGCAAGGCCCGAAACACCCCCAGACCGCGCTTGCCCCGGTCGAGCGTCCCGCGACCCCGCCCCGCCCCGATCCCGAAAAGGCGGCAAAGCTGCCGGGACCGCCGCCGCCGCAGCGCCCCGAATGGTCCGCGCGCGGCGGCATCATCCTGGGCCTCGTGGCCCTGGCGCTGCTGGTCGGCGGCTTCGGCCTATGGTCGGTCACCGCCCGCATCGCCGGCGCCGTGGTCGCCTCGGGCCAGGTCGAGGTCGAGCAGAAGCGCCAGGTTGTCCAGCATCCCGACGGCGGCGTCGTGGCCGAGATCCTGGTCAGGGACGGCGAAACCGTCGACGCGGGCCAGATCCTGATCCGGCTGGACGGCGCCATGCTCCAGACCGAGCGCGCCATTGTCGAGGGGCAGTATTTCGAACTCCAGGCCCGCCGCGGCCGGCTTGAGGCCGAGCGCGCCGACCGCAAGCAGATCGAGTTTCCGCAGGAACTGGTCCAGCTTTCGGGCCAGCGCCCCGACCTCAAGGACCTGATGGCGGGGCAGCAAAGCCTGTTCGTGGCACGGCTCGACACGCTGGCGCAATCGCTGGGTCAACTCGGCAAGCAGGCCGAACAGGTGCGCTCGCAGATCGGCGGCATCGACGCCCAGACCGTCGCGCTTCAACAGCAGCGCGACTTCATCGCCCAGGAACTGCGCGACCAGCGCAAGCTTCTGGACAAGGGCCTGGCACAGGCGCCGCGCGTGCTGGCGCTTGAACGCGAGGCGGCGCGCCTGGACGGCCTTCTGGGCGAAGTCACCGCCCAGCACGCCCAGGCCCAGACCCAGCTTGCCCAGATCGACCTGTCGCGCCTGGAGAAAAGCGCCGCCTATCGCGAACAGGCCGAGACCGAACTGCGCGACCTCGGCTATCGCGAGTTGGAACTGGCCGAGCGCCGCCGCTCGTTGACGGAACAGATCTCACGGCTGGAAATCCGCGCCCCGGTCGCGGGCGTGGTGCAGGAATTGCAGGTGACGACCCCCCGCTCGGTCATCCGCGCGGCCGAACCGATCCTCTACATCATCCCGCAGGATCGGCCGCTGGTCGTGACCGCCAAGCTCGCCACGATCAATGTCGATGAGGTCCATCCCGGACAAGAGGTGGTCCTGCGCTTCGCCGCCTTCTCATCCCGCACCACGCCCGAAATCGACGGCCTCCTGACCCGCATTTCGGCCGATACGCTTGTCGATCCGCACACGCAGGTGCCATATTACCGCGCCGACGTGACCATCCCGCCCGAGCAACTGGCCAAGCTGAAAGATCTGGCCCTGGTGCCCGGCATGCCGGTCGAGGTCTATATCCAGACCGGCGAACGCAGCCCCTTCGCCTATCTGGTGAAGCCGCTCAGCGATTACTTCACCCGCGCCTTTCGCGAAAGCTGATCCCAGGGCAAAGGGCGCGACCATTCCGGCCCGCGCGCCTTGATTTCTTTCTTGCCTAAATATCCTGCAAAATGACGCGCCCAACATAAATCGATCACCATTCCCGTTTGAGCATAGCAAGAAAAAGGCACGGCATAGGGCTTCGCGGGTTGTCTGTTCAGTTCCGCCCATCTGCCTTGATGAAAGCGTGCGGCGGCAGCCGATCACCACCCCGCGCCCTCTTGATGGCGCGGGCAACAAGGCGGGCATAAGTGCGGCATTCTGGACAATGGACAGGCGGCGTGACCTGATCCTACGGGCCACGCAGCTCGGAGCATCAGGCGACGAGAATGGTCCGCAGACCCTTCGCATGGCTATGACATGGCTCAAGAAATGCGCGCCGGGTGGCAGAGGACCGGCTAGATTCAGTCCCTATGAACCTCGAATCCGGAAGATGATGGTCGCGACGAGGATGAGGCGTTCAGAAAGATGTCCCCGGATCTCTCGTAGCGGATACCATGCCTGGATTCACCAGAGAAATCCCATCTTACGGTTTCCGCAACAAAGCCACCCGTGCCCTCAGGCGCCAGGGCCGGTTCGAACATGGGGAACAGTCGGGGATGGGGCGCGCCGGCAACACGATCAGGCGGAAAGAAAGGACCGCAGGATCCGGGACAGTTGGGCGGGCGCCTCCATCGGGATCATGTGGCCCGCCTCGACGATCTCCATCCGCGCGCCGGGGATGGCCAGGGCCATCTCGGCCGCCTCCTCGGCCGTACGAAGGCGATCATGGGCGCCGGCCACGATCAGCGTCGGGCAGGCGATGTCGGCAAGCCGTTCCAAATCGCCATGCCGCTGGAACAGGGCTTGCCGGCGAAAAACCTCGCCGCCAAGGCGCAGGCTCATGGCATGGATGCGCTCGACCAATGCCGCGTCGCCTTCGCTGGCGGGGGAGAGCGCCTGGCGGATCGACGCCTTGCTCACCCCTCGAAAGCGATCCGGGGTCACACCCGCAAGGACGCCCCTGCGCTGCTCCTGAAGCCCGCCATCCGGGCGGGCCGAGGTCGCGATCAGCACCAGCCCCGAGACCCGCTCGGGGGCGCGGCGCTGGATCGCGCGCGCGACATAGCCGCCCATCGAGAAACCGATCAGGGTAAAGCGCGCGGGCGCGGCGGCAAGCGCCTGGGCGGCCATCTGCTCGATCGATTCCGCATGAGCGGGATCCGCATGCGTGACCGGGCCGAAGGGCTCCAGGTCGCGTGCAATGTCCGACCAAAGATCGGCATCGAGCATGAAGCCGGGGACAAGAAGGACGGCCATCGGGGTCTCCTAAGGATTGGGGCATGGACCCGGCACCCGCCGACAGGGCCGACCCTGCCGGATGCGCGGGCACCGGGCCATTGGCAAGCCTGCGCTGCTTCGGCTCGGCGATTGCCGCCGATTTTCCCGGAACTCATCAAGGGTTTCAAGCGCACGACATGCACCGAAAAGGATGTCCTGGCGGATTTGGCCCAACCGGATATTAGCGTCAGCATCAGAGCCGCTCTCCTGATCCACAGGCCAGGCAAGACGCATATCATTTCGGAATTCCTCACGGCGCTTCTTCTGCTCGATGAATTGGTGGATCGCCTCATGCATCAGCCAATGCTGAAAACGATGGCGCAACTCGGCCAGGCTCTTCACTTGATCCAGAATAACGGGTCCAAGCTTCACCGGGATGGGACGCTTGGCGACCACGCGGGGATGCCCTGGGCAAGACAGCAATACCGACGCCATATCACTTTCATAGAAGAGGCAGGCATGACCCGCCTGAACGTGCCAAACCGGCGGATGACCAGACCTGCATGCCTCCGCCCCATTGGTCTTGCACAACATCTGAAAACCGAGAAATCCGGTCCCCGACAGATACCCCGAGAAGATGCGCCACATGGTGCGCGGCAACGAAGCAGTTGGAAAGATCGGGGCACTTCCCGCCATAACCAACTGTTTTCAATGCAACACCTGCCGCGTCAGGCGTGGGACAGCACATCGCGTCCTGGCAGGCCGTCACGCGCGCCGATCCCCAGCGCCGCGCAGACCTTCAAGACCAGTTCGGGCTTGTTCAGCGTATAGAAATGCAGCTTGTCCACGCCGCCCGCGACCAGATCCTCGCAAAGCCGCACGCAGGTCTCAAGCGCAAGCCGGGCCTCGCCCTCCTTGCCGGCGGCGGCGAAGGCCGTCTCGGCCCAGGCGGGGACCAAGGTGCCGCAACGCTCGGCAAAGCGGCGGGTGCCGGCCCAGCTTTGGATCGGCAGGATGCCGGGGATGATCCGCGCGGTGATGCCCGCACGCTCGCACGCGTCGCGGAAGCGGAAGAAGGTGTCCGCGTCGAAGAAGAATTGCGTGATCGCGCTGGTCGCCCCGGCATCGACCTTGCGCTTGAGCCAGGCGACATCCGCGGCGGTGTCGGGACTATCGGGATGCGGCTCGGGATAGGCGCCGCAGCGGATGGTCATGTCGCCGCGCCCCGAGATGGCCTGGATCAGTTCGACCGAATTCGCGAAGCCCTGGGGATGGGGCTGGAACCGCGCCTGCCCCTGGGGCGCGTCGCCGCGCAGAGCCACGATCTCGTGCACGCCGGCCGCCGCGTAATCGGCGACGATCTGCATCGTCTCCTCGCGCGTGGCGTCCACGCAGGTCAGATGCGCCGCGACGTTCAGCCCGTAATGGCTGGCCAGCGCCGTCACCGCCTCATGCGTCAACTGCCGCGTCGTGCCCCCCGCGCCATAGGTGACCGAAACGAAATCCGGCCCCAGCGGCGCCAGCACCCGCGCCGTCTCGGACAGGCGAAAGGACTGGTCCAGGTTCTTGGGCGGGAAGAATTCGAAGCTGATCGCCGGTGTCGTCATTGCACTATCCTTTTGTCGCGGGACTTGTCGCATGTGCCGGGACGTGAGACAAATTCATAATCCTCAAGATCGTGATGAAAGCGATTCAAGATGCATCTGGAGCTTCGCCATCTGCGCAGCCTACGCGCCATCCATGAGCAAGGCGGGCTGGCCCGCGCGGCCGAGGTCTTGAACCTGACGCAATCGGCGCTGTCGCATCAGATCAAGGCGCTTGAGGAACAGGTCGGGGTGAACCTGTTCCTGCGCAAGACCAAGCCCCTGCGGCTTTCGGCGGCCGGGATGCGGCTTTTGCGCACGGCCGAGCAGGTGCTGCCGCTGATCGACGCCGCCGAGGCCGAATTCCGCGCCGTCGAACTGGGCCGCGCCGGCCGGCTGCATGTGGCGATGGAGTGTCATCACTGCTTCGACTGGCTCTTGCCGGTGCTGGACCAGTTCCGCCGCTCCTGGCCCGAGGTAGATCTGGACATCCGCAGCAGCCTTGCATTGAAGGCGCTGCCGGCGCTGGTGCGGGGGCAGGTGGATCTGGTGATCTCCTCGGACCCCGAGGAGATGGAGGGCGTGACCTTTCAGCCGCTGTTCGACTATGCCCCGACGCTGGTGGTGCCGGCGAACCACGCCCTTGTCGCCAAGGGCCATGCCGAGCCGCAGGACCTGGCCGCCGAGGTGCTGATCACCTATCCGATGGACCGGGCGCGGCTGGACGTGTTCTCGCAGTTCCTGGATCCGGCCGGGGTCGAGCCGGCCCAGCACCGCCAGGTCGAGCAGACGGCGGTGGCCTTGATGCTGATCGCCTCGGGGCGGGGGGTGGCGGTGATGCCCGACTGGGTGCTGCGCGCCCATGCCGGCAACCCCGAACTGGCGCTGCTGCCGCTGGGTCCGCAGGGCATGTTCCGCAGGCTTTACGCGGCCTTGCGCAGCGAGGATCTGGCCCAGCCCTATATGGCCCATGTGCTGCGCCTGTCGCGGACCGAGCCGGTGCGGATGCTGCGCGGGCCGGGGCAGGGTTAACGC
>NZ_JASGGO010000033.1:0-40800 GCF_047605025.1 Paracoccus sp. (in: a-proteobacteria) | reverse complement strand
CTCAACACCGCAGGGACCGCCAGGCGATCTCTTCTGAGAGCGGCGGTGCGAAATTCGTCCACGATAGCGGCGGCATGATGTGGCTGCGGGCGGTTTAAAAGTCGTCCATTTTTTCCTTTCTGCGGTTGCAGGGAGGGCGCGGGGATCTACAGCGTGGAGCTATATCTGAGAGTTCGCCAGGCTTGTGCGGAGAGCATGAGCCAGCGGGAAGCGGCGTGTGTATTCAACGCCTCGCGGGACAGGGTTCGGAAGATGATGTCGTCTTCGGTTCCGCCAGGCTACCGGCGCACGGCCGAGGTCCGGCGCCCGAAGCTCGATCCTTTCATTCCGATTATCAAGGGCTGGCCAAAGGCGGACCGGACCATGCCGCGCAAGCAGCGGCATACGGCGAAGCGGGTGTTTGACCGGCTTCGCGAGGAATGCGGGTTTGTTGGCGGTTAGCGAGGGGCGGCGGCCGGTGTAATTCTCGCGGCCAAGCGAGATGAAGGCGTTGGGGCCGATGGTCATCTCACCGTCGATCCGTTTGATGAAATGCACCCCGAGGAAGGGGTGGCGCGGATCGGGCACCGGGTAGATCAGGCCCTTCACATGATCGCGGAAGGCAGGGTCGATGGTGTAATACTGGCTGAAGAAGGGCAGGATCCGCGGGTCATCCTCATCCCCGGAGGCCTGGGCGAGCCGGTCGGATTGCAGCCCGGCACAAGCAATCACCATCGGCCCGTCCGCGCCATGCACGGCCACACCTGCGGGCCCTCGGCAAGGTGGCTGACTGGTTGCGCGACGGCCGGATCTGAGACCCGGCCGAGGGCGGCCGCCCGTGGTCGAAGCACTGCCGGAAGCCCCCGGAGGCAGATCGGTGGAGGCAGAGAGAGGGTCCGATTGACGAGCGCGGGGCATAAATGTCCGATTCGGACCTTTACTTTGTTCAGCGACCCGCAGATCCCCGGAAAATTCCTCTTGCCGCCTGAATTTATGTCAGTATACACGACCCATATGCGATTCCAGAGATGGAAGCGCCTAGCATTCACGACCCGCAAGCAAGTCGCAGGTCATCCCCTCCAGCCGGATCGGCTCCCCGATCCTTGCCAGACACGTCCGGAGATGTCGCCCATCCGGAACGGTTTGACAGGGACTTCGGGGGATCTCGACCAGTCTGGCAGGGGGAAGACGCTCATGAACCGGAAAGCAGCGCCAAGCGGCCTTTACGACCGCGACGAGGACAAGAGCAGCTGTGGCGTCGGGTTCCTGACCCGCAAGGACGGCCTTCAGACCCATGAGATCCTGACCCTCGGCCATGAGGCGCTTTGCGCCGTGCCGCATCGGGGCGGCATGTCTGCCGAAGGCGTGGGCGATGGCGCGGGCGTTTCCGTCGACCTGTCGCTCGGCTTCTTCTCGGCGCTGACCGGGCAGGAGCTGGAGGCGGGGGCTTTCGGCGTCGGCAACTTCTTCCTGCCGGATGATGCCGCCCTGCACGGGGTGGCCGAAGGGATCGTCACCTCCGCCCTTGCCGATCAGGGGCTGGCGGTGCTGTTGCTGCGCGACGTGCCGGTGGACATCTCGGTGCTGCGCCCGGCGGCGGTGCGCTGCCAGCAGGGCATCCGCCAATGGATCTTTGCCGCGCCCGAAGGGATGCGCGGCGCGGCGCTCGATCTGCGCATCCACCGCGCGCTGCTGACGATCGAGGCGCGGGCCTATACCGACCCGGCGCTCGCGGGGCTTTATCCGCTGTCGCTTTCGGCACGGATGCAGGTGCTCAAGGGGCGGCTGAACTCGGACGAGATCGTGCCCTATTTCCGCGATCTGACCGACCCGTCGCATGGCGTGCATACGATGTATTTCCATACGCGGTTTTCGACCAACACCGACCCGCATCCGTCGATGGCGCAGCCCTTCCGCTTCATGGCGCATAATGGCGAGCTGAACACCGACAAGAAGAACCGCCTGTCAGAGGCTGCGGTGGCGCAGGCCAGGAACAGCACGATTGTCCGGCCCAAGGGCCAGTCCGACAGCTGCCGGCTGGACCAGACGCTTCAGGCCCGCGTGGTCGAGGACGGGCTGGATCTGGTCACTGCCGTGGTGTCGATGATGCCCCCGGCATGGGAGAATGACGATACACTCTCGCCGCAGGTCCGGGCGATGCTGGAATACTTCTCGCTTTACGAGGAAAAGAACGACGGTCCCGCCGCGCTGATCTTCGGCGATGGCCAGATCATCGGGGCGCGGCTTGACCGGCTGGGGCTGCGGCCGCTGCGCACGGTGGAAACCGCCGAATACCTCGCCGTGATGTCCGAGGCGGGGCAGATCGCCTTTCCGCCGAAAAGCGTGCTGGCCCGCGGGCGCATCGAAGCGGGCGGCATGCTGTATTACGACCATGCCGCCGACCGCATCTGGCGCACGACCGAGGCGCTGGAGATGCTGGCCGCGCGGCGCGACTATCCGGCGCTGCTGTCGGCGGCGCGGATACGCCTGTCGGATCTGCCGGAAATCCCGGCAGAGCGGCAGGGCAGCCCGCTGCGCTATGCCGGCGACATGAACCGTCATGCCCGCTATGTGGCCTACAGTCACAATCAGGAAAGCTTTCGCTTCCTGATGGACCCGATGCTGGCCACCGGGGCCGAGAAGGTCACCGCCATGGGTTATGGCAATGCGATCAACGCCCTGTCGGACAACGAAGGCGGCATCGCCAAATATTTCAGCCAACGGTTCGCGCAGGTGACGAACCCGCCGCTCGATTCGATCCGCGAGGCGGACGGGATGACCCTGCGCGTGGCGCTTGGGGCCAAGCCCAATCTCGGCGCGCAGCCCGCGCCGCAGATCGTGGTGAACAGCCCGATCCTGACCCATCTCGACATGCTGAAGCTGCGGGAACAGGCGGCAACCCCAGTGCGCCGCTTCGACATGCTGTATGAGCCGGTCTTTGGCGATCCGGCGGCCAACCGGGCGGCGCTGATCGGCGCCATCGACGGCATCGCCGCCGCCATCGCCGCCTTCGCCGGGGCCGAGGGCGGCATCGCCGTGCTGTCCGACCGCCATGTCGGCAGTGCCCGCGCCGCGATCCCGATGACGCTGATCGTTTCTGCCATCAACCAGAAGCTCATCGAAGAGGGGCTGCGGCTGCGCGTCTCGCTGATCGTCGAGACAGGGCAGATCTCCTCCAGCCACCATATCGCCTGCGCGCTCGGCTTCGGGGCGGCGGCGGTCTATCCCCTGGGCGTGCAGTTCCGCGCCGAGGAGAAATATGGTGCCGAGGCCGACAAGGCGTTCAAGAAATTCGCCAAGGCGGCCGAAAAGGCGCTGATGAAGACCATGGGCAAGGTCGGCCTCTGCACCGTCGAAAGCTATTCGGGCGGCGAGTTCTTCGAGCCCAACTTCCTTGACACCAATGACCCGGTGTTCCGCCGCTATTTTCCCAATGTGAAAACGCCGGTGGGCGGCGTCACCTTCGATGTGGTGGCGCAGGCGGTGGCCGACTGGCACCAGCGCGCGCTGGCGGTAAAGGGCGAGGATGACATTCCCCTGCTTGGCCTCTTCAAGGAGCGGGCCGAGGGCGCGGGCCACAGCTATGGCACCACCGCCGTGCGCGGCTTCGTCGACATGACGGAAGAGGCGATCACCTTCCCCGCTACGGGTGAAGATACCGATCCCCTGCGCCTGATGACGCTGAACCGGCTGGAGGATGCTTTCGGCATCTCGGACGAGGGTTATACCAATACATCCTTCGACCGGCTGACGCCCGAAGCCATCGACAGCTTCCGCATCACCCCCGGCTATCGCGATTTCTCGCGCATGATGGCCGATGAACGCGCCCGCCGCCCCGCCGCGCTGCGCGATGTGCTGGCCTTTCCCGCCGATGTCACCCGCGCCACCGCGCCCGAGGACTTCCGGCGCGAGATGCGGCGTTTCAACCGCAAGGGCAACAACAGCTTTCTGGTCCGGGGCGTGACCTGCGACGATCTGGGGGCCGGACGGTTCCGTCTGGGCCTGACCGGGACACCGGACCTTGCCCGGCTGGACGCGCTGTCGCAAAGCCTGCTGCAAAGGTTCGGGGCGGAAATCACCGGCCACTGGCTGCAAGGCGCCGCCTTGATGATCGAGGCCGGGGGACAGGCGCAAAGCTGGCTGTCGCGGCTGCGCGCCGCGCCCGACAGCATACCTTTGGCCGATGTCCAACCCGCGCATCAGATCACGCCGATGCTCGCCTCCGGCGCGATGAGCCACGGCGCGCTGGTCGCCACCGCGCATGAGGCGGTGGCCCATGGCACCAACATGGTCGGCGGCATGTCGAACTGCGGCGAGGGGGGCGAACATTTCACCCGCTACGGCACGATCCGGGCCAGCCGCATCAAGCAATTCGCCAGCGGGCGCTTCGGCGTCTGGGCCGGCTATCTGGCCGATCCGATGCTGGAGGAAATCGAGATCAAGATCGGCCAGGGCGCCAAACCCGGCGAGGGTGGCCAGCTGCCCGCGCCCAAGGTCACGGTGGAAATCGCCGCCGCGCGGGGCGGCACGCCGGGGGTGGAGCTAGTCTCGCCGCCGCCGCATCACGACACCTATTCCATCGAAGACCTCGCCCAGTTGATCCATGATGCCAAATCGGCCCGCGTGCGGGTGGTGGTGAAACTGGTCTCGTCCGAGGGGATCGGCACGATTGCGGTGGGCGTCGCCAAGGCGGGTGCCGATGTGATCAACGTCGCCGGCAATTCCGGCGGCACCGGGGCAGCCTCTGTCACCTCGCTGAAATACACGGGCCGTGCGGCGGAAATCGGCATTGCCGAGGTGCATCAGGCGCTTAGCGCCAATGGGTTGCGCGATCTGGTGACCCTGCGTTGTTCCGGCGCGCATCAGACCGGCTCGGACGTGGTGAAATCCGCACTGCTGGGCGGCGACAGTTTCGAATTCGGCACGACCGCGCTGATGATGCTGAAATGCGTGATGGCCAAGAACTGCAACGTCAAATGCCCCGCGGGTCTGACCACCAACCCCGAGGCCTTTGACGGCGATCCGCGCGCCCTTGCGCAATACCTTCTGAACATCGCCCATGAAGTGCGCGAGATACTTGCCACCCTTGGCCTGCCCAGCCTGCAAGCCGCGCGCGGGCGTGCAGAGTTCCTGCATCTGCTGGACCACCCGGCCTCGGTCGGGCAGCTGGACCTGCGGGCGATGCTGGCCGAGGTGCCGCTGCTCCATATCGCCGATCCGGTGCGGATGCCGCGCGACTTTGCGCTGGACGACGCCTTTATCGACCTGTTGCGCCCGGCGCTGGAGGGCGGGGCGATGCAGGTCGATCTGGGCGGCAACCTGCATCTGAACAACCGCAACAAATCGGTCGGCGGCCAACTGGCGGTTGATATTGAGCGGATGCTGAACCACGATGGCCTTGCCCCCGCCGCCAGCCTGACCGATGATCGCGGCCGCCGCTTCCTGCGCCCCGGCACGGTGCGGATCGCGACGCAAGGCTCCGCCGGGCAAAGCTATGGCGCCTTCTGCAATGACGGCATGGTCATGGTCCACACCGGCACCTGCAACGATGGCGTAGGCAAGGGCCAGTGCGGCGGCGAACTGGTGGTGCGCAGCCCCGGCGGCGGGTCTGACGGGGCCGAGGGCAATGTGCTGATCGGCAACTTCGCCCTGTTCGGCGCGACCGGCGGGCGGCTTTTCGTCGAAGGTCAGGCGGGCGACCGCTTTGCCGTCCGCAACTCCGGCGCGACGGCGGTGGTCGAGGGCGTCGGGGATTTCGGCGTCGAATACATGACCAATGGCGCGGTGCTGAACCTCGGTAGCTTCGGCAAGGGCTTTGCCAATGGCATGTCGGGCGGCTTTGCCTATCAATACGATCCCTATGACCAGCTGTCGCACAAGGCGAGCCACGATTCCGTGCGGATCGGGCGGCTGGATGGCGGCGAGGAAAGCGTGATCCACGCCCTTGCGGTGCGGCAACTTCTGGAATGGCATCACATTGCGACCGGATCGGCCAAGGCCGAATGGCTTTTGTCCAACTGGGCGCAGGAACAGGGGCATTTCGCCTGGGCTCTGCCCCGCGCCCTGCTGCAATATCAGGATGCCGATGAAATCCTGAAGGCCAGGCCGCGCAAGGATCTGGTCGAAGAACTGTCGCAGGCCCTTGTCACCCATCAGATCCGCAAGCTGAAAAAATCCTGGCGGCGCGGCATCCCGGTGCTGCGCGGCCGGGTGCCGGATTATGGCGAGACCGATACCGAAGAGATGTTCGCGCTGGTCAACCAGTGGACGGTGCTGGAGGCCGCGCAGGCCTTGGCCCGCACGCGCATCAAAGCCCCTGATGACAGTGCCCAGGCCCGCAAGGCCGCCCGCAACCTGATCCTGACCGAGGACTTCGCCCTGATGACGCGGCTTGCCAAACATGCCCGCACGGCGGTGTCGGATTATTCCGACCCCGAACTTGCGGCCTTTGTCGCGCACAAGCGGCTGGCAGATTACAAAGAGGCGCTGAGCTTGCGCAACATCCTGTCGATGGACAGCCCCGGCACCTATGGCTGGATCCTCGATCAGGACCGCAAGAACCGCCGCATCCTTGGCGCGATCCCGTCTTTCGAGGCGCTTTTCGCCCGCACCTCCCTTGCCGATATGACCGGAGCCTGACGCCATGCGCATTCCCTATATCCCCGAGGACGCCCCCTTCACCGGCGATCAGCGCGCCTGGCTTTCCGGCTTTCTGGCGGGCCTGCATTCGCGGCAGGCCATGGGCATGACCACGACAGCCGCCCCGGCGGCCGAGGCAAGGCCGAAAACCCTGCTGAACGTGCTGTTCGGCACCCAGACCGGCAATTCCGAGATGCTGGCCGAAGAGGTCGCGACCCGCGCCCGCGCCATGGGGTTCGAGGCGCGCGTGCTGCCGATGGACGATGTGACGCCCGAGGCGTTGGCCGCCATGCGCCGCGCGATCCTGATCTGTTCGACCTATGGCGAGGGCGAGATGCCCGACAGTGCCGCCCTGTTCTGGGAGGCGCTTTCCGCCACCACCGCCCCCCGGCTGGAAGGGCTGCATTATGCCGTTCTGGCGCTTGGCGACACCGGCTATGACGGCTTCTGTCAGGCGGGCAAACTGCTGGACATAAGGCTCGCGCAGCTCGGGGCACAGCGGATCGCCGAACGGATCGACTGCGATGTCGATTACGAGGCTGCCGCCCATGGCTGGATCGCCACGACCTTGCCTCTGGTCGGCGACAGGCAGGGCGAGGCCGGGCCGGAAACGGCGACCACCGTTGCCCCCGGCCCCGGAAAACCCGGCTACAGCCGCAAGGCGCCCTATGCGGCGCGGCTGGCCGTGAACCGGCGGCTGTCGGGCGAACGGTCCGCCAAGGAAATCCGTCACTACGAATTCGACCTCGGCGGCTCCGGGCTGGCCTATGAGGCCGGGGATGCCCTGGGGGTGGTGCCGGTGAACGATCCGGCTCTGGTCACCGCAATCCTCGACCATACCGGGGCCGGGGCAGAAACCCTGGTCGCCGGACAGGACCGGCCGCTTGGCGCGCTTTTGTCCGACGCGTTCGAGATCGTCACCCCCTCGCGCGAGATGGTGGCCGCAATCGGCGCGCGGGCGGAGGATGAGGAGCTGTCGCATGTTCTGGCCGGCGGCGACCGCGAGGCGCTGGACGCCTGGCTTTGGGACCGTGATCTTCTGGACCTGCTGCGCATGCTACCGAAAGGCGACATGGATGCGGACACGCTGACAGGTCTGCTGAAACCCCTGCAACACCGGGCCTATTCGATCTCGTCCAGCCCGAACGAAGCCCCAGGGTCGGTGCATCTGACCGTGGCCTCGATGCGGTGGAACGCGCAGGGCCGCGCGCATGGCGGTGTCTGCTCGACCTTCCTGGCCGATCGCGCCGGGGAAAGCGCGGGCATTTTCGTGCAGCCGAACAAAAGCTTCCGCCCGCCAGCCGATGACGATGCACCGATGATCATGGTCGGCCCCGGCACCGGCATCGCCCCGTTCCGCGCCTTCCTGCAAGAACGCCGCGTCCGCGGGGCCAAGGGCCAGAACTGGCTGTTCTTTGGCGACCAGCACCGTGAAAGCGATTTCATCTATGACGGCGAATTGTCGGAAATGGCGGCGCAGGGGATCTTGACCCGGCTCGACCTTGCCTTTTCCCGCGATCAGGCCCAGAAGGTCTATGTCCAGACGCGGATGCGGGAAAACGGCAAGGCGCTGTTCTCCTGGCTGGAGGAGGGCGGATGTTTCTATGTCTGCGGCGATGCGACACGCATGGCCCGCGATGTGGATGCCGCGCTTCACGAAATCATCGCCACCCATGCGGGCATCAGCCCCGAGGCCGCGACAGAATATGTCAACGGCCTGAAACGCGCGAAACGCTATCTGCGCGATGTCTACTGACGGCAGGGCCACGAACCTGGTGGTATCGTCATGATCGTCCTGCACCCTTCGCCCCTGCCAGCCAGAACCCGGTCGCCCCGGATCGGGCCGGAACAGGCCGACCCGCCCCGCACCCTGACCGCGCTGCTCGCAAGCGAACAGGCCGCCGGGGCGGCGGTGCAAGCCATTGCCGCCGATGCCGAAACGCTGGGGATGGTTTTGCCGATGTTCGACAGGGTCTCGGCCACGACGGCCGGACCGCATGCCCTGCTCAGCGAACGGGGCGGCTATGCGCCCGTCCGGCTGGCCGGCCAGCGCCAGCCGCCGATGCACAAACGGATTTTCCTGCGACTGGCTTCCGGGCGGGGGGAACGTGTGGTGATGACAGCCGCCGATCCTGCCCGTCGCAGGCCTGCCGGACTGCATCTTTTCGCAGCCGATGGCCAGCTTTGCCACCGGACCGAGATATCTGCACCAGAAGATCTGCTTGTGCTCGCCGGTCTGTGTGCGGAACTTGCCGACGGGCCTGTCGCGGCGCTGCCGCCCGGCGGGGTGCCCCCTGCCGCGGAACCGTCGCGCGCGCCTGTCTCCATCCCGCTGATCCGCCACACCCGGTCCGAGTGGCCGGGCATGACCGAGGCGATGCATCTGGACGAAATCCTGCTGGATGGCGGCGTGGGCCGGGCGGCATGCTTGCGCCATCTGGGGAATGCTTTCGCCCGGCCTGTGCCGCCCGGACGCCTCACCCCGTTTCTACACCATCTGGCCGGGCATCGCGTCGCCTTCCGCCGCATCGTGACCCGCCCCGGCTGCCTGCAATCGCATAGCGGCGCGGCAGAACTTGTTCCGACCGGCAACGACCTGCTGCTGCTGCGTTCGAAGGCCAGCCTGTTCGCGCTCGACAATACGGCGATCACCGCCTGTTGGCTGACGTGGTGGGATCTGGATGGTGATCCCCGCGCCGTGGTCGAGGTCTATGGCGGCGATGGCCTCTGCCTTGCGCTGCTGACCGGCCGGGCGGAATCGGCACAGGAAGCCGAACTCTGGACCCGTCTTGCCGGATTGCTTGCCGCGCGTTGAACCGGCATCCTGTAGCAGTAGCGTCAAGCCCATGGCACTCCCCTGCGGCAGCGCCAGCACAAAACGGCTTTCGGCGGGATAGCGGATGATATGCGGGGTGATGCCTGCGCCCAGTCGCAGAACTCATCGGCGAGGATCACACCTCGGCCCCGCGTTCGCTACCCGGACAGCGCCAGGGACACCCCGCGCAGGTGGGCCTCGATCTCTGCAACCATCCTGCTGAACCCGGGATGCAGGCGACGCTTGTGCCCTCTGCTGCCCAGACTGCCGGGGTCGACTTCCGCAAAAGACCCAGGCCCGCCCCTCATCAGCAGGATCTCGTCGGCCAGCACCAGCGCCTCGTCGATGGAATGGGTCACGAACAGCACGGCGCGGGCGGGTTCATCGGCCAGCAGGCGCAAAACCTCGTCCTGCATCTCTGCCCGGGCCAGCGCGTCCAGGCTGGCAAAGGGTTCGTCCATCAGCAAAAGCGGTGCCCCGGTCGCGAGGATCCGCGCAAGGGCAAGGCGTTGCTGCTGGCCGCCGGACAGCTCCTCGGGCCAGTCCTGCGCCCGGTCGGCAAGGCCCACCCGTGCCAGAAGTGCTGCGATCCGTTCGGCCCGCGCCAAGGCGGAAAGATGCGGCAGGACCAGCCCCAGGTTGTCGCTGACCCGTCGCCAAGGCAGCAGACGGGGTTCCTGAAACAGCAGCGCGGTGCTGCGGCCCGGCCGGGGCGGCTGCCCCGCCACCCGGATCCGGCCCGCCCGCGGCGCCAGAAGCCCCGCGACCAGCCGCAGAAGCGTGGTCTTGCCACAACCGGAAGGGCCGAGGATCACCGTGATCCGTCCGGGCGCGAGCTGTAGCGAGGCCTGATCCAGAACCCGTCGCCCCTCCCACGCATGGGAAAGGCCCTCGACATCAACCAATGGCGCGGGAAGGCTCATCTGCTGACCGGATCGCCCAGATCCGAGGTGCCGATTGCCGCCAGAACCCGGTCCATCGGCGCCAGATCGAGCCATTTCGCCGGGTCGACCAGATATTCGGAATTCTGCTCCAGCCCGCGGCCATACCAGCTTTGGGCGAACAGCATCTCGGATTTCTGCACGCCGCCATTCACCGTCCAGATCCCGCTGAAATAGGGCGAAATGGCCGTCAGCGTCTCAGAGGCGACATCGGGACGGGCCTTCTTCAGCGCCTCGGCCCAAAGCGCCGGATCGGCGGCATAGTCACGCGCGGCCAGCGTCAGCGCGGTCAGCACCTTGTCAAGATCATCGGCCCGCGTGGTCAGGGTCACGCGCTGCACGACATTGACCTTGGACACGACGGGGGCGGCAGCGAAGTAATCCTCGACCCCGATCAGGATGTGCAGATCGTCGCGTTCCGGCAGCGACAGGAAGGCGCCGATCGACAGCGTGGTCGCATCGACGCGCCCCGCCATCAGCGCCTGCCCGCGCGCGGCGGGCTGGCCCAGCGGCACCTGCGTCAGGGCCTCGACACTGACCCCGCGCGCCGCCAGAACCGCAGCCGAAAGCGTCTGGTCAAGGCTGCCGGGCTGGCCGATGCCGAAGCTGTGGCCGGCGAGCCCCTCCAGCGTCACATCCTTGCGCGCCGCGATCACGTAAGGCAGCGACTTGGCCGAGGAATGGACGGCAACCACCTCATCCGCGCCCTCGCGGTGCAGGTTCAAAAGCGCCTCGAGCGAGATGTTCGCCATATCACCCGCGCCCGAGCGCAGCGCCGCCACCGCCATAGGCGTCTGTTTGACGGGGATGATCTCGACCTCGACGCCCGCGCGGTCGAAATAACCCTCGCTCTGCGCCAGCCAGAGGATCGAATTCGGCACCAGCGGCACCTCTTCCTCGGTCACGATCAGGCGGAAGGGATCGGCAAGAACGGGGCCAGCCAGAAACAAGGCAACGGCGGCAAGGATCGGCAGACGCATGGCAAAGGTCCGGTCACATCAGGAATTCGGGAACAGCCGGCGGCGTGCCGGCGGCGGGGTCAGGGCGCGCTCGATCAGCGACAGCGCGCCGGTGGTGGCGGTGCCGATCAGGGCGAAGGTCAGCACGATGACCAGATAGGGGCCCATCCGAAAGCTGTTGCCGAAGGAAATCAGCAAGGCGCCTAGGCCCGTCATCGCCATGTAGATATCGGCGATCACTGCGGTGACAAGGCCGGTCGTGGCCCCCAGCCGCAGCCCCGCCATGATCGGATGGAAGGCCGCGGGCAGCAGGATGTAGCGCAGCCTCGCCCATGGCGACAGATCGAACGCCCGCGCCATTTCGGCCAGTTGCGGGCTGGCGCCACGGAACCCGGTGTAGCTGTTGATCAGGATCGGCATCACCGCGCCAAGCATGACGATCAGCATCTTCGCCCCGTCGCCAAGCCCCGCCCAAAGGATCACGAGAGGCATCAGGGCGATCAGCGGCGTCGCGGCCAGAGCATTGACGAAAGGGTTGAGGCTGCGGCCCAGCAGGGGCAGCGCGCCCATCGCCAGCCCAAGCGGAATGCCGATCAGTGCGGCCATCGCAAGGCCACCGAAATAGACCCGCAACGTTTCGCCAAGCGCACGCAGATAGTCCTGTCGGGGCGCGGTCAGCAGATCGGCCAGCGCATGCGAAACCTCGCCCGGAGTGGCGAAAAAGCCGCGCGGCAGCGCCTGGGCCAGCAGCGACCACAGCCAGAACAGTGCGGCCAGCAACGCAAGGCGCAGCCACAGATGCGCCGGGCGACCGGCGATCCAGCGGGCGGCCTCAGCCAGCCCCAGACCGATATCCGCGATTCCGGCGCGCAGTTCCGACAGCCGCGCGGGCCCGACCGGCTCTGCGCGGGTCGGCGGGGCGGATCGGGACGGATTCTCGGGGGGAGTGGGAGGCGTCATCATCCCTCTCTTCGCTCAGATCAGAATGGTCCGGGGCCGGAAGAGCCGGCCCCGGATTGGCTTAGTTCGCGTCGGGCAGCGCATAGGCGATGATATAATCGCCCCGCGCCGCCGACTGACGGCCGCCGCCCGCCGATATGACGACATATTGCTTGCCGGTTTTTGGCGACTTGTAGCTCATCGGGCCGCCCTGGCTGCCGACAGGCAGCGCGCCTTTCCAGACTTCCTTGCCGGTCGCGGCATCCCAGGCCCGCAGGTAGAAGTCCTGCGTGCCCGCGAGGAACACGAGGCCACCTTGCGTCGCCAGCGAGCCGCCCAGCGTCGGCAGGCCGACCGGAAGCGGCAGGCCCATCTTCAGCCCCAGCGGGCCGGTCTCTTCGACCGTGCCGACCGGCACCTGCCAGGCGATCTTCTGGGTCTTCAGGTCGATTGCCGTCAATGTGCCGAAGGGCGGCGCCTGACAGGGCACGCCAAGGGCCGAGAGGAAGCGGTTCTTCACCACGGCATAGGGGGTGCCGCCCAGCGGAACCTCACCCATCGCGGCATTCGGCGCCTCGCCCCCGTTCGAGAGCTTGGCGCGCTGTGCCTGCGGGAACATCTGGATCCAGAGGCCAAGCCGCATGTCGTTGACGAACAGCAGGTCGTTGTTCGGATCGACCGACACACCACCCCAATTCATCCCGCCGAGCGAGCCGGGGAAGCTGAGCGACAGATCCGTATCCGGGGCGGTGAACAGCCCATCGTAACGCATCGAGCGGAAGCTGATGCGGCACAGAAGCTGGTCGAAAGGCGTGGCGCCCCACATGTCGGATTCGGTCAGCGTCTGCGCCCCGATCTGCGGCATGCCGACCGAGAAGGGCTGGGTTTTCGCATAGGGCTCGTCAGGGATCGTCGCGGCTTTCACCGCACGCTCCTCGACCGCGGTCAGCGGCTGGCCGGTCTTGCGGTCCAGCACGAAGATCTGCCCCGCCTTGGTCGCGAATACCAGCGCCGGAACCGATGCGCCATCCTTGGGGAAGTCGATCAACGTCGGCGCCATCGGAATGTCGAAATCCCAAAGGTCGTTGTGGACGGTCTGATAGACCCATTTCTCATGGCCGGTGGTCGCATCCAGCGCCAGGATCGAGGCGCCGTATTTGTGATCCGCCGCCGTGCGGGTGCCGCCGTAAAGGTCGACCGAGGGCGAGCCAATCGGCAGGAACACCGTGTTCGAGGCCGGATCCCAGGTCGTGCCGGCCCAGACGTTGGCCGAGGACCGCGAATAGATCTCGCCCGGGGCCAGAACCTTGTTTGGATCCTCCGAGCCGGTATCAAAAGCCCAGCGAAGCGCGCCGGTGACCACGTCGAAGCCACGGATCACACCGCCGGGCATATCGACCTGCACGTTGTCGGCCACCCGGCCGCCGATCACGACGGTGGTGCCGGCAACAGTCGGGGCCGAGGTCAGTGTGTAAAAGGCCTTGTTGGCGACATCGCCGATGCCTTCCTTCAGATCGACAACGCCATTGGTGCCGAACTCGGGGCAGAAGGCGCCGGTATCGGCGTTGATCGCAAAGAGCCGCGCATCGATGGAGTTCATCAGGATGCGGCGCTCGCAGGTCGCGCCCGCCGGCAGCGAGACTGGGGTGACCGGGGTCGAGCCTGCATCGGCGGGCTGCACCAGAGGTGCGGTCACGTCGAAATAGGCCAGACCACGGCAACGCTCCCAGACGCCGCCAACAGTGGCGTTGATATCCGTGCGCCAGAGCTGCTCGCCGGTATCGGCGTCAAGCGCGATGACGTTGTTTTTCGGCGTGCAGACGAACAGCTTGTCGCCCACTTGCAGCGGCGTCAGCTGATCCTCGGCTCCTGCCCCGGTCGAGATCGGAATGTCGCCGGTCCGGAAGGTCCAGGCGACCTGAAGCTTGTCCACGTTGCCGGTGTTGATCTGGTCAAGCGCGGCAAAGCGGTTGCTCTCGACCCCGTTGCCGTAATGGGCCCAGTCCTTTTGCTCGGTCGCGGGCGTTACCGGCACATGGGTCGCGACGGGGGCTGTGGCCGCCACTTCGGGATGGATCTGGAACATCGAGGCAATGCCGGCAGCCCCGGCCAGTGCCAGAACCGCCCCGCCGGCCAGCGACAAGGCCGTCCGCGCGGGCTTGCCCACAGCGCGGTTCAGGATCGGAAGGGTGGCCATGACCACCGCCGCGCCGATCGTCATCGCCAGAAGGCGCGAGATCAGGCCCCAATACTGGAAGCCCACATCCCAGAACGACCAGAGGATCGTGCCGGCAAAGGCCAGCAGGAACAGCCAGGCGCCCGAGGGCTTGCCGCGCAGGATCTGGATCGCCGCCACAAGCAGCACCAGCCCGGCGGTCACGAAATACCAGCTGCCGCCAAGGGTGATCAGCCGGACCCCGCCGATCACGAAGAACATGCCTGCGGCTGCAATTACGGCACCCAGTAGCCATGTCCAGAGTTTTGCCACCGTGCCGGGTGGCTTTGGATCTGTCGTCATCGCATTTCCTTTGACCTGTTGCGGGGTGGCGTATCTTTCTGCTGCTGCCGCGAGTTGTCTGTATCTACATTCCATGGCGGAACGTGTCCATCGCGGCACGGGGATGCACCACGAAACCCGAAGCCTGCCGCCATACGGGTGTTCCCATGCCTTCATCCGGCAGAGGCATGCCAGTTTTCCAGGCCCGGACCGCCATTGCACGCCAAAGCGCCCGGCCGCCCGGCCCCCGCCGGGTTCCCGGCAGGGATCTGAGTATGGGGGCCGAGCTGCCAAAGGGCGGTCCGGGTCGGGGCTTGTGGCGCATTAACCTCACAATTGTTTGAAAAGTCAGTAAAATCCTGGATTTTTACGCCACGCATGCGGGAAAACCGCCACCGAGGCGATACCCTAATAGACAAGGCATTCTACCCCGCCGAAGTTCCAATACCAGCCGGTGCCCTTGGCGCTCATCTGCGCGAGGGCCGCGACAGCCATCAGGCCGATGGAAACAAAGGAGGCATATTGCACCGCGACCCCCGCCAGCAGGGCGAGGCCGACCGTCATCTCCATCACCCCGGCAAGGATCGCAAAAAAAACTCAGGCGCGGGAAAGCCGGCTGCCGTAAAGAACCCCACCGTGCCGGAGAACCCGGTGATCTTGCTCAGCACATGGGCAGATAGAAAAGCCGACGCAAAAGCGCACCAGCGTCATCGGTTGCGGGGCTCTGAGGTTCGGCTGTTCGAGCTACCACTACAAATCCCGCCTCACTGATCCGGCAGAGTTGAAACGACGGATCAAGGAGATCTGCGAAACGCGTGTGCGCCAGCGCGGGATCAGTTTCCGTCTCGCTGGAAGGCATGCATACCGCCGCGGGAGAGGCCGCCGATTTCAACCGGGAACATGTCCAGGGCGAAGGAAGGGACATGGCCGGGCTTGTCCCAGACTTCACCGAGGGCGCGACGCATGGCTATTCCCCCGCCGGCATGCGGGCACTGGTCGATGCCGGCTATCAGAAGAATCTCATCCCGTCCTGGCTCGGCCGCGAAAGTGCTGGTCGTGACGCGCCGCCGGCGCGGATCGGCGGGCACGTTTTCACGGGCCAGGTGAAAGAGGACGGATAGGGCGGAATTCAGACATTCCACCTGCTGCGATACTCCGCCGTCCCAGGTTGCATTGAGCGTTCCTCGGGAGAGTCGCGGGTGAACAACACTAGGTCATCTTGATCCACCATTGCGCTGGTCAGGCCGATTCCGTCGTCATCGATCCTGGGCGGCGGAAAGCATGAGACCACCGCACCGAACGCGGCAAAACCCGCGAAGACCAGGAACGCGACGTTCATCGCAATACCAGCGAACAGGAACAGCACCGCGACAGCAAGGAACGTTCCGGCCAGACCGGGCCGGGCGACCGGCAGGCCGAGCGTGACCCTTTTTGCGGGGTGACCCGTAACCGCGCCCACGGGGCGTATCGCGCCGGGCAGCCGAGGGATCCGATTTGTTTCAGTCCGCGCCGTCATGGGTCGCAGTCTCGCATCAATAGGCAAACGGGTCCAGCGGAGAGCGGCGTTGATGTGGCTTGGCGGCACGGCTCTGTCCAGCGCCATCTGTCGGCTAGCCGCATCCTGAACTCCGTGCTGACGCACTTGCAAGCCCCATGAGTTGGCGGTGCGCTTGCGAAGAGAAGCGTTGCTTCGGGACACGATTGCTCTTCGGGTCATTACCGACATCCCTTGTTTGCAAGGGCTTTATCGGCTATATATCAGGATATAGAATGAAGGCCCGCCATGAGCAATGCCGCACAGAAGAGAGCGATCGAGAATTACCGGGCACGGCTGACGCAGCGCGGTTTCAAGCGTTTCGAAGTTCTTGCGCTGGAATCCGACCGTGAGCTGATCCGGTCGCTTGCCCGTCGACTGGCGGAGGAGGGGCCGGAAGCAGAGCAGGCGCGGGCTGCGGTCAAGGCAGCCCTCGTTGCAGATGAGTCGCCGAAATCCGGTGGCGTCCTGTCCGCGCTCCGCCGGTCGCCCCTGGTCGGTGCCGATCTCGACCTATCTCGCCCGCGCGAGGAAGGGCGCCGGGTCGATCTGTGACGCGCTTTCTTCTTGACACAAACATCATCAGCAATGTCGTCAAGCCGCAGCCCTCCGAAGCGCTGCTGGCCTGGTGGGCGCAGCAGCGCGACGAGGACCTGTTCATCTCTGCCTTGACCATCGCCGAGATCCGGCGTGGCATTCTGGAGAAGCCGCGGGGGAAAAAGCGCGATGCACTCGACGCCTGGTTCTCGGGGCCGGAGGGGCCGCAAGAGCTGTTCGCCGGCCGCATTCTGTCGTTCGACGACAAGGCGGGGCTGATCTGGGCGCGACTGATGGCTGACGGCAAGGCAGCCGGCCGGCCGCGCAGCGCGCTCGACATGACCATTGCGGCCGTTGCCGGCGCAAACGGTTGTGTGGTCGTCACGGACAATGAGAAGGACTTCGCCGGCCTTGAGATCGTCAATCCCCTTAATGGAAGAGGCTGATGCCCCAAGGGCTTGGTTACCCGCAACAACATCGACGTGCGTCTGCATGTCACCGCAGCATAAGGAGTCACAATCATGCGCAGCGCCGTTCACACCATCTTCGGCGAACCGGCCGACGTTCTCTCTTTGGGCGAAAGCGCCGTTCCCGAACCCGGTCCCGGCGAGGTGCGGATCAGGACCATTCTTTCACCGATCCACAACCATGATCTTTGGACCGTGCGCGGCAGCTATGGCTACAAGCCAGAATTGCCCGCAATTGGCGGCTCCGAAGCGGTTGGCACAATCGATGCGCTTGGGGATGGCGTGACCGGGATCGCTATCGGCCAGCGGATCGCCGTCGCGTCGGTCCACGGCACATGGGCGGAATATTTCCTCTCGCCTGCAAGCGGACTGGTTCCGCTCCCGGACTCCATCGCTGATGAAGCGGCGGCGCAACTTGTCGCCATGCCGTTCAGTGCGATTTCCCTTCTGGAGTTTCTCAAGGTCGAAAGCGGCGAATGGGTCATCCAGAACACCGCCAACGGGGCGGTCGGCAAGACCGTGGCGATGCTGGCGGCCACGCGCGGCGTTCATGTCATCAACCTCGTGCGCCGCGATGAGGGCGTGGACGAACTGGCGGCTCTCGGCATCTCCAATGCTGTCTCGACGGCGGTGGAGGGCTGGCAGGACCGGGTGCGCGAGATCACTGGCGGCGCGCCGATCCGCGCGGCCGTCGATTCCATCGGCGGCAAGGCGAGCGGCGAGCTTCTGGCTCTGCTCGGCGAGGATGGGCTGCTCGTGTCCTTCGGCACGATGGCCGGCGAGCCGATGCAACTGTCCTCCGGCGACCTCATCTTCAAGCAGGCGGTCGTTAAAGGCTTCTGGGGTTCCAAGGTCAGCGCCGCCATGCCCGCCGAGACGAAAGCCCGTCTGATTGGTGAACTGATGCGCCTTGTCGCCGGGGGCGAGCTCAAGCTGCCTGTGGAAGCGATCTTTCGACTGGATCAGGTGGCGGAAGCCGTCAGAACCTCGCTGGCTCCCGGCAAAGCCGGAAAAGTGCTGCTGAAGCCTTGAACGAAAAAGGGGAAGCCGATGATCGCCAACATCCTGATCGGCCTTATTGCGGTATTGCACGTCTATATACTCGTGTTGGAGATGTTCCTGTGGGACACTTCGCGAGGCCGACACGCATTCAATCTCACACCCGAGTTCGCGCGGCAGACCAAGGTATTGGCCGCCAATCAAGGACTTTATAACGGCTTTCTGGCGGCGGGACTGGCTGTCGGTCTTCTTCTGGCTGCGGAGGCCGGCTTTGCCTTCAAGCTGTTTTTCCTCGCTTGTGTCGCAGTCGCAGGCATCTTCGGAGCGGCTACGTCGAGCCGCAAGATACTGTTCGTGCAAACCGTTCCCGCTCTCGTGGCGCTAGCCGCACTCTGGACAGGAGTGTGATCGCTTGTCTGGTCAGCCGATGGCCGCCGCGCCTTGGCGAAGCCGCGATCCGTGGCGATGAAATGTTGCAGCATCGGCACGATCAACCTGACGGGACCGGCGGCGGGCTGGCCGCTTACGCGCGCCGGCACCTCGGCATTATCGCCAGATATATAACATAATGCGGATTACTGCGATTTCAGAGGCTGCTGGGTGGGTTCTATTTTGAACCGCGACAAGCCATATTTTTCAGACTGTTGCAATTCGAGGAGCCCCCTCTTGGCATCGCATCTGACCTTTGATGAACGCCGGATCATTGCCAATCTGCTGCAACGCAAGGTCAGCGTGGCGCAGATTGGCTTCCACACACCGGCCGAGGTCTTCGGCGCACAGTTGGCAGAGATCAACGCATGAGCGTAACGTCTGCTATGCCGGACGCATGCTGCTGTCTTCGCTGCCGCCCGCCAAAACGCTTTTGGCCGACAAGGGCCATGATGCCGACTGGTTCCGGGACGCCCTGGCCGAGCGCAACATGCAGGCCCGCATCCCCGCAAGATCAAACAGAAAAATCCAGATACCCCACGATAGGATGCTCTACCGAAAGCGTCACAAGATCGAAATCATGTTCGGACGCCTGAAGGACTGGCGCAGCCAGTATGTGTGTCGGCGGCGATACATCTGCTTGCGCGATGATTGACAGAGCGGCCGATTCTGGAGCCCATGTGGCTGGGGTGATGAAAGTGCGGCATGCGGTTGGCGTGATGGAAAACGATCTGCTTGCGAAACTGTCGGGGGGCCTTGAGCCAAGGTCCGCTTCCTTCATCGTCACCGTCTATGGCGACGTGGTGGTGCCGCGCGGCGGGGTGTTGTGGACCGGCTCGCTGATCGAGATCTGCGCGCGGGTCGGCATCAGCGAATCCTTGGTGCGCACTGCCGTGTCGCGGCTGGTGGCCGCCCACCGCCTGCGGGGCGAGCGGGCGGGGCGGCGCAGCTATTACCGGCTGGACGCCTCGGCTCGGCAGGAATTCGACGAGGCGGCGGCGCTGCTTTATGCGCCGGATCTGCCGGCGCGGGGCTGGCAGATCCTTCATGCCCCATGCCTGACGTGGGATCAGGCGCGCGCCCTGCGCCTTGGCCGCATGGGCGGACAGGTGTTCATCCGCCCCGACCGCGGGCAAGAGGCCCCCCTGGGCGCGGTGCTGTTCCATGCCTCGGATCCGGTCGAAATCGCCGAGGTGGCGCAATACTGGGATCTGTCGGCACTGCAATCGCGCTATCTGGACATGCTGCGCCGCTTCGGCGGTATCGAGCGGATCGTGGGCCGCGTCTCGGACGAGACCGCGCTGATCCTTCGGCTGCTGCTGGTCGAGGACTTTCGCCATGCTCTGCTGCGCGATCCGCTCTTGCCGCCGCAGGTCTTGCCGCCGGATTGGAAGGGGACGGCGGCGCGCGATCTGTTCCGGCGTCTCTATGGTGCGCTGACCCCCGCCGCCGAACGCTATATTGCCGCGCGGCTTGAGGGGGTGGACGGTTTTCTGCCCGCCCGCACCGCTCAGTCCGATGGACTCTTGATAGGTATATTCAGGAATATCAATCCGATGGAACGGCCCGAGGCATGGGTTGAAACATCACAAAAATATAAAGATTTCTCTTTATCCGTGACGCTTTCCGCGCTATAAACTGACCGAACGGTCGGTGAATTGGGAGAATCGCCACCGTCAGCCAACAGGTTACGGGAGGCCACCGAATGCCGGAAGCACTCATCTGCGACGCAGTCAGGACGCCGATCGGGCGCTATGGCGGGGCGCTGGCCTCGGTCCGCGCCGACGATCTGGCGGCTCTGCCCCTGAAGGCGTTGATGGCGCGCAATCCGGGCGTGGACTGGTCGGCGGTCGATGACCTGATCTATGGCTGCGCCAATCAGGCGGGCGAGGATAACCGCAACGTGGGCCGCATGGCGGTGTTGCTGGCCGGAATGCCGGTGGGCGTGCCGGGGACCACGGTGAACCGGCTCTGCGGCTCGGGCATGGATGCCATCGGCATGGCGGCCCGTGCGATCAAGGCGGGCGATTGCGATTTCGTCATCGCCGGCGGGGTGGAAAGCATGACCCGCGCGCCCTTCGTGATGCCCAAGGCGGAAGGCGCGTTTTCCCGCGCCAATGCCGTTTACGACACCACCATCGGCTGGCGCTTCGTGAACCCGAAGATGAAGGCGCGGTTCGGCATCGATTCCATGCCGCAGACCGCCGACAATGTGGCCGCCGATTTCGGCATCAGCCGCGCGGATCAGGATGCCTTCGCCGCCCGCAGCCAGGCCCGCTGGGAAGCCGCGCAGAAGGCCGGGGTCTTCGCCGATGAGATCGTGCCGGTGACGATCCCGCAGAAGAAGGGCGATCCCGTCGTCTTCGACACGGATGAACATCCGCGCCCCGGCACCACGGCCGAGACGCTGGCGAAGCTTCGCGGCGTGAACGGGCCGGATCTGTCGGTCACGGCGGGCAATGCCTCGGGCGTGAACGACGGCGCGGCGGCGCTGGCGGTCCTGTCGGAAAAGGCGGCGCTGGCGCAGGGGCTGACGCCGAAAGCGCGCGTCGTCGCGATGGCCGCCGCCGGGGTCGAGCCGCGCATCATGGGCATCGGCCCGGCACCGGCGGCGAAAAAGGTTCTGGCGCGCGCGGGCCTTTCCATCGACCAGATGGATGTGATCGAGTTGAACGAGGCGTTCGCCAGCCAGGGCCTGGCGACGCTGCGGGATCTGGGCCTGGCGGACGACGCGCCGCATGTGAACCCGAACGGCGGCGCCATCGCGCTTGGCCATCCTCTGGGCATGTCGGGCGCCCGGCTTGTCACGACCGCGATGTATCAGTTGCACCGCGTCGGCGGGCGCTATGCGCTCTGCACCATGTGCATCGGCGTGGGACAGGGCATCGCGATCATCATCGAACGCGTGTGAAAGGAAGCCAGTCATGTATGCCCAGCTTGTGAAATCCGAAGGCGCGAAATCCCGCGATGAGATGACCCCCCAAGAGATCGCCTTTCAGGAGCGGATCGACCGGGGAGAGAAGATCGAGCCGAAGGAGTGGATGCCCGAGGGCTATCGCAAGACGCTGATCCGCCAGATCGGCCAGCACGCCCATTCCGAGATCGTCGGCCAGTTGCCCGAGGGCAACTGGATCACCCGCGCCCCCACGCTGGAACGCAAGGCGATCCTGCTGGCCAAGGTGCAGGACGAGGCGGGGCACGGGCTGTATCTTTATTCCGCCGCCGAGACGCTGGGCATCAGCCGCGACGAGCTGATGGAGCGGCTGCACAATGGCAAGATGAAATATTCGTCGATCTTCAACTATCCGACGCTGACCTGGGCCGACATGGGCGCGGTGGGCTGGCTGGTCGACGGCGCGGCGATCATGAATCAGGTGCCGCTGCAACGGACCAGCTACGGGCCTTATTCCCGCGCGATGATCCGCATCTGCAAGGAGGAATCGTTCCATCAGCGCCAGGGCTACGCCATCATGATGAAGATGGCCTCGGGCACGCCCGCCCAGAAACGCATGGCGCAGGACGCGCTGAACCGGCTGTGGTATCCGTCGCTGATGATGTTCGGTCCGTCCGACAAGGACTCGGTCCATTCCGCGCAGTCGATGGCCTGGCGGATCAAGATGAACACCAATGACGAGTTGCGCCAGAAATTCGTCGATCAGACCGTGCCGCAGGCGCATTATCTGGGCCTGACCGTGCCCGACCCGAACCTGAAATGGAACGAGGAAAAGGGCGGCCACGATTTCAGCGAGCCGGACTGGTCGGAATTCTTCGATGTGATCGCCGGGAACGGACCGTGCAACCGCGACCGGCTGGGCGCCCGCGTCAAGGCGTGGGAGGATGGCGCCTGGTTCCGCGAGGGGCTTGTCGCCCATGCCGAAAAGGCAGCAGCGCGCCGCACGGCCATCGCGGCAGAGTAAGCCCATATCGCCAGGATACGCGCCCGCGCGCGCAACCGAGTTTCAGGGAGAGAGAGAACCATGTCCAAGGAATGGCCGCTCTGGGAAATATTCATCCGGGGCCAGCACGGGCTGAACCACCGCCATGTCGGCAGCCTGCATGCGCCCGATGCCGAAATGGCGATCATGAACGCCCGCGACGTTTATACCCGCCGCAACGAGGGCGTGTCGATCTGGGCGGTCAGGTCGGTGGACATCACCGCCTCCAGCCCATCGGACAAGGGACCGCTGTTCGAGCCCTCGAACAGCAAGGTCTATCGCCATCCGACCTTCTTCGACATTCCTGAAGAAGTGGGGCATATGTGATGCCGTCGCTGCCCGACATCATGACCCCCGAGGCGGCGGAACTGGCCCGGCGCGAGGCTGCGGCCCACCCTGCCCGCCCGGACGTGCCGCGCCCCGATGCGGGGCAGGAGGCGCTGTTCGAATCCCTGCTGCGCATCGGCGACAGCACGCTGATTCTTGGCCACCGCATCTCCGAATGGTGCGGCCATTCCCCGGCGCTGGAAGAGGATATCGCGCTGGCCAACGTGGCTCTGGACCTGATCGGCCAGACGCAACTGTGGCTGGGCCTTGCCGCCCAGGTCGAGGGCGCGGGCCGCTCGTCCGACGATCTGGCCTATCTGCGCGATGCCTGGGATTTCCGCAACCTGCTGATCGTGGAACGCCCCAACGGCGATTTCGGCCAGACGCTGATGCGCCAGTTCCTGTTCGACGCCTGGCATCTGGAGCTGCTGAAGCGGCTCTCGCAATCCTCGGATCCGCGCGTGGCCGAAATCGCGGCCAAGGCGGCCAAGGAGGTGGCCTATCACCTCGAACGGTCCTCGGATCTGGTGATCCGGCTGGGCGACGGCAGCGAGGAAAGCCACCGCCGGATGCAGGACGCGCTTGACGCGCTGTGGTCCTATACCGGCGAGATGTTCGTGTCCGACGACAAGGACCGCGCCGTCGCGGCCCAAGGTATCGCGCCCGATCCGGCCAGCCTGCGCACGCCGTGGGAGGCCACCATCCGCCATGTGCTGACCGAGGCCACGCTGGAAATCCCCGACAGCGGCTTCGCCCACAAGGGCGGCAGGCAGGGTGTCCATACCGAGCATCTGGGCTTTATCCTTGCCGAGATGCAGTTCCTGCAACGGGCCTATCCCGGCGCAAGCTGGTAGCGGCATGGACACCGCGACCCGACCCGCCGTCGAACAGGTCTGGGACTGGCTTTCCGATGTTCCCGACCCGGAAATTCCGGTGATCAGCCTGACCGACCTGGGCATCATCCGCGATGTCGCATGGCAGGGCGATACGCTGGTCGTGACGGTGACGCCCACCTATTCGGGCTGCCCCGCGACCGGCATCATCAACCTGGATATCGAGACCGCGCTGCGCGGCCGCGGGATCGGGAAGCTGCGGCTGGAACGGCAGATCTCCCCGCCCTGGACGACCGACTGGATCAGCGCGGAGGGGCGGGAAAAGCTGCGCGACTACGGCATCGCGCCACCCATCGACGGCACGGCGGCGGACGGTGTTCTTGCCGGGAGGATCGGCCGGCTGATGGGATCCAACCTGACCATCGCCTGCCCGCGCTGCGGCTCGACCCATACCGAAAAGGTCAGCCAGTTCGGTTCGACCCCCTGCAAGGCCAGTTGGCGCTGCAAGGACTGTCTGGAGCCATTCGATTATTTCAAATGCATCTGAGGATGCAGCCAGGATCAGGAAAGACACCCCGATGGCACGCTTTCATCCCCTGAAGGTCACCGATGTGCGGCGCGAGACGCGCGATGCGGTCGTCGTGACGCTTGCCCCGCGCGACGAAGACGCCGCGCTCTTCGATTTCACCCAAGGCCAGTATCTGACCTTCCGCCGCGATTTCGACGGCGAGGAACTGCGCCGGTCCTATTCCATCTGTGCGGGCAAGGGCGAGGGCGCGCTGCGCGTCGGCATCAAGCGCGTCGATGGGGGCGCGTTCAGCACCTGGGCGAACGAGCACCTTTCGGCCGGGGACGAGATCGACGCCATGCCCCCGATGGGCAAGTTCCATACCGCCGTCGAGCCCGATGCGGAAAAGCAGTATCTGGGCTTTGCGGGCGGGTCGGGGATCACGCCGGTCCTGTCCATCATCAAGACCGTTCTGGCGCAGGAACCGAAATCGCGGTTCACGCTGATTTATTCCAACCGCCAGATCAACACGATCATGTTCCGCGAAGAGCTTGATGATCTGAAGAATCTCTATCTGGGCCGCTTCTCGGTCATTCATGTGCTGGAACAGGAAGGGCAGGAAATCGACCTGTTCACCGGCCGCGTGGACGGCGAGAAGCTGGGGCAGTTGTTCCGGCACTGGATCGATCCCGCCGCCATCGACATCGCCTTCATCTGCGGCCCCGAACCGATGATGCTGGCCATCGCCGCATCGCTGCGCGACCACGGGCTGAGCGACGAGCAGATCAAGTTCGAGCTTTTCGCCAGCAGCCAGCCGGGCCGCGCCAAGGCCAAGGCCGTCTCGCGCGAGGCGATCAAGGCGGGCGAAGGCGTCGCCGCCACCGTCACGCTGGACGGCGCCACCCGCAGCTTCGAGATGCCGCGCCGGGGCGAGACCATCCTGGACGCCGCGCTGGCGAACAACATGGACGCGCCCTATTCCTGCAAGGCCGGGGTCTGCTCGACCTGTCGCTGCAAGGTGCTGGAGGGCGAGGCGGAAATGGCGATCAATCACGCGCTTGAGGACTACGAAGTCCGCGCCGGCTATGTGCTGTCCTGCCAAGCCTATCCGCTGAGCGACCGCCTGGTCGTGACCTATGACGAATGAGGGAGGGGGAAGGCCATGTCCGACACCATGAACATCGAGGATTATCTGGCGCAGGGCGGCGTGCTGACGGCGCCCGGCAACGTTCCCTCCCGCTATCGCGGCGAGCTTTTGCGGCTGATGTCGTCCTTCGTCGACAGCGAGCTTGCGGCCTCGGCCGGGTTCGCGAATTCGATCAACTTCGCGCCCGCGATCAAGGAACGCATCGCCGCCAGCCGGATCACGCTGGAAAAGGCCGACCATGCCGAGCGCGTGCTGAACGTCATGGGCGATTTCGGCACCGACAAGCGCCGCTATCAGTCGCAGCACGACTGGGCCGCGCGGGTGGATCGCCACGCCGATCTGGGCGCCGCGCGGCAGGCGGGCGACATGCGGCTGTCGGTGTTCCACTATCCGATCACCGGCTGGACCGACGCGGTGGTGATGAACGTCCTGCAAGGTCTGGCGACCGGGGTGCAGATGTCCGAACTGACACGCGTTTCCTATGCGCCGCTGGCCGAGGTCTTCCGCGAGATCGCCCCGCGCGAGGCGCGCCACGCCGAACTGGGCCTTGAGGGGCTGGGGCGGATCGCAGCGACCGATGCGGGTAAGACGGAAATCCGCGGGGCGCTGGCCTATTGGACGCCGCGCGTGGCCGCCGGTTTCGGTATCGCCGGATCGGCGCGCTATGACACGCAGAGGAAATTCGGCCTGCGTCACAGCCCGAACGAGGATCTGCTGGCCCGGTGGCAGGGGCTGGTCACGGATCACCTGGCTGCGCTCGGCCTCTAACCCGATGGCGCGGGCCGGTGCCCGCCCCTCCCGGACATCATGAAGAAGGAAACGCCATGACCGTCGCACCGCGCCGTCTTGAAAGCTATGTCTGTGGAACCTGGACCCCAGGCGCCAAAGAGGGGCAGGTTCTGCTGGACGCCGCCACCGGGGCACCAGTCGCCAGCATTGACGCGACCGGCCTGGATTTCGCCGCCGTACTGGATCACGGGCGCGAGATCGCGGGGCCGAAGCTGCGTGCGATGTCATTCCACGACCGCGCGGGGATGCTGAAGGCGCTTGGCCTTGCCCTGATGGCGCAGAAGGAAGAATTCTACGCCGAGAGCCTGCATACCGGCGCGACGCGCGGCGACGCTTGGGTCGATATCGAGGGCGGCATCGGCACCATGCTGACATTCGCCTCGAAAGGGCGGCGGGAACTTCCGAATACCCGCGTGCTGACGGATGGCGATGTCGAAGTGCTGTCCAAGGACAACAGCTTCAGTGCCCAGCATATCCTGACGCCGCTACATGGCGTCGCGGTGCATATCAACGCGTTCAACTTTCCGATCTGGGGGATGCTGGAAAAGATCGCGCCGACGCTGCTGGCCGGGATGCCCTGCGTGGTGAAGCCCGCCAGCCAGACCGCCTATCTGACCGAGCTTTGTGTGCGCCGCATCGTCGAAACCGGCATCCTGCCCGAAGGCGCGCTGCAACTGATCTGCGGATCGGTGGGCGATCTGCTGGATCATGTGACCGAACAGGATGCGGTAACCTTCACAGGCTCGGCCTGGACGGGGCGCAAGCTGAAGGCGCATCCCGCCATCATCACCAATTCCGTCCGCTTCACGATGGAGGCCGACAGCCTGAACGCCTCGATCCTGGGCCCCGATGCGGTGGCGGGAACACCCGAATTCGATCTGTTCGTGCGCGAGGTCGCGCGCGAGATGACGGTGAAGGCCGGGCAGAAATGCACCGCGATCCGCCGGGTCATCGCGCCGCGCGGGCAGGTTCAGGCGCTGATCGCCGCATTGGGCGAACGGCTGGGCAAGACCGCCGTGGGCCTGCCGGGGGATGAGGGCACGCGCATGGGGCCGCTGGCCAGCCTGGATCAGCGCGACGAGGTGCGCGCGCGGATCCGCGACCTGCAAGCGGGGGCCGAGATCGTGGCGGGCGATCCCGATACCGTCAGCCTCGCCTCGGGCGATGCGGGCAGCGGGGCTTTCCTGAACCCGGTGCTGCTATATGCCGACAGACCCTTCGACGCGCCCGCGATCCATGATGTCGAAGCGTTCGGGCCGGTCTCGACCGTCATGGCCTATGACGATCTGGACGAGGCCGTGGCGCTGGCCGCCAAGGGCAAGGGGTCGCTGGTTTCCTCGGTCTTTACCGATGATCCGCAGGTGGCGGAACGTGTCGTGCTGGGTGTCGCGCCCTTCCACGGCCGGGTGCTGATCGGTAATCGCGCTTCGGCCAGAACCTCGACGGGGCACGGCTCGCCGCTGGCCGGCCTGGTCCATGGCGGCCCCGGACGCGCGGGCGGCGGCGAAGAGATGGGCGGTATCCGGGGGGTCAAACACTATATGCAGCGCACCGCCGTCCAGGGCGCGCCACGGCTTCTGTCCGCCGTCACCGGCCGCTGGATCGAGGGCGCGGATGCGCAGCAGGGCATCCATCCGTTCCGCAAGTCGCTGGCCGAGCTGAAGATCGGCGATCAGCTTGTGACCGCCGCCCGCATCGTCACGAAAGAGGATGTGGAACATTTCGCCCATTTCACCGGGGACACCTTCTACGCCCATATGGACGAGGCGGCGGCAAAGGCGAACCCGTTCTTCGACGACCGCGTGGCGCATGGCTATTTGGTCGCCTCGTTCGCGGCGGGCCTGTTCGTCGAGCCCAATCCCGGCCCGGTGCTGGCCAATTACGGCGTGGACGAGCTGCGCTTCCTGACGCCGGTGTATTTCGGCGATACTTTGCAGGTGCGCCTGACCTGCAAGGAGATCAACCCCCGCGCCAATGCCGCGCATGGCGAGGTTCGCTGGGATGCCCGCGTGACCAACCAGAAGGGCGAGGTCGTCGCCCAATACGACGTGCTGACCATGGTGGCCAAGGAATGGCCGCTGCCCAAGGATGCCCGCTGAGCCGCATCCATGCCTGGGAGGCCATCGCTCCGGCGATCGCCACCGCCGCCTTCGTCCACCCCGAGGCAGTGGTGATCGGCCCGAACTGCATCGTCGCCGCGATGGCCTTCGAGGCGCGGGGCAAACCGATCCCGGCCATGCCCGATCCCGACCGGCGCCGGGCGAAGACCCCGTGCTACGATCCGCGAGTGCTGGAACGGCGGCGCGTCAGCGAACGGCCCCGATCCCACCCAGCAGCAGGTTCGTCACCATGTCGGCATAATCCTCCCGGGTAAGATACCTGTTGTCCTTGAACCACATGTAGGCCCAGTTCAGCATCCCGAACAGCGACATGGTCACCGGCGTCAGCAGCGGCCGGTCTGGTTTGTCCAAATCTGGATTGATCTCGCGCAGGACGGCCGTGAAGCGCTGCACGATACGCCGTTCAAGGGCCTTGATCTCATCCCTCTGCGCCTCGGGCAGGGCGGTGGCGGCGTTCAGCTGCACCTTGTGCCGGTCGTCGGCCCCGCGATAGTTTTCCAACACCGCCCCGATCAATCGGTGCAGGCGCTTTTGCGGCGGCAGAAAGGAATCCTCGGCAGCTTCGATCGCGGCATCCAATTCTTGCAGATGGGTGAAGATGATCGCGAAGATCAGGGCGTCCTTGCTGGGATAGTAATGATAAAGCAATGCTTTGGAGATTTGCCCGTGGGCGGCGATCTGCGACATCGACGCCTTTTCCATACCCTGCTCGGCGAAGACCTGGGTTGCGGTCTGCAATATGCCGCGGCGCTTTTCTTCAAAATCGACTGCCCGGGTCCGAGCCATTTCAAACCTCTTTTCTCGTTCGCCCGGCAGAAGATCGGAAGACGCTGGGGGCGTTTCGGCCCCTTTGCCTTTAGCGGGTTCGTTGCAGCTTGTCACGGCTACGCCGCGTTGCAGCGTCATTCTTTGGGGCGGTTGTCGATGACGCGCTTGGCCTTGCCTTCGGATCGCGCGATGGATCCGGGATCCTTGACCTCGATCTTTGTCGAAACGCCGACCACGCTCTTGATGTGATGGGCCAGTTCCTTGGCCGATTTCGCACGGGCGGAATCGGCCGTCATCTCGGGGGTGGCTTCGACATGGACCGTCATGTTGTCCATCCGGCCCGACCGGCTCAACTCGATCTGGAAATGCGGCGCAAGTCCCTGACATTTCAGGATCTGCTCTTCGATCTGCGTGGGAAAGACGTTGACGCCGCGCAGAATGATCATGTCGTCGCTGCGCCCGGTGATCTTCTGGATCCGGCGCATGGTCCGGGCAGTGCCGGGCAGGATGCGGGTCAGGTCGCGGGTGCGGTAGCGCACCATCGGCAGGGCTTCCTTGGTCAGCGTGGTGAAGACCAGTTCCCCCATTTCGCCGTCGGGCAAAACTTCGCCGGTCGCCGGGTCGATGATCTCGGGATAGAAGTGATCCTCCCAGACATGCAGCCCGTCCTTGGTCTCGACGCATTCCATGGCGACGCCAGGCCCCATGATTTCAGACAGGCCATAGATATCGACGGCATGCATGTTGAACGCCGCCTCGATTTCCTCGCGCATGGCGTTGGTCCAGGGTTCGGCGCCGAAGATGCCGATCTCCAGCGAGCTTTCGCGCGGGTCGAGGCCCTGGCGGCGGAATTCGTCCAGGATCGACAGCATGTAGCTGGGCGTCACCATGATGATGCGGGGCTTGAAGTCGTTGATCAGCGTCACCTGCCGTTCGGTCATGCCGCCCGACATGGGGATGACGGTGCAACCCAGCCGCTCGGCACCGTAATGGGCGCCGATGCCGCCGGTGAACAGGCCATAGCCGTAAGAGTTGTGCAGCATGTCGCCCGGACGCCCGCCCCCTGCCCGGATCGAGCGCGCGATCAGGTTGGCCCAGTGATCGATGTCGGCCTGGGTATATCCCACCACGGTCGGCTTGCCGGTGGTGCCGGAGGAACCGTGGATGCGCACCAGCCGGGACTGCGGCACGGCGAACATGCCGAAGGGATAGGTGTCGCGCAGATCCTGCTTCACCGTGAAGGGAAACTTCGCGATGTCCTTCAGCGACTTCAGATCCTCGGGATGGACATCGGCCTCGATGAAACGCCTGCGGTAGAAGGGAGAATTCTCGAATGCATGGCGCAGCGAGCGTTTCATGCGATGGAACTGAAGCGCCTCGATTTCATCGCGCGAAGCGGTTTCGATGGGATCCAGGTCTTTGCGGTTCGGCGACAGGTCTTGCATGGTTTCCTCCCTTGCAAAAGCGGTATCCGGCGTCAGGCCGGCAGGTGGGTTCCCTTGACGGTGCGGCAATGGCCACGGAATTCGGCCACATGTTGCCCGTCTTGATTGGTGATGCGGATGTCATAGATGCCGGAGCGGCCGCGCCGCGACACCTCTTGTGCCCGCGCCGTCAGCCGGTCGCCGATGCGTCCGGGGATCAGGTAGGTGACCGAGCAATGCTGCGCGACGGCCATCTGGTTGTAGCTGTTGCAGGCGAAGGCGAAGGCGCTGTCGGCCAGCGTGAAGATATAGCCGCCGTGACAATTGCCGTGGCCGTTCGACATGGCGCCGGTGACGGTCATCGACAGCGTGGCCTGCCCCGGCGCGATATGGTCAAGGCTCATGTCCAGTCGCTGGCTGGCGGAATCGTCGTTCCACATCGCGCGGGCCGAGGCTTCGGCCAGTTCCTGCGGGGTCATCTCGCCTGCGGGTTTCATCGCGTTCATCGCCCCGTGAAATTGGCTGTGCGCTTTTCAAGGAAGGCGGTGACACCCTCGGCATAGTCGGCGCTGCGCCCGGCCTGCCGCTGGCAGTCGCGCTCCAGATCCAGTTGCGCGTCCAGATCGTTGGTCGCGGCCGCCTGTATCAGCCGCTTGGTCAGGCCAAGCCCCAGCGTCGGCCCGCAAGCCAGCGAAACGGCCAGCGCCTCGGCCTTGTCCATCAGTGCATCGTCGTCCACGGCCTTCCAGATCAGGCCCCAATCGGCGGCCTTTTCTGCCATCAGCGGCTCGGCCGTCATGGTCAGCGCCTTGGCGCGCGGCTCGCCCAGGATACGGGTCAGGCTGAAGGTGCCGCCCGCATCGGGGATCAGCCCGATCTTCGAGAATGCCTGAATGAATTTCGCCGATTTCGCCGCCAGAACGATGTCGCAGGCAAAGGCGATATTGGCGCCCGCCCCGGCGGCTACGCCGTTGACGGCGCAAACCACGGGCTTTTCCAGCGCCCGGATCAGCTTCAATGTCGGGTTGTAGAAGGTTTCCAGCGTATGCCCCAGATCGGGAGCGGGACCGCCCTTGCGCGGATCGCGGTCCCCCAGATCCTGCCCGGCGCAGAAACCGCGCCCGGCGCCGGTCAGCAACACGGCGCGCACTTGGGCATCGTCATGGGCGCGCCGGATCGCGGCGCGCAGGGCCATGTGCATGTCTTCGTTGAAGGAATTGAGCTTGTCTGGCCGGTTCAAGGTCAGCCGCAGCACGCCGCGCGTCAACGCGGTTAGCACCGTCTCTGTCATGTCAGGACTCCCATACCCCGAACTGTTTCGGGGCTCCTCGAAGATTTGTGTTGCATAAACCGACCGGCCGGTCAATGTTAATCTCAAGTCCAGGGAGGATACCATGACAGAGCTCTTCGACCGTCACCGGCCGATGCTTGACGCTGCCGTCACGGCGCTGCGGACGCGAGGATTCTGGACACCGTTCCCTGAAATTCCTAGCGGAAAAATCTATGGGGAATCAGCGCGGGACGACGGGGCCACCGCCTTCCAGGCATTGCAGGGGGCGGCGTTCGACATGCCCGATCATCCGGGGTCGGCGCGGCTTGGGGCCGAGCTTTCCCCCTATGGGCCGGAATTGCGAATCACCTACCCCGCCGCCGATACCGATGCGCTGGTCGCCGCGGCCGAAGCGGCGCGCCCGGCACTGGCGGCAGCGGGCGCCAAGGCGCGGGTCGGCGCCTGCATCGAGGCGCTGGTCCGTCTGAACCGCGCCAGCTTTCTGATGGCCAATGCGGTGATGCATACGACCGGGCAGGCGTTCGCGATGGCATTCCAGGCGGGCGGGCCGCATGCGCAGGATCGCGGGCTTGAGGCGGTGGCGTTGGCCTGGGACGAGATGACCCGCTTTGCCGACAGCGCCCGATGGGAAAAGCCGCAGGGCAAGGCGGCCCCCATCGTGCTGGAAAAACACTGGGCGATCGTGCCGGTGGGGATTTCGCTGGCCATCGGCTGCAATACCTTCCCGACGTGGAACAGCTATTCCGGCATCTTCGCCAGCCTTGCCACGGGCAACCCCGTGATCGTCAAGCCGCATCCCGCCGCGATCCTGCCGCTGGCGCTGACGGTGCGGGTGCTGCGCGAGGTGCTGGCCGAGGCCGGCTTGCCCGCCGATGCCGTGCTGCTGGCCGTGGATCGGCCCGGAGCCGAGATCACCAGGGATCTGGCCACGCGCCCCGAGGTGAGGCTGATCGATTATACCGGCTCGAACGCCTTCGGGGACTGGCTGCGCGACAACGCCCGGCAGGCGCGGCTTTTCACCGAAGAGGCGGGCGTGAACACCGTCACCGTCGCGGCGACGGACGATTTCGCTGGAATGTGCGCCAACCTGGCCTTTTCGCTGTCGCTTTATTCCGGGCAGATGTGCACCGCGCCGCAAAACATCTATGTGCCGGAGGGCGGGATCGACACCGACCAGGGCCACAAAAGCCTTGACGAGGTGGCGGCGGGCATCACCGCCGCCGTGGACGACCTGCTGGCCGATCCGACGCGCGCCGCCGGGGTGCTGGGCGCCATCGCGAACCCGGCGACGCTGGCGCGCGTCGAACGGGCGCGGGGCTTCGGGCGGATCCTGCGCGAATCCGCCAGCCTGCCCCAGGGCCGCACCGCCTCTCCGCTGATCCTTGGGGCGAGGGATGGCGATCCGGCCTGCGAGACGGAATGCTTCGGCCCCATCGCCTTCGTCGTCGCCGTCAGGAATGCCGATACCGGCATTGCACGGGCGGCGGACCTGGCGCGGCGCAAGGGCGCGATCACCGCCGCGCTTTACGACACCGACGATGCGCGCATCGCCCGCGCGGCGGCGGCCTTTGCGGCGGCGGGGGCGAACCTGTCGGTCAACCTGACCGGGAACATCTTCGTCAACCAGTCGGCGGCCTTCAGCGATTTCCACGTCACCGGGGCCAACCCCGCCGGCAATGCCAGCCTGACCGATACGGCCTTCGTCGCGTCCCGCTTTCGCCGGGCGATGTGGCGCAGGCCCGTCAACTGATCCGAATATGTCTCTGGGAGGAGCAAGCATATGAAAACGATCCTGACCACCACCGTTCCCGCCGCGCTGATCGCGCTTGGCCTGACGGGGGCGGCCCATGCCGAGCTGCGTCTCGGCGCGTCGATCTCGGCCACCGGCCCGGCGGCCTTCCTGGGCGATCCCGAGGCCAAGACGTTGGAAATGCTGGTCGAGGAACTGAACGCCAAGGGCGGCATCAACGGCGAGAAGGTCGAACTGGTGCTGTATGACGATGGCGGCGACGCCAACAAGGCCCGCACCTTCGCCACACGGCTGATCGAGGATGACGAGGTTCATGCGATCATCGGCGGCACCACCACGGGCCCGTCGATGTCGATCCTGGCCGTGACCGAGGACGAAGGGATCCCCTTCATCTCGCTGGCCGGGGCCATCGACATCATCCAGCCGGTCAAGCCCTATACCTTCAAGACCCCGCATACCGACCGCATGGCCTGCCAGAAGATCTTCGAGAACATGCGAAAGAACGACATCACCCGGATCGGCATGATCTCGGGAACGGACGGCTTCGGCGCCTCGATGCAGGCGCAGTGCAAGAAGGTGGTTGGCGATTACGGCATCGAGATCGCGGCGGACGAGACCTACGACCCCCGCGACGTGGACATGACGGCGCAACTGACCAAGATCAACGGCACCGAAGGGGTGCAGGCGGTGCTGAACCCCGGCTTCGGGCAAGGTCCGTCGATCGTGACGCGCAACTATCGCCAGCTTGGCATCGCGCTTCCGCTGTATCAGTCGCATGGCGTCGCCTCGGACGGGTTCATCGAACTTGCGGGCAAGGAGGCGGCCGAGGGCGTGCGCCTGCCGGGCACCGCGCTGCTGATCGCCGACCTTCTCGCGGAGGACGATCCGCAAAAGCCCGCCGTCACGGCCTATAAGACGGCGTATGAGGGCAAGTTCAACCAGCCGGTCGGGACGTTCGGCGGCTATGCCCATGACGCCTTCGCGCTGATCGTCGATGCGGTGACGCGCGCGGGCTCGACCGAGCCCGAGGCGATCCGCGACGCGCTGGAGGCGACCAAGGGCCTGGCCGGGACCACCGGCGTCTATACCATGTCGCCCGAGGATCACCTGGGCCTCGACCTTTCGGCCTTCCGCATGCTGGAGGTCCGGGACGGCAAGTGGACCGTCATCGAATGAGGTCGCGCGGCCCCTTCCGGGGCCGTTTCCGCCCGGCCTGCCGGGTGAACCCAGCCAGAGAGCCTCGGCATGTCTGAACTTCTGCAATTCCTGTTTTCAGGGCTGACGGTGGGCGCGGTCTATGCGCTTGTCGCACTCGGCTTCACGATCATCTACAACGCGTCGGACGTGGTGAATTTCGCGCAGGGCGAATTCGTCATGCTGGGCGGCATGATCACCTGGTTCGCCCATGCGGCGGGTCTGCCCCTGCCGCTGGCGGCGCTGATCGCCATCGTCGTCACGGCGGCGCTTGGCGTCGCGATCAACAAGCTGGCGATCGAGCCCGCGCGCGGCGCCCCGGTCGTCACGCTGATCATCATCACCATCGGCGCCTCGGTCTTTATCCAGGGCGCGGCGCAACTGGCCTTCGACAAGCAGATCCACAGCTTCCCGGCCTTCTCGGGCGATACGCCGCTGCGCGTGATGGGCGCGACGATCCAGCCGCAAAGCCTGTGGGTGATCGGCGGCGCGCTGGTGGTCTTCACCGGGCTGTGGATCTTCTTCACCCGCACGCTGCTGGGACGGGCGGTGCTGGCCACGTCGAACAACCGGCTGGCGGCGCAGCTTGTGGGGATCAACACGAATTTCGTGATGACGCTGTCCTTCGCGCTGTCAGCCGGGATCGGCGCGCTGGCCGGGGTGCTGGCGACGCCGATCACGCTGACCGCCTATAACGTCGGCATCGGCTTCGCGCTGAAGGGTTTCGCCGGCGCGATGCTGGGGGGCATGGGCAACCCCAAGGGCGCGCTTGCGGGCGGCTTCCTGATCGGGCTGATCGAGGCGCTGACGGCGGGCTACCTGTCCTCGACCTACAAGGAGGCCGCGGCCTTCGTCGTGATCCTGCTGGTGCTGTTCTTCATGCCGCAGGGCCTGTTCGGCCGCAAATCGACAGAGCGGGTGTGACCATGAAACTGTCGCCCAAATCCGCCACTCTTCTGGTGCTGGCCGCGCTGATCGCGATCACGCCCTTCTTCTTTCCCTCGGGCTATTACTACCGCGTCGGTGCGATGATCTTCGTGAACGGGCTGGCGGTCATCGGTATCGTGATCCTGACTGGCTATGCCGGGCAGATCAGCCTTGGCCATGCCGGTTTCGCCGGGGTCGGCGGCTATGCCTGCGCATTGGCGCCCGTGCATCTGGGCTTGCATCCGTCGCTGGCGGTGGTGCTGGGCGCCGTGATCTCGGGCGTTCTGGCATATCTTGTGGGGCGGCCGATCCTGCGCCTCAAGGGCTATTACCTCGCGGTCGCCACGCTTGGCTTCGGCATCCTGGTGTCGATGGTGCTGAACAACGAACGCGCCCTGACCGGCGGCCCGGACGGGATGGAGGTGCCCGACCTTGGCCTGCGCGGGGCGCTGAAGGGATGGGGCCTCGATCTGTCAAACGGCGAGTTCTGGTATTTCTTCTGCGGCATCGCGCTGCTGATCGGCGCCTGGATCGCGCTGAACCTGTATCAAAGCCCCACCGGCCGCGCCCTGCGCGGGCTGCACGGATCCGAGATCGCGGCGGGCACGGTCGGCATCGACGTGGCCCGGATGAAATTGAAGGCATTCGTGATTTCGGCCGTCTATGCCTCGGTCGCGGGGTCGCTGGTGGCGCTTCAGAACAAGTTCATCACCCCCGATGTCGCGGGCTTCATGCACTCGATCGAGATGGTGACGATGGCGGTTCTGGGCGGCGCGGGTTCGGTCCTTGGCGCGATCTTCGGCGCGGGCATCCTGACGCTGCTGCCGCAGGCGCTGACCTTCCTTGCGGAATACGAACAGCTCGTCCTCGGCCTTGTGATGATGCTGGTGATGATCTTCCTGCGGGAGGGGCTTTTGCCCTCGATCCTGCGCAAGCTGAGAGGGAGGGGCGAATGACGACGCTGCTTTCGGTCGAAGGGCTGGGCATCACCTTCGGCGGCCTCAAGGCCGTCAACGATGTCAGCTTCAAGGTCCAGCCGGGCGAGATCGTCTCGGTCATCGGTCCCAATGGCGCGGGCAAGACGACGCTGTTCAACATGATCTCGGGCGTCTACCGGCCCGGCTCGGGCCGCGTCGTGCTGAAGGACGAAAACGTGACCGGCATGGCGCCCTTCCTGCTGGCCCGGCGGGGCATGTCGCGCACCTTCCAGAACCTGCAAATCTTCCAGAACATGACGGTGCTGGAAAACGCCATCTCGGGGTTTCATTTGCAGGAACGTGGCCCGGTGCTGGCCGATCTGCTGAACCTGCCGTCATCGCGCGCCCGCGCCCGCCTGGCCGAGGAAGGCGCGCGCAGGCTGCTGGAACGTGTCGGGCTGGAACGCGCGGCGGATCGAGAGGCGGGCAACCTGTCCTATGGTTCGCTCAAGCGGCTTGAGATCGCCCGCGCGCTGGCCATGCGGCCCAGCGTATTGCTGCTGGACGAACCCGCCGCCGGCTGCAACGCGGTGGAAACCGAGGAAATCGACCATCTGATCTCCGAGGTCGCCGCCTCGGGCGTCGCGATCCTACTGGTGGAACACGACATGAAGATGGTCATGCGCATCTCCAATCATATCGTCGTGCTGGATCATGGCGAGAAGATCGCCGAGGGCGCCCCCGCCGTGGTCAGCCAGGATCCGGCGGTCATCGCGGCCTATCTGGGGGCCGATGCCGGCGCGGAGGTGGAACATGCTGACGGTTGAGGGACTGCGCTCGCGCTATGGGCGCATCGAGGTGCTGCACGGCATCGACCTGCATGTCGATTCCGGTGAGATCGTCACCGTGGTCGGCGCGAACGGCGCGGGCAAGACGACACTGCTGCGCTGCCTTTCGGGGGTGCAGCCGGTCTCGGCCGGGACCATCACCTTCAGGGGCGAGCCGCTGACCCCGGTGCCCGCCTTTCGCCGCCTTGCGCGCGGGCTGGCGCAATCGCCCGAGGGGCGCCAGATCTTTACCAACCTGACGGTCGAGGAAAACCTGCGGCTGGGCGCCTATCTGTTCAGCGACGACCGGGTGGAAAAGGACATGGAGGACGCCTTCCAGATGTTCCCGATCCTGAAGCAGAAGCGCGCCCTGGCGGCGGGCGGGCTGTCGGGCGGCCAGCAACAGATGCTGGCGATGGCGCGCGCGCTGATGGGGCGGCCGTCCTGCCTGCTGCTGGACGAACCCTCGATGGGCCTTGCGCCAATCATCGTGCAGCAGATCTTCGATGTTGTCAGCGGGCTGAAATCGCTGGGCGTGACCGTGCTGCTGGTCGAACAGAACGCCTTCGGCGCGCTGAAGATCGCCGACCGGGGATATGTCATGGAAACCGGCCAGATCACCATGACCGGCCCGGCGGCCGAACTGATCGCCGACCCGCGCATCCGCGAAGCCTATCTGGGGATATGAACATGCCAGTCGTCACCGTTGCCCGCGAGGGAGAAATCGCCATCGTCACCGTGGACAACCCGCCGGTCAATGCGCTTGGTCAGGCGCTGCGACAGGGGCTGTGGGATGCCGTCGGCACGCTGGACGCCGACCCGGCGGTCGCGGCCGTGGTGCTGATCTGCGCCGGGCGCACCTTCATCGCCGGGGCCGATGTGACGGAATTCGGCAAGCCGCCGCTGCCGCCGCATCTGCCCGATCTGGTGAACCGGATCGAGGCTGCCGCAAAGCCGTGGATCGCGGCGATCCACGGCTCGGCCCTGGGTGGCGGTTTCGAGTTGGCGATGGGCTGCCGGTTCCGCCTGGCCGCGCCCGATGCCTCGGTCGGCCTGCCCGAAGTCACTCTGGGCATCGTGCCGGGCGCATCCGGCACGGTGCGCGCGCCGCGTCTGGCGGGCATCGCGGCGGCGGTCGATCTGATCACCACGGGGCGCCCCCTGCGCGCGGCCAAGGCGCGCGAAGCCGGGCTGATCGACGCCGTGATCGAAGGCGGGCTGCGCGAAGGCGCGACGGCCTTCGCCCGCCAGGCACTGGCCCGGCCCCTGCCCGAACCCGTCTCGGCCCGCCCCGTCGTCGCGCCCGATGCCGGTTTCTGGGACCAGGCCGAAACATCCGTCGCGAAAGCCGCCAAGGGCGCCGCCGCGCCGCTCCGCGCGCTGGCCTGCCTGCGCAAGGCGGCCGAGGCGCCCTTCGCCGAGGCGATGGCGTATGAGCGTCGGACCTTCCTGGACCTGCGCGGCTCGGAACAGGCGGCGGCGCTGCGCCATGTGTTCTTCGCCGAACGCGCCGCGCCCCGTCCGGCGGCGCTGCGCGATGTCGATCCGCTGACCCTGCGCCGCGTCGCCGTGATCGGCGGCGGCACGATGGGCGCGGGCATCATCGCCGCCCTGCGCGAGGCCGGCCTGCCCGTCATCCTGATCGAGCGCGACGAAGAAGCCGTCACGCGCGGCCTGGACAATGTGGCAAAGGCATTCTCCGGTGCCGTCAAGCGCGGCAAGCTGTCCCAGGCCCAGGCCGTCGCCATGGTCGACGGGGTGATGGGCACGACGGATTATTCCACGCTGGCCGATGTGGATCTGGTGATTGAGGCGGTGTTCGAGGAAATCGGCGTCAAGCGCGCGGTGTTCGAGCAACTCGCCGCGGTCTGCCGGCGCGATGCGGTGCTGGCGACGAACACCTCTTATCTGGACCCGCGGCTGATCGCCCAGGGGCTGCCCAATCCCGACCGCTTCATCGGGCTGCATTTCTTCAGCCCCGCCAACGTGATGAAGCTTCTGGAAATCGTGCCGGCGCCCGAGACATCGGACCGCACGCTGGCCACCGGCTTCGCCTTGTCGCGGCTGCTAAAGAAGATCCCCGTGCGCGCGGGGATCTGCGAAGGGTTCATCGGCAATCGCATCCTGAAACGCTATCGCGCGGGCGCCGAAGGGCTGGTTCGCGGCGGCGTGGCGATTGCCGATGTGGATGCGGCCATGCGCGGATACGGCTTCGCGATGGGTCCGTTCGAGGCGCAGGATCTTGGCGGCCTCGACATCGCCTATCTGCAACGCGAGGGCGCGCGGGCGGCGGGACAGGACGTGCCCGAGATGCTGGGCGACATCCTCGTGCGGGCGGGACGCAAGGGCCAGAAGACCGGCGGCGGCTGGTATGATTATACGCCGGGCGACCACAAGCCGCAGCCTTCGCTGGCGGTGACCGATCTACTGGCTACCGAAATCCGCTCTGGCCCCGAAATAAGCCAAGACGAAATTGCCTCCATGCTGGTAGGCGAGATGGCGGCCGAAGGACTGTCGATCCTGTCCGAAGGCATCGCCGGATCGCCCGCGGACATCGACCTGGTGGAAATCCACGGTTACGGTTTCCCACGGTGGCGCGGTGGTCCGATGTTCGCGATGCGCATGCCAGATCGTCCGTAAGCTGATTCTGATCTGCTGGCGGCTGTTGGAATTGGCCCATATCCTCAGATCGTGGCGATGGCCGTCTCCCGATCCTCGAACGCCAGTTCGAACTGGTCTGGATCGCTCGTCTCGGATCGCCGCCCAAAGGCCGCCTGCTTGAACGCCGCAGCCCGCTTCCCCAGCCGTTCGCTTCGGGTGTCCGCGCATGCCTTCATGCTCTCGGACGAGGCGGTTGCCGTCCGTTAAAGGGGAAACCCCCTGCTATCAGCATTTCACCGGCAAGACCTTCTTTCAGCACCGTTTTCCGGTCGACCCCTCATCGTTGGCGCATTGGCGCCAAAGGATCGGTGAAGGGGTGGGCTTTCGACCAAAACGATCAAGGCAGGTAGCACCTCGGAGACAATCACGGACAAGGCCCTGAAACGGGTGGCGGTTGATCCCACCGTGATGGAGAAAAACATCGCCCATCCGACGGACCCCGGCTTTACGAACGGGCCCGCCCCTGCTGGCCGGCCTGGCGGAGAAGGCCGGGATCGCGTTGCCCCGCGTCTGGCGATCCAGGTCGGGCGCCACGCCCACGCCCGCCAGTTCAAGCGCATGCGCAAGGCGCTGCGCCAACTCAGGGGCCATGTCGGCCGGGTGCGCCACGATCTGCGTCGACACTTGCAGGACATTCCCGAGGGCAC
>NZ_JASGGO010000032.1:0-42652 GCF_047605025.1 Paracoccus sp. (in: a-proteobacteria) | reverse complement strand
CCGCCGCGATGGCCGCCGCCGCCGCCTCGGCCGCCGCGATCCCCGACAGCATCGCATTGTGGTTGCCCTTGATCCTGGGCACGTTCACGAGGCCCGCCGAGCAGCCCAGCAGCGCCGCCCCCGGCACGGTCAGCCTGGGGATCGACTGCCAGCCGCCCTCGCTGATCGCGCGGGCGCCGTAGGCCACGCGCTTGCCGCCTTCCAGCAGGTCCGCGACCAGCGGGTGATGCTTGAAACGCTGGAATTCCATATAGGGGTAAAGATAGGGGTTCTTGTAGTTCAGATGCACGACAAAGCCGACAAGCACCTGATTTCCCTCAAGGTGATAGATGAAGCTGCCGCCGCCGGCATTGCCGCCCAGGGGCCAGCCCATGGTGTGGGTGACGGTGCCGGGCTTGGCCTTTTCGGCCGGGATCTCCCAGATCTCTTTCATGCCGAGGCCGAATTTCTGCGGCTCGTGGCCCTTGGACAGGTCGTATCTGCCGATCAGTTCCTTGGCGAGGCTGCCCCTCACGCCCTCGGCGATCAGGACATATTTGCCGCGCAACTCCATCCCCGGCTCGTAATTCGGGCCGGGGGTGCCGTCGGCGTCCAGGCCCATCTCGCCCGCGACGACGCCGACCACCCGGTCGCCCTCATAGACCAGGGCCGAGCAGGCCATGCCGGGAAAGATCTCGACCTCCAGCGCCTCGGCCTGTTCGGCCAGCCAGCGGCAGACATTGCCCATGCTGACGATATACTTGCCGTGGTTCGACATCAGCGGAGGCATCGGCCAGTTCGGCACGCGGACCTGGCCCTGTGGGCCCAGGACGTAGAAATTGTCCTCGGTGACCTCGGTGGCGACCGGCGCGCCACGCTCGCGCCAGTCCGGGATCAGCCGGTCCAGCCCCGAGATGTCCAGAACCGCCCCCGACAGGATATGCGCCCCGATCTCGGACCCCTTCTCAAGCAGAACCACGCTCAGGTCCGGGTTCACCTGCTTCAGACGGATCGCCGCCGAAAGACCGGACGGACCCCCGCCAACGATCACGACATCGTATTCCATCGACTCGCGGTCGATCTCGGACATGGCTCGGCTCCCGTTTCCTGGCTCGCGATTTCGGCATAGACCTATCCCGTAATGCCGCCAGCGGCAATCTTGCCGCTGCGGAGTTTGTGCCGGTCGCGACCTTTTCCGGGGTGCGGCCGAGGCTGGAACGGTCGCGGGGACTTGCAACGGGCACAGGAAGTCGCCACCATGCGCCCGGTTTTCAGCGAACGCCCTCGGCCAAAGGCCGGGGGCGTTCCAGCAAGTTTGATGGGCGCCGGCAGCTTGATTGGCGATCAAGGCAGGCCGCGCTTGGCGACCGAAAGGACTGGGAATGGAAAAGATACCGATGACCCGCGGGGGTTTCGACCAGCTTGACGAGGAACTGCGCGAATTGCGCGCGGTCGAGCGTCCCGCCGTGATCCGCGCCATCGCCGAGGCGCGCGAGCATGGCGATCTGTCGGAAAACGCCGAATATCACGCCGCGCGGGAAAAGCAGAGCTTCGTCGAGGGGCGCATCAAAGAGCTTGAAAGCATCATCTCGCGCGCCGAGGTGATCGACCCGTCCCGCCTGTCGGGCAGCATCAAGTTCGGCGCCACCGTCACGCTTCTGGACGAGGATACCGAGGAAGAGCGCACCTATCAGATCGTCGGCGAGGCCGAGGCTGATCTTGAGCGGGGGCTGCTGAACCTGCGCTCGCCTTTGGCCCGCGCCCTGATCGGCAAGGATGAGGGCGACAGTGTCGAGGTGGTGACCCCTGGCGGCGGCAAGTCCTACGAGATCATCTCGATCCGTTTCGTCTGATCCAGCGAGGAGAGGCCGATGGGCGCGCCGGAAAAATTGCAGCAGATGCTACTGGGCCAGGGCCGCGACCGGCTGAAGCTGATCGGTGTGCTGGTCAGCGTGGCTTGGCTTGGGCTGGTCTTGCTGGCCGCCTGGATGGCCCCCGAGGCCGAGGCCGAGGGGGCGCAGGCCATGGCCTGGTTGATCTGGCTTCTGGAGGCGCTGCTGCCGCTGGGCCTGATCTGGCTGGCCGTGGGCACCGCCCGCAGCCTGTTTGTCCTGCGAGACGAGGCCGAGGCCCTGCGCGGCCAGCTCAAGCTGATGCGTGAGCCGGGCGAGCCCCAGGCGCGTGCGTCCTTGGGTGCCGCCGTCGCGCCGCCGATGCCCGCGCCGGGGGCGCGGTCGCCTTTGCCAAAGCCCGCATCGACCCCTGCATCGGCCTCCGTGGCGGATCAGGTGGTCGAGAGCGCCGCGCCTGCCCTGCGCTTGACCCCGGCCGAGCTTTATTTCGCGCTGAACTTTCCCGAAGGCCCGGACGATCACGAGGCGATCCGCTGCCTGCGCTTGGCGCTGGGGGATCCCGAACTGGCCAAGCTGATCCGCGCCGCGCAGGATGTGATCACTTTGCTGGCCGCGCAGGGCCTTTATATGGATGACCTGACCGTGCCCGAGACCGACGCCGCCCTGTGGGGGCGCTATACCCAAGGCGCGCGGGGCGAGGAATTGCAGGGCCTGGCGGTGATCCGCAGCCCCGCCGCGCTGGCCCAGACCGGCGCCATGCTGGGACAGGACGAGGTATTCCGCGACGTGGCGCATCACTTCATGCGCCATTTCGACCGGCTTCTGGTCCAGCGCGCGCAAAGCGATGCTCCGGCCGTGCTGGCGGTCCTGTCCGAGACCCGCTCGGGCCGGGCCTTCATCCTGCTGGGGCAGGCCACTGGCACATTGGGCGGGCATGCCGCCGCATCGGCGTCCGGATCCCAGGCCGACGAGATCCCGGCCGAGGAACCCGAAGGCAATGGCGACGGGGCCGAGGGGGGAACCGAGGGCGGGGCCGAGTGGCCGCGCCAGGACGGTTGAGGCGGCGTCTCAATCGCCGGGCCGGACCTCGCGGCGCATGACATGCGCGGGCGAAAGCCAGGGCCAGCCCATTCTTTCACGGTAAGCCGCGCGGAAGCCCATCGCCGTCCAGGCATGCAGCGCCGCGCCATTGGCCGCGCGCACCTCGACGCGCAGGGCGGGGTGGCCCAGGTCGCGGGCCTGGACCTCGGCCTGGGCGATCAGGCTGCGGGCGACGCCCCTCTGTCGCCAGGACGCGGCAACGGCCACGCCGTCCAGGATCAGGTCCGGGCTGGCGCGGCCCTCAAGCATAAGAAGCTCCGTCGCACCATGGCCCAGCCGGCCCCGCCATGGTCCCAGCACCTCGCGGAATGCCTGGGGCCGCAGCGCCAGGAACCCGCCCTCGGTCCCGCGCAGACCGGCAAGGCCGATCAGCCGGCCGCTGGGCGCGATGGCGGCCAGCGCCCGCCTGGGCTGCATCAGCGCCCGGATCAGCGCCGCCCCCAGGTGCCGGGACAGGGGCCAGGGTTGTAGTTCGGGGCCGAAGCAATGCCAGTAAAGCCGCGCGGCCTGCGGCGCCAACTCGGGCGGGATGCCCGCCCGTATGGTCCAGCTTAGGCTCAATTCTCCGGCTCCCTTGCGCCGGCGCGGCGCTTTGGCCAATCTGCGCCCAATCCCTGGTGCAAGTCACGACGCAATCCATCATGTTCCGATCCCAGCCCTTTGCCGCGCCGACGCCCGAGGCCCGGCCCCTGACGCCCGAGCAGGCGCGCGTCCTGGCGCGCAGCCCGGCGCAATGCTTTCGCCATGGCCTGATCCAGGCGCTGCCCTTTCTGCTGGTGCTGGCGCCCTTCGGGCTGCTTTTCGGCGTGGTCTCGGGCGAGGCGGGGTTGGACCTGGGCCAGGTCATGGGCTTTTCGGTGCTGGTCCTGGCCGGAGCCTCGCAGTTCACGGCGGTCCAGCTTCTAAGCGATCATGCGCCGACCCTGGTGGTGATCCTGTCGGCCTTGGCGGTGAACCTGCGCATGGCGATGTATTCGGCCTCGCTGGTGCCCTGGCTGGGCAATGCCCGTCCGCGCCAGCGGGGGTTGATCGCCTATGTGCTGATCGATCAGACCTATGCGCTGGCGATCCAGCATTACGAGGCGAATCCCAGGCTGCGCATGGACCAGCGCGTGGCCTATTTCCTGGGCACGGCGCTTTGCGCCTGCGTGCCCTGGGCCGCCGCCTCGGCGCTGGGGTTCACGCTGGGCCGGGCGATCCCGGAAAGCTGGGCGCTGGATTTCGCTTTGCCGATCACCTTCATCGCCATGGTCGCACCCATGCTGCGCACGCCCGCGCATCTGGCGGCGGCCTTCGTCTCGATCACGGCCTCGCTGGCCTTCAGCGGGCTGCCCGCCGGGATGGGCATCCTGCTGGCGGCTCCCCTGGCCATGGCGGCGGGATCGTGGGTCGAGACCCTGGCCGAGCGGCGGAAAGGAGCCGGCGCATGAGATCCGATCTGACCATCTGGCTGGTGATCCTGGTCCTGGGCATCGGCACCTATCTGATCCGCTGGTCCTTTCTGGGCGCCATCGGCAACCGCGCCATCCCGGCCTGGGCCAGCCGCGCGCTGCGCTATACGGCGGTGGGCGTGCTGCCCGCTCTGGTCGCGCCGCTGACGCTTTGGCCGGCCGCGACCCAGGGTCAGCCCGATCCGGCGCGGCTGACGGCGGCGGGGGTGGCGCTGGCCGTGGGGATCGTCAGCCGCAACGTGCTGCTGGCGATCCTGTCGGGCATGGCCACGCTTTTCGCGGTGATTTACTGGACGGCGTGAAGCGCGCCGTCCGCCCCGTATCCGCGCACCACGCCGTTCTTCTGGCGCAGCAGCACGTTGTGGTTGTTGTCCGGGTCGCCATCCATGTGCTTTTTCGAGGTGACGCCGGGCAGGGTCAGGAACCAGCTTCGCAGCTTCAGCGGCGAAAAGCCCGTCGGCGCGCCCTGAAAGCCCGGCACCCGGCGCAGCGCCTCGCCGGTATTCACGGCGCAGAAGCTTTTGTTCGCGGCGCCCTGGGCCTCGACCGCGCGGATGGCCGCATCGGCGACGGAAAGCGGCACCTGCACCGTGTCCTCGGCGACCCAATAGGTCTCACGCGCGTGATAGTCGATGTAGAAATTCTTGAAGTTCGGCGTGATGCCGTAAAGCACGTCATGCCGTTCGGGGATGTCGGGATGGCGCCAGCTTCCGGCGGGATCGTAGATCACGCGCTGGCTGCCGTTGATCATCAGCGCCGAATGCCCGCCCTCGCCGCGCGGAATGCCGATCACCGTCAGCAGCGTGATCGAGGGCGGCTCGGGCGCGACATAGCGCGCGCGTCGCACGGCCTCGTCGCTGGCCCAGATATTGTCGGCACCGCAGGCGCCAAGCGCGACCGGCAGGGCCAGCGCCAGGAAGGCACGTCTTTGCATGAATGGCTCCGAAGATGGTCAGCTATTGGCCAGCGCCATGAAGATCAGCACGCCGATTGCCAGCCCCGCAACCCAAGTCGATGCCTTGATGAAGCCTGCGAAGGTCTTTTCGTGGTCGCGGATGTCCATTTCGCCGTGCTTGTGTTCGGCGATTTCGTGATGCGAGGCCATGGCTTCCCCCTGTTCGGCGCTGCTTGGCGAAAGGGATAGCCCAAGGCCGCGCCTCTGTCACGCCCCCCAAAGGACGGCGCCGTCCGAGGTGGTGCCGACCTGCTCCACCAGGCCCCGGCGGCGCAGGTGGTTCACATGGCCCGCCGCTTCGGCCAGGGCCAGGCCGAACTCGGCATCGCCGATCAGCCGGCGATAGAGCAGCTCGAAGCAATCGACGGTGCTGCGCGGCCCGACCCGCAGCCCGGCAAGCAGGCGCCGCAAGGCGGCCTCCTGGTTGTCGATCAACTGCGCCAGCCGCGTCGGCAACCCGCGATAGGGCAGGCGGTGGCCGGGCAGGATCAGGTGGCGGGCTTCGGCATGGGGCTGGAAGCGGCGGCAGCTTTCCAGCCATGCGCCGACCGGATCGGCGTCCGGCTCGTTCGGCTGCACGCCCAGATTGGGCGAGATCGCGGCCAGAAACTGATCGCCGCCGATCACCAGATCGTCATCCTGGGACCAAAGGGTCAGATGCTCGGGCGCGTGGCCCTCGCCCATGCGGACCAGCCAGGCGCGGTCGCCGAAAACGATGCGCTCGCCCTCGGTCAGGCGCTGATAGCCGGGTGGCAGGGGCGCCGCGCTGTCCGACATGTTGAAGGGGCGTTCTGCGGCGCGCCGGGCCAGCATCTTGGCCGGCATCCCGGCGCGGGTCCAGAAGGCCAGCGCCTGGGGTGTCGGACGCTCCTGCACGTCGAGGATCGCCATGCGCGCGGTCAGCCAGGCCGTCCGCGAGGTGATCAGCCGTGCCCCCTGCGCCTGAAACCAGCCCGCAAGGCCCATATGGTCAAGGTGGTGATGCGTGACGATCAGCCGCGTGACCGGGGCGCCGCGAAGCGGCCCGTCCAGCAGGCGCCGCCAGGCCGCGCGGCTGCGGGCGCTGTCGATGCCGGTGTCGATCAGGGTCCAGCCCTCGCTGTCGCGGAGGGCATAGACGTTCACGGTATCGGGCTTGAAGGGCAGGGGCATCTGCATCCACAGCACGCCCGGCGCGATCTCATGCGCTTCGCCCTCGGGCGGGGGGGTATGGGGTTCGGTGCGGATCACACGGTTATCTGGCCCAGCAGCAGCGCATCGTCAAGCTGTTCCAGATCCGCGACGCCCGCCCGCGCGGCGGCAAGATCCCCCGCCACCTGCGGCAGCACGCGCGAGGCATAGACCCGCGCCAGCGCGACCGAGCCGCCCCGCGTCGCGGCGCGCAGATGGAAATGCGCGCCCAGCACGCGGGCGAAGGCCGAAAGATAGGGCACCGCCCCGGCGAAACGGTCGGCCATGCCCAGATCCACCATGGCCCGCGTGGCGTCATGCAGGCTTTCGGCCGCATGCCAGACCTGATGCGCCAGTTCGGGGTGCGCGACCTGCGCGGCCTTGGCGCCGTCCAGCACCTCGTCCAGCAGCGCCAGCCCCGCCGCGCCCGCGTCCGAAAGCTTGCGCCCCACCAGGTCCATCGCCTGGATGCCGTTCGTGCCCTCATAGATCGCGGTGATGCGCACGTCGCGCAGGTATTGGGCGATGCCGGTCTCTTCGATATAGCCCATGCCGCCATGGACCTGAACGGCGGTATCGGCGACGCGGCAGCCGACATCGGTGCCATGGGCCTTGGCGATGGGGGTCAGGAAGGCGGCGCGCGCGGCCCATTCGGCGCCGCCCGTGGCCCTGGCCATGTCGATGGCGACGGCGCAGGACAGGCAGATGGCGCGCGCGGCGAAGACCTCGGCGCGCGAGACGGCCAGCATCCGGCGCACGTCCGGGTGGCGGATGATCGGTCCCATCTGCACCCGCTCCGCGGCATAGGCCACGGCCTTTTGCAGCGCCGCCTCGGCCTGGGCCACGCCCTGGACGCCGACGCCCAGGCGCGCGCAGTTCATCATGGTGAACATGGCGGCCATGCCCTTGTGCTCTTCTCCGACCAGCCAGCCGGTGGCGCCCTCGAAGCTCATGACGCAGGTGGGGCTGCCATGGATGCCCAGCTTGTGCTCAAGGCTGACGACGCGCAGACTGTTCGCGACGCCGGGCCGGCCCTGATCGTCGGGGATCAGCTTCGGCACCATGAACAGGCTGATCCCGCGCGTGCCCTTGCCCCCGTCGGGAAGGCGCGCCAGCACCAGATGGCAGACATTTTCGGTCACGTCGCTGTCGCCCCAGGTGATGAAGATCTTTTGCCCGGTGATGCGATAGCTGTCGTCGCCCGCCCGCTCGGCGCGGGTGGCCAGAGCCCCCACGTCCGAGCCCGCGCCCGGCTCGGTCAGGTTCATCGTCCCCGACCATTCGCCCGAGATCAGCCTGGGCAGGTAAAGCGCCTTCATCCTGTCGCTGGCGTGATGCTCCAGCGCCTCGATCTGGCCCTGGGTCAGCATCGGGTTCAGTTGCAGCGCCAGGCAGGCGGCGGCGGTCATCTCGTTGACGGCCATGTTCAGCGTCTGGGGCAGGCCCATGCCGCCATGTTCGGGATCGGCGGGCAGCCCGATCCAGCCGCCCTCGGCCAGCGCGCGGAAGGCATCGGCGAAGCCGGGGCTAGAGCGTAGCCCGCCATTTTCAAGCCGCGCGGGGGTCAGGTCGCCCAGCCGGTTCACGGGCGCGATCACGTCGCTGGCAAGCCTGCCCGCCTCGGACAGGACCGCGCTGACCGTTTCCGGGGTGGCCTCGGCGAAAAGCGGGGTTTCGGCCACTTGGCGGAAGGCGACGACCTGGTCCAGGATGAAGCCGATCTGCTCGACGGGTGCGCGATAGGACATGGGGCCCCTTTCTCTGGACGCCTTGGCAAAGCGGGCGCCGGCGCGTAACTGGTCCCTTGATCCGCATCATATGGACGCCATGGGCGCCAGCAACCCGAACCCGACGTAACACCATGCATACCCGCCTGCTTTCCCCCGACGATCAGGGCCTGGCCCAGGCCAGCGCGCTGCTGGCGCGCGGAGAGCTTGTCGCCCTGCCCACGGAAACGGTCTACGGCTTGGGGGGGGATGCCCGCGACGGCGCGGCGGTGGCGCGGATCTATGAGGCCAAGGGCAGGCCCAGCTTCAACCCGCTGATCGTGCATGTGCCCGACCTGGAGCATGCGGAACGTTATGCCCGGTTCGACACGGCGGCGCGGCACCTGGCGGAATGCTTCTGGCCCGGCGCGCTGACGCTGGTTCTGCCGCTGCGCGAGGGGGCGGGTATCGCCGCGCTTGTGACGGCGGGTCTGCCGACGGTCGCGATCCGCCTGCCCGCGCATCCGGTGGCGCAGGCGCTGCTGCGGCATTTCGGCGGCCCGCTGGCCGCGCCCTCGGCCAATCCCTCGGGGCGGATCAGCCCGACCAGCGCGGCGCATGTGGCCGACCCGCAGACGGGCCTTGGCGGCCGGATCGCGGCGGTCATCGATGCGGGCGCCTGCCCGGTGGGCGTGGAATCGACGATCATCGGCTGGCGGGACGGCCAGCCCCTGCTGCTGCGCCCCGGCGGCATCTCGGCCGAGGCGATCGAGGCCGCGCTGGACCGGCCCCTGATCCGCCCCGCGCTTGACCCCGAGGCGCCGAATGCGCCCGGCCAGCTCACCAGCCATTACGCCCCGCGCGCAAGGCTGCGCCTGAACGTCACGGTCCCTCGGCCGGACGAGGTGCTGATCGGCTTCGGCCCGGTTCGGGGCCAGATGTCGCTTAGCGAAACCGGCGACCTGACCCAGGCGGCGGCCCGCCTTTTCGACCTGCTGCGCCGCGCGGATGAAACCGGCCTTCCCATCGCTGTGGCACCCATTCCGCAGACGGGCCTTGGCGCCGCGATCAACGACCGCCTGAGCCGCGCCGCCGCCCCGCGCTGAGCGTCCCGGTCCATCCCGTTTTCCAGATCATCAGCGCCCGCCCGCCTGGCGGCGTCCCAAGGCGACAGCCTCAGGCGTGGCCCGCGCTGGGTGACAGCACCAGCGGGTCGATCCCCATCCCCTTCAGCGCCGCGCGCCATTTGCCGGGATTGTCATGGCCGAAGATGATCTCCTCGAAACAGTCCGAGGTCAGCCAGCCATTCTCCAGGATCTCGCCGTCCAGTTGCCCCGGCCCCCAGCCGGCGTAACCCAGCGCCAGCATGGCGGGCTGCGGGCCGCGGCCATTGGCGAAATCCTCCAGGATGTCGCGGGTGGTGGACATGGCCAGGCTCTCGCCGATGCGCATGCGGGTCTCGTCGATCTGCTCGCCCTTGGGGATGCGGTGCAGGACGAAGCCGCGCCCCGGCTCGACCGGGCCGCCGAAGCGCACGGGAATGTCCAGCGCGTTCTGCGCCACGTCGATGCCGAGCTGGCCCAGAAGATCGGCGAATCCCACCTCGGGCAGGGGACGGTTCACCACCAGCCCCATGGCGCCATCCTCGGAATGGGCGCAGACGAGGATCACGGAATGCTGGAAGCGTTGATCGCGCATTCCGGGCATGGCGATCAGCATCTTCCCGGTAAGGTTGCTTCTTGGGTCCAACGGACTCTCCCCTTGGCTTTCCCCCAAGATCGGCCCTTGGCGCGGTTTTCGCAAGTCCCTGCCGGTTTTGTGACTTCACCCCGCGCGGCCTGGCTGCCTATGAAGGACGCCATGAGAATGCTTGCGGCCCTTCTGTTCCTCCCCCTCGCGGCGCTTGCGCAAGAGCCGCCCCCGCCCGGCCAGCCGCTGCCGCCGGGTGTCGTCTCGGCCCGCCTGCTGCCCGGCTGGACCACCGCCGATGGCCATCGCATGACCGCCCTGGAACTGCGGCTGGAACCGGGCTGGAAGACCTATTGGCGCAGCCCCGGCGATGCCGGCGTGCCGCCGCGCTTCGACTGGCGCGGATCGGCCAACCTGGCCCTGGTCGAGCCGCATTGGCCCCGCCCCGAGGTGATCGAATCGGGCGGCACCCGCACGCTTGGCTATCATGACCGGCTGGTGCTGCCGCTGGAGATCACGCCCGTCCAGCCGGGCCAGCCGGTCGATCTGCATGCGATGGTGGATTTCGGCCTTTGCCGCGACATCTGCGTGCCGGCGCGGATCAGCCTGACCGCGCCCCCCGCCGGTCCCGGTCCCGATCCGCAGGTCGAGGCGGCGCTGGACCGCGTTCCCCACCGCGCGTCGCGCCAGCCCGAATGCCGGGTCGAGGAGATCGCCGACGGCATGCGCGTCACCGCGATCTTTCCCGAACTGGCGCCCGAGGTGGCGATGGAACTGCCCGATGTCCCGGTCTGGGTCTCGCAACCGGAACTGAGCCGCCGCGACGGCCTGCTCAGCGCCAGCGCCGATTTCGTCGCCGAGACCGGCAAGCCCTTCGCGCTGGATGTATCGCGCCTGCGCATGACCCTGATCGACGGCGACAGCGCCACCGAATACCTGGGTTGCAGCCGGGGCTAGCTAGCCGTCCAGCCGGGCCGACAGCGACAGCAGATCCGCCCATGCCTCGCGCTTGGCCAGGGGGGTGCGCAGCAGATAGGCGGGATGGGTCATGGGCAGGACCGGCAGGCCGAATGCCTCGGCCCATTGCCCGCGCAGCTTCAGGATGCCCTGCCGGTTCAGCACCGCCATGCAGGGGGTGTTGCCCATCAGCACCAGCACCTGCGGCTGCGCCAGTTCGACATGGCGGCGCAGGAAGGGCAGCATCATCGCGATCTCGGCCGGCTCGGGGCGGCGGTTGCCGGGGGGGCGCCAGGGCAGGACATTGGTGATATAGATCGCCCTTTCCGCATCGACGGCGCCGCGCGAAAGTCCGATGGCACCGAACATGCGATCCAGAAGCTGGCCCGCGCGGCCGACGAAGGGCTTGCCCTGCTGGTCCTCTTCCTCGCCCGGAGCTTCGCCGATGATCATCACCCGCGCGCGCGGGTTGCCGTCCGAGAAGCAGAAATTCCGCGCCCCCTTCTTCAGGTCGATGCCGTCGAACCCCTCTTGCGCCTCGGCCAGTTGTTCCAGCGTCATGGCCTGCGCGGCCAGCACCTCGGCCTGCGCGCCCTGGTCCTGGGCGGGGTCGGGAATGGGGTCCGGGATCGGGGCCCGCGCGGACGGGGCGGGGCGGGGCGGGGCGGCCCGGTCCGGCAGGTCATAGCGGTCGATGGGCGCGTCCAGGCACGGCTCATCCGCGCCCAGCTCTGCCTGCCATTGCAGAAGAGCAAGCGCCGTCCGCGCATCCAGCGCGAATCCCCGATAGGTCGGATCAGCCGTCATGCCGGACAGGCTAAGGCCGGCGACGGGCGGCGGCAAGTTCCTTGCGGCCGTCGGGTCCGCGCCCGGCCCCGCGCCGTGTCTTGCTCCTTGTCCCGCGCCGCCGAACTCGCCTGAACTTGACGCAGGCGCGAGGCTTGTCTAGGCGGTCTGGCAAAACGACATGCGAGGAGATGCCTGCGATGACCACCCATTCCCTGCTGATCCTGCCCGGCGACGGCATCGGCCCCGAAGTCATGGCCGAAGTGCGCAAGGTCATCGGCTGGTTCCAGTCGAACAAGGGCATCGAATTCGAGGTGTCCGAGGATCTGGTCGGCGGCGCGGCCTATGACAAGCACGGCAAGCCCCTGGCGGATGAGACCATGGCCAAGGCCCAGCAGGTCGATGCCGTCCTGCTGGGCGCCGTCGGCGGGCCGAAATACGACAATCTGGACTTCAGCGTGAAGCCCGAGCGCGGCCTGCTGCGCCTGCGCAAGGAGATGGACCTGTTCGCCAACCTGCGCCCGGCGCAATGCTTCGACGCGCTGGCCGACTTCTCGTCGCTGAAACGCGAGGTGGTGGCCGGGCTGGACATCCTGATCGTGCGGGAACTGACCTCGGGCGTCTATTTCGGCGAGCCGCGCGGCATTCATTCCGACGACAACAACCCCGAGAACGAGGGCGGCCGCGTCGGCATCAACACCCAGCGCTACACCAGCGGAGAGATCCGCCGCGTCGCCCGCGCCGCTTTCGAACTGGCGAAAAAGCGCGGCAACCGCGTCTGTTCGATGGAAAAGGCCAATGTGATGGAATCGGGCATCCTCTGGCGCGAAGAGGTGCAATGGGTCCACGACAACGAATATCCCGAGGTCGAACTGTCGCACATGTATGCCGACAACGGCGCCATGCAGCTTGTGCGCAATCCGCGTCAATTCGACGTGATCGTGACCGACAACCTGTTCGGCGATCTTCTGTCCGACGCGGCGGCGATGCTGACGGGCAGCCTTGGGATGCTGCCCTCGGCCAGCCTTGGCGCGCCTATGGCGAACGGCAAGCCCAAGGCGATGTATGAGCCGGTCCACGGCTCGGCCCCCGACATCGCCGGCCAGGGCAAGGCCAACCCCATCGCCTGCATCCTGAGCTTTGCCATGTGCCTGCGCTATTCCTTCGACCTGGGCGCCGAGGCGGATCTGCTGGAGGCCGCGATCGAGAAGGTGCTGGCCGACGGATTGCGCACCGCCGACCTGATGGGCCCCGATGGTGGCACCCCGGTCTCGACCTCGCAGATGGGCGACAAGATCCTTGAGGCTCTTTCCGGGCTTTGACGATTTCCGGGCCGCGCTTTCGGGCGCGGTCTTTTCCGGCCGGCTCGGGCAAGGGGACATGATGACGGGCAATCTGCGCGGAGCCTTGCTGGGGCTGCTGGCGATGGGGATCTATTCGACCCATGATGTCATCATCAAGTTTCTGGGCGAGACCTATCCGCCGCTTCAGATCCTGTTCTTTTCGGCTCTGCTCAGCTTTCCACCGCTGGCGGTGTTGCTGCTGCGCGATCCGACGCATGGAACCCTGCGGCCGCGCTCGCCCTTCTGGGTCGGGCTGCGCTCGCTCTGCATCGTCAGTTCGGGGATCGGCGGCTTCTTCGCCTTTTCGGTGCTGCCGATGGCGCAATGCTATTCCATCCTTTTCGCGGCTCCGCTTCTGGTCACCGTCCTGTCGGTTCCGATCCTGGGAGAGCGGGTGGGCCTGCAACGCTGGATCGCGGTAGCGGTGGGGCTGGCCGGGGTGCTGGTGGTGCTTCGCCCCGGCGCGACCTCGCTGGGGCTGGGCCATGCGGCGGCGCTGCTGGGGGCCTTCTCTACCGCCATGTCGGCGGTCTCGGTGCGCAAGCTCGGCCGGTCCGAGCGCACGGTGATCCTGATCCTGTGGCCGATCATCGGCAATTTCGTCCTGACCGGGATCTCGCTGGGCTTCGCCTATCGCCCGATGCTGGCGGGGGATCTGGCGCTGGCCGGGGCCATCTCTCTTTTGGGTCTGACGGCGGGGTTCCTGCTGATCCTGGCCTATCAGTCGGCCGAGGCGGCCAATGTCGCGCCGATGCAATATTCGCAGATGATCTGGGCCATCGGCTATGGCTGGCTGCTGTTCGGAGAGCGCCCCGATGGCGCCACCCTGCTGGGGGCCGCGCTGATCATCGGCTCGGGGCTTTACATCCTGATGCGCGAGCGCAAGGGCGGCTCGCGCCTGCGCCCGGCGACCGAGGCGAGGTTGCGGGCCGAGACCGTCACCGCCCCGCGCCCCAGCCTGCTGGGCCGGCTGTGGTGGCGCGGCTGATCGGGTTGCGGTGGAGACAGCCGGTCGTGGCGAAAACCGAAAGATGCCCCTTGCAATCCCCTGCGCGACGGGCTACCTGCCGCCTCACGGTCGGAGCGTAGCGCAGCCTGGTAGCGCACCTGCTTCGGGAGCAGGGGGTCGGAGGTTCGAATCCTCTCGCTCCGACCATTTTCCCGTTATAGCGTTTCAGATTATTTCAAAAATGCGGTCTTTCTGGATGATAGATGAGCCAAACGCGTTGGCTAATCTGTCAAATGCGTGACTTACAGCATTTTTGTCTGCTTAACGTAACGCCCGGAGCGTCGATACCGGCCCATAGCCGCTGACCTGCCCCTCGGAACCCTGACCAACCTTGCGCGGTTGGACGTCGCCATCTTGCCGAAGAGGGATCACTACCGGGGCCTGTCGCCGCCCCGATCCATCGCATGACGAGACGGACTTTACCGCCTGCAAATAATGTCGAGAACCTCGGGACCCGGGTGAGAGAGACATGAGGCGATCCCACACGAATGACAACGCTGGGAGGTCGTAATTTGAAGGTGGTCTGAAAGTTTGGGCAGCAAGACGCGTGCGATACGTTTAAAATGAAACAAGAGGCAGCCGGCAAAAAACATGCTGGTCAAAGCCGCTGGATTCGTTCAAGGTTCTTAGGAGAATAGAGCAAGATTTGGCGAAATTCCATACCGTGATGGCGTTTCAGAGAGTCTTGCCTTTTGTGTCAAAAGGTAGCCCTCTGGTGAGGTCAAGAGCTTCGCGGCTGGGTTCGCCGGACCGGACCGGGCCACTCACATGAAACTTTGCCATGTAACCCTAGAGGCGATGACCAGCCCGGCCCCATAGCGGTCGGTTGGACCGGCTCTTTGCTGCACTGCCGCATAGTTCTGACCATGGAGAGTTCGACGCCGGTTTGGGTGTGTTAATTCGGGTCGACCGAAAACTGCCTAGTGCAGAAATCTACCACACGATCGATTCGATTGGTGGAGTAACTCGGGTAGCTCAACAAAATTCCGTCGCGCGCGATCTTCAAGTTCATCGATGTCGGCTCCGTCAAGCATCGCCCCATACGCATCATAGAAAGCCGTCAGCGTGGGTGCCGCATTAATTCTAAGTCTGCGGACAGGGCCCGGTTTTGCTGCCAAGTAGCTCCGCAACGCTTCATCCGGCATCGCGGCAAGCTCTTCGGGGGACGCGTTCAAACGCAAGCAGAGCCGGCCATTGGGTTGATCCGGATCGGGGCCGAGGCAGACGACCGGCGTGTGATAGGCTTGGTTGGCAAAGAACTCCGTGAGGAAAACCCATCCTCTGAGACAACGAAATCGCCTACTGCCGATTGCTCTACCGGGTGGACGGTGACAGCGCCACGGTGCTGGCGGTCAGGCACCAGAAGGAAGCGGGGTATTCCTGAAGGCCGACCGACATAGCTCTGTCGCTGTTCTGGTCGGTTTGAGCCCTTAGCGGACGGTTAGTCGGCCTTTCCCCCGCGAAGCCATGAACGGTCCGCCGGAACGGTTTTGAACCCTTGCGCACCTTCCGGGATGACAACCCACTTCTGGGCGCTTCGCAGAAAAACGTGGTGACTGGGGTTCAGCCATGAGGTGTCGTCCAGCGTTCCGGGCTTGAGGCTGATCTGGCCGGGGCTTCGGTCGGTCTGATGTTGGATGCGGGTGCCGCAATCCGGGCAGAATGAGTTGGTGAAAACCTGACCGCTATCCGCCGTGCGCCTGAAGGTTTTTAGCGTTCCCTTCGTCAGGGAAAAACTCTCGGCAGGAATCCGCATCGCCATGCCAAACGCGCTTCCTGACTGGGTTTGGCAGATCGTGCAGTGACACGCATAAACAACTATAGGGGCGGCGCTGATCGTGTAGCGGATCGCGCCGCATTCGCAGCCGCCATGATAGGGAGGTTCCACCTGTTTGTTCCTGAAGACCCTGCGCGAGACCATGCTTTCATATTCCGGGAACGGCAGCAACGTCCGCATATCCGTATCTATGCGCGCTTGGCCAGGCGGGCTGCGGGATCTGCCCGGATGTCGGCGCGGGGTGAGTGGCCGATGCGAGCGCCCCTGCCATGACGCTCCTTTTTGTCCTGTCAGGATGCCAGCCGGGGAATCGCGTCCAGCAGCATCCGCGTATAGGGCTGCTTCGGTGCGTGGAAGATGTCCGAGGCGCTGCCTGTCTCGATGATCTCTCCGTGGCGCATCACCACCACGCGGTCGCACAGGTGATGCACCACCGACAGGTCATGGCTGATGAACAGCAGCGTCAGGTTCAGGTGGCGGCGCAGTTCCATCAAAAGATTGATGACCTGCGCCTGGATTGACACGTCTAGCGAGGCCACCGGCTCGTCGCAGACGATCACCTCGGGCTGCATGGCCAGGGCGCGGGCAATGGCGATGCGCTGGCGCTGGCCGCCCGAGAACTGGTGCGGATAGCGGTTCGCCAGTGCCGGATCGAAGGCCACGGCGCGCAGCCAGCGTTCGACATAGGCGCGCGCCTCGGCCCTTGTGCAAAGACCGTGCGCGATCGGCCCTTCGGCCACCGATTGAAAGATCGTGCGGCGCGGGTCGAGCGAGGCGAAGGGATCCTGGAAGATCATCTGGACCTTGGTGCCGCGCTTGCGCTCGCCTTGCATCACCGGCTCGCCGCCGACGCTGACCGTGCCGGCGCTTGGCGCGATGATGCCGCAGAGGATGCGCCCCAGCGTCGATTTCCCCGAGCCGGATTCGCCGACAAGGCCCAGGATCTCGCCCCGCGCGATGCTCAACGAGGCCGATTTGACCGCATGAACTCGCGCCGGCTCGCTTGCCAGGCCCAGCCGTATTCCCAGCCGCCGCAGCATTCCGGCCGGGCGCTGGAACAGCTTGTCGATGCCCCGCATCTGGATGAATTGCGGATCGGCGGGCGCGCCCACGGCCGAGCCGCTCAGCTTCGAGGGGTCTAGCCTGCCCGCCGCCTCGGTCGCGCCCGAGGCCAGCAACTCGCCCGGTTGCGAGCGCGAGGGCAGGGCATCCAGCAGCGCCTGCGTATAGGGATGCTTCGGGGTGTCCAGCACCGCGCGCACGGGGCCCGCCTCGACGATCTCGCCCCGCCGCATTACGGTGATATTGTCGGCGATCGAGGACACGGTGGCAAGGTCGTGGCTGATCCAGATCAGCGAGGTGCCCATCTCGGCGACCAGCGCCTTGACCACCTTCAGGATTTCCGCCTGGACCGAGACATCCAGCGCGGTCGTCGGCTCATCCGCGATCACCAGCCGGGGCCGATGCAGCAAGGCGATGGCGATGGCGACCCGCTGGCGCATCCCGCCCGAGAATTCATGCGGATACTGGTCCACCTTGCGCTCGGGCTCGACGATGCGCACGCGGTCCAGCGCCTCGACCGCCCGGTGGCGGAGCTCGGCATCCGAAACCTGTTCATGCGCGCGGATCGCCATGCCGATCTGGTCGATGATCCGCACCACGGGGTTCAGCGTCATCATCGGATCCTGGAACACCATCGAGATGTCCTTGCCCCGGATGGCGCGCAAGGCGCTTTCGTCCAGCCCGACCAGTTCGCGCCCCTCGAAGCGGATGGAGCTGCCTTCCTCGATCCGGCCGGGCCTGTCGATCAGCCCGATCAGCGAAAAGCCGGTGATCGACTTGCCCGAGCCGGATTCGCCGACCAGCCCCATGATCTCGCCGCGCGCCAGCGAAAAGGAGATGCCATCGACCGATTTCACGATGCCCCGGTCGGTGTGGAACCATGTGCGCAGATCGCGCACCTTCAGCAGGTCGGTCATTTGCGCAGCCTCGGGTTCAACTGGTCGCGGATCTGATCGCCGACCAGGTTGATCGCCATGATCAGGATGATAAGCGCCACGCCCGGATAGATCGCGATCCAGTAGCGGCCGGACATCAGGTATTGGAAGCCGTTCGCGATCAGCATCCCCAGCGATGGCTCGGTCGCCGGCAGGCCGACGCCCAGGAAGGACAGCGTGGCCTCAAGCGAGATCGCCGAGGCGACCTGGACCGTCGCGACCACGATCAGGGGCGGCAGGGCGTTGGGCAGGATGTGGCGGGTGATGACGAACCAGCCGCCCATCGGCACCGAAAGCGCGGCCTGGACGTAATCCTTTTGCCGCTCGGCGGCGGCGGCGCCATGGGCGGTGCGGACGAAATAGGCGTATTGGGCAAAGACCAGCGCCAGGATCAGTTGCTGCTTGCCCTGTCCCAGCACGGCGGCGACCACGAAAGCCAGAAGGATCGCCGGGAACGACAGCTGTATATCGACGATGCGCATGATCAGCGACTCGATCCGCCCGCCGACATAGGCGGCGCTGCATCCGACCACCGCGCCGATGGTGAAGGCGATGGCCCCGGCCATCAGCCCCATCTGCAGGGAGATCCGCAGGCCATAGACGATTGCCGAAAGCAGGTCGCGGCCCTGGCTGTCGGTGCCCAGCAGATGCAGGATCCCGTCGCGGCCGACATAGCCCGGCGGACGGCGCGCATCGCGCAGCACCAGCGATTTCAGGTCATAGGGATCCTGCGGCACGATGAAGGCGGCGAAGACCGCGGCAAAGACGATCAGGACCACCACCGCCAGCGCCACCAGCGCCACCTTGTTGCGGCGGAAGTCGCGCCAGAACTGCGCGAAGGGCGATATGGAACCCGTGGATGCTGCCGTCGCCATCTCAGTGCTTCCCATGCCGCAGGCGGGGATCAAGCGCGGCATAGGCCAGATCCACGCAAAGGTTGATGACCACGAACAGCGCCGAGACCAGCATGAGGTAGGCAACCATCACCGGCCGGTCGAGCGAGGTGATCGAATCCACGATCAGCTTGCCCAGGCCCGGCCAGCTGAAGATCGTCTCGGTCACCAGCGCGAAGGCCAGCGTCGAGCCCAGTTCCAGCCCGAAGACCGTGCCCAGCGGGATCGAGATCAGCTTCAGCACATGGCGGCGCAGGATGGTGCGTTCCGGGATGCCGGCGGCGCGGGCGAACTTGATGGTGTCGGTCAGCATGACCTCGCGCGTGCCGGACGCGGCCAGCCGGCACATCATCGACATCTTGAACAGCGACAGGTTCAGCGCCGGCAGGATCAGGTGCGACCAGCCGTCCAGCGTCAGGAACGAGAAAGGCACCCCGAAAAGCTCGCGCGTGGCGCCGCGCCCGCCGGCGGGCAGGACGCCCAGTTGCACGGCGAAGACCATGATCAGCATCAGCCCGATCCAGAAGGTCGGCACCGAAAAGCCCAGGATCGACGCCGCCATGATCACGCGCGAGATTTTGCCGTCGGGCCGGTAGCCCGCATAAACCCCCAGCGGTATCCCCACCGCCGAGGCGAACAGCACCGCGATCAGCGTCAGCTCCAGCGTCGCCGGCAGTTTCTGCGCGATGAGTGTTCCCACCGGCATGTTGAAGACGAAGGAACTGCCCAGGTCTCCGGTCAGAAGGCGTTGCAGGAATTGCAGGTATTGCTGCCAGATCGGCAGGTCGAAGCCATATTGCTCGATCACCTGCTGGCGGATGGCCTGCGTCGCATCGGGCGAGATCAGCACATCGACCGGGTTGCCGATGACATAGACGCCGGCGAAGACCAGCACCGACATGACCAGCAGCACGACCAGGGCTTGTGCGAACCTGTGGATGATAAACGATGCCATCGGGCCTCCGTGGGTCGGGGCTGTCAGTGCCAGCCGTGTTCGATCTCGTGCCGGGTTTCCTCGACCGCGACCTGCCAGATCGCCAGCATGTCCGCGTCGGGGCGTTGGAAGACGCCGTGATAGTTGCCCTCGGCGATGCGTTCGCGCTTGCGCCAGGCGTCCACGCGGGCGGTGGCGTCGAAGTCGATCCGCTGCTTGGCGAAGTTCGGCACCGGGGCACCCTCGATCCGGGTCCAGGGAAAATTCTCCATCCAGCTTGCATGCGAGGCGGCGGGATCGGTCTGTTGCACCTTGGCCCAGGTCCGGGGCGCGCGCCACCAGTCATGCAGCTTGACCGAGGTGTCGCGATGCGCGTTCATCCATTCGGTCAGCAGCGGATTGACCGGCGTATTGCCGCCATGGCCGTTCACGATCAGGATGCGGCGAAAGCCCGAGCGATAGACGCTGTCCAGCATGTCCTCGACCACCGCCAGATAGGTGCGCAGCCGCAGCGTCATCGTGCCCGGAAAGGCCGCGAAGCCCGAGGCCATGCCGAAGGGCAGGCAGGGATAGACCGGAACGCCCGTGGGTTCCGCCGCCTCGACCGAGACGCGCTCGGCCAGGATCATGTCGGTGGCAAGGCTAAGGTAGGCGTGCTGCTCGACCGAGCCGATCGGCAGGATGCAGCGGTCGTCCTGCGCCACGCGGGCTTCGACCTGTCCCCAGTTCATGTCCTGAATCCGCACCGCATTCCCCTCGCTTGCAGCTTGGCCCCGGCCTTAGCCATGCTGCCAAATATTTCCGCACCGGCCGATTGCGGTTCCATTAGGAACAACAATTCAGATTGACGCAAGATATTTTCCGCGCTTACGGTTCCATATGGAACTGTTGGTGAAAATGCGGGCATCCTGATGGATGATGAAATACGCCAGTCCCTGTATGAAGGCAGGGCCGGGCGGGACATGCCCCTGACTGCCGAGGGCATTCCCGAAGACAGCCCCCTGCGGACTCGCCTGTGGGGGAATCCCTGCTGGTTCTCGTTTCGGCTGAATTACCTGGCGCTGCTGTTCAACAACCCCGTCTACGGCCTCATCCAGAACAGGCTGGGCCTTTTGCGTCCCGATTTCGTCGTGCTGTGGTCGCTGTATCTGGGCGGGCCTTCAACCCTGACCGATGTCGTCCGCGCCTCGGGTTTTCCCAAGAACACGCTTAGCCGCGCGGCCAACAAAGTGCATCGCCTTGGCCTGATCGAGCGCGAGGGCGACGCGGACGATCAGCGGCGGGTCACATTGCACCTGACCGGCAAGGGCCGCGCCGCCGTCGCCTCGGTCAAGGCCGCCATGCTGGGGCACGAACGCCGGATGCTGGACTGTCTCAGCCCCGCGGAACGGCTGAACCTGTCCGAGATCCTGACGAAGCTGGTCGCGGCCTCAGGGGACTGGCCGCAATCGCTTTGCGACGACCTGGCGCCGCAAGACACCGAAAAGACCGGCCTGCTGCCGGCGGACCAATCCTAGCCCAAGAGGGAACCCATGCAACTGACCCCCATGCTTCGCGCAATCCTGCTGGCGACCGCGCTTGCGTCGCCGATTCCGGTGCTGGCCGAAGACCTGGTCATCGCGACCAAATCCGGTCCCGCCTCGATGGACCCGCATTTCACCGCGACCTCGGCCAATGCCGAGGCGACCAAGCAGGTCTTCGACACCTTGCTGAAATCCGGCAACGACCTTCAGGTCGAGCCGATGCTGGCGACCGAATGGAAGGCCATCGACGATACGACCTGGGAGTTCAAGCTTCGCGAGGGCGTGAAATTCCATGACGGCTCGGATTTCACCGCCGAGGATGTGAAATTCTCGATCGAGCGCATCCCGAACGTCACCGGGCCGAACCCGACGACGGTTTATGTCCGCCGCGTCGCCGGGATCGAGATCGTCGACCCGCATACCATCCGCATCAAGACCAACGGCCCGGCGCCGACGCTGCCCAACGACTTCGTGCGGCTGTTCATCGTCTCGCATGGGGCGGCGGCGGATTATTCCACCAAGGACAGCTCGGCCGAGGGCTTCAACTCGGGCAAGGCCGCCATCGGAACCGGCCCCTACAAATTCGTCAGTTGGGCGCCGACGCAGGATCTGGTGCTTGAGAAATTCGACGGCTATTGGGGCGGCGCGCAGCCTTGGGACAAGGTGACGCGCAAGGAAATCCCGAACGACGCCGCCCGCGTGGCGCAACTGCTGGCGGGGCAGGTGGACCTGATCTCGAAGATCCCGGCGACCGACCTGTCCAGCGTGGAACAGGACAGCGCGCTGAAGGTGGTCAAGAATCCCTCGGCCTTCATCCCCTATCTGGAATTCGACTTCCGCGAGGATACGCCGCAGGTCTGGGACAATTCCGGCAAGAAGGTCGAGAAGAACCCCTTCCTGGACCCGCGCGTGCGCGAGGCTTTCGACCTGGCCCTGGACCGCGAGACGATCATCGAATTCGCGCTGGAAGGCATGGGGGTGCCGGCCACCCAACTCGTGACCCCGACCGTCTTCGGCTATAACAAGGACATCGCCGCGCCGGTCTTCGACCTGGACCGCGCCCGCGCCTTGATGGCCGAGGCCGGCTATCCCGAGGGTTTCAAGGTGACGCTGGCCTATGCCAATGACCGCATGCCGACCGAGCTTGGCCCGACCATCGCCCAGCTTCTGGCCGCCATCGACATCAATGTCGATGTGCAGGGCGTGCCCGCGACGGTGTTCAACCCGGCCAAGACGCGCGGGGAGTATTCGCTTTACATGGCTTCCTGGGCCACGCTGACGGGCGAGGCCAACTATACCCTGTCCGCGCTGATGCACACTAACCAGCCGGAAAAGTCGCAGGGCGCGTTCAACGTGCGCGGCTATTCCAACCCCAAGATGGACGAATTGATCGAAGCCGCCGCCGCCGAGATGGACGAGGCCAAGCGCAAGGCCCTGCTTGAGGAAGCCAATATGCTGGTCGCGACGGATCGGCCGGACCTGCCTTTGGCGATCAACGTATCGGCCTGGGGGATGAAAGCCGACAAGGTGACCTATACGCCGCGCGCGGACGAAGACACCATCGCGATGGATGTTCACCCCGTGAAATGATCCCGCGCCCCCGCTGCGCCGGGCCGGGGCACGCCTCGGGCCGGCATCTTTCGCCGAAGGAGATCCCCGAATGAGCCTTGCCCCCGATACCCCACCCTATTCCTGGGACGAGCCGACCTGGCGCGGGCTGGTGGAATTCATCCGTGCCGGCCGGTCGCTGAAGCCGAAAAGCTGGCCGGGCGGGGCGCGTTGCGCCGTCGCGCTCAGCTTCGACAGCGATCACGAGACCAACGAGTTGCGTGACGGCGGAAAATCCATCGGCCGGCTTTCCTGGGGCGAATATGGCAGCCGGCGGGGCATTCCTCGTATCCGCGCACTGCTGGACCGCTTCGGCGTCAAGGCCAGCTTTTTCGTGCCCGGCGTCTGCGCCGAACTGCACCCGGACGAGCAGAGGGCGCTTGTCGATGACGGCCACGAGGTGGCGCTGCACGGCTGGATCCACGAGGTCAACACCCAGGTTCCCGCCGCGCAGGAACGCGAGTTGATGCTGCGCGCCGCCGACACGCTGGAACGCATCACCGGCATCCGCCCGGTTGGGATGCGCACCTGTTCCTGGGATTACAGCCCGGCCACGCTGTCCGTCGCCGAGGAATTGGGGCTGATCTATGACAGCTCGCTGTTCTCGGACGATGATCCCTATGAGATCCTGAACGATGGCCGCCCGACCGGCATCGTGGAACTGCCGGTGGAATGGATTCGCGACGACGCGCCTTACCTGTCCATGAACCGTTTCGGGGGGGCCAGGCCCTATACGCCGCCAACCGCCGTGCTGGACATCTTCCTGCGCGAATTCGAGGGAGCATATGCCGAAGGCGGGCTGTTCCTGCTGACGATGCATCCGCATGTGACGGGCTATCGCTCGCGTATCTTCATTCTTGAGGAATTGCTGCGCCGGATCGCCGATAAGGGCGATTGCTGGGTTGCGACCCATGCCGATATCGCCCGTTACTGTGCGCGCGAAGCTGGAATTGAGGTGAGAGGATGACGACCTTGGGCAAACCGATCTGGGCATTGGCCGTTCACGGCGGCGCGGGCACCATCTTGCGTAGCAAGATGACCCCCGAGAAAGAGGCCGCCTATCACGCCGCCTTGCACCGTGTGCTGGAGGCGGGGCAGGCCGTGCTGCGCGATGGCGGTCCTGCCGTCGAGGCGGTAACGGCGTCTGTCATGGTCCTGGAGGATGAGCCGCTGTTCAATGCCGGGCGCGGCTCGGTCTACACCTCGGCCGGCGAGCAAGAGATGGACGCCGCCGTGATGGATGGCCGCGACCGGCAGGCGGGTGCCGTGGCGGGCATCTTTGGACCGCGCAATCCGGTTCGCGTGGCGCGTCTGGTCATGGACAGCCCGCAGGTCATGATGGCCGGCGCCCCTGCCGTCGAACTGGCGCGCAAGGCCGGGCTGCCCTTTGGCGATCGCGACTATTTCTTTACCGAGGCCCGCTGGACCTCTCTTCAGGAAACGCTGGCGCTTCGCGCTTCGGGCGCGGTCGAAACCGATCCTGCCCGCCGTCACGGAACGGTCGGCGCGGTGGCGCTGGATCTGTCGGGCAACCTTGCGGCGGCGACCTCGACCGGGGGCATGACGGGCAAGGCGCCGGGACGTATCGGCGACACGCCGGTCATCGGTGCGGGCACATTCGCGGACAATGCCACTTGCGCGGTCTCGGCCACCGGCCACGGCGAGATATTCATCCGCTGGACCGCCTGCGCCGAGATCGCCGCACGCATGCGCCATGCGGGGCGGACCCTGGAACAGGCGGCGACGGCGGTGGTGATGGAGGATCTGATGCCGAACGACGGGTCGGGCGGTGTGATCGCCATAGACCGCCATGGCAATATCGCCATGCCGTTCAATTGCGAGGGCATGTATCGCGGCTCGGTTCGGCAAAGCGAAGCGCCGCAGACCTGGATCTATCGCTGAAACAAGCCGTTCCCTGATGATCGAAACGAGTATTTTGCCGGGCGCCCGAGGAAGCGGCGAGTGGCCGCTTGCCTTGGTCCGCTCAGCCACAGTTCTTGCCTGGACCAAGGCGGATCTTCTGACAAGGTGCCAGTGCCCGGGCGCGATAGGGTCACCTGACCTGTGATGCGGGCCGTGCGGGGTCAGGGTGCTTTTGCTTTTGTGCCATGGGGCGACCTTTCCGTCAGACTGACGAGACGGCGGCTTCGTGGCTTTTTCATCCACCCATGCGACATTCTGCAAGGCTGACGACCTGGATTGATGGCGTGAGGCACATGGCGCCGCGTCACCAGCCGGCTTAGATTGCGTATATCCGCCACCATGCCCGCCGGACCTAGGCCCTATCGGATAGCATGCACATCTTCCCAGGATCGGCCCGCGCAGCGCCTCTCACGGCTTCGAGGCTGCCTGACGGGCCGTGCCAAACCCCAGGAGTCAGGCGCTTTCCGGCACGCTGATCCCGCGCGCGCGGGCCAGTTCGCGGATGCGGTTCTGCAACTTCTCGAAGGCGCGGACCTCGATCTGGCGAATACGCTCGCGCGATACGTCATAGCGCGAGGACAGATCCTCAAGCGTCATCGGGTCATCGCGCAGGCGCCGCTCCATCAGGATGTCCTTTTCGCGGTCGTTCAGCACGTCCATGGCGGCAACCAGCATCTGGCGGCGGGCCGACAGTTCATCGGCCTCGGCAAAGGCTTCGGCCTGGTTGGCGTTGTCATCCTCAAGCCAGTCCTGCCATTGCGACGTGGATTCGCCATCGCCCGAGCCGACCGTCGCGTTCAGCGAGGCATCGCCCCCCGACAGGCGGCGGTTCATGTCGATGACTTCCTGCTCGGACACGTTCAGGTCATTGGCGATCTGGGCGACGTTCTCGGGGCGCAGATCGCCTTCCTCAAGCGCGCCCAGCTTGGATTTCGCCTTGCGCAGGTTGAAGAACAGCTTCTTCTGCGCGCTTGTCGTGCCCATCTTCACCAAGGACCATGAGCGCAGGATATATTCCTGGATCGAGGCGCGGATCCACCACATCGCATAGGTCGCCAGCCGGAAGCCCTTTTCCGGGTCGAATCGCTTGACCGCCTGCATCAGGCCCACGTTCGCCTCGGAGATCACCTCGGCCTGGGGCAGGCCGTAGCCGCGATAGCCCATGGCGATCTTGGCGGCCAGACGCAGATGCGAGGTGACCAGACGCTGCGCCGCTTCGGGATCCTCGTGATCGGTCCAGCGTTTGGCCAGCATGTATTCCTCCTCGGGCTCCAGCAGGGGAAACTTGCGGATCTCCTGAAGATAGCGGTTCAGCCCCTGTTCGGGGCTGGGTGCGGGAAGGTTCTCGTAACTGGCCATGACTTTCCAACTTTATGCCACCCGATGGTGGTCGATCTGGAACGCGATCAATGCGCCCCCGGTTCCCTGATGCAAGGGCCGTGGCCCGGCCCCTCGCGCAATTTGTCCAGAAGCCCGGCCATGTCGGCGGGAAGCGGGCTTTCGAATTGCAGCCAGTCGCCGCCGACGGGGTGCCGGAAGCCCAGCTCGGCCGCGTGCAGCGCCTGGCGGGGAAAGGCCGCGATCGCCGCCGTCGCCGCATCGCCCAAAGCCTTGGCCGAGGGGCGCCGGTTGCCACCATAGACCGGATCGCCCAGCAGCCCCAGTCCCGCATAGGCCATATGCACGCGGATTTGATGCGTGCGCCCGGTTTCTAGGCGGCATTCGACCAGCATGGCTTGGGTGGGGGTGCCGAAGGTCTGGATAGGCCGTGCCCGCGTCACCGCGTGACGGCCGCGGTCGAAGCTGACGGCCTGGCGCTGGCGGTCGCTGGGATGACGGCCCAGCAGGGTGGTGATGCGCAGGATGCCCCCCGGTTCGAACGCGATGCCTTTCAGGCCGCGCAGCCGGGGATCGGCCGCGTCGATGCAGCCATGGGCCAGCGCCAGATAGCGGCGATGCGCGGAATGATCGGCGAATTGCCGCGCCAGCCCCTGATGCGCGCGGTCGGTCTTGGCTGCGACCAGAAGGCCCGAGGTCTCTTTGTCGATGCGATGCACGATCCCCGGTCGGGCCGCGCCGCCAATGCCGGAAAGGCTGTCGGCGCAATGATGCAGCAGCGCGTTGACCAGCGTGCCCGAGGCGGCGCCGGGGGCGGGGTGGACCACCATTCCGGCGGGCTTGTCCACGACGATCAGATCGTCATCCTCATAGGTGATCGAAAGCGGGATGGCTTCGGGCCGGGCGTCCAGAGGCTCGGGCGCGCCCAGGCGGATCAGGTAGTCGCCGGGCAGGGCCTTGGCCTTGGCGTCAAGAACCGCGCCGGCGGGGCCGGTCACCGCGCCCTCGGCCAGCAACCTGGCCAGGCGCGAACGCGAGAGCGCCGCTTCCTCTGGCGCCAAGGCCGCCAGGGCCTTATCAATCCGGTCGGAAAACCCCTTGGGGATGTGGATGAGGATGTCGGGCATGGCACGGGATGATAGGGCCGAACCGGGGCCAGAGGAAGTGCTGCCGATGCTGCGCTGGCTGCGCCTTCTGGTCACTGCGCTGGCGGTTGTGATGGGGGTGGGCGTGCTGGCCATCGTCGCGCTGCTCTGGCTGCGCCTGTCGCAGGCGCCCCTGCCCGAGCTTCCGGCCCAGATCCACCTGCCCCAGGGCGCAAGCCCCGCCGCGATCACTTTCGCGCACGACTGGCTGGTGGTGGTGACCGAGACGGGCGAGGTGCTGCTTTACGACGCGCAGGGCCGGCTCCGGGACCGGGTGAAGCCCTAGGCCCTGGTCTTCAGCGCCTCGATCTCGGCGCGCAGCTCGGCATTCTCGGCGCGGGCCTTGATCGCCATTTCGCGCACCGCCTCGAACTCCTCGCGGGTGACGAAATCGCGCTCGGCCAGCCAGCGGTCGATCCAGCCGTTGAAGGCGGTCTGCGCCTCGTCCTTGGCGCCCTGGGCCACGCCCATCGCATTGGTCATCAATTTCGAGAGATCGTCGAAGAAACGGGTATTCGCGGTCATGGCGGGCCTTTCGGTTTCGGGTTGCCCCTTATATGGCCCCGAGAGCGCTGCGGTTCAATCGGGCGCATGTTGACACCCCCTGCCGCGCCGCTAGCCTGCGCCCGACAGCCGAGGAGCCCATGATCCCATTCCCGCAGATCTCGCCCGACATCTTCACCGTGCATCTGTTCGGCGCGTCCTTTTCGTTGCGCTGGTATGCGATGGCCTATCTGGTCGGGCTGATCGTCGGCTGGCGCATCCTGGTCGGGCTGATGAAGCGCCCCGGCCTTTGGGGCACCCGCCCGCCGATGCGCCCCGATCAGCCCGAGGAACTGCTGACCTGGGTGATACTGGGGGTCGTGCTGGGCGGGCGGCTGGGCTTCGTGCTGTTCTATGAGCCGGCCTATTACCTGGCCAATCCGGGTCAGATCCTGCAACTCTGGCATGGCGGCATGTCCTTTCACGGCGGTTTCCTGGGCGTGGTGATCGCCTCGTGGATCTGGTGCGGGCGGCACGGGGTGCCTGCGCTGCGGCTGGCCGATGCGCTGGCCGTCGCGGCCCCGATCGGGCTGGCCCTGGGCCGGATCGCGAATTTCATCAATGCCGAGCTTTGGGGCCGGCCGACCGATCTGCCCTGGGGCGTGATCTTTCCGGGCGAGGCGGCGCAGTCCTGCCCCGGCGTCACCGGGCTTTGCGCCCGCCACCCCAGCCAGCTTTACGAGGCCGCGCTTGAGGGCGTGCTGCTGATGGCGGTCCTGATCTGGCTGGTCCGATGCGGCGCCCTACGTCGTCCGGGGCTGGCGCTGGGGGTGTTCGTCGCCGGCTATGGCCTGTCGCGCTTCGTCGTCGAGTTCTTTCGCCAGGCGGATGCGCAGTTCATCACGCCCGAAAACCCGCTGGGCCATGTGCTGGGCGGGCCGGTCGTCGGCCTTAGCATGGGACAGATGCTTTCGCTGCCCATGGTGGCCGTCGGCCTTGCCTTCGCGATCCGGGCGAGGGCCGCATGACGCCTTTGGGGCGGCAGATCGCGGCGCGGATCCGGCTCTCGGGACCGATGCCGCTGGACGAATACATGCGGCTTTGCCTGCTGCACCCTCAGCATGGCTATTACGCCACCCGCGATCCTTTCGGGGCTAGGGGCGATTTCATCACCGCGCCCGAAATCAGCCAGATCTTCGGCGAGATGGTCGGGCTGGCATTGGCCCAAGCCTGGCTGGACCAGGGCCGTCCCGCGCCCTTCTGCCTGGCCGAGATCGGGCCGGGGCGCGGCACGCTGATGGCCGACATCCTGCGAAGCATCCGCGTCGTGCCCGGCATGGCCGAAGCCGCGCGGATCGCGCTGATCGAGGCATCTCCGCATCTGCGCGCGGTTCAGCGCGACAGGCTGGGATCCGTAAACCAGTTCAGGGAGGTCGAGGAACTGCCTGATCTGCCGCTGTTTCTGGTCGCGAATGAATTCTTCGACGCGCTGCCGATCCGGCAGGTCCAGCGCGTGGCCCAGGGCTGGGCCGAGCGGATGGTGGGCCTTGATCCGCAGGGGGGGCTGGGCCTTGTCCTGGCCCAAGCCCAGCCCGGTCCCGAGGCGCCCGAGGGCGAGATCCGCGAGACCTGCCCCGAGGCTGCCCCCATAGCCCGCCGGATCGCGGCGCGGATCGCCGCGTGCGGGGGGGCCGCGATCCTGATCGACTATGGCAACTGGCTGGGCCGGGGCGACAGCTTCCAGGCCCTGCGCGCCCATTGCCCCGAGGATCCCTTTCTGAACCCCGGCGAGGCGGATCTGACCGCGCATGTCGATTTCGCCCCGCTGGCGGGCGCGGCGCGGGATGCGGGAGCGCAGGTCTCGGCCATGCTGACGCAAGGGGAATGGCTGCTGCGCCTGGGTGCCGAGGCGCGCGCCATGCGGCTGCGTGATGCGGGCGACGGGGGTGCGATGGCTGCGCTTCATCGCTTGACCGCGCCCGCCGAAATGGGCGAGCTATTCAAGGTGCTGGGCTTCTGGGCACCCGGCGCTCCGCCCGTGGCGGGGCTTGACGCACTTGCACGGCAAGGCATTGGGGAATGATGCATACGACGCTGGAAATCCTGACCCACCCGCTGCTGCAACCTGTCCGGCACGGGTTTTTCACCCGGCGCGGGGGGGCGTCCTCGGGGCTTTTCGCGGGGCTGAACTGCGGCTTCGGCTCTAGCGACCTGGCCGAGATCGTGACCATCAACCGTGCCCGCGTGGCCGAGGCGATGGGGCTGGCCCCCAACCGCCTGGCCACCGTGAACCAGGTTCATTCGGCCGCCGTCGCCATCCTGGGGGATGACGATGAACCGACTGATTTCAGGAATTTTTCCGCCGACGCCCTGGTCACGGCGCGGCCGGGCGTGGCGCTGGCCGTGCTGACCGCCGATTGCCAGCCGATCCTTCTGGCCGACCGCGATGCGGGGGTGATCGGCGCGGTCCATGCCGGCTGGAAGGGCGCGCTTGCGGGCGTGATCGAGGCGACCGTCGGTGCCATGGCCGATCTGGGCGCGACGCGCATCCGCGCCGTCATCGGCCCCTGCATCAGCCAGGCCGCCTATGAGGTCGGCGACGACTTCATGGACCAGATCCTGGCCGAGGATCCCGACCACCACCGCTTTTTCGCCGCGGGTCCGAACGGACGACCGATGTTCGACCTGCCGGGCTTTGGCCTGATGCGCCTGCGCGAGGCCGGTGTCGAGGCCGAATGGACCCGCCATTGCACCTATGCCGACCCCGAGCGCTTCTATTCATATCGCCGCGCCACGCATCAGAGACAGGCGGATTATGGCCGGCTGATCTCGGTGATCGCGCTTTAGGGCGTCGGGTTCAGGCCCGGATCGTCCCGGCGGATACGGAGCACGAAGGGACGCCCGGCGAACGGATCCTGCTTCAGCACCGCCTGGGCTTGCGGCCCCGATTCGCGGCACATCTTGGGGCAGGGCAATAGTTGGATTTCCGTTCGCGCGGCCTGCATGATCGAGGCGCTTGCCGGAAGAACCCGTCCCATGCGGCATGTCCGCTTTCTGGAAAGGAAAGCGATATGAGTCAAATATAATCAGATAGTTATATCACCGGCACGCCGGAATGCTTTGCCTTGTGCTCTGGTTCGACATGGATGGTGATCTGGGCATCGGGCAGGGTCTTTTTCAGTGCCTGCTCGACCCGGTCGCAGATGTCATGCGCCTGCTCGACGGTGGTTTGGCCGTCTACGACCAAGTGGAAGTCGATGAAGGTGCGGGGACCGGCATGGCGGGTGCGCAGGTCATGCGCCTCGATCGCGCCGGTGGCTTGGTCCGAGATGATGTTGCGGATCTCGTCTAGCTGTTCCGGTGCCACGGCCTCATCCATCAACCCCGAAAGCGAGCTTGCCATCACCCGCCAGCCCGCCCACAGGATGTTCAGCGCGACCAGCCCGGCCAGCGCCGGATCCAGCATCGGCCAGCCCGTGATCACGGCCAGCGCCACGCCGACCACGACCCCGGCCGATGTGATCACGTCGGACAGAAGATGGTGCCCGTCCGCGACCAGCGCCGGGGATTGATAGACCCGCCCACGCGAAAGCAGCACCCAGCACCAGATCCCATTCAGCGCGCTGGCGCCCACGTTGACCAGCAGCCCCCTGACCGGGGCATCGAGCATCCGTGGGCTCAGGAAGCCGTGCCATGCCTCGCGCAGGATCAAGAGGGCCGCGACGATGATCATCACCCCCTCCAGCACGGCGCTGAAGAATTCGGCCTTGTGATGGCCGTAGGGGTGATCCTTGTCGGCGGGTTTGGCGGCGATGCGGATGGCGACCAGGGCCGCCAGCGCGGTGGCCACGTTCACCGTGCTTTCCAGCGCGTCCGAAAGCAGCGCGACCGAGCCGGTCAGCCACCAGGCCAGGGTTTTCAGGCCCAGAACGATCAGGCCGACGAGGATGCTGCCGCAGGCGATCTTTTCGGTCGAGGACATGCGCGCACCTTCCACCAGATTCTGCCCCGCGCGTTTTACCCGCGATCCCCCGGCGGGCCAAGCTGCCCGCTGACCGCCCGGCAAGGAATTGCCGCGATGCGGCAACAGTTTGTGCGTGGTTCGTGTGCATGGGTGGCAGGCGATGGTGCGGGCGTCCCCTTGGTCGCAGTCGCTCTGCCCTGGTGCATCGATTTTTACGGATTTCGCAGGAAAGGATGAACCGAAGGAAGGGCCATTGCCATCATGTGCAGCCCGATTTGCCTTGCCGTGTCCGCGACATCGAGTGCTGGTCTTCTGCCGCAGGGGCTTCGACAACTCGGGCATCGAAGCTTCGCGGCCTTTCAGTTTCGCCAAACCCTCTACTGCCCAGGTCCGGCCCGACCCTGCGCGTGCCCGTCACAGGCCGCCGTCAATGGTCATGAAAGCACTGCGGCTTTTCAGCCCAGGCCAGAACTGGAGCTTAAAGAAAAGCGGCGATGCCCAGGGAGGAGGAGGGGCACCGCCGCACAACGCCGGCCCAGGGAGGAGGAAGGGCCGCGTAGATGTGCGGTGTGGCAGGGAGGAGGAGCCATCACCGCGATGCACGGTCCAGGGAGGAGGAGGGACCGTCACATACCGTTCCGCCTGAGGCGGGAATTCAGCGGCGGCGCCCTCAGGGAGGAGGAGGGAGGGCACCGCCTGAACCGCAAGCCCAGGGAGGAGGGGGCCTGCCGTGTTGAAGCGGCGGCATCCCCAGGGAGGAGGAGGGGGGATGCCGCCTGAACTACGGACCCAGGGAGGAGGAGGGGTCCGCGGTATTCTGTCGGCGACCTCCCAGGGAGGAGGAGGGGAGGTCGCCTGAGAAGCAAGACCCAGGGAGGAGGAGGGGTCTTGCCTTGTCTGAGCGGCGGCATCCCCAGGGAGGAGGAGGGGGGATGCCGCCTGAACTACGGACCCAGGGAGGAGGAGGGGTCCGCGGTATTCTGTCGGCGACCTCCCAGGGAGGAGGAGGGGAGGTCGCCTGAGAAGCAAGACCCAGGGAGGAGGAGGGGTCTTACCTTATCGGAGCGGCGGCATCCTCAGGGAGGAGGAGGGAGGATGCCGCCTGAACCCGGACCCAAGGGAGGAGGAGTGGGTCGGGTATCGAATTCTTACTTCTTGCCCCAGGCGGCTTCGTGCGCCACCGAGCGGATCATCGAGCGGCTGATGCCCAGATCAGCCAGTTCGCGGGCATTCAGATCGCTCAACTCGCGAACGGTCTGGCGATAGACGGCGCGGCGCGCCATGTAGTTACGCAGCCCCAAGAAAAAGTTTGCAGTCCGCGTTTCGGTTCCAAAGCCATATGCGGCAGTGTGGTTCATTACAGCCATTTCATCACCCATCATCGTTGTGGTCATCTGCGGTGGTCCGGTCGGTCCTTTTGATCGGGCCATCGCTTTTGTTAGGGCCAACATGATCCCTTTGCCGCATCTGCACAATAGCCCGTCGCGTGATGCTGCTATGCAGAAACCACATGGCTTTCAAAAATCCCCTGTCGCAATTCCTTAATAATTATGAACTTTCTGGGGGTCTGGCAGATCAGTTTATAGAATGGCTATATAATCTGGGAAGATGACGCGATGTTACAAGTGCTTATGGATAGAGCAATTGCGCGCCTTGTCCCCGCCCGACGAAGTTGACATGCTGCGCGCGGCTGCGATCAGACGGGGGTTGCCATGTCCGTGTCACGAGAATCTGTGCTTTCCGAGTTACAGCAGGTCGCCGTTCCGGGCGGCGGAAGCCTGGTTTCGGCGGATATGGTGCGGGCCTTGCAGGTCGAGAATGGCCTTGTGCGATTCGTTATCGAGGCCCCGGACGCAGTTATAGCGCGCGCTCTTTCGGATGCGCAGGCCGAGGCAGAGCGCCGCTTGCGGGCGATTCCCGGTGTCGAGAAGGTGCAGATCGTCGTTACCGCCCCCGCCGTGCCGCGCGGTGCCGCCCCCCAGCCGGCCGCGCGCTCGGGTCCGCCGGGCCAGGCGCCCAGCCTTAAGATCGGACGCCATCCGACGCCCCAGGCCGGGCCGCTGCCGGTCAGCGGGGTGGCGCGGATCCTGGCCATCGGCTCGGGCAAGGGTGGGGTCGGGAAATCCACGCTGACCTCGAATCTTGCGGTGGCACTGGCGCGGGCGGGCCGGCGGGTCGGGTTGCTGGACGCGGATATATATGGTCCCTCGCAGCCGCGCATGTTGGGCCTGACCGGCCAGCGTCCGACCAGCGAGGGCCAGATGCTGCAACCTTTGCGCGCGCATGGCGTCACCGTCATGTCGCTGGGCCTGATGATGAAGGAGGGCGAGGCGCTGGTCTGGCGCGGCCCGATGCTGATGGGCGCGTTGCAGCAGATGCTTAATCAGGTGAGCTGGGGCGAATTGGACGTGCTGCTGGTCGATCTGCCCCCCGGCACGGGCGACGTGCAGCTTTCCCTGTGCCAGAAGGCGCAGGTCAGCGGCGCGATCATCGTCTCGACCCCGCAGGACGTGGCGCTGATCGACGCCCGCCGTGCCATAGACATGTTCGACAAATTGAAAACCCCGGTGCTGGGCCTGGTCGAGAACATGTCGACCTATATATGTCCCAATTGCGGCCATGAGGCGCATCTTTTCGGCCATGGCGGTGTCGCGGCCGAGGCCGTGGCGCTGGGCCTGCCCTTTCTGGGCGAGATTCCCCTGGACCTGGAGGTCCGGCTGGCAGGCGATGGCGGCACGCCGATCGCCGCGACCGACAGCCCGGTCGCGCGGGCCTTCGCGCGGCTGGCAGAGCGTCTGATCGGTGGCGGCATGGCCTGACACGCCCCGATTCCCCACGAGAGTGAGGCCGGAATCCTGACCGGGAATTCATAGGAATTCATCTTATGCAAGAATCGCGCGCGTGTGAATTCCCGTGATCTCGTGGCTCACAAGCCGAATCAAAAGCGGCAGCCCGAGAGTTTTCCCCAGATTTCCGCCGAACGGCAGGGTGTCAGGCAGACTTTCCGGGAAAATGTGGGATTTTTGTCCCACTGGCTCTAGTCTACTAGATATAGTGGCGCGGTTCTTAAAATTTTCCATACTTGCTGCGTATAAATCTTTGTTACTGACAGGTTCCTGTCATGTTCTCGCATGGAGGGGCGCTTGCCGCAGTGCGGCGACCGAATAAACCCATTGCGTCCCGTGAATTCCCATGTCATCCCTTTCATCACGGAAACGGGCTCAGGGGCGATAAGACCCCAAGGCGACAAGCAGGCTTCATACAGGCACCCGGCTTCCGGAACATGACCCTGAGGCGCGCGAGCAGCACCTCCCCCAGGTGGCGTGAAATCAGGGCGCGATCCCCGAAACTACGGGGCCCAGAGATGGGAACGAGGGCGGCGGATCGGGCAGTGGCAGCAGCCCGATCCGCCCTTTCCTTTTCGGGATGCCGAAAAGGCTGGGACAGTGGAAGGAGCACGGGCCGTTGGCACGCAGGTTCAGAGGCTCGGAAGAGGTCAAGATCGACGCGAAGGGTCGCGTTTCGGTCCCGGCCAAGTTCCGCCGCGTCTTCGAGGCCAGCGACCCCGGTTGGGACACCGGCAAGCGCCCGCAACTGGTCATCGTCTACGGAACCCGTGATTGGAACTGGCTGCAACTTTTCACCATCGAGGCCATGGAAGAGATCGAGGAGGGCATCGCCAGGATGCCTCGGGGCTCGGCTCCGCGCAACCTGCTTGAAACCATCTACCAGGGCCATGCAGACGAGGCCGAGATCGACGGCGACGGCCGGCTGGTCCTGCCCCAGAAGCTGCGCGAGAAGATCGGGCTGACGGACAGCGCCTTCTTCATCTCGGCCGGCGACAGCCTGAAGGTCTGGACCCCCGCCGCCTATGCCGAGGAAGAGCGTCAGATCGAGGCGCGCGTCCCCGAGCTTGAGCCGGGCGCCGACCCTCTGTCCCTGCTGGTCCCGGTCGAAAAGGCCGTGGTGTGACGATGGCGGGCGATCCGCATATCCCTGTCCTGCTTGGCCCTCTTCTGCGCGCCGTGGCGCCGGTCGAGGGCGTGTGGGTCGATGGCACTTTTGGTGCGGGCGGCTATGCGCGGGGCCTTTTGGCGCAGGGCGCGCGGCAGGTGATCGGCATCGACCGCGATCCTTCGGTCTTCACCATGGCCGCTTCCTGGGCGGGGGAATATGGCGACCGGCTGGCGCTGCGGCAGGGCACCTTCTCGGATCTGGACGAGCTGGCGGGCGGGCTGGTCGATGGCGTGGTGCTGGATCTGGGCGTCAGTTCGATGCAGCTTGACCAGGCCGAGCGCGGCTTTTCCTTCCTGCGCGACGGCCCACTGGACATGCGCATGGGCGCGGAGGGTCCCAGCGCGGCCGAGTTGCTGAACTCGGCCCCCGAATCGGTTATCGCCGATGTGCTTTACCTTTACGGCGAGGAGCGCGCCTCGCGCCGCATCGCCAAGGCCATCGTCGCCGCCCGCCCGATCAGCCGCACGGGCGAGCTTTCGGATATCGTTGCCGGTTGCCTGCCGCGCCCCAAGCCGGGGCAAAGCCATCCCTCGACCCGAACCTTCCAGGCCATCCGCATCTGGGTGAATGACGAATTCGGCCAATTGGTTGCGGGCCTTGCCGCGGCCGAGCGCGCGCTGCGCCCCGGCGGCAGGCTGGCCGTCGTCAGCTTCCATTCGCTTGAGGACCGGATCGTCAAGCGTTTCATGCAGGCGCGCGCCAGCGGCGGCGGGGGCGGCAGCCGCCATGCCCCGGCCGTGGCGGCCGAGGAACCCGCCTTCACGCTGCCCTTCCGCCGCGCCATCGGCCCGGATGAGCAGGAGCTGGCCGCGAACCCCCGTTCCCGCTCGGCGCTTTTGCGCGTGGGCATCCGCACCTCGACCCCGGCGGGCCGCGTCGATCCCGACGCCCTGGGTCTGCCCCGGCTGACGGAAAGGCGGGTCTGATGCGCTCGGTCCTTTATCTTGTCACCACGCTGGTCGTCATGGTCCTGGCCTTCTGGGCCTATCGCGAGAATTATGCGACCCAGGCCGCGCTGAACGACATGGGCAAGGTTCAGCGCGAGATCGCTTCGCTGCGCGAGGATCTGGGCGCTTTGCGCGCGGAATGGGCCTTCCTGAACCGGCCCGAGCGCCTGCGTGAACTGGTCAACATGAATTTCGCCAAGCTGAAGCTGGTTCCCTTCGATTCCAGCCAGTTCGTCGATGTGGGGCAGGTGGCTTTTCCGACGCCGAAGCCCCCCGAGCCCGGTCCCGGCCAGGCCGGTGCCGAGGCCCAGGCCGTCACCCCGCGCCCCGCGGGCTTCCCGCCCATCAGACCACAGGAGAGGACGCCATGATCCGCACCCCGCTGCGCCCTTTGGCCCGCATTCTGCGCGCGCGTGAAACGGGCGAGAATCCCGATGCCATCGAGGCCGAGAACCGCGCCCAGCGTCATGCCGCCATCCAGGACAAGGCGCGCGGCCAGGCGCAGCGCCGGTTGCTGATCATGTCCTGCGCCTTCGCCCTGGCCTTTGGCACGGTGGGCCTGCGCATGGGCGCCATGGCGGCAAGCCAGCCCAGCGAGCCGCGCGCCCAGGTCAGCGGCGCGCAGATCATCTCGCAGCGGGCCGACATCACCGACCGATACGGCCGGGTGCTGGCGACGAACCTGCTGACGCACTCGCTTTACGCCCATCCCCGCCAGATGGTCGATCCCCAGGGCGCGGCGCGGAAGCTGGTCAAGATCTTTCCCGACCTGAGCACCGAGCGGCTGGAAAAGGATTTTTCCGGCAAGCGCAGCTTTGTCTGGATCAAGAAGAAGATCTCGCCCGAGCAGATGCAGGCCGTCCATGACATCGGCGAGCCGGGGCTGCTGTTCGGCCCGCGCGAGATGCGGCTTTACCCGAACGGGCGGCTGGCGAGCCATATCCTGGGCGGCTCGACCTTCGGCAAGGAGGATGTGGCCAGCGCCGAGGTGATCGGTATCGCCGGCGTCGAGAAGGCGTTCGACCGCTGGCTGCGCGACCCCTCGAACGACGGCGCGCCGCTGCGTCTGTCGGTGGACATGACGGTGCAGACCGCGATGGAGGAGGTGCTGGCCAACGGCATGAAGGTGATGAGCGCCAAAGGCGCCACCGCCATCCTGATGGAGGTCCAGACCGGCGAGATCGCGGCCATGGCGAGCCTGCCCGATTTCGACCCGAACGACCGCCCGCGTCCGCTTCTGAAGGGCGATCCCTCGGACAGCCCGCTTTTCAACCGCGCGGTGCAGGGCCAGTATGAGCTTGGATCGACCTTCAAGATCTTCCCGGTGGCGCAGGCGCTGGACCTGAAGCTGATCAGCCCCGGCACGATGATCAATTCCCGCACGCCGATGAAGATCGGGAAATACCTGATCAACGATTTCCACAATTACGGCGCGCAGCTTTCCGTGACCGAGATCATCGTGAAATCCTCGAACGTGGGCACGGTGCGGGTGGCGCAGTTGCTGGGCGTCGAGCGGCAGAAGGATTTTCTGGAGAAGCTGGGCTTCTTCGAGCCGACGACGATCGAGACCAGCGAAGGCCCGACCGGCAAGCCCCTGGTGCCGCAACGCTGGCCCGCCGTGACCTCGGCCACCGTGGCCTTCGGCCATGGCCTGGCGGCCAGTCCGCTGCATCTGGCGGCGGCTTATGCGACGATCGCCAATGGTGGCAAGCGCGTGCGCCCGACGCTGATCCATGGCGATGCCCGGCGCGAGGGCGAACAGGTCCTGTCCCCCGCCGCCGCCCATACCGCGCTGCAACTGTTGCGCCAGGTGGTGACGCGCGGCACCGCGCGTTCGGCCAATGTCGAGGGTTATGAAGTCGGCGGCAAGACCGGCACCGCCGACAAGCCGCGCCCGACCGGCGGCTATTACAAGAACAGGGTGGTCGCCACCTTCGCCTCGGCCTTCCCGATCAGCGATCCGAAATATGTGCTGGTGCTGACCCTGGACGAACCCTCGGTCGGTCTGGCGGGCGGGGGCGAAAGCCGCACGGCGGGCGCCACGGCGGCGCCGGTCGCCTCGGAACTGATCCGTCGCGTCGCGCCGCTTCTGGGCCTGCGCCCGCAGGTGGAAAAGCCCCTGCCGATGGTTGAACGGCCTTTGACGAATGGGCTAAAGCTGGTCTCGAACTAGAAAACGAGGCTTGGCGTGACTGACAGGGCGATGCGGCTGTCCCTTCTGGGGCTTCGAGGCGACAAGGGGCGCGACCCGCAGGTGACGGGGCTGGCGGTGGACAGCCGCGATGTGCGGGCGGGCCATCTGTTCGTGGCGCTGCCGGGTTCGGCCGCGCATGGGGCCGAGTTCATCCAATATGCGCTGCGCCAGGGCGCGGTCGCGGTGCTGACCGACCGCAAGGGGGCCGAGATCGCGGCCCAGGCGCTGGCCGGCTCGGACGCGGCGCTGGTCGTGGCCGAAGATCCGCGCGCGGCGCTGTCGGGGGCGGCGGCGCTGTGGTTCGCGGTCCAGCCCCAGACCGTGGTGGCGGTGACGGGCACCTCGGGCAAGACCTCGGTGGCCAGCTTCACCCGCCAGATCTGGCAGGCCCTGGGCCGCAAGGCGATCAGCCTGGGCACGATGGGGGTGCAGGGCGACTATCAGGCCAAGCTTGCCCATACCACGCCCGAGCCGATCACCCTGCACCGCGTCCTGGCCGAGGCGGCGGGCGCGGGCGTCACCCATGCCGCGATGGAGGCGTCCAGCCACGGCCTTGATCAGCGCCGCCTGGACGGGGTGCGGCTGAAGGCCGGGGCGTTCACTAACTTCAGCCAGGACCACCTGGATTACCACAAGAATTTCGACGACTATTTCGCCGCCAAGGCGCTGCTTTTCGACCATGTGCTGGACGAGGGCGCGGGAGCGGTGATCAATATCGACGACCCGCGCGGCCGCCAGATGGCCGGGATCGCGCGTGAGCGGGGGCTGGTCCCGACCACCATCGGGCGGGCCGAGCAGGCCGATCTGCGCATTCTCGCGCAGCGTTACGACGCCACCGGGCAGGATCTGCGCTTTTCCTGGCAGGGCCAGGCGCATCTGGTGCGTCTGGCCCTGATCGGCGGCTTTCAGGCCGAGAACGTGCTGGCGGCGGCGGGCCTTGTCATCGCCTCTGGCGAGGATGCGGCGCGGGTCTTCGAGACGCTGCCCGGCCTTTCCACCGTGCGCGGGCGCATGGAACTGGCCGCGCTGCGCGAGAACGGCGCGGCGGTCTTTGTCGATTACAGCCACAAGCCGGGCGCGCTGGCCTCGGCGCTGCAATCGCTTCGCCCGCATGTGATGGGCCGGATCGTGGTCGTCTTCGGGGCCGGCGGCGACCGCGACCGGCTGAAGCGCCCGCTGATGGGCGAGGCGGCGCGGCAATTCGCCGATCTGGTCTTTGTCACCGACGACAACCCTCGCAGCGAGGACCCGGCCGCGATCCGCGCCGAGGTCATGGCCGGTGCCGGACCCGATGCCATCGAGGTGGGCGACCGCGCCGAGGCGATCCTGCGCGGCGTCGATGCGCTGCAACCGGGCGATGCGCTGCTGATCGCGGGCAAGGGCCACGAGACCGGCCAGATCATCGGCCAGGACATTTTCCCCTTTGACGACAGCGAGCAGGCCTCGGTCGCCGTCGCTGCGCTGGATGGCAAGATATGACGCTTTGGACCGGAGCGGACGCCGCCGCCGCCACTGGCGGGCGGGTCAGCCGCGATTTCGCCGTCACCGGCGTTTCCATCGACACCCGCACGATCCGGCCGGGCGACCTGTTCGTCGCCCTGCAAGCCGCCCGCGACGGTCATGACTTCGTGGCCCAGGCGCTGGAAAAGGGCGCGGGCGCCGCGCTGGTCAGCCGCATCCCCGTGGGGGTGGCCCCGGATGCGCCGCTGCTGGTCGTCCCCGATGTGCTGTCGGCCCTTGAGGCGCTTGGCCGCGCGGGCCGCGCGCGGATGGCGGGCAAGGTCATCGCCATCACCGGCTCGGTCGGCAAGACCTCGACCAAGGAAATGGCCCGCGTCGCGCTGGCCGGCCAGGGGCTGATCCATGCCGCCGAGGCCAGCTACAACAACCATTGGGGCGTGCCGCTGACCCTGGCGCGCATGCCCGCCGAAACCGCTTTCGCCATCATCGAGATCGGCATGAACCACCCTGGCGAGATCGAGCCCCTGGCCCGCCTGGCCCGGCCCCATGTCGCCATGATCACCACCATCGCCGCCGCCCATCTTGAGGCTTTCGGCCAGATCCAGGGCATCGCCCGCGAAAAGGGCGCGATCTTCAGGGGCCTGGCCTCGCCCGGAACCGCGATCATTCCCGAGGATCTGGAGACCACCCAGATCCTGCGCGATTGCGCCGATGAGGTCGGGGCCATCGTCGCGGGTTTCGGCGCCCAGGGAATGGCCCGGCCCGTGACCGTTCAGACCCAGGAAGGCCAGACCCGCGTGCGCGCGCGCATTCTGGGCGAAACGGTAGATTTCACGCTGCAAAGCGCCGGCACGCATTTCGTGATGAACGCGGTGGGGGTCCTGGCCGCGCTTTCCGCGGCGGGCGCCGATCTGGCTCGGGCGGGCCTGGAGATTGCCGGCTGGACCCCGCCCGCCGGGCGCGGCGCGGTCGAGGAGACAGGCGGCATCCGCCTGATCGACGACGCCTTCAACTCGAACCCGACCTCGCTGGCGGCGGGGCTGGCGACGCTGGCGCGGCTGACCGGCGGGCGGCGCGTCGCGATCCTGGGCGACATGCTGGAGCTTGGCCCGGACGAGATGGCGATGCATCGCGCCATGGCGGACGACCCCGCGATGGCCTCGGTCGATCTGGTCCATACGGCGGGTCCGCGCATGGCCGCGCTGAACCAGGCCCTGCCCGAGGCGCGGCGCGGCATCCATGCCGAGACCGCCGCCGCCCTGGCCGCGCGCCTGCCCGAACTGGTCGCGATGGGCGATATTGTGCTTGTGAAGGGCTCCAAGGGCTCGAAAATCTCGACGGTGGTTGACGCCCTGCGGCAGAGACGGCAAAGCACAGCGCCTGGCGAAAGGACCGAGTAATGCTTTACTGGCTCACATCCCTCTCGGACGGGGGGGATTTTTTTAACCTTTTCAGATATATCACATTCCGCGCCGGAGGGGCCTTCCTGACCGCGCTGCTTTTTGGCTTTCTTTTCGGCAGGCCGCTCATCGACCTCTTGCGCCGCAAGCAGAAGAAGGGCCAGCCGATCCGCGACGACGGGCCGCAAAGCCATCTCTCCAAGGCCGGCACGCCGACCATGGGCGGCCTCTTGATCCTGGCCGCGCTGACCATCGGCACGCTGCTTTGGGCGCGGCTGGACAATGGCTATGTCTGGATCGTGCTGCTGGTGACGCTGGGTTTCGCCGCCATCGGCTTTGCCGACGATTACGCAAAGGTGACGAAACAGCACCATGCGGGCCTTTCCGGGCGGGTTCGGCTGCTGATCGGCCTGGGCATCGCGGCCATGGCGGGCGCCGCCGCCGCCTGGCTGCATCCGGCCGCGCTCAGCGGAGAGCTGGCCTTGCCTTTCCTCAAGAACACGCTGCTCAACCTCTCGATCCTTTATGTGCCCTTTACGGTGCTGGTGATCCTGGGCGCGGCCAATGCGGTGAACCTGACCGACGGGCTGGATGGCCTGGCGATCATGCCGGTGATGATCGCGGCGGCCACTTTCGCGGTGATCGCCTATATGGTCGGTAACGCCAATTTCGCCAATTACCTCGGCGTGCATTTCGTCCCCGGCACGGGCGAGCTTGCCGTCTTCGTCGCCGCCCTGATCGGCGGGGGCCTGGGCTTTTTGTGGTATAACGCCCCGCCGGCTGCGGTCTTCATGGGCGATACCGGCAGTCTGGCCCTTGGCGGCGCCCTTGGCGCGATCGCGGTGGCCACCAAGCACGAGATCGTGCTGGCCATCGTCGGCGGGTTGTTCGTGGTCGAGGCGCTTTCGGTCATCATCCAGGTCCTCTACTTCAAGCGCACCGGCAAACGCGTGTTCCTGATGGCCCCGATCCACCACCATTTCGAGAAGAAGGGCTGGGGCGAGGCCCAGATCGTCATCCGCTTCTGGATCATCGCCCTGATCCTGGGG
>NZ_JASGGO010000031.1:0-44000 GCF_047605025.1 Paracoccus sp. (in: a-proteobacteria) | reverse complement strand
CGACCCTAACCTTGGCAAGGTTATGCTCTACCCCTGAGCTACGCCCGCACTCCGTTCCCTTGGGCTTGTCGCCTTCGGTGAGCGGTCATTTATGGGACCGTGCCGATGGGTGCAAGGGAAAAAAGCAGATTCCCGAAAAAATCTGCCGAGGGGCAGGGGCTCGGTCAGGCGGCCTCGCGCAGTGCGGTCAATGCGCCGACGGGGCGGTTCAGCGCGGCTTCGGTCAGGCCCGTGCGCAGGAAGGCCGGCAGGCTGGCGGCATGGCGGGCGAAGTCGTCGGCTGGGGTCAGGGCGGGGTCCGCCTCGATCAGCAGTTCCAGGTGGCGCGCCTGCCCGTCGGCGCGGATGGTGATGTTGAACCCGTCGCCCGGTCCGTTCGACAGCACATGCCGCTGGCAGGCACAGCCCTGGAACTGTGCCGGGTCAAAGGGCAGCACATTGATAAGCGGCGAGAAGAAGAACCGCTGCCGGCTGCTCAGCCCGTGATCCGAGGCGATCTGCTCGATCCGGTAGCGCCCGTGCCGCCGCAGCTTGCGCAGCCGTCCGGCCAGGCGGGTCAGCACCTGGCCCAGCGGCTCGGATGCGGCCAGGTTGGCGTCGAAGGGCAGGATATTGACCACCAGCGCAGGGATATTGATCGCCACGCTGCCCATTCGGCTTAGATAGGGAAGCCAGACCGGCATGGCCAGCCGCCCGTCATGGTCCCGCTGCCGCGCGGCCGAACCGTCGCCCAGATGCAGCACCGTCCAGGCCGAGGCCAGCGTCGTCAGCAGGTCGGGCCAGCCGATCCCGGTTCGCGCAGCCTGCGCCAGCAGGGCCTCGCGCAGGCTCGACAGATCTTCGTCATGGGTCAGCGGGTGGGCGGGATAGTCCTCGGAGCCTTTGTCCAGCATCTGCGGCGCGGGCGTGGCGGACAGGATGTCGGCCCAATGCCGGCCATCCGCGAGATGGCGCGGGCTGTCGCGATAGGCGGCTTCCTCGGCCAGATAGGCGGCGAAATGATCCAGCGCACGGCCCGGCGTGGCGCCGTGGCCTTGGGCGTAAAGCTGGGCGCAGCGCGATTCGATCAGGCTCATGGCATAGCCGTCCAGCGCGATGTGATGGCCGCGATGATACCAGACCGCATGATCGGGCCCCAGCCGCACCAGCCATTGCGCGGCGATGGGGCGGCGCAGCAGATCGACGGGGGCGTCGACATCCTGCCGCATCAGCCGCATGGCGTGGCCCAGCGGGTCGGCATCCCCGGACAGGTCCAGCAGCCGCAGCGCCGGGCGCCGCTGGGGGTCGACCATCTGGCGCGGCAACCCGTCGGGGCCAGGCTGAAAGCGCAGCGCCAGGACATCGGTTTCGGCGATGGTGGCGCGGATCGCCTGCGCCAGGGCTGCCATGTCCAGAGCGCCGCGCAGTTCCAATGCATGCGCCACTGTCGAGACCGCCTCGCCGGGGTGGGCCTGGAACTCTTCCCAGAAATCAAGTTGCGCCAGCGTCAGCGGCGTCGCCGCGCCCGGATCATTGTCCTGAGTCATGAAAACACGGCCCCTTTCGGCGGGGATAGGAAATTGTGCGGTGGGGGAGGGGGCTGGCCGAGCCGCGGCGCTATCGCCGCGGCCCTGCTTGCTTCGAGAGAGAAAGCTGGATAAAAATACTCGCCTATTATGCCTCGTCAAGGGGGCGTCGGGGGTGTGCCGCCCGGCCAGAAAGATGAAGGACCAGATGCGAAGGAGGAACGGGTTTCAGATGATCGAATTCAGCCCCTGGCCGCAGGAACTGGCCCATCGCTATCGGCAGGCGGGCTATTGGATCGACCAGCCGCTGACCCATATCCTTGACGCCCAGCTTGCCGTCCGCCCCGAGGCTTCGGCGGTGATCTGCGGGAACCGCCGCTTCAGCTATGCCGATCTGGACCGCCAGTCGCGGCATCTGGCCGCGCGGCTGGCCGTGCTGGGTCTGGGCCGGGGCGATACGGCGCTGGTCCAGCTTCCGAACCTGGCTGAGTTCTATGTCGCCTTCATCGCGCTTTTGCGGATCGGTGTGGCGCCGGTGCTGGCGCTTTACAGCCACCGCCGGATGGAGCTTTCGGAATATGCCCGCCAGATCGCGCCACGCCTTCTGATCGCCGACCGGGGGCATGAACTGTTCGGGGACGACGCCTTCGCGGACGAACTGGGCATCGGTCAGGCGCTGTTTCTGAATGAAAGCGATCCGGCGCGCAGCCTGTCGCATTGGCTGGCCGACGGGCCGGACCTGCCCGAGGGGGCGGGGCCGACGCCTGCCGATCAGGTGGCCTTCTTTCAGCTTTCAGGCGGCTCGACCGGGACGCCCAAGCTGATCCCGCGCACGCATAACGACTATGATTACAGTGTCCGCGCCAGCGCCGAGATCTGCGGCTGCGATGGTGACACGCGGATGCTTTGCGCGCTGCCCGCCGGGCATAATTTCGCGCTCTCTTCTCCGGGTGCGCTGGGGGTTTTCCATGGCGGCGGCTGCATGGTGATGGCGCCCAGCCCCGATCCGCTGACCTGCTTTCCGATCATCCGCGACGCGGGCGTGACCATGGCCCAGCTTGTGCCGCCCGCCGTCGCGCTTTGGCTGCGCATGGTCGAGGAAAAGCCGGAACTGCGCCCGATGCTGGACAGCCTGCGCCTGATCCAGGTCGGGGGTGCAAGCTTTGCCGAGGCGACGGCGCGGCGCGTGCCTCAGGTCCTGGGCGCGATGCCGCAGCAGGTCTTCGGCATGGCCGAAGGGTTGGTGAACTATACCCGCCTTGACGACGATGCCGAGACGATCTTCACCACCCAGGGCCGCCCGATCAGCCCCGATGACGAAATCCGCGTGCTGGACGCGGACGGCCAGCCCGTCCCCGACGGCACGCCCGGCGCGCTTGCCACGCGCGGCCCCTATACCTTCCGCGGCTATTACCGCAGCCCCGAGCATAATGCCAAAGCCTTCGATGCCGATGGCTTCTATCACTCGGGCGACGTGGTGGTGCGCGAAAACGGCTATCTGCGCGTGGTCGGCCGGATCAAGGACCAGATCAACCGGGGCGGCGAAAAGATCGCTGCCGAAGAGATCGAGAACCTGCTGGTCCGTCATCCCGACATCACCCATGCCGCGCTGGTCGCCATCCCGGACGCGCATCTGGGCGAGAAAAGCTGCGCCTTCCTGGTCCTGCGCGAGGGGGTGGGCAAGCTTTCCTCGCCCGCCCTGCGCCGTCACCTGCTTGAACAGGGCGTGGCGGAATACAAGCTGCCCGACCGTTTCCGCTTTACCGACGTGCTGCCGCTGACGGCGGTGGGCAAGATCGACAAGCGCCGGCTGCGCGACAGCCTGGCCCATGAAAACGCCTAACGAGCAACCGCCTGAAAGGATGCCCATGCTGGACAAGACCGAACTCAGCCCCGAATGGCTGGCCGCCCGCGTCGTTGCCATGATCGAGGATGATTGCGAAATCGACCCGACCGAGAATCTGGTGCTTTACGGGCTGGATTCCATCGCCGTGATGACCTTTTCCAGCGAATTGGATCAGATGGGCATCTCGGCCAGCTTCGACGAACTGGCCAAGGAACCCCGCCTTGACGCCTGGTGGGCGCTGATCGAGGCGCGCCGCTAGGCGCGCGCCCTAAGCTCTCAGCGTGGCGCCGCCATCCACATAAAGGTCCGCCATGGTGACATGGCCGGCCTGATCGGACAGCAGGAACATGACCGAGGCCGCGATATCCTCGGGCGTGGCCAGCTTTTTCAGCGGGATGCCTGTGCGATAGGCCGCAAGGCTGCCCTCGATCACCGCGCGCTCGCCCGCGCCGCCATCCTCGGCCCACATGCCCGTCTGCATCGGCGTCAGGGTGGAGCCCGGCGCAACGATATTGCAGCGCACGCCCCGCGCTGCCAGTTCCAGCCCCAGGCAGCGGATCAGCATCGTCGCCGCCGCCTTGGACGCCGCATAGGCCCCCATGTTCAGGCGCGGAATCCCGGCGGCATTGGAGCTGACCGCGACGATGGCGCCCTGCCCGTGGCGCGCCATGGCCTGACCGAAGGCGCGGGTGACGTTGAAGGTGCCGGTGGTGTTCACGCCGATCACCCCTTCCCATTCGTGGGGGTCCAGGTCCAGCAGCGGCCCGATCGCCAGCACCCCCGCCGCATGGACGCCAAGCGCCAGGGGGCCGAATTCGGTCTCGGCCTCGGCGATCAGGGCCTGCGCGGCGGCGCCGTCGCGCACGTCCAGCACGCGGTTTGGCACGCCCGGCACCGGCGCGGCCTCCAGGGCGGCGATGGTGTCGGTGGCGACGACCTTCGCGCCGGCCTCGACCAGCGCGCGGACCACGGCCCGGCCGATGCCGCCAGATGCGCCGGTGACGACCGCCAGCCGGTCCTGGAACCCCGTCAGGCGCATGCGGCGACCTCTGCGGTCAGGGCAGCGACCGCCGCGCCGGTCAACAGCGGCACGCCGCAGGTCGCCGCGATCCACTCCATCGCCAGGCGGTGCTTCTCTTCCGAGAAATCGGCCTGCGCATCGGCCACGGCAAAAGCCTCGATGTCGCGCTGGAACGCCTCGGCGGCGGTGGCGAGGCAGCCGATATGGGCGTAGATGCCGCAGATCATCAATTGATCCCGCCCCCGCGCCCGCATCAGGTGATCTAGATTCGAGCGTTGGAACGCGCTGTAGCGGTGCTTGACCAGCACGATGTCGCCCTCTGCCGGCGCAAGCTGGGGCAGGATCTCCTCATGTTCGGGGATGGCGCTCATGCCCGGTCCCCAAAGGTCGGCCTGAAGGCCCCGGTCGGGGCGGAACTGGTTGCCCTTCTGCGCGGTATAGAACACCGGCACGCCCGAAGCCCGCGCGGCGGCGATCAGCCGGGCGATATTGGCGACGGCCGGGGCCAGGGGCGCGCCCTGTGGGAAGGGGCGGCAGAAATACCGCTGCATGTCATGGACCAGCAGCGCCAGCCGTTCGCGCCGGGGGTGCCAGGGGCCGCGCGGGGCGGGCAGGGCCTGGGGCAGATCATAGCCGGGAATACCGGGCAGGGCCATCAATCGTCTCCGTTTCTGGCGACACCCTCCAGCCCGGCATCCGGGGGCAGCCCCAAAGCCTGAAGGAAGGCGCCGAATTTCGCGCCGGTCTCGGCGGCCTCGGCCATCGGGTCCGAGCCGGGCACGATCCCCGCCCCGGCGTAAAGCCGGGCCTCGGCGCCGCAGATCTCGGCGCAGCGGATCGCGACATACCAGGCGCCGTCGCCTTGCGCGTCGCACCAGCCGACTGCCCCGGCATAAAACTCGCGGTCCACGGGTTCAAGCGCGCGAATCAGCGCCCCCGCCCGCGCCAGGGGCACGCCGCAGACGGCGGGCGTCGGGTGCAGCGCCGCCGCCAGCACCGCCGAGGACAGGCGCGGATCCTTCAGCCGCCCCTCGATCCGCGTGCCCAGATGCCACATGCTGCGCGTGCTGGTCAGCGTGGTCCCCGCCGGCACCGAAAGTTCGCGGCACCAGGGCGCCAGCACGTCAAGGATGCTCTCGACCACGATGGCATGCTCGCGGTGATCCTTGTCCGAGCGCATCAGCGCCTCGGCCGCCGCGCGGTCGCGGTCGGGATCGCCGTCGCGCGGCGCCGAGCCGGCCAGCGGATGCGAGGCGATCACCGCCCCGTTTTTTTCCAGCAACAGTTCGGGCGTTGCGCCGCAAAGCGTGCGCGCCTGGCCCGCGCGGGGCGGCAGCGCGACCTCGAAGGCGGTGACGGCCGGATCCAGGCCCAGCCGCGCCATCAGTGCCGCGACAGGAATAGGTGCCTCGGCGCGGATCTTCAGGCTGCGCGCCAGCACGATCTTTTCCAGCCCGCCAGGCTGTCCGGCCTCGGCCTGCATTACGGCCAGGGCCTGGGCCACGGCGTTGGCATAGCTTTGGGCGGACGGCTCGGCGGCAAGCTGCCAGCGGGCCAGCGGCAGACCCAGGGGGGCCTCGGCCAGGGCGGGGCTTGCCGCCGCTTGCGCGCGCCACAGGCAATCGGGCGCCGCCCGGTCAAAGGGCAGGGCGCCGCCGATCAGGCTGCCCGCCGGGGCGTCGGCCAGGGCGGTTTCGATCCGCAAGGCCAGGTCCGTTGCCGTGCCGGGGGGCAAGGCGGCTTCGGACCCCCGGCCCAGAACCGCGCCTCGGGCGCCGCGAAAGGCAAAGCGTGGCAGACCCGCCTCGGGCTTGGGCATCAGGGTGCTGGCCTCTGACATCCGCATATTCATGATTTGTCTCATCAAATTGGCTCGGCGCATGACCTGGGCCCGCCGGGATGGCGCCCGCCGCCGCAACTGTCCTTGGCCAGCGGCGCGGGGAAAATTCCGTCCGGCTGGCGGTTTCCTGGTGGCCAGCGCCGCGATTGCCATGTGGGATATGCGGGCTGCGGATGGCCGCTGGGGCTACCTGGCCATAAACTGCCAGACCCGGCAGGTAGGCACAAGCATTTTTGTCAGGATTGACGGGTCCTGTCACGGGAACCAGCGCCTTGCGCCTTTGGTTCCTGCATCTCAACAGGGATCAGGTGCCGGGGCGCTCATGGACCAAGCCGATCAGCCATACCAGCTTTCTGCGGCGCGCTGCTGCATTATCGCCAACACCGGATCGGGCAAAAGGGCCGGGGCCGAGATCGCCGACCGGCTGGACGCGCGGCTGCGCGGCCGGGTCGCCCAACTGGCGCAGCGCCGGATCAAAAGGGGCGCGGATCTGCCCCATGCCGCCGCCCAGGCCGTGCGCGAGGGATATGACCTGATCGTCGCGGCCGGCGGCGACGGCACCCAGGCGGCGGTGGCCAGCGCGGTCGCGGGCAGCGGGGCGGCGATGGCGGTGATCCCCGGCGGCACCTTCAACTATTTCGCCCGCGACCTCGGCGTCGGCGAGACGGTGGAGCAGGCGCTGAAGGTCTTCGACGCCCCGGTCCTGCGCCGCGTCCATGTGGCCGAGATGAACGGCATGGTGTTTCTCAACAATGTCAGCTTCGGCGCCTATCCCGAGATCCTCAAACGCCGCGAGGACATCTACAGGCGCTGGGGCCGTTCGCGGCTGGCGGCCTATTGGTCGGCGCTGGCCGCGCTTTGGGCCCTGCGCCATCCCCTGCGCGTGACCGTGCGCGCCAATGGCCAGGAACGCCGCTTCAGGACCGCGCTCGCCTTCGTGGCGAAAAGCGCCTATCAACTGGATACGTTCGGGCTTGAGGGTGCCGAGGCCATCCGTCGGGGCCAGCTTGCGCTTCTGGTCGCGCGGGCGCATCGGCCGGGGCCGCTGATCCGCTCGGCTCTGCGGCTGGCGCTGGGGAAATCCGCGCGCTATCAGGATTTCGATCTGATCGCGGCCTCGGAAATGGAAATCCAGACCGTGCCGCGCAACGAATATGTCGCTCATGACGGGGAAAAGGACTGGATGGATTCGCCTTTCCTGGTGCGCGTGCGCCCGCATGATCTGGCCGTTCTGGTCCATGCCGAAAGCCGGGGCCGCGACGCGGCATGACCCGGCTCTTGCATCTCTCGGACCTGCATTTCGGGCATGAGCGGACGGCGCTGGTCCAGCCGCTGCTGGACCGGGTGAACCAGGCGGGGGCGGATCTGGTCGTGGTCACGGGCGATCTGACCCATCGCGCGCGCTCGGCGCAATTCGCCGCCGCCGCCGCCTTCCTGCGCCGGATCGAGGCGCCGCTGATCGCTGTGCCCGGCAATCACGACATCCCGCTTTACCGGCTGGCGAACCGGATGATGCAGCCCTATCGGCGCTACCGGCAGGCGGTGGCAGGCAATCTGGAGCCGGTGGGCCATGTCGGCAGGCTGCGGGTCCAGGGGCTGAACAGCGTCGATCCGATGTCCTGGCAGCGGGGCATGATCAGTGCGGACCAGATACGCCGGGTCTCGGACGGGATCGACCCCGATTGCGTGAACATCGTGGCGCTGCACCATCCGATGCAGCAGGCCCCGGCGATCGACAAGCAGCTCATGCGCGGCGCGGCCGAGGCGCTCTCGCAGTTCGAGTCGCAAGGCATCCAGATCCTGCTGACGGGTCATCTGCATGTCTGGTCCGCCGGCGCCTTCCTTGGCCCCAAGGGGCGCGGCATCCTGCAAATCCAGGCCGGCACCGCCCTTTGCGCGCGCGAAGGCGACCGCCGGAACGAATTCGCGGTCCTGGACTTCCAGGGGCCGGACCTGCTGATCCAGCGCCATGTCGCGCCCATGGACGAGCCGGGTTTCCGCCCCCCCGAGCACCTACGTTTCACGCGCCGCGACAACCGCTGGAACCGGGCCTGAGGCCATGCGTCTTTCTTGCCCAAATATCCAAGATGCTATGCGCCCACCGTTGTCGGCTGTCCGGCCCTATGCCGCTTGGCACAGGATTTGACATGCGAAGACCCTCATGGGACTCGCGCCTGTCGCGAAAGCCCGATGACGCCGCGCCCGGAAAGGGACGGATGGGCAGGAAGCGGGCCGCGACCTGGCGATAGGTCGGCGGGGGCAGCGGCGGGGCCAAGGCCATATCCGGCGCATTCATCCGGTCGATGCACCTTTCGTCATCGGCCGATCATCAAGCCGAAACAGAGGCGCTGGGCGATGCTTACCTCCACGAGGAAGCATGTCGCATCGGAACAGGCCATGGGCACCGCAGCCACGGCTTCGTTTTTCAACTTATCGATACTTATGACATGAAGCCGTTCCTGATCGGAAAATCGGCCGGTTCGCGGTCCCAAGCCGCAAACGCCGCGACAAATCCGTCGGCCTGCCATTGGTCCATGGGGTCTGGAAAGTGCGCCGGTGGCAGGGGCGCCAGCGCGGCATCCCCAACCCCGCTCAACCCTTGGGCCGCAGGCTGATTCTGGTCCCCCAGGGATCCCGTAGCTCGACCTCGGCCAGATCGGCCAGCACGCCGGGATCCGCCTCCAGCACGATCTTTTCCAGCCCGGCGGCATCGGCGCTGCGCTGCCCCGCTCCGCGCGAATGCCAGACATTGCCCGCCAGATGATGGTGATAGCCGCCCGAGGCGAAAAAGCTTGCCCCGGAAAGATGCGCGGTCCGGTCCAGGCCCAGCCGGTTCATATAGAAATCCTCGGCCGTCGCGACATCGCCGACTTGCAGATGCACATGACCGATCACGGTGCCATCGGGCGCCGCTTTCCAGCCGTCCCGGCCAGCGGCCACCAGCCCGTCCAGATCCGCGCGGATCGTGTCCATCCGCACCTCTGCGCCCTGTCGGTGCCACTGGGCGCGGGGGCGGTCGACATAGATCTCGATACCGTTGCCCTCGGGATCGCGCAGATAGATCGCCTCGCTCACCAGATGGTCCGAGGCCCCGTCCAGCCGCTGCCCGCGCGCCGCCACATGGCGCAGCCAGGTGCCCAGATCCTGCCGCGAGGGCAGCAGGAAAGCGGTGTGGAACAACCCCGCCTCCGACGGACGCGCCCGCGCCGCCTTGTCCTGGCGCAGTTCCAGCAGAACCCGGTCGCCAATCCCCAGCCGCCGCTCGGCCGTGTCCCCGCCCAGGCGGTGCAGGCCGATCACCCGTTCGTAGAAATCGCCGACCGCGCCCAGATCGTTCACCACCAGCCGGACCCGGCCGACTTGCAGGGGTGCATCGCTCGTCGCCATGATCATCTCCTTATCATCTTGCTGTCGGTGCCCAACATAGCTATCGCGCGCCCATCCCCATATGGCGACGATAGGGAATGATTGACGCCATGGCGTGGACAGTCTGCCCGCGATTGCCTTCCGCCCCCATTCGGCGCAAGATGCGGCTCCTTTTTTCGTCGCGACTCCATGACCAGACCCAAGCCCCAGCCCCCACGCGCCCCGCAGCCCGAGGCCGCGCCCCTTGCCGCCGATCCCGCGCGTATGGAGATCTTTCTGGTCGCGACTCCGGGCCTTGAGGAACCGCTGCTGGCCGAGGCCCGCGCGCTGGGATTCCCGGCCCAGCCGCAGCCCGGTGGCGTCGCCTTCACCGGCGGCTGGCCCGAGATCTGGCGCGCGAACCTGGCGATCCGGGGCGCCACCCGCGTCCTGGCCCGCATCGGCGCCTTCCGCGCCATGCATCCGGCGCAGCTGGACAAGCGCGCGCGCCGCTTTCCCTGGGCCGACTGGCTGCGTCCCGACACGCCCCTGCGGATCGAGGCGACCAGCCGCAAATCCCGCATCTACCACGCGGGCGCCATCACCCAGCGCATCGAGGCTGCCATCCGCGACACCCTGGGCGCACCCATCGCCGAGGATGCGCCCGTCACGCTGAAGGTGCGGATCGAGGACGATCTTTGCACCATCAGCCTGGACACATCGGGCGAATCCCTGCACAAGCGCGGTCATAAGCAGGCGGTGGGCAAGGCCCCGCTGCGCGAGACAATGGCCGCGCTGTTCCTGCGCCAATGCGGCTTTATCGGCGATGAGCCGGTGCTGGACCCGATGTGTGGTTCGGGCACCTTCCCGATCGAGGCCGCCGAAATTGCCGCGAACCTCGCCCCCGGACGCCTGCGCGGCTTTGCCTTCGAGCATCTGCCCAGCTTCGATTCCGCCGCCTGGTCCGCCCTGCGCGCGCCTGCCCAGCGTTCGCCGATACCGCACGGGCCGAAATTCCGCTTTTACGGCCGCGACCGCGATCCCGGCGCGATCCGCATGAGCCATGAGAACGCCGCCCGCGCCGGCGTCGCCGACTGGACCGATTTCCAGACCTGCTCCTTTGCCGAACTGACCCGCCCCGAAGGTCCGCCGGGCCTTGTGATGATCAACCCGCCCTACGGCGCCCGCATCGGCAACAAGGGCCCGCTTTTCGGCCTTCATGCAGCGATGGGCGAGGTGCTGCGCACCCGCTTCCAGGGTTGGCGCGTCGGCCTGATCACCACCGAGCAGCAACTGGCCCGCGCCACCGGCCTGCCCTGGCTTGAGCCTGGACCCTATGTCGCCCATGGCGGGCTGAAGGTGCGGCTGTGGCGGACGGGGGTGCTGTAAGGGCCTTGGGCGGATGGCCGAACCGGCGGCGGATGCATCCGCCGTTCATTCGGCAGGCGCGGCGCTATCTGTCCGGGCTGGTCCGCCGGGCAAGGCCCGCGCCCAGCGGCCGCCATCCCGCAAGGCTGACCGACAGGATTCCCGCCGCCGCGATCCAGAACGGCGCGGTCAGGGCCGTCTCGCGCGTGGCGAAAGCCTCGGCGCCGCGAACGATCAGCCCGGACAGCATCACTCCCACCGGCATCATCCCCCAGGCCAGCAGCCGATAGGCGCTGTTCACCCGGCCAAGCAGGTGATCGGGAATCACCCTTTGACGGGTCGATACCGAAACCGTGTTCCAGACCAGCCCGGAAAGCTCGAACAGGGCGAGGATCAGGCCCAGGGACCATGCATTCGGCGCCAGGGCGATGCCAGCGAATGCGGGGGCGGACAGGAAAAGCATCCATCGGGCCGCCGGGCCTGCGCCCATCCATCGCACCACGCGTTCACCCAGGAACCCGCCTGCGATTCCGCCCACGGCCCCGGCTGCAAGGACCAGCCCATATTCGGCGGATGACAGGCCGAGATTTTCCTGCACATGCAGCACAAGCCCGATCATGACCATCTGGAAGAACAGGTTCCACAGGCCCGTCAACCATGCGAGCAGCCGCAGAAGCGGCGCGGCGCGCAGGAACGCCATCCCTTCGGCCAGTTCGCGGCGCCAGTCCCGCCCTTGCGTCCGCGCGGGACGGAAGCTGCCCGCGATCCCGGCGACGACCAGCGCCGCGAAAGCATAGATCAGCGTGTTGATGAAAAAGGGCAGCGGCAAAGCCACCGCGACCAGCATCGCGCCAAGAGGCGGCCCGGCCAGCGCGTTGCCCGTCAACTCCACGCTCCACAACCTGCCGTTGGCCGCTTCCAGCCGCTCATGCGGCACCAGGGACGGCAGCATCGTCTGCGCGGCATTGTCGCGGAAAACCTCGGCCGCGCCGACGGCCAATGCGGCGGCGAGCAGCGCCGCGAAGGCTGGAGCCGAGGAAACGCCCCTCTCTGCCGGAGCATCCAGCGGCAGGGCCGACCAAAGGGCGATTGTCGCCATGCCGAAGGCTGCGGCTCTCAACATGTCCATCCGCAGGATCAACCTGCGCCGGTCGGTCCTGTCGGTGATGATCCCGGCGGGAAGCGCAAGGACCGCCCATGGAAGCCGAAGGGCTGCGGCAACCAGCGCGATCAGCAGCGGATCGCGCGTCAGCAACGAGGCCGTCCATGCCCATGCGATGGTTGCGATCCCGTCCCCCAGATTGGTCAGGCCGCTGGCCGCGACGAACCTGGCGAAAGATCGGCGCTCCACCGGCGCAGGCGCTTCGCGATCTGGTCGGGCCATCATCCGGTCCTTGAATTTGCGGCGGATCTTGAAGAGCTTGCACGCGCAAACCCAGCTAAGGTCAAGCGCCGTCTCGCGGCAAAGGGGAAATCGTCTTTCGGCGATGTCACGGTCGGGCGGATGACGGCCCGGTCATGGTTATGGTCGCGGTCTTGGGCCGGCACTCTTACGCGGCGGCAGGTTGAAGCAGGACGCAAGCCCGCGAAGGCCCGCTCAATCCTTGCCCCAGCGAACCGCCATGCGCCGCCCCGGCCAACGGACCAGATCCGGCACCTCCAGCACATCCCCCGGCCGCACCATCGAACCCAGCCACGACAAATCCCGACGCGCCATGCCGATGCACCCGGCCGTTGGAAACCCCGGCCGCCGCCATTGGTGCAGGAAGATCGCCGAGCCCGCCCCCTCGCGCGCCTGCGGATGGTTCCAATCCGTCACCAGCACGATGTCGTAAAGCGGATCCGGCCGCCGCATCGCCTCGTGGCTGGCGGCGAAGGGGGCGCGGACGGGGTGGTTGTAGGCCGGGTGGCCCGAGGCGTCGCACCAGAGGTCTCCGGGCAGGATCGGCCTTGCCCAGCCCGAGGGCCGCGCCACCCGGTCGGGGCGATAAAGCAGCCCCACGATCCGATGCCGGCCGATGGGGGTCGCGCCGTCGCCCTCGCGCTTGTCGCGCGAAAGCCCGCCCCGCCCGACCACGCAAGGGATCACCCGCCGTCCGATCCGCAGGCCCATGGGGGTCAGGCGCATCACAGCAGATGCCCCGATTTCTGCGCCTTGATGTCCAGATAGCCGGTATTGTGCCGGTTGCGGGGGGTGATCAGGGGCACGCGCTCGGCGACTTCCAGCCCGTGATCTTGCAACATCGCCACCTTGCGCGGGTTGTTCGTCATCAGCCGCACGCGGGTGAAGCCCATCCGTTTCAGGATGCCCGCGCCGATGCGGAAATCGCGCTCGTCATCCTCGAAGCCCAGGCGGTGATTGGCCTCGACCGTGTCGAAGCCCTGGCTTTGCAGCGCATAGGCGCGCATCTTGTTGGCAAGCCCGATGCCGCGCCCCTCCTGGTTCAGATACAGCAGCACCCCCTCGCCCGCCTGGCCCATCGCGGCCAGGGCGGCATGAAGCTGCGGCCCGCAATCGCATTTCAGGCTGCCCAGCACGTCGCCGGTGAAACAGGCCGAATGCAGGCGCGCCAGGACCGGAGCGGCGCGCGCGGGGGCGCCGATCTCGACCGCGTAATGCTCGGCCGCGCCGTCATCGGGGCGGAAGATATGCAGCTTGGAGTTCTCGGCGGCCAGTAGCGGCAGGCGCGCGGCGGCGACGGGGGCCAGCGCCGCCTCGGTCGCAAGCTGCGCCATCAGCGGACCGGGGGCCAACCGCACCAGCCCCTCGGGCGGGTCCGAAATGGGGGCCATCAGCACGGCGGGCAGCAGTTCGGCGGATTTCGCCAAGGCGATGGCGGCGCGATGGGCCGTCACGTCGCCGCCCCGCGCCAGACGGAACGGACCCTTCATCGGCGTCATCAGATCGCCCGCCGGATCGGCCATGGCGCGCAGCCAGGCGCAATCGGCGCCCTCGGGCAGTTCGATCCGGGCCAGATCGCCGTCATAGACCATCGCCTTCAATGTCTCGGCCCGCCAGCGGGTGACAGCCAGTTGCGCCGGCCCAAGGCCCGCCATCAGCGTCAGGCGCGCCGGCGAAAGGGTCTCGGCGGCGGCGGCCAGCCAACCGCCGATCACCACCGGCAATCCCATGCGCAGATCGGTCCGCGCGCGCGAGACGCTTTCGGTCAGGGTCGGGATCAGGGGCGTTGTCAGGGTCATGGCCGGCGCTTTTCTGAAACAAACTGAAACATAGGGCTGATTTCCGACAACTCCATGTGAGAAATGCTGCAAGGCGCTTTACGGCCGCGGCATCCATGCTCACGTTTCCGCCATAACGCCAAAGGAGGCAAGAATGGCCGGACTGAAAAAGATCCTGTTGGTCGATGACGAGGAAGACCTGCGCGAGGCGCTGGCCGAGCAATTGGTGGCCACCGAGGATTTCGAGGTCTTCGAGGCCGGAAGCGGCCATGAGGCGGTCGAACGCACCAAGGGCGCGATTTTCGACCTGGTGGTGCTGGATGTGGGCCTGCCCGACACCGACGGGCGCGAGCTTTGCAAGCGCCTGCGAAAGCAGGGCATCAAATGCCCGATCGTGATGCTGACCGGCCACGATACGGATGCGGACACCATCCTGGGCCTGGATTCGGGCGCGAACGACTATATCACCAAGCCGTTCAAGTTCCCTGTCCTGCTGGCCCGCCTGCGCGCGCAACTGCGCACCCATGAGCAGTCCGAGGACGCGATCTTCCAGCTTGGCCCCTATACGTTCAAGCCGGCGATGAAGATGCTGATCGACGGCAAGGACCGCAAGATCCGGCTGACCGAGAAAGAGACGAATATCCTGAAGTTCCTCTATCGCGCCCAGGACGGTGTGGTCCCGCGCGACATTCTGCTGCACGAGGTCTGGGGCTATAACGCGGGCGTCACCACGCATACGCTGGAAACCCATATCTACCGCCTGCGCCAGAAGATCGAGCCGGATCCCTCGAACGCGCGGCTTCTGGTGACCGAATCCGGCGGCTATCGCCTGGTCGCCTGATGGCATCGGGAACCCCGTGGCACGGTCGCGGGTTTCTGACCTGAAGCCCAGTGGTCGGAGGATGCGGCCAACCCAAACCCGGTCCGATCCTGTCCATGGCAGGCGGCCGGGTTTTGTCATTTCGTCGGCGCCGCGCGGCCTGGACCCTCGGCACCCGGGGGCGCTTCGCCCCCCGGACCCCCCGAGGATATTTGGACAAGAAAGAAGGGGGGACGGCGCGGGCGGATGCGTGCCGGCTTGCGGGGCTGCTGTCGGGATTGGAAGGCTGTTTCCTTAGGCAGGACCAATAAATCCGCTTGAGGAAGGCGGGCGTCATGATTCACTCTCCCGACCTGGAGAGGGATCATGGACGCGCTTTTCTGACTGACCAACGAGCAGGTGGAGCGGCTGCGGCCGTTCTTTCCGAAGTCGCAAGGCAGGCAGCGCGTTGATGACCGGCGCGTGCTGGGCGGGATAATCCTCATCCAACGCAATGGGTTGATGTGGAGTGAGGCTCCGAACGCCATTGGTTCGAGTGAGCGGGCCGAACGCACCCAAGGAGTATGGCTCGCCGAAGACGCTCTACAATCGCTGGAAGCGGTGGAGCCGCATGGGCGTGTTCGCCACCATCATGACCGAACTGGCCGGCAAGCGCAGGAAGCCGGGATCGTGATGATTGACGCAACCCACGCCAGGGCGCACCGGACCGCATCGAGTCTTGCGGTTCAAAAAGGGGGCGCGGGCGCTCCTGTTGTCCATCCCGCAGGCCGTAGTGCTGCTCGTGGCGGGATTATAATATTGAATTTATTAGTAAATATTTTATTTAAATATGCATTTCGTCCTGCATCCCCTCTCGCACCAGTCGCAGGATTCCAGTCCCGCACGACCCCGAGCTTTGCCGAAAACGCCACAGGATTGAGGACATGTTCGCCAGACCGAAAGATGTGCGGCGCATCGCAACCCGCTATGATCGCTGCCCGATCCTGTTGCTCTCAGCCTGCGCCCCGGCGGCTACCGTAGTCTATTGGTAGTGAGGCGACCGTAGGCAGGACCGATCGTCGAGGCTGAGCGGCAGCCCGCGGGTGCGCGCAGCCGGGTCTCGCGCCGGCGCGGTCAGGGGGGAAGGGGCTCTGATGCTTTTGCTCGATGACGGCTCCCTGGAGGACCGGCGGGTTGACGGGTCGGGACAGGCAGCCGGGAATGTGCGCGCGGAACTGGCGGGCGAGGTTCAACAGGCCGGGGAGGATCGCGCCGTGATCGGGATCCTCTCCAGCGCCGGCTTGAGCGCGTCCGTCGACACGACTGGCGGACGGAGTGCGTCAGCTGCGTATTCCCGGCGCAGGCGGTGCGACGATTACGACAGGCTTGCCGCACAGTGATGGCAGTAATTCGGTCTTGGATCCGCTTGGTGGGTCGTCCGAAACGGCGATCGGCGGTTGTGGGCGGTCCGGGTCCGATGCCATTGCTTCCAGCATTCTGGAGATTGGAGCATCCGGGCAGGGGTATCCTGGCGGCGCAGAGCACTCCACCACCACCGCCGAAGCCTCTTTTGGTGGTTACGGTGGCGCTGGCGGCCCAGGGGGTGCTGGTGGTTCGGCCTCATCGGGTTTTGCTGGCCTTGGTGTTGGGTCTGATTGCCGCGCCTCGGACCGTTTGCGCCGGGGCCGCGGGCGTATTGCTCGCTGATGAGGTTCCGTCGCCGGCTGCGGGTTACGGCTCAGGCACCAGGCGCAGTCAATGTGACTGTCGGCGAGGGCGGCGACGGGTTCCTGCTTCTGGTCGCTCGGGCCGATCAAGCACGGGTGGTGCCCGCGTGATCTATGTCGCGGGCATCAAGGCCGGTCGCGTCGCCCAGCCCATCGTTCTGGCGGGCATCGGAGAAACGGTGGCGGATTCCGAGAGTATCTTGGGCACCGGGTGGGGCTACACGGCCGGTCAGGCCATGCCGCCCAACCGCTCTTCGAGGATCAGGCCGAGCAGGGGGCGCGGCAGTGATTGAAAGGGGGGGGGCGTGAGGGCCCTTTCGTCGTCTTACGCCAGGGAGGGATTTCGCGGCGTGAGATGTCAGGATCAAAGAGGACATGCCTGTCTTCGACACCAGAATGGGAAACTTCCCTGACAAAGCGAGTGCTGCAACAGCTACCTTGGGCGCCCGCCAAGCATAGCCTACATCTGGGATGACAGCGCGCATCGCCGCCCAGCAGGCCGCCTCGCCGATCCAGCTGACGCATTGCGCCGGATCAAGACCCGAATCTTCCCCCCGATAACCGGGACAAAGCGGTCACGGCCAAGCGCCACGCCGCAGATCCTTCAGGCGGCCGACCATGATCTCGATGCGGTCGCACCGCCGATAGCGCGCTTGCCGTAGCGGATAGTCTTGGCGCGCGGCTTCCGGTCCGGGATGTAAGGACATATCCCCCTGTCCTTCAAGGCGTCCCTGAACCAGCCGCCATCATGACCCGGTCGGAGATCCACCATTCAGCCTCGGGCAGGCCGCTCGACGATACCGGGGGGCGTGCTTTCAGACGGGTTGCATCGATCATGGCGGTCTTCTGTCCGCTGCTTCCGGCGGCCAGTCCCTTCATGATCCGGCCGAACACCCATAAGGCATCCCTCTTGCATTGCCGCACTCACCGAGGCCACGCATTGCGAAATAACCGGGTGCACCTCGCGTCGCCATTCTTTCTTGCCCAAATATCCCACGGGGGTCCGGGGGTGTGAAACCCCCGGCGCTCGGCGCCAGCGCGGATGGACAACCCCAACCGGGCAGCCTAGGCTCCGAGCCCGGAAAAGGAGCCCGCCCCATGTTCACCATCGCCACCTGGAACATAAACTCGGTCCGCCTGCGCGAGACCCTGGTGGGCCGGCTGCTGACCGAAGAAATGCCCGACATTCTTTGCCTGCAAGAGACGAAAAGCCCGGTCGAGAAGATCCCTCTGGATCTGTTCCAGAGCCTTGGCTATCGCCATTTCGTGGCGCGGGGGCAAAAGGGCTATAACGGTGTCGCGATCCTCTCGAAGCTGCCTGTCGAGGATGCGGGGGATCGCGATTACGCGGGCCTGGGCCATGCCCGCCATGTCGCGGCGCGGCTGGAAAACGGCATCACCATCCACAATGTCTATGTTCCCGCCGGCGGCGACATTCCCGACCGCGAGGTGAACGTGAAATTCGGCCAGAAGCTGGATTTCCTGACCGAGATGCGCGACACTTTCCATGCCGACAATCCCAGCCGCTCGATCCTGGTCGGCGACCTGAACATCGCCCCCCGGGAGGATGACGTTTGGTCCCATAAGCAGCTTCTGAAGATCGTAAGCCATACCCCCATCGAGGTCGAGCATCTGGGCGCCGCCCAGGATGCGGGAAAATGGGTGGACATCACCCGCCAGGACATCCCCCAGGGGCTGCTCTATTCCTGGTGGAGCTATCGTGCCCGCGATTGGGACGCCGCCGACAAGGGCCGGCGGCTGGACCATATCTGGGCGACACCCGACATCGCGAATGCGGGCCACGCAAGCCGTATTCTTCGCCCGGTGCGCGGCTGGGAACAGCCCAGCGACCATGTGCCGGTGCTGGCCAGTTTCGATCTCTAGCTTTCGCGCAATCCGGCTCTTCCGCTTGCCGCGCGAAGCCACCATATTGCGCCAGACATTCAGATTCCGAGCCAGGCGAGAAGAAACATGGCCATGCTTTTCGACGGTGCCAGCCAGACCGCACCCAAGACCGAAGACTTCATCAATGACGTGACCGAGGCCGATTTCATGGCCGAGGTGGTCGATGCCTCGATGGCCACCCCGGTCATCGTGGATTTCTGGGCTCCGTGGTGCGGCCCCTGCAAGACCCTCGGGCCGCAGCTTGAGGCCGAGGTCAAGAAGCACAAGGGCCGCGTCCGCATGGCCAAGGTCAATGTGGACGAGAATCAGATGATCGCGGCCCAGCTTCGCGTGCAGTCGATTCCGACCGTCTATGCCTTCTTCCAGGGCCAGCCCGTCGATGCTTTCCAGGGCGCCGTGCCGCAAAGCCAGGTCAAGCAATTCGTCGAGAAGCTGGCCGCGCTTTCGGGCGATGACGGCGGCCTTGCCGAGGCGCTGGAAGCCGCCGAAGCGATGCTTGCCGAGGGGGCGGCCGAGGATGCGGCCGAGACCTTCGCCGCTATCGCCGAGGAAGAGCCTGAAAACGCCGCCGCCTGGGGCGGTCTCGTGCGCGCGCGCCTGGCCCAGGGCGATGCCGATGCCGCCGGGGCCGAACTGGACCGCGTGCCCGCGGCCATCGCCCATGCCGCCCCGGTCGAGGCCGCGCGCGCCCAGTTGCAGCTTGCCCGCCAGGCCGCCAAGGCCGGCCCGCTGGACGACCTGCGCCGTAAGGTCGAGGCGGATCCCGCCGACCAGCAGGCCCGCTTCGACTATGCCACGGCGCTGCACGCGGCGGGCCAGGTCGAGGAGGCCATCGACCAGCTTCTGGACGCCTTCCGCCGGGATCGGGACTGGAACGAGGGTGCGGCGAAGGCCCAGCTCATCACCATCTTCGATGCGATGAAGCCCACCGATCCCCTGGTCCAGAAAGGTCGCCGCCGGCTTTCGTCGCTGATCTTCGCCTAAGCCATGGCGCGCCCGCCCGATCTGCCGCCCGTGATCGCGCTCTTCCCGCTTGAGGGCGCGGTGCTTCTGCCCCGCACCCGCCTGCCGCTTCACATCTACGAGCCACGCTATCTGCAAATGGTCGAGGATGCGCTGAAGACCCCCGAGCGGTTGATCGGCATCATCCAGCCCGATCCCGCCGGGAAACTTTCGCGTGTCGGCTGCGCGGGGCGAATCACCAGCTTTTCCGAGTTGGACGATAACCGGATGATGATCTCGCTGCGGGCGATATCGCGCTTTCGGCTGGACCGGACCGAACAGGGCTTTGCCCCCTATCTGCGCGGGCGCGTGCTGTGGCGCGGTTTCGAAAGCGACCTCGCCCCGCGTCCCGAGACCGCGCCGCCGGGGGATCGCGCGGCGCTGATCGCCAAGCTTGCCCGCTATGCCGACCGGCGCGGGTTGACCACCGACTGGGAGGCGGCGCAGCATTCCGAAGAGGAAACGCTGGTCAACAGCCTCGCCATGCTTCTGCCCTTCGCCCCCGAGGAAAAGCAGGCGCTTCTGGAAAGCCCGACTCTTGCTCTGCGGCGCGATCTGCTGGACGGGCTGCTGGAATATGCCCTGCGGGGCGGCGATGACGAGGAAACCATCCAATGACCTATGATCCTGCGCAGGCTTCCGCGACCGGGGCCGAGATCGCGGCGCAGAACGCGCGCGGCTATGACCGCCACATGCTTGAGGCGCTGGTCTGCCCCGTGACCCATTCGACCCTGCGCTATGACGCCCGCCGGCAGGAACTGATCTCGGAAGCGGCGGGGCTGGCCTTCCCGATCCATGACGGTATCCCGATCATGCTGGTGGCCGAGGCGCGCCAGATCAAGGCCGGCTAGCCCCGCGCGCCGCGTGTGGAAAAGGCCGCCGGCAGGGGGCCATCCGATTCCCCATGGGCCCGCAACGGATCATTTGGAGCAGAATCGGGACTGCCTTGCGTGAAAGCGGCTTGGCTTGCGGCGAAGGGATGACCGTCCAGATGCCCCGCCGCGCGCGGAATATGCGTGCCGGTGCCGCGCTTCGTCCTGAAAACCAGACCAGGGGCAGGGGAAGGGGAGGGCCGTCCTGGCCCAGATCACCATCTGCGGGTGCGCGCGCCCTTGCCGCCTTGCCTCTTGTCGCGCGACCTCGTATCGCCCTGCGCCGATTCCGGCCCGCGTCAGGACTGGAAATGCGATGCCGGCCCCCGCATGATACAAATGCACCATGCGGGGGCGGATTTTCCCATGGGGCGCGCGACGCCCGTGCATGGGCCGCGCGTCACGACATGCCTTCTGGCAGGTTCGGGGCCTTACAGCCCCGCGCTCTCGTCGCCGCCCAGCATGATGTTCAGGTTCTGCACCGCCGCCCCCGATGCACCCTTGCCCAGGTTGTCCAGGACCGCCACGACCACCGCGCAGCCATTTCCGGCATCGCCATGAACCGAGATTTCCAGCCGGTTGGTGCCATTCAGCCGGGTCGGGACCACGCGGGCCTCGGACGGGATCACCGCGACGAATTGCTGGTCCTGGTAATGCCGGGCAAGCGCCTCGCGCAGGCTCTCAAGGCTGCGGTCGCCGCGCAGATGCAGCGGTATCTGCACCGCCATGCCCTGCGCGAAATTCCCCACCGAAGGGGCGAAGACCGGGCGCGCGGAAAGCCCGGAATATTTCACGATCTCAGGAAGATGCTTGTGGGTCTGCGCCAGGGCATAGACGAAATGCGCGGGCGCCTCGCCGCGTTCGTATTCGCCGATCAGCTCCTTGCCGCCGCCTGTATAGCCCGAGACGGCGTTGATAGACAAAGCTTCGTCCGGGGCGATCAGCCCGGCCTTGACCAGAGGCGCCAGGATCGCGATGGCCCCGGTCGAATAGCAGCCGGGATTCGAGACATATTGCGCCCCGGCAATCGCCTGCCGTGCATCGCCCGAGAGTTCCGCAAAGCCGAAAACCCAGGCCGGATCGACCCGATGCGCTGTCGAGGCGTCGATGAAGCGGGTAGGCAGCCCTTCCGCCAGCGCCACCGCCTCGCGCGCGGCGGCGTCGGGCAGGCACAGGATCGCCACATCGGCGCCGGCAAAGGCCTCGCGGCGGGCATCGGCATCCTTGCGGCGCGCGGGATCGACCTGGATCAACTCGATATCCGTCCGCCCGACCAGCCGGTCGCGGATCTGCAAGCCGGTCGTGCCGGCCTCGCCGTCGATGAATACCTTCGCCATCATCGCCTCCTGTCTAAGCGCCTTGCATAGCGCGCGCCCGGTTCTCGGGCAACCTTGCGCGCAAAGATCCGGGCGGATCGGGAACCGCAGCCCGCATCCATGGTCAAGCCTGCTCATCCAAGGTCGGGCGGGAATGCGTCCGAACCTCGTATCGGCTGGCCGAGATATGAAGCGCCATGCCGCCCACCCCGTCCAGCCTGGCATCTCGGCTCGGCCGGTCCCGCTCCGGGGCGGAAATCCCTGGCCGTCACCGCCCCGCTCCAAGGCGCGGCGCAGTCAATCGCTCACTCATGTCGAACCTGCCCGGCGGCGTGCATCCTCCTTATCTGGATACTGGAACAGGGGCGGGCGGCGCGGATGGTGCGGGCCACCCGCCGGTGGCGCTGCATCGTCGGCCCGTGCCAGCGGTTCTCGCGCGCATGGGCGTCATTGACCATTTGGATCGTGGTGGTTTCCAGGGGATGCGGCGCTGTCGCCAACACCTTGTCGCCGGGCGGGCCGCGCGACCCCATGTCGCGGTCGGCCTGGCGTGGATATGGGGTGGCGGCGAAGCCCGGCATATGCTCGAATTTCGCGCTGTCGCGCAAGGCACGGAACTCTGCATGATCGCGGTCTTGCCCGCGCCCTCGATGGTCGCTCCATCCTCGGGCAGCGCGCGGTTCGGGCACCTAAGGCCCGGAACCGGGACGCGCCAAGGCGCCCCCCCCCCTTCTTCGTTTGCCAAAATACCCCCGCCGGAGGCTGCGGCCCCCGTCAGGGGGCCGCCTTTCTTCAGAAGAAGCCCAGCCTTTTCGGCGAATAGCTGACCAGCATGTTCTTGGTCTGCTGATAGTGGTCCAGCATCATCTTGTGCGTCTCGCGCCCGATACCGGATTGCTTGTAGCCGCCGAAGGCCGCATGCGCGGGATAGGCGTGATAGCAGTTGGTCCAGACCCGGCCGGCCTTGATGCCACGTCCCATGCGGTAGCAGGTATTCGCATCCCGCGACCACACCCCGGCGCCCAGGCCGTAAAGCGTGTCATTGGCGATTTCCAGCGCCTCGGCCTCGTCCTTGAAGGTCGTGACCGAGACCACGGGGCCGAAGATCTCCTCCTGGAAGATCCGCATCTTGTTGGTGCCGCGAAAGATCGTCGGCTCGATATAGAAGCCGCCCGACAATTCGCCGCCCAGATCGGCGGCCTTGCCGCCGGTCAGCACCTCGGCGCCCTCCTGGCGGCCGATGTCCAGATAGGACAGGATCTTTTGCTGCTGTTCGCTGGATGCCTGGGCTCCGATCATGGTCGCGGCGTCCCTCGGATCGCCCTGGGTGATCGCCTGGGTGCGCTTGACGGCGCGCTCGATGAAGCGGTCATAGATCGATTCCTGGATCAGCACGCGCGAAGGGCAGGTGCAGACCTCGCCCTGGTTCAGCGCGAACATGGCGAAGCCTTCCAGCGCCTTGTCGAAGAAATCGTCGTCCTCGCGCGCGACATCGGCGAAAAAGACGTTTGGGGACTTGCCGCCCAGTTCCAGCGTCACCGGGATCAGGTTCTCGGATGCGTATTGCATGATCAGCCGCCCGGTCGATGTTTCCCCGGTAAAGGCGATCTTGGCGATGCGCTTGCTGGATGCCAAAGGCTTGCCCGCCTCAAGCCCGAAGCCGTTCACTACGTTCAGCACGCCCGGCGGCAGCAGATCGCCGATCAGCCCGATCCAGACCATGATGCTGGCGGGGGTCTGCTCGGCGGGCTTGATCACCACGCAATTCCCGGCCGCCAGCGCCGGGGCCAGTTTCCAGCAGGCCATCAGCAGCGGAAAGTTCCAGGGGATGATCTGGCCCACCACGCCCAGCGGCTCGTGGAAGTGATAGGCGATGGTGGTGCCGTCGATTTCCGACAGCGTGCCTTCCTGCGCGCGCAGGACCCCCGCGAAATAGCGGAAATGGTCGATGGCCAGCGGCACGTCGGCGGCCATGGTCTCGCGGATGGGCTTGCCGTTGTCCCAGGTTTCGGCGGTGGCCAGCAGTTCCAGGTTCCGCTCCATCCGGTCTGCGATCCTCAGCAGGATGTTGGAGCGTTCAGCCGGGGCGGTATGGCCCCATCCGTCCTTCGCGGCATGGGCGGCGTCCAGCGCGGCCTCGATATCCTCGGCGCCCGAGCGGGCGATTTCGCCGATCTCGGCTCCGGTGATGGGCGTGGTGTTGGTGAAATAGCGGCCGGATTTCGGCGCCACCCATTCGCCGCCGATGTAATTGTCGTATCGTTTGGCGAAGGGCATGACGGTGACGCCTTTGAAGTCATGCGTCTGGTCGTTTGGCATGGTGGTTCCTCCTGTCCTGACCAGCCTCCCGCCGGTCCCGCGCATAGGGTGGGCCTGTCGGGGCCAGAAATCAACGACAGGCTTGACCGCGCCGTCGAATGTGTTCGGCGCGGGGGCGTCCCCGCCTCCCGCGTCGTTCGGGTCAGGGTGTGACCGCCACGGTCCCCCCCTCGCTCCAGGCGCGGAGTTCGGGGCGATACATGTCCTCGACGCTGGCCGAGGGGTGGCGGAAGGTGCCGGGCGTCACCGCGCGCAGGATATAGGCCAGGCTGAAGGGCTGGTCCGAGGTCCAGGTCAGCGCCGCCGCGAAACGGTCCGCGCGGAATTCGGTCATCTCGGCCTCGGTCTGGCCCTCAAGCCAGTCCAGCGCCGCGATGTCGCCCGCGCGCAGCAGGTTGGGATTGTCGATCTCCCATCCCGCCGGCAGCGGATCCGAGACGATCAGCCGCCCGCCCCCCTCGGCTTCGGGGATGACGCGGATCTGGGCCACCATGCGCGTGCCCTGGGCGACGCTCGCGGGGTCGATGGCCTCGCCCTGGATCGAGAAATAGCTGCGCTCGATCCGATAGCCGCGCCCGCCGGCCGGGGGGCTGTTCATCGGCTTGCCCGTGGCGGTCAGCGTCACCTCGACGGGCGCAGTGCCGGTATTGGCGATGCTGGCCGAGGAATCGGGCAGGGCCAGGACCGGCTGGCTCAGCGCGATGCCGTTCAGGCTGGCGCCCGGCGCGCCCTGCGACAACGCCTGCGCGGCCATCACCGTCCAGACTGATTCCTGGGTCGAGAGCGCCTTGCCCTGGGCCTCGGCCTGGGCGATGGCCTGGGCCAGCCGGCCGGTCAGGCCGGTTTCGTCGATGACCTTGGTGCGGGCCTCGGCCGCAAGCGCCAGAAGCGCCGCGGTGTCGCGCAGCCGGGTGCCGTAATCCGGGCGGAAGCTGCGCGGCTCGGGGGTGTCCAGGTTCAGCAGGTCGCGCGCCTGGCCGAACATCCGATCCGCGCGCGGCTGGTCGCCGTAAAAGGCCAGCGCCGCGCCCAGATTGCCCGCCGCCATGGGCGTCGAGAAGGCACCCGCCGCCGTGTCGGCGTAATAGCGCAGGTCGCCCACCGTCGCCGCGCGCTCGCGCGCCAGCACGGCCAGGGCATAGGCCAGGGCCGCGTTCTCATCGGCTGAGGCGGCCGAGGGGTCGGTGGCGTAATTGGCCCGGTTCCTGAGGTTGTCGATGGCCTGGCGGAAGGCTGTGTCCGGCACCGCATGGCCCGCCGCGCGGGCGCGGGACAGGAAATCGGTGACATAGGCTTCCAGCCACAGGTCGCCCGAATCAGCCGACCACAGGCCGAAGCCGCCATTCGCGCCCTGCCGCGTCAGGATCTGGGCGATGGCCTGGTCCACGGTCGCGCCGGTATCGCCCCGTGCCACTCCCTCCAGTGCCGAAAGACGGGGCAGGTAAAGCAGCGGCAGCGCCCCCGAGGTCAGTTGCTCGGTGCAGCCATAGGGATAGCGCGAAAGCCGCGCCAAGGCACCCGCCACGTCCAGCCGCGCATAGGGACCGATCGTCGCCGTCAACTCGGCGCCCGGCAGCAGCCCCGCCGTCAGCGCCGGGGGCAGGGTCACGCTTTCCCCCGGTGCCACGGTCAGCCGGTCGCGGCGCTGGATGTCGGACTGGTTCAGCGCCACGGGGATCGCGATCCGCTTGGTCAGGTCCAGCCCGTCGGGTGTCGTCAGCGTCAGCAGCAGATCGGCCGTGCCCAGCGTATCGTCTGCCGCGACCGGCATCCGCACCTGCGCCTGGGCATGTTCGGGCAGGTCAACGGTCTGCTGGGCCAGGGTGGTTTCCAGCGCCGGGCCGCCGGTCTGCCGGACGGCCAGATGCATCTGCCCCGACGGCCCGCCCGCATGGGTCAGCCGCAGCCCGATCTCGGCCCGGTCGCCGGGTGCCAGGAAGGCGGGCGCGGTCATGGTCATCACCACGGGATCGCGCACCAGCACGGTCGCATTCGCCTGGCCCACGGCCGCCTCGGACCAAAGCACGGCCATCAGCCGCAGTTCGCCGTTGAAGTCCCCGACCGGGACCTGGACGGTCGCGGTCCCGTCCTCGCCCAGCGTCACCGGCCCCGAGAACCAGCTCATCAGCTTTTCCGTGGGCGGCGGGGCCTGGGTCGCGGCGCTCATGGCATCGCCGCCCTCGCGCAGCGCGCCGTCCGGGGCGCCGGTCGACAGGATCAGCCGCCCGTAAAGGTCGCGCAGGCCCACGCCCAGCCGGCGCTGTCCGAAATAGTGATCCGAGGGGTCCGGCGGCTGGAATCCCGTCAGGTTCAGGATGCCCTGGTCCACGGCGGCGATGGTGGCCTGCACCGTCTGGCCCCCCGCGGTCTGCCCGGCCGCTCCTTGGATCTTCAGCGTGACGGGGATCGTGCCGCGCGGGCGGGTCTCGGCCGGGGCCTGGATGCTGGCCGAAAGCCTGCGGTCGCCGGGATCGACGGCGGCATGGGCCAGACCCAGCGCGCGGACCGGAACGCGCTCGTCGGCCTTGGCCTCGCCCAGCGGACGGATGGCCGAGACGGTGACATAGACCCCCGCCCCCCAATCGTCGGTGACGGGCAGCGAAAGGCCGTTCTCGCCCTGTTTCAGCGAGACGGTCTGCATCGAGACCACGCGGTTCGACAGGACCGAGACCAGCCCCAGCCCATCGGCCAGCGCCTGCACCTTGACCTGCGCCGTCTCGCCGCTGCGATAGGCGGGCTTGTCCAGCACCACCTGAAGGCGGTCGGGCGTCGGCGTCCCGGCATTCGCCACCGCGCCCCAGCCGGCATGGAACAGGACCGAGCTTTGCCCGCCCTGTCCCGAGGCCGGCTCGGCCACCAGTTCGTATTGGCCCCAATCGACGGGGACGGCGATCTCGGCAGCGAATTCGGTGGCGACTTCGGCGGTGGTCTCGCCCTCGGCGATGCGGCGGCGGGTGGTCGTCGCCTCCCAGTTCCATTGCCCGCCAAGCGAATACCATTGGTAATCGGTGTCGACGCGGTTCAGCACCCAGCGCACCGGCTGGGCGGCGGGCTTCAGGTCGGGGCCGACCGCCAGCAGCGCGAAGCGCGCCTCGGCTCCCTCGGGCACGGTATCGCCCTGAAACAGCGGTTTGATGCCGATCACCGGGGTGTCGGGCATGATGGTGCGGGTCTCGGCCCGTTCGACCGGGCGGCCCGCGCCCTCGCGGATGTCCAGCACCACCTCGGCCCGGATCGGGCGGGGGCCAAGCTCGGCGGCGGGGGGCAGCGGGATCCGGGCGTGGTAATTCCCCCGCGCATCGGTCTGCCCCGAGGGCAGGCTGCTCGCCACCGGCGCCGTCGCGTCGTCCTGGGGCCCGAAGCGATAGCCCGCGAAGCCCTCAAGGCTGGCCGAGGGGGAAAGCCGCAGCACCGCCTCGACCGGTAGGTTGGCGGCGGGGGCGCCGAACAGCCAGCGCGCCGACAGCGACAGATCCAGCGTGCCGCCCGCGCGGGCCGGGCCTTGCGGCAGGCTGGGGGTGAAGTCTATGCGCTCGGGCAGGAAATCCTCGACCAGCAGGCGCTGGGTGGCCAGCGCCGGGCCGTCCGCCTCGGCGCGCAGTTCCAGCCGCCAGGTGCCGCGTGGCGCGGTGCCGGGAATGGTCCAGGACAGCGTGCCGCCGCCCGCCTGCGCAGGGGCCGGGGCCAGGCGCGCGGCCTCGACCCCGTCGGGGCGCAGGATCACGGCGGTCAGGGGCAGGTTCTGAAGCGCGCGGGCATTGCCGTCGCGCGCCAGGATGGTGGCGTTCAGGGTTTCGCCCACGCGATAGGCGCCGCGATCGGTGCTTAGGAACAGGTCGATCGGCGGCGCGGGAGGGCGGCCTTCGACCCCGCGATCGGACAGATCGAACTCCGGGTCCGAAAGCGACAGGAAGGCGATGTCACGCGGGACCGGCCCCGCGCCTTCGCCCTGCCAATAGGTGACGGTGACCAGCGCGGGCGCGGCGCCATCGGCCCCCAGCGCCAGGCCCGGCGCGAAGCGGGCGATGCCGTGCTCGTCCGTCAGCGTCCGCGCCAGCACCTCGTTCGAGCGGCTGACCAGCGCGACCTCGGCCCCAAGCTTCGGCGCGGTGTCGCGCAGGCTGCGCACGGCGACGGTCAGCCCGTCCGTGCCCGAAAAGGCCGAGATCCCGAAATCCGAGATCACGAACCATTGCGCCGCGATCCCGGTATCCGAGGCGCTTTCGCCCGAGACCTGGGCTTGCAGGATATAGATCCCCGGCTCAAGCGGGCCGGCCTTGGCCGGGACGGCAAGGCTGGTGGTCAGCTCCTGGTTCAGCGCGGTCTGGCCCATGGGCTTCGCGACATCGGCCGTGCCGGACCAGACCCGCCGCGCCATGCTGTCACTGAAATAGCCGGCGCGCCAACTGTCCAGGGGCGTCGCGAACATGTCCTCGGCCATGGCGCGGATCAGGTTGCGGTCCGAGATCTTCAGCAGGGTCAGGTCCACCCGGTCGGCATTGACCGTGACCATGGACAGCCGCTGATCGCCCGAGGCCGGCAGCACATAGGCCCGGCCGGTAAAGCGCACCTCGGGCGCGCGGTCGCGGACATAGCCGGTCAGCGTCACATCGCGCGCCAGCCTTTCGCCATCGCCCGAGGGCAGGCCCGCGCGCAGCGTCATCCGCACCTCTTGCCCGTGGCTCAGCCCGGCGATGCAGATGCGGTTGCCCTGCGCCTCGACCGTCAGATCGCTCTGGGGCAGGCGCAGATAGGGGGTGTAGTCGGTGCCGGTTTCCAGATCGCGCGACAGCGTGGCGCAGAAACGGGGCCGGGGGCCTTCGACCTCGACCTGGCTGTCGGTGACGCGCAGCCCGTTTCTTGCCTGCGATTCCTGAAGCGCCGAGGCGATGGCGCCGTCCTGGGGCGACAGCTTCGCGGCCAGGCGCAGCGCGCTCAGCGCGTCCACGCCCCGGCCCTGCCGTTCCCATGCCATGGCAAGCCAGCTCAGCGCCTGCGCCGCGACCGGATCGGCGGCCGCGCGCAGATAGCCGTTCGCGGCGATGGCGGCGATGGCGGCGGATGCCTGGTTGTCGCCGCTGTCGCTGGTGTAAAGCGTCAGGCGGGCAAGGTTGGTCCAATCCTCGGGCGCGTCGCTGGGGCCCAGTTCCTGCGCCATCAGCCGCGCGGCGGCGGAAAGATCACCGCCATGTTCGGCGGCGATGGCGGCCTCGCGCGCGTCCAGCCCCGGTTGTGGCGGGTTCATCGCGGACAGGCTGCGGGCCTGGGTCCGGGCGCCCTCAAGATCCTGGGCGGTCAGGAAGGGCGCGGCCTTGGCGCGGCCTTCGGCGCGGGCCTGGTCCTCGGGCAAGGCGTCCAGCACCCGGCCCGAAAGCGCCCCCGCGAAGCGCGCGGGCGCGCCGGCCCCCTCGCCCTTCGGGAAACAGGCGCGGGCATTCTGGTTGTAGGTCAGCGCGTGGCATCGCGCATCGCCCAGGCAAGCCTGGATGCAGGCTTGCAGGGTGGTGTCGAAGATCTTGCCCAGATCGCCGCCGGGCAGGTCGGTATCGGCCTGCAACTCGACCCGACGGGGCGGCAGGGGCGCGTCCTGGGCCCGCGCCGCCGGGGCGGTCGCCAGATCCAGTCCCAGACCAAGGCCAAGGCCCAGAACCGCCGCCGCACGGATCACTCGCCCCCAGGAATCCATCGCTTCCTCCCAATCCCGCACGGCTGAGTTGTGCCATCCCCACGGCTGGCAGGCAATCGCTTCATGGGGCCAGGGTGGCGGGCCGGCCCGACAGGCGCAGGATGCGACAGCCAAGCGCCCGCGCCTCGTCGGGGTCATGCGTGACCAGGATCAGCCCCGCGCCGCCTTGCTCCAGAAGGGTCCCTGTCAGCGCCAGCATCCGCCCCTGCGTCCCCGCATCCAGCGAGGCGAAGGGTTCGTCCATCACCAGCATGTCGGGCCTGGCGGCGAAGGCGCGGGCCAGCGCCAGGCGGCGCTGCTGGCCAAGCGAAAGCTGGTCGGGAAACAGCGCCTCATGCCCCGAGAGGCCGGCCCGAGCGATCCAGTCCCGCGCCGTCCGGGGCGTGCAGCCGGTGGGCAGGGTCAGGTTTTCCGTGGCATCGCGCCAAGGCAGCAGGACCGGGTTTTGAAACACCGGGGCCAGCCGCTCGGGCACGTCGCGCTGGCCCTGAAAATCGCGGTCGAGGCCCAGAAGGATGCGCAGAAGCGTCGATTTTCCGATACCGGAAGGCCCCAGCAGCGCCAGCCTTTCGCCGCGCGCCACGGTCAGGTCCAGCGCGCCCAGCACCGCGCGGGGGCCGAAGAACTTGGCGGTCAGGGACAGCTTCACGCGCGCCTCCAGCGGTTGGCGCGGCGTTCCCAGGGGCGCAGCAGGCCCAGGTCGATGCCCAGCATCACCGCGACGAAGGCCAGCGCCCAGGCCAGCACCCCCGCCACGTCGAAGCCCGAGAACAGCAGGTGGATCTTGAAGCCGACCCCGTTCGAGCGGCCCAGGAATTCGACCACCAGCACGATCTTCCAGATCAGCGCGATGCCCGCCCGCGCCGAGGCCGCGATCTGCGGCGCAAGCTGGGGCAGCAGGATATGGCGCAGCCGGGCCAGAGGGGGCATGCGGAAGCTGGCCGCCATGTCGTCCAGGTCCGGGCGCAGGGCGCGCGTGCCCTCGCGGATCATCACCGCGACGACGGGGATCTTGTTCAGAGCGACGGCCAGGATCGCCGCCGTCTCGTTGAGGCCGATCCAGATATAGCAAAGCACGATGACCACCAGCGCGGGCAGGTTCAGGGCCAGGATCAGCGCCGGGTCCAGCCAGGCATTGGCGCCCCGCCAGCGGCCCATGACCACGCCCAGCCCCAGGCCGATCGCCATGGCGAGGCCGAAGCTGGCCGCGACCCGCATCAGCGTCATGCCGGCATGGAACCAAAGCTCTTGGCCGGCCGCCAGGCTGACGACGCGGGCGCCGACCTGCCAGGGGCCGGGCAGGGTCAGGGGACTGCCGGCCAGCCGCGCCGCCAGCGCCCAAAGCACGAGCATGCCCAGGACCGAAACGAGGCCGGGGCCGAAGCCCCTGTTCATGCGGGCCACCAGAACAGGCCCTGGGGCAGGTCGGCAAGGCCGCCGGTCAGTTCCTCGCCGCCCAGCCGGGCCATGGTCGCGAACATCTTGCGCGCGCTGTCCAGGTCCACCGGACCCGGCGCGGGCATGCCCGCGCGCCAGCCGTTCCGCAGCGCCTGGAACTCGGCCTCGTTCGCGGCGGCCATCAGCGGCCGCAGCGGCTCCCAGGGGGCATCGTCACGCGAAAGCAGCGTCTTGGCCGCGCGCGAGGCCCGCGCGAGGCCCGCCGCCAGCCCCGGCCGTGCCGCGATCCAGCGATCACGCAGCACATAGCCCAGAAGCGGCGTGCCGGGATCAAGCCCCAGGTCGCGCGCCGCGTCGGCGACCGCGATCACCTCGCGCATGCCGGCCGCCCGCGCCTTGGCCTGGAAGTTCCAGAAATTCACCGCCGCATCGACCTGCCCCGTCAGGGCGGCGTTCAGGATGATCGGCGGCGCGGCGAAAACCTGGGTCGAGATTTCGGCCAGATCCTGTCCCAGCGCCTCGCGCGACCAGGCGCGCAGGATCAGCCAGCTTTTGTCCAGCGGCCCGCCCGCGATGCCGATGCGCTTGCCGCGCAGGTCCGAAAGGGCGCGGATCGGGCTGTCGGCCGCCACCATCAGCCCGCCGACCGCGCTGGAATAGGGCAGGAATGTCAGATCCTGCCCGCGCGCCCGCTGCTGGGCCACCCAAAGCCAGTCCGAGACGATGGTGTCGACCTCGCCTCCCAGCATCGCGACCTGGGTGGCGGGGTTGCCCGCCAGGGCCACGGGTTGCAGGGAAAAGCCGTTCTGGCGGTCCAGGCCCTGGTCCCGGATGGCGCGGATCTCCCACATGACGGTGCCGTTTTCCAGCGTGCCGATCCGCAGCGCGGGGGATTGGGCTGTCGTCTGGGCTGTCGTCTGGGCCAGCAGGCGGCCCGGCAGTCCGGCAAGCAGGGCGGCCCCTCCCAGCAGGGCGATTCTGCGGCTTGGATGCATCGCATTCTTCCTTCGCGCCGGATGCTTCAGGCACCGGGGCGCGGCATTGGTCAACGGATCCGCCCTTTTAGCGGATTCTTCCCATGCCCGCCATCGGGCTTGCGCCAGGGCGACGCCCCCTTAAGATGGGGTCAGCGACGCCGGCTTCGAGCGGCGACCATCCGTTTCTTTGGGAGGAGAGCGATGGCTTCAGCGAACCCGCAGGAACAACCCGAACCGCCCCGGCCCGCCGCTCGATCAGGCGCCGCGCGCGTGCGCGAGATCCTGATCGTGGACGATCATCCGCTGATGTGCGACGCCCTGGCGCTGACGCTGAAGATCAGCTTCGGCCTGAAGCATATCCGCACCGCCCGCAGCCTGGCCGCCGCGCAAGAGCAGATCCGCATCCAGGGGCCGCCCGATGCGGTGATCCTGGACCTGAACCTGCCCGATGCGCGCGGCGCCGAGGGGCTGGTGATCCTGCGCCGGCAGATCCCGGACGTGCCGATCACGATGATCTCGGCCGAGCTTGAGGATGCGATGATCTCGGCCGCGATGGCGGCGGGTGCGCAGGGCTATCTGAGCAAGTCGCTGGGCCGCGAGGCGCTGGTGGACAGCCTGCGCCGCATGTGGCGGGGCGAGCATGTCACGCCTGACAGCTATCGCCCCGGTCCTGGCGCCGAGGATGCCGCGCGGGTGAAACTGGCCCGGCGCTTCGCCAGCCTGACGCCGCAGCAGATGACCATCCTGCGGCTGATCTGCCAGGGCAAGACGAACAAGGAGATCGGCGCCGAACTGTCCATCGCCGAGGCGACCGTCAAGACGCATCTGACCGCGATCCTTTCCAAGATCAACGCACGGCGGCGCAGTCAGGCGGTTCTGCTGGCGGGCAGTCTGAAGCTTTTCGAGCCGGCCTGACTGGACAAACGCCCTGGCCCGCGCTTCCCTGTCGCGCGAACGAACAGGAGGTAAGCGATGGATCTGGGGATCAGGGGCAAGACGGGTCTGGTCTGCGCGGCGTCGAAGGGCCTGGGCCGGGGCTGCGCCGAGGCGCTGGCCGAGGCTGGGGTGGATCTGGTCATCAACGCTCGTGGCGCCGCCGCGCTTGAGGCGACGGCGGAGGAGATCGCGGCGAAACATGGCGTCAGGGTCACGCCCGTCGCCGCCGACATCACCACCGAAGAGGGCCGCGCCGCCGTGCTGAAGGCGCTGGGCGGTCAGGCCGATATCCTGGTCAGCAACGCGGGCGGCCCGCCGCCCGGAAATTGGACCGACTGGTCGCGCGACGATTTCATCAAGGCCATCGACGCCAACATGCTGACCGCCGTGGCGCTGATGCAGGCCCTGGTGCCGGGGATGATCGAGCGGGGCTGGGGGCGGGTGGTCAACATCACCTCGCAATCGGTCAAGACGCCCATCGCCATCCTGGGGCTGTCGAACACCGCCCGTGCCGGGCTGACCGGCTTTGTCGCGGGCATGTCGCGCCAGGTCGCGCCGCATGGGGTCGTGGTGAACAACCTTCTGCCCGGCATCCATGCCACGGACCGCGCCGAAAGCCTGGATGCGGGCGTAGCCAAGGCCGAGGGCATCGGCATCGAGGAAGCCCGCCGGCGGCGCGAGCGCACCATCCCGACCCATAGCTACGGCACGGCGCAGGATTTCGGTGCCACCTGCGCCTTTCTGTGCAGCCAGCATGCGCGCTTCATGATCGGCCAGAACATCCTGCTGGATGGCGGGGCATCGAACGCCACGATGTGAGGCACCCCGGTGCCGATCCTGAAAGCGGTGCGACGGCGTGGCGAAATGTTCTTGCCAGAATGCCGCGCCGCCGCTACCACCAAGGCCGGAAATCGGGAGACACCGGCGCCATGCCGGGGCCGAAGGAGCAACCGCCCCAGGAAACTCTCAGGCACAAGGAACCGTTTCCGTCAAAGGATCTGGAGAGTGGCGATCCGTCGCCCGCCGAAGGGATAACGATCTCAGGCGCCCCCGCAGGGGTAGGGACAGAGGGGGCATCTGAAGCGGCCGGAACGGGTCCGTCCGCCAAACAGGGGATGCCCATGGCCGAACTTCGGCGCACGAAACTTTACGACCTGCATCTGGCCGAAGGCGCCAGGATGGTGCCCTTTGCCGGCTGGGAAATGCCGGTGCAATATCCCATGGGCGTGCTGGGCGAGCATCTGCACACCCGCGCCCATGCCGGGCTTTTCGACGTGAGCCATATGGGCCAGGTCATCCTGCGCGGGCCGGACGCGGCGGCGGCGCTGGAAAGCCTGGTGCCCGCCGATATCGTCGGGCTGAAGCCGGGACGGCAGCGATATGGCCTGTTCACGGATGCCGAAGGGGGGATCCTTGACGACCTGATGATCGCCAACAAGGGCGACCATCTGCTGCTGGTCGTCAACGCCGCCTGCGTCGCGCAGGACATCGCCCATCTGCGCAGGCTTGAGGCGCGGGGGATCGAGGTCGCGCCGGTGGCCGACCGCGCGCTGCTGGCCCTTCAGGGGCCGGCCGCCGAGGCGGTGCTGGCCGCGCTGGTGCCGAGCGTCGCCGCGATGAGGTTCATGGATGTGGCGGAGTTCGACTGGCAGGGCGGTGTCCTGTGGGTCAGCCGCTCGGGCTATACGGGTGAGGACGGGTTCGAAATCTCGGTCCCCGACGAGCAGGCGCAGGTTCTGGCCGAGGCGCTTCTGGCCTTGCCCGAGGTGGCGCCGATTGGGCTGGGCGCGCGCGACAGCCTGCGGCTTGAGGCGGGAATGCCGCTTTACGGCCATGACATGGATCCCGACACCAGCCCCGCCGAGGCCGGGCTGGGTTGGTCCATTCCCAAGGTCCGCCGCCTGGGCGGCGCGCGCGAGGGAGGCTTTCCGGGGGCCGCCGGAATTCTGGCGGAACTGGCCGAGGGTCCGACGCGGCTGCGCCGGGGCCTGCGCCCCGAGGGCCGCGCGCCGATCCGCGAGGGCGTCGAGATTTTCGAGGCGCCCGAGGGCGGCGCGGCCCTCGGGCGGGTCTGTTCGGGCGGGTTCGGGCCGTCGGTCGGTGGTCCCATCGCCATGGCGCGGCTGCCGCGGGGGCTGGCCGACGGCGCCACCGTCTGGGCCGAACTGCGCGGCAAGCGCATCCCGGTCCATGTGACGCCGCTTCCTTTCCACCAACCCGGCTACAAGCGTTAAGGGGCCAGAGATGCTGAAATATACCGAAGATCACGAATGGCTGCGGCAGGAGGGCGACGAGATCACCGTCGGCATCACCGCCCATGCCAGCGAGCAACTGGGCGATGTGGTATTCATCGAGCTGCCCGAGGTCGGGCGCGAGGTCGAGGCGGGCGAGGAGATCGTGGTGATCGAATCGGTCAAGGCGGCCTCGGACATCGTGGCTCCGGTGGCGGGCGTGATCACCGCGGTCAACGAGGCTCTGCCCGATAGTCCCGGCGCGGTGAACGAGGATCCGATGGGCGCCTGGTTCTTTCGCATCAGGCCCGTCGCGGTCGATCTGTCGGGCTTCATGGACGAAGCGGGCTATGAGGCGCTGATCGGCTGATCATGTGCCGGGCCTTGCGGCCCGGCGGAAGCCGGGGGGCTGTCTGCCCCCCGGACCCCCCGAGGATATTTCGGCAAGAAAGAGCTTGAGGGTTTGGGATCCGGGTCTTGCGGCATCCGCGCGGGTCCGAAGGAAATCTGAATATTGACGTATCGAGGCCAGTGATGGGCAAGTGGAAGCCGACCGACTATAACCCCGACGATTTCGCCAACCGCCGCCATATCGGACCTTCTCCGGCCGAGATGGCCGAGATGTTGAAGGCGGTGGGGGCGGAGAGCCTGGACGAGTTGATCGCCCAGACCGTGCCCGCCCGCATCCGCCAGGAGCAGGCGCTGGACTGGTCCGCGCTGTCCGAGGCGGCGCTGCTGGGTCGCATGCGCGAGGTGGCGGGGAAGAACAGGGTCATGACCAGCCTGATCGGGCAGGGCTATCACGGCACCGTCACGCCGCCCGCGATCCAGCGCAACATCCTGGAGAACCCGGCCTGGTATACCGCCTATACCCCCTATCAGCCCGAGATCGCCCAGGGGCGCCTGGAGGCGCTGTTGAATTTCCAGACCATGGTGGCGGACCTGACCGGCCTGCCCGTGGCCAATGCCAGCCTGCTGGACGAGGCGACCGCCGCCGCCGAGGCGATGGCCATGGCGCAGCGGGTGTCGAAATCGAAGGCGCGCGCATTCTATGTCGATGAGGCCCTGCATCCGCAGACCGTCGCGGTGATCGAGACCCGCGCCGCGCCCCTGGGGATCGAGATCGTCCGGGGCGGGGATTGCGATCCCAAGGCGGTGTTCGGGGCGATCTTTCAGTATCCGGGCACATTCGGCGGGTTGCGGGATTACTCCGAGCAGATCGCGGCACTGCATCAGGCGGGTGCGGTGGCCGTGGTGGCGACCGATCTTCTGGCGCTTTGCGTGCTGAAGGAGCCGGGCGCGATGGGGGCCGATATCGCCGTGGGCAGCGCCCAGCGGTTCGGTGTGCCGATGGGCTATGGCGGGCCACATGCCGCTTTCATGGCTTGCCGGGACGAGATGAAGCGCGCCATGCCCGGCCGCATCGTCGGCGTTTCCATCGATGCCAAGGGCAACAAAGCCTATCGCCTGTCGCTGCAAACCCGCGAGCAGCATATCCGGCGCGAGAAGGCGACCAGCAATGTCTGCACGGCGCAGGCGCTGCTGGCGGTGATGGCGTCGTTCTATGCGGTGTTCCATGGTCCCGTGGGGTTGCGCGCCATCGCCCAGCGGGTGCATCTGAACGCGGTGACCCTGGCCGATGCCCTGCGCGCCGCCGGGGCCGAGGTCGAGCCGGGCGCCTTCTTTGACACCATCACCGTCCGCGTGGGCGTGGGGCAGGCCGGCATCATGGCCGCCGCGCGGCATCGCGGCATCAACCTGCGCTGTGTCGGGCGCGACCGCGTGGGCATCAGCGTCGATGAGACGACCGATGCCGGCGTCATCTCGCGGGTGCTGGATTCCTTCGGGATCGCCGAGCCGGCTGTCGCGGCGACTGCCCCCGCCATCCCGGACGCATTGCTGCGGGAAAGCGATTACCTGACGCATCCGGTCTTTCACATGAACCGCGCCGAATCCGAGATGATGCGCTATATGCGACGCCTTTCGGATCGCGACCTGGCGCTGGACCGGGCGATGATTCCGCTGGGTTCCTGCACGATGAAGCTGAATGCGGCGGCCGAGATGATGCCCATCACCTGGCCCGAATTCGGCGCGCTCCATCCCTTCGCCCCCGAGGACCAGGCCGCCGGCTATCACGAGGTCTTCGCCGACCTGACCGAGAAGCTTTGCGCCATCACCGGCTATGACGCGTTTTCCTTGCAGCCGAACAGCGGCGCGCAGGGGGAATATGCGGGGCTGCTGACCATCGCCGCCTATCACAAGGCGCGGGGCGAGACCCGCGACATCTGCCTGATCCCCGTCAGCGCGCATGGCACCAACCCGGCCAGCGCCCAGATGTGCGGCATGAAGGTCGTGGTGGTGAAATCGGCGCCGAACGGCGATATCGATGTCGAGGATTTCGCCGAGAAGGCCGCCAAGGCCGGCGACCGGCTGGCGGCGGTGATGATCACCTATCCCAGCACGCATGGCGTGTTCGAGGACACCGTGCGCGAGGTCTGCGACATCACCCATCGCCATGGCGGGCAGGTCTATATCGACGGCGCGAACATGAACGCGCTGGTGGGGCTGGTCCAGCCCGGCGCCATCGGCGGCGATGTCAGCCACCTGAACCTGCACAAGACCTTCGCCATCCCGCATGGCGGCGGCGGTCCCGGTATGGGGCCGATCGGGGTCAAGGCGCATCTGGCGCCCTATCTGCCCGCCGATCCGAGGACGGGCGATGAGGGCGCGGTTTCGGCGGCGCCCTGGGGCAGCGCCTCGATCCTGCTGATTTCCTGGGCCTATATCCTGATGATGGGTGGCGCGGGGCTGACCCAGGCGACCCGCGTGGCGATCCTGAACGCGAATTACATCGCAAGCCGGCTGGCCGGGGCCTATCCTGTGCTGTTCATGGGCAATCGCGGCAGGGTCGCGCATGAATGCATCCTGGACACGCGCCCCTTTGCCGAGCATGGCGTGACCGTGGACGATATCGCCAAGCGACTGATCGACAACGGCTTTCATGCACCCACCATGAGTTGGCCGGTCGCGGGGACGCTGATGGTCGAGCCGACCGAATCCGAAACCAAGGCCGAGATCGACCGCCTGATCACCGCATTCCTCGCCATCCGCGACGAGATCACCGAGGTCGCTCAGGGCCGCATCGCGCCCGAGGACAGTCCCTTGCGCCATGCCCCCCATACGGTCGAGGATCTGGTCGCCGACTGGGACCGTGCCTATTCGCGCGAGCAGGGCTGCTTTCCGCCGGGCGCGTTCCGGGTGGACAAGTATTGGCCTCCGGTGGGGCGGGTGGACAATGTCTATGGCGACCGCAATCTGGTTTGCACCTGTCCGCCGCTGGAAAGCTATGCCGAGCTGGCCGAATAGCCCATCGATCAGGCCGCATCCCCAGGATGCGGCTTTTTCATTCGCTCCATCCGCTGGCCGCCGCCGCAAATTGCGGCAGGGGATCGGGCCCTTGTCCGCAGCGGGCCGAAACTCTTGTTCCGCCGCTTGCGTTTACGTTAACGCTTTGGGATGCGGCGCAAGGTGACAGCCCGTATCTGCCACAAAACAGAGGGATGGAAAGATGGCGACGACAATCCAGCCTCAATACGCCAATCTGCCCCGCGCGCAGTTGGCGGCGCGCATCATGGCGGTCCCGGCCGGGATTGCCCTGCTGGGCGCACTGGCCGAATTCCTTTGGCACGGTTCGGGCGTGGCCTGGACCTCGGGGGCGGGGTTGTCGCTTTTCGGTTGCGCGGCGCTGACCCTGGCCGCGCTGGCCCTGGCGGCATTGCGGCCGGGGGGCCTGCGCACCTGCCTGACGGTGCTGGTCCTGATCGGCGGGCTGCTGACCGCGCTTGCCGCCTGGTTCCTGGAAAGCCATCTGGTGCTGACCGCGGTGCTTGCGATGCTGTTGTGCTGGCTTCTGTTCATCCTGGTCGCGAGGTGACATCCATGCGTATCCTGGCAATGGCGCTATGCCTGTCCGCGTCCCCCGCTTTGGCCCAGCAAGCCGAATGGACCGGCTTTCACGGCGACAAGATGGCGCAGAAATTCTCGCGCTCGACCCAGATCACGCCCGAGAACGTGGGCAAGCTGGAAAAGGTCTGGGAACTGCATACGGGCGATGTCGCGAACGGCAAGGGCGAGCTTCCGGGCACGGTCTGGTCGGCCACGCCCATCGTCGCGAACGATACGGTCTATATCGGGACGCCGTTCTATCGGGTGATCGCGGTCGAGCCGGATACCGGCAAGGTCAAGTGGACCTATGACCCCAAGACGCTGCTGAAGGCGCTGACCCAGCCCGAGTTGAAGAACCGCGGCGTGACCTATTGGGCCGCCAGCGACGGCTCGACCGGACCATGCTCCAAGCGGGTGTATATCGGCACCATGTCGGGCCAGATCCACGCGCTGGACGCCGATACCGGCGCGCTCTGCCAGGATTTCGGCCAGGGCGGCATCCTGGACGTGAACCAGTGGAACAAGCCCGACGCGAATTTCCCGCTGTCGCAATTGCAGCCGCCGACCGTCTACAAGGACACGCTTCTGCTGGGCTGGGCCGGCAAGGATTGGGTGGACAGCAAGAACCCGCTTGGATCGGTCCATGCCGTCGATGCCCGGACCGGCGCGCTGAAATGGAAGTTCTATTCGATCGACCCGGATTATCCGGGCAAGACCGGCACCGCCAATGTCTGGACCGCCATGTCGGTGGATGAGGCGAACGGGCTGGTCTATCTGCCCGTCTCTTCGCCCAGCCCGGATTTCTATGGCGGCGACCGCAAGGAGAAGATCCCCCATGCCACCTCGGTCACCGCGCTGAACGGCGATACCGGCGCGGTCGTCTGGTCGCGGCAATTGGTCTATCACGACATCTGGGACTATGACATCAACGCCGCGCCGACGCTGGTGGACATCCCGAAGGATGGCGGCACCGTGCCCGCGCTGGTCCAGACCAGCAAGATGGGCGAATATTTCGTCCTGAACCGCCTGACCGGAGAGCCGATCTTTGGCATCGAGGACCGTCCCGTTCCCCAAAGCGATGTCGAGGGCGAGCAATCGAGCCCCGTCCAGCCCATTCCCGTGCTGCCCAAACCCGCCACCGGCGACAGTTGGAGCGGGGTCTTCAAGCTCGCCGATCTTGCCTCATTCGGCTATTGCTCGCGCAAGGCGGCCGAATTGCGCGACGATGGGCGCTATACGCCGCCCTCGCTGCGCGGTTCGCTGACCTATCCGGCGACGGCGGGCGGGCATCAATGGGGCGGCGGCGCCGTGGACCCCGAGAGCGGCATCTATTATGTAAACAATTCCAACGTGGTGCAGATCTATCAGCTGATTCCCCGCGCGGAATACCAGACGCTGGTTTCGGGCGGGTCCGAGGCCGAGGGCGGGCTTTTCCCGATGAACGGCGCCCCCTACGGCTTCCGGCTGACGAATTTCCTGAACCCGCTGGGCATGCCCTGCTGGAACCCGCCCTTCGGCGAGATGTCCGCCATCGACCTGAAAACCGGCGAGACGCTTTGGAAGCGCCCCTTCGGCCAAGTTCAGCAATGGGGCTTCTACATGCCCGAAAGCTGGGGCTCGCCCACCATCGGCGGGCCGGTCCTGACCCGATCCGGGCTGATCTTCATCGGCGCGTCGATGGACGCGCGGGTGCGGGCGCTGGATGCCCGGACCGGAGAGGTGCTGTGGAAAGCGCAGGTCGATGCCCCCGCCGTCTCGATCCCGGCGGTGTTCGACTATAAGGGCCGGGAATATGTGCTCTTTACCGCCGGCGGCAATTCGATCATCAAGCCGCAGGTGGGCGACCAGTTGGTGGCCTTTGCCCTGCCCGAGGAATAACGAGGCCGCATGCCCGCCCTGAAGCTGATCTGTCTGGACTGCGCGCAGGTGAACCGCGTGCCGTCCCAGCGTCTGGACCAGGCGCCGAGATGCGGCACTTGCGGCGCGGCGCTGCTGCCCGCGAAGCCGGTTTCAGTCGATGTCGCCACATTGCGTAAGGCGGCGCGCGGGGACGACCTGCCGCTTCTGGTCGATTTCTGGGCGCCCTGGTGCGGTCCCTGCCGCGCCATGGCGCCCGAATTCGAAAGGGCGGCGGCGCTGCTGAAGGGCCGGGCGCGGCTGGTCAAGATCGACACCCAGGCCCATCCCGAGGCCAGCCAGCACTGGCGGATCCGGGGCATCCCGGCCTTTCTGCTGTTCCGCTCGGGCCGCGAGATCGCGCGCGAGGCCGGCGCCCGCCCCGCCGCCGATCTGCTGCACCTGGTCGAGCGTGCGACGGCGCGCAATGTGGCGTGAATTTTCGTTCTTTCCGCGCCGGGGCCGCTTGACATCCGCCCCGCCCCGGTCCAGATAGCCCGCCAAGTGGGGCCGTAGCTCAGTTGGTAGAGCGCATCGTTCGCAATGATGAGGTCAGGGGTTCGATTCCCCTCGGCTCCACCAAACCGCACTTTTGGTTTAAAAAATCCGCTAACACCTTGAATGGAAAGGTGATTTCAGCGGTTCGATAGCCTTCATTCCGATTATATCTCAACGGTTCCGCGAAGGCCATTTTCAGCACTGTCCGCTTGAGGGCGAATGTGCCTTTATAGTATAGTTTCCAATGGCTTGAGAGGAACATCAGGGCCGGTTCGATAAATTCGTTCAGCCTGCCCGGCGGCGGCACGGCATTCTCTACCCGATCCGCCAATATCCGCTTCTCGCGTTCCAGCTTTTCGATGCGCTTCTCATAGGCGGCGGCCACGGTCGCGCTGTCGGTGTCCACGATCCGGTCAAGCAAACCGTCGATCTGCTTTTCAAGCGCCTTGAGTTGTTCGGCCAGCGTCAGGCGGCTGTTTCTGGCCTCTTCCAGCCGCGCGTTCCACAGGTCGCGGAACATCACCCGTGCCACCTCTAATAGCTGGCTGGCGGGTTGCAGGGTGCGCAGAATCGCCCGTGCCCCGTCCTCGATATCCGCGCGCGGAATCGATTTGCGGCGGGAGGCACAATCCGGCGTGTCGCAGAGGTAATAAGCGTAATGCCTGTTTCGGCCCTTCGACCAGCAGGAGGTCATCGGCTCGCCGCAATCGTCGCACAGCACGAAGCCCCGCATCGGGAAATCCTCGTTGATGTCTTTGCGCGCGGAAGCCTGCAACGTGCCGCGCAGCCGCGCCAGCACACGCTCATGCGTGGCGTAGTCGATCAGCGCCTCATGGAAGCCCTTGCGCAGGGACACGCCCCAATTCGGTGCCTCGACATAGCCCGCATAGGTGGGACGTTCGAGGATATCGCGCACCTTGGTCACGCGCACCTCGCCGCTGGCAGTGCTTTTGGGGAAATCCGGCTTGGCTTCGAGAAAGCGCTTCACTTCGGATTGCGAGGAAAAACGCCCGCTCGCAAAGCCTTCCAGCACTTCGGTGATGATCGAGGCCAGAGGCTCGTCGCGCACCAGCAGCTTGCCATGCTCGCGGTTGCGGGCATAGCGGTAGCCTACGGGCGGGTGAAACACGTAATAGCCCTTCTCGACGCGGGCTTTCATCTTTTGGACGACCTGCCTGCGGTTCTGCTCGCGTTCAAGCTGGCCTTGGGCGGCGATGATGGTTTCGATGAAGCGCCCCTCCGGCGAGTCCTCGAAATTGAAGTTCAGACATTCGATCCTTGCCCCGCGCTGCGCAAACTCGCGGCGCAGCTTGATATGGAACTCCGTGTCACGGGCGAAGCGCTTGAGATCGTCGAAGATGACCACATAGGGCTTGCCCGGCTGCGCCGAAAGATAGGCCAGCAGCGACATCATGCCGGGGCGCTTCATGAAATCGCCGCCGCCCGAACTGTCATCGGGGAAAACCATTTCGACCGCGTAGCCCTTGCTGTCCGCGTATTGGCGGCAGCGGTGTTCCTGCGAATCCAGCCCGCCGCCCTCAAGGCGTTGCTTGGCGGAGGACACGCGGCAATAGATCAGCGCCGCCTGCGGCTCCTGTGTGTGTTTGGTGTGTGTGTTCATTTGACCTGCCTTTCCGATGCCATCGCCGGGTCAGCCCCCATCCGGGGCATCGTTGAATGTGGTTGTGAGATCGGTATCCGGTGAGCTTACCCCATCGGAATCGGCCTGTGCGGCCAGATCAAGGGAATTCTCGACTTGTCCACAGGCTTGTTGGACGGGATGGACACCAAAGCCCAGATCGACAAAGGCGACGACGATTGACCACAGCGCCCGCAGGAAATCTTCCTTCTGCGCGGGCGTAAGGCCGGAGCCATCCAGATACGCCTGATACTTTTCGATGTCGATTTCAACGCGGGGTTTCGCGGCGACGTTGAATTCGCCGCTGGTTACAATTCCTGTTTCTCTGTCCGGCCCGTCCTTCATGGCCCCATCCCCCACGGATCGCGCGGCGTTCCGCGACATGATCCTATCTTAAGTATACAACTCTTGCGATTATTATGCAAAATCATGGCATTGATCCGGTCATCAGCAGGGAGAGACTGGCGAGCGGTAGCCTTCGATGAAGGCCCATTCGCCGCTGCGGTATTGCGGAAAATCCCGATACGCATCCGGCACCGCCTCGCGGATCACGCGGCGGCGGCGGCGCATCCCGAAGAGCGTGGGTACGCGAACACGGCTCTGGTCGCGGTCATGGAATGGGTTCGGGAAAAACCGTCCGGCATAGGCGCGGCAGGTGTAATACGGCACCTTGTCCACGGCGAAGGGGCGCACGCCATAGCCCGATGCCCAAACCAGCGCCTTGTCTGCGGGCATGGCAAGGATTTCAT
>NZ_JASGGO010000030.1:0-47076 GCF_047605025.1 Paracoccus sp. (in: a-proteobacteria) | reverse complement strand
GCAGGCAGTAGCTTAAATCAGCCGGAAAAATGTCCAAGGATCGGGGAGCAGTTCAGCGCGATCCGCTTCAGCCGTGCATTCTCATCCTCGAGTTGCCTCAACCGCCGCATCTCGTCAGGCAGCAACCCGCCATACTTCTTCTTCCAGGCAAAGTAGGTCGACTGCCCAATCCCGGCCTTCCGGCAGATCTCGGCAACCGACCTGCCTTCCTCGCCCTGCTTCAGGATGAACGCCTTTTGCGCCTCCGTGAACTTCGATGCCTTCATCGTCTTCAGCTCCTACCCAGCCAAGGAAATGCTAGCCGAAAACTCCAGCTTCAAACGATCCAGTGCTCAGGGAGCAGAGCAGCATCGCAACTCCGCCCTTCGGAGAGCCATTTTCCTGTCGATCATTCCTGATGCCTGCCGATTATATCCCGCAACTCATCCAGTTCGATGAAGTTATCGGCCTGGCGGCGCAACTCATCGGCGATCATCGGCGGCTGGCTGCGCAAGGTCGAGATCACAGAGACCCGAACCCCCTGGCGCTGCAACGCCTCGACCAGTGGCCGCAGGTCTCCGTCGCCTGAAAACAGAACTGCGTGGTCAAGCCGAGGCGCCAGCTCCAATGCCTTGATCGACAGTTCGACATCCATATTGCCCTTGATCCTGCGACGCCCGGCGAAATCGATGAATTCCCGAGCCGGCTTGGTCACCATGGAGTAACCATTATAGTGCAACCAATCGAGCAAAGAGCGTATCTGCGGATACTCGTCGTTATCCAGAGCAGCGGTGAAGTAATACGCAGCGACGAGCTTGCCCCGCCGCAAAAACTCCTGTCGAAGCAGCTTGTAATCGACATCGAAATTCAGCGACTTCGCCGCCGCATAAAAATTTGGCCCGTCGATGAACAGCGCCAGTCTGTCGTCCTTGTAAAACATGATGCTTTCGCTTTCGCTTGAAAATATGAGACAGCGGATCGGCGGAACAAAGACGAGCCGCTGATCGCCGTTAAGGCATGGCTTTCAGCCGGCGGCCCATTCCGTGACGACATTGGTGACATCGTCGGCATCCGCATCCAGCAGCAAAGCCACCACCACGCCATCCAGCAGGACCTGCACGTCGTCGCCGGACTGCTCCAGCGTCAATTCGCCTTCGCCGTCGTAATCGGTCTCAAGCGTAATGGTGATCGTGTCGTCGCTGTCGTAGGTGATCTGCGTCACGCCAGTGGAGGAACTGCTCAGGATGATCTCGTCCTCGCCTTCGCCGCCGTCGACGATATCGTTGCCGCCGGCATAGATCGTGTCGTCGCCCTTGCCGCCCAGCAGGGTGTCGGCCGCATCCTCGTCGGAATCGTCCGAGGACAGGATCAGATCGTCCCCGCGTCCGCCCTCGACATAAACCGTGCCGCCGTAATCCTCGATACGGTCGTCGCCGTAACCCCCGTAGATACTGTGGTTGCCAGAGTTGACGATGATCGTGTCGTCGCCATAGCCGCCATAGATCGTGTCGTTTCCTTCCTCGGCATCGGCGTCATAGGCACCGTAAAGGTCGTCGCCATAGCCAAGATAGATCTCGTCGTCGCCGGCGTCGGCCACCACCGTGTCGTCGCCATAGCCGGTCCATACCAGGTCGTCGCCGGCTCCGGCATCGACATAGTCGTCGCCCTCATAGCTCTGGATCGCCTCGTCCGCGTCGGTTCCGGTGATGGTGTCGTCATCCTCGGTTCCTTCGGTGACCTCTCGTCCGCCATAAGGGTCTTCGGTGGTCTCGGAGTTCTCGTCATCGTCGTTGGAGGCCACGAGCTCGCCCAGACCGACAATGCCGAGAAGTCCGAAAAGCATGAAAAAGGCTGAATTCATATGAAACCTCGGATAGTCAGGGATGGTGAAGGTGCCCCTGCCGGGCCACCTTCGCCAATCCATGTGAAAGGGGGCCGATATGGTTCAGAAACCGTAGACCAGAGAAAGACCAAGCGTGTTGTCGGTGCGGATCGCGCGGTCCGAGACATATTCGGTCTTGTAAGAGATCCGAGTCGCCAGCATGTCCGATACGCGGAAGTTCAGACCCAATTCGTTGGTTGCCGTGTCGTTGCTGTCCGAAGTCAGATAATCGGTATCATTGGTCAGGAAAACCGTATCGTTCAGTTTGCGATAGAAGCGCGAGGACAGGATATATCCTGCCTCGGTATTCGAATCATAGCTGACAGCCTGGGCGGTATTCACCTGGACTGCCTTGGTATAGCGGATGCCTGCACCTGCCTGCAACCGCCAGGTGGTGTCGTCGGTATTGACCAGCCGATAGCCCGGACCAAAGCCCAGGAAGGCATCGCGTTTCAGTCGACCGTCCTGATCGGCGATCTCGTCACTGGTCAGTCCCGTCGTATCGCCCGCAAGCCCGTCCGTGGTCAGCCGCCCAAGAGCGAAGGCATAGAGGTTGTCGTCGAAGTAATATTGCCCCTCGTAGATGACGTAGGTGTCCTTGGTATCGGCATTGCCCGCGTCGTCCTCGCCATATTCCAGCAGCAGCCCCAGGGATTGCGCGAACTGGCCCCGATTATAGTTCAGCCGTCCGGCCAGGCTGAAATCCTGGTTTTCGGTATTGCCGCTGCGTCCCGAATAGGTCAGGGCGACCGAACCGAACAACCCCTGCCGCAGGCTCGGATTGCCAAAGCGCGACGGATCCGCCGAACGGGAGAAATCGTCGCGCACGCTATCCTCGACATCGTTCATCCGGTCGTTGATGGCCGAAAGACCCGAGACATTCGCGCCGGTCGCGATCTCGGACTGGGCAAGCGCCGGGCCCGACGCCAACAGGGCGGCGACGGTGCAAAGGGGGGTAAGATATCTGGTCATGTTCTGACCTTTCCTTGTCGTTAGGAGGGGCTGCTCGGGGAACGAGTGCTCAGGTGAGCCGCTCGATCATCCGGTAATCGGCGGCATAGACCGACCGGATCAGGGACCGCGCGCGGGCCGTCACCTCGACTGGCGCGCTGGCGGAATCGTTGACGCGCCTTGCGAAGGGCTGTGCAGCGCGGGGGCCGACGATGCGCTGTATCCAGTCGTGAAGGCGGCGCAGCGGGATGGCATGCGTATAGATGATCGGATGAAGGTGATCGGCCTGCGGCAGGCAATGGGGATCGGCGGCGAGTTCGGCGAACTCGGCAAACCTCTCGAAGCTGGAAGGTTCCTCGCCCATGGCGGCGCGATAGCGTTGCAGAAGGTCTTCGTTGTTGCGACCGTCGATGATCTTGTTGCGGTATAGGCTGATCAGCCGCTCTTCGGGGTCGCGCCAGACGAAGATGGTCGCGTCGTGGCGATAAAACCAGCGCGAGCGATGCCGCCGCGCGATCTCGGTTATCTTGGTCGCTGGATGATAGCCCAGAGCGGCCTTGAAGCAGGAGCAGCCGTTCTTGCGGATATAGGCATAGCGGATGCGCTTGCCGCCAAGGGATAGCGTCAGGTGCAGTTGTCCGGCCCGCCGCGCTGTGCGGTTGTCATAGACCACGCCGTGCGAATGATCCCGCGCGGGGCCGCGGTCATGAGAGGGATGGGCGCTTCTCGACGTCAAGGGCATGGATGATCCTGTCTGACCGGAGACCTTCGCGGTCGATTTGGAATCACCTATAGGCCCCTCAACCTGACCGTTCCCTGAAGGCGATGTCAGCGAATTTTCATCTTCTTCCGGTTATGAGATGAAGCATGTCCATGTTTCGCAAGACTCTCCTCCTCCTGCTTTTGCTGGCGGCGCAGCTCCTCGCGCCCGGCCAGGCCCCTGCGCAGGGCCGCGGTGGCGGCGGTCCGGTCAGGGGCGGCATGGGGCCTGGCGGTGGCATGGAGCCGGGTGGTGGCATGGGGTCGGACCGGGATATGGGATTCGGTGGCGGAGCGGGGGCTGGCCGAGGTATGGGGCCGGGCAGAGGGGACGGCTGGCCTGGACCGGCGGGTCCTGGATCGCGCGCCCCTGGATCGCGCCGCCTTTCCGACCAGGAAACGGCTCGCCGCGCGGTCGAGCGGCGCGAGGCGCTGCCGCTTGAGCGCATCATCGCCTCGTTGCGCGCATATTCGGCCGGACAGGTCGTTGATGCCGCCCTCGTCCGTCACGGCGGAGTGCTTTACTATCGCCTGACCGTTCTGGAACCCTTGGGCGAGGTGCGAGAGATGTTTTTCGTCGCCAGCACGGGCGAAGCCGTGGAGTTGAGGTAAGCATGCGCATTCTTCTTGCCGAGGATGATCCACGGATCGCAAAGCGCCTTGATGCCGCCCTGTCCGCCGCCGGCTTCGTCGTCGAGATCGAGGGCGATGGCGAGGATGCCTGGCATCGCGGCGACACCGAGGATTTCGATGCCATCATCCTTGACCTGGGCTTGCCGACGCTTGACGGGCTGACGGTGCTGAAGGAGTGGCGCAAGGCGGGCAGGGCGACTCCGGTGCTGATCCTGTCGGCACGCAGCCAATGGGAGGAGCGCGTCGAGGGCATAGAGGTCGGCGCCGACGACTATGTCGTCAAGCCTTTCCGCATGGAAGAGGTCGTCGCCCGCATCCGTGCCCTGATCCGCCGCGCCGCGCGCGAAGTCACCTCCCGCATCGACATAGGACAGAGCCTTGTGCTGGATACGCGGCTGATGCAGGTCAAACGCAACGGCGTGCCGCTGCCGCTGACGCCGCAGGAATACCGCCTGCTGGCCTATCTGGCGCATCAGAAGGGCCGCGTCGTCTCGCAGCTTGAGATTGTCGAGCATCTTTATGCGCAGGACTACGAACGCGAATCGAACTCGGTCGAGGTTCTGGTCGGCCGCGTCCGCCGCCGCGTCGGGCCCGATATCATCCAGACTCGTCGCGGCTTCGGCTATGTCCTGGGCAGCGACGCGGAATGAAGGCAAGCTCGCTCAGGGTCCGTCTGCTGCTGGGAGGCGCGTTGTGGATCCTGCTTGCGCTGGTCCTGACCGGCATGGCGATCCTTTATCTGTTCGTGTCAACCGCCGAACGCACCGTTCGCGCCGATCTTGAGGCCGGGGCCGCCCTGCTGACCGCCCTGATCGATCCTTCGGCGGCGGGGGTGCAGTTGACCGGCCAGCCGCCGGACCCGCGCTATGATCTGCCGTTCAGCGGCTTTTACTGGCAGATCGACGGCATCGATGAAAGGGGGGGCGATGAGGTGATCCGCTCGCGCTCGCTTTGGGATTCCACTATCCCCTATGATCCGCCGCCCAGGCCGCGCGGCCCGGTGCATTTCACCGCCGCCGGCCCCGAGGGGCAATCGCTTTCCGCCATGGCGCTGGATGTGAAATTCCAGGTCGAGGAGGGCACGCGCGCCTATCGCATCATCGTGGCGCAGGATCGCGCGGTTCTGGACCAGTCCATCGCCCGTTTCGGCAGGGACATGGTGATCGCCCTGCTGGTGCTGGGCCTTGCGCTGGTCCTGGCGGCCATTGCCCAGGTCAGCCTGGGATTGCGGCCCCTGCGGGCCTTGCGCCGTGATGTCGAAACCGTCAGACGCGGCGAAAGCCATGCGCTGGATGCCGGCTATCCCGTCGAGGTCCAGCCGTTGGTGCGGGAAATGAACGCGCTGCTTGCCTCTCAGCAGCGTCTCATTGAGTTCGCTCGCACGCGCGCGGCGGACCTGGCGCATGGGCTCAAGACGCCGCTGGCGGTGCTGGGCACGGTCTCGGACCAGTTCCGCGCCCAAGGCGATGACGAGAATGCCGATCTGATCGACGATCTGGCGGCCGAGATGGGCGAGCGGATCGACTATCAGCTGCGCCTGTCGCGGCTGCGGCAGCGCGGGCGGGGCCAGACGCTGGATACCGGCCTAGATGAGGTCTTGGCCCGGATCGTCGCCGTGGTCAGCCGCACCGCGCGTGGCGAAAGGCTGGCCTGGCAGGTCGATTGCGACGAAGGCTTGCGCCTCGATATCGACCGCAACGACCTGGTGGAACTGCTTGGGATCCTTCTGGAGAACGCGGCCGAATGGGCGGCGCAGGAGGTCCGCATCCAGTGCCGGCGCGAAGGCGGGCTGGCGCGGCTGCTGATTGCCGACGACAGCGGCAAACTGACGGCCACCGATCTTGACGTGCTGTCCTCCGCGCCGCCGCGGCTGGACCAGCGCGGCCGGGGCAACGGGCTGGGGCTCGGCATCGCCAAGGAAATCGTGGCCCTGAACGGCGGGCGGATGGGCTTTGCGCTCTCCTCGCAGAACGGCCTTCAGGTCGAAACCCTTCTGCCCCTCGCGGTCTGAGCCGGAATCATGCTTCCCGTTCCCGCCGGCGCCGCGCGGCCATCGCACGGTTGACGGTTCGGGCGGTAAGGGCATGGCAATCAGGGCTGGCAGGATCGTTTCCACGGTCATTCGCATCCTCTCTGGCGCGGCCGAGCAGGTGAACAACGGCCAAAGATTCTGCCGAAAGCGGCCTTAGGGGCGCAATTCCCTGCCGCCGCGGGGCGCGCTTGGGCCTGTCCTGCCGCATCGCTCGTGCCAGTCTGTGGCAAAGCACGAGGCCCATGATGATCACCCCGCCCGATATCGCCCCCGTCGAATGGCGCCGGGATGACGGCTATCTGCTGACCACCGACCGCGCGGCGATAGATCTTGCAGCGGTCGGGCGGTTCCTGGCCGAGGATGCCTATTGGTCGCGGGGCATGGACCGCGCCCGGCTGGAACGCGCGCTGGCGGGCTCGCTGCCGATGGCGGTGATCGCGCCGGGGGGCGGGATGGCGGGCTTCGCGCGGCTGGTGACGGATTACACGGTCTTTGCCTATCTGCGCGATGTCTTCGTGCTGCCCGGCCATCGTGGGCGCGGGCTGTCCGTCTGGCTGGCCCTGGTCATCCGCAGCCATCCCGAACTGGCCGGGATCACGACATGGATGCTGGCGACGCGTGACGCCCATGCGGTCTATGAAAAGGCCGGCTATCGTCCGGTGCCGCATCCCGAATATTACATGTCGGTGCCGAAATCATAACCTGTGGATATGGATCCCATGCCGATATGAATTGGTCCCGGCCGCCAGCCCGTGGCAATCAACGGCGAAACAGAGCAGGAGGCGGGCAATGGCCTATCGCATCGGCGTGGATGTCGGCGGATCCTTCACGGATTTCGCGGTGCTTGAGGAAGGCAGCGGAGAACTGCGCACGCTGAAGGTCTTTTCGCGCCCCGATGCGCCGGGGGCCGAGATCGTCGCGGGTCTCGACCGCTTGCGGGCCCGCGACGGGATCGCGCCCAAGGATGTCGGCTATTTCACCCATGGCACCACGGTCGGCATCAATACGGTGATCCAGCGGAACGGCCCGGCGCTGGCGCTGTTCACCACTCTGAACTTCGAGGATGTGCTGGAGGTCGCCCGGCTGAAGATCCCGCAGATCCACAACCTCTGTTCGGTGCGCCCGAGGCCCCTGATCCCGCGCGAGAACGTCTTCGGCATCCTTGAGCGGACCGAGGCCACCGGCCACGTCCTGCGCGCGCCCGACCGCGAGGACGTGGCCCGTGCGCTGGCATCCGCGCGGGCGGCGGGGGTCGCGGGCATCGTCGTGGCCTTCCTGCATTCCTGCCGCAATCCCGACAACGAACGCGCCGTCGCAGCCATGCTTGCCGAGATGGCCCCGGAGATGCCCGTCGTCACCTCCTCGGGCACATGGCCGGTGATCCGCGAGTTCGAGCGGACGATCACCGCGGTGATTTCGGGCTATGTGCAGCCGCGCGTGGCGCATTACCTGACCCGGTTCGAGGCGGCGCTGGCCGGCAAGGGCGTCACGGTTCCCGCTCATATCACCAAGTCGAACGGCGGCGTCATGGGCATTGCGCAGGCACGGGCCGAGCCGGTGCAGATGATCCTCTCTGGCACGGCCTCGGGCGTGATCGGCGCGGGCTGGCTGGCGCGGGAATGCGGCTTTACGCGTGTTCTCAGCCTCGACATCGGCGGCACCTCGGCGGATGTGGCGGTGATCCTGGACGGCCGGCCGCAATACGGCACGGGCGAACTGATCGGCGATTTTCAGATCCATATCCCCTCGATCGCGGTCAGTTCCGTGGGGCAGGGCGGCGGCTCGGTCGCCTCGGTCGATGATCTGGGCGTGTTGCGGGTGGGGCCGGAAAGCGCGGGTTCGACCCCCGGCCCGGCCTGCTACGGGCGGGGCGGGACGCGGCCCACGATCACCGATGCGATGGCGGCGCAGAACCTGATCGGCCATGGCGACCTAGGCTATGGCGCGGTCACGGTGGATCACGCGGCGGCGCGGGCGGCGATCGCGCCGCTGGCCGAACGCCTTGGCGCGCCGGCGGAAGAGGTCGCGGGCCATATCGTCGATATCTCGGTCTCGTCGATGTATGCCGAGGTCTCGGGGCTGGTCTCGCGCTTCGGCATCGATCCGCGCGAGTTCCATCTGTTCGCTTTCGGCGGCGCGGGGGCGATGCTGGCCTGTTTCCTCGCGCGGGAACTGGACATGAAGGGCGTCGTGGTGCCGCCGCGCCCCGGCTGCGTCTCGGCGCTCGGCGGGCTGATCGCGGATCTGAAGAACGATTTCATCCGCACGCTCTATCTGGATCTGGACGCGGATGGCGTGGCCGCCCTGGCTGCGCCTCTGGCCGAGTTGCGTGCCACCGCAGGCGGTTGGCTGGCGCGGCAGGGACATGCGGGCGCGGGCGAGATCACCGTTTCCGCCGACATGCGTTATCGCGGCCAGTCCTATGAGATCGAGACGGTGCTGGATGCCGCCGCCATCAAGGCGGGGGATGTCGACGCCATCGCGCGGGCCTTCCATGCCGAACATGCGCGGCTGTTCGGCCATGCCAGCGCGGGCGCGGGGATCCAGGTGGTCAACCTGCGGCTGGTGATCGCGGGCAGGACGCCCAAGCCCGTCATGCCCCGCCCCGCGCCTGCGACCGGCCCCGCCGTTCCGGCCGGCCATGTGCAGGGCTGGTTCAAAGGCCAACCCGCGACGGTCGCTCTTTACGACCGCGAGGCGCTGGCCCCCGGCCATGGCTTCGCCGGTCCCGCCATCGTGCGGCAGGACGACACCACCACCGTCATCCCCCCGGATTTCCGTGCCGAAGTGGACGGCTTCGGCAACCTCCTGATCGCGAAAGGGGTCTGAGCCATGATCGACGCCCGCAACCTGTCCGTCCTGGCCAATTTCTGCGGCGCCGCAGCCGATGCGATGGCCTTCACGCTGATGCGCACCGCCCATTCCGCCTTCGTCAAGGAAACCGAGGATTTTTCCTGCCAGATCGTCACGCGCGAAGGGCTGGCCTTCGCCAATCCCCGCCAGTTCGGCGCGCCCTGGTATTCCGGCATCGACTACGGCCCGCTGCTGGCCTGTATCGAGGACTATGCCGAGGGTGACATCTGCATCACCAACGACCCCACGGCGGGCCATGTCGCCACCCATACTCCCGACATCCATATCTGGAAGCCGGTGTTTCATGACGGCCAGTTGGCCTGTTTCGTCGTCGGCCATATCCACAACACCGATGTCGGCGGCGCGGTGCCCGCCTCGCTTTCCCGCGCCCTGACCGAGATCGCGCAAGAGGGGCTGCGCATCCCGCCGGTCAAGCTTTACGACCGGGGCGTGGAAAACCCTTTCATCGCGCGGCTGATCCGGTCGAACGTGCGGATGCCGGAACAGAACCTGGGCGATCTGGCGGCGCAGGTCGCCAGCGTGAACGTGGGCGAGCGCAAGATGGCCGGGATCATCCGCCGCTTCGGCTTTGAAACCTTCCTGGATGGCGTCGGGCAGATCCTGGACCATGCCGAGGCGCAGGCCCGCCGCATCCTGACGACCATTCCCGACGGCGACTATTTCTTCGCCGACTATGCCGACGAGGATGCGCCGAATGGCCTGCCCGCCCGCATCGCCTTGACCCTGCGCATCCGCGGGGATGAGGTGGTGCTGGACTATACCGGCTCGGATCCGCAGCTCGGCTCGTCGCTGAACATGCCGACCGGCGGGCGCGAGCGGCATCCGCTGGTCATGGTCGGGCTGACCTATGTGCTTTACACGCTGGACAATTCGCTGTGGCTGAACGCGGGAACGCTGCGCCCCGCCCGTGCCGTGCTGCCCGAGGGCAGCGTGGTGAACGCGGCCCCAGGTGCTGCGGTGGGGATGCGCTCTCTGACCTGCGCGATGACGCAGATCGTGACGGTGGGGGCCTTCGCCCTTGCGCTGCCGGATCTGATGCCGGCGGCCTCGCCGGGCGGCAATGCGATCATGAACATCAAGACCGTGGACCGCGCCGGGCGTCCGGTCATGGCCTCGATCGGGCCGGTGGGCGGCGGCGGCGGCGCGACGCCCTTCGGCGACGGCAGCGACGGCGCGGGCGGCGCCACCGGCTTCCTGCGCAACACCCCCATCGAGATTTCCGAGGCCGAGGTGCCGATCCGCTTTCGCCGCTATGGACTGGAGCGCGACACCGGCGCGGCGGGGCGCTGGCGCGGCGGGCTGTCGGCGGTGATGGAATTCGAGGTATCAAGCCCCGGCACCGTGGTCACGGCGCGCAACCGCAACCGTTCGATCATGCCGTCATGGGGGTTGCGCGGGGCGGCCGAGGCCGGGGTCTCGACCTTCACCCGCAATCCGGGGCGCGAGGATGCGCAGGATCTGGGTAATACCGATGTGGTCGAATGCGCCCCCGGCGACGTGATCCGCGTGGTGGGGCCGGGTGCGGGCGGCTGGGGCGATCCGCTGACCCGGCCGGTCGATCTGGTCATGGCCGATGTCGCCGGCGGGGCCGTCAGCCCCGGGCGGGCCGCGACGGATTACGGCGTCGTCATCCGTGACGGCGTGCCGGACCATGCGGCGACCGAGGCCCGCCGCGCCGCCGCCGCGCGCCCCGCGCCGCCCGATTTCACCTTCGGCGCCCGCCGCATCGCCTTCGAGCGCATCTGGACCCGCGAACGCTATGACCTGCTGACGGAATTCCTCGCCTCGGTCCCGGTCGGCTGGCGCTTCTTCCTGAAGCACCGGGTCTTCGCGGCGGTGCGCGGCGCGGGTCCGGTCGCCGATGAAATGGCCGCGATCTTCGCCGACCTGCGCGCCCGCCATCCGATGTGACGGCTCATGAACACCCGGTAGCTTGAGATATTCTGCGCGATCATGCGCAACGGCTCGGTGACGGTGACGGTGACGGTGACGGCGAACGGCCGCCTGTCGCCATGTCCCTGACGCGGCCGCCGACAGCGCCCGGCCTGGCGATACGGAATTGCGCCGGCGGGGGTGCAAACGGGACAATCCGCTTTCGCCACCGCGATCACGGCATATCATCGCGGACCCGTGCGCTAAGCTTTTCGCAAGGCAACAGGGAAGCGCATCATGACCCGATCCTTCGACCCGGACCAGATCGACCCGCCGCGCGGCCATTTCATCGGTGGCGAATATGTGGCGGATCGCGGCGCGCTGGCGATGCATCGCCCCTCGGACGGGGCGGCTTACGGCGATATCCCGGTCGCCGATGCCGATATGGTGGACCGCGCTGTTCAGGCCGGGCGGACGGCGCTGGCCGCGTCCGGCTGGGGCCGGGGGGTGCCGCGCGACCGCACCCACGCCATGCACAGATGGGCCGACCTGATCGAGGCCGAGGCCGAGACCTTGGCCCGGCTGGAAGCGGTCAGCTCCACCCGCCCGGTCGCGCAACTGCCCAAAGGCGACATCGCGGTCACCGCCGAGCAGATCCGCTTCTTCGCCGAGATGGCCGACAAGGAAGGCGGCGATCTGGCCCCGACCCGCGACGCCTCGCTGGGGATGGTGGTGGATGAGCCCTATGGCGTCGTCGGCGCGATCACGCCGTGGAACTTTCCGATGTCGATGGCGGGCTGGAAAATGGCTCCGGCGCTGGCGGCGGGCAATGCGGTGGTGCTGAAGCCGTCCGAGATGACGCCGTTTTCCGCGCTTTACATGGCGGAACTCTCGGTGCGGGCGGGCATTCCCGCCGGGCTGGTCAATGTGGTGCTGGGCGACGGGCCGGTCACCGGCAATGCGATCACCGGCCATCCGGGGATCGGCAAGGTCAGCTTCACCGGCTCGACCGGGGCAGGGCAGGCGATCATGGGCAATATCGCCCGCACGGGCGTCAAGCCGATGACGCTGGAACTGGGCGGCAAGTCGCCGCAGATCGTCTTTGCCGATGCCGACCTGGACCTTGCCGCCGATTGCATCGCGGGCTCCATCGTCTTCAACGGAGGCCAGGCTTGCGTTGCCGGCAGCCGGGTGATCGTCGCATATCAGGTCGCCGAGGCGCTGGCCGAAAAGCTGGTCGCGCGCATGTCGGGCCACCGGCCCGGCGCGACATGGGATGCAAAGACGCAATATTCCCCGATCATCTCGGAACGCCAGATCGCCCGCATCGACGGCCTCGTGCAGGGTGCCGTCGCGCAGGGGGCCGAGGTGCTGATCGGCGCCGCGCGCATGGATCACCCCGGCTGGTTCTATCAGCCGACGCTGCTGGCGGGCCTGGCCCCGGATTCCCCCGCCGTGACCCAGGAAATCTTCGGCCCCGTGCTGACCTTCGAGCCTTTCGCCGACGAGGAGCAGGCCGTCGCCATGGCGGGCCACCCGACCTACGGCCTTTGCGCCGGCATCTATACCCGCGATCTGTCGCGCGCGCTGCGCGTCATGCGCCGGATCGAGGCCGGGACCGTCTGGATCAACCGCTATGGCCGCTCGCGCGATCATATCCTGCCGACGGGGGGTTACAAATCCTCGGGGATCGGCAAGGATCTGGGCCGCGCCGCCTATCACGCCAACCGCCGGCAAAAGACCGTGCTGATCGACCTGTGAGGAAACATGACCACCCATAAAATCGCATTGATCCCCGGCGACGGCATCGGCACCGCCGTGACCGAGGCCGCCATCGCGGTGGCGCGGGCCGCGGGCGCCTCGCTGGATTGCACCACCTTTCCCTGGTCCTGCGATTATTACCTGCAAACCGGCCGGATGATGCCCGAGGACGGGATCGAAACCCTGCGCGGGTTCGACGCCATCTTCCTGGGCGCGGTGGGCTGGCCGGCCAAGGTGCCTGACAGCGTGTCGCTGCACGGGCTTCTGCTGCCGATCCGCAAGGCTTTCGTGCAATATGCCAATATCCGCCCGCATCGCCTGCTGCCGGGCGTGGAAGGCCCGCTGAAGACCCGCGATTTCGACATCCTCTGCATCCGTGAGAACACCGAGGGCGAATATTCCGGCGCGGGCGGGCGCGTGCATGTCGGCACGCCCGACGAGGTGGCGGTGGAAACCTCGGTCTTTACCCGCGCGGGGGTGGAACGCATCCTGCGCTTCGGGTTTGAACAGGCAGCGAGGCGGCGCGGGAAGCTGGCCTCGGTCACCAAGTCCAATGCGCAGAAATATTCCATGGTGTTCTGGGACGAGATCACCGGCCAGGTGGCCGCCGATTATCCGCAGGTCGAGGTGATGCATTACCATATCGACGCGATGTGCGCCCGGATGGTGATGGCGCCGGAAAGCCTGGACGTGGTGGTGGCCTCGAACCTGTTCGGCGACATCCTGACCGACCTGGGCGCCGCCATTCAGGGCGGCCTCGGCTTCGCGGCTTCGGCCAATATCAGTCCTAATGGCGGGCCGTCGATGTTCGAGCCGGTGCATGGCTCGGCCCCCGACATCGCGCATCTGGGCATCGCCAATCCGATGGCGGCGATCTGGTCGGCGGCGATGATGCTGGACCATCTGGGCGAAACCGCCCCCGCCGCCCGCATCATGGCGGCGATGGAGGCCACCACCGCGCGGGGCATCGGCACCGTTCCGGGCCGCGACAAGACCGACGAGATCACCAAGGCCGTTCTGGCCGCGCTGGAGGGCTGAACATGCACTTGAAAAACGCCAAACTGAAGGATGAGGATCTGTTCCGCCAGCAGGCGCTGATCGGCGGCACCTGGGTTGATGCGGCCAGCGGCGCCGTGGTCGAGGTGACCGATCCCGCGACCGGGCAGGTGATGGGCACCATTCCCGACCTGTCGGGCGCGGAAACCCGCGCCGCCATCGAGGCCGCGAACCTGGCATTTGCGTCTTGGAAGAAGCGCACCCATGCAGAACGCGCGGCGCTGCTGGAACGTTGGTTCGATCTGATGAACGACCATGCCGAGGATCTGGCGCTGATCCTGACGCTGGAACAAGGCAAGCCCCTGGCCGAGGCGCGTGGCGAGATCGGCTATGGCGCGTCCTTCGTGAAATGGTTCGCCGAGGAAGCGCGGCGCATCGACGGCAGCGTGATCCCCGCGCCCACCGCCGACCGCCGCATCCTGACGCTGAAGGAGCCGGTGGGCGTGTCGGCCATCATCACGCCCTGGAACTTTCCCAATGCCATGATCACCCGCAAGGTCGGCCCGGCGCTGGCGGCTGGCTGCACCGTGGTCATCAAACCCTCGGAATTCACGCCCTTCTCGGCGCTGGCGCTTGGGGTGCTGGCCGAACGGGCGGGAATACCGGCGGGCGTCATCAATATCGTGACCGGGATGCCGGCCGAGATCGGCGCCGAATTGACGGCCAACCCCTTGGTGCGCAAGCTCAGCTTCACCGGCTCGACCCGCATCGGTTCTCTGCTGATGGCGCAGTCCGCGCCGACGGTGAAGCGGCTGTCGCTGGAACTGGGCGGCAACGCGCCCTTCATCGTCTTCGACGACGCCGATCTGGATGCGGCGGTCGAGGGCGCGATCGCGTCCAAGTTCCGCAATGGCGGGCAGACCTGCGTTTGCTCGAACCGGATTTTGGTGCAGGCGGGCGTCTATGACGCCTTTGCCGAAAAGCTTGGGGCGAAGGTCGCGGCGATGAAGGTCGGGCCGGGGACAGTGGAGGGCAACGACATCGGCCCGATGATCAACCGCGCCGCGCTGGACAAGATCGCCCGCCACATCGCCGATGCGGTGGCCAAGGGCGCGACCGTTTCGGCCCAGGCCGCGACCCCCGAGGGCCAGTATGCCCCCCCCGTGGTCCTGACCGGCGCCACCGTGGAAATGGAACTGGCCAGCGAGGAAACCTTCGGTCCCGTCGCGCCGCTGTTCCGCTTCGAGACCGAGGACGAGGCCATCGCCATCGCCAACGGCACCCCCTTCGGCCTTGCCGCCTATTTCTATACCGAAAGCATCAGCCGGGCCTGGCGTGTGGGCGAGGCGTTGGAATTCGGCATGGTCGGGCTGAACACGGGCGTGGTCTCGACCACGGTTTCGCCCTTTGGCGGCGTCAAGTCCTCGGGGCTTGGCCGCGAGGGCGCCCGCGCCGGGATCGAGGAATATCTGGAGGTGAAAGCCTTCCACATGGGCGGGCTGTAGGCGCCAAAGAAGCTGCCGCCCACCCGCGCCGATACGGCGTTTCATGCTTTCCGCGTTCGGCAAACGGCAGGCCGTGCCTGCGGGGCGCGGCATAGGATCGACAGGAATGGCGCGTCCGCGCGCCGCAGACAGGACCCCAGGACCATGACCTTCCGCCCGAAATTCATCACCTTCGACTGCTACGGCACGCTGACCAATTTCGACATGGCCGGCGCCGCGCGGCGCATCTATGGCGATCAGCTTTCCGAAGAGGCGATGGCGCAGTTCATCAAGAACTTCTCCGCCTATCGGCTGGACGAGATCCTGGGCGCCTGGAAACCCTATGCCGAGGTGGTCCACAATTCTCTGGAACGGACCTGCAAGCGCAACGGCGTCGCCTTCCGCGATCAGGACGCGCTGCGCATCTATAACGAGGTTCCGACCTGGGGTCCGCACCCGGACGTGCCCGAGGGGCTGGCCAAGGTCGCCAGGGAAATCCCGCTGGTGATCCTGTCCAACGCGATGAAAAGCCAGATCATGTCCAATGTGGAAAAGCTGGGCGCGCCCTTCCACACGGTGATCACCGCCGAAGAGACCGGCAGCTACAAGCCGCGGATGAACGGTTTCGAATACATGCTGGACAAGCTGGGCTGCGGCCCCGAGGACATCACGCATGTGTCGTCCTCGTTCCGCTATGACCTGATGACGGCCCATGACCTGGGCATCAAGTCCAAGGTCTGGGTCAATCGCGGCCATGAACCCGCGAACCCCTATTACGAATATACCGAGATCGCCGATATTCGCGGCTTGCCGGGGGTGTTTGGTCTGTGACGATGAAGTTCCGCTCATACTGGCACGACACCTCGCCGCCATTCGCCGACGCCGCGCCGGGGGCGGTCTCGGGGCATTACGACGTGGCGGTGATCGGTGCGGGCTTCACCGGCCTTGGCGCCGCGCGCAGGCTGGCGATGGAGGGCCGCTCGGTCGTCGTGCTTGAGGCCGAGACCGTGGGCTTCGGCGCCTCGGGGCGCAATGGCGGGCATCTGAACAACGGCATCGCGCATAGCTACCTGGCCGCGCGGGAACGCTTCGGCGCGGACAAGGCGCGGGCGCTTTACCATGCCTTCGACGCCGGGATCGACACGATCCAACGCATCATCGCCGAAGAGGGCATCGACTGCGCATTCCGCCGCTCGGGCAAGCTGAAGCTGGCTTCGAAGCCTGGCCATTACGAAGGGCTGGCGCGGAACTTCGAGGCGTTGCACCGCGATGCCGATCCCGATACCGCGATGCTGTCGCGCGCCGATCTGGCGGGCGAGGTGGGGTCTGACGCCTTTCACGGCGGGATGCTGCAAAGCAAAAGCGCGATGATGCATATGGGCCGCTTTGTCGTGGGTCTGGCCCAGGCCGCCCAGCGGCGCGGCGCCGTGATCCACGAACGCGCCCCGGTCACGGCCCGCGAAAGGGCGGGCACGGGCTGGCGGCTGACCACGCCCAAGGGCAGTGTCACGGCGGGCAAGGTGCTGCTGGCGACCGGGGCCTATACCACCGACGCCTTCCCCTGGTTCCGCCGCCGCATCGTGCCGGTCGGCAGCTTCATCATCGCCACCGCGCCGCTGAGCGATGCGCAGGTCGCCGCGACCATGCCGGGCAACCGCACCTGCGTGAACACGATGAATATCGGCAACTATTTCCGCCTGTCGCCGGACAACCGGCTGATCTGGGGCGGGCGGGCGCGGTTCTCGGCGCGCTCGGATCAACAGTCGGACGCGAAAAGCGGCGAGATCCTGCGCGACGGCCTGTTGCGCGTCTTTCCGCAGCTTGGCGACGTGCCGATAGAATACTGCTGGGGCGGGCTGGTGGACATGACCGCAGACCGCTTCCCCCGCGCGGGCCAGGCCGAGGGGCTGTATTTCTCGATGGGCTATTCGGGCCATGGCGCCCAGATCGCCACCCATATGGGCGAGATCATGGCCGACCAGATCCTGGGCCGCGACAGCCGCAACCCCTGGGCCGAGCTGCCCTGGCAGGCGGTGCCGCTGCATAGCGGCAAGCCGTGGTTCCTGCCTCTGGTGGGGGTCTATTACAAAATGCTGGACAGGATACGCTGATGAGCCTGCTGAAAAAGATCGAAACCCTGGGCGAGCCGGTGCCCTCGAAATGCGCGCCGGAAAAGCTGATCGCGGGTGACCCCGACTTCCTGACCTGGGCGCTGGACGAAAGCGCGGCCAAAGGCCCCGTGCGCACCGGCATCTGGCAGGCGACGCCGGGCGAGAACCATTCGATCAAGGGCGAGACGTTCGAGTTCTGCCACCTGCTGGACGGCGTGATCGAACTGACCGAGCAGGGCCAGCCGCCGCGCATCTTTCGCAAGGGCGACAGCTTCGTGATGAAGCCCGGTTATCGCGGGGTCTGGAAGACCATCGAGACCGTGCGCAAGATCTATGTCATCGTCGGATAAGCGCCATGCCGAACATCGTCCCCTTCCTGCCTGAACATATCCCGCAGGCGGTCGAACTGTCGCTTGCCGAGGCTTGGCCGCACCGCCCCGAGGATTGGGCGCTGATCCTGGGCCTCAGCCGGGGCGTGGTGGCGCTGGACGGTGACCGGGTGGTCGGCACGGCGATGGCGACGATCTTCGGCCCGGTCGGGATGATGAACATGATCATCGTCGGCGAGGCGATGCGGGGCAGGGGCCTGGGCCGCAGGCTGATGGATGCCGCGATGGCGCTGGCCGCGCCCCGGGAATGGCGGCTGGTCGCGACGGAATCCGGCCTGCCGCTGTATCGCAAGCTGGGTTTCGTCACGCAGGACCGTGTGATCCAGCATCAGGGCATCCTGACCGGAACCACCGCGTCCGAGGGCGTGGAATGGGCCGGGCCTGACGATCTGGACGCCATTTCGCAGGTCGATGCCGCCGCCACCGGCGCTGATCGCGCGGCGCTGATCGCGGCGCTGTCGCGGGCGGGCCGCATCGCCCTGCTGCGCCGGGACGGGGCGGTGGCGGGCTATGCCGCGCTGCGCCCCTTCGGCCGAGGCGAGGTCGCCGGGCCGGTCATCGCCGCCGATGCGGGCCAGGCGCGGACGCTGCTGTCCTTTTTGCTGACAGACCGCGCCGGGCGCTTCATCCGCGTCGATACGACCGAAGGCGCGGGGCTGTCACCCTGGCTGGCCGAGCTGGGGCTGGCCGAGGTGGGCGGCGGCATCGGCATGAGCCGGGGCACGCCGGCCCCGCAACCCAAGGATTTTCACCGCTTCGCCCTTGCCGCGCAGGCCCTGGGCTGACCTGACAGGAGAGAAAGCATGCTGTCGAATTCATTGGTCGAACTGGACCGCGCCCATCTGGTCCATCCCGTCGCAAGCTGGCGCGGGCATGAGGCGGCGGGGGTGCGGCTGCTGGCCTCGGGTCAGGGCGCGCGGGTCGTCGATGCGCAGGGGCATGAGTTGATCGACGGCTTCGCGGGCCTATGGTGCGTGAATGCGGGCTATGGCCAGGAAAGCGTGGTCGAGGCCGCGACGAAGCAGATGCGCGAACTGGCCTATGCCACCGGCTATTTCAGCCTCGGCTCGGAATCCGCCGTGCGTCTGGCCGCGCGTCTGGCCGAGGCGGCGCCGGGCGACCTGAACCACGTCTATTTCACGCTGGGCGGCTCGGACGCGGTGGACAGCACGGTGCGCTTCACCCGCTTTTACTGGAACGCGCGCGGCATGCCGGGCAAGGATCAGTTCATCTCGCTTGCGCAGGGCTATCACGGCTCATCGACCGCAGGGGCGGGGCTGACGGCGATTCCGGCCTTCCATGCCGGGTTCGGCGTGCCCTATGACTGGCAGCACAAGATTCCGTCTCATTACGCCTATCGCAATCCGGTCGGGCAGGAGGATGCGGCCATCATCCAGGCATCGCTGGACGCCCTGCGCGCCAAGGTCGCGCAACTGGGCGGGCCCGAGCGCGTCGCGGCCTTCTATGCCGAGCCGATCCAGGGTTCGGGCGGGGTGCTGGTGCCGCCACCGGGCTGGATGAAGGCGATGCGCGATCTCTGCGCGGAAATGGACATCCTGTTCATCGCCGACGAGGTGATCACAGGCTTTGGCCGCACCGGCCCCCTATTCGCCTGCGCCGACGAAGGGATCGTGCCCGACATGATCACCACCGCCAAGGGGCTGACCTCGGGCTATGTGCCGATGGGGGCGGTGTTCCTGTCGGATCGGGTCTATGACACCATCGCGGATGGCGCGGGGGCGGCGGCGGTCGGGCATGGCTATACCTATTCGGCGCATCCGGTCAGCGCCGCCGTGGGGCTGGCGGTGCTGGATCTTTACGAGGGCGGGCTGCTGGAAAACGGCCGCAGGATGGGCGCGCGGCTGATGGAGGGGCTGCGCGGCCTGTCCGATCACCCGCTGGTCGGCGACGTGCGCGGGCGCGGCATGCTGGCGGCGGTGGAACTGGTCACCGACAAGGCCGCGAAAACCCCGCTGCCCGCCGCCGCCGCGCCCGCGACGCGGATCTTCGACCGCGCCTGGGACAATGGGCTGGTGATCCGCGCCTTTGCCTGGGGCGTGATCGGCTATGCCCCGCCTTTGTGCTGCACCGAAGAGGAAATCGACCAGATCGTCGCCCGCACCCGCAAGGTGCTGGACCTGACGCTGGACGACCCGGACGTGCGCGCGGCCCTGCGCTGATGGCGGTGCTGTTCCTGTCCACCCCCGAGCGGGCCGAGGTATTCCGGCGGCTGTTCGCCGAGGAACTGCCCGAGATGCCCTTTCATGTCGGGCAGGCGCCCGATCCGGAGGCGGTGCGCTATGTCGTGGCCTGGGCCGCGCCCCAGGGGTTGGCGCGGGACTATCCCGGCTTGCGGCTGATCTTCTCGACCGGGGCGGGGGTGGACCAGTTCGATCTGTCCAGCCTGCCCGAAGGCGTCGGCGTGGTGCGGATGCTTGAGCCGGGCATCCGCCGGCAGATGCAGGAATATGCCAGCATGGCGACGCTGGCCATGCATCGCGACCTGCCCGCCTATCTGGAGCGGCAACGGCGCGGCGAGTGGCGGGCGGGGGTCAACGTCCCGGCCTCGGCCCGGCGTGTGGGCGTGATGGGCTTGGGCAATCTGGGCCAGGCGGTGCTGCGGGCGCTGCGCCCCTTCGGTTTCGATCTTGCCGGCTGGAGCCGCAGCCCGCGCGAGATCGAGGGCGTGGCCTGTTTCACCGATCTGGACGCCTTTCTGGCCCGCACCGACATCCTGCTGTGCCTGTTGCCGCTGACGGCGGAAACCACGGGGATGCTGGATGCCGCGCTGTTCGCCAAGCTGCCGATGGGCGCGCGGCTGGTGCATCTGGGGCGCGGGCGGCAGCTTGACCTTGATGCCCTGCGCGCGGCGCTGGACGGTGGCCGGATCGCGCAGGCGATGCTGGACGTGACCGAACCCGAGCCGCTGCCGCAGGATCATTGGCTGTGGCGCGACCCCCGCGTCATCCTTACCCCCCATGTCGCCAGCCAGACCGTCGCCGAGGAAGGCGCCGCCCATGTGCTGGCCGGCATCCGCGCCGATTTGCAGGGCCGCCCCCCCGATGGGCTGGTGGACCGCCTGCGCGGTTATTGAACCTTTCCGGTCATGCCGTTCGGTCGGTGGGATACGGAACAATATGCTGTGCCGGTCCCGGATTTGGATTCTTCCGGTCCCGGTTTGCCGGAAAGATACGCGCCAAGGCTTTCTGAACCACGGCGCGAATACAGGAATGCGCCTGACGGTCTTGAACCCGTCAGGCCCGAGAAACGGCGTCACCAGAGGACGCGGTAGCAACGGGAAAGACACCAGATGCCGGCAAAACCGCTGTCGCAATTCAAATACATGAGCTTCGATGTCGTCGGAACGTTGATCGACTTCGAATCCGGCCTGACCGGCGCCCTGGCCGGGATCGCGGCCGAGAAGGGCGCGGATTTCGATCCGGCTCGCGCGCTGGACCTGTATCGGGCCGCGCGCTACCTGCCCGATGTCGGGCATTTCCCCGACGATCTGGTGCGCGTCTACAAGGTGATCGCGCCCGATCTGGGCCTGCCGGCGGATGATGCGTTGGCCGCGCGGCTGCGCGATGCGGTGCCCGGCTGGAAGCCCTTTGCCGATTCCGTCGCGGCGATGGCGAAGCTGAAGCAAAGCTACAAGCTGATCGCCATGACCAATGCGCAGCGTTGGGCGTTTCAGCATTTCAGCGCGGCCCTGGGGCACCCGTTCCATGCCGCCTTCACGGTGGACGATACCGGGACCGAAAAACCCGATCCCGCCTTTTTTCACCAGGTATTCGCCTTCGTTGAGGCCGAGGGCGGGACCAGGGACGACATCCTGCATGTGGCGCAAAGCCAGTATCACGACATCGGCGTATCGCGCGCCCTTGGCATGACGAATTGCTGGATCCAGCGGCGTCACGCGCAAAAGGGCTATGGCGGCACCATCGAGCCGGCCGAATTCACCAAGCCGGACTATCATTTCACCTCGATGGCCGAACTGGCCGACGCGGCGAACATGTGACCTGCGCGGATCCGCCAGCCGGGTCAGACGCATCCATAATCAACAGGGGAAACAAGGCAATGACCGACAGGGAAATCACCAACTGGACCCGCGCCGATGACGCGATGGTCGAAAGCGCGATCCGCCGTGGCGCCAGCCGCCGCGAATTGCTGCGCATGTTCATGGCGGGCGGCATCTCGATGGCCGTGGGCGGCACCATCCTGGGCCGCGCGACCGCCGCGCTGGCGCAGACGCCGGTTTCGGGCGGGCATCTGAAGGCGGCGGGCTGGTCGTCCTCGACCGCCGACACGCTGGACCCGGCCAAGGCGTCGCTGTCCACCGACTATGTGCGCTGCTGCGCCTATTACAACCGCCTGACCTTCATGAAGGAGGATGGCTCGATCGAGATGGAACTGGCCGACAGCATCGAAAGCGGCGATGCGGCGGCCTGGACCATCAAGCTGAAATCCGGCGTCACCTTCCATGACGGCAAGACGCTGGACGCCGAGGACGTGGTGTTTTCGATGCAACGCCACCTGGACCCGGCGGTCGGCTCGAAGGTTGCCGCGATTGCCGAGCAGTTCAAGGAAATCAAGGCGCTGGACCCGACCACGGTGCAGATCACCCTGGCGGCGGCGAATGCCGACCTGCCCACGATCCTGGCCATGCACCATTTCATGATCGTCGCGAAAGGCACCACCGACTTTTCCAAGGCCAACGGCACCGGCGCCTTCGTCTCGGAGGTGTTCGAGCCGGGCATCCGCTCGATCGGCAAGCGCAACGAGAACTATTTCAAGGCGCAGAAGGCGCATCTGGACAGCTTCGAATATTTCGCGATCCCCGATGACAGCGCGCGGGTGAACGCGCTTCTGTCGGGTGACATCCATTTCGCGGCCTCGATCAAGCCGCAATCGGTGCGGCTGGTGGAAAGCCAGTCCCATGTCGCCCTGTCGATCACCACGGGCGGCAACTATACCGATCTGAACGTGCGGCTGGACATGTCGCCGGGCGACAAGGCCGGTTTCGCCGAGGGGATGAAATATCTGCTGAACCGCGAGGTGATCAAGAAATCCGCTCTGCGCGGCCTGGCCGAGATCGCCAACGACCAGCCGGTTCCGCCGATGAGCCCCTTCCACAATGCCGAGTTGAAGCCGCGCGAATTCGACCCCGAGCGCGCCAAGTCGCTGTTCGAGAAGGCCGGGCTGCTCGGCACGCCGATCCCGCTGGTGGCGTCGGAAGCGGCGTCGTCGTCGCTGGACATGGCGATGATCTTCCAGCAGGCCGGGGCCGAGATCGGCATGAAATTCGACATCCAGCGCGTGCCCTCGGACGGTTACTGGTCGAACTACTGGCTGAAGGCGCCGTTCCATTTCGGCAATATCAACCCGCGCCCGACGCCCGATATCCTGTTCTCGCTGCTTTACGGTTCGGACGCGCCCTGGAACGAAAGCCAATACAAATCCGAGAAATTCGACAAGATGATGATCGAGGCGCGGGGAGAGCTGGACTTTGCCAAGCGCAAGACGATCTACGACGAGATGCAGGTGATGATCTCGAACGAGGCGGGGACGGGCATTCCGGTCTTCATCTCGAACGTCGATGCCCATGCCAACAGCGTCAAGGGCCTGCTGCCGAACCCGCTGGGCGGCCAGATGGGCTATGCCATGGCCGAATATCTGTGGCTGGAGGGCTGATCCAGAACCGGCGGCCCGCGGCAAGAGTCGCGGGCCTTTTCACCTGCAACGGAGGCTGACATGAATTCCCAGGTCGTCTCACTGGTGCTTAGCCGGCTCGGCATCGCCGTCGTCACGCTTATCATCGTGAGCTTCATCGTTTTCGCCGCGACCGAGATGTTGCCCGGCGATATTGCACAGATCCTGCTGGGGCAGGCCGCGACCCCCGAGGCCGTGGCCGGCCTGCGCGAGGCCATGAATCTGAACGATCCCGCGATCCTGCGCTTCCTGCGCTGGATGGGCGGGCTGTTGCAGGGCGATCTGGGCACGTCCTATGCCAATAACATGCCTGTGGCCCAGTTGATCGGCGGGCGGCTGGCCAATACGCTGAAGCTCGCGGCGGTGACCACGATGTTCGCGGTCCCGCTTGCGCTGTTTCTGGGCATCACCACGGCGATGTATCGCGGCAGCGTCTATGACCGCGCGGTGAACACGCTGGTCGTGGGTGTGATCTCGGTGCCGGAATTCATGATCGCCACTCTGGCGGTGCTGATCTTCGCGGTCTGGCTGCGCTGGTTGCCGGCGCTGTCCTTCACCGGCGACACGACCACGCTGGCGGGGCTGCTGAAAGCCTATGCGATGCCGGTCATCACGCTGAGCTTCGTGATCTCGGCCCAGATGATCCGCATGACCCGCGCCGCCGTTGTCGATACCCTGAAGATGCCCTATGTGGAAATGGCGCTGCTGAAGGGCGCGTCGCGCCCGCGCATGGTGCTGCGCCACGCGCTGCCCAACGCCATCGGCCCCATCGTGAACGCCGTCGCGCTGTCGCTGTCCTATCTGCTGGGCGGCGTCATCATCGTCGAGACGGTGTTCAACTATCCCGGCATCGCCAAGCTGATGGTCGATGCGGTCGCCACCCGCGACCTGCCGCTGATTCAGACCTGCGCGATGATCTTCTGCCTGGGCTATCTGGTCCTGATCACCATCGCCGATGTCATCGCCATCATCTCGAACCCGAGGTTGCGCAAATGACGGCTCGCACATCCCATTCCAACGGCCTGTTCGGCTATCACGTCAACGCGGTCGGAGCCGTCGCCGCGCTGGTGATCCTGTTCTGGGTCTTCATCGCGCTGTTCGGCGGCTGGCTTACCCCCTATCCGCCGGGCGAGATCGTTGACATGGACTATTTCGGGCCGATATCCTCGCAGTTCTGGCTGGGCAGCGACTATCTGGGCCGGGACATGCTGTCGCGCATCCTGATGGGCGCGCGCTATACGGTCGGCATCTCGCTGGCCGCCGTGGTGATTTCCTGCTTCATGGGGGTGGTGCTGGGCATGACGGCCGCCGTGCTGGGCGGCTGGTTCGATACATGCCTGTCGCGCTTTCTTGACGCGCTGAACTCGATCCCCTCGAAGCTGTTCGGGCTGGTCGTCGTGGCCGGCATCGGCTCGTCGATCCCGGTTCTGGTGGGCGTGCTGGCGGTGATCTATACGCCGGGATCCTATCGCTTTGCCCGTTCGCTGGCGGTGAACATCAACACGATGGATTTCGTCACCGTGGCCCGCGCGCGGGGCGAGCGGACGCCCTATCTGATCGGCCAGGAGATCCTGCCCAATATCCTTGGGCCGGTGCTGACCGATATGGGCCTGCGCTTCGTCTTCATCGTGCTGCTGCTGTCGGGCCTGTCCTTCCTTGGCCTTGGCGTGCAGCCGCCCAACGCCGACTGGGGCTCGCTGGTGCGCGAGAATATCGGCGGGCTGCCCTTTGGCGCGCCGGCGGTCATCATGCCCTCGATCGCGATCGCCACGCTGACCATCTCGGTCAATCTGCTGATCGACAACCTTCCCGTGCGTATCCGCGACAGGAGCGAATGATGGCGAGTTTCGTTGAAATCCGTGACTTGAAGCTGGGCGCCATCACCGATTCCGGGCGTGATGTCGAGATCATCAAGGGTGTCAGCTTCGACATCGCCGAGGGCGAGATCGTCGCCCTGATCGGCGAATCCGGCTCGGGTAAGACCACCATCGCGCTGACGCTGATGGGCCATTGCCGGCCGGGCTGCTCGATCCGCTCGGGCTCGGTCGTGGTTGACGGCAAGGACATGGCGCGATTGTCGGAGCGCGAACGCGCCGCCATGCGCGGGACCGAGGTGGCCTATGTCCCGCAAAGCGCCGCCGCCGCCTTCAACCCCGCCAGGCGGCTGATGGAGCAGGTGGTCGAGGTGGCCCAGATCCACAAGGTGATGCCGATGGAACAGGCCCGCGCCAAGGCGGTCGAACTGTTCCGCGCGCTGGCCCTGCCCGACCCGGAAAATATCGGGCAACGCTATCCGCACCAGGTCTCGGGCGGGCAGTTGCAGCGGCTGTCGGCGGCGATGGCGCTGATCGCCGGGCCGAAGCTGGTGATCTTTGATGAGCCCACCACCGCGCTGGACGTGACCACCCAGATCGAGGTGCTGCGCGCCTTCAAATCGGTGATGGCGGCGGGCGGCATGGCCGGGGTCTATGTCAGCCACGACCTGGCCGTGGTGGCGCAGATCGCCGACCGCATCGTCGTGCTGCGCGGCGGCCAGGTGCAAGAGGAAGGCCCCACCGCGCAGATCCTGAGCGACGCGCGGCATCCCTATACGCGCGACCTGCTGGCGGCCTTTCATCCGGTTCCCCATGCCTCTGCCGCCATGGCCGAGACCGCGGCATCCGTCCCCGCGCTTGAGGTGCGGCAGGTTACGGCCGGCTATGGTCCGCGCGATGCCAAGGGGATGCCGCATAAGCTGGTTCTGCGCGATGTCAGTTGCGTTCTGGAAAAGGGCCGTAATCTTGGCGTGATCGGGGAATCGGGCAGCGGCAAATCGACCCTGGCGCGGGCGATGGCGGGGCTGCTGCCGCCGGCCATGGGGCAGGTGCTGCTGGGCGGGCAGGTGCTGGAGGGCGAGGCCCGCCAGCGCAGCAAGGACCAGTTGCGCCGCTTGCAGATCGTGTTCCAGCTTGCTGATACCGCGCTGAATCCGGCGCGGTCGGTCGGCGACATCATCGGCCGGCCGCTGGATTTCTACCACGGGCTCAAGGGTCGCGCGCGCGATGCCCGGATCGCCGAGCTGCTGGACATGGTGCGCCTGCCCGCGACCATGCGCCACCGCCTGCCGGGAGAACTGTCTGGCGGCCAGAAGCAGCGCATCAACCTGGCCCGCGCGCTGGCCGCCAATCCCGAGGTGATCCTGTGCGACGAGATCACCTCGGCGCTGGATACGGTGGTGGCGGCGGCGGTGATCGAGCTGCTGAAGGAACTGCAACGCGAGTTGGACCTGTCCTATGTCTTCATCAGCCATGACCTGTCCACCGTGCAGGCGATCTGCGACGAGGTGATGGTGATGCTGAACGGCGCCAAGGTCGAGCAATTGCCCGCCGACCGCATCCATGAAAGCGCGCAGCATCCCTATTCCAAGCTGCTGTTCGCCTCGGTTCCAAAGCTGGATCCGGGCTGGCTGGATGGCGTGACCCGCGATCCCGAATTCGCCGCGGCGCTCGCGCGGCGCTGATCCAGGGCCGGGATCCGGCGCCACCCGCCGCTAAAGGCCGAACAGCTTGTGCAGCGGCAGGTGGGGCTTGGAAAATGGCGTCTTGATGACGACGAAGCTGAAATACTTGTCGATGCCGACCTCGGTGTCGATCAGCCGCTCCATGATCGACTGATAGTCGGATATTCCGGCGGTCACGAACTTGACCAGGTAATCATAGCCGCCCGAGATCAGGTGGCATTCGATCGCTTCCTCGACCTTCTCGATGGTCTGCTGGAAGCGCGCGAAGTCGATCTGGCGGTGGTTCTTCAGCGTGATCTCGGTGAATACGGTCAGGGTCGGTCCCAGCCGGGCAACGTCGATCTGGGCGGCATAGCCGGTGATATAGCCGGCCTTCTGCAACTTCTTGACCCGCATCAGGCAGGGGCTGGGGGACAGATGCACCAGTTCGGCCAGTTCCACATTGGTGATGCGGCCGCTTTTCTGCAATTCGTGCAGAATGCGGATATCTATGCGGTCAAGCTTCACCGGGCACCCGTTTCGCGCATTTTCCTGTCTGCCACGCAGTCTAGCAGAAACTGCCGCCAACTCAATCGGTGGCGACGGGCTGGCGCGGTTTGCCGCGCAGATATTCAAGCTGGCATAAGGCGCTGCCCGGTGCCAAGCTTGCGAAAGGAAATGCTGCGGCTTTAAAGAATTGCGGCAGATTTCATCCGATCCTGCCGCTAATCTGGGCTGAAAGGAGACCGTCATGCCCGCGCCCCTGCACCATATCGAAACGACTCGGGATGTGTCGCGACAGGCCGATGTGGTCGTCATCGGCGGCGGCATCGTCGGCACCTGCACGGCCTATTACCTGGCCCGGCGCGGCATCCGGGTGGCGCTGGTCGAAAAGGGCCGCATCGGCGCCGAGCAGTCCAGCCGCAACTGGGGCTGGTGCCGCCAGCAGAACCGCGACGCGCGCGAATTGCCGATGGCCACGAAAAGTCTGGACCTGTGGGACGGGCTGGTCGCCGATCTGGGCGAAGGCGTGGGTTTCCGCCGCTGCGGCCTTTTGTATCTGTCCAATGACGAGGCCGAGATCGCCGGTTGGGCGCGCTGGCGCGACTTCGCGCGCGGGCAGGGCGTCGTCACGCATATGCTAAGCGCCGCTGATGCCGCCGAGCGTGGCCGCGCCACCGGCAAGCCCTGGAAGGGCGGCGTGTTTTCCCCCAGCGACGGCATCGCCGATCCGCAGCGCGCCGCGCCGATGATCGCGCTTGGCGTGATGAAGCATGGCGGCACGGTGCATCAGTCCTGCGCCGCGCGCGGGCTGGAACTGGAAGGCGGCCGCGTCGCCGGCGTCGTCACCGAAAAGGGCGTGATCCGAACCCGCATGGTGGTGCTGGCGGGGGGCGCCTGGGCCTCGTCCTTCTGCCGGCAATATGGGGTGGTTTTCCCGCAATCGGCGGTGCGTTCCTCGATCCTGGCCGTGGGGCCGGGGGCCGAGGGGCCGGACGCGCTGCATACCGCGCGGATTTCCGTCACCCGGCGCGGCGATGGCGGTTATACGCTGGCGGTCTCGGGCAATGCCCGCGTCGATCCGACGCCGCAGCAGATCCGTTTCGCGCGCCATTTCCTGCCGATGTTCGCCCGGCGCTGGCGGGTGCTGCGCCCCGGCGGGCTGGAAGGTTGGCGTTCGGGGCATGAGACATTGGCGCGCTGGCGGCTGGACCAGCCGACGCCAATGGAGCGGATGCGCATCCTGGACCCGCGCCCCGACGCGGCGATGATCCGCGAAACCCTGGCCCGCGCCCGCGTCCTGTTGCCCGGCCTCGCGGATATCCCGGTGACCGCCGAATGGGCGGGCTATATCGACAGCACCCCCGACGGCGTTCCCGCCATCGGCGAAACCGAGGTGCCGGGCCTGGTTCTGGCCGCCGGTTTCAGCGGCCATGGTTTCGGGATCGGTCCCGGCGCCGGCCACATGATCGCCGATATGGTCAGCGGCGTCGCGCCCATCCTTGATCCCGCGCCCTACCACCCCTCGCGCTTCGGGCAGGGAAGCTGGGGCAAGGTGTCGGATTTCTAAGCGGAAACGCGGCATGACCCCCTTTGTCCAGGCCGTGCAATCGGATGCGCGACTGCCCGCCCGCGTCGATGTGGCGGTCGTCGGCGGCGGCATCTCGGGCGCCGCCGCCGCATGGGAGCTGGCGCGGGCCGGGCTGCGGGTGGCGCTGCTGGAAAAGGGCGGCATCGGTGCCGAGCAATCCTGCCGCAACTGGGGCTGGTGCCGCCAGCAGAACCGCGACGAACGGGAACTGCCGCTGGCGATCCTCGCGCTGCGGATCTGGGGCGATCTGGATCACGATCTGGGCGGCGAGACCGGCTTTCGCCGCAGCGGGCTGATTTATGCCAGCGACAGCGATGCCGATCTGGCGCAGTGGGAGCAATGGGGCCGGATGGCGCGCGGCTATGGCGTCGACAGCCGGATGATCTCGGGTCGGCAGATCGCCGCCATGGTTCCCGCCGCCGGGCCGCGCTGGAAGGGGGGCGTGCATGCGCCCACCGACGGCCGGGCCGAGCCGGCGCTGGTCGCGCCCCTGATGGCCGAGGCCGCGCGCCGGCTCGGCGCGACCGTTCACCAGTCCTGCGCCGTCCGCGAGATCGAGTTCACCGCCGGCCGGGTCAGCGGCGTGCTGACCGAGGCCGGGCGGATCGGCTGCGACGCGGTTCTGGTCGCGGGCGGGGCCTGGGCCGGGATGCTGCTGCGCCACCACGGCGTGCCGTTCCTGCAAGCCTCGATCCAGTCCACCTCATTCGCGACCGCGCCCATGCCCGAGGTGACGGCGGGCGGCTTCTCGGCGCCGGACATCACCATCCGGCGGCGGCTGGACGGCGGCTATACGGTCGGCACCTCGGGTTTCGGGCGGCTGCACCTGACGCCGCGCGGCATCATGCAGATGCGACCGTTCTGGAAGACTTTCCTGAAACGCCGCGCCAAGCTGAGCTACGCCCTGGGCGCCAGTTTCCTCACCGGCCCGGATTCGCTGCAACGCTGGAATGCCGATGGCCCGTCGCCCTTCGAGCGCATCCGCATCCTGGACCCTGCCCCCGAGGCCCGGCTGCTGAAACGCGGCATGGCCGATCTGGCGACGACCTTTCCATCGCTCGCCGGGGCAAGGATCGCCCAAGCCTGGGGCGGCATGGTCGATTGCACCCCCGACGCCATCGCGGTGATCGGGCCGGTCGCCTCGCATCCGGGGCTGTTCGTCAGTGCCGGGCATAGCGGGCACGGCTTCGGCATCGGCCCGGCTGCGGGGCGGCTGGTGGCGGAACTGATCCGGGGGGTGCGCCCCTCGGTCGATCCGCGCCCCTTCCGGTATGAGCGGATGGTCGATGGCACCGATCTTGGCGAAATGGGGATGATGTAAGCCTAGCCCAGTGCCTGGCTGACCAGCCCGTAGATGCGCGGGTTCCGCTGGTCAAGGCGATTTGCGCCCAGGTTCATCGAGGTCCCGGCCTCATGCAGCTTCAGCCCGCAGGCGGTCAGGTATGCGCGCAGCGGCCCCTCGGGCTGGCGCGTGTCCATGCGCAGGAAGGTGCCGGCATGGGCGCGAATATGCGGCGCGATCAGGGCCATCGCCTCGGCTTCGGTATCGGCCACGACCGGGCCGATGACACGGCCACGCCCGAAGCGGCGGCAAAGGGCAAAGCCCGTGATCCGGTCGCCGCGCAGCAGGACGGTGCCATCCGCCACGGCCAGCAGATGATCCAGCACCGCCCGACGCGGCGCGGTGAAGGCAAGGGCATCCAACGCCCGGATCGCCGTATCGTCGCCGGGGGACGACAGCGGGCGGATGCGAAAGCCTGGCTCCGCCGCCGGCTGGGACGGCTGCGCCGCGACATAGCCGTTGTGCTGATAGATCTGCGGCCCCGTCTGAAACCCAAGCGAGCAATACAGCCGATAGGCCGCCGGCGTCGAGGAAAGGATCAGCTCGCGTCCGCCGGTCCGGGCCAGCACCTGCCGCATAAGCCAGCGCCCGGTGCCGTTTTCCTGTAGGCGCGGCACGGTGATGACCATGCCGACCGAGGCCAGATCCTCGCCCATCGGAAACCACATGGCCGAGGCGACCGCGCGGCCGATCTCGTCCACCACGAACAGGCCATGTCCAAGCTCCAGCATCGCCGCCCAGTCTTGCGCGCGATGCATCCAGCCCACGCTGACAGAAAGCTCATGCAGGCGCGGAATGTCGGCTCGGGTCATGGGCTGCGCGACCAGTGCAAAGGTCTCTACCATCTTGGTGGGATTGGCCTGCATGTGCTCACCTGCTATTGCGTGATGTCGATCTTAGTGCGCGGCTTGAGAAATTTTCTACTTCATTGCCTTGTCCTGCTGGCAGGAACTGCCTTGCGGATAAGCAAGAGGGCAGGCCGTCCCCGCTGAAAACAAGGCTTTCCCTTGACGCCGAGCCGCTGGCTTTTCGCCTTTTCTGCCGGTTTGCCTTTGGGGTGGGGCTGGAAATCAAAGTATTGCCGGATGAGATATGGGCGATGAGGATCGGCCAACCGGATGTGACCGGAACCCGTGCCGCCCTTTGTTGGGGGGACATCTGGCCATCCCAACATGCAATAAAATTACATATCATCCATTGATCGTAAAATATCTCTCCTGGGTTTGCTTGTGGATGCCAGCATGATCGTGGCCGCGCAACGAAGCGGGCGAGATCTGGTTTCGGACATGTCCGATGGCGCCGATGACGTGGTGCCAGAGGCGACATTGCGCGGACAGGCCGAGGCTATTGCATCAAGAACTTACGCCCGATGCCAGGGGCGGGGGCATGCGGATTCCAGCGGACCCGATCCGCTGAAATCACGACGTGATGAAAGACGGCATTCCCGATTCAGGGACCTTCCGCGTGGGAACTTAGTCCCCCGCGCCTTGCATCACTTCCACAGAGTCGCGTGGCGGTTCACGTCCTTGTAAAGCAGATAGCGGAAATTCCCCGGTCCCCCCGCATAGCAGCATTGCGGGCAGAAGGCGCGCAGCCACATGAAATCCCCTGGCCCGACCTCGATCCAGTCGCGGTTCAGGCGATAGATCGCCTTACCCTCGATCACGAACAGGCCATGCTCCATCACATGGGTCTCGGCAAAGGGAATGGTGCCGCCGGGTTTCAGGGTCACGATGGTGACATGCATGTCGTGGCGCAGGTCCGTCGGATCCACGAAGCGCGTCGTCGCCCAGGCGCCATCGGTGTCGGGCATCGAGGCTGGGGGAATGTCGCGTTCATTGGCGATCAGCACGTCGGGTTTTCCGATTCCCGCAGCGGGTTGCCAACGCTTGCGCCACCAGTGAAAGCGCGAGACCCCGGCTCCGTTCGTCACCGACCAGGCGGCGCCCGGTGGGATATAGGCGAATCCGCCCGGTTCAAGCCGATGCACCTGACCCTCGATGGTGACTTCGATCGCACCGTTGGTCACGAAGAGCACCGCCTGCACCCCCTCGTCCTCCTCGGGCTTGGCCGAACCGCCGCCGGGTTGCAATTCGACCACGTATTGGCTGAATGTCTCGGCGAACCCGCTTAGCGGGCGGGCGATCATCCACATCCGCATGCCGGTCCAGCCGGGCAGAAAGCTGGTCACGATGTCGCGCATCGCCGAGGCGGGGATGACCACATAGGCATCGGTAAAGACAGCGGTATCGGTGCTGAGATTCGTCTGGGGCGGTAGCCCCGCGACGGGTCCGGCATACGTGGGTCCTGCCATGGATGGCGCCTTCGGAAAGTGTTTCATCGGGCTAGACCTCATTTCAATGCATCGCGCAACCGCAATTCGGCGATGCGCATGACCTGACGCTCGGCTGTGTCGCGCTCGGTCCGGGTGTCGTTGGCCACGCGCGCCTGCATGGCGGCAAGAATGCCCGCCTTGTCATGGTCGCGCACGGCGATGATGAAGGGAAAGCCGTGCTTTTCGACATAGGCGCCGTTCAGCCGCTCGAATGCGGCGCGCTCGTCGTCGGTCAGTGCGTCCAGCCCAGCCGATGCCTGCTCGGTAGTGCTTTCCGCCGTCAGACGCTTGGCCAGGGCGAGCTTGCCCGCAAGGTCGGGGTGGGCGCGAAGAATGCCCAGCCGCTCTTCGTCCGAGGCGGCGCGGAAGATCTGCGCCATGCGCGCGGCAAGACCCCCGGCGGTGTCGTGAATCGCCCCCATCTCGGCGTCCCAGACGCGCTCGGCGATAAAGGGCGAATGCTCGTAGATGCTGCCGAAGCTTTTCACGAACAGTTCGCGCGACATCTGCGACGGGCGTAGCCGGGGCTGGAAAGGATGCGTCCTGGCCCAGTGCCGGGCGATGTCGAGCCGGGTCGCGAACCACACGCCCTCATGCGCGCGGGCATGTTCCAGGAAACGCTGGACCGCCACGGCCCGGCCCGGACGGCCCACCAGGCGGCAATGCAGGCCGATCGACAGCATCTTGGGCGCGCCCTCGACCCCCTCGGCATAAAGCACGTCGAAGCTGTCGCGCAGATAGTCGAAGAACTCGACCCCGGTGCCGAAGCCCTGGCCGCTGGAAAAGCGCATGTCATTGGCGTCCATCGTATAGGGCACCATCAGTTGCGGCTTGCCCTTGTGGACATGCCAATAGGGCAGGTCGTCGGCGATGCTGTCGGCGAGATATTCAAACCCGCCCTCTTCGCAACCCAGCGCCACCGAGTTCATCGAGGCGCGCCCCTGGTAGAAGCCGCGCGGCCGTTCGCCGGTGATCTGTCTGTGCAACTCGATGGCGCGGGCAAGATGCTCGGCCTCGACCTCGTAGGGGGTGTCGCGATAGTCGATCCATTTCAGGCCATGGGTCGCGATCTCCCATTTCGCGGCCTGCATCGCGGCCACCTGTTCGGGCGCGCGCTCAAGCGCGGTCGCGATGCCATATACGGTGATCGGAACGTCCTTCAGCATGCGCCAGAGCCGCCAGAATCCGGCCCGCGCGCCATAGTCATAGATGGATTCCATGTTCCAGTTGCGCTTGCCGGGCCAAGGCTGGGCGCCGATGATCTCTGAAAGGAAGGCTTCGGACGCGGCATCGCCATGTTCGATGCTGTTCTCGCCGCCCTCTTCATAGTTCAGCACGATCTGGACCGCGATCTTCGCTCCGCCGGGCCATTGGGGATCGGGCGTATTCTCGCCATATCCGATCATGTCGCGGCTGTATCGCATCGCTTGCATCCTTTGTTCTTTTCGCGCTCTGTTCACTCATGCGCCTGCCGCCGCCAGAGGCAAGGCAAGAATTTGTAAAAACAGACCACGAAAATAATTGATAATCAGGTTTTCTTAACAAAGCATTGAAACTCTGTCGCTGGAGCCTGCATAGGTGCCGAAGCTCCGGCCACATAGTCTGCCCGTCATGGCGGGCCATCCGCCAATGGGAGGATCAATGCTAGAGAAACAGTTTGGCCTGGCGGCCAATGGAACCAGCGTCAGGACCGAGGTGATCGCCGGGATCACCACATTCCTAACCATGGCCTATATCATTTTCGTGAACCCGGACATTCTGTCAACCACCGGCATGGATCGCAGCGCGGTCTTCGTCGCCACATGCCTGGCTGCGGCGCTGGGATCGGCGATCATGGCGCTTTGGGCGAATTGGCCCATCGGCATGGCGCCGGGCATGGGGCTGAACGCATTCTTCGCTTTTACGGTCGTCGGCACGCTGGGGTTCACCTGGCAGCAGGCACTGGGGGCGGTGTTCATCTCGGGTATCGTGTTCCTGTTCCTGTCGGCGACGGGCATCCGGCGCTGGCTGATCGCGGGGATCCCCCATTCCATGCGCTCGGCCATCGCGGCGGGGATCGGCATGTTCCTGGGGCTGATCGCGCTGAAGAACGCGGGCATCGTGGTCGACAACCCCGCGACGCTGGTGGGCCTGGGCGATCTGACCCAGGCGGGGACTCTGCTGGCCATGCTTGGCTTTTTCATCATCGCGGCGCTTGATGCGCGGAAGGTGCGCGGCTCTATTCTGATCGGCATCCTGGTCGTCACCGTGATTTCGATCGCGATCGGCGCCAGCACCTTCGGGGGGCTGGTGTCGATGCCGCCCTCGATGGCGCCCACCTTCCTGCAACTGGATGTCGCGGGGGCGCTGACGGCGGGGATTTTCCACGTCATCCTGGTCATGGTCCTAGTCGAGGTCTTCGACGCCACCGGCACGTTGATCGGCGTCGCCAAGCGCGCGGGCCTGCTGACCGATGGGCCGGCGCATGCGAACAAGGGCCTGTCGCGCGCGCTGATGGCGGATTCCACCGCAATCCTGGCGGGCTCCATGCTGGGGACCAGTTCGACGACCGCCTATGCCGAAAGCGCCTCGGGCGTGCAGGCGGGGGGCCGCACGGGCCTGACCGCGCTGGTCGTGGCGGGGCTGTTCCTGCTGGCGACGTTCTTCGCCCCGCTGGCCGGTTCGGTCCCTGCCTATGCGACGGCCCCGGCGCTGCTTTACGTCGCCTGCCTGATGGTGCGCGAGCTTTCCGAGATCGTCTGGGAAGACGTGACCGAGGCCGCCCCCGCCGTGCTGACCGCGCTGATGATGCCCTTTACCTATTCCATCGCCAATGGGCTGGCCTTCGGCTTCGTCAGCTATGCGCTGATCAAGCTGCTGACGGGCCGCGCGCGCGATGTGCATGCTGCGACCTGGGTGGTGGCCGCGCTGTTCATCATCCGCTTCGCTTTCTTCATGGAGTAAGGCGCGGGGGGCTTTGCTCCCCGGTCTGTCCGCTTGGGGTCAGGGCTGAAAAATATCCTCGATCCGGCAGTCGAAGATCGCGGCCAGCCGGAAAGCCAGCGGCAGGCTGGGGTCATAGCGGCCCCGCTCCAGCGCGTTCACCGTCTGGCGCGAGACTTCCAGCCGCTGGGCCAGCTCGGCCTGCGACCAGCCGCGCGCGGCGCGCAGGTCGGGAATGCGGTTCCTCATGCGTCGCGCCGTCGCGCGACGATCAGGCCCAGCACCCACAACGCCGCCATCAGCGGCCAGACCGCGAACATGGACAGTTTCGGCGCGCCGACGTTTTCCAGGAAGCCATAGCCGAAGGTGGCCAGCGCCGTGCCGGTGAAGGCCAGCGCAAAGGCGTCGAACTGGATCTTGCGCTGCAATTCGTCCATCCGACGCAACTGCCGGATGACCGCCCGGCAGACCAGCAGCCCGCCCAGCATCGGTAAAAGCGAAACCGCGACGCACAACGCCGGGTTCTCGACGCCCCGGCCCAGCAGGCGCAGCGAGATCACCAGCAGCAGGGCATAGACCGCCATGCCGATGAGAAAGTCGATCAGATAACGCTTCATCGGGACCTTCATGTAAAGCCTGCTTTACATTTGCGGCGCCCGCGTGCTTGTCAAGCCCGCTTTACATTCGGATCAAGGGCGGGGGCACGAAGACCCCCGCCTTGCCGTCAGCCCAGAACCGCGTCGCAGCGCGCGCAGGTGCCGGGATGGGCATGTGTCCCGACATCGGGCAGGATCTTCCAGCAGCGCTGGCATTTCTCGCCCTCGGCCGCCTCGAAGACCACACCAACGCCCGGCACATCGGGCAGGCGGAACGCCTCGGCCGGGGCCGGGTCGGCGGTCAGGCTCAGCCCCGAGGTGATGCAGATATCGGCGAAATCCACCGATTTCAGCGCCGCCAGAACCTCGCTTTCCTCGACATGGATCACCGGCGCGGCCTCCAGGCTGGCACCGATGGTCTTGTCGCTGCGCTTGATCTCCAGCGCGGCGGTCACCACGCGGCGGGCGCGGCGGATACCGTCCCATTTCCGCGCCAGCGACTCGTTCAGCCAGTCCGCCGGCGTGACCGGGAAGTCGTGCAGATGCACGCTGTCATCCTCGGACGGGAAGCGGCTCAGCCAGACATCCTCCATGGTGAAGGGCAGGATCGGGGCCAGCCAGGTCACCAGCCGGTGGAACAGAATGTCCAGCACCGTGCGCGCGGCCCGGCGGTTCGGGCCGTCCGGCGCATCGCAGTAAAGCGCGTCCTTGCGGATGTCGAAATAAAAGGCCGACAGATCCACCGTCGCGAACTGGAACACGGCCTGGAACACGCCCTGGAAATCATAGGCGTCATAGCCCCGGCGCAACTGGTGGTCGATCTGTGCCAGCCGGTGCAGCACCCATTGCTCCAGCTCCGGCATCGCCTCGGGGGCGACCGCCTCGGCCTCGGTGAAGCCGTCCAGGTTGCCCAGCACGAAGCGCAGCGTGTTGCGCAGCCGGCGATAGCTGTCGGCGGTGCCCTTGAGGATTTCTTTCCCGATGCGCAGGTCGGCGGTGTAATCCGATTGCGCCACCCAAAGCCGCAGGATGTCGGCACCGTAATCCTTGATCACATCGGCGGGCGCCACGGTGTTCCCCAGCGATTTGGACATCTTCATGCCCTTTTCGTCCAGGGTGAACCCATGCGTCAGCACGCCCTTGTAGGGCGCGCGGCCCTTGGTTGCGCAGGCTTGCAGCAGCGAGGAATGGAACCAGCCCCGATGCTGGTCGGTGCCCTCCAGATACAGGTCCGCGATCCCGTCGGGCGAGCCGTCGGCACGGTCGCGGATCACGAAGGCATGGGTCGAGCCGCTGTCGAACCACACGTCCAGCACGTCCATGACCTGAACGTAAGCTTCGGGATCGGCGATGCCCTCAAGCATGCGCGCCTTGAAATCTTCGTGATACCAAACGTCTGCACCGTCCTTCTCGAAAGCTTCGATGATGCGGTCGTTGACGCGCTGGTCGCGCAGCAGGAAACCGGCATCGTCGGGCCGCGCGCCCTTCTTCACGAAGCAGGTCAACGGCACGCCCCAGGCGCGCTGGCGCGACAGCACCCAGTCGGGCCGGTTCTCGACCATGGAATGCAGTCGGTTGCGCCCGGTCTGCGGCGTCCAGCGCACCAATTTGTCGATGCTGGTCAGGGCGCGGCTGCGGATGGTGTCGCCATATTCGCCCATGCCGTCCGCCAGCGCCTTGTCGATGGCGGCGAACCATTGCGGCGTGTTGCGATAGATCAGCGGCGCCTTGGATCGCCAGCTATGCGGATAGGAGTGCTTGATCTTGCCCTTGGCCAGCAGCGCCCCGGCCCAGGCCAGCTGCTTGATCACGCCGACATTGGCCGGGCCTTCCTTGCCTTCGGAGGTCAGGATCGCCTGGCCGCCAAAGATCGGCAGGTCGGCGCGATAGCTGCCGTCCGGCTCGACATTATAGGTCATCGGCAGGCCGAATTTCAGGCCCAGCTGATAGTCGTCGTCGCCATGGCTGGGCGCGGTATGGACAAAGCCCGTGCCGGCATCCTCGGTGACGTGTTCGCCGGGCAGCAGGGGGACGTCATAATCCCATTCGCCCGCCGCGCCCTCGACGCCGCGGAAGGGATGGGCCAGCAGGACGCCCTCCATCTCGGCGGCGGGAACGTCGCCGGCACGCTCGAAGGCCAAGACCTTGGCGGCCCCCATCACGCCCTCGGCCAAGGCATCCGCCAAGACCAGCAATTCGCCAGGCTTCGCCGAGGCGTTCTCGGCCACCTCGCCCACGCGATAAAGTCCATAGGCGATGGACGGATTATAGGCCACGGCGCGGTTCTGCGGGATCGTCCAGGGCGTCGTGGTCCAGATCACCACGCTGGCGTCCTTCTTCGTTTCCCAAATACCCCGCGACGCCAGCACGGGGAACCGCACCCAGATCGTGTGGCTGGTATGGTCGTGATACTCCACCTCGGCCTCGGCCAGGGCGGTCCTCTCGACCGGGGACCACATGACAGGCTTCGAGCCCTGATACAGCGCGCCGTTCATCAACAGCTTCATGAACTCGGCCGCGATCACCGCCTCGGCATGGTAGGCCATGGTCAGATACGGGTCTTCCCACTTGCCGATCACGCCCAGGCGCTTGAACTCCTCGCGCTGGATCTCGACCCAGCCCTCGGCGAAGGCGCGGCATTCGCGGCGGAACTCGACCACATCGACCGCGTCCTTGTCCTGGCCCTTCTGGCGATACTGCTCTTCGATCTTCCATTCGATCGGCAGGCCGTGGCAGTCCCAGCCGGGGACATAGCGCGCGTCGCGGCCCATCATCTGCTGGCTGCGGGTGATGAAATCCTTCAGCACCTTGTTCAGCGCGTGGCCGATATGCAGATGCCCGTTCGCATAGGGCGGGCCGTCATGCAGGATGAAGGGCGCGCGACCAGGCTTCGCGCGCAGCCGGTCATAGACGCCCAGCCGTTCCCAGCGGGCCAGCCAGTCCGGCTCGCGCTGGGGCAGGCCGGCGCGCATCGGGAAATCGGTCTGGGGCAGAAAGACGCTGTCGCGGTAATCCGGCGTCGCGGTCGGGGTGTCGATCATATCGCTCATCTGGCGGAATCCTTCGGTGATAGTGCAGGCATGCGTGACCCGACGGCGAGGGCTTGCCTACGCCGCCGGGCGACTAATTCGAAAGATCCGGCCTGCGCTGGCCCGGCAATAGCTGGACATGCGCGGGCTTATAAGTGCCGCCGTCCCCCGCCGCAAGCGCCGCGCTTGTCGTTCGCCCGCATTCGCGCCATATCAAAGCCTATGATCCCGCCCCGCTTCGACATCACCCCCCAGCAGATCGACCGCGTCGTCGCCGTCTTCTACGCCGCAATCCGCCGGCACGAGGTGCTGGGTCCGATCTTCGCCGCACATGTCGCCGACTGGCCCGCGCATGAGGCGCGGATCGCCGCCTTCTGGCGCAATGCCATCCTTCACGAGCGCGGCTATGAAGGCAGTCCGATGCGCGCGCATCTGCGCGCCGGCAATGTCCGTGCCGCGCATTTCCCCGACTGGCTGATGCTTTTCGACGAGACCCTGCGCCGCACCCTGTCGCCCGAGGCCGCGCGGGGCTGGTCCGCGCTGGCCCATCGCATCGGCGCTGGCCTGCGCATGGGGGTCGAGAACATGACGCCCATCCCCGGCATGCCTCCGGTCTTGCGCTAGACCTCGTTCTGATTTAGAACAAATATGGAACGAAAAGGGCGCGCCATGCGGATCGACTATCTTGAATTCTCTTCCCCGGACCTTTCCGCCACCAAGGATTTCTTCTCCCGCGCCTTCGGCTGGAACTTCAACGATTACGGTCCCGATTATCAGGAACTGGCCGATGCGGGAATCGGCGGCGGCATCGCCGCCGGGCCGCTTGTGCCGCCGCTGGTCGTGCTGAAGGCCCCGGATCTGGAAGCGGCGCTGGACCGTGTGATCCAGGCCGGGGGGCAGATCACTCGCCCGATCTTCGACTTTCCCGGCGGCAGACGCTTCCATTTCCGCGAGCCGGGTGGAACCGAAATGGCCGTCTGGTCCGAGAGCCTGTCCTAGCGGCGCGCGCACCCTGCGGCTGGGCAGCCATCAGCCGAAATGCATGCTGCCCGCGAACAAGGCCCGGACAAGCGGAATGGTCAAGGAATTGTATATAATATACTGATATATAATATTAAAAATTATATACAGCACCCAGCAATCCCGGCGGGTCTTGCAAGCCAAGGGATGAAAGTAAGCGATCCGGGATTTTGGACCGCGCATCCAATCGGCATCCGCCCCACAACCTGAACGCCACCAGAACGCATCGGGCAGGATAAGGATGAGGTTGCCCGGAAACTGCGGGGCTGGGGTTAAAGATCCTTGATACAGCCGGGCATCACCGAGGCGGCGATACGCTACAGGCGAGACACGCCGCCGCTTTGTCCAGAAAAGCCGTCTTGCGTCCGCAGATACGAGTTTCCCGAGAAGGCGCATGTTTCGACCTTCGCGCCGTCCCGGAACCCGGCCTGAACCCCCGAACGCTGCGAGATGCCGAGAGCGATCAGTTCAAAATCGGCGGCCTGGCCCGTCCTTCGGCCGGATCGCAGGCCGCTAAGGTCCTGGGCGGATCGTTCGGCGACAGGATGCAGCGGCCTTGATCCCCGCCAGCGGCTTGGCCGGGCGGGGAAGGTCGGCGCGCCCAAGCATGGCCTTGCCGTAATCGCTCTCGTGCTCCCAATAGGGCGGGTCGAGACAGAGCAGCGGCGCGGCGGCGCCATGGCGCGGGATGCAGGCCCTGACCCAGCCCAACCACCCTGGGCCGGCGGGCGTGCCGAACCGATGAACCGCACGATCAAGCGGGCAACCGTCAAACGCGTTCGTGACGAAAGCCACGGGGAGTTACGCGCCAGCACCACCCACCGCGCCCGCAGGCTCAAGACCCTCGGCGGCCTTACGCCCCGTGAATATATCCGCAAGGGCCGGACAGATTCATCCTTGATCCAATCCAGCGGATACGATGAGCAAACAGCTAGATGCCGCTTTGGGCACTGGCGCGCTGGGGTTTGTAGGGTGCCATGCCGGCGCGGGCCAGGGCGTCGGCACGCTCGTTCTCGGGATGGCCGGCATGGCCCTTGATCCATTCCCAGCGCACCTGATGGCGCGCCTGCGCCGCGTCCAGCCGCTGCCACAATTCGGCATTCTTGACCGGCTTTCTGTCGGCGGTGCGCCAGCCGTTGCGTTTCCAGCCATGGATCCACTGCGTCACGCCGTTTTTCACATAGGCGCTGTCGGTGGTGACGGTGATCGCGCTTGGCCTGGTCAGGGTCTCCAGCGCCGAGATCGCGGCCATCAATTCCATGCGGTTGTTGGTGGTGTCGGCCTCGCCGCCGGAAAGCTCGCGCTCTCGCAGGATTTCGGCCCCGTCCATGGCGCGCATGAGAACGCCCCAGCCTCCGGGGCCGGGATTGCCGCTGCATGCGCCATCGGTCCAGGCAAAAAGCGTGCTCATGCCGCGTTTCCCGAGGGGCCGAAGCGGCCCTGATGCAAAGTCATTCGTCCAATCCCTTATAGCCGGGCAGGGCGGCAATCCGCGCCAGCCACGCATTGATGCGGGGAAAGCGGTCCATCTGGAAGCCGCCGATGCTGCCCGCCGTGTGGGTATAAGCGTAAAGGCAGAGATCGGCCAGGCTGGCCCGGTTGCCCGCTAGCCAGTCCGAGCGCGACAGCCGGTCCTCGATCACCTGCAAGAGCGCATGGCCCCGCTCCAGAAGCTCGGCCATGCGTTCGGGCGTGGCCTGCGCGCGGCGATGCGGGTAGGTGCGCAGCGCGGCGCGGACGGCAACCACGCCCTCATGCTGGTTCTGCTCCCAGAACATCCAGGCCAGCATTTCGGCCCGCTCCAGCGCGTCTTCGGGCATATAGGAGGAGCCTTCGCCCAGCCAGCACAGGATCGCGTTGGATTCGGGCAGAAGCCGCCCGTCTTCAAGCTCAAGCACCGGCGCCTTGCCGAAGGGCAACCGCCCTTCGGCCTTGGCCCGGTCCAGAGCCTCGGTCTGATATTCCACATCCACCAGTTCGCAATCCCGGCCCAGCAGAGCCAGCAGCAGCCGGACCTTGTAGCTGTTGCCTGACGAGGGCATCGAATAAAGTCGCATCTGATCATCCCCATGAACTCGTCCGGGACTATAGGCCCCAATCCGAAGAGGAGCCAGCACCCCGCCGCGTCGCCCCGGTCCGGCCTGGATCGCCGGCGCCGCGCGGGAATGCGCGCGCCGGATTGGGGTATTTGAGAAACGAAGAAGGCCGATGGTTTCCGTGGGGCCGGTCTGAGGCGCTTTGCGGCTTTCCTTGCGATGCCGCTTGAAAGGGTGGGCCGGGAAGGGGTCAGCCGGGTTCGCGCAGCACGCGGGGCACCTTGAATTCGACATTCTCGCGCGCGGTCTCGATCAGTTCCACGCTGAGGTCGTAGCGGGTGCGGAAGGCGTCGATCACCTCATTGACCAGCACCTCGGGGGCCGAGGCGCCCGCAGTGACACCGACCGCCCGGATGCCCTGCATGGCGCGCCAGTCGATCTGATCGGCCCGCATCACCAATTGGGAATAGGCGCAGCCCGCCGCGCGGCCCACCTCGACCAGGCGGCGGGAGTTCGAGCTGTTCGGCGCGCCGATCACCAGCAGCGCGTCGATCAGCGGCGCCACCGCCTTGACCGATGCCTGGCGATTGGTCGTCGCATAGCAGATATCTTCCTTGGCCGGGCCGACGATGCCCGGAAAGCGCGCTTGCAGCGCCGCCACGATCGCCGCCGTATCATCGACCGAGAGCGTGGTCTGGGTGATGAAGGCCAGGCGTGCGGGGTCGCGGGGCGCGACATGGGCGACATCGGCCACGGTCTCGACCAGGATCACCTCGCCCTCGGGAAGCTGGCCCATGGTGCCCAGCACCTCGGGATGGCCCTCATGGCCGATCATGACCATTTGCAGGCCGGCGGCATGGTGGCGCTCGGCTTCCACATGGACCTTGCTGACCAGGGGGCAGGTGGCATCGACATAGACCATCTCGCGCCGCCGCGCCTCGGCCGGGACGGATTTGGGCACGCCATGGGCCGAGAAGATCACCGGGCGGTCGGAGGGCACATCGTCCAGTTCCTCGACGAAGACCGCGCCCTTGTCGCGCAGGTTGTCCACGACGAATTTGTTATGGACGATCTCGTGGCGGACATAGACCGGGGCGCCCCATTTCTGAAGCGCCATCTCGACGATCTTGATGGCGCGGTCCACGCCCGCGCAAAAGCCGCGCGGCGCCGCGAGGTAGAGGGTCAGGGGCGGTTTCTGGTCCATGCGCATCACCTAAAGAGCCGGCGCGCCGCCTGCAAGGCGCCTGCCGCTCAGGCGCCTTCGAATTCGGTCAGGGCGTGGACTTCCTGGCCCATTCCTTCGAGGAGCGCGCGCCCGCCGAGCCCAGGCAGATCGATGACGAAGGCACAGCCGATCACCCTGGCGCCCAGCCGCTCGCAGAGCTTGATCGCCGCCGCGGCCGTGCCGCCCGTGGCCAGAAGGTCGTCGACGATCAGCACCCGCTCGTCCGGGCGCAGCGCGTCGTCATGGATCTCCATCACCGCCTCGCCATATTCCAGGGCATAGGCCTGGGACAGGACCGCGCCGGGCAGCTTGCCCTTTTTGCGGATCGGCACGAAGCCCACCGAAAGCTGATGCGCCACCGCGCCGCCCAGGATGAAGCCCCGCGCCTCAAGGCCCACGACCTTGTCGATTGCCTCGCCGGCATAGGGGTTCAGAAGCTGGTCCACCGCCATGCGAAAGCCGCGCGCATCGGCGAAAAGCGTGGTCACGTCGCGAAACAGGATGCCTTCCTTGGGGAAGTCCACGATGGTGCGGATATAGTCGCGCACCGTGCGGCTGTCGCGCCCGCGTTTCGTGGCGGTCATTGCGGGCGCTCCATCTCGAAGGTTTCGGTGGTGGCGGCGTAGTCACTGTATCCCAGCCGGGAAAGCCAGCCTTGCGGTGGCCGGAAGCGGCCCTCGGCCAGGCAGTCGGGGCGCAGGTGGATGCCGGTGACGACGCCCAGGACCATGATATTGGCCTGGCCCGCCAGCCGGATCACGCGGGTCATGCGGCATTCCAGGGCGGCGGCCGCGCCGGCCACGCGCGGGCAGTCGATGGTCTGGCATTCCGCCGCCACGATCCCGGCGGCGGCGAATTCGCTGATCCCGGCGGGCAGGGCGGCCGAACTGTCATTCACCTGCGTCCGCAGCGCCGCATCGGCGATATTGACGCAGAAGACCCGGCTTTCCGCGATCTGCGCCACGCTGTCCTTGCTGCCCGGCCGGTCTGGCTTGGCACTGGTCGAGGCGAACATCACCTGCGGCGGCATATAGGCGGTGAGGTTGAAGAAGGAATAGGGCGCCAGATTGTCGCCCAGCGTCCCCCGTGTCGAGATCCAGCCGATGGGGCGTGGTGCGACGATGGCATTCAGCGGGTTGTGGGGCAGGCCATGGCCGGCCTCGGGTCGATAGAACATCTGCTTCCTCGCAACCGATTGCCGGGCGCCGCGATCCGCCGCCCGCTTGGCCCTAGGATCTGCCCGGCCATGGCGCCAAGGTCAAGCGGCCCGGTCCGGCCCTCCGGCGCGCCCGGCCAAGAAATTCGCCCGCCTGCCGGATTGGGCGGTTTTCGTGCCCGCGCATGCGTGCTAGGGGGCGCGCTGTTGCTCTCCCCGTTTCGCTGGATGGCCGGATGTATGCCCTTCGCCCCGAACGCTCTGTCGATACGCCCGAGGTCGAGGCGCTTCTGGACCTGTGCTTCGCGCCGGGCCGCACCGCGCTAAGTTCCTATCGGCTGCGCGAGGGGGTGCCGCCGGTTCCCGGCCTGTGCCTGGTGCTGCGCGACAAGGGCGATGTGATGGTCGGCGCGATCCGCTTCTGGCCTGTGCTGGTCGCGGATCAGCCGGTTCTGCTGCTGGGCCCCGTCGCGGTCCATCCGACAGCCCAGGGCGAGGGCCTGGGGGGCCTCTTGATTCGGGAGGGGCTGTGGCGGGCCGAGATGCAGGGCTGGAGCCGCGTGATGCTGGTCGGAGACGAACCGTATTACCGCCGTTTCGGCTTTCGCAAGCTGGATCATGTGCGGATGCCGCCCCCCACCAATCCCGACCGCGTGCTGGGCCTGGAGATCGAGGAGGGCGCCTGGCAGGCCGTCGCGGGCGCCGTCACCCGCGACATCTCCGAACACGAGGCCGCGGGCGAGGCCTGGCGTTCGCTGGGGCGCGGCTAGGGGACGCCTAGATTCGCGGATGCCCTTGTTCCCGAGGTTCCGCTTCCAGATCGCCAGCGGAGTTGACCTTCAGCGGGCGAGTGCTGACTTGCGGGCAGTAGGACCGGATCGGGCCTCATCTTCCGGGCAAGTCTGGGATCGGGGCCGCAATGGTGCGGACATGCGGCTGTTCATGGATGCGGTTCTGTGGCTGGTGTGGAGGGCATCGGCGGGACCTTCTGCGGGAACCGGGGCATGGGAGCTCAAGTCTGAAGCACCGGCCTGCCGCTCCGGTTCGGGATCACGCCAGGCAATCGAGCCGACAGCCCGCAGGCTGAAGGGCTGATCACGGGCCTTGTCGGCGTCGGGCATGTCGTTGCCGATGCAGGATGCGACATCAAGGCGCTGCGCCGCTTCATCGCCTTGCTCCATAAGGAGCGCCGCGTGGTCGATTGGTTTCAGGGCAAGCGGTGCGTGACCTCTGTCGGGCTTTCGGCTTGACGGTTCTGGAATTCCCCAGGCATGAGATCTTCGATGCGCGACGCGGGATGGCCGTTGGCGATGGCGGTCGGTATTTCGCGCAGGCAGGCAGAGGGATCGACGGCGTTCAGTTTGCAGGTTTCGATCAGCGAGGCGATGCGCGCCCCGGTTCGGCCGCCCTCGTCATCACCGGCAAACAGTGCGTTTTTGCGGTTGAGGGTTATGCGTCTGATGGTGTTTTCGACCGGATTGGTGTCTATCCCGACGCGGCCGTCGGTCAGAAGGATTTGCAGGCCATCCCGGTGCCGATGGATGTAGCCGGGCCTCTCGCCAAGGCGGGACTTGACCGAGATGCGACTGCGCGGTGGCTCGGCCAAAGGCGGAAGCCGGCAATCAGCGGCGCGCCTGGCGGGCGGCGAGGCGCGCTTGGGGTGAGCGGCCCCGGACGGTGGCTTCGATCCTGTAGATCCGGGCAATGCGGCGCAGGTCTTCGGCGGCGATCTCGGAGCCGTCCTTTTGATGGATGTCATGCAGCCTGCCCCGGGAATGGGCCCAGCAATGGGCCAGCGTCAGCGGCGTGCCGCCCACGCGCTTTGGTTCGGCCAGGGCATCGCCGCCGGTGTAACCGTCGATCTGCAGGATACCCTCGAAGCCTGTCAGGATGTCCATCGCATGGCGCCCAGGCGCATAGGTGAAGACAACCGCGGGCGGATCGCCGCCGCCCCATCCGCGTCGCGGGTCAGCGCCCGGAGGTGGTCTTGCCCGCCTTGGGATCGACGACCGGCGCACGGGTCTCGTCCATGAAGCGGCGGCCTGACCGTTTGAGGTGGACCAGCATCCGATCAACGGTAATCTGCCCGGCGACACCCCGATCAAGGCTCTCGCCGGTGCGATCAAGGCGTGCTGGATCTGCGAACAGGCGCATCAGCAACTCAAGGAAAAATTGGGGCTGGATCACTTCGAAGGATGGTCCTGGACCGGACTTCACCGCCATGCCTTGATGTCGATGATGGCCTACGCCTTCTTGCAACACCGAAGGCTCGCTCAGGCGGGGCGGAAAAAAGAGCCTTCCGTCCGCCTCCCCACCCCAACTTTCTAGCCATCCCTGACCGCCTGGCTCGCTTACCGCTAGGCTCGGGACCCATTAAATTTCTTGCGGCCGCGGCCACGTATTGGTTCACTGG
>NZ_JASGGO010000029.1:0-50035 GCF_047605025.1 Paracoccus sp. (in: a-proteobacteria) | reverse complement strand
CAGCAGATCAACCAGGGCCAGATGGACCGCTGGTCGCTGGTCTCGACGCTGAACTACCTGTCGCATGACGCCGAGGCCGCCATCGTCCTGGCCAAGAACCCGACCTACAACACCGAAAAGGGCCGCAAGATCATCAACCAGATGGTGACCCTGGCCGACCTGACCCGCACCGCCTTCATGCAGGGTGACCTGTCCACGGTGATGAGTCCGCGCACGGTGATCGCCTGGGCGCAGAACGCCCGCATCTTCGGCGACAACGTAGGTTACGCCTTCCGCCTGACCTTCCTGAACAAATGCGACGAGTTGGAGCGCCAGACCGTCGCCGAGTTCTACCAGCGCCTGTTCGACGAGGAACTGCCGGAAAGCGCGGCGGTCAAGGCGGGGTAGCGTGATCGACGCCTATGCCCATCACAGCGAGCTTACGGAAAAGCAATATACCGCCATCGGTTATATTGTCAGATCTTTCAGCGTGCTTGAACGCGCTATGGGTGTGGCTGCTCTAGATATTTTGGCTTGGCCTAATCCCCTTGACGAGGAGCCGCCTCAGGCAAAGGAAATATGCAAGGCAACGTTCCAAAAACGCTTGAAGCTTTTCTTATCTCACTACCGCGCTCGGATACGCTCCGACCAATGGTCGAATGAGTTCGAATACGGGGTCAGCGATCTTGGTCGCTGGCGAGACGGAGTGTGTCACGGCATTTGGGAGTTTCTGGACCAAGACACAATGCGATTGACGTTCTTCGACCGTGCATCGGCTGACGGTATAACGGCTATTCCAGAGCAGATTGTCAGCACCAAAGAGGTTTTCGGACTCGCCAACGCTGCAAACTATTGGTCGTATATCCTAGAGCAAAAACCATGGCGGAACACCTCATGAAAAAATCCGACAACCCCGCCGATCCGTTCCATAGGGCTCTTACCGAGGCTACCGGCGCCGGGGCGTGCTAATGCCCGCCCTTGATCTCGTTCAGCGCCGCCATGGCGAGGAAGCCCGAGCGGGTCAGGCCCAACTGGCCCGCAGCCGTATCGACCGCCTCCAGCGTTCCCGTATCCATGCTGACGTTGACCCGGCGTTGCCGGGTGCTGCGCCGGACATGCGGAACCGCGATCAGGAAGGCTCCGCCCGCCAGTTCCGGCGCACATTCCGACTTGATCGCGCTCAAGGGGCGCGGCTCGGTCTGGGGCATGTCCTCGAACCACAGTTCCAGCGCCTCGACCGCGTTCGGCAGGATGTCCTTTTCGTCGTCGGCCGCCGAAAAGCAGCCCGGCAGGTCCGGGAAACGGATGCCATAGGCGCTGTCGGCATCCTTTTCGACCAATGCCAGATAGGTTTTCATTCCTTGTCCTCCAGCCAGCCGGCGATGCGGGCGATGCTGCGCGCCGTGCCGATGGGCAGATCCTTTTTCGGGTGCGGCACGATTACGACCCGCCCGTCCTTGCGGAGCTTGTGATGCGAGCCCCGGACGGAAACCTCGTCCCAGCCCTCGGCCGCAAGGCGGCGCAGGATGTCGCGGCTGTTCCGAGGGATTTCCATATGTGTATATATGTGCGCATGGCGCATGCCGTCAAGCCTCTCGACAGTGCTGGTAAACTGGCCCAGAAATAGCCCATGAAAAAATCCGACAACCCCGCCGATCCGTTCAAGAAGGCCCTGACCGAGGCCACCCGCGCCATGGCCGAGGATCACGAGTTGAACGTGACCTTCAGCGCCGATCCCTCGGGCGTCAGCGGCGACACCATGCGCCTGCCGCAGGTCAGCCGCCGCATGACCCGCGACGAGGTGCTGCTGGCGCGCGGCACGGCGGATGCCCTGGCGATGAAGCTGCGCCACCACGACGCCTCGACCCATGCGAGATACGTCCCCGCCGGCCCGATGGCGCGCGATCTGTATGAAGCGATGGAGACCGCGCGCTGCGAGGCGCTTGGCGCCCGCGACATGCCCGGCGCGCTGTCGAACATCGACGCCAAGCTGGGGCAGGAGGCCGACCGCAAGGGCTATGGCCAGATCAAGTCCCCCGCCGACGCGCCGCTGGCCGTCGCGGCGGGCTATGTCGTGCGGCAGGCGGCGACGGGGCGCAAGCTGCCGGCCTCGGCCCAGCATGTCGCCGATCTGTGGCGCCCCTTCATCGAGGAACAGGCCGGCGCCGATCTGGGCCAGGTCCGCCAGGTGCTGGCCGATCAGGCCGCCTTCGCCCGCCTCGCGCGGAAGGTGATCCAGGACCTGGGCTATGGCGACCAGCTTGGCGAGGACCCGGACCAGCCGCAGGAGGACGAAGCCGAGGAGAGCGCCGAGCAGGACGAGGCATCCGGCGACAATCAGTCCAACGACCAGGACGACGACCAGGAGGCCGAGGCCAGCGCCGAGCGCAGCCAGGAGCAGACCCAGGACGAGCGTCAGGCCCAGGTCAGCATGGACGACCAGTCGGACGAGGAAATGGCCGACGAGGCCGAGATGTCCGAGGCCGAGACGCCGCCCGACCTGCCGCCCCCCGTCAGCGAGGCGAATGCCGATTACAAGGTCTTTGCCCAGGAGTTCGACGAGGAGATCCGGGCCGAGGATCTGGCCGATCCGGCCGAGCTGGAACGGCTGCGCGCCTATCTGGACAAGCAGCTTGAGCCGCTGCGCGGCGCCGTCTCGCGCCTGGCGAACAAGCTGCAACGCCGCCTTCAGGCGCAGCAGAACCGCAGCTGGGAATTCGACAAGGAAGAGGGCGTTCTGGACGCCGGCCGCCTGGCGCGGGTGGTGGCGAACCCGACGACTCCGCTGTCGTTCAAGGTCGAAAAGGATACCGAGTTCCGCGACACCGTGGTCACGCTGCTGCTGGACAATTCGGGATCCATGCGGGGCCGGCCGATCAGTATCGCCGCGATCTGCGCCGACGTGCTGGCGCGCACGCTGGAACGGTCGCAGGTCAAGGTCGAGATCCTGGGCTTTACCACCCGCGCCTGGAAGGGCGGCCAGAGCCGCGAGAAATGGCTGGCCGAGGGGCGCCGCGCCCATCCGGGCCGCCTGAACGACCTGCGCCACATCATCTACAAGGCGGCCGACGCGCCCTGGCGGCGGGTGCGCCCGAACCTGGGCCTGATGATGAAAGAGGGCCTGCTGAAGGAAAACATCGACGGCGAGGCGCTGGAATGGGCCCATCGCCGGCTGATCCGGCGTCCCGAGCAGCGGCGCATCCTGATGGTGATCTCGGACGGGGCGCCGGTCGATGACAGCACCCTGTCGGTGAACCCCGCGAATTTCCTGGAAAAGCACCTGCGCGACGTGATCGCCATGATCGAAAAGCGCAAGCAGGTCGAACTGCTGGCGATCGGCATCGGCCATGACGTGACGCGCTATTACCAGCGCGCCGTGACCATCACCGATGCCGAGCAACTGGCGGGCGCGATGACCGAGCAACTGGCCGCGCTGTTCGAAGCCGATCCCAGGAAACGCGCCCGCGCGCTAAGCCAGCGCCGCATCGGCTAACCTTCCTGGCGGGCTTCGCTTGATTGCGCCGGCCCGCCATGCGACCAATGCCCGGATGCGGAGGCATGACCATGTTGCGGATTGGTTTCTTTATTCCCGAATTTCCCGGCCAAACCCATATCTTCCTCTGGCGCGAGCGACAGGCCCTGGCCGAATTGGGGGCCGAGGCAGAGCCGATCTCGACCCGGCCGCCGCCGCGCAAGGTCGCCTCGCATTCCTGGACCGCCGAGGCGCGGGAACGGACCCGCTACCTGACCCCGGTGGGGGCGGCGGGCCTGGCCGGGGCAGCAGCCGAGATGCTGCGCAATCCGTCCGGCACATTGCGGGGCTTGCGCGCCGCGATGCAGGCCGAGGCCAGCGGCGGCGCCAAGGCGCGGCTGCGGATACTTGGCCTGCTCGCCATGGGCGCGCGGCTGAAGCGGATCGCCCGCAAAGAGGGCTGGGGCCATATCCATGTCCATAGCTGCGCCGACAGCCTCAATATCGCCATGCTGGCCGAGCGCCTTGGCGGTCCCAGTTACAGCCTGACGCTGCACGGCCCGACGCTGGAAGGCTATGGGGTGAACCAGCGCCAGAAATGGCGCCATGCCCGTTTCGCCACGATCATCTCGCGCCTGCTGACCAGCCTGGCCCGGCGCGAAATCGGGGACGACCTGCCCGGTTTCGTCAACCTGGCGCCGATGGGGGTGGAGCTGTCCCAGATCCGCCGCGCCAGCCCCTGGCAGCCGCCGCAGCCGGGCGGGCCGGCGCGCATCTTCTCTTGCGGGCGGCTGAATGCGATCAAGGGCCATGACCATCTGATCCGCTCGGTCGAATTCCTGCGCGCCCAGGGCATCGACGCGCAGCCGGAGATCGCCGGCCTGGTCGCCGATCCCGCGCGGGCCCTGGCCCTGGCGCAAGCCTCGCGCGCGCGGACCACCCAGGAACTCCATCACCGCCGCAGCGCCGCAGCGCCGAGGCGGCGGCCGAGAGGCCGGCACGCACCCTGCCCGGCGCCGCCGAGACGATGCGCCGAGGCTGACCCCGACCGACCGCCCCCCGCCATGACGAGAGAGACAAGCAATGTTCCAGGTCTATGACATCGAGAGCGACCCGGCCCGGCATCCGCCGCGCCTGGCCGCGCTGCGGGCGGAACTGGCGGCGCGGGGGCTGGACGGCTTCCTGGTGCCGCGCGCGGACGCGCATCAGGGCGAATATGTCGCCGCCCGCGATGCCCGGCTGGCCTGGCTGACCGGCTTTACCGGCAGCGCGGGCTTTGCCGTGGTGACGCCCGACCGGGCCGGGGTCTTCATCGACGGGCGCTATCGCGTCCAGGTCAAGGCCGAGGTCGATCCGGCGCATTTCACCCCGCTTCCCTGGCCCGACACGCGCCCCGCCGCCTGGCTGATCGAGGCTTTGCCGAATGGCGGCCGCGTCGGCTATGATCCCTGGCTGCACACGCGGCGCGAGATCCGAGAGTTGGAGAAGGGAGTGGCGGCCTCGGGGATCGCGCTGGTGGCGGTCGAGGGCAATCCGGTGGATGCGATCTGGCCCGACCAGCCCGAGGCCCCCGTGGGCGCGGTGCGGCTTTGGCCCGAGGATGTGGCCGGCGAGACCGCGGGCGGCAAGCGCGCGCGCATCGCGGGAATGCTGGCTGCGGCGGGTGCCCATGCCGCCGTGCTGACGCTGCCCGATTCGATCTCTTGGCTTCTGAACATCCGGGGCGCGGATGTGCCGAAGAACCCCGTGGTGCAGGCTTTCGCGATCCTGGAAGAGAATGGCCGCGTGGCGCTGTTCACCGATCCGGCGAAATTCGGCCCCGAGGTGCGCGCGGCACTGGGCAATCACGTCACCATCCTGCCCCATGACGCGCTGACACCGGCGCTGACCAATATCTCGGGGCCGGTTCGGGTCGATCCGGGCAGCGCGCCGGATCAGGTCTTTCGCCTGATCGAAAGCATGGGCACCCCCATCGCCGAGGGACCGGACCCGGTGATCCTGCCCAAGGCGGTGAAGAACACCGCCGAGATCGCCGGCATGCGCGCCGCCCATCTGGAAGACGGCGCCGCCGTGACCGAACTGCTGTTCTGGCTGGACGGGCGGGCGCGGGATCTGGCGGCCCTGCCGCTGACCGAGATCGACGTGGCGGTGAAGCTTGAGGAATTGCGCCGCGCGCGCGGCATCCTGGATATCAGCTTCGACACCATCGCCGCCACCGGCCCGCATGCCGCGATCCCGCATTACCATGTGTCGCGCGCCAGCAGCCTGCGCATCGAGCCGGGCCAGGTGCTGCTGGTCGATTCGGGCGGGCAATACGGCAATGGCACCACCGACATCACCCGCACCCTGCCCATGGGGCCCGTCTCCGAGGCCGCGCGGCGGCCCTATACGCGGGTCCTGCAAGGCATGATCGCGGTGTCGCGCGCGCGCTTTCCCAAGGGGATCGCCGGCTGTCATCTGGACGCGCTGGCACGCGCGCCTCTTTGGTCCGAGGGTATGGATTACGACCATGGCACCGGCCATGGTGTCGGCGCCGGGCTGTCGGTGCATGAGGGGCCGGTCAGGATTTCGCGCGTCTCCGAGATCCCGCTGGAGCCGGGGATGATCCTCTCGAACGAGCCGGGCTATTATCGCGAGGGGAAATTCGGCATCCGCATCGAGAACCTGATCGTGGTCCGCAAGGGGGAAAGCCCGGACGGACGCGAGATGCTGGAATTCGAGACCCTGACCTGGGCCCCCATCGACCGCCGCCTGATCGAGCCCGCGCTGATGTCGCGCGATGAGATCGCCTGGCTGGACCACTATCACGCCGGGGTGCGCGAGCGGATCGGCCCCCTGGTCGCGCCCGAGATCCACGACTGGCTGGACCTGGCGACGCGACCCCTGGGCTGAGGCGGCGGCTTTTTCGGCGCGCCCGGCATGGGGTATTTGGGAAAGCAAAGAAGGCGCCTGCCGCATTTCCCAAGCCGGGCGCGGCGGCGGCGATCGGGGAACGCTTGGGCGGCAGGCCATCCTTTGCCTTCGAGCGGGATGGGGCGGTAGAACTTGCGCGATATCCATGGTTTGCGGACGGGTGCGATACCGCCGCCGCCCATGTCCGGGCGTTCATTGCCTGCGGTGGCGATCCGTCGCGCCCCGTTGGTGGTTTCAAGAATATGGACCGAGCGTGCCTGGTGTCTTTGGCCGTCGCCCTTTCGGGCTTGATCCGATGCGCGCGTCTGTGGCTTCATATCCGCCCCCCGGATGTCGCGCATCGGTGAGAAACGTCACTCAAAGCCCTTTGCGCCTTTTACGCCTTTCGCAGTCCCGCCAGCGGGCCCGCAGACCGAGATGCCGATCTCATCAAGGCATTGCCATCCGAAGCGACCGCCCGATCGGGGGTCGGATATATTCACGCGGGGCCGGTCGGTTAAGCGGCAGGCCAGACCGGAAAACCCTGCGGCAGCGGGATGGAGCATGGTTCCCCAAGAGATCCTTCGGCGTATCGGCCTGACGCCGAGATCCGCGAAGCCGCCTTTCGAACGCCGGCCTGTGTCTTGGAAGCGGCTTCATCCGGCTCATCCTTGATGCTTCCACGCCATTGCGACCACCGCTCGTGGTGCCGTTCGCGTTTCAGGGCGCTTGCACCTTGGCCTCCTCGGGATGGCGGCGGCGCCAGGAGAGCGAGTTCACGAAGGCGAGGCCGATGAAGCAGGCGCCGAGCAGGCCGGTCACATATTCCGGCACGGGCCGCAGGGTCTGGACAAACATCAGGACAGAGAGGATCAGGATCGACCAGAAGGCGCCATGCTCAAGATAGCGGAACTGCGCCAGCGTGCCCTTTTCGACCAGCATCACCGTCATCGCGCGCACATACATCGCCCCGATCCCCAGGCCGATGGCGATGAGGAACAGGTTCTGGGTCAGCGCGAAGGCGCCGATCACGCCGTCGAAGCTGAACGAGGCGTCGAGCACCTCAAGATAAAGGAAGGCGCCGAAGCCGCCGCGCGCCATGTCGCCGGCCGTGACCCCGCCCCAGCGGTCAAGGACATGGCCCAACGCATCGACCATGAGATAGGTGATCACGCCCCAGGTCGCGGCGATGAAGAAGCCATGCTCTTTTTCGTCGGGCAGGAAATGCACCACCGCCATCATGCACAGAAGGACGAAGCCCACCTCCATGCCCCGGATCTCGCCGATCCTGCGCAGCGCGGCTTCGACGCCCTTGATCCAGTCCACCTCCTTGGCGTCGTCGAAGAAGTAGTTCAGCGCGACCAGCATGAGGAAGGCACCGCCGAAGCCCGCGATGGGCAGATGCGCCTCGTGGATGATGGCGGCATATTCGCGCGGCTGGGTGGCGGCGAGGCGCATCGCCTCGACCGGGCCGAGATGGGCGGCGATGACCACGACCAGCAACGGGAACAGCACCCGCATGCCGAAGACCGCGATGATGATGCCCCAGGTCAGGAAGCGCCGCTGCCAGAGCGGCGTCATCTGCCTGAGCTTGTTGGCGTTGACGATGGCATTGTCGAAGCTGAGCGAGATTTCCAGCACCGCCAGCACCGCCGCGATCATCAGGAAGGAAAGCGTGCCCGCCCGCGTGCCCGAATATTGCCAGCCGATAAAGGCCGCCAGCGCAAGGCCCAGGACGGTCACGGCGAAGGGCCAGGTCATATAGCGAATCGTGGATTTCATAACGGCTTCCAGATTGTGGGCCAGCGCCCACAGTCCTAAGGTCGCGACCGGACGCGGGCAAGCCGCGCCGGTCGGGTTTCGCCGCAAGGCCGCCATGTGCCGCCAACGCGGCGGAAGAAAGGACGACGCATGCCCTATCGCCGCTTCGCGATCTATCACCTGCCCGCCGGCCCTCTGGGCGAGTTCGGCGGCGCCTGGCTGGGCTGGGATGCGCGCGAGGGCCGCGCCCTGCCCCGCCCCGAGATCGCCGGTCTGCCCGACGAGGCCGAGACCCTGACCGCCCAGCCGATGCGCTACGGCTTTCACGCCACGCTGAAGGCGCCGTTCCGCCTGGCCGAGGGGCATTCGCCCGAGGATCTGGCCGCGCGGGCCGAGCGGGTCTGCGACCACCTGGTGCCCTTCGCGCTAGAGCTGGAGCTGCGCCGGGACTGGGGGTTCGTCGCGCTGCGCCCGCGCCGCCAGCCGCCCGAACTGATGGCCTTGGAGCAGGTGCTGGTCACGCGGCTGGACGACCTGCGCGCCGCCCTGACCCCCGAAGAGCGCGAGCGGCGCAAGCCCGATGCCCTGCCCGCCGGGGCGCGGCGGCATCTGGACCATTGGGGCTATCCCTTCGTGCTGGACCAGTTCCAGTATCACCTGACGCTGTCGAACGGCTTGCCTTCGGCCGACGCCCAGGCGCTGTGCCACGCGCTTGCGCCGGTGCTGGCGCCGCTGATCCGCGCGCCGATGCCGGTCCAGGCGGTGGCCTTGATGGGCGAGGATGCCGAGGGGCGTTTCCACATGATCCGCGAGATCGCCCTGCGCGGCTGATCAAAGCCAGTTCTTCCATTTCAGAAGCGCCAGCACCCCCACGACCGAAACCGCCATCAGCCCCAGCGCCAAAGGCAGGCCCCAGGGCTGTTCCAACGTCGGGAAGACGCGGAAATTCATGCCGTAGACGCTGGCGATCAGGGTCGGCGGCAGGAAAAGCGCGGTGATCACGGAAAGGATCCGCACCCGTTCGTTCTGTTGCAGCCCGATCATGCCCATGGTCGCGTCGATGGTCATGGCGATGCGCGAGGTCAGGAAATCGGCATGCACTTCCAGCGCCTGGATATCGCGCTGGATCACGGCGCGGATGGCGCGGGCTGCCTGGACCTCGGCGCGGGGTCCCTGGCTGGCCGCGTGATAGACCAGGATACGGTCCATCGACAAAAGCCCCATGCGGATACGGCCGACCAGTTCGGCCTGCTGGCCTATGCTGACCAGCGCGCGGCGCAGATCGGCATCGGCGGGGGCACGGGCCAGCACCTGCCCGGCGGTCGTCTCAAGAATGCGGCTGACGCCTTCGGAAAGATCCGCGAGCCGCCCGACGATTTCCTCGGCAAGGCCCAGGAACACCCGTTCGGGCGTGGCGCAGCCGCTGTTGGAGCGGTCGGCACGGGCGGGAAAGGTCTCGAACGGGCGGGGGGCGTGATGGCGCACGGTGACGAGGCGCTGATCGTTCAGGATGAAGCCCACCGGCATCGAGGTCTGCGTGCCGTCGGGAAGCTGGCCCGGCAGAACACCCGTCATGTAGAGCGTTCCCTGGTCGGTATAGAGCCGGTTCGAGATCTCGATTTCCTCCATGTCGGCCAGCGTCGGCACGTCATAGCCCAGTGCCGTGACGGCGCGGACCTGCGCCTCTAGCGGGCGGTAGAGGTCGATCCAGATCGCCTGGGCCAGATCCGCGCCTGGGTCCAGCAGCGCCAGCCCCGCCCCGGACCTGACATAGGCGTATAGCATGGCTAGTTGACCCGGTCGGGCAGCGCCTGGCCCTGATCCAGCGCGACGAGGTTGCGCAGGGCGCGCAGGGCCATCTCGGTGCGGACCTCTTCGGCGGCGGTGCCCAGATGCGGCAGCAGCGTCACGTTCTCGCGCGCGATCAGGCCGGGATGGACCCGTGGCTCGAATTCGTAGACATCCAGGCCCGCGCCCGCGATCCGGTCCTGATCCAGCGCCTGGACCAGCGCCGCCTCGTCCACCACGTCGCCGCGCGCGATATTGACCAGAATGCCCTGCGACCCCAGATGGCGCAGCGCCTCGGCCCCGATCATGTGCCGCGTGCCCGCGCCACCCGGCACGGCGACCACGGCGAAATCGGCCTGTTCCAGCATCCGCGCCAGGTCCGGCACCTGCTCGGCCGGGAAATCCAGGTCCGAGACCGCCGAGCGGTTATGAAACACCACCCGCATGCCGAAACCGAAATGGCAGCGCCGGGCGACGGCCCGGCCGATCCGGCCCATGCCGATGATGCCGACCGTCTTGCCGCTGACATGGCGGCCCAGAAGCTGGGTCGGCTGCCAGCCGCTCCATTCGCCCCGGCGCAGCAGCCGCTCGCCCTCGCCGGCGCGGCGCGCGGTCATCAGGATCAGGGTCAGGGCAATATCGGCGGTGGCCTCGGTCACGGCATCGGGGGTGTTCGTCACCGGGATGCCCGCCCGCGCCGCCGCCGCCACGTCGATATGGTTGTAGCCCGCGCCGAAATTCGCGATCAGGCGGCAGCGCAGGTCGCCCTGGAACGCCTCGGCGGTGAAGAGGTCGCCCAGGGTCGGCATCACCGCGTCGTAATCGCGCATGGCGTCGCGCGCCTCGTCCGGGGTCAGGCCATGGCCGCGCTCCAGGATGGTGGCGTCAAAGCGGGATTTCAGCGCCCTCTCAGCCGCGGCAGTCATGCGGCGGGTGACGAGGATGCGCATCAGAACATCCTCCCGCCCTCGGGAACGGGCTGGTCGGGGGCGATCAGCACCACCTCGCCCGAGGGGTCGGGCAGTCCCAGCACCAGAATCTCGGACATGAAGGGGCCGATCTGGCGGGGCGGAAAGTTCACCACGGCCAGCACCTGCCGGCCGATCAGCGCCTCGGGCGTGTAATGCGCGGTGATCTGGGCCGAGCTTTTGCGGATGCCGATCTCGGGGCCGAAATCGACCCAGAGCTTGATCGCCGGGCGCCGCGCCTCGGGGAAGGGCTCGGCGCGGGTGATGCGGCCCGCGCGGATGTCCACGCGGGCGAAATCGTCCCAGGAGATGGGGCCTTCGCTCATTTTCCCAGTTCCCGGCCGCGTTCGGCGGCGGCGGCGATGGTCGCGCGCATCAGGGGCGGCAGGCCGTTTTCCGGGTTCATCAGCACGTTCAGACCCGCCGCCGTGGTGCCGCCGGGAGAGGTGACGTTCTCGCGCAGCCGGGCGGGGTCTTCATCGGCATGGACGGCCAGCGCGCCCGCCCCCGCGACGGTGGCGCGGGCCAGCTCCAGCGCCAGGTCCGGGGCCAGGCCCTCGGCCACGCCCGCCGCCGCCATCGCCTCGATCATGTGAAAGACATAGGCCGGACCCGAGCCGGAAAGCGCGGTCACCGCGTCCATCTGATCCTCGGATCGCAGGCGCACGACACGGCCCACCGCCGAAAGCAGCGCCTGGGCCAGATCCAGGTCGGCGGCATCCGCGCGGGAATTGCCGATGATCGCGGTGATGCCCTGGCCGATCGCGGCGGGGGTATTGGGCATCGACCGCACGATCGGCGCCTCGGGGAAAGCCCGCTCATAGGCGGCCATGGTGACGCCCGCCGCGACCGAAACGACCAGCGTGTCGGCGCCCACCTTCAGCCGGGGCAGCACATCCGCCATCATCTGCGGCTTGACCGCGATGACCAGCACGGCCGGCGCCTCGGGCAGCGCGCCGTTCACGCAAATGCCCAAGGCGGACAGATCGGGCCGGGGCTTGGGCTCGACCACATGCACGGATTGCGGCAAAAGCCCGGTCTTGAGCCAGCCGTCCAGCAGCGCCCCGCCCATCCTTCCGCAGCCGATCAGCACCAGCCCGCGCGCGTTCACATCCGAAATATCCGCCATGTTCGGCCCCCTTCATCCTGTCCGGGCCGGGCGGCCCGTGCCTTTCGTTTGAACCATAAGCGGCGGGGGGTGGAAAGGGGCCTCAGGCGCGGCCGTAAGCCTGGGACATGGCGATGCCCATGGCCTGTTCTGGCGTGGCGTCGCCCCAGCAGGCAAGCTGGAAGCAGGGATAAAAGCGTTCCGCCCCCTCGACCGCGCTGCGAATCATCTGGTCGATCTGCGAGGGCGCGGCCATCACATCGCCCGAAAGCACCAGGCCATAGCGCCAGACCATCAGCTTCTGCGCCGTCCAGAAGGTAAAGCCGCCGTCCCAAACCTCATCATTGGCAAGGTTCAGCACCTCGTAAAGCGCGGGCAGCTTTTCGGCCGGCGGATCCATGTCGAAGGTGCAGATCAGCCGCAGCACCTCTTCGCGGGGCGACCAGGCAAGGGTGATGGAATAGGTCCGCCATTGGCCTTCGACGGCCATGGCGATCTGGTCTTCGGCCAGACGGTCGAAATCCCATTCATGATGCGTGGCGACGGATTCAACGATGTCGATCGGATGGATCTCGTCGCTATGGATGAAATCATCAAGCTGCGCCATGTTCCTCCCTGCCTTTCCAGAGTGGGGCCGGCCCTAGATCTGCGGGCCATGACTACACCCGGCGTAGTTTTCCAAATGCGCCTACCATATATCGTGTTCCGCTTCCATGAGGGTGTAAAGGGGAAATTCGGTTACTCCCCAGGTATTTTCCGCGACCGCGCCTACTTGACCGCCCCGACTTGACCCGAGCCTTGCAAGCGGGTTCAAGGCCCGGGCGATGCACGGGGATGCAGGGCACGGGGATGGGCAAGAATGCGCGATCACGGCGGCGATATCGACAGGGCGGCGCGGCGCTTTGGCGGCAAGGGGTGGATCGACCTGTCCACCGGGATCAACCGCAGGCCCTGGCCCGCCCCCGCCCCCAGCCTCCACGCGCTGACGGCGCTGCCGACGGCGGCCGACACGGCCCGGCTGATCGAGGCGGCGAGCCGGGTTTACGGCGCTGCTCCGCCGCGGATCCTGCCACTGGCCGGCGCCTCGGCCGCGATCCAGTTGCTGCCGCATGTGGTCCCCGGCCGCCGCGCCACGGTGCTGGGGCCGACCTATAACGAGCATGCCGCCAGCCTTCGCGCCGCCGGCTGGGACGTGGCCGAGGTCCTGGCGCCCGGCGATCTGGGGGGCGACCTGGCGGTGCTGGTCAATCCGAACAATCCCGACGGGCGCAGCTTCACGCCCGGTCAGATCGCCCGGATCGCCGCGCAGGCCGGGCATCTGCTGGTCGATGAAAGCTTCGCCGATCCCCGGCCCGATCTGTCTGTGGCGGGCGCCCTGCCCCCGAATGCCACGGTGCTGCGCAGCTTCGGCAAGTTCTGGGGGCTGGCGGGGCTGCGGCTGGGCTTTGCCGTCGGTGCGCCCGCGCTGCTGGACGCGATGGCGCGGCGCGCCGGTCCCTGGGCTGTGTCAGGCCCCGCTCTGGAAATCGGCGCGGCGGCGCTGGCGGATACCGGCTGGCGGTCCGAGACCGTGACCTGGCTTTCCGAGGCGGCGCTGCATCTGGACCAGATCGCCTTGGGCGCGGGCTGGACGCTTCAGGGCGGCACGCATCTGTTCCGGCTATACCGGACCCCGGACGCGCAGGCGGCGCAGGACCGGCTGGCCCGCGCCGCGATCTGGAGCCGCATCTTTCCCTGGCATCCGCATTGGGTCCGGCTGGGCATCCCCGGCGACAGCCAGGAATTCGACCGGGTAAGACAGGCGCTTACAGCAGCCGGTTGACATGACCCATCTTGCGGCCGGGGCGATGCGCGCCCTTGCCGTAAAGATGGACCTGGGTGCGGGGACGGCGCAGCAGTTCGGGGATGCGCAGCACGTCCTCGCCGATCAGGTTCTCCATCTCGACATCGGCATAACGCTGGCCGTCGCCCAAGGGCAGGCCGGCCACGGCGCGGATGTGCTGCTCGAACTGATCGACGGCGCAGCCCGCCTGGGTCCAATGGCCCGAGTTGTGGACGCGCGGCGCGATCTCGTTCACCACCAGCCCGGCGCGGGTCACGAACAGTTCGACCCCCATGACGCCGACATAATCCAGCGCATTGACGATCCGCGCCGCGATCAGCACGGCATCCGTCAAAAGGCCCTGCGGCAGCCCGCAAGGCACGGTGGTGACACGCAGGATGCCCTCGCGATGGACATTCAGCCCCGGATCATAGGCCGAGACCTGGCCGTCCGCGCCCCGCGCCACGATCACGCTGATCTCGGCCTGGAACTCGACGAAGCCCTCAAGCACCGAGGGCGCGCCGGTCCAGTCGCGCTGATCCGCCGCCTTGAAGCGGATCTGCCCCTTGCCGTCATAGCCCATGCGGCGGGTCTTCAGGATCGCGGGCGCGCCCAGTTCGGCCAGCGCGGCGGGCAGATCGGCCTCGGTTTCCACGTTGCGATAGGGCGCGGTGGCCAGGCCGATGCCGGTCAGGAAATCCTTTTCCGTCAGCCGGTCCTGCGACACCGCCAGCGCGCGGCGGTTCGGACGGATCGGGCGGATCGATTCCAGCAGGTCCAGCGCCGCCGTGGGCACATTCTCGAATTCATAGGTGATGACATCGACGCCCTCGGCGAAGGCGCGAAGCGCGGCCTCGTCCTCATAGGGCGCGGTCGTCACGGCATGGGCCACGTCGCCCGCGGGGGCGGATCCCGGCTCATAGATATGGGTGCGATAGCCCAGCCGGCTGGCCGCGACGGAAAGCATGCGGCCCAACTGGCCGCCGCCCAGGATGCCGATGGTGGCGCCGGGTCGCAGTTCACTCATCGCGCGGCTCCTGGGGGATGGAATCGGAAAGCGCCTGCCGCCAGGCATCCAGCCGCGCGGCCAGTTCCGGGTCCGAGATCGCCAGTATCCCCGCCGCCATCAGCCCGGCATTGGCCGCGCCCGCCGCCCCGATCGCCATGGTCGCGACCGGATAGCCCTTGGGCATTTGCAGGATCGAGTAAAGCGAATCGACGCCCGAAAGCGCCCTGGTCTGGACCGGCACGCCGATCACCGGCACGCGGGTCTTGCTGGCCATCATGCCGGGCAGGTGCGCGGCGCCGCCCGCGCCGGCGATGATCACCTTCAACCCGCGCGACACGGCGCTTTTCCCATAATCCCAAAGCCGGTCCGGGGTGCGATGGGCGCTGACGATGCGGGCCTCATAGGGGATCGCAAGCTCGTCCAGGATGGCGGCGGCCTCGCGCATGGTGGGCCAGTCCGACTGACTGCCCATGATGATTCCGACGGCTATGTCCATGACCTTGCCCCTTGCGTCGCCCCGGTATGCCCCGCCCTAGCGCGGGAGCCCGCGCGATGCAATCCGGCCGCGCTCTCAGGCGATGATGTCGGGGGTCAGTTCGTCCTCAAGACGGGCGATTCGGTCCTTGAGCGCCAGCTTTTGCTTCTTCAGCCGCTGAAGCGTCAGCGAATGGGTCAAGGACTGGCTGGACAGCGCCGCGATCGCTTCGTCAAGGTCGCGATGCTCGCGTCGCAGCACATCCAGCCGGGCTCGGGCGATATCCTCGTGCGACATTTCGTATTCGGCATTCATCATCGGGCCTCGGGCTGGACTGGGCCGGTTATACCGCAGCGATTCCGGCTTGTTAATGGCCTTGGCGGAAAGCACCGTGCAGGCGCGGCGAAAAGGCTTGCACGAAGACCCCGCCCCGGAGAAAGCTGGCGCCAGCCCCAAGGAAAAAGGAACCCGCGATGACGCTTCCCGACCGCCTCGGCCCCGCCGCGCTGGCGCTGCTGGCCTGCCTGTCCGCGCCGGCCTGGGCGCAGCCAGAAGACCAGATGCAGCTTTGCGTGAACTCCTGCCTGTTTCATTACGGCCCGGCCTCGAACCCCGCCTATGCGGCCTGCGTCGCCCAGCAATGCGAGGAGACGCCTCCGCCGCGCGCGACCAAGCCCCAGGCCCCTGCCAAGCCCCAGGCCCCAGCCCAGGCCCAGACCAGGCCCCAGGCCCCGGCGAAATCCCGGCCCCAGGGCTGGACCACGGGCCGCACAGACGCCGGGCGCACGCATCTGGCGCAGGTGCAATCCGGGCGGCTGACGCTGATCTATATGTGCCAGAAGGGCAGCCAGGGTCTGATCGCGGTGCAGGGGCTGGCCGGCTCTGCCGGATCGACGCGCATCGCCATCGACGGGCGGCGCATCCCGCAGCCCTTCGCGGCCAAGGACGGGCTGCGGGCGGCCCCGGCGCCGTCCGGCTCGGCCCTGCTGCGCGGCCTGCTGAGCGGCGCCTCGGTCGAGGTCTCGGACGACCGCGGCGGCGGGCGGCTGCCGCTGGCGGGTTCGGGCAAGGCGGTCGGGGCCACGCTTGCCGCCTGCGGCCTGCGGCCATGACGCCCCCTTGCTTTCCGGCCCTTGCTTTCCGGGCCTTGTTTCCGGCCGGGCCAGTTCGCATATTATCCTCAGGCGGGGTCGCCTGAACGGGACCTCGCGGCAAACCGTCGCTTCTTCAGGACAGGGCGCATATGACCAAGATTTCGCTGGCCGCTCACCCGTTTCTCCTGGGCTTCGACCAGCTCGAACGGCTGGCCGAGCGGGCCGCCAAGGGCGCCGAGGGCTATCCGCCCTATAATATCGAGCATCAGGGCCAGAACGGGTTCCGCATCACCCTGGCTGTCGCCGGCTTCTGCGAGGGGGATCTGGCGCTGACGCTTGAGGATCGCCAATTAGTGGTCCGGGGCCGTCAGGCCGAACCCGAGGAGGGGCGCGTCTTTCTGCACCGGGGCATCGCCGCCCGCGCCTTCCAGCGCAGCTTCGTCCTGGCGGACGGGGTCGAGGTGGTCTCGGCCGGGCTGGAAAACGGCCTTCTGAACATAGACCTGCGCCGTTCGACGCCGGAAAGCATCGTGCAAACCATACCGATCAGCCGCAAGTGAAAGGGGATCGCAAATGAACGAGAAATTCGATTTTGGCCCGGAAGCTTCGGGCAACACCGTCTATATCCGCCGGGTCGAGATGGCCAGCCTGCCCGACGATGTGCGCAGGCAGGTGCCCGATGCCGATGCGCTTTACGCCGTCCACGGCATTGACGGAGAGCGGCTGGCCCTGGTTCGCGACCGCAACCTGGCCTTCCTGCTGGCGCGTCAGAACGCGCTCAGCCCGGTCAGCGTCCACTAATCCGCACCAATCGCACCAATCGCCAAGACCCCGCACCCCTCCGGCGCGGGGCTTTGCGTTGTCCAGCGCCCCCCGTGATGCCTTGCCGGACCACTCTGCGTCTTTCCGGCCGGCAGGGCTGAAAAAAAGTTACCAGAATGTTAACAAATGCATCTCAACTGTCGGCTGGACGACACTTCATGCGCATCTTTCGGTTTATCAGTATCTGACGTTTGAGGATCCATTTCAGCGTAAAGTGTTAGCCAGGTCCGGATCCTCGAACGTCATCGTGCGCGAAATCTCATCGAAGATCCGCGACGGCTGGCTTAAGCGAAATGGTCTTTTCGTCTCTTGCGTTTTCTGCTGTTCTGGAAAGGCAGGATTGACGTAAGCATTTATACATGACCCCACCTCCCCGTCGATACGCGCCGCAAGCCGCCGCCGCTCGTAGAATTGAGACCATGCCGCTGCGCGGCCTCAGACCCGCGCTTCTGGCCGGCCTGTCCGACGACGAGCGCATGGCCCTTTTCAGCGAATGCACGCCCCTTCACTTCGCCGCAACGGCCGAGATCCTGTCCCAGGGCGAACCCGCCCCGGCCGCCTTCCTGATCGTCAAGGGCCGGGTCGAGGTCACCTTCCTTGACGACGACGGCAACCAGGTCATGGCCCATATCGCCGTCCCCGGCGAAGTCATGGGCGAGGTCGAGATGCTGTCGGGCAAGACATGCGCCGCCACCTGCCGCGCCCAGGCGGGAACCGACCTTCTGATGTTCAGCGAAGCGATCCTGCTGAAATATTTGCCGGTGGCCTCGGTGCTGCGGAACTTCGCAAGCATCCTGCATAGCCGGCTGGTGCGCGACACCATGCTGCATGCCATCGCCCAGTATTATCCCGCCAAGGCCCGGATCTGCATACACCTGCATCGCCTCTCGGGGCGGGACAAGGACATCTCGATCAGCCAGTCCCAGCTTGCCCTGCTGGCGGGTTGCACGCGCCAGACCGTGAATGCCACGCTGGCCGAATTGCGCGACCAGGGCGTCATCGAACTGGGCCGGGGCCAGATCAAGGTGCTGGACCCGCACCGGCTAAGGTCGCTGGCTGAAACGTGAGCACGATCAGGACAGGTGGGGCCAGCCGTAATGCGCCAGCATCGCCCCCAGCGCGCGGTCATTGCCGTCGCCGGCAAGGTTGGTGCCGCGCAGGTTCTGCGCCTGACTGCCGGGCCATTCGGTGATTCGGAAGCGCCCGCCGATCTTTCGGGGGCATGACCCCGCCATGCGGTGCATCCAGTAAAGCCAGATGTCATCCGCCAGAGGCGCAAGCCGCTGGAACAACGCCGCATCGGTCACGTGGGGGTGGAATACGCCCGGCGCGTAAAGGACGCCCCCCACCCCGGTCGGAAAGACCAGCGGCCCGGATTGGGGCCGGTCGGTATTGCGCCGCCATTCGCCATAGGGGCGCGGCATCTGCCCATCCATCACGACCAGATGCGCGCGATGACAGACGATGCCCGACCCGGCCTGCGCGACCAGCCCCGCCAGCCAGTCTGGACCGTAGTAAACGTCGTCATCGGCGGTGACGACATGCGCCTCGGGGGCTTCCAGAAGCGTCGGCACGATCTTCTTGTAGCTGCGCCAGTTCGGGCAGATCCGGGTCTCGACATCCAGGGCCCGGATCTCGGGGGTCAGCCGTTCCTCGTCGCCCGCGTCCAGCCACAGGATCACCCGGTCCGCCGCGACGCTTTGCGTCAGGATCGAGCGCAGCACCAGATGCAGCCCGGCGAATCGTGCCGGATAGCTGGTCAGGCTGACCACCAGCGGCCCCTTCAGCCCATGCGCCCGGCCCCGGCCGGGGCGGGCCATGATCTCGGCCTGGGCGGCGCGGATGCGGCGGGCCTGCTTCCAGTCCCGAAAGGCGGCGGCGATCATCCCTGCCAGGCCCGGCGCAGCCAGTCGATATTGCCGATGCGGCGATACCAGCGATTGCTGCGCCCGGCGAAGACATCCTCCATCTTGGGCTCACCCGCGAAAAGCACGATCCGCGCCCCCGGCGGCAGCCTGGGATCCCAGAGATAGCTCAGCAGGTTGCGCCGCATGCAATGGTTCTTGAAGCTGACGCACCAGTCCCTGGGCCAGTAATGCAGATGGCCATGCGCCTCTAGCTGGGCGCTCTGGAACTGCTGGCTGATCTCGTAATCCCGCGTCGCCGCCGCCGGATCGGCCAGATAGGCGTCCAGGATATAGGCATGCGCGCCCACGCGATAGCGAAAGACCGAACTGTTGCCCACCGAATGCAGGAAACGGTCGCGGCCCGGATTGATCCGGCGCAGCGGCTTCGGGCGAAACAGGTCGTCGTCGCGGATGATGAAGAAATCGCCCGGCAGGTCGAAGAACGGCCCAAGGTCATCGACCACGACCAGATCCAGGTCCAGAAACAGCGCCGTCATCCCGGCGAAGCCGCCCAGGTCGGGGCGATGCAGCGCCAGCTTGCGCCAGCGCGTATCCCCGTGGCCCTTGGGCAGGCCCAGCTCGGGCAGAGGCAGCGCCTCGACGCCGGGGTCGATGCCGTTGGCGTCGTCGGTGAAGCAGATGAAGCGATGCGGCCGGGCCAGATGGCGGCGAACCTGGCGATAAAGGCGGTTCACATCCTCGGCCCCGTAAAGCGTCCCCCATTTCATCGTCAGGATCAGCACCGGCTCGGTCATGGCAGCTCCTTTTGCGCTGTCCTTGCGATAGGCCAAGCCCGTGGTCCGGTCAACGCCAAGCGGCCGGGATGGGCGGGAAGCGAGTCCGCCGGACCGCCAAGGTGGGCAGGATCGCGCGGTGCCCGGATTACGGACGGGACGGCACGCATCCGGCGGCGGCTGCGGACCAGCGGGCAATCACACAGCCGTCAGGCTAACGCGGCAGGATCACGATGCCCGGAGCTTCGGGCAGGACAGGACAAGGCGCGTCCAGCACCAGATGGGTCGCCCCATGGCTGCGTGCCAGAACCGCCAGCCAACCCGCATTCCCCCACATCCGCCGGGGCACCCGCACCAGCGGCGCGCCCGTGCCGCAAAGCCTGGTTCCAGACAGACCGGACCCAGAGGCAACCGTTTCCAGTGCCCCGGCCCCCAATGTCCCGGCCTCGGACGCCCCAGCCTGGGGCACGAGGACCAAAAGCGCCGCGTCCAGCGCCGCCGCACGGGCCTGGGCCTGGACCAAAACCTCCGCCGATCCGGGCCAGGCAGCGCAGGGCACGGCCAGCACCCGCTGCGCGCCCGCCTCGCGGAACCGGGCACGCAGCGCGTTGGGACCGGGCGGCGCCGGGGCGGCCAGACCCTTGACCGGACCGGCCAGCCATGTCTCGGCATCCTCGCGCCAAAGATCGGTGATCGACAGGATCGCCACCGCGCGCCCCGCCGCATCGGCCAGGGCGATGTCCAGCCCCGGATGAATCTGGGCCGGATGAACCTGGGATGCGAAATCCGGGCCGACCGCCAGCGCCAAAGGCCCCGGCCACCAGTCGCCGCCCGCCAGCCGCCCCGTCGCGCGCAGGGCCTGCGTCTCGGCCTGCCCCAGATAGCCACGCAAGGGCGCGAAGCCCCCGCCCAGAAGCAGGTCCAACTCGGCCCGCTGATCGCCGTCCAGAACCCAGGCCGGCAGCCGGGCCGCCTGTGCCCGCAGCGCCTCGGCCGCCTCGGGGCCGACCAGCAGCGGCCGCAGCGGCGCCAGATGCGGCGGCAGCGCCATTCAGGCGGTTTGCGCGGCGCCGATCTCGGCGGCCTCGGGATCGGGCGCGCCGGCCATGTCATGCCCGGCCAGCCAGCGTTCCGCATCCAGCGCCGCCATGCAGCCCATGCCCGCGCTGGTCACCGCCTGGCGATAGACATGATCGGTCAGGTCGCCCGCCGCGAAGACGCCGGGGATCGAGGTCCGGGTGCTGCCCGGCTCGACCTTCACATAGCCGCCGCTATGCAGTTCCAACTGATCCCTGACCAGTTCCGAGGCCGGAGCATGGCCGATCGCCACGAACAGCCCATCGGCCGTGATCACCTGCTCGGTCCCCAGGCTCACATGCCGGACCTTGATCCCGGTGACGCCCAGAGGCGCCTCGGTGCCCTGGACCTCGGCCAGTTCGTGATCCCACAGAACCGAGATCTTCGGATGCCGGAACAGCCGCTCTTGCAGGATCTTCTCGGCCCGCAGGCTGTCGCGGCGATGAACCAGCGTGACCTTGCTGGCGAAATTGGTCAGAAACAGTGCCTCTTCGACGGCGGTATTGCCGCCGCCCACGACGACCACCTCGCGGTTGCGATAGAAGAAACCGTCGCAGGTGGCGCAGGCCGAAACGCCGAAGCCCTTGAACTTCTCTTCGCTTTCCAGTCCCAGCCAGCGGGCTTGGGCGCCGGTGGCCAGGATCACGGCATCGGCGGTGATCGTCGCACCCGAATCAAGATGGGCGACAAAGGGCCGCGCCCCCAGATCCAGCCGCGTCACCGTATCGACGAAGATGCGCGCGCCCATGGCCTTCGCATGCGCCTCCATCTTGACCATCAGGTCCGGTCCCTGGATCTCGGTCTCGCCGGGCCAGTTCTCGACCTCGGTTGTGATGGTCAGCTGCCCGCCCGGCTGCATGCCCTGGATCAGCACCGGAGACAGCATCGCCCGCGCGGCATAAACGGCGGCGGTATAGCCAGCCGGCCCCGAGCCCACGATCAGCACGCGGCTATGGGCGGGCAGGACGGCATCGGGCAGTTCGGCAGAGGCATGGGACATGAAAGCTGGACCTTTTTCTTTGCGCCGCTTAGGTAATCACCCCCGCCGCCTCATGCAATGGAAGAAGCCTTCTTTGCGGTCGCGGAAAGAATATTGCGCGCAACCGCCCGGCGGGGTAGCTTCCGACATGCAATCGGCCGGAGAACCGGCCCAAGAGGAATGATATGAGCGGCGCCCGACTTGACGACATCGACCGGAAAATCCTTGCGGAACTGCAAGCCGACGGTCGGATGACCAATGTCGAGCTGGCGCGGCGCGTCGGCATCTCGGCACCGCCCTGCCTGCGCCGCGTCCGCGCGCTGGAAGAGGCGGGCTATATCCGGGGCTATCACGCCGATATCGACGCGCGCGAACTGGGCTTCGAGGTCCAGGTCTTTGCCATGGTCCGCCTGCTCAGCCAGTCCGAGCGCGACCTTTCCGCCTTCGAGGGGCTGGCGCGCGGCTGGCCGCTGGTCCGCGAATGCCACATGCTGAACGGAGAGATCGACTTCATCCTGAAATGCGTCTCGCCCGACCTGCCGAGCTTCCAGCGATTCCTGACCGAGCACCTGACCGCCGCGCCCAATGTGGCCTCGGTCAAGACCTCGCTGGTCATCCGCTGCGCCAAGGACCAACCGGGCGTGCCCTTCGAGGTGGTCGAGGCGCGGGCCGCGGCGGCGGGATAAACGACGCCTTGCGTTCTTGGCGGTCATCAGGCTTTGGGAAATCACGGCGGCCCTGATTGCGCTGGACGGCGCGGCGAAACAGCGTCGCCGCGGGCTTCAGCGGTTACGCGACAGACATCGGCTTTGACTGTATAGTCAGCCCCCGTCAAATGCGGGTTTCCAATGAATATCGCACTGTCGGCCAACTTCGGCCGGATCATGATTTTTCTGGCCGTCCTCTTGCAAGCGATCGGCAAGGTGATGTTCGGCACATGGCTGACGGATATTCCGTCTGCCTTTTTCGTCTTCATCAGCTTCGCGCTTACCGCCGCCCTGTTTCTTGGACTATCGCGCAAAGGCGTGGGTGAAACCGCATGGGGTCCACTGCTGCTCCTGAACGCCAGCACAGCCCTAACCTTCCTGAGCTTCTTCCATGCCCTGAAGCTCATCGAGCCGGCCATCGTCGGTGCCGTCGAAATCGGCATCGGCCCGATCCTCGCCGTCGCGATCTCTCTGGCGCTGACCGGCGAGCGCCCCGCAGCCCTGCGCGTGGTGGTTTGTTTCGGCGTTCTGGCCGGCTGCGCCATCTTGGGCTTTGCCGCCCTGCAAGGAAGCGGTTTCGCGACATTGGGCCGGAACGCCTGGCTCGGCCTGTCGGCAAGCGTTGCTGCCGGCGTCGGCGCGGTGCTGATAACCATGGCCTCCAAGTCGCTGCTGAACCGTGGATGGAGGTTCGGCGCGGTGCTGGCCCACCGCTTTTATCTCATCCTGCCTGTCTCGATGGCGTTGGCATGGGGAACGAATATCGCCGCCGTGGAGTGGTCCGGTTGGCTGGTCGCGGCCCTGCTGCTGGTATCGGCGGTGGGCGTTCTTGGCCCCCTTTATCTGCTGCAAGTCGGCATTGGCCGCTGCGATCCCTACACGGTGATGGTGACAATGGCAGCTTTGCCCGTCCTCACCTTCATCATTGAAGGCTTCTCACCGCTCTATACATGGTCATGGCCGACAGCGGCCGGGCTGGTGGTCGTAACCGCTTTCCTGCTTCTCGATATCGCCGCGAAGCGCTCATAGATCAAGAGTTTGGCGACGGAAACGGCAACTGCGCGAAATGCCGCTCTCATTGCAACAGCGACACGCTTCCATGCTCGGAAGACACGAGCTGTTTTCACTGTTTGATTTAAATCATTGCTCTGGCCTGTGTTCTCGCTAACGCTGCAAATGCAGCAGGCCGACATGCTCTGCACCACAGTAAGCAATAAAGCATAGGATGTTTCACATATGGGCCAGAACAAGGTCAACCTTCAAACCAAAGTCAACGTCCAGGTGATCGTCTGGACGACGCTGATCGGCGGGTTCTTCAGTTCGCTTGTCAAATGGGGGTCCGAGGTCAACACACCGCCGAGGGTGCCGGGTGAGGTTTCTCCGCCCGGCGCGCATATCGACAGCTGGCTCGGCTGGCTTGGGATCAATTCGCATTCGCTCGACTACGTTTATCAGGGCGTGAACGTCGCGGGCGCGGTGACGCTGTATCACTGGCTGTTCAGCTTCGCGTTCGCCTTCGTCTATGTCGTCTGGTCGATCTGGTGGCCGACGATCCGGCTTTGGTATGGGGCGCTTTTCGGCATCATCATCACCGTGGCCATGCACGGCTTCCTGATCCCGCTGCTTGGGTTCCGCAACCCGGTCTATGCCAATGGCGCCAGGGGCTGGCTATGGAATCTCAACTCGGCCGAATTGTGGAGCGAGTTTCTTGGCCATATCTACTGGGGCGCTTCCATCGAGGTCTGCATGATCGCGGTGCTGGCCTATTTCGCCCGCCCGATCAGAGGCGAGTGGGTCGCACCCTGACCGGACAGGCCAAGGACCGGCCTTAGCTATCCCGATCCATGGCCCGCCGCACATCCCCAAGGTGGTTTGCAGGGAATATCCCGAAACCCGCGACGGATCGGCGATGCCCCGAGAAACAGGGCTTCTCGTGTCATGCATCCTTGTCGCAAGTGGCATCGCACTTGCGGCATGGTCCGTGGTGGAAAGCACCTGGAGCGAATGGCGGCGATGTCCCGCATAAAGCACACCCGCCAAACCAGCATATGTCCTTTGATCAGACGACCCCAGGATGGCCTCTATCCAAGGAACGCGCGCGCCCTGCGGGCTTTGCGGCAAGGGCTGTCGCAAAGCCGGTGGGGTTGCGCGGACGAAGTCATCAACCACCGCCACGATTTGGAAGCGGCGGCCGCCGGTCGGCCATTCCGACGCGAAATCCAGCGGCCAGCGCAGCTTCGGCATCAGCGTCATCGGGCCATCGCGCCAAGCCCCTCGCGGGATCCCTTCCACTTCACAGCCGTATCGGCCCAAAGCGTCAGGGCATTCCCTGGTCACGGGGAAACCCGTTCACCTGTTGCGGGCGATTGCTCCGCCCCGCCGCATGACGTGATCCGTCGCTTGCCGGCAAACGCCCTCCCCAGGTTTCGAAGGCGGGCTCATGATTATCCTTCCATCCAGAAAAGATCACGATCAGCACCTTGACGAAACCCAGGCGCTTCGGGGTTCAGCCGAAACGCCCTTCCGCTTTCCCAACACCCAATTCCGGCGCCCGATGCTCAGGCGGCTTTCTCGACCGCCGCGACGATGCCGTCCACGACCTCGCGCAGGATCCGCTCGTCCTCGGCTTCGGCCATGACCCGGATCAGCGGCTCGGTGCCGGACTTGCGGATCAGGATCCGGCCCGAGCCCGCAAGCCGCACCTCGGCCCTAGCGATCTCGGCCTTGACCTCATCGGCGGACAGCGGATCGGCCCCGGCCTTGTAGCGCACATTCTTCAGCATCTGCGGGACGGGCTGGAACTGCGCTACCAGTTCCGAGGCCCGCCGCCCGCCATCGGACAGCGCCGCCAGGAATTGCAACCCGGCGATCAGCCCGTCGCCGGTGGTGGCGTAATCGGTCATCACGATATGGCCCGACTGCTCGCCGCCCAGGTTGAAGCCCGCGCCGCGCATCCGCTCGACCACATAGCGGTCGCCCACGGCGGTGCGCTCAAGCCGCAGGCCCCGGCCTTGCAGGAACCGCTCAAGCCCCAGATTCGACATCACCGTCGCGACCAGCGCCCCGCCGCGCAGCCGGCCCTGCTCGGCCCAGCGGCCCGCCAGCAGCGCCATGATCTGGTCGCCATCGGCCACCTGGCCCTTTTCGTCGATGATCATCACCCGGTCGGCATCGCCGTCCAGGCTGATGCCCAGATCGGCGCCATGTTCCAGCACCATCCGCGCCGCCGCCTCGGGATGGGTCGAGCCGACGCCGTCGTTGATGTTATGCCCGTTCGGAGCGACGCCCAGGGCAATCACCTCGGCGCCCAGTTCCCAAAGCACGTCCGGCGCGGCGCGATAGGCGGCGCCATTGGCGCAGTCGATCACCACCTTCAGTCCGTCCAGCCGCTGCCCCGAGGGGAACGTCGTCTTCGCATATTCGACATATCGCCCGCGCCCGTCCTCGATGCGCTTGGCGCGGCCGATGCTCTGGGGCGGGGCCGGCTCGACCGTTCCCGCGACGATGCGCTCGATCTCGGCCTCGGCCTCGTCGGACAGCTTGAACCCGTCGGGGCCGAAGAACTTGATGCCGTTATCCGCCGCCGGATTGTGGCTGGCGGAAATCATGATCCCCACATCCGCCCGCATCGAGCGGGTCAGATAGCCCACCGCGGGCGTCGGCACCGGCCCCAGCAGCAGCACGTTCATGCCCGTGCTGGTCAGCCCCGCCGTCAGCGCGTTTTCCAGCATATAGCCCGACAGGCGCGTGTCCTTGCCGATGACGACGCGGTGGTGATCCTCGCCCTTGCGGCGGAAATAGCGCCCGGCGGCGGCGCCCAGGCGCAGCGCCATCTCGGCGGTCATGGGATAGGCGTTGGCGCGGCCGCGCACGCCATCGGTCCCGAAAAGCTTCCTGCTCATATGTCCCCCCCGGTCACGGCCCGCCATAGGGCAAGGCCCTGCCTTGTTTCTTCCACGTCATGGACGCGGTGGATCTGTATGCCCTGCGCGACCCCGGCCAGGGTCACGGCCAGACTGCCTGCCGCCCGGTCCTCGGGGCGCTCGGCGCCGCCGATGGTCCCGATGAACTTCTTGCGCGAGACGCCCAGAAGAAGGGCGCAGCCCAGCCCGTGATAGATCGAGATCCGCCGCAGGATGGCCAGATTATGCCCCTGGTTCTTGCCGAAACCAATGCCGGGATCGATCACGATCCTGTCGCGGGGGATGCCCGCCGCCTCGGCCCGCGCGATCCGCGCCTCCAGCGCGTCGTAAACGTCCAGCAGCACATCGCCATATGAGGGATTTTTCTGCATGGTCTTCGGCACACCCTGGGCATGCATCAGGCAAAGCCCCACACCGGCCTTCGCCACCGTCGCGGCCATGTCGGGATCGAAATCCAGGCCCGAGACATCGTTGACCAGCCCCGCCCCCTCGGCGATGGCCGCCGCCGCGACCCGTGCCTTCCGGGTATCGACCGAGACCGGGGCCAAGCCCGCGACGGCGGCGATGACGGGACGGATACGGTCGATTTCCTGCGGGATCGGCACGTCCTCGGCGCCGGGGCGGGTGGATTCACCGCCAATGTCCAGGATCTCGGCCCCCGCCGCCGCCAGCGCGCGCGCATGCGCCCCACCGTCATAGCACCCGCCATCGGAAAAGCTGTCCGGCGTCGCGTTGACGATGCCCATGATCCGGGGACGGTCCAGCGAAAGCCCCAGCACCGGCGCAGGCAGGGCGGTCAGGCGGGCCAGCACCTCGGGCGGGGCGTCCGAGACGATCCGGGGCGCCGCGCCGCGCCGCAGCAGCTCGAATTCCGAAAACCGCAGCCAGCCACCGGCCAGTCGCCAGCGGCCATGCGCGGCGGGAATCGGGCGGAAATAGTCCCGCGTCACAGCCGGGCCTGCGGCAGATCCGGCGGCGCCTGGGGCGGATCGACGCCTTCGGGCATGGCCCAGCCAAGGTCCGATGCCCCCAGCCGCCGCGCCAGCCAGATCGCCAGCGCCTGCGGCTCGGGCGCAAGATCCGCCACGTCGCGCACCATCCGGGCGGGCGCCCAGACCACGGCGCGCCCCTCGGACGCGGCCCAGTCCAGTTCCGTCCGGCTGTCGGCCACGGTCAGCCCCAGCCGTCCGGCCAAGGCCCAGGCGGCCTGGTCCAGCGCCAGCAGCCGCACCTCGCGCGCGTGGCCGCCCTGCGGCAGCGGCAGGCCCGGATCGGCGGGCACCAAAGCCAGCGCACCCGGCGGCAAGGCCAGGTCGCGGCCGTGATAGATCACGCGGATCGGCGCCGCCGCCTGCTCGGCCTCGACGCGGGCCTGGCGGCGCACCAGCGTCACCCCCAGCGCGCCCGGCACGCGATCCAGCTTTTCGACCGAGACCTGGACCTGGGCCGCGCGCGGATGCGCCAGGATCTGCGCCGCGATCCGCTCGGCCAGGGTTTCCAGCAGGTCATAGCGGCGATCCGCCAACCCCGCCGCGACCGCGCCGGTCAGGATGTCATAGCTGAGGATGCGGTCCACCTCGTCATCGACGCCGATGACCGGCCTGGCCAGCTCCACCTCGATATTGAAGCGCAGGCGCTGCTTCAGGCCACGCTCGGTCTGGAAGGCGCCGATCTCGGCCGAAAGGACGTGATCGCGCAAATGGATGCGGTCGGGATGTTCCATGCCCCAGTCATTGCAGAAAAAACGGCCCCGCCGCAAGGGACGGGGCCGTCTGCATGGCTTGCCTGCGCCGCAAGATCAGTTCGAGGCCAGGCGCTGTCCCGAGCGATAGAAGATATGGCCGCCGATGCGCGTCGTGCGCTCAAACTTGCGCGACCACGAGGGTTTCACCCCGCCGGTATGGAAATAGGTCGCGCCATTGGTCAGGTCGCGCGGCGCACCCAGAAGAGCGGCCTTGGCGATCTGCTGGACGCGGGCATAGGTGCCGCCCTCGCGGATGCGGGCTCTTTTGTTATAGGTGAACTGACCGCTTTGATTGACCACGCCGCAGACCGTCTTGGGAAAGCGGGGATGATCGACGCGGTTCAGGATGACTTCGGCCACGGCGCGCAAGCCGGCCGAGCCTTCGCCACGGGCTTCGAAGTAAAGCGCCTCGGAGAGGCACTGAAGATCTTTCTGGCTGACATTCGCAACCGTTTCCGCGGATGCGCGGTTGCCGGTCTGATAAACGATGCGTTGCTGGTTATCCGCAAGAGCGGGTAGAGCCACAACCGAGGGCAGCACGAGCGCAACACACAGGGAAACGCGCGCCAGCCACGACTGAGGTGTCGACATGTTGAACCTGTTACAAAGGGCCGGGGAGTGGTCACTGTCCGGGCGGTGAGTGGGCCATTCGAGCCCTTGTCTGGAAGTCAAAGGACAGAAAACGTTCCCCCGGCGCTACCCCACTTGGGCGCAAGACGGCAAAACCGGCCCAAATCGGCCGTTTTGGGCGGAAACTCGCCGGGTGAAAAAGCGGCTACGGGCAAGAACCGGCCAAGAAGCGCCCGGCCTGCGACCTTCAGCCGAGGCCGGCCTCGCCGTTTTCGCGCGCCATCAGAATCGATTCCTGCGCCGCGGCAAGACGCGCGACCGGCACCCGGAAGGGCGAGCACGAGACGTAACTTACCCCCGCCCGCAAGCAGAAGGCGATCGATTCCGGGTTGCCGCCATGTTCGCCGCAGACCGAGATGGTGATGCCGGGCGATTGCGCGCGCGCGCGCTCGGTGCCGATGACGACCAGTTCGCCCACGCCCTCCTGGTCCAGGATGTGGAACGGGTCCTCGGCATAGACGCCCTGGCCGACATAGGTGCCCATGAAGCGGCCGGCATCGTCGCGCGACAGGCCATAGGTCATCTGCGTCAGATCGTTCGTGCCGAAGGACAGGAAGGCCGCATGTTCGGCGATGTCGCCCGCCCGCAACGCGGCGCGGGGCGTTTCCACCATGACGCCCAGGCGATAGGTGAAATCCTTGCGGGTTTCATTCCTGACCGCCGCTGCTACGGCGTCGATACGGTTCTTGACCAGTTCGACCTCACGCCGGGCGCTGACCAGGGGGATCATGATTTCGGGGACCACCGCCTCGCCGTTCTCGCTGGCCAGCACGGCGGCCTCGAAGATGGCGCGGGCCTGCATGTCGTAGATCTCGGGCACGGTGATGCCCAGCCGCACGCCGCGCATGCCCAGCATCGGGTTGAATTCCGACAGCGCCTCGACCCGGCGCGTCACGTCCGAAAGGGGCAGGTCGAGGGATTCGGCCAGTTCGCGCATCCCCTCGCGGTCATGGGGCAGGAATTCATGCAAGGGCGGGTCGAAAAGGCGGATCGTGACCGGGAAACCCGCCATAATCTCGAAGAGCTTGGCGAAGTCGCCCCGCTGCATCGGCAACAGCCGCTCAAGCGACAGGCGGCGATCCTCGGGCTTGTCGGCGAAGATCATCTCGCGCATGGCGGGCAGGCGCTCGTCATCGAAGAACATATGCTCGGTCCGGCACAGGCCGATGCCCTGGGCTTTGAACATACGCGCGGTGCGGGCATCCTCGGGCGTGTCGGCATTGGCGCGAATCTTGATGCGGCAATGCTGGTCGGCCCATTCCAGAAGCTGGGCGAAGCTGTCGTCCAGCGCGGGCTCCAGCATCTCGGCCGCGCCGACCAGCACCTCGCCCGAGGTGCCGTCGATGGTGATCTCGTCGCCCTCGTGCAGGACGCGGCTGCCCACGGTCATGGTGCGGGCGCGGGTGTCGATGCTGATCCCCGAGGCACCGACGATGCAGGGCAGGCCGATGCCGCGCGCGATCACCGCCGCGTGGCTGGTCATGCCGCCCCGCTCGGTCAGGACGGCGACGGCGGCGTGCATGCCGCGGATATCCTCGGGAACCGTCTCGCGACGGACCAGGACGCTGTGCTCGCCCCGCGCCTCGGCGGCCTGGGCGGCGGCGGCGGTGAAAACGATGCGGCCCGTGGCGGCGCCGGGGCTGGCATTGATGCCGCGCGCCAGGATGTCGCGCGGCGCGCGCGGGTCCACCTGATGGTGCAGAAGGTCGGAAAGCGCGCGCGGCTCGACCCGCATGATCGCTTCCTCGGGCGGGATGATGCCGTCGTGGCCCAGGGCGGTGGCGATGCGCACGCTGGCGCGCGAACTGCGGTTGACGCGCACCGCGTCGATGATCGACAGCGCCCCGTCTGCGACGACGAATTCGATCTGCATCTCTTCGCGCAGGCGCTCGCGCGCGGCGACGCCGAAGCGGACCAGATCGGCGAAGACCTCGGGCGCGGTCTCTTCCAGCGAGGGGCCGCGCGGGTCGCGGGTCAGATACAGCGTTTCTGCCCCCGCGCCCACGGTGCGGCCCTGGCTTTGGCCACGGAAGCGCCCGGTGATGCGCGGCAGGCCCGTGACCGCATCGGCGAACTGGATCGTGCCCGAGCCGGTCAGCCCCGGCCCGATCGCCTGAGCCATGCGCTGGACCACGAGACCCAGCGGCGCATTCGGCGGCGCGCCCTTGGCCTGGCGCAGAAGCCGCGCGGTCGGCCCTTCCCAGGCGCGCGCCATCGAGCGCAGCACCTCGGCCAGTTGGCGGCCGGGATCCTGGGGGAATTCCTCGTCCGTCTCGTCCTCATAAGCGGCAAGCGCGTCGCGCAGGCTGCCGTCGCCATCCGAGAACATGTCGGGATCCAGCCGCGCGACATGGATGGCATAGGATTGCACGAAGCCCAGATAGATCGCATCGGCAGCGGCCCGGCCCAGGCTTTCGACCAGCCCGGCATGGCGGCGGTCGTTGATGCCGACATTCAGGACCGTGCCCGGCCCGCCCCAGGCCGGATTGACCGCCGAGGGCCGCACGCTGACCAGGCCCTGCGCCTGGTCGATGATCTGGGCAAGCCGCCCCCGGTCGGGCAGGTGCCCCGCCGAGATGGCGCGCACCGCATCCGCCGACAGCGCGAAGCTGACCGGCACGGGCAGGTCCATCCGCACCAGCCGTTGCAGGCATTTCGCCCGCCAGCCGTGGCGCGCGGTCCTGACCCCCGAGGAGGGGGTGATTTCAAGAAGGGCTTCGGGATCGTTCAGTCCGGTCATGGTGGCGCCACCTTAGGCACGGCCCGCGCCGCGCTGCAAGGCCGAAGCGCGGGGGCTGACTGCCCCCGCACCCCCGTGGATATTTGTCCAGGAAGAATGGCTTATCCTTCGACCCTGGTGAAATCGGCGATCAGCCGCCCGGTCTCGCGGATACGCGAGAGCAGGTTCAGCCGGTTGCGGCGGGTGATCTGGTTGTCGGTGTTGATCTGCACCGCCTCGAAAAACGCGTCGATGGGCGCGCGAAGCGTGGCGATGCCCTGGGTGGCGGCCTGAAAATCCTCGTGCCGGACGGCCTCGCGGATCGCGGGCTCGGCGCGGTCGAGGGCGGCGAAAAGCGCGCGCTCCTGGTCGGTCTCGGCGAATTTCGGGTCGGCGCCGAAGCTGTATTCGACGCCGTCCTTGTCCTCGGCCTGGGCGAGGATGTTGCCGGCGCGTTTCAGCCCTTGCAGCAGGTTGGTGCCGTCCTGGGTTTTCAGCGCATCGTTCAGGGCAGTGGCGCGGTTGACCAGCAACACGAGGTCGTCGTTGCCGGGCATGGAGAGCACGGCGTCGATGATGTCGTGGCGGATGTTCTGGTCCTTGAGGAAGACCTTGAGGCGGTCGTGGAAGAAGGCGAGGATGTCGGTGGCACGAGGGCCGATCCAAGTAACGTCCATTTCTTCGCTGGTCAGGTCTGTGGCAAGGGGGGCATTTTCATACCAATCACCAATGCCAGTATTGCTCAACGTCCATAGATGCTCTGAGAAGCTCTTCAGCAAGGACATCCGCACCCCATTCCCCAGCACCAGCCGGATCACCCCCAGCGCCGCGCGGCGCAGGGCGAAGGGGTCTTTCGAGCCGGTGGGCTTTTCGTCGATGGCCCAGAAGCCGGTCAGCGTGTCCAGCTTGTCGGCCAGCGCCACAGCCACCGAGACCGGCGCCGAGGGCACGGCATCGGAGGGGCCAAGCGGCGAATAATGGTCGCGGGCGGCATCGGCGACCTCGGCGGACTTGCCGGCCTCAAGGGCGTAATAGCGGCCCATCGTGCCTTGCAGTTCGGGGAACTCGCCGACCATGGCCGAGCGCAGGTCGAGTTTCGCGATCCTCGCGGCGTCCTCGGCCTGATCCGCATTAGCGCCGACCAGCGGCGCGATTTCGCGCGCCAGCGCGGCGATCCGCTCGATGCGATCCGCCTGCGAGCCCAGCTTGCTCTGGAAGGTGACGGATTTCAGCCCCTCGGCCCAGTCCGCCATGCCCGCCCGCGCCTCGCGCAGGTCGTTGTCCCAGAAGAAGGCCGCGTCGGACAGGCGTGCCGCCAGCACGCGCTGGTTGCCTTTCAGGATCGTCTCGCCATGGTCGAGGGTCTCGATATTGGCGACGGTGACGAAGCCCTCGATGCGGCCGGTTTTCGGATTGCGGGCCGAGAAGAACTTCTGATGTTCCTTCATCGAGGTTTGCAGCACCTCGGGCGGCAGGGACAGGAAGCGGTCCTCGATGGCGCCCATCAACGGAACGGGCCATTCGACCAGGCCCGCGATCTCGGCCAGCAGGGCGTCGTCGGGCACGATCTCCCAGCCGCGGGCGAAGGCGAGGTTGGCGGCCTCTTGCCGGATCGCGGCCTCGCGCTCGGCCGGGTCCAGCATGACCTTGGCGCGGCGCAGCTTGGCGGCGTAATCATCGAAACCCGAGACGGTGAAGGCGTCGGGCGCCATGAAGCGGTGGCCGCGCGTGGTGTTGCCCGAGGCGATGCCCTCGATTTCCAGGGGCACCACCGAGGCGCCGGCCTCGTCGCTCAGCAGGCAGACGATCGAATGCAGCGGGCGGACCCAGCGCAGCGCGCCCGCGCCCCAGCGCATGGATTTCGGCCAGGGGAAGTCGCGGATGGCGGCTTCCAGCACCTCGGCCACGATTTCGGACGCCGGGCGGCCGGGCTTCTGGATCACGGCGAACCAGACCTGGCCCTTCTTGTCGTCGCGGGCTTCCAACTGGTCCCTGGTCAGGCCGGTCGAGCGCAGGAAGCCTTGCAGCGCCGCGTCGGGGGCGTCGGTGCGTGGGCCCTTGCGTTCCTCGCGCGTGGTCGGGCTGTGGGCGGTCAACCCCTCGACCGCCAGGACCAGGCGGCGGGGGGTGCTGAACGCGCCCGCGCCGGCATAGGTCAGGCCGGCGCCCACCAGCCCGTCGGTCACCAGCTTCTTAAGGTCTTCGCGCGCGCGGGCTTGCATGCGCGCCGGGATTTCTTCCGAGAACAGCTCGATCAGAAGGTCGGGCATCAGTCCATCACTCCGCGTTCGGGGGTCTTGTCGTTGAATTGCTGCCAGCCATAGGCGCGGCCGTCGGGATAGACGGCGATCACGCGATCCACGTCGGGGCGTATTTCGGGCTGGGCCAGATAGGCTTGCGCCGCGCCCGAGGCCAGGTCGGCCCCGATCCGCGCGGCGTCGAAGCAGGAAAACCAGTTCGGCCCGATCAGCGGCGTGGGCTGGGGGAAGGCTTCGGCATCCTGTGGCAGCGGCTGGGTCAGGTGAAAGCAGGCCCGCCAGCGGATGGGCGAGCTGGAGGCGTCGATCGCCTCGACGCCATCGGTGGCCAGCGGCACCGGCCTGCCACCCGCGATCACCGTCAGCGCGACCGCCGAGGGGTCGAGCCGGTCATAGAAGCCGTATTCCTGCGCATACCAGACGCCCACGCCCGCCGCGACGGCGGCGCCCAGGATCAGCAGCGCAGGAATGCGGCCGTTCATTCAGGCCCCCGCCGGAAATGCCGGCAGAGCCTCGCCCGTCGCGGCCGAGGTGGTGACGAACAGATCGGCGCAGCGTTTCGCCAGCGCCCGGACGCGGCCGATATAGGCTTGCCGTTCCGTGACCGAGATCACGCCGCGCGCGTCCAGCAGGTTGAACAGGTGGCTGGCCTTGATCGCCTGGTCATAGGCCGGATGGGCCATGACGATGCTGCGCCCCGCCGCGTCGCTGTCCGGTGCGCTCAGGATGCGGTCGCACTCGGCCTCGGCATCCTTGAAATGTTGCAGCAGCGTCGCGGTATCGGCCTGGTCGAAGTTCCAGCGCGAATATTCCCGCTCGGCCTGGCGGAAGATGTCGCCATAGCTCAGCGGGATCGGGCTGGAAGGCGCGTTGAAGGGCATGTCCATGACATGCTCCACCCCCAGCACATACATCGCCAGCCGCTCCAGCCCATAGGTCAGTTCGCCCGAGACGGGTCGGCAATCATGCCCGCCGACCTGCTGGAAATAGGTGAACTGGCTGACCTCCATGCCGTCGCACCAGACCTCCCAGCCCAGACCCCAGGCGCCCAGCGTCGGGCTTTCCCAGTCGTCCTCGACGAAGCGCACATCATGGATCATCGGGTCCAACCCGATGGCTTTCAGGCTGCCCAGGTAAAGCTCCTGAAGGTTCGGCGGGCTGGGTTTGACGATGACCTGATACTGATAGTAATGCTGAAGCCGGTTCGGATTCTCGCCGTAGCGGCCATCGGTCGGGCGGCGCGAGGGCTGGACATAGGCCGCAGCCCAGGGCCGCGCGCCCAGGGATCGCAGCGTGGTCGCCGGGTGGAAGGTGCCCGCGCCCACCTCCATGTCATAGGGTTGCAGGACGGCGCAGCCCTGGGCCGCCCAATAGGATTGCAACCGCAGGATTATGTCCTGAAAGCAGACGGGTTTCGCCGTCTGATTGTCCTGGGGGCTGGTCATCGCGGTTTCCTTCGGCATAACTGGCAGGAAAGGTCAGCCGCCTTCTAGGCAGAGGGCGGCGCGGGGTCAATGAGACGGAGGTTCGGATGCGGCGCTTTGCGGTGATCTTGGGTATGGCATTGCCGGCTATGGCGGGCACGGGTGCCTGGGCCGAGGATGTCGTGATCCGCATCGAGGCCAAGCGCGGCACGGACGCAGCCCAGCTTGCGGCGGAAAGATGGGCCGCGCGGTTTCCCGATGTGGTGACATTTCCGATGGCCGAGGGCTGGGTCGCCATCGCGCTGGGGCCGATGCCGCGCGAAGAGGCCGCGCCGCGCTTGCAGCAGTTGAAGCAGGAAAGCAAGGTGCCGGGCGACAGCTTCCTGTCTCCGGCCCAGGGCCGCAACCTGACCCGGCTGGCGGGCGCGGCCCCGGCCCCCGCGACGCCCGAGCCCCCCGCCGCCCCAGCCATCGGCAGCGCCTCGACCTTCCCACAAGGGGGGCCTGCGCCAAAGGCCGAGACCGGGGATGAGCCGCCCCTGGGCGATCTGGCGGGCGAGGATGCCCCGGCGGTGGCTGTGTCCGCTCCGGCTGCGCCCGAAATCGCACCGGAAGCCGCGCCCGAACCCGCCGCGCCGCCGCAAGTCGTCATCCGCATCGAATCCAGTTCGGACCCCTCGCGCGCCGAGGCCGCGCTTGTGAAATACCGGACCGCCCTGCCCGAGGCCGGGCTTTGGACCCTGCCCAATGGCCGCAGCGCCGTGGGCTTCGGCCCGATGGACGAGGCGACGGGCAAGGCGTGGCTGCGGGCGCTGAAATCGGCGGGCACGGTGCCGGGCGACGCCTTCCTGGCCGATGCGGATGAGATGGGCGAGATCCGCCTGATCGGCGGCAAACCCGAACTGGGCGCACCCCTGCCCGAAGGCGCCGCCCCCCTGCCCCTGCCGCCGCTGGACCAGATCCAGCGCGCGCTGCGTTGGGCCGGGCATTACCAGGGCGCCATCGACGGCAAGGACGGGCCGATGACGCAGAAGGCCATCGCCGAAGAAATCGTGCGGCTGCGCGCCTCGCCCGATCCGGGGACGGCCATGGCCGAACTGATCCGCCGCCGCGACGCCTGGCGCACGGAAAGCGGCCTCGTGGAACTGCGCGACACGCATACCGGCCTGTCCCTGCCCGCGCCGATGGCGAAGCTGCAATTCGACCGGGCCGAGCGGGCACTGTCGATCTATGGCCCCAGGGACGGCTCGGGCGCGGCGCTGATCCTGTTCTCGCAGCCCGGTGGCCAGCAAGAGATGCTGGACCTCGCGGGGCTGGTCACGGCCTTGGGCTGGGTGCCCGCGCCCGAACGCCAGGTGGCGCGGGGCAGCGTCATCCTGGACGGGCACAACCAGACCCATCTGGGCCATGCCGAGGGCCGCGTCGTCGATGGCCAGGTCCAGGGCTTCGTCCTGATCTGGCCGATCCAGGACGGCGACCAGGCGCGGCGGATAAGCGCCGAGATATCGGACCACCTGACGCGCTTCACGCCAAGCCAGGCCCAGGATCCGGCCACGTCGCCGGAGGTGCCCGCGACGCCCCAGGTGGCGCCCGCCGGCAATCCCTGACGCCTAGCTGCGCCAGAAGCGCGGCAGGAACAGGACGAAGACGGTCAGAAGTTCCAGCCGGCCCAGATACATGCCCAGCGTCATCATCCATTTGGCGGCGGTGGGCAGGTCCGTCACGGCGCCATACTCGGACAGTTCCGGCCCCCACATCACGCCCACATTGGCGATGGCGGTCCAGGCCCCGGTCAGGGCGGTGCGCGGATGCAGGCCCGTCATCGCCAGACCGACGATCAGAAGCCCGAAGGTCAGCATGAAGAGCGTGAAGAAGGACATCACCGAATCAACCACGTCCTGATCCAGCGGCTGGCCATCGTAAAGCAGCGGAAAGATCCGGTGCGGCGATCGCATCCGGCGGATCTGCGCCTTGACCGCCTGGACCAGCACCAGATAGCGAAACACCTTGACCGAGCACGAGGTCGAGCCGGTGCAGCCCCCGATCAGCCCGACGATGATCAGCACGACCAGCGGGAAATGCCCCCAGGTCGTCGTGTTGGTCGAGGCGAAGCCGGTGCCGGAAAAGGTCGAGATGACGTTGAACGTGGTTTCGCGGATCACGTCCAGGGGATGCCTCGCCTCTAGCCAGAGCAGGCGATAGATCACGATCGAGGCCACCGCGTAGAACGTCCAGCGCAGATAGGCGCGGATCTGGATATCCCGCCACATCGGCTGGGCCGAGCCCCGGATCAGTTGCACCATGCGGATGAACGGGATCGATGCCAGCACCATGAAGAACGAGGCGGCATATTCCGGCGCCCCGATATAAGGTCCGAAACTGCTGTCGTAATTCGAGAATCCCCCGGTCGAGCAGGTGGAAAGCGCCAGCACCAGCGCGTCGAACCCCTCCATCCCCAGCAGGATATAGGTGATCATGCAGGTCGCGGTCAGCGCGATATAGACGCCCGTTGTCTCGCGCGCGATGTCGAAGGCGCGGGGCAGGATCTTGCCCAGCGTGTCGAAACCCTCGGAGCGGAAGAACTGCATGCCGCCGACCTTCATCACCGGCATGAAGATCATCGCGACCACGATGATCCCCAGCCCCCCGGCCCAGTTCAGGAAACCGCGCCACAGGTTGGTGCCCTTGGGCAGACCGTCCAGCCCCGAAAAGACGGTGGTGCCGGTGGTGGTCAGGCCCGACATGGCCTCGAAATAGGCGTCGGTAAAGCCGACATGCGGCGCGCCGATGACAAAGGGAAGCGCGCCCACCGCCGGCAGCACCGCCCAGATCGCGGCGGTCAGGAGAAACGCCTGCTCCAGCGTCAGGGCTTTGCTGGCATCTGCGGTGGCCAGCGTGACCAGCCCGCCAGCCAGCACGCTCAGCATCCCGGCCTCAAGGAAGCTGCGCCAATGCGGGTCCCCACCCCACCAGTCGACGATCATCGGCAGGACCATCGCCGCGCCCAGCGTGGTGACCAGCTTGCCGATTGTATTGGCCACGGGGCGGATGTCGATCATGCCCACCTGCTTGCCGCGCGCCATGGCCTGCGTCAAGGCAGCGCGCGGACCCGGCCTTCAGGTGCTTGCAAGCCTGTGTCCAACTGCCTATAGATCATGGCCGATGCGGGTGTAGCTCAATGGTAGAGCAGCAGCCTTCCAAGCTGAATACGTGGGTTCGATTCCCATCACCCGCTCCACTCCCCAAATCGCGGCCTTCTGTCCCACGGTCCTTAGGCCACACCGTCCTTGGATCTCACCGCCATTGACGCCCGCCCTTCCGTTCAGGGCGCGCGCCACCTATATGCGTTGCGTTGAAACACGCCGTTTCCGCAACCGGCCGAAAGGATCTAGATGTCCCGCAAAGCGACGCAACGCCTGTCCTTTTTCCTGCTGATGGGGCTGACCCTTTATGCCGCCCTCTGGGGCGCGGGCTAGCGGGCCATGGCGAAACGCTTCGGGGACCGCTTCTCGCCCGGCGGCATCCGGCTGGACGGCAGCGAACAACGCCCAATCGCCCGGCCCGAGCCCGGCCAGATCCGTCATCCGCTGGAATCGCGCACGCGCTGGATCACCATCATGGCCGTGCCGCTTCTGCTCAGCGCCTTCTGGCAGGAACCCGTGGGCATGGCGAGCCAGCTTGCGGGCTTCGGCGCGATCGCCTTCGGCATGGCCCTGACGCGCGAGGGGCTGCGGGCCGAGGCGGCCTATGACGCCCGCCGCGCCGCGCGCCGCCCGGCCTTTCCCCGCAAGCTTTTCGGCGGGGTGCTGGCGGCCCTTGGCCTGGGCCTGGGCGCCTGGGCGCCGGGCGCTGAAACGGGCGCGGCGGTGATCGGGCTGGCGGGGCTTGCGCTGCATTTCCTGGCCTTTGGCCCCGACCCCATGCGCGACAAGGGGATGGAAGGCATCGACAGCGCCCAGCAGGACCGCGCCCGCCGCATCATCGCCGAGGGCGAGGCGCATCTGAAAGCCATGCAGGACGCGATCCTTCGCACCGGCGACCGCCGCCTGGAGGCGCGGGTGGGCCTGTTCGCCGCCACCGCGCGCGAGCTTTTCGCGCGGGTCGAGGAGGAGCCGGGCGATATCGGCGCCAGCCGCCGCTATCTGGGGATCTATCTGCAAGGGGCGCGGGACGCGACGGTGAAATTCGCCGATCTTTACGCCCAGACCCACGATCCCCGCGCGCGCCTGGATTATGAGACCCTGCTGAGCGATCTGGAAACCGAATTCGCCGCCCGCAGCCGCAAGCTGGCCGACGGCAGCCGCAGCAATCTGGATATCGAGATCGGCGTGCTGCGCGACCGCCTGGCACGCGAGGGGGTGGCGACGCGGCCGATGACGATGGACGATCTTCTGCTCCGCCCCGAGGGCGAGAAACCGCGCCGCTGATGCCCCGCTTCGCCCTGCTGATCGAATATGACGGCGCCCCCTTCGCGGGCTGGCAGGCCCAGGCCGAACAGCCCAGCGTTCAGGGCGCCATCGAGGCGGCGCTGGCCCGGCTGGACCCCGGCTTTGCCGCCGGCGCGCGGATCGCGGCGGCGGGACGCACCGATGCCGGCGTCCATGCCACGGGACAGGTGGCCCATGCGGATCTGCTGCGCGACTGGGACCCGTTCCGGCTGTCCGAGGCGCTGAACTGGCACCTGAAGCCCGCCCCGGTAGCGATCCTGGCCGCCGCCCGCGTCCCCCAGGATTTCCACGCCCGATTCTCGGCCCATGAGCGGCGCTATACCTTTCGCCTGGTCGCCCGCCGCGCGCCGGTCACGCATGACCGGGGCGCGGTCTGGCAGGTGCTGAACCCGTTGGATAGCGGCGCCATGCGCGCCGGCGCGGCGCATCTTCTGGGCTTGCGGGATTTCACCACCTTCCGCTCGACCATGTGCCAGTCGAAAAGCCCGGTGAAGACCCTGGACGAGATCCGCATCGAGGAGATGGCGATCCCGCAGGGCGTCGAATACCGCTTTCACCTGCGCGCGCGGTCCTTTCTGCACAATCAGGTGCGCTCGATCGTGGGCACTCTGGAGCGGGTGGGCGCGGGGGCATGGCATCCCGACCGGGTGGCGCAGGCCCTGGCGGCGCGCGACCGCGCGGCCTGCGGGCCGGTCTGCCCGCCGCAGGGGCTTTATCTGACAGGCGTAGGCTATCCGACAGACCCGTTCACGGGCTGATCATTCGGCGGGAACGCCCAGGGCCTGCGGGACCGGACGCGCGGGGGTATTCGCCGGAATGGCCGGCGTCGTGGCCGTGACCCTGGCCAGCTTCGCCGAAGCGATCCGCTCGGCCGCGGCCGAGGGCTGGCGGCGGGGCTTGCGGCCCTGCCAATGCGGAATCACCACCGTCATCACCGTGTGCCACAGGATCCACAGATCAACGCGCAGATTGCGGCGGCGCTGATAAATCAGGTCCAGCCGCAGCTTGGTCGGCAGGCAACGGCGGTAATAGGCGGCCTCGGTCGCGTCAGCGGTCTTGCAGCGCGCCATGATCCGATCCTCATGCGCGTGATAGATCATCGTCGCAAGGCCGGTCACGCCAGGGCGATTCTTCAGCACCTGCCCATAAAGGGTCGGAAAACGCTCGACATATTCCCGAAGCGGGGGGCGCGGGCCGACAAAGCTCATGTCGCCGCGCAGGATGTTGAAAAGCTGCGGCAACTCGTCGATGCGGGTGCGGCGCAGGAAACTCCCGACGCGGGTGATGCGCCAATGCTTGTGCGCCCCGGTCGCGCCGGAATCGGCGTCATGGCGCAGCATGGTGCGGAACTTGAGCAAATCGAACTGCTCGCCCGGCGCGCGCATGCGCGGCGCGACATAGAACAGGGGCCGCCCCTGCATCACCAGCAACACCGCCGCGACGATGCCCATGACCAAAGACAGCGGGATCAGCAAAAGCAGCGCGAAAACCACGTCGAAGGCCCGCTTGCGCCAAGTCATTCCGATGCGCTCGGCGGGCTGGACCGGCCTGGACATGCTGCGGCCATCGACCGGGGCAAGGTCGCAAAGATCAGCTCTGTCCCAATCATGGCGAATTGTCACAGTTCGGATCCCGTCCCTTGCGGCCTGCTTCTTAGCGTTTTGCCCTAACATAGGGCCATTCAAAAGCAAATGTTCGCAAGCGCGATCTGCGACAGTCTTGCGAAACCGTGTCCTTTCGGCCAGTCTTCGCGCATTGGCCGGAAATTGCCGACGGGTGGAGAGATGCGGAAATTCCTTGTCGTTCTGGACGATACGCGCGAATGTCTGAACGCAATTCGCTATGCCGCGATGCGGGCCGCGAAGACGAATGGCGGGGTGCAGGTCCTGGCCGTGATCTCGGCCTCGGACATCCAGCACGGCCTGGGCGTGGCCGATGTGATGCGCGCCGAAGCCTATGAGCGAATCCAGGCCCATTTCGACGTATATGCCAAATGGATGCGCGACAGGCCCGGCATCGAGCCCGAACTTATCGTGCGCGAGGGCGAGCCTGCCACCGAGCTTCTGGCCCAGATCGGCCACGATCCCGAGATCGGCGTGCTGGTGCTGGCCGCTTCCAGCGACAGTGCCGGGCCGGGGCCTCTGGTCACGCGGATGATCCGCGAGATGCCGACGCTGCCCTGCCCGATCACCATCGTGCCGGGCGACATGTCGCGCGAAAGGCTGGAAAAGATCACCTGAACCGGGCGGGGCTGGAAAAATGCGATCCGGCCGGGAACCGGGGGGACGGGCTTCGACTTGACTTGCCCCCCTGCCAATCCCCATATCCCCGGCAAAGGAGCGCCCCGATGTTCATCCAGACCGAGACCACCCCGAACCCCGCCACGCTGAAATTCCTGCCCGGCGAAACCGTGCTGGAAAGCGGCACCGCCGATTTCCCCGAGGCCGAATCGGCCGGAGCCAGCCCGCTTGCCCGCCGCATCTTCGCGGTGCCCGGGGTGACGGGCGTGTTCCTCGGCTCGGACTTCGTGACCGTGACCAAGGCCGAGTCGGCGCTCTGGGACCATCTGAAACCGTCGGTCCTGGGCGCGATCATGGAGCATTACCAGTCCGGCGCGCCGGCGATCGAGGGCGCCGCCCAAAGCGCCCATAACGACCAGGCTGGCCCGGATGCCGAGATCGTCACCCAGATCAAGGAGCTTCTGGACACCCGCGTGCGCCCCGCCGTGGCCCAGGACGGCGGCGACATCACCTTCCACGGCTTCGACCGGGGCGTGGTCTATCTGCACATGCAGGGCGCCTGCGCGGGCTGCCCCTCGTCGACCCTGACGCTGAAGATGGGGATCGAGAATCTGCTGCGCCACTATATCCCCGAAGTGACCGAGGTTCGCCCCGTTGGCTGAGCCTCTGGTCCTGGGCTTCGACACATCGGCCGCGCATTGCGCGGCCGCTTTGCTGCTGGGCGGGCGGGTGCTGGCCAGCCGCGATGAGGCCATGGCCAAGGGCCAGGCCGAACGGCTGTTCCCCCTGCTGCAAGAACTGCTGGACGAGGCCGGCCGGAACTGGGCGCAGCTTGCGGTAATCGGCGTCGGCACCGGGCCGGGGAATTTCACCGGCATCCGAATCGCTGTCGCCGCCGCGCGCGGACTGGCGCTGTCGCTGGGTATCCCCGCCATCGGCGTCGGCGGTCTTGAGGCATCGGCCCTGGACTTGCCGCGCCCCTGCCGCATCCTGATCCCCACACGCGCGGATCAGGTGCTGTGGCAGGATTTCGGCCCGCAGGGGGCCTTGACCGCCCTGCCCGCGCAGGACCATCCCCAGGATCTGCCCCCCGGCCCGCCCCCGGCCCGGCCGCTTTATCCGCTGGCCGAGGCCATCGCCCGGATCGCGCTGGCGCGACGCGAGATCCCCGGCCTGCCGCGCCCGGCACCGATCTATCTGCGCCCCGCCGATGCCGCCCCCGCGCGCGACCGTGGCCCGATCATCCTGGCATGAGCGCGAATCTGCTGGCCGATCTGCATCTGCGCTGCTTCGGCACCCATCCGCGCCCCTGGTCGGCGGCCGAGATCGAGGATCTGCTGTCCAGCCCCCTGAATTTTCTTCTGACCGCGCCCCAAGGCTTCCTGATCGGCCGCACCATCGCCGACGAGGCCGAGTTGCTGACCCTGGCCGTGGCCCCGGAAACCCGCCGCCAGGGCATAGCGCGTGGGCTGTTGCGCGATTTTCAGGCAGAGGCGCGGACGCGCGGCGCGGCGCTGGCTTTCCTTGAGGTAGCCTCGGACAATGCGGCCGCACATGCGCTTTACCTTAGCGATGGCTGGGCGGATGCGGGATTGCGGCGCAACTATTACGCCCCCGGAATCGATGCGATCTTGATGCGGCGCGGGTTCTAAGCTTGCACAAGCCGGTTGACGGCCTCGGGTCCTTGCGCATGATCCCCTGATCACCGGGCTGAATCGCCCGCAAAACAGGTTGAGGTCCGTATCATGTCGTTGATGAAATCCCTTATGGCCGGAGCCGCCCTGGCGCTTTCGCCGCTGACCGCGCTTGCGGACCCGGCCCTGATCTTCGATCTGGGTGGCAAATTCGACAAATCCTTCAACGAGGCCGCCTATGAAGGCGCCGAACGCTGGAAGGCCGAGACCGGCGGCACCTATAAGGAACTGGAGATGCAGTCCGAGGCGCAGCGTGAACAGGCGCTTCGCCGCCTGGCCGAGACCGGCGCCAATCCGGTGGTGATGACCGGCTTCGCATTCGGCGAAATCCTGAACAAGGTCGCGAAGGACTATCCCGACACGAAATTCGTCAACATCGACACGGTGGTCGAACAGCCGAACGTGCAATCCGTGGTCTTTGCCGAAGAGCAGGGCTCGTATCTGGCCGGCGTGATGGCGGCGAAAGCCTCGAAGTCGGGCACGGTCGGGTTCATCGGCGGCATGGACATCCCGCTGATCCACAAGTTCGAATGCGGCTATGCCCAAGGCTTCAAGGCCACCAACCCCGAGGGCAAGCTGGTGATCAACTATACCGGCACCACCCCCGCCGCCTGGAACGACCCGGTCAAGGGTGGCGAACTGGTCAAGGCCCAGATCTCGCAGGGGGCGGACGTGATCTATGCGGCGGCGGGCGGCACCGGCATCGGCGTGTTGCAGGCGGCGGCCGATGCGGGCATCCTGTCGATCGGTGTGGACAGCAACCAGAACCACCTGCATCCGGGCAAGGTGCTGACCTCGATGGTCAAGGGCGTGGACAATTCGGTCTATGAGGCGTTCAAGGCCGGAACCGACGTGCAGCCGGGGATCAAGCTGATGGACCTGGCCTCGGGCGGGGTGTCGGTCGCCATGGACGACAACAACAAGCCCCTGATCACCGACGAGATGACCGCCGCCGTCGAGGCCGCGACCAAGGGCATCGCCGATGGCTCGATCAAGGTGCATGACTACATGGCCGACAACACCTGCCCGGTGCAGTGATGCCGGCGGCCGACGGCAATGAGACGCGCGCCCCCGCAATCGAATTGCGGGGGATCTCCAAGGCGTTCGGCCCGGTGCAGGCCAACAAGGGCATCGACCTGTCGGTTCCGCGCGGCAGCATCCACGGCATCATCGGCGAAAACGGAGCCGGGAAATCGACGCTGATGTCGATCCTTTACGGCTTCTACCGACCCGATGCGGGCGAGATCCTGATCGGCGGCAAGCCCACCGCCATCGTCGACAGCCAGACGGCGATCCGCGTGGGCATCGGCATGGTATTCCAGCATTTCAAGCTGGTGCAGAACTTCACCGTTCTGGAAAACGTCGTCCTGGGGGCCGAGGATGGGGGCCTTCTGCGTCCCTCTCTGGCGCGCGCACGGGGCGAGTTGAAGCGGCTGGCCCAGGAATACGAGCTTCAGGTCGATCCCGATGCGCTGATCGAGAACCTGTCCGTCGGCCACCAGCAGCGGGTCGAGATCCTGAAGGCGCTTTACCGCCAGGCCGAGATCCTGATCCTGGACGAGCCGACCGGCGTGCTGACCCCGGCCGAGGCGGACCACCTGTTCCGCATCCTCCGCGGGCTGCGGGACGAGGGCAAGACCATCATCCTGATCACGCACAAGCTGCGCGAAATCATGGAGATCACCGACAATGTCAGCGTGATGCGACGGGGCCAGATGGTGGCCTCGGTCAAAACCGCCGAGACCAGCCCCGCGCAACTGGCCGAACTGATGGTCGGCCGCAAGGTGCTGCTGCGCGTGGACAAGGCACCCGCCACGCCCGGCGCGCCCATCCTGGAAATCCGGGGCCTGCGCATGGTCGATGCGGCGGGCGTCGAGCGGCTGCGCGGCATTGATCTGGACATCCGGGCGGGCGAGGTCCTGGGCATCGCGGGCGTGGCCGGGAACGGCCAGAGCCAGCTTCTGGAAATCCTGGGCGGCTATCCCGAAAAGGGCGCCAAGCTTGAGGGCCGGATCAGCCTGAAGGGCCAGAACCTGCCGCTGACCGGCTCGGACGCGCGTGCCCGGCGGGTGGGGGGCGTGGGCCATGTCCCCGAGGACCGCCAGGTCGAGGGGCTGATCATGGATTTCGCCGCCTGGGAGAACGTCGCCTTCGGCTATCACGACGCGCCCGAGTTCAATCATGGCGTGCTGATGGACAATTCCGCCATCCGCGCCGACGCTCAGGGCAAGATCCAGCGTTTCGACGTGCGGCCTCCGAACCCGGATCTGGCGGCCAAGAATTTCTCGGGCGGAAACCAGCAAAAGGTCGTGGTGGCCCGCGAGGTCGAGCGCAACCCGGACCTGCTGCTGATCGGCCAGCCCACGCGGGGCGTCGATATCGGCGCGATCGAGTTCATCCACAAGCGGATCATCGAGCTGCGCGATGCGGGCAAGGCGGTGTTGCTGGTCTCGGTCGAACTGGACGAGATCCTGGCGCTTTCGGACCGGATCGCGGTGATGTTCGATGGCCGCATCATGGGCGAGCGCCTGCCCGAAGAGGCCACGACCGCCGATCTGGGCTGCCTGATGGCCGGGGTCGACCCCGCCGTGACGCCGCCCGGTCAGTCGATTCCGCCTGCCGCGACGGCCGGTATCGGCCCCGAGGGAGTTGCCTGATGCGGCGTCGCGTGCCTCCGGCGGGGATATTTGAACAAGAAAGAATTTGGGCGGGGATGCGCTGATGGACCGAATGCCGAAATGGGCGGATGTGATACTGACGCCGCTGATCTCGCTGTTGCTGGCCTTCGCCATATCGGCCCTGGTGATCCTGGCGATAGGCGAAAGCCCGGTCGAGGCGCTGAAGGTCATGGTCGAGGGTGCGCTCGGCTCCAGCTACGGCTGGGGTTTCACACTGTATTACACGACGAATTTCATCTTTACGGGACTTGCGGTGATGGTCGCCTATCACGCGGGCCTGTTCAATATCGGCGGCGAGGGGCAGGCGGCAATGGGGGGGCTGGGCGTCGCGTTGGCGCTGCTTTACATCCCTTGGCCGCATTGGGCGCTGGCCCTGCCCGCCGCCATGATCGGGGCCGCCGGCTTCGGCGCGCTTTGGGCGCTGATCCCGGCCTGGCTGCAAGCAAGGCGCGGCAGCCATATCGTGATCACCACGATCATGTTCAACTTCATCGCGGCGGCGCTTCTGAACTATGTGCTGGTGAACCTGCTGCGCCCCGTGGGTAGCATGGACCCTGCCTCGGCGCGCTTTCCAGACGCGGTGCATCTGCCGAAGCTGTCCGATCTGGCGCTTGGCCTGGGCATGCAATGGGGCAAGAACACCCCCGCCAACGTGACCTTCTTCGTCGCCGTCGCCGCCTGCGTCCTGATCTGGCTGCTGATCTGGCGCACGCGCCTTGGCTATGAAATCCGCGCCTTCGGCAAGTCCGAGCGCGGCGCGATCTATGCCGGGATCTCTCCGGTCAGGATCACGGTCGTCGCCATGCTGATCTCGGGCGGGTTGGCGGGCCTGATGGCCGTCAACAACGTCATGGGCGAGGCCGAGCGGCTGGTCCTGAACGCCGTCGAGGGAGCGGGCTTCATCGGCATCGCCGTGGCGCTGATGGGCCGCAACCATCCTTTCGGCGTATTGCTGGCGGCGCTGCTTTTCGGCTTTCTCTATCAGGGCGGTGGCGAGCTTGCGCTTTGGACCACGATCCCGCGCGAGTTGATCGTCGTGATCCAGGCGCTGGTCATCCTGTTCACGGGCGCGCTGGACAATCTGGTCCGCATGCCACTTGAGAAGCTTTTCATGGCCATTCGGCGCAAGGGGGCATGATGGATTTCCCGACGATCATCCAGATCCTGGACAGCGCCGTGCGCCTGATGGTGCCCCTGCTGCTGGCATGTCTGGCCGGACTTTACTCCGAACGTGCCGGGGTTTTCGACATCGGGCTAGAGGGCAAGATGCTGATGGCGGCCTTTGCCGCCGCCTCGGTCGCCTATGCCACGGGCAGCGCCTGGCTGGGGCTTGTGGCGGGAATGGCGGGCGCGCTGGCGCTGGCGCTGATCCATGGCGCGGCCTCGATCACGTTCCGGGGCAACCAGCTGATTTCGGGGGTGGCGATCAACTTCCTGGCCTCGGGACTGACGGTGCTGCTGGGGCAGAAGATCTTCGGACTGGGCGGGCGCACCCCCTCGCTGGAAGGCGCCGCGCGCTTCAATGAGATCACGCTGCCCTTTGCCGACCTGATTCGGCCCACGCCGGTGATTGGTCCGATCTATGCCGATCTCATTTCGGGGCATACGGTGCTGGTCTATCTGGCCTTCGCCCTGGTGCCGCTGACCTGGTGGATACTTTATCGCACCCGCTTCGGGCTGCGGCTGCGGGCGGTGGGCGAGAACCCGGCCTCGGTAGATACGGCGGGCGTCTCGGTCACGCGGCTGCGCTATGCGGCGGTCCTGATCTGCGGCGGGCTCTGCGGGCTGGCGGGGGCCTATCTGGCCACCGGCATCTCGGCGGGCTTCGTCAAGGAGATGACGGCGGGCCGGGGCTATATCGCGCTCGCCGCGCTGATCTTCGCCAAATGGCGGCCATGGGGCGCGCTGGGGGCGACCTTCCTGTTCGGCATCCTCGAAGCCCTTGCGAACCGCTTCCCGAACCTGGACCTGGGCTTTATCACCGTGCCCTCGATGTTCATGAACGCGCTGCCCTATATCCTGACCGTTTTCATCCTGGCCGGCTTCGTCGGACGCGCCGTCCCGCCTCGCGCCGGAGGCGAACCCTATGTCAAGGAGCGCTGAGCTTGCGCGCCTGATCAAGGCCCGCGCCGGGGATCGTGCGCCGGAACATGCGCTGATCCTCGGCTCGGGGCTGGGGCATCTGGCCCAGGCGGTGGAGGGGGTCGAGATCCCCTATTCCGACTTGCCCGGCTTTCCCCATGCCGGCGTCTCGGGCCATGTGCCGGCATTGGTGATCGGACAGTTGGAAGGCCGGCGCGTGGCAGTTCTGGGCGGCCGGGCGCATTATTACGAATCGGGCCGCGCCGATGCGATGCGCCCGGCGCTGGAAACCCTGAAGGCGCTGGGATGCGAAAACCTCATCCTGACCAATGCGGCGGGCAGCCTGCGCCCCGAGATGCCGCCCGGATCGCTGATGCTGCTCTCCGATCACATCGCCTTCGCCGGCGCCAACCCCCTGATCGGCGAACCGTCCGAGGCCCGCTTCGTGCCGCTGACCGACGCCCATGACCACGGCATCCGCGCGGACTTGCGGGCCGCCGCCCAGGCCGAAGGCGTCGCCCTGCCCGAGGGGGTCTATTGCTGGTTCTCGGGTCCAAGCTTCGAGACCCCGGCCGAGATCCGCGCCGCCAGGATCCTGGGCGCCGACGCGGTGGGCATGTCCACCGTCCCCGAGATCATCCTCGGCCGCTTCCTCGGACTGCGCTGCGCGGCGGTCTCGGTCATCACCAATATGGGCGCCGGCCTCTCGGATGAGCGGATCAGCCATGAGCATACCAAAGCCATGGCCCCCCTCGGCGCGGCCAAGCTGGAGCGCATCCTGCGCCGCTACCTGCGCGGCTAGGCCCCAGCTTCTTTCTTGCCTAAATATCCCCGCCGGAGGCTCCGACAGCGCCATCGGCACCGCCTTCGCCCGCCAGGCGGAACAGCCGAACCCGCAGCGGGTCCGGCCATTGGATCAATAGACATAAACCGGCGTGCCCACCGGAACCTGCTCGTAAAGATCCATCACCGCCTCGTTGCGCATGCGCAGGCAGCCATTCGACACCGCGCGGCCGATCGAATTCGGCTCGGTCGTGCCATGGACGCGGATCGAGGTGTCGTTGCCCTTGGCGTCATAAAGATAAAGCGCCCGCGCGCCCAGCGGATTGGTCGGCCCACCCGGCATGCCGCCAGCCCATTTGCCGTATTGCTGGGGCTTGCGCTTGATCATCGCGGGCGTGGGGGTCCAGCTCGGCCATTCGGTCTTGCGGCCAACGGTGGCGCGGCCGCGCCAGATCAGCTCGTCCTTGCCGACGGCCACGCCATAGCGGATGGCCCGGCCCGGCGCGACGACATGATACAGGAAAAAGTCCTTCGAGACCACGACGATGCTGCCCACCTCGAAATCGGGGCGAATCGCCACTTCGGTGGGGGCATAGGGATCGACCTTGGGCTGGACCTTGGCCGGGACCTTGGCCGGGGCGGCGGGCATGGCCTGGCCCTGCGCCATACCCAGCGCGGGCGCGGCGAGCAAAGGCAGGGTCAGCATCAGCATCTGACGACGGTTCATGTTCACTTCCTGGATACGGGCTGCTTTTCCTTGGCGGTAACGACTTGCTCGCGGGGGATCAACTCAAAGCGCCGTGACGCGCTTGAATGAC
>NZ_JASGGO010000028.1:0-50279 GCF_047605025.1 Paracoccus sp. (in: a-proteobacteria) | reverse complement strand
GCAGCGGCTCTCCGCGTCCGGCCTCGATCAGCCGGACAGTGGCTCCGTCAGACAGCCGCAGGATTCGAGACATCATGGCCCAGATCCTTCAGGTCCTGATAGCGGTCTCCGATGCGATGATGTGGACGCCCGCCGATTGATGCGCCAAGCGCGACCAGAATTTCGTCGGCGGCCGGGGCGTCCGGGATCGCGAACTGGATCGTCAGATAGTGCGAGCGGCGGCCCTCGTCATTCTTGTCCATCAGCGGAATCATGACCGGGGCGTTCGCCGGGCCGCGGGTGTTGGTAAAGGCCAGATAGGACTTTGCGCCGACCGCGCTGCGGTAATGGTTGCCAAAGCGCAGGGTATGGATCAGCGCGCTGGCATGCTCGACCTCGCCATCCAGGCCGACCACGGCAGCCTTGCCATAACCTTCGATCCTGTCGCCCCCGCCGGCCGCCTCGATGATCATATTGGTCAGCAGCTTGCCCAGAATCGGGGCGACAGCGTGGATTTCCGGCTTCAAGTCCTCGACATAGCCGCGTCCCGCCCAGGGGTTTTTCAGGACGGCGGCGGCCGTGATCAGCTTCAAGGGGTGCGATGCGGAGCGGCCACCCTCGATCAGCGTAGTTTCGATATTCAGCAAGGTCTTGCGGATCTCCGCGGTCATGGCCGCCTCCCAAAAACGATTCTATGATCGTAAGATGGTATTCCAACATACCATATGTCAATAATAGATTGCCATGCTGCTTCAACGGCGCTAATCTAAGGCAATGGAAAGTCAAAAATTAATCAGCATGCGCATTGAGCATGTTCCCCAGACACTCCGTGAAATCGCGGTGGAGCGTTTGCGCGCGGCTATTGTGTCGGGACGCTTCCCTTCCGGTTACCGACTTGTCGAACGCGTTTTGGTTGATCAGCTTGGGGTTTCGCGATCCGTCATCCGCGAGGCGATCCGTTATCTGGAATCCGAGGGCCTGGTAGAGAGCTTGCCCCGGCAGGGACCAGTTGTTGCGACCCTGGATTGGGGCAAGGCACGCCAGATCTATGATATCCGCCTTCTGCTAGAGGCGGCGGCGGCGGCGGATTGTGCCAGGCTTCTGGATGCGTCGGCCCATGCCGATCTACAGGCCGCGCTTCAATGGCTCACGAAAGCTTTCTCTTCAGCCGATGCCCAGGTTCTCTATGATGCGACGACGCGGTTTTACGAGATCATCTTTGCCACGGCGGGTCATCATATCGCCTGGGAAATCGTCCAGCGCCTAAATGGACGCATATCAAGGCTTCGGGCAATGACGCTTGCATCCACGGACCGCCACGTTTCTGGACAGGCCCGGATGCAGCGGATTGCGGAGGCCATTTTTGCAAAGGATCCCGAGCGGGCAGCCAAAGCGGTTCATGAGCATTTGACCGAAGCTGCGGAAATCGCAGGCAGGTTGCTGGAAGAGGCCGATAAGGGCGAATCGGCGCGCGCTCCATGAGCGCTTATTGGATAGCCCATGTCACCATTCTCGATGCCAAGGCTTATGCCGGATATCAGGCCATGGCTCCGCAGGCGTTCGCGAAATACGGCGCGGAGTTTCTGGCCAGGGGCGGTGCATCCGAGACGTTGGAAGGTCCAGTATTCCAACGTCATGTCGTGATCCGTTTCGTCGACCTGGCGAGCGCCCGTGCCTGCTATCACTCCGAAGAGTATCAGCAGGCGCGCGCGTGCAGAAGGGGCGCGTGCGAGGCGCATGTCGTGATCGTCGAAGGGCTGTAAGCCCATGCCGTCGTGCGAATGAAGAACGAAGTTCCTATGCTTCCTGCGGAGGCAAATCATCAGGAAGGGGGCACGCCTGCCCGACACATCTCGTTGTCCGTGCGGTTGGGCATGTTGATTGGTCCAGAACGCCTATATCCGCGATCTGGTTCAGGCGAATGCCCTGCGCATCGCGGGGCGGCGGCATGAGAAAAACCTTTGCCGCAAAGCCAGGGTCGCTGAAAGGCGCGGGCCGCGACGATGCGCCAGGAAACGCATCCTCGACTGTTTGACAAAATCAAATCATTTGTGATGTAAACCGTCATAAGTGATTTTATCCTTCTGCAAGGATGCCGCCATGAAACGCCCCACCATCCACGATCTGGCCAAAGCCGCGGGCGTCAGCGTGGCGACGGTGGACAGGGTGTTGAATGGCCGCCTGAAGGTGCGCGAGGAGACCGCGCGCAAGGTCTCGACCGCGGCCGAACGGATCGGCTATCACGCCGCGACCGCGATCCGGCAACGGGTGTTGGCGGATCTGCCGGAATATCATCTGGGGATCGTCCTGCAAAAGGAACGCCACGCCTTCTATCAGGAATTCGCCGATAAACTGCATCAGGCCGCGCAGCAGTTCCGCGAGGCCCGGATCCGCCTGACCGCGATCTATACCCAGACCTCGGAGCCGGCGGAACTGGCCGGGATCCTGCTGCAACTGGCAGGCAAGGTGCAGGCGGTGGCGGCCAGCGGGCTGGATCATCACGACGTGACCAACGCCGTCGCGGCCCTGCGCGGCCGGGGCGTGCCGGTGTTCTCGCTGCTGTCGGACTTTGCCCAAGGTGAGCGTGAGGGCTATTTCGGCACCAATAACATGAAGGTGGGGCGCAGCGCGGGCTGGCTGATGTCCAAGGTCGCGATCCGGCCCGGCAAGATTGCCGTTTTCATCGGCGGCCATCGCTATCACGGCCATGCCCTGCGCGAGACGGGGTTCCGCGCCTATCTGCGCGAATATGCCCCGGATTTCGAACCTCTGGACGCCATCGTCAATCTGGAGACCCGGCAATTGACGCGCGAGGCGTTGGCCGGTGTGATGTCGCGCCATCCCGATCTGGTTGGCGTCTATTGTGCGGGCGGTGGCATGGAGGGTGCCATCGCCGCTCTGCGCGAAGCAGGGCAGGGCGACCGCATTGCCTGTATTGTCCATGAACTGACGCCGGAATCGCGTCAGGCCCTGCTGGAGCGCTGCATCAGCGGCGTATTCCAGACCCCGCTGAAAGACCTGTGCACCGAATTGATGATAACGGTGGTCCATACCATCGAACAGGGCATGGCCGAAAATCCCGGCCAACGGTTCATCGCGCCGACGCTGTGGACGCCCGAAAGTATATGATGTAATTCTATCATAATAAATGATGATTTTATATCATAAATGATGTTGCATTGACAGGCTTGCCCGTTGACCCAAGGTCAGGATTGACGGCATCTGATGCGCAGGAACACGGCGGAGGGGCCGGGAACCTGACGACCGGCAGGGGCAGGGCCAACGGCCATGCAGCCCCGTGCAAGCGGGCGGCCGGACCCGCATGGGGAGGATAAACATGAAGACGTTTCTGATCGTCGGCGCCACTGCCGTGGCGCTGATGGGTTCGGCTGCATCCGCCGAAAACATCGGGGTTTCGATGGCCCAGTTCGATGACAACTTCCTGACCGTGCTACGCAACGGCATGTCCGATTACGCCGCCAAGCAGGATGGCGTCACATTGCAGATCGAGGACGCCCAGAACGACGTGGGCAAGCAACTGAACCAGATCCAGAACTTCGTCGCCTCGGGGGTCGATGCGATCATCGTGAATCCGGTCGATACCGACGCCACCGTCGCCATGTCGCAGGCGGCATCGGATGCGGGCATTCCGCTGGTCTATGTGAACCGCCAGCCGGTCAACCTGGACAGCCTGCCCGACAAGCAAGCCTTTGTCGCCTCGGACGAAAAGGAATCCGGCACGCTGGAGACGCAAGAGGTCTGCCGCCTGCTGAAGGAAGCCGGCAAGACCGAGGCCAAGATCGTCGTCATGATCGGCGAATTGTCGAACCAGGGCGCCCGCCAGCGCACCCAGGACATCAAGGACGTGATCGCCACCCCCGATTGCGGCTTCATGCAGATCGTCGAGGAGCAGACGGCCAACTGGTCGCGCACCCAAGGCGCCGACCTGATGACCAACTGGATCACGGCCGGCCTGCAATTCGACGCGGTGATCGCCAATAACGACGAAATGGCCATCGGCGCGATCCAGGCGCTGAAGGGTTCGGGACGCGACATGAAGGATGTGATCGTGGCCGGCATCGACGCGACCGCCGACGGCCTTGCCGCGATGCAGGCGGGCGACATGGATGTGACGGTGTTCCAGAACGCCGCCGGCCAGGGTCAGGGTTCGGTGGATGCGGCGCTGAAGATGGCGCGCGGCGAAACGATCGAAAAGCGGAATTTCGTGCCGTTCGAACTGGTGACGCCCGACAGCATGGACAAATACCTCAACCATAACTGACCCCTTGGGGGCGACCCGCATGACAGTGTCCAGGGGGGCGGCCCGTCCCCTTGGTGTCCCGGCTTCGGCCACGAACAGGGGAGGACCGCCATGGTCAGTTCGACAACCCAACACGCCATAGATCGCGTCAAGGAGGCGATTCATCAGGACGGTGTCCTGTCGATCCGCGGCATTCGCAAAGAGTTTCCCGGCGTTTTGGCGCTGGACGATGTGCAGTTGAAGATCCGTCCCGGCTCTGTCCACGCCCTGATGGGCGAGAATGGCGCCGGCAAATCCACGCTGATGAAGATCATCGCCGGGATCTATCAGCCCGACGCGGGCGAGATCCTGCTGCGCGGTCAGCCGGTCACGCTGTCATCGCCGTTGGACGCGCTGGAACAGGGCATCTCGATGATCCATCAGGAACTGCTGTTGATGAACAGCATGACCGTGGCCGAGAATATCTGGATCCGGCGCGAACCCAAGGGTGCGTTCGGCCTGGTCGACCACGGCAAGATGTCGGCCATGACGCAGGAGCTGTTCGACCGGCTGAACATCCGGCTGGATCCCGATGCGCTGGTCGGCGATCTGACCGTCGCGCAAAAGCAGATGGTCGAGATCGCCAAGGCCGTCAGCCACAATTCCGACGTGCTGATCATGGACGAGCCGACCAGCGCCATCACCGAATCCGAGGTCGCGCATCTGTTCACCATCATCCGCGATCTGCGGGCGCGTGGCGTGGGGATCGTCTATATCACCCACAAGATGAACGAACTTTTTGAAATCGCGGACGAATTCACCGTGTTCCGCGACGGGAAATATGTCTGCACCCACAGTGCCGCCGACGTGACCCGCGACGACATCATCCGCATGATGGTCGGCCGCGAGATCAACGACATGTTCCCGAAGGTCGATTGCCCCATCGGGGACACCGTGCTTGAGGTCAAGAACCTGACCCTGCCCGGCGTGTTCGAGGATATCAGCTTTACCGTCCGCAAGGGCGAGATTCTGGGCCTGGCGGGTCTGGTCGGGTCCAAACGCTCGAATGTGGCCGAGGCGATCTTCGGCGTTCATCCCGCTGCCTCGGGGGAAATCCTGATCGACGGCAAGCCCGTTCAGATCACCAACCCCAAGGTCGCGATGGAGCATGGCCTGGCCTTTCTGACCGAGGACCGCAAGGAAACCGGCTGCTTTCTGATCCTTGACTGTCTTGAGAACATTCAGTCGGCGCTGATCACCCGCGACCATGTGAAAGCCGGGTTCATCGACCAGAAGACGGTGACGAAACTGGCCTCGGACATGGCGAAAACCCTGCGCGTCAAGACCCCGAACCTGCACGAGACGGTCGAAAACCTGTCGGGCGGCAACCAGCAGAAGCTGCTGATCGCGCGCTGGCTTTTGACCAAACCGCGCATCCTGATCCTTGATGAACCGACACGGGGCATCGACGTGGGTGCGAAATCCGAAATCCACCGTCTGATCACCCAGTTGGCCGGACAGGGGGTCGCCGTCCTGATGATCAGTTCGGAACTGCCCGAGGTTCTGGGCATGTCCGACCGCATCATGGTCATGCACGAAGGCCATGTTTCCGGCTTTCTGAACCGCGATGAGGCGGATCAGGTCCGCATCATGCAACTAGCGGCTAAATAAAGGGAAAAACCGAATGAGCACGCAAAACGCATCCATTCCCGAAGCCGCGAAGGGGCTTCGTCGCCTGCCGGCCGAGGTGAATATCCTGATGGTCCTGCTGGGCATCGCCCTTGTGTTCGAAATCCTGGGCTGGGTCTTTCAGGGGCAATCGTTCCTGTTCTCGCTGAACCGGCTGAAGATCATGATCCTGCAAGTCTCGGTCATCGGGATCATCGCCGTGGGCGTGACGCAGGTTATCATCTCGGGCGGGATCGACCTGTCATCGGGTTCGGTCGTGGGGGCGGTGGCGATGGTCGCCATGTCCTTCGCGCAGGTCTCAAGCTATGCGCGCGCGGTCTATCCGGCGCTGACCGACATGCCGATGATCGTGCCGGTGCTGATCGGCCTGGGCTTCGGCGCCGTCGTCGGCTTTATCAACGGCTGGCTGATCGCCTATACCAAGATCCCGCCATTCATCGCCACGCTGGGCACCATGGTCACCGTGCGCGGCTTTGCCAAGTGGTATACCAAGGGCCAGCCGATCAGCTTTCCGACCGACAGCTTCGCCGCGCTTGGCAAGGGCATGATGCCCGTCCTGATCTTTGTCGGTGTGGCGGTGATCTTTCATGTCGCCATGAAATACACCCGCTATGGCAAGTTCACCTATGCCATCGGCGCCAATCCGCAGGCCGCCCGCGTGTCCGGCATCAATGTCGAACATCACCTGATCAAGGTCTATGTCATCGCCGCCGTCCTGGCCGCGCTGGCTGGGATCGTGGTCGCGGCGCGGGGTCAGACGGCGCAGGCCGGCATGGGCCTGGCCTATGAACTGGACGCCATCGCCATGGCCGTCATCGGGGGTGTGTCGCTGACCGGCGGGCGCGGCTCGATCATCGGGACGGCGATCGGGATGGTCATCTTCGGGGTCATCATCTCGGGTTTCACCTTCCTGCGGCTGGACGCCTATTATCAGGAAATGATCAAGGGTGTGATCATCGTCGCCGCCGTCGTGGCCGATGTCTATCGCCAGCGCAAACGCCGCAAAACCTAGGATCGGCGATCTTGCTTCGTCTCTGCGGTGACCGGGACGGCCATCGCAGGGATCCCCGACCTGCCCGCCGAATGTCCCGAGCAAGGCGGCGCCACGGCGCGAAAAGGCCCCTTGCAATGGGACGGTTGCCATCACGCGATCCGCGGCCGTGTCGGCCGGTGGTCACAATCCAGCACGAAGGCGCCCCGTAGGGCCGCCATGAATGGGAGAATCTTGAAATGAAAAACATGCTTGGTGCTGTCTGCGCGGCTGTTCTTGCCACGGCCGCACTTCCCGCCTCGGCCCAGAATATCGGCGTCGCCGTGTCGAACTTTGACGACAACTTCCTGACCTTGCTGCGCGAATCGATGAGCGAAAGCGCAAAGGCCGCTGGCGCGACCCTGCAATTCGAGGACGCCCAGCGTGATGTTGGCCGCCAGCTTAGCCAGATCGAAAATTTCGTGGCGACGGGTGTGGACGGCATCATCATCGCGCCCATCGACAGCGATTCGACCGTGCCCATGACCCTTGCGGCCGAAAACGCCGGCATTCCCGTGGTCTATGTCAACAACTCGCCCGTCAACCTGAAGGAACTGCCCGAGAAGCAGGTTTTCGTCGGCTCGGTCGAATATGAAGCCGGAGAGTTGCAGGCCCAAGAGATCTGCCGCCAATTGCAGGCCGCAGGCAAGACCGAAGCCAATGCCGTCATCCTGCTGGGCGATCTGTCGAACCAGGCGACGCGGCTGCGCACCCAGGCGGTGAAGGATGTCTTCGCCAAGCCCGAGTGCAGCTTTATCAAGATCGGCGACGAACAGACGGCCACATGGCAGCGCACCCAGGCCGCCGACCTGATGTCCAACTGGCTGACCGCAGGCCAGAAACCCGACGCGGTGATCGCCAATAACGACGAAATGGCGATCGGTGCCGTGCAGGCCCTGAAGGCGGCTGGCGTCGATATGACGACCGTGGTGGTCGGCGGCATCGACGCCACGCCGGATGCCGTCGCGGCGGTGGCCTCGGGCGATCTGGACGTGACGGTGCTGCAAAGCGCGCCGGGCCAGGGCAAGGGCGCGGTCGACGCGATCCTTTCGCTGATCAAGGGCGACGCGGTTCCGCATGAAAACTATGTGCCGTTCGAACTGGTCACGCCGGAAAACTATAAGAACTACATGAAGTAACCGCGCGAGCGCCACCGCATGTATCGCGTGCGGTGGCACCACTCTTCTGGGGAAAGCCTGGTTGATGCGCGCCAAGGACATCGAAGGGGTGATCGCCATGCCGGAGTGCGCCGGGGTGAAGGTCGCCGACGAACAGACCGCGAACTGGCGCGGTATCCGACGACCAACGGGCTGGCCGCGATACGGGGGGCGATCTGGACGTGACGGCATTCCAGAGCGCGACCAAGCGGGGCCAGGGGCGACAGGACCAAGCCTCGGATCCGGGTTCCGTATAGGCCAGTGCCCCCTGAAACCATGGCGAATGACCTGAAATGACCCATCCCGCCCCGGCGCGGGCCCGGCGCCCCCGATGCTTTGCACACCAAAAACACATCGCAGAACAGTGAAAACAAGGTGAACTAACATGATCGTCAGAATTGGTGTCATCGGCACCGGCGCCATTGGCCGCGATCACGCCCGCCGCATCAATCAGGTGCTGGCCGGCGGCAGGATCGTCGCGCTGAGCGATGTGAACGCCGCCTCGGCCGAGGCGGTTCGCGCCGAGATCGCGCCTCAGGCCAAGGTCTATGCCACCGGGCAGGATCTGATCGCCGCCGCCGACGTGGACGCGGTGCTGGTCTGCTCCTGGGGTGCCACGCATGAGGAATATGTGCTGGCCGCCATCGCCGCCGGAAAACCCTGCTTTTGCGAAAAGCCGCTGGCGACCACCGCCGAAGGCGCCAGGCGCATCGTCGATGCCGAGGTTGCCGCGGGCCGCCGTCTGGTGCAGGTCGGATTCATGCGCCGCTATGACGAAGGCTATGTCGCGCTGAAGCGGGTCGTGGATGGGCGCATCGGCGCGCCGATCATGGTCCATGCCGCGCATCGCAACCAGTCGGTCGGCCCCAATTACGTCACCTCGATGGCGATCCATGACACGCTGATCCACGAAATCGACGTGTTCCGCTGGCTGCTGGATGACGACTATGTTTCGGCCAGCGTGACCTTTCCACGCTCCTGCGCGCGCACCCATGCCAAGCTGCGCGACCCGCAGATCGTGACGCTGAAAACCGCCAAGGGCACCGTGATCAGCACCGAGATCTTCGTGAACTGCCATTACGGCTACGACATCCAGTGCGAGGTCGTGGGCGAGGACGGCATCGCCAGGCTGCCCGAGCCGGTGTCGATCCAGACTCGTCTGGCCGCCAGGCTGCAAAACGACATCCTGACCGATTGGAAGGACCGCTTCGTCGCCTCCTATGATGTGGAATTGCAGGATTTCCTGAAGGCCGCCGCGCAGGGCACGGCCTCGGGTCCGACTTCCTGGGATGGCTATATGGCTGCGGTCGCCTCGGATAGCTGCGTTTCCGCGCAAGAGGCCGAGGGCACCGTGATCGCCATCACCTATCCCGCCCGTCCCGCGCTTTACGCCTGACGCGCGCGCCGGCCACCCGCGTCCCGATCTGCCAACCCGGAGTTTAGACGATGACCCGCAAGATGCCCGAAAAACCCCTTGGCGTTGCCCTGATCGGCACCGGCTTCATGGGCAAATGCCATGCCATGGCCTGGCGGACCGTGGCCGCGACCTTTGGCGGCGCGCATCCTCGACTGGAAATCCTGTGCGATATGCCCGAAGACCGCGCCCGCGCCTTTGCCGCGCAGTTCGGCTTTGCCCGCGCCAGTGCCGACTGGCAAGCGGCGGTGGCCGATCCGGCGGTGGATGTCGTCTCGATCACCACGCCGAACGGGCTGCATCGCCCGATGGCCGAGGCGGCGCTGCGCGCGGGCAAGCATGTCTGGCTGGAAAAGCCGATGGCGCTGACGCTGGACGATGCCGCCGCCATGGCCGATCTGGCCGCCGCCCATTCCGGCCAGGTCACGATCCTCGGCTATAACTATACCCGTTCCCCGGCCTATCAGGCGGCGGTGGCGCTGGTGAAATCGGGCGCCATCGGCGTGCCGAAATCCTTTCGCGGCGTCTATGACGAGGATTATTCCGCCGATCCGAACCTGCCTTGGTCGTGGCGCATGACCCATGCCGAAGGCGGCCTTGGCGCGCTTGGCGATCTGGGCTGCCACCTGGTCAGCCAGATGGTCGGCCTGATGGGCCCTATCGCCGAAGTGACCGCGATCACCCAGATCGCGATCCCGTCCCGTCCCTCGGCCGAGGGTCCGAAGCCCGTCGAGAACGAGGACAGCGCGCTGGCGCTGCTGCGCTTCGCCAGCGGTGCGCAGGGGTCGTTCGCCACCTCGCGCGTGGCGCGCGGCCGCAAATGCCGCCTGCAATGGGAGATCCACGGATCGGACGGCACGCTGGTTTTCGATCAGGAAAACATGAACGAGCTGTGGCTGCACCGCGCTGGCGAGGCGGGCTTTACCCGCCACCTGACCGGGCCCGAGCAGCCCGATTTCGCCGCCTTCTGCCCGGCGCCCGGCCATAATTTCGGCTTCAACGAACAGAAGGTCATCGAGGCGCGCGATATGGTCTCGGCCATCGCCGGCGGTCCGGCCTGCGGCCCGGATTTCGCCGCCGGTTATCAGATCGAACGCGTGATCCACGCCATGGCGGCGTCGAACGGCCGTCCGGTCGCATTGTAAGGACATGAACCATGACGAAATCGCTTGATGTCATCACCATCGGCCGCGCGGGTGTCGATCTTTACGGCGCCCAGATCGGCGGCCGGCTTGAGGATATGGGATCGTTTCGCAAATATATCGGCGGCTCGCCCACCAATATCGCCTGCGGCACCGCGCGGCTGGGCCTGAAATCGGGGCTGATCACGCGGGTGGGCGACGAGCACATGGGCCGCTTCATCCGCGAACAACTGGTGCGCGAGGGCGTCGATGTGCGCGGCGTCGTCACCGATCCCGAAAGGCTGACCGCGCTGGTCATTCTGGGCATCCGCGACGAGGAACAGTTCCCGCTGATCTTCTATCGCGAGAATTGCGCCGACATGGCGCTGTGCGAGGACGACATCGACGAGGCGCTGATCGCCGATACCCGCTCGGTTCTGGCCACCGGCACGCATCTGTCCCATCCGCGGACCGAGGCGGCGGTGCTGAAGGCGCTGGCGCTGGCGCGCAGGCACGGCGCGCGGACGGCGCTGGACATCGACTATCGCCCGAACCTGTGGGGCGTGGCCGGGCATGGCGACGGCGAAAGCCGTTTCGTCGAAAGCGCGGCGGTGACGGCCAGGCTGCAAGGATCGCTGCATTTCTTCGACCTGATCGTCGGCACCGAGGAAGAGTTTCACATCGCTGGCGGATCGACCGACACCATCGCAGCCCTGCGCGCGGTGCGGGCGGTCAGCGCGGCCACGCTGGTCTGCAAACGCGGCGCCAGGGGCGCGGTGGCGTTCGAGGGCGCGATCCCCGACAGCCTGGACGACGGCCAGAGCGGCCCCGGCTTCCCTATAGAGGTCTTCAATGTGCTGGGCGCGGGGGATGGCTTCTTTTCCGGGTTGATGAAGGGCTGGATGGATGGCGAAAACTGGCCCCGCGCGCTGGAATACGCCAATGCCTGCGGCGCCTTCGCGGTCAGCCGCCATGGCTGCACCCCGGCCTATCCCAGCCTTGAGGAGCTGGAATTCTTCCTCAAGCGCGGCGTGATCCGTCCCGATCTGCGCAACGACGCGGAACTGGAACAGATCCACTGGTCCACGAACCGGGCCCGGCGCGGGCTGCCGGATTGGGCGGATTACCACATCTTTGCCTTCGACCACCGGATGCAGTTGGAAGAGATGCCGGGCTATGACCTGGAAAAGGGCGGCGCCTTCAAGGAATTGTGCCTGAAGGCCGCTTTACGGGTGCGCGACGGCCGCGACGGCTACGGCATCCTGTGCGACGACCGGATCGGGCGGCGGGCGCTGCACGCGGCCTCGGGGTCGGGGCTGTGGATCGGGCGCCCCTGCGAGTGGCCGGGCTCTCGTCCGCTTGAGCTTGAGCCCGAGCTTGGTCCCGATTGCGGCGGGCTCGAGGCATGGGCGCGCGAAGAGGTGGTCAAGGTGCTGTGCTTTTGCCACCCCGACGACGACGCGGCCACGCGCGCCGCGCAGGAGGCGACGGTGATGCGGCTTTACACCGCCGCGCGCCGCAATGACCTGGAATTCCTGTTGGAGATCATCCCCTCGAAGGTGGGGCTGGTCGACGACACGACCACCGCGACCCTGATCCGGCGGTTCTATGCGTTGGGGATCCATCCCGACTGGTGGAAGCTGGAGCCGATGCAAAGCGCGGCGGGCTGGCGCCACGCCATCGCCGCGATCGAGGAGAACGACGCCCATACCCGCGGCATCGTTGTGCTGGGCCTTGACGCCCCCGAGGCCGAACTGGCCGCGAGCTTCGAGGTCGCGGCGCGGTTTCCGCTGGTCAAGGGCTTTGCGGTCGGGCGCACGATCTTTGGCGATGTGGCGCGGCGCTGGCTGGCCGGCCAGATCGCCGACGATGCGGCCGTCGCGGATATGGCGGCCCGGTTCCAGCGGCTTTGCGCTGTCTGGGACGCGGCGCGGGCCAAGGCGGAGCAGGCGGCATGAGCGCGGCGGGCACCGAATTTCGGGGCGGGGCGGGAAGGCGGGCAAGGTCAGGGGCTTTGCCCCTTTTGGCCTGCGGCCAATTCACCCCAGGATATTTGGACAAGAAAGAAGCACGGGCCTTGGTCCGGGAGGAGAGGGCATGAGCGGGACAATCCGTTTGACTGCATCCCAAGCCATGGTGCGTTGGCTGTCGGTGCAGATGACCGAGGATGGCGAGCGCTTCATCGAAGGCTGTTGGGCGATCTTTGGCCATGGCAATGTGGCCGGCCTGGGCGAGGCGTTGCACGGGATCGGCGATGCCTTCCCGACCTGGCGCGGCCAGAACGAGCAGACCATGGCCCATGCGGCCATCGCATTCGCCAAGGGCCATGGGCGCAAGCGGGCGCATGCGGTCAGCAGCAGCATCGGGCCGGGGGCCACGAATATGGTGACGGCGGCGGCGCTGGCGCATGTGAACCGCCTGCCGGTGCTGTTCATCGCGGGCGATGTCTTTGCCAGCCGCCGCCCCGATCCGGTCTTGCAGCAGATCGAGGATTTCGACGACGGCACGGTTTCGGTCAATGACTGCTTCCGCCCCGTCGTGCGTTACTTCGACCGCATCACCCGGCCCGAGCATCTGCTGACCGCGTTGCCCCGCGCGTTGCGGGTCATGACGGATCCGGCCGATTGCGGTCCGGTCTGTCTGGCCTTTTGTCAGGACGTTCAGGCCGAAGCCTATGACTGGCCCGAGGCGTTCTTTGCCCCGCGCGTCTGGCGCGGGCGGCGTCCCGAACCGGATGCGCATGAGCTGTCGCAGGTGGCCGATCTGATCCGCGCGGCGAAATCGCCGGTGATCGTCGCGGGCGGCGGCGTGATCTATTCGGGCGCCTGCGCCGCGCTTGCGGAATTTGCCGGGCGCCGCAATATTCCCGTGGCGGAAACGCAGGCCGGCAAATCCGCGCTGGCGCAGGCGCATGCGATGAATCTTGGCGCCTCGGGCGTGGATGGCTCGGCCGCGGCGAATGCGGCGCTGAGCGCGGCGGATCTGGTGATCGGGATCGGCACGCGACTGCAGGATTTCACCACCGGCTCTCGGACGCTGTTCGGGGGGCGGTTGGTGGCGGTCAACGTGCATCCCTATGACGCGGTGAAGCACGGCGCGGTCACGCTGGTCGCCGATGCCAAGGTCGCGCTGGAGCGTCTGGACGCCGCCCTTGGCGATTACCGGACGGATTTCGACGGCAAGGCGCGGGCGGCATGGCTTGCGGCGGTCGACGCGGCCTGCGCGGCGCCTTTGGGCGGCAACGGCCTGCCGACCGATGCGCAGGTGATCGGCGCCGTGCAGCGCGCGACCGGCCCCGAGGCCATCGCCATGTGCGCCGCCGGCACCATGCCCGGCGCGTTGAAGCTGTTGTGGCAGCCGTCGCAGGGCGGCTATCACATGGAATACGGCTTTTCCTGCATGGGCTATGAAATCGCCGGTGCCCTGGGCCTGAAACTGGCCCGTCCCGACCGCGAGGTGATCTGCTTCGTCGGTGACGGCAGCTATATGATGGCCAATAGCGAACTGGCGACGGCGGTGATGCGGCGCGTGCCCTTTACGGTCGTTCTGACCGACAACCGGGGTTATGGCTGCATCAATCGCCTGCAAGCCGGGACCGGCGGCGCGCCGTTCAACAACCTTTACGCCGATTGCAATGTCGAGACGCAGCCGCGGATCGACTATGTCGCTCATGCCGCCAGCATGGGCGCCCATGCCGTCAAGGCCGCCGACATCGCCGCGCTTGAGGCCGAGATCGCCGCCGCGCGGTCTCGCGATATTCCCACGGTGATCGTCATCGACACCACCGCCCGCCCCGGTCCCGGCGACGGGCTGGCGGGCGCGGGACATTGGTGGGATGTGGCCGTCCCCGAGGTCGGTTCGACCGAAAGGCTGCGCGCCGCCCATGCCGCCTATATCGAAAATGCCCGCCGTCAGGCGCTGGTGAACTGAAAGGACATCACATGATCCGCTATGGCACGAACCCGATCGCCTGGGCCAATGACGACGACCAGACCATCGGCGCCGATATCCCGACCGAGCAGATCCTGAACGAGGCGGGCCGCATCATCGGCTTCGACGGGATCGAGAACGGCCATCGCTGGCCCGAGGATCCGCAAGAGCTGAAGGCGAAGCTGGCGGAATACGGCCTGGCGTTTATCTCGGGGTGGTATTCGACGGAACTTCTGACCCGCTCGGTTCAAGAGGAGATCGCTTCGGTCCAGGGGCATCTGGCGCGGCTCAAGGCCAATGATTGCAAGGTCTGCATCGTCTGCGAATGCTCGAACGCCGTGCATGGGCGCCGCGATGTCGCGGTCAACGACCGCCCCCGGCTGAGCGCGGATGAAATGGCCGAATTCGGCGCCAGGATCGAGGAATTCGCCGCCTATCTGGCCGGGCAGGGCATCACGCTGGCCTATCACCACCACATGGGCACCGTGGTCGAAACCCCCGAGGAAATCGACGCCTTCATGGCGGCGACCGGCCCGGCGGCGCATCTTTTGTTCGACTCTGGCCATTGCGCCTTTGGCGGCGGCGATCCCGAGGCGGTGCTGGCGCGCCATGCGGCCCGCGTCGCGCATTTTCACGCCAAGAACATCCGCAGATCCGTGACCGAGCGGGTGCGGGCCGAGAACATGTCCTTTATCGAGGGCGTTCTGGCCGGGGCGTTTACCGTTCCGGGCGATGCCGAAGGGGCGATCGACTTCGTGCCGCTGCTGAGGATCTTGGCCGGCGCCGGTTACGACGGCTGGCTGGTGATCGAGGCTGAGCAGGATCCCGCGATGCGCAACCCGCTGGAATATCAATCGCTGGGCCTGAAATCGCTGAAAACCGCGGCGCGCGCGGCCGGGCTGGACCGGGCCTTGGTGGCATAAGGGGGGGGAGCTTCGCCCCCCAGGATATTTGGACAAGAAAGAAGGATCGGGATCATGAGCAGGCTTTTGTGCAGGCCCTTCGGCACCCATGGCAAAGTCCACGAGATCACGCCGCAATCGGCGGGGTGGCGCTATGTCGGGTTTTCGCTTTATCGCCTGCGCGCGGGCGAAACCGCGGCCGAAGCGACGGGCGGGCGCGAGGTGATCCTGGTCATGGTCGAGGGCAAGGCCGCGATCCGGGCCGCCGGGCGGGATTGGGGCGTGCTGGGCGGGCGCATGTCGGTCTTTGAAAAGACGCCGCCGCATTGCCTGTATGTGCCGAACGGACAGGATTGGGCGCTGGAGGCCGCGACCGATTGCGTGGTCGCGGTCTGCCTGGCCCCCGGTCACGGAGGGCACGAGGCCCGGCGCATCGGTCCCGACGGCATCACCCTGACACAGCGCGGCGAGGGATCCAACACCCGCTGGATCAACAATATCGCCATGGAGGCCGAGGATTGGTGCGACAGCCTGCTGGTCACCGAGGTCTTTACCCCCGCCGGAAACTGGTCAAGCTATCCCAGCCACCGCCATGACGAAGACGATTTCCCGCGCGTCACCTATCTTGAGGAAACCTATTATCACCGTCTGAATCCCGGTGACGGCTGGGCGGTGCAGCGGGTCTATACCGATGACGGCGCCCTTGACGAGGTGATGGCGGTTCGCGACGGCGACGTGGCCTTGGTGCCGCGCGGCCATCATCCCTGCGGCGCGCCCCATGGGTTCGAGCTTTACTATCTGAACGTCATGGCAGGGCCACGCCGGAACTGGCGTTTCATCCCCGCCCCCGAGGTTGCGCATTTGATGAAGTGACCGGGCATCCGAGGTGCGGCTTGCAATGGCCTTGGCGGTTTCGCGGGGCCGATGGCCTGCCGGAACGCCGCGCGGTGGTGTTCCAGCATGGGGCTTTCGGCTTGTCCCGCACCGCGCAACCATGCCTTGCGCCCGCAGCTATGCCCTGCTTGGCGGCAAGGAAACGATCCGCCGTCCGGTGCGCAACAGCCTCGAAGCCCATGACGCCCTGATCGAGGGCCTGCCCTTGCCGGCGCTTCCGCATCCGGCGCAATCCTGCTGGTCTTCGAGACGAGTCGCAGTTGCCCGACCGTCTGGGAGGATGCATCGATACGCTGCTGCGGTTTCCCGTCGATCAGGTCGGCGTAGCCCGTCCTTCGGTTCGTCGAATGGGAAGCAACTCGAAGCAGAGTTCGTCATTCGGGCGGGTGCCATTGTTCACCATGCTCTGGTCGTGGCGCCGTTCCTTCGATACCCCGCTGTCATCTTCAGCGCGATCCCCGCCTTCGCGGGTTTCACATGATAGGCGCGTAGCGGGTTTTCGGCATCCCGTCCTAGGCCCATCGGGCGCCCTATCGGGCGTCGCTCAAGCAAGCCAGGGGCAAGCTTCTTGGATCGGGCCTGCCTTTCCCCAGATGCAGCGCCCGCATCTTCTTGTCCGACATGAGATCTGAAGCATCGCCGTGGATCGCCGCCTTGCCCAGCGACAGGACATGGGCCCGGTCGGCGACGGCCGAGCGCCTTGAGGGCGTTCTGTTCGACCATGACGATGCACATGCCCTGATGGTCGTCGCGGATCCGGGCGATGGCGTCGAAGACCCCATGCGGCATCAGCGGCGACAGGGCGGCTGATCAGGGCACGGGCCTGCGACCGAAGCCGCCGCTTGCCCCCGGACATCCGCCGCTGCGATCTCAGGGCTTCAGAAAGGGCGCGATGCCGACGCCCACGCTGGACAGCCGTGCCCGGATTTCCCGCGCCATCGCGACCGCGCCGGCGGTATCGCCATGGACGCAGATGGATTGCGCGGCCAGGGGGATCGGCGCGCCCTCGATCACCGGCATCCGCCCGGTTTCCAGAAAACGCACCAGCCGTTCCGCCGCCTCGTCCGCGTCATGCAGCACCGCGCCGGGCCGCGAGCGGGGCACCAGCCGCCCGTCGGGAAGATAGGCGCGGTCGGCGAAAATCTCGGAGAAGACCTCGACCCCGCCCGCCCGCGCCGCCAGTTCCAGATCGGTTCCCGAAATCGCCAGCACGGCCAGCCGCCCCGGCAAGGCCGCGACCGCCGCCACGATGGCCTCGGCCACCGCCCGGTCATCCGCCGCCAGATTGCCAAGCGCGCCATGCGGCTTGACATAGCGCACCTCGGCCCCCGCCAACGCGGCGACGCCCTGAAGGGCACCCACCTGCGCCGCGACCATCCGCCCGATCTGGGCGGGCGGCATCGGGATCACCCGCCGCCCGAAGCCCTCGCGGTCGGGATAGCCCGGATGCGCGCCGATGACGACGCCGCGCGCGACGGCCCGCGTCAGGGTCAGAAACATCGTCTCGGGGTCGCTGGCATGGCCGCCGCAGGCGATATTGGCCGAGGTGACGACATCCAGCATCGCCGCGTCGTCCCCCATCACCCAGGGGCCGAAGCTTTCACCGAGGTCGGAGTTCAGGTCGATCTTCATCGCGTGGCCCTCAGGTCGCGGGATTGTTCGTGGCACGGGTCAGCAGGACGACGCCGGCCGTATCCGCCGTGTCGTAATAGGTGAAGCCGGTGCCGTTTTCCCGCCGCCCCCGCATCAGCACCGGCATCCCGGCAGCCGCCTGCGCCGCATCGGCGTCCGGCACCTCGAAGCCCAGGTGAAAGACGCCCTCGCCCTTCGTGTCCAGATGGATGCGCTGCGGGCTTGGGTCCCGGCTGGGCTGGCAAAGCTGCAACTGGATATTGGGCAGGTTGCAGACCCGGTATTGCATCGCCATGAACCCGTCATGGCTGGGCACCTCCAGATCGACATATTCCGTCAGCGGCGGATAGGCGGTCCAGGGGCCGATGCCGATGGATTCGTAATACGCCTGCGTCCTGTCGATGTCGTGGACGACCAGACAGATATGATGCAGCTTGTCGAAATTCCCGCTCATCGGGCTTACTCCTTGACCGGGACAGTATAGTTCAGGATGCGGCGGCCGCCATCGGGATAGATCGTCTCGCCAGTGATATAAGAGGCATCGTCCGAGGCCAGGAAAGCCACGACCGAGGCGATTTCCTCGGGCTCGCCCAGCCGGCCCAGCGGCGTGCGGGCAAGGATCGCGTTCATGCCCGCGCGCTCGGTGAAAGCGCCCTTGATGATCTCGGTCGCGATGGTGCCGGGGCCGACGCCGCAGACGCGGATGCCGTGCGGCGCGAAGGCGACGGCCGCCGTCGATGTCACCTGGTTCATGCCGCCCTTGGAAATCGCATAGGGCGCGCAGGCCGGGTTGGCCAGGCCCGAGTTGATCGAGGACATGTTGATGATCACCCCGCCTTGCCCTTGCGCGATCATCTGGCGGCCCGCCGCCTGGGTGCCGAAGAAGGCGGCGCGCAGGTTCACGGCCAGCGTGCGGTCATACTGTTCCTCGGTGAAATCAAGGAAATCGGCGACCGGGCAGATGCCGGCATTGTTCAGCAGGATGTCGATGCGGCCGAATTTCGCGACCGCCGCGGCGATCAGCGCGTCCACATCGGCCTTTTTCGCGACATCGGCGACGACCGGCAGCACGCTGTCGGGGGTGCCGATTTCGGCCGCCGTGGCCTCAAGACGGGCCTTGTCGATGTCCCCCAGGACAAGTTTCGCCCCTTCGGACAGGAACCGCTCGGCGCTGGCCCGGCCGATGCCCTGCGCGGCGCCCGTGATGACGGCGACTTTTCCTGCGAACCTCATGGTCTTCTCCTTTAGTAAACGATGCTTTCATGCATGGGCTGGCCCGAACGAATACGGTGATAGCCCAGCGGCGATAAATCTAGGCTCGTATATCCGCCGTGCAGGATGTGCTCTGCCACGCCGCGCCCCGCCGCCGGGGCGTGCATGACGCCGTGGCCCGAAAAGCCGGTGGCGAAGATCAGGTTGGCGATCTGATCATGCGGGCCAAGGATGCCGTTATGGTCCAGATCGTTGATCTCGTAATGCCCGGCCCAGGCGCGTTCCAGCCGCAATTGCTCCATCGCCGGGATGCGGGTGGCCAGCAGCGGCCAGAAGACATCCTCCAGCAGATCGTGATGCGGCTCGAAATCGCCCGTCGCATCCGGGTCGCGGTCTTCGGGCGGCTGGATGCCGCCGATGAACCCCTCGCCCTCGGGGCGGATCCAGACGCCCGAGGCATCGAACAGCATCGGGAAATTCCCGGCCCTCAGCGGCGCGCGAAAGGAAAACACCGTGCGCTTGCGGGGCGTGACCGGCAGAGGCTGGCCCAATGCCGCCGTCAGCGCCCCCGAGGCCGGACCCGCCGCCATCACGCACCAGTCGCAGGGCAAGGCGGTGCCATCGGCCAGCCGCACCGTATGGATGCGCGCGCCCGCCAGATCGAAGCCTGCGGCTTCGGCGGCAACATAGCGCACGCCCAGATCCCGCGCCGCCGCGCGCACCAGCGACAACAGCGACCAGGCATCGAACCAGCCTTCGTTCCTCTGGCCGAAGGTGCCGATGCCGATACCCTCAAGCGACAGCCAGGGATAGCGCGCGGCCAGCTCATCGGGCGACAGCGCGATGATGTCCGCCCCCTCGGCGCGCTGCATGGCGACGCCGGCGCGTCGCGCGGCCACCGTTTCCGGCCCGCCAAGGATCAGATAGCCCTTTTCGACGAAGCCTATATCGGCGCCGGGGCCGAATGTGTCCTTGATCCGGCGAAAGAAATCCGCGCCGTAAAGGCTCATGCGGATATTGACCGGCGTGCCGAACTGGGTGCGGATCGAGGCCGCCGACAGCGCGGTCGAGCAGAAGCGATAGGTCGGATCCTTCTCGACCACGGTGATCTCGCCCGCGAAGCCCTCGCGGCGCAGGAACCATGCGGCGAAGCTGCCCATGATCGCGCCGCCGACGATGACCACCCTTGCCCTTGCGCTGTCCGACATGGCGGCCTCAGCGGATGACGAAGGGGTTGGCGACCTGGCCGGCCGTGTCGATCCAGACCGTCTTGGTCTGAAGATAGGCGTCGATGGCCTCTTGCCCGCTTTCGCGCCCGATCCCGCTGCGCTTCATGCCGCCGAAGGGCGCCATGTAGCTGACCGCGCGATAGGAATTGACCCAGACCGTCCCGGCCTCCAGCGCCGCGCTGCCGCGCAGCGCCCGGCCCATGTCGCCGGTCCACAGCCCCGCCGCCAGCCCATAGGGGCTGTCATTGGCGATGGCGTAGGCTTCTTCCTCGGTGTCGAAGGGGATGATCGACAGGACCGGGCCGAACACTTCCTCGCGCGCGATGCGCATCCGGTTGTTCACGCCGGTGAAGATCGTGGGTTCCACGAACCAGCCGTCGCCCAGCCCCTCGGGCGCCTTGCCGCCCAGCACCGCCTCGGCCCCCTCGCCGCGCGCGATGTCCAGATAGGACAGCACCTTTGCCCGCTGCGCCTGCGTGGTGATCGGGCCGACCTGGGTGTCGGGATCGGCCGGATCGCCCAGCCGCGCCGTCCCGGCCAGCTTCACGACACCCTCGACCACCTGATCGTGAACCGACCGCTGCACCAGCAGCCGCGAACCCGCGATGCAGGTCTGGCCTGAGGCGGCGAAGATGCCCGAGACCGCGCCGTTCACCGCATTGCCGATATTGGCATCGGCAAAGACGATATTGGCGGATTTGCCGCCCAGTTCCAGCGTGACGGTCTTCAACCCCTCGGCCGCCGCGCGATAGACCGCGATGCCGCCCGGCTCGCCCCCGGTGAAGGCGATCTTGGCCACGTCGGGATGATTGACCAGCGGCACGCCGACCTCGACCGGCATCCCGGTGACGGTGTTGACGACGCCGGGCGGAAAGCCCGCCTGCTGAAACAGCTTCACGAACTCCAGCGCCGAGGCCGAGGTATGTTCCGAGGGCTTGATGACCACGGTGTTGCCGGCGGCCAGCAGCGGCGCCAGCTTCCAGCTCAGCAGCATCAGCGGCGAGTTCCACGGCACGATAGCGGCGATCACGCCCAGCGGCTCGCGCCGGGTAAAGGCGAACATGCCGGCCTTGTCGATGGGCAGGACCGCGCCCTCGATCTTGTCGGCCAGACCGCCGAAATAGCGAAACCATTCCGGGATATAGCGCAGTTGAGCGGACATTTCGGCGATCAGCTTGCCGTTGTCGCGGGTTTCCAGCGCGGCGATCCGGTCGGCGTCTGCGGCGATCAGATCGGCCAGGCGCAGCAGCAGCTTGCCCCGTGCCGTGGCCGTCAGCCCGGCCCATTCGGGCGCGCGGAACGCGGCGCGGGCGGCTGCAACGGCGGCCTCGACCTCGGCCGGGCCGTCCAGCGGGATCAGCGCCCAGGGCTTGCCGGTGAAGGGGTCGAAGGATTCGAACGTGGCCCGCACCGGCTGAAGCCGGCCGCCGACGGTGTTCTGGAATTGCCGTAGCGCCATGATGCCCTCCCCTGGGCGGTTTGTCCCGCCGCTATCGCGAAATCATGGGGAGGGCAGCCATCGGCCGCCATCCCCCGCCGTTCAGCAGGTCGCAAGCCCCAGATGCGCCCGGAAGCGGTTCTTGATGAAGGCCGCGTCGCGCGGCGGCAGCGAGCGCGGCAGGTTCTCGGCCTTGATCTTCAGCACGAAAAGGCGCGGACCGGCGGCCGGCTTGCGCAGGGTTTCGACCAGCGCATCCACCTGCTCAAGGCCGCGCAGTTCCGCCGTTTCGGCAAAGCCCGCCGCCGCCGCCACCTTGTGAAAGGCGATGCCCTGCCCGGTATGGCTGGGCTGCATCCCCGTTTCGCCGAAATGCTGGTTGTCCAGCACGATGATGTCCAGGTTCGTGGGCCTTGCGACCGAGATCGTCGCCAGCGCGCCAAAGGCCATCAGCATCTCGCCGTCGCCGGTGATCACCATCACCCGCTTGTCGCGCTGCGCCTGCGCGAGGCCAAGGCCGGTCAGCGCGGCCCCGCCCATGGCGCCCCAAAGGTAATAATTGCCGTCCACGTCGCCCGCCGCATGAACGTCATAGCTGGGCGAGCCGAGGCCGGTCACCACCAGCGCCCCGTCGCGCGCCGCCAGAAGCTTGCTGACCGCCGCGCGGCGATCCATCGTCGGAAGGGTCATCACGCTTACCATTTCTTTTTGCCAAGCAGGCGCTGACCGATCAGCACCGCGATCTGCTGGTCCGCGTCGAAGGCCATGCCGGCGGCCTGGGCCACCACCTCGACCAGATCCTCGGCCGTGTCGGCGCGCAGGACGGTGACGCCGATGGCCGTCAGCGCGGCCTCGGTCGCCCGGCCCATGGGCACCTGCCACGGGTTGAACTCGGCCCATTCGCCGCGCATCGTCACCAGCATCAGCAGCGGCGTGCGGGTCTGGACCGGCAGCGACAGCATGTTGATGCAGTTGCCCACGCCCGAGGATTGCATCAGCACGACTGAGCGTTCGCCGCCCAGCCAGGCGCCGGTCGCGATGGCGATGCCCTCCTCCTCGGTGGTCAGGACATTGGTGGTGACCTCCGCATCCTCGCCGAACAGCCGGATCAGGGTCGAATGGCCGGCATCGGGCACATAGGACATCTGACGGATGCCGGCGGCCTTCAGCACGTCGTAAAGCTCCAACGGCCAGTCATTGGCCAGATCGCGGGCTGTCTCCTGCGTGGAAATCGCTGCGGCGACTGTCATTGCGCACCTCTCGGCATGGCGGGTTTCCTTGCGTATAGCCTTGCCGGAACCCGCCCACATCGACCCTTTTTCTTGATCAGATATAACGCCATTATATAGGAATGGAACTGTCGCAGCTTCGCACCCTGATCCACGTCGCCGAACTGGGCAGCCTGTCCAAGGCCGCCGACCGGCTGCATATCGCCCAGCCGGCGCTTAGCCGGCAGATCCGGCTGCTGGAAGAGGAACTGGGCGTGCGCCTGTTCGACCGTCACGGGCGCGGCATGATCGTCACCGACCAGGGCCAGGACGTGCTGCGCCACGCCCTGCGCGTCATGGCCGAGCTTGAGGAGATCCGCGCCTCGGTTTCCGATCAGGATGCGCCCCTGCGCGGGCATGTGTCGATCGGGATGCCGCCCACCGTTTCGGACATCCTGGCCGAGCCGCTGGTGGCCGCCTTTCGCGACACCCACCCCGAGGCGACGCTGCGCATCGTCAGCGCCTATTCCGGCTATCTGCTGGACTGGATGCATCGCGGGGAAATCGACGCCTCGATTCTTTACGACCCCAAATCGGCCCGCACCCTGCGCGTTCAGCCGTTGCTGGACGAGGTGCTGTTCCTGATCGGCCCGCCGGGCGCCGGCCTGTCGCAGGATGTTCCGGTCGAGTTCGGCGATCTTGAAACCCGTCGCCTGCTGCTGCCCAGCACCAGCCACGGCCTGCGCGTCATCCTTGAGAAATGCGCCGAGGAACACGGGTTTTCCCTGTTCGTGCCGGTCGAGGCCGACAGCTATTCGACGCTCAAGACGCTGGTGCGCGGCGGTCATGGATCGACGATCCTGCCGATGGCCCCGATCCATCGGGATCTGGCCCTTGGTCAACTTTGCGCGGCGCCGCTGCGAAATCCGGTTCCGGCGCGGCGGCTGGTCCTGTCCTATCCCTCGGACCGGCCGGTGCCCCGTCTCGCGCGGTTCGCCGGTCAGATCATCGCCTCGACCGTCACCCGGATGGTGGGTCAGGGCGTCTGGCCGGGACGCCTGCCGCCGGAAGACTCGGGCGAGGAAACCGGCCGGCCAGGACGGAAAACCGCCTCATCGCTTCGCTGAAACCGCTGTTCCGTTCCATGGCCCAAAGCCCGCGAGGGCCTGACGCAGCCATCTTATACAATGCCGCTATATCTGATCTATCCGCACTCTCGTTGTCGGCATGTCTCAATTCTGCCAAGCAAGGGCAAAGGTCAAAGGAGCTGCGCAGATGAGTGAGGCCGTCGAAACCTATCCCGAAATCCGCGAGGCGATAGCGAGGCTCTGCGCCAAATTTCCGGGCGAATACTGGCGCCGCCTTGATCGCGACATGACCTATCCGCGGGAATTCGTCGATGCGCTGACCGAGGCGGGCTGGCTTTCGGTGCTGATCCCCGAGGAATACGGCGGTGCCGGCCTGCCCCTGTCGGCGGCGGCGGCGGTGCTGGAAGAGATGCAGCGCGCTGGCTGCAACGGCGGGGCCTGCCATGCGCAGATGTATACCATGGGCACCCTGCTGCGCCACGGCTCGGCGGAACAGAAACGGAAATACCTGCCCGAAATCGCCAGCGGCGCGCTGCGCCTGCAAGCCTTCGGCGTGACCGAACCGACCAGCGGCACCGATACCGGCGCGCTGAAGACCACGGCCCGGCTGGAGGGCGACCATTTCATCATCAACGGCCAGAAGATCTGGACCAGCCGCGCCGAACATTCCGACCTGATGCTGCTGCTGGCGCGGACCACGCCGCTGCGCGAGGGGATGAAAAAGACCGAGGGGCTTTCGGTCCTGCTGGTCGACATGCGCGAGGCCATCGGAAACGGCCTGACCATCCGTCCGATCCGCACCATGATGAACCACGCCACCACCGAGGTGTTTCTCGACAACCTGCGCGTTCCGGCCGAAAACCTGATCGGCGAGGAAGGCAGGGGCTTTCGCTATATCCTTTCGGGCATGAATGCCGAGCGGATCCTGATCGCCGCCGAATGCGTGGGCGATGCGAAATGGTTCATCGACAAGGCCGTCGGCTATGCGAAGGACCGCCATGTCTTCGGCCGCGCCATCGGCCAGAACCAGGGCATCCAGTTTCCCATCGCCAAGGCTTACGCCAATATGCGCGCCGCCGAACTGATGGTGCGCGAGGCGCTGCGGCTTTACGAATCCGGCAAGAACCCCGGCGCCGAGGCGAACATGGCCAAGATGCTGGCGGCGGATGCCAGTTTCGAGGCCGCGAATGCCGCCGTGCAGACCCATGGCGGCTTCGGCTTTGCCGAGGAATACGATGTCGAGCGTAAATTCCGCGAAACGCGGCTTTATCAGGTGGCGCCCATCTCGACCAACCTGATCCTGTCCTATCTGGCCGAGCATGTGCTGGGCCTGCCCCGTTCCTATTGAGGTCGCCCATGAATATCCTGATCGTCCGTGCCCATCCCGACGAAGGACCGCGCCTTGGCGTCCCGACCCGCCGGGGGCTTCGGCGCAATGTCTGAGGGGGCGCTTTCCGGGCTGCTGGTCATCGCCCTTGAACAGGCGGTGGCCGCCCCCCTTTGCACCGTGCGGCTGGCCGATGCCGGCGCCCGCGTCATCAAGATCGAACGCGCGGGCGGCGAGACCGCCCGCCATTACGACGCCGCGGTCAAGGGCACCTCGGCCTATTTCGCCTGGCTGAACCGGGGCAAGGAAAGCGCGGTGCTGGACCTGAAGGCGCCGGACGATCTGGCGGTGCTGTTCGCCATGCTGGAACGCGCCGACGTGCTGGTTCAGAACCTGATCCCCGGCGCGCTGGCGCGGATGGGGCTGGGGCCTAAGGTGATCGCCGAACGGTTTCCCCGGCTGATCGCGCTGTCGATCAACGGCTATGGCCAGGACACGCCCTATGCCCCGATGCGCGCCTATGACATGCTGGTGCAGGCCGAAAGCGGCATCTGCGCCGTTACCGGCACGCCTGAAACACCCAGCAAGATCGGGGTGTCCGCCGCCGACATCGCCACCGGCATGAATGCCCATGCCGCGATTCTGGAGGCGCTGATCGAACGCGGCCGGACCGGGCGCGGCAAGCAGATCGAGATCGCCATGTTCGACGGCATGGCCGACTGGATGGCGGTCCCCCTGCTGCATTATGAACATGCCGGGGGCGAGACCGGGCGCTACGGCCTGTCGCATGCCTCGATCTATCCTTACCGGCCTTTCGCCTGCGCCGACGGCACGGTCATCGTCGCCGCGCAGAACAACGGCGAATGGAAAAGGCTATGCGAAGGCGTCGTCGGGCGCCCCGAGCTTGTGGAACATCCCGCCTTCGCCACCAATGCGCTGCGCGTCGCCAATCGCGCGGCATTGGATCGCGAGCTTGAGCCGGCCTTCGCCCGGCTTGCCGTGGCCGAGGCGATCGCCCTGCTGGAAGCGGCCGGCGTGGCCTGGGGGCGCTATACCGAGGTGCGCGATCTGGGGGCGCATCCCGCGCTGCGCCGGGTGGATGTGGCATTGGCGGACGGCCAGCGGGTCGCCCTGCCTCGGCCAGCCGGGCGCGATGCCGGCTTCCGGCCGGGACCGGTCCCCGGCCTGGGCGCCGATACCCAGGCCATCCGCGCCGAGTTCCGGCCATGCTGAGCAGCCCGAGGCCGGTATCGCAGGCCGGCGACGCACCCCTGGCAGCCGCATCCGCCCGGCAGGTGAGCAGGTGGCGGGAGCTTGCCCGTGTCCACCCTTGCAGGTCCCCGACCCGCGCAAAGGAGCGAAGGCCATGACGGCAGAGACAGAGTTTTCCTCTTGGATCGGGCGCGGCGAGGAAGCGCCGGCCGAGACGATCGGCACCGGCCTGCTGGACCGCTTTCGGGCAACCCTGGCGCCACATCTGGGTGAAACCGGGGGTGTTCCCGCCGGGCTGCACTGGTGCCTTTCGCCGCCCGCGGTTCCGGCCCTTGGGCTTGGCCCGGACGGCCATCCCGCCAAAGGGGGCTTCCTGCCGCCGATCCCGCTGCCGCGCAGGATGTGGGCGGGGGGCGAGGTCGAGTTCGTCGCGCCTTTGCATCAGGGGGACCGGGTGACGCGGCGCTCGCGTATCGGCGATGTGCGGCTGAAGACCGGGCGCAGCGGCGCATTATGGTTCGTGACCCTGCATCATGAGTTGATCACGGATCGCGGGACGGCGCTGCGCGAGCGGCAGGATATCGTCTATCGCGCGGCCGCGACGGCCCAGGCCCCCGCCGCCCCCCCGGATGCCGCCCCCGATGCCCGCGACGGTGCCGAGGCGGAGTGGCGGGTGAATGTCGATCCGGTCCTGCTGTTTCGCTATTCCGCCCTGACCTTCAACGGTCATCGCATCCATTATGACGAACCCTATGCGCGCGGGACCGAGTTCTATCCCGGACTGGTGATCCACGGGCCGCTGCAAGCGACGCTGCTGCTGAACCTTGCCGCCTCGGTCGGGGGCGGGCTGCCGCGCCGTTTCGCCTTCCGGGGGCTTAGTCCGGCCTGCGGATCGCAAACGCTTCGGATCCGCGCATGGAGGACGGCGACGGGGCATGAGCTTGCGGTCGTTTCCGAAAACGAGGTCACGACGATGAAGGCGGAAGCGACATGGTGAATTTCGTCCCCTGATCGCGCCGCCATTCGTGCCAGCAACCCGCGCGCCCCGAATAGTTCCGCAAGGCTGTGGCAGGCCGAGTTCGCAGATTCGACGCGCGGCAAGGACGGATTGCCCGACGCGATAGCGGGATCGGACCAGCCGGAAAGGCAGGCAGGTCTGAAAAGGCCCGGAACCACCGGCAGCCCCTGGTAAAGCTAAAATATTCACAATTGTAAAACATGCGGGGCCGGTCCGCCGGCCAGCGGAAACTTGACGCAATATTTCGTGCATAATAGTTTCGTTGCTGTCTATGGCCGTCAGGAGGGGAGGACTGATGGGATATTATTCTGAAGAGGCGTTTAGCCCCGACCTTGTCGTCCGCGATATCTATCGGGCGGCATTGCGGCCGGATCCGCTGACAGCATGGTCGCGAATGATTGCCGATTTCCTGGACATGGAGATGGCAAGCATTACCGTCTTCGCGCCGGATGGCGTCGCGGTCGAGATAGGAAGCACGGAAACCGGCATGAGGCTGGGCCGCGAATACATGGAGCATTCGCAGCATATCAACCCCTTTCGGTCCCTCTGGCAAAAGGCCCCCTGCGGCCAGGTTCTTCAGCTTGACGACCGGCTCATCGACGATGGTGCCCGCCAGTCCGAGTTCTACAATCGCTATGGGGAATACCTTGACCGTGGCCAGGCGGTTTGCATGGTTCTGGGCATCCGCGCCGCGCGGGTCCTGATCCATGCGAGCCAGCCCCGCCGGGAAAAACGACGGGACGCGCGTGAGCTTGCCGCGCTGCGCGACGATCTGCTTCTTGCCTTCGAGATTGCCGGCACGCTGACATTGGCCGGGAATATGGCGAATGCGATCATCCGCAGCCTGGATCAGAAGGGCATCGGCGTGGCGCTTCTGGCCGAGGATGGGCGGCTTGAGCACACGAACGGCAGCATGAGCGACATCCTGGGGGCCGGCAAAGTGCTGCGTATCGAGGGGGATCGGGTGTCCCCCGGCGCGGCGATGAAGCCGTCCGAACTGCGCGGCATCGTCCAGCGGGCGCGCAAGAACGGCGTCGGCGGCAGGCTGAGCTATGGGGAAACCGCCAGCGATCGCGGCAGCATTGTCGCCTGGCCCGCCCCCATGGCCTTCGACTGGGAGGGGACGCATGACGGCAAGGTCGTTCTGATCGCGACGGACGGGGTGCGGTCGCGCAACCTGCTGGTCGACAATCTGCGCAAGACCTGGGGGCTGACCCAGGCAGAGGCGCGTGTCGCGGGAATGCTGATGGACGGCAACACCTCGCGCCAGATGGCGGATGAGCTGGGGGTGCAGATCAATTCGATCCGGGCGCATCTCAAGGCGATCTTCGCCAAGACGAGCACGCATTCGCAGGTGGAACTGATGAAGCTGCTTCAGATGGAGACCGGGTCGATCCACTGAGCTTTCGCGACAGGCAATCGCCCGGCATCTTGGGAGAAGATGCCGGGCGTGCCCGATCCGGCGCCGGACAGGGAGGAGGGGGGCCGGATCGTCCCTGATGCCTGGGGGGAGGCAGGTTTCAGGGCCAGTCGAGCAGGCGGTCAAGAAGCGCCGCCGCATTGGAAAAATAATCGCCGTAGCCTCCGCGCAGGAACAGAAGCGGTGTCTTGTCCGAAACGACATGCAATTCCTGCACCCTGCCGACGATCAGGTCGTGGTCGCCGATCCTGACCACGTCGTGAATGCGGCAGTCGATCCAGGACACAACGTCCTCCAGCACCGGATTGCCAAGCGGAGAGGCGGTCCAGCCGACGCCCGAGAACTTCTCGGCACCCCGCGAGGCAAGCTTGCGGCAAAGCTTTTCCTGATCCGCCGCAAGCACGTTCGCGCAGAACCGCCCCGTCGCCCTTATCCGTGCCTGTGATGCCGAAGCGACATCGGCAAGGAATGAGACAAGCGGCGGCTCCAGCGAAACCGACGAGAAAGAGCCGACGACCATTCCCACCGGCATCCCGTCAGCCTCCGTCGAGGTGATCGCGACCACCCCGGTCGGAAAGCTGCCCAGCACCCTGCGAAAGTGGCGCGGGTCGATGGCCGGATGTTCCGCGCCGTCATTGCGTTCTTTCACCTGGACCACCATGTCGCCTAGATGCCCATCTTCAGCGGCTCGGGCGGCTCAAGCCCATATTGGGTCAGGGCATCGGCATGGTAGGTCTGTCCGGGCACATGGATGAAATGGTTCAACCCGACATGGGCATCACGCCAGAACCGCTGAATCGGGTTGGTCCGGCGGCTGGAATTGCCGCCCGAGCGCGCATAGACCGCATCGATCGCCGCCACCGCCCGCCAGGCGCAGCGCACCTGGTTGCGCCGGATATGCGCGCGTTCCTCGAATGTCAGTTCTTCCCCGGCCTTCACCTTGTCATAGGCCCAGTTGATCCCCGCCAGCAGTTGCACGCGCGAGGCATGGACCTCGGCCGCGGCCTCGCCCGCGAAATAGGCGGTATAGGGGTCGTCGCGCAGCTTGTTTCCGGCCGCCGAGACCCGATCCCGCTGATAGGCGCCATGCGCCGCAAGCGCGCCCTCGGCCATGCCGATGATCGCCCCGGTGATGCCGACCGGAAAGATCGACGAGAAGGGCAGATGATAGATCGGATCGGTCAGCCCCTGCGCCTTCGCCGCCGCACCCGAGGCGACATCCTCGTGGAAGATCGCGCGATAGGCGGGAACGAAGGCGTTCTGCACCACCACATCCTTGCTGCCCGTGCCCAGAAGCCCGATCACATCCCAGGTATCGGCAAGGATCTGGTAGTCCTTGCGCGGCAGGATCAGGTGCATCGCGCGCGGCGGCATGGCCGGCGCGCCTTGGCCGTTGCCCAGCAATGCGCCCAGGAAAACCCAGTCCGAATGATCGGTGCCCGACGAAAACTGCCAGCGGCCCGACAGCCGGTAGCCGCCATCGACCGGCTCGGCGATGCCGGTGGGCGTATAGGGCGAGGCGATCCAGGTCTCTTGGTTTTCGCCCCAGATGTCGCGGCCAAGCTGCGGGTCGAACAGCGCCACCTCCCAGGGGTGGACGCCCACCACGCCGCAGACCCAGCCGGCCGAGCCGTCAAACCGCGCCGTGGCCATGACCGCCTCGACGAATTCGGCGGGCGTGCCGCCAAAGCCGCCATGTTCGACAGGCTGCAAGATCTTCATCACCCCGGCGGACCGGATGATCTCGACCGTTCGCGCGCTTAGCTGGCCAAGGCGCTCATTTTCCCAGGCGAGTTCGGCCAGTTCGGCCCCCGCTGCCTCGATGCGCTGCACGACAGACGTGGCCGCCGTGCTTCCTCCCTCATATGCCATTGTTTCCTCCCAGATTCGTGGCTATTTTCGACATGTTGTCTGGCCTAGCTTGGGCTGTGGCGCTGTCCGGCGCATTACCCACCTGGCCAATCCGAAGCCGTTATCGCAGTCCCTCAGAGGCCCAGATAAAGGCCGACGATCAGTCCCCACAGAACCAGGCAATACGCCTCGAACGCGAAACGCATCGGCCGGGGCGCGTGGCGCAGTTCCATGAAGTCCAGCCCGACGAATCGGACCTTTACGACCGCCAGGGTTAGAAGCGCGATTTCGGCCCAAAGCATGCCGCGCCCCTCGACCCCAAGGACCGGCCCCAGGATCGACAGCGCGACAAGGACGGCCCAGACCGCATAGACGCGCGCGGGGATCAGCTTGCGGATGGAAAGATTTCGTTCGGTCATGGCTTAGCTCAGCAGATAGAGAAGCGGGAAGATGACCATCCAAAGCAGGTCGACCATGTGCCAGTAGCAGCCCGCGCCTTCGATCAGCGCCTGTCCCTTTTCGACGGGCTCGTCCCGGCCGGCGCGCGAAATCATCATGCCAAGCGTCAGAAAGCCGATCAGCACATGCATCAGATGGGTGCCGGTCACGACGAAGAACCAGGTAAAATAGCTGTTCGACCCCGGCCCGTGCCCTGTCCCGATCAGATGGGCGTATTCCGAGACCTTCAGGATCGTGAAGGCTATCGCGCAAAGCAGCGCCATGACGAACATCCATCGGGCGATTCGGCGCGCGCCGCCGCGATAGGCGCTGACGCCCGCCGCCACCATCAGCGAACTGGTCAGCAGGATGATCGTATTCACCAGCCCGATGGTCAGGCCGACGGATTGCGACGATGCGTTGAACAGCGCCGGATCCTCGGCGCGCTCGACCAGGTAAGAGGCGAAGAAGGCAAGGAAGATCAGCATATCGCCGAAGATAAAGACCCAAAGCCCGGCCTCTCCGGGAATGCGCCCGGTCTGTTCATCCGCGACCTGCGCAGGGGGGAATGCCTCGACCCCGCTCATGCCCAAGCCGTCCCGCCGCCACGCGCCGCTTTCCTCGCCCAAGACGAATGCCGTCCTGTCATATCACCCCTCCCGTCGCCGAAGCCCTCGCCCTGCGAGGCCCGCGCGCAGAGCAAGGCCCTGCGCCGCCCGCCAGCGCCGCCCCGCCTCCTACGGGAACGTCACCGAAGCGATTGAAATCCAGACATCAGTTTCGCGAGAGGGGTCACCCTTGCGCATTACCCACCTGGTCATGATTCGCCCGGAATCGGTGTGCCGGCCTAAAGCCAGCCTTCGCGGGGTGCCTCGCCCATGGCGCGCGCGGCATTCGCGCTGATTCGGCGCAGGCCGTTCAGCAGGATTCGTTCTTCCTCGGGTTCCAGCCCTTCCAGCATGGCCGAGTAAAGCGCCGCGCCTCCTGAAATCAGCGCCTCCAGCGCGGGATTGGCGTCCTTGTTCAGGAAGACGCGCAGGACTCTCTGGTCGGATTCGTCCGGGCGGCGTTCGACCCAGCCCTTCGCCTCCAGCCGGTCCAGCAGCTTGCCCGCGGCCGAGCGGCCCATCTGCATGATCCGCGCCAGCTCGGACTGGCTTTGGCCCTCGTTGATCAGGATATGCATGATCGCCCACCATTGCGCCCGAGTCAGGTTATGGGGCTCCATCACCTTGTCGAACTGGGTGCTGATCTGGCGCGATGCCTCATGAATGGCATAAAGCAGCGCCCCACGGCGCAACTCGTCCGCGCTTGGGCTGACACCGGCGATCACCGGGGACTGGAATTTCTGGTCGGGCATCGGACTCGCAAGGCAGGCTGGCGCGGCAGGATGGCACGTTCCGGCGCGACTGACCATCCCTGGCCAAGCGGGTTTCACCCGGCCGGGGCAAGGGGCATCGCCGTCACGGCCGCTCCGGGCGCGACCCCGGCAAGCCGCGCGGAGATCCCGGCGCAATCCGCCGCCGGACCGCGAAGCTCGATCCGCAAGCCGTGCGTGTCGCCGACCGCAAGCGGCATCCGGTCGAAATTCGCCGGAAACGCCGGGTCGATCGCCACCACGGACGCGATTCTGTCCGGCCTGACAAGGGCCAGCAGCAGGCCCACGACAGCCCCCTCGCCATGCCCCAGAAGGTTCAGGCGGTCGATCCCGTCCACCTCGCGCAGGTCCTCAAGCAGCAGGTCCAGCTGATAAAGGGCATCGCCCAATGTGGAAAGCTCGGGCCGGTCGGGCGGGCCGATGAACCAGAAACTTCCCTTGGGCGGCGCAAGGCTGCCTCTTGTCTGGGTGCGGGCGCTGCGCACGGCGATACGCAGCGCCTGATCGCCCAGAACTCGGGCGCCAAGCGCCCGAGCATCGGTCAGATCGCCATAGCGGTGGTGCAGGACAAGCCAGGGCGTCCCGTCGCGTGGGCCATCGAAGCCGATATGCAGAAGGCTGCGCCGCGATGGCGCAGCCCCTTCAGGCCCGAGCGGCCGCATGCGCGCCAGCCAGATAGCCGAACGTGACGCCAAGCCCCAGCGTGCCGCCCGCGCCCCAATAGGATTGCCCCGATGGCGAGGCCGAGGCATTGCCGGCCACATAAAGCCCCGCGATGGGTTGGTCCTGGGTATCAAGCACCCGGCCATGTTCATCGAAGACCGCGCCGCCCTTGGTATCCAGCGTGCCCGCCGCCAGAACCATGGCATAGTAAGGCCCCTTGTCCGAGATCGGGTAAAGCCAGGGGTTCGGCACCGTGACCTCGAAACCCTGCGGCGGGGCGAAATACTGGTCGATGGGCGCCTCGCCGCGCAGGAAATCGCGGTCCTTGCCGGTTTTGGCGAAGCCGTTGAAACGCTCGATGGTCTCGCCAAGGTTGCCAAGGAAGTCCGGGTCCAGCCGGTAATGCCCGATCCGATCCTCGAACGAGGCCAGCTTTTCGTCGATCTTCGTCGCCAGTTCTTCAAGCGTGTCGGCCACGATGATATAGGGCGGAACGAATTCGCCCGGCGGCGGCACCATCACGCCTCCGAAGCTGCGCGCATGGTCGTCAAAGATCATGAACTGGAAGCGGTTGGCATATTCGCCCCGCGCCGGATCCCAGACCAGATGCGAGCGAGTGCGTTCGTTATAGGTGGTCTTTTCGTTGCAGGTCCGCCGGCCGAATCGGTTCACCTGGATCATGCTGTCGCCGCCCAGGAAGAACACGCCGAAGGGCACGCTATTATATTCCAGAACCTCGTCCAGCACTTCCTGCTGAAGCCACGCCTCGTTCATGCTGCCAAGCTGCGCGCCCAGTTCGATGGCGATCTTGACGAAATCCCCCTGGTTGGTCGGCACGGCGCAACCGCCCAGCACCGGCAGCCGCAGGAAGGATTCGCGCATATCCGGGTTCTGGGTAAAGCCGCCCGAGGCAAAGACCACGCCCTTGCGCGCCCGGATCGTCACATCCCGGCCGTCGGCATCGCGCGCCACCACGCCGATGACCTGCCGGTCAGCATCCGTCACGGCGCGGATGACGGCGGTTTCCACGGCGATCTGGCCGCCATGCGCCTCGACAAAAGCCTGCAACTGCTCGATCAGATCGCTGCCCGCGCCGGGTTCGCCCGCCGCATCGGCGGGATGCAGCGACCGGCCGCGCGGCGCCTTGTTCTCGGGCAGGCCCGCGTAATAATCCGGGATCGCCTGCCAGCCATAGGTCGGATAGCGCACGGATTTCAGCGCGCCGATATCGGCCAGTTCCTTGTTCACCCGCGACGCCTGGTCGAAGAACACCTCCAGCAGGCGGAAGTCATGTTCGGCAAGGCCAAGGGTCGGGCTGTCGGGACGGTAAAGATGCGGGCGCGCACAGCGCGCCATATAGCGCAGCGCGTCCGCCTTTTCATCGGCAACGCCATCGGCCTGCATGAACTGATTGTTGGGAATCCAGTAGACGCCGCCGGATTTCAGCGTGGTGCCGCCGACGATCTCGGCCTTTTCCAGCACCTTGACGCTGGCGCCGTGATGGGCCGCCCCCGCTGCCGCGGCCAGCCCCGCCCCCCCGGAGCCCACGACGACGACATCGTATTCCTCGTTCCATTCCTGCGCGGTGGCATCGCTGACCACCGTTACGCCAAGCGCCCCCGCCGCCGCGCCCATCGTGGCCACCCGCAGAAAGTTACGACGCGAGACATGCGACTTAGTTTCCGGTTTCCCGGAGTCCAGTTGTTCCATTCGATGATCCTCCCTGTTCCGGCCCGGACGCCTGTGCGCCGCCGCGAAAACGCCGTGAACGGTAGGAGCCGCTGGACAATCTGTCAATAATGTATCCCACGATACATACTTGTTTCGTGGGATACATTTTGTAAGCTGCCATCCCGACGGCATTCGGCCGTCTGAATCATCGGGGAGGAAACCGAATGAAACCCATGGCCCCGCTGCTTTTTGCGGCGATGATATTGGCTGGCACCGTTCCGGCGCATGCCGAATTGCATGAGGTGCGGATGCTGAGCCGGGGTGAAACCGGCGCAATGGTGTTCGAACCCGCATTGCTGCAAATCCAGCCCGGCGACAGCGTTCGCTTCATTGCGACCGAGCCAGGCCACAATGCCGAATCGATTGCCAAGCTGATCCCTGACGGCGCCAAACCGTTCAAGGGCCGCATCAACGAAGAGATCGAGGTCACTTTCGATGTCGAGGGCGCCTATGCCTATAAATGCGCGCCGCATTTCTCGATGGGCATGGTCGGCCTGATCGTCGTGGGCGATGCGGCCGCCAATCTGGACGCGATCGCCGAGGCGAAAATGCCCAAACTGTCTCGCGAACGGCTTGCCCCGCTGATTGAGGGGCTGCGGCCGTGAAAGTCGGGCAAACGACCTGGATGTTATCCAGGTGGGTAATGTTTACCCCGCATCGATCCACCACGATGCAGTGAATTCCTTGCCGCGCCCTTGCCCGAGACACGTGGCGAGGCGCGGTGAGAAATCCCAGGGATGCGGCGGGACTTGAGGAGGTTCCCCGCACTGGGGTCTGGCCGTGAGAACCGGCGGAACGGGAGGATAGACCATGCATGAACGATCCTGTCACGGGACTGAACGCCCATGACCATCGCGGAAGCAAACATCGTCGCCGCAGTCGAAAGGCTGTCGCGGGCCGAAGCCGACCGGCGTCCCTGCGGGCCGGTGAACGACCTTTTGGGCAAGGCCGACATCGCCGCCGCCTATGAGGTGCAGCGGCGCATTACCGAAAAACGGCTGGCTGCGGGCGCAAGGCTTGTCGGACGCAAGATCGGGCTGACATCGCGCGCGGTTCAGGCTCAGATCGGGGTGGACCGCCCGGATTTCGGCGTGTTGCTGGACGACATGCGCTTCGCGGATGATGAGGAGATCGCCTTTTCCCGGCTTTTGCAGCCGAAGGCCGAGGCCGAGGTGGCATTTCTGCTGTCCCGCGACATCACGGATGCCAAGGATCCCGCAGCCGTCCGCGCGGCGGTGGCACTGGCCTTTCCGGCGTTGGAGATCGTCGACAGCCGGGTTGCGGGCTGGAAGATCGGCATCACCGATACGGTGGCCGACAATGCCTCGTCCGGGGTCTTCGTGATCGGGGCGAAGGGTCTGCCCCTGTCCGAGGTCGAGCCGTCGACGGTCACCATGACCATGTATCGCAATGGCGAGGTGGTGTCGCAAGGCACGGGCCGCGATTGCCTTGACGATCCGCTGAACGCGCTTGCCTGGCTGGCGCAGACCGCCATCGACTTCGGCGCGCCGCTGAAAGCCGGTGACATCGTTCTGTCCGGCGCGCTTGGCCCCATGGTCGAGGTTCGCCCCGGCGATGTGTTCAAGGCCGAAATCGCCCCGCTGGGCCAGGTGACCGCGCGATTTTCAATTCAGCAAGGAGATACGCAATGACGGATCGCATCGGTGTCGCCATCGTGGGATCGGGGAATATCGGCACGGATCTGATGATCAAGATCCTGCGCCATTCCACCCATCTGCGCGTGGCGGCCATGGTCGGGATTGACCCGGCCTCGGACGGTCTGGCGCGGGCCGACCGCATGGGGGTTGCGACCACGGCGGGCGGTATCGACGGGCTGATCGCCATGCCCGAGTTCAAGGATGTGCGCATCGTGATGGATGCCACCAGCGCCTCGGCCCATGCCGTCAACGCGCGAAAGCTGGAACCCTATGGGGTCCGGCTGATCGACCTGACCCCGGCGGCCCTGGGCCCCTTCGTCATTCCGGCGGTGAACTTCGGCGCGCATCTGGATGCGCCGAACATCAATATGGTGACCTGCGGCGGTCAGGCGACCATTCCGATGGTCGCCGCCGTCTCGCGGGTGACAAAGGTGCCCTATGCGGAAATCGTGGCCTCGGTTTCGTCGAAATCGGCGGGTCCGGGCACGCGGGCGAACATTGACGAATTCACCGAAACCACCGCCCATGCGATCGAGCAGGTGGGCGGGGCCGCGCGCGGCAAGGCGATCATCATCCTGAACCCCGCCGATCCGCCGCTGATCATGCGCGACACGGTTTTCTGCCTTGTGGGCAATGCCGACCACGCCGCGATCACGGAATCGATCCGCAAGATGGTGGCCGAGGTGCAGAAATACGTTCCCGGCTATCGCCTGGTGCAAGAGGTGCAGTTCACCCCGATCGACCCGCGCGAGGTTGCGACCCTGCTGCCCGAGGGCGCGAGCCCCGTCGATACCAAGGTCTCGGTCTTTCTGGAGGTCGAGGGCGCGGCCCATTACCTGCCCGCCTATGCCGGCAATCTAGACATCATGACATCGGCCGCGATGAGCGTCGCCGAACAGATCGCCGCGCGCGAAAAGGAGGCGGTGTGATGACCAGGAAACTTTACGTTCAGGACGTGACGCTTCGTGACGGGATGCACGCGCTGCGGCACCGTCTGGAGCCGAAGAAGCTGGCCGAAATCGTGCGGGCGCTGGACAAGGCGGGCGTCTCGGCCATCGAGGTCAGCCATGGCGACGGCCTTGCCGGCAACAGCCTGAACTACGGCGCCGGTTCGAACACCGACTGGGAGTGGATCGAGGCCGCGGTCGAAGCGGCCGAGAACGCGGTGATCACCACCCTGCTGCTGCCCGGTGTGGGCACCATCGCCGAATTGCGCCGCGCCTCTGCCATGGGGGTGAAGTCGGTGCGCGTCGCCACCCATTGCACCGAGGCCGATGTCGCCGCCCAGCACATCGCCGAGGCCCGCAATCTGGGCATGGATGTCTCGGGCTTTCTGATGATGGCGCATATGAGCGATCCCGCCAGCCTGGCCAAACAGGCGAAGCTGATGGAATCCTATGGCGCGCATTGCGTCTATATCACCGACAGCGCAGGGCGCCTGACCACCGAGGGCGTGCGGGACCGGGTGCGCGCCTACAAGGACGCCCTGGACCCCGCGACCCAGATCGGCATCCATTGCCACGAGAACCTGTCGCTTGCCGTCGCGAATTCGGTCGCGGCCATCGAAGAGGGCGCCTGGCGGATCGACGCCTCGCTTGCCGGACATGGCGCGGCGGCCGGCAACACCCCCATTGAACCCTTCATCGCGGTCGCGAACCTGTTGGGCTGGGAAACCGGCTGCGATCTTTTCGCGCTTGAGGATGCGGCGGACGACCTTGTGCGTCCGCTGCAAGACCGGCCCGTCCGCGTCGACCGCCAGACTCTGACCATCGGCTATGCCGGCGTCTATGGCAGCTTTCTGCGCCATGCCGAAAACGCCGCATCGGCCTATGGCGTCGACGCCCGCGACATCCTGATCGAGGCCGGCCGGCGCAAGCTGGTCGGCGGTCAAGAAGACATGCTGACCGACATCGCCCTGAATTTGCGCGCCGCCGCCACCTGAGCCTGCGCGAAGCCCCATCTCTGGAGGAGACCAAGATGACCAAGACCTATGATCCGGGACCAAAGATCGCCCATGCCGGCGGCATCAATATCGGGACGCCCGACCTTGACCGCTCGCTGTGGCTGTTTCGCGATATCTTCGGCATGGAAGTAACGGCGCAAGAGGAAGGCGTTGCCTATCTGCGCGGTTATCAGGAATTCGACCACCATTCGCTTGTGCTGACCCAGCAAAGCGAAGCGGTGATCAACAGCTACAGTTTCCGCGTCGCCCGTCCGCAGGATGTGGAACTGTTCCATGAGCAGTTCACCGCCGAAGGCATCGACGTGCGGGTGATCCCCGCCGGCACCGAAACCGGCCGGGGCGAGGCGATCCGCTTTCTGCTGCCCCATGGCGGTCATCCGATCGAGCTCTATTACGATATCGACAAACCCGAGGCACCGCAGGGCCTGCGCTCGCATCTGCTGGGCAACAGCGGCCGGCGCCGTGGGCTTGGCGTGCGGCGGCTGGACCATTTGAACATCATGACAGGCCCTGCCACGATTGTTCAGGCCGAAGGCTGGTTGCGCGAAAAGCTGGGCTTCAAGCGGCGCGAATTCCTGACCCTGCCGCAGAACCCGGATTTCATCGTTGCCTCGTGGATGTCGGTGAACTCGAAGCTGCATGACATCGCCATCGGTGCGTCCCCCAATGGCGAGGATGCGCAGTTCCACCATGTCGCCTTCTCGATCGAGAATTTCCACGACATGCTGACGGCCGCCGATCAGTTGCGCGATCTGGATATCCAGATCGACGCAGGCCCCGGCAAGCACGGCATCGGCCAGGCGATGTATCTTTACCTTCGCGATCCCGGTTCGGGACATCGGATCGAGCTTTATTCCGGCGGCCGCGAGTTCTTCGAACCTGACTGGCAGGCGCTGGAATGGAAGATCGACAGCCCCTACGGCATGACCTGGTATGGCGATCTGCCGAATGTCGATCCGCAGACCAGCCCCTATGTCACCACCACGCCCTCGGCGGGGCTGGACCTGCCGGTGCGCCGCACCGAAGCGGCCTGAGCGGTCGCGGATACAAGGCATTGCCGGGCTGTATGCACAGCCCGGCCGTCAGGGAGGGCCACAGAAACATGAATCCTGAACTTACCTATGAGGGCACGCGCCGCACGGTCCAGATCGACGGCATCACTCTGTCCTGGCATGAGGCCGGCGAGGGTGAGCCGCTGATCCTGCTACACGGCTCGGGTCCCGGTGTCAGCGCCTGGTCGAATTTTCGGTATAACCTGCCGGTTTTCGCCAAACGCTTTCGCACCATCATGCCCGACATGCCCGGCTTCGGCGCGTCCGGCCTGCCCGAACTGGCCGAGTTCTATCCGGTTCTGGCCGCGCGGTGGACGGCGAAGCTGATGGACCATCTGGGCATCGAATCCGCGTTTTTCACCGGAAACTCCATGGGCGGCGCCGTCACGGCGGAACTGGCGGCCCTGCATCCCGAACGGGTGCGGCGCATGGCGCTGATCGGCTCGGGGGGGCTTTCGGTCGGGGTCTTCGGCACCGACCCGAGCGAGGGTTTCCTGCGCCTGTTCGAGTTTCTCGACGATCCGACCCGCGACCGCATGATCGGCTGGGTCAAAACCATGGTCTTCGATCACCGGCTGATCACCGATGAACTGATCGAGGCGCGAATGGCGAATGCGTTGGCCGATGGGGTGATCCCCCGCATGAAGGCGATCTTTGCCAGCATGTTCAATCCGGCCCTGCGTCATGGCCAGCCGCCCCTTTGGACACGCGCCGGAACAATCAAGACCCCGACGCTGCTGCTTTGGGGCCGCGATGACCGGATGCTGCCCTATGACCACGCGCATCTGGCCAACCGCCTGCTGCCCGAGGTGGAGCTGCACAGTTTTTCGCGCTGCGGCCATTGGGTGCAGATCGAACGCAAGAACGATTTCGAAAGGGTATCGACCGAATTCCACACTCGCAGCGCCTGATCGGCGTGCTGGAGCGATGAGGAGACCGGGCCTGCGATGCAGGCAAGGGTTCGCTCCAGATCAGTATTGAACGACACAACAAGGGAGGAACGAATGCTGAAAGGAAAATCTGGTTTCCGGTCTATGGCCGGTGCAATGCTGCTGGCCGCCGGGCTGATGTCGGGTCCGGCGCAATCTGCGGAAACCATCGCCGCGGCAGGCCCCATCGGCGGCTCGGATATCAACTCGGCCCTGCTGCCGCCAGAGGGTCTGTGGATCACGGGCCTGGGCCTGGGCGTCGGGTTCAGCGACTATTACGATGACAAAGGCGACGAAATGGCGGCGGGCGGCTCGGATAAGCTTGCCGGGGTCGGCCTGCTTTACTCCTATCCCGGACAGTTCATGGGCGGTCAACTCGCATCGTCCCTGTTCGTCGGTTACGAGCGGCTTTGCTTCAACGTGAAGCCCTATGCCAAGAACTGCTCCAGCGGGGCAAAGGACATCTATTCCGATGTCCTGATGTGGAGCCGCTATTTCCCGAACGCGCATGCGATGAACCAGCCGCAGGATGCCGTGCCGCAACCCTATGGGCTGGGCGTTCTTGTGGGCCTTGGCGTGACCGCGCCGACCGGCTCTTACGACAAGGACAAGCCCATCAACAACGGCTCGAATATCTGGGGCTTTTCTCCGAATATCGCCTTGACCTATACGATGCCCAGTCCGCTGCCCGAGGTTTTCGGCGAGGCGATGCAATTCAGTGGGCGTCTGTTCTATCATAAATACTCCGAAAACAAGGATACCAAATTCCAGACCGGCGACGTGATCAGCCTGGATTGGGCCATCACCATGGGCAAGGGAAGCTGGCGCTATGGCCTGGCGGGCTTGGCCTATAAGCAGTTGGAGGACGACACCATCGACGGCGTGGTCCACCCGAATAACGGAAACCGTTCCAGCGTGTTCGGCCTTGGCCCCATCGTGTCGCGCGATTTCATGTGGGGTGAGCGCCCGGCCAATATCACGATCAAGGGTATCCAAAGCGTATATGGCAACAACGTTGCCAAATCGACCGGCCTTCTGGCCCGTGTTTCCGTGAAGTTCTGACAGGATTTCGCGCTTCATGCGCGCCACCCCCGCCCGGTTTCTTACCGGACGGGGAACGGGGCGTAGCCGCGCTTTCGACAATTGCGAAACATCCACGCGATGCTTTTCGTCTGCCAAGGGAGGAACAAGGACATGGCAGTCAATACGAACGTCGGGATCGACCCGGCACTGAAATTCAGGCTCTATCGCTTTTCCGTATGGTGCGGGGCGATCGTCCTGATCGCCAATACCGTGGCATTCTTCTTCCTTGGCAAACTTTTCCCGCCGCCCGATCCTGCTTGGGGCGCGACCGAGATCAGTGCCTTCTTTGCCGAGAATCGCACAAAGATCCTGTGGAGCGTCGTTACAATGGCGTTCTTCGCTCCGTTCTTCTATTTCTTCGCGGTGGTCACCAGCCTGCAAATGAAGCGGATCGAAGGGGAATTCGGCATCCTTTCCTATATTCAGTTGACCACGGCCGTCGTGGCCCCGACCGGCTGGGTCTATCCGATGTCCGTTCTGGCGACCGGCGCCTATCGGCCCGAGCGCGCGCCTGAACTGCTGTTGATGATCAGCGATCAGTTCTTCCTGACCTTCGTTGGGGTCGCCTTCATCTTCTCGATCAACATCTGGTCCATCGGCATGGCCGCACTTGCCGACCGCCGGGCAAAGCCGGTCTTCCCGCGCTGGTTCGGCTATGCGAACTTCTTTCTTGCCCTGGTCTTCGCGCCCGGCATCTTCGTCTATGCCTTCACGGACGGGCCATTGGCCTGGAACGGATTGTTCGCATTGTGGATCCCTGCCTCGGCTTTCCCGATCTGGAAAATTCTGATGATCACCTATCTGTTGAAGGCCGTGCGGCAAGAGGAAGAGGAAGAAGCAGCCGAGCGCGCATCCCAAAGGCAGGCTTTCGCGGGTTAAGCCCCGCGATAGTGCGATGAATTTGGATATGGTGAGCCTGCTAAAAAGCCAGATCTGGCCACTCCGATTTCAGGCCATGTCATAGTCGACGCACAAAGCCCAGTAACGCGAAAAGGTAATAAAAATCCCACGTCGCCCGGTTTGGCTATGCCTGATCCGGGCGATCTTGCACTTCAAAAAGTTGATGAGTGCGAAATCCCTTATCGGTGCGCCAAGTGCTTGGGGACGCATTTTTTCCAGGCCGGAAGGGATGCACTATCGCACAAGTTCCGCACGGAAGCGCCACGACGCCAGAGACGCTTCGTCGAGCAATACAAATCCCGAGGGCGCCGTCAAAGTGCTATGGGATAAGCCGGACTCCGGAGATCGGCGGGGACAAGCCGGTCCAGAAAATGCCGGGACTTAGGCTCGGGACCCATTAAATTTCTTGCGGCCGCGGCCACGTATTGGTTCACTGGCAGCCTTGGAGGGGGTGCCGCCATGACCGAGATGATCCTGCTGTCCGAAGCCCGGATGGCGCGAATCTCTCCATTTTTTCCGCTGTCGCACGGGATGCCGCGTGTGGACGACAGGCGGGTGATCAGCGGCATGATCTTCGTGATCCGCAACGGCCTGCGGTGGCGCGATGTGCCCGCAAGCTACGGGCCGCACAAGACAATCTACAACCGCTTTGTCCGCTGGAACGAGCTGGGCGTGTTCGGGCGCATCTTCGTCGATCTCGCCAAAGGGGGCGGCGAGACGGAAGAAATCATGATCGATGCCACACAGATCAAGGCGCACCGGACAGCGGCCAGCCTGCTCAAAAGGGGGCTCTTCCCCGGCATATCGGACGCACCAAAGGCGGCCTGAATTCGAAACTGCGTGCCGTCCGTGACAGCGATGGGCGGCCCAGAACCCTGTTTCTTTCGGCTGGCCAGGTCAGCGACTATGCCGGCCCGCCGCGCTGTTAAGTTCGCTGCCAGATGCCAAGGCGCTCGTGGCGGACAAGGGTTATGACGCCGATTGGCTGCGTGCAGCCCTCGTGGATCCGAGGATCGAAGCCTGTATCCCATCAAAATCAAACCGGAAAATCCAGATGCCCCATGGCCGTGTGCGTTGCCGCAAGCGACACAGGATCGAGAACATGTCCGGCAAGCTCAAGGATTGGCGCCGTATCCATACCCGCTACGACCGCTGCGCACACCTTCATGTCAGCCATCGTCATCGCAACAGTCATCTTCTGGATATGATCAATGGGTCCTGAGCCTAGGGCATTGAAAATAATGGTGGGCGATAACGGATTTGAACCGCTGACATCTTCGATGTGAACGAAGCGCTCTACCGCTGAGCTAATCGCCCGGTGCCCGCTGATTATCGGCATTGGCGCGTCGCTGCAAGGGGGGATCACACAAAAAGCTGAGTCAGTCCTGTTCTTGGGTATCGTCGACGCGGCGGCGCAGGCGCAGGGTGATCACCTCGGCCCCGGAGACATCACGCTGACGGTTGATCCGCGCGCGGCCCAAAGGAGGCAAGGCCAAGGTCTGGCCCGCCGCGATTGCGTCGCCCAGTTCGGCAAGGGTGGCATCTACGATCTCTTTGACCTGCACGCTGCGCAGTCCCGTCCGCTGGGCCACGGCGCTGATGAATTGCCTTTTCTGAAGCACCCTCGCCACCGAGGGGTGGACATCCTCTGGGCCGGGGCGGGCGGTATGCTTTGGCCGATTCTGGTCTTGCTTGGACGCCATGGGACCTCCTGCATCGTCACCAAAAAAAATCGCGCGGAGCGAACTCCGCGCGATAGAACCGTCAGTGAGCGATGGCCGCACCGCCGCCGGGTTGGCGGGCGGCGGCCAGGCGACTGGCCTCGGCCGCCTCCTCGGCCGCCTCGTCCCATTCGATGGGATCGGGCTGGCGCACCAGTGCCTGCGCCAGAACTTCACGCACATGGCTGACCGGAATGATCCGAAGCCCTTCCTTGACGTTGGCCGGGATGTCGGCCAGGTCCTTCTCGTTATCGGCCGGGATCAGCACCGTCTTGATGCCGCCGCGCAGTGCCGCCAGCAGCTTTTCCTTCAGGCCGCCGATGGCCATGGCATTCCCGCGCAAGCTGACCTCGCCGGTCATGGCGATGTCCTTGCGGACGGGGATCTGTGTCAGGACCGAGACGATCGAGGTCACCATCGCCAAGCCTGCGGAAGGCCCGTCCTTGGGGGTTGCGCCGTCCGGGACGTGGACATGAATGTCGATCGTGTCGAATTTCGGCGGTTTCACCCCGATCTGGGGCGCGATCGAGCGCACATAGCTCGCCGCCGCGTCAATCGATTCCTTCATCACATCGCCCAGTTTCCCGGTTGTCTTCATGCGGCCCTTGCCTGGCAGCTTCAGCGCCTCGATCTGCAACAGATCGCCGCCAACCTGGGTCCAGGCCAGACCCGTCACCACGCCGATCTGGTCGTCCTTTTCGGCCAGGCCATAGCGGTGGCGGCGCACGCCCAGGTATTCCTCGGCTTTCTCGGGTGTGACCGCGACGGACTTGACTTTGCCCTTCAGGATCTCGGTTACCGCCTTGCGGGCGAGCTTCGCGATCTCGCGCTCAAGCGAGCGGACACCCGCTTCACGCGTATAATAGCGGATCACATGGGTCAGCGCGTCATCGGTCACGCTGAATTCGCCCTTGCGCAAGCCGTTTGCCGTGATCTGCTTGGGCAGCAGGTGCTGGCGCGCGATCTCGCGCTTCTCGTCCTCGGTGTAGCCGGCCAGAGAGATGATCTCCATCCGGTCCAGAAGGGGGCCGGGCATATTGTAGCTGTTGGCCGTGGTCACGAACATGACATTGGACAGGTCGTATTCCACCTCGAGATAGTGGTCCACGAAGGTCGCGTTCTGCTCGGGGTCCAGCACCTCCAGCATCGCGCTGGCCGGATCGCCGCGGAAGTCCTGGCCCATCTTGTCGATTTCATCGAGCAAGATCAGCGGATTCGTGGTCTTGGCCTTTTTCAGCGCCTGGATGATCTTGCCGGGCATCGAGCCGATATAGGTGCGGCGGTGGCCCCGGATCTCGGATTCGTCGCGCACGCCCCCCAGGGAAATGCGGATGAATTCGCGCCCCGTCGCCTTGGCGACCGAACGTCCCAGCGAGGTTTTGCCCACACCCGGAGGCCCCACCAGGCACAGGATCGGCCCCTTCAGCTTGGCCGAGCGGTTCTGCACCGCCAGATATTCGACGATCCGCTCCTTGACCTTTTCCAGCCCGTAGTGATCGGCATCCAGCACCTGCTCGGCCTTGACCAGATCCTTGCGGGTGCGCGATTTCACGCCCCAGGGCAGGCTCAGAAGCCAGTCCAGATAGTTGCGCGATACCGTCGCCTCGGCCGACATCGGTGACATCGACTTCAGCTTCTTCAGTTCGGCCTCGGCCTTTTCGCGCGCCTCCTTGCTGAACTTGGTCGCGGCGATTTTTTCCTCAAGCTCGGTCAGCTCGTTCGAGCCGTCCTCGCCATCGCCCAATTCCTTCTGAATGGCCTTCATCTGCTCATTCAGATAGTATTCGCGCTGGGTCTTCTCCATCTGGGTCTTGACCCGAGACTTGATCTTCTTTTCGACCTGAAGGACGGACATTTCGCCCTGCATCAGGCCATAGACCTTTTCCAGCCGCTGGGCGGTGTCCAGCGTCTCAAGCAGATTCTGCTTCTTGTCCAATGCAATGCCCAGATGACCGCTGACCAGATCGGCCAGACGCGCGGGGTCGCGGGCCTCGGCGACGGCCGAAACCACTTCCTCGGGGATGTTCTTGCGCACCTTGACGTAACGCTCGAATTCTTCGGCGACGGCGCGGGTCAAGGCGGTGCGGATTTCCTCATCCCCGGCGTCTTCGGTCAGAGGCTCGCAGGTGGCCTCAAAATAATGCTCGTTCGCCACGAAGTGGTTGATGCGGACACGTTCGCGCCCCTCGACCAGAACCTTCACCGTGCCGTCGGGCAGCTTGAGTAATTGCAGCACATTCGCCAGCACCCCGGTGCGGAAAATCCCGTCGGCATCGGGTTCGTCGATGGCCGCATCCTTCTGCGCGGCCAGCAGGATCGGGCGGTCCTGCTCCATCACCGCTTCCAGCGCCCGGACAGACTTTTCGCGCCCAACGAAAAGCGGCACGATCATATGCGGAAACACCACAATATCCCGCAGCGGCAGGACCGGATGAGTGGTATGGGCGAATTCGTTCATGGAATCAGTCCTTTCTCGCCAAGAGGCGCGGCCCCGGAATCGGCAGCGCAGGCCCCCTGCTTGCGGACAAGATAGGGAGGCGAGGGGTTCTGTTCAATGACTCATTGGTTCGCAATCTGTTCCTTGGTCTTCGCAACGGAATTGGCCCCCGGTCCTGTCGAAGGCTCATGCTTACGCCGGATCTCTTTCAGGTCCGTTAACGCGGGGTGAGAAAGGAGCGGCGCCAGGCTGCAAGGGATCCCTATCGCCGTGACCTGCGCCGGCTCCGATCAATCAGGTATCTGACTATTGATGGGAAAAGCGCCCCGGATGGGGCGCGGCGTTGTTTTCAGAACTGTGGCACGAAGATATCGTCTTGGAAGCTGCCCCGGAAACCGGGTAGGGCGCGCCATAAGGTCCGGCCCGGAAGGAAGTGGCTGGCGCGGATATGGCTAGGGAAAAGGGTCGTGCGATGGGCCGACATCGTATAGCCCGCCTCATCCGTCAGCGCGAAGCAATCCTGAACTTGGTGGGCAAAGCGCAGCCATTTCGGACTGGCCGAGGCCAAGGTGATCGTCACGCTGTTGCCGCCCATGTCCGGCACGACGCTGGAGATCGCGACATCGCTTTCGAAGCCGAAATTCGTGCAGGTCGCGGCGGCACCATAGGCGGCGTAAAGATCCGCTCGTTCGGTCAGCGTCTCGCCCGGCCGCAGGGCAAAGCTGACCGTGACGATATTGTCGGATTTCTCCACCGCATAGGTGATGTTCCAGGGCCTGCCGGCCTCGATTTCGGCCACGGCCCAATCGCAGGTCTCTCCGATCAGGACCTTCACATCCGGGTCGATATGGGCGTTCTGGTCGTTGATCGGATAGATCCGCTGCCAGCCCGCGATGATGCCTCCGTAATCCTGGGCGATGCGATATTGCATGCCCGGCGTATCATAGACATCTCCGACCGTGTTCACATCCGCGCCGTTCACCACCACGATCAGCTTGGGCGCGCGCCCGAAAAGCTCGGTGGCAAGCGCCACCGTCTCGCCATGGGCGGTGTCGAAATCGGCGCGATAGACCGCCCCCGCCTGATCCTTGGCCGAAGAGCCTTGGAACAGATAGACATAGGGGCAGGTCATCGCGACGCCGAATTCGTCGGCCAGGCGCTTGCTCTCGCGCATCCAGTATTGCTGGTTACGGCCGATGGGGCTGGCGTCGATGCGGCGCCATTCGGCGATATAGCGACCGCCATAGCCGTGATCGCCGATGACCGCGCCCTTCTGGGGCTGCCCCGCATCCGCCCAGCGGGCCGAGCGGCAATACTGGAACGTATAGGCCGGAGAGACCCTGCCCAGATTCGCCGCCGGCAGAAACCCCGATGCGGCCTTGGTCAGGTCGATGGCAGCCATGCCGGTGCCCGACCAGCCCGCGCCCGAGGCATCGACCGGCCGTCCCGCCTCGGTTGCCATGCCCGAGATATAATAGATCTGGCCGGGGGTGGCCGCATCCAGCGTCGCGGCCAGGGCGGGGCTGTCGGATGAGCGATTCTCGGATTGGCCATAGACCGGAAGCAGTTCAAGCGATGTGACGGATGGCCGGGGGGCCGTCACTCCCCCAGCCGAAAATCCGCGATGACCTGATCCATGGTCAACGGCCAGTCGCCGCCCTCGGGCCGACCGACGATCACCAGCCGGTGCAGAGTTCCGTGCACATAACGCCCTGTGGTGAAGCGGGTAGGCGAGGGATCGGTCAGCCCGTCATGCGGCGCCGAGACGGTCGCGCCCGCCGTGCTCACCCCCGAGAGCAGGTCCAGCACATCGTCAAGCTGTCCGCCCACGATCACGCGGTTGCCATAGCTGACGCCGCCGAGGTTCAGCGAGCCTTGTCCCGCCACCGGACCCAACGCCTGGATCGTGCCCGAGCTGTTGCGCAGTTTCAGGTTTACGCCGGTGCCGTCGATGATCTGGCCTAGGTTGGTGCCATAGCTCGTCAGCGTCACATCGGCGACGACGAAAAGCCCGTCTGTGGTTGGCTGGCCGCTCAGCACCTGGGTTTGCACATAGGCGCCATCGCCGAAGACGAATCCCGTCGGCCCTGCCTGGATCGCCGTCCCGCTGCCGGCCTTGGTGAAAACGTAGTTCCCCGTCCCGATGGGCGAGATCGAGGTCACGTCCTGCGCCGTGCCGCTATAGGTCGAGGCGGAGGTCAGATAGGCCAGGGCTTGCGTGGCATAATCGATGGACTCCGCCGGAGGCGCGATGACCGACAAGGTGATCTCATTGGCGGACGTGCTGTCGGCGGCATTGGTCCATGCCACCACCAGGGCATAGATACCGGGTTCGGACAGTTCCATGGTCATGGCGCCCTCGTCCAGCAGGCTCTTGATCGAGACGCCGTTCAGCGTGAAGTCCCAGTTTGCCGCCGGCGCGGGCTGGCCCACGGCCTCGCCCAGGTCCAGCGTGATGCTGTCGCCCATCGCCGCATCCAGTGGCAGGATGGTCGGCTCGCGTGTGACCCTGGGCGCGACCGGCACCAGAGCCGAGGTCACCGCATTGCCGCCGCGATCACGCAATTCGGCCTCTTTGCCGCCGAAATAGGCCGCCTGAATACCATAGAATGTCGCCCGGTTGGCCTCGCCATAGATTGAAACCGGCATGTCAGGCCCCTTTTACCAGGACAATGTCGTTGCCGCGCTTCTGGCTGTCGGGCAGGGCAGCATATTCCGCGAACTCGCTGACCAGGATCAGGCGCGACAGCCCGGCATCCTTCGCGGCCTTCAGGTTCTGGGCGCTGGTCTTTTCCAGATCCCCCAGTGAGGTCTCCAGCGCCGTGGGGATGAACAGGTTCTTCACTTCGAAGACCTTTGCCACATATTGGTTATAGCCTTCGATGTTCCAGGTCGTGCTGGCGCTGTCACCCTCGGCGTTGACGATCAGTTGCAGCGCCCATTCGCCTGCGGCGTTGGTGGTGGCCTCGATCTTCTGGGTCACGACGCGCAGGCCGTCGTCGAAAATATCCGACCCGTTCAAGGTGGCCACGATCTTGCCGGCGGTGATGGGGGCCAGCGCGGCGTCCACCAGCACGCCCCGGACGGTAGCTTTATTCGGCATGTCTTGCTCCTCGGCTTCGACGAAAGTCGCGGCCATTATCTTCGCAATGATCGCCCGTTGCCGGGCAGAGGGATGCAACGTCCCGATTCCGGCAAAGGGGGCGCGGACAAGCCCGCCCGCGAATCCCGATCCTGCCGTCCTTTCCAGTCGGTGAGATGTGCTCCGTCCTCTGAGTCGTCAATTTACCTTATATTTTCAATATCTTAATATATTCTTGTCATCTTTTTTCATT
>NZ_JASGGO010000027.1:0-53627 GCF_047605025.1 Paracoccus sp. (in: a-proteobacteria) | reverse complement strand
GCCCAAGCGTGCCTAGCTTGCATCTGAAAGGATGCGTTGACCATGTGCTGTCCCGCGAAATCCGTGCGCCAAGCTTCCCGCCAAGCTTCCCGCCAAGCCGCGCCCCGCCGGGCCACGGCCCGTCCCGCGCATCTTTGCCGGGGACGCGGCGGGCGCGGTTGCCGCTGCCATGTGCTCGCGCGCCCCGCGCTGGCCCAAAGCGCCCCGTTGCCGCCCCGCATCCTGCATCCGCGCATGCCTTTGGTCAGCGATCATCACCCGCCGCAGCGCCCGCAAGGCCCGCCCTGCCCCGTCTGAACCGCGTTCCCCCGCCTTCAGACAGGAGCTTTCAGATGAACCATTCCGATTCCCAGGCCGATCTGGCCGTCACCGGCATGAGCTGCGCCTCATGCGTGGGCCGGGTCGAGCGTGCCCTCGCCGCCATTCCCGGCATCCGCGACGCCTCGGCGAACCTCGCCATGGGCAGGGTGAGTTTCCGCCATGACGGCGATGCCGCCCTGGCCCAGGCCGTCGCGGCGCTGGACAAGGCGGGCTATCCCGCCGCCCCGCAGGAGACCCGGCTGGATATCCAAGGCATGAGCTGCGCCTCATGCGTGGGCCGGGTCGAGAAGGCGCTGACCGCGCTTCCCGGCGTCAGCGACGCGGCGGTGAACCTGGCCACCGGCACGGCGCTGGTCCACCACTCGCCGGCGACGCAGCCCCAGGCCCTGGCCGACGCCGTGACCGCCAAGGGCTATCCCGCGCGGCTGGAACAGGACCAGGCGCCGCATATGCACGACCATCACGACGATGCCCAGGCGATGCGCCGCCGCTTCCTGATCGCCCTGGCACTGACGCTGCCGATCTTCCTGGTCGAGATGGGCAGACATGCCTTCCCGTCCCTGCACCATTGGCTGCACGGCACGCTGGGCGAGCGCCCGCTTTGGCTGGCCGAGTTCGCCCTGGCCACGGCGGTGCTGCTGGGACCGGGGCGGATCTTCCTGCGCCTGGGCCTGCCGGCGCTGGCGCGCGGCGCGCCCGAGATGAACAGCCTCGTCGCCCTGGGCTCGCTTGCCGCCTGGGCCTATTCGACGGTGGCGACCTTCGCCCCCGGCCTGCTGCCGGCCGATTCGCGCCATGTCTATTTCGAGGCCGCCGCCGTCATCGTCACCCTGATCCTGCTGGGCCGCTGGCTGGAAGCCCGCGCCAAGGGCCAGGCGGGCGAGGCGATCCAGCGCCTGATCGAACTGACCCCCGCCACCGCCCATGTCCAGCGCGGGGACGAATTGATCAGCCTGCCCATCGCCGATCTGCGCAGGGGCGACATCCTGCACCTGGCGCCGGGCGAGCGCGTGGCCCTGGACGGGATCGTGACCGAGGGCCAGGGCAATATCGACGAATCCATGCTGACCGGCGAGCCCCTGCCGGTGAAGAAAGCCCCCGGCGATACGGTCACGGGCGGCACGATCAACGGCAGCGCCGCGCTCAGCTACCGGGTGATGGCGACCGGGGGCGACACCGTCCTGGCCCGCATCACCCGCATGGTGGCCGAGGCGCAATCGGCGAAGCTGCCGGTCCAGGCGCTGGTGGATCGAATCACCTCGGTCTTCGTCCCGATCGTGATCGCGCTGTCGGTCCTGACCTTCGCGGGCTGGATGGTGCTTCAGGGCCAGCTTGGCTCCGCGCTGGTCGCGGCGATCTCGGTCCTGATCATCGCCTGCCCCTGCGCGATGGGGCTGGCGGTGCCGGTCTCGATCATGGTGGGCACCGGGCGCGGGGCGCAGCTGGGCGTGCTCTTCCGCCGGGGCGATGCCTTGCAGCGCCTGGCCGAGGCGCGGCTGGTCGGCTTCGACAAGACCGGCACCCTGACCCAGGGCGCCCCCGCCCTGATCCATATCCATGTCAAGGGCATGACCGAGGACGAGGCCCTGCGCCTGATCGCCGCCGCCGAGGCGCGTTCCGAGCATCCCCTGGCCAGTGCCATCCTTGCCGCCGCCAGGGCGCGCGGCCTGACCCCGCCCACGGCCGAAAAGGTGCAGGCACAGGCCGGGCGCGGCCTGACCGCGCGGGTCGAGGGCCGGGCGCTTCTGGTCGGCAATACCCGCGCCCTGACCGAGGCCGGCATCACCCCCGATCCAGACCTGCTGGCCCTGGCCGAGACCTGGGCCGCCGAGGCCGCCACGCCGGTGCATCTGGCCGTGGACGGCAGCCATGTCGCCGCCCTGGCGCTGGCCGATCCGATCCGCCCCGCCGCCGCCCAGGCCATCGCCGAACTGCACGCGCTGGGGGTGCGGACGGTGATGATCTCGGGCGATGTGCAGGCCACGGCCCAGGCGGTGGGCGCGAAGCTGGGCATCGACCGGGTGATCGCGGGCGTGCTGCCCGAGGGCAAGCTTCAGGCGATCCGCGAAATGGGCGCGGAATTGCAGGCCGGAGGCACGGTCTTCGTCGGAGACGGCATCAACGACGCTCCCGCGCTTGCCGCCGCCGATACCGGCATCGCCATCGGCACCGGCACCGATGTCGCCATCGAATCGGCCGAGGTGGTGCTGATCGGCGGCGATCCGCGCGGCGTCGCGCGCGCGCTGCGCCTGTCGCGGGCGGTGATGCGCAATATCCGGCAGAACCTGTTCTGGGCCTTCGCCTATAATGCCGCCCTGATTCCCGTCGCCATGGGCCTTCTGGCAGGCTTCGGGGGACCAAGCCTTTCGCCCATGCTGGGGGCCGGCGCGATGGCTCTGTCCTCGGTCTTCGTTGTTACCAATGCCCTGAGGTTACGCCGATTCGCCTGACATCGCCGCTGCGCCCCGTCTTGTTCGCTTTGTCCCTGGTGCTGTCCCAGGTGCCGTTCGCCCTGCCCGGCTGGGCCGGACAGATCCGACTTCTGGCCTTTGGCGACAGCCTGACCGAGGGCTATGGCCTGCCCAAGGACCAGGGCCTGGTGCCGCGATTGCAGGACTGGCTGCGCCAGCGCGGCCACGACGTGCTGGTGGTGAATGGCGGCAAGTCGGGCGACACCACCGCCGGGGGCGTGCTGCGGATCGACGCGGCGCTGGCCTCGGCCCAGCCCGATGCGGTGCTGGTCGAACTGGGCGGAAACGACATCCTGGGCAATCTGGGTTGGTCCGGGGCGCAGGGCAATCTGGACCAGATCCTGGCCAAGGCGGGCCAGGCAAACCGCCCGGTGCTGCTGGTGGGCATCGCCGATCCTCGCGCCCATGCCCGCCAACAGCGCGGCTGGGCCGCGATCTGGCCCAGGCTGGCGGAAAAGCACGGCGCCTTGCTGTTTCCCGATCTTTACGCCCCGCTGACGGCGCGGCCGGCCGAGGAATGGGCCGGCTTGCTGCAACAGGACGGCGTGCATGCCTCGGCCAAGGGGATCGGGCTGATCGTGGATGCGCTTGGCCCCTCGGTCGAGACGCTGCTGGCCCGGATCGAGGCCGCGCAATAGCCCCGCTTACAAGGCTCGGCTGAAAAATGCGAAAGCCCCGCCTGAAAGGGCGGGGCTGTGCGGTGTCGTTCCGAACCGCGAATCGATCGGCCCGGTCGTAACGCCGGTCATGTGATCAGGTATTCGGTCGAATCAGGCTTTCGCCAGTTCGCGCTTGATCTTCAGGGCGCGGTCCGAAAGTTCCTCGTCACGGGCCTTGCCCAGGAAGGCGTCGAGGCCACCACGGTGGTCGACCGAGCGCAGAGCCGCCGCCGAGATGCGGAGCTGGTAGCTGCGGCCCAGTTTATCCGAGATCAGCGAAACCTCGTTGAGGTTGGGCAGAAAGCGGCGACGGGTCTTGTTATTGGCGTGGGACACGTTGTTGCCGCTCATCGGGCCCTTGCCGGTCAGTTCGCAAACGCGCGACATGATCTGTTTCCTTCGATTCGATCCTGCACGGGCGGTTGCCCGCAATATGAAAGGGCGCCGCGAGGCAGCGCCCGAAATCTGTCTGCGGGGGAATAAGGGCAGAAGCGGGGCGCGTCAAGCCTTTTCGCCGAGGCGGACACGGCTAGCCCCGGAATTCTTGCGCGCCCGCCGAAGCCTCCGGGGCGCGGGGACCCCGGCCCGGCGAATCAACGCGGCTGCGCCAGCCAGTCCAGCATCGCCGCCGCCGCCTGGTCGGGATCGGCGCGGCCCTGGGCCACGCGGTCGCCCGTCTCGCGCAGGCGGGCGCGAATCTCGGGTGCGTCGAGGCGCGCCAGAAGCCCCGCGCGCAGTTCGGACAGGAACCAGTGCCGTGCCTGCTCGGCCCGGCGGCGGTCGAAATGGTCGTTGGCACGGCGCCAATCGGCAAGCTCGGTCATCTCGGCCCAGGCGCGCTCCAGCCCCTCGCCGGTATAGGCCGAGACCGGCAGCGCCTTGGGAAACCCCTGCGGATCCTGGGGGCGCTTGCGCAAAAGCCGCAGCGCGCCCGCGTAATCGGCGACCGTGCGCAATGCCGTGTCGCGCAGTTCCGCATCGGCCTTGTTGACCAGGATGATGTCGGCGATCTCCATGATGCCGCGCTTGACCCCCTGCAATTCGTCGCCGCCGGCCGGCGCCAGCAGCAGGATGAAAAGGTCCGACATCTCGGCCACCAGGGTTTCGGACTGGCCGACGCCCACCGTCTCGATCAGGACCACATCGAAGCCCGCCGCCTCGCAGAGCCGCACCGTCTCGCGCGAGCGCCGAGCGACGCCGCCCAGTTCCGCGCGCGAGGGCGAGGGGCGGATGAAGGCGTTGGGATCGCGGGCCAGGGTCTCCATCCGGGTCTTGTCGCCCAGGATCGAGCCGCCCGAGCGGGCCGAGCTGGGATCGACGGCCAGGACCGCGACCTTGAGGCCCCGCGCGGTAAGCAGCTTGCCGAACGCCTCGATGAAGGTGGACTTGCCGACGCCGGGCGTGCCGGAAAGGCCGATCCGCAGCGCCTGGCGGGGCGGCAGTTCGGCCAGAAGCGCGACAGCCCGCCGGCGGTGATCGGGCCGCGTGCTTTCGACCAGCGTGATGGCGCGCGACAGGGCCCGGCGGTTGCCCTGGATCAGCGGCTGCGTCAGTTCGTCCGTCAATTCCGGCATCCACCCTTCCTGCCAAGCCTGCGGGGGCCTACCGCCCCCGCGCCCCCCGTGGATATTTGGACAAGGAAGACATGTAAACGCCGCGCTTGCCGACGCCGGGGCGCGGGAATAGGGTCGCGCGATGGATTGGGGACGACGCATCTTCCTGGGCGCCCTGGCCTGGGCGCTGGCCGGGCCGGCCGTCGCGGGTGGCGGCGCCTTGCGGCTGATGATGGTGCGGCGCAAGGGCTGCGTCTATTGCGCCGAATGGGACCGGGAGATCGGGCCGATCTATGCCCGTCAGGCCGAGGGGCGGGCGGCGCCCCTGTTCATGGTCGATGTCGACGGTCCCTATCCCGACGGGCTGGCGCTGGACCGCATGCCCTGGCTGACGCCCAGCTTCATCCTGCTGCGCGACGGGATCGAGATCGCACGTTTCGAGGGCTATCCGGGCGCCGGGAAGTTCTTTCCCCTGCTGCGCGACATGCTGAAACAGGCGGCCGGCCCCGGCTGAAGGCTTTCGCCTTGCGCGGGCTTGGTTTATTCGGGGCCTCGCAACATCCTAGGAATGGGTCCGCCATGCACGACATCCGCGCCATCCGCGAAAACCCCGCCGCCTTCGACGCAGCCCTTGGCCTGCGCAATCTGGCGCCGATTTCGCCCGAGATCCTGTCTCTGGACGCTGATCGCCGTTCCCGCATCGCAAGCGCCGAAGCCGCCCAGGCCGAGCAGAACAAGCTGAGCAGGGAGGCGGGGGCCGCCAAGGGCCGGGGCGACGAGGCCGAGTTCCAGCGGCTGCGCGCCCTGGTCACCGCCAAGAAGGACGAGAGCGCCCGCATGCAGATCGAGGCCCAAGCGCTGGACGAGCGGCTGCGCGAGATGCTGATGGAGATCCCCAACCTGCCGGTGGAGGCCGTCCCCGCCGGCAAGGACGAGGATGACAATATCGAGATCCGCCGCTGGGGCGAGCCGCGCGCGCTGGATTTCCAGCCGCGCGAGCATTTCGAGATCGCGGGCGTCAGACCCGGCATGGATTTCGAGACCGCCGCCAAACTGTCCGGCGCCCGCTTCGTCGTTCTGAAGGGCAGCGTTGCCCGCATCCAGCGCGCCCTGGCGCAGTTCATGCTGGATCTGCACACCGCCGAGCATGGGCTGGAGGAGACCTGGACCCCCGTTCTGGTGCTGTCCGAGATGATGTATGGCACCGGGCAATTGCCCAAATTCGGCGAGGACAGCTATCAGACCCGCGAGGGCTGGTGGCTGATCCCGACCTCGGAGGTGACGCTGACGAATACCGTCAACGGCGAGATCGTCGAGGCGGCAAGCCTGCCCCGGCGCATGGTCGCGCATAGCCAGTGCTTCCGCTCGGAAGCGGGCAGCGCGGGGCGCGACACCGCCGGGATGCTGCGCCAGCACCAGTTCGAGAAGGTCGAGATGGTGTCGATCACCGATGCGGAAAGCGGGCTGGCCGAGCATGCCCGCATGACCCGCTGCGCCGAGGCGGTGCTGGAGCGGCTGGGCCTGCCCTATCGCACCATCGTGCTGTGCGGCGGCGACATGGGCTTTGGCGCGCGCATCACCCATGACCTGGAGGTCTGGCTGCCCGGACAAGGCAAGTATCGCGAGATTTCCAGCGTCAGCTATTGCGGCGACTTCCAGGCCCGGCGGATGAATGCCCGCTATCGCGCGCCGGGCGGCAAGCCGGAATTCGTCCATACGCTGAACGGCTCGGGGCTGGCGGTGGGACGCACCCTGATCGCGGTCCTGGAGAATGGGCAGCAGGCAGACGGCTCGGTCGACCTGCCGCCGGCGCTGCATCCCTATCTGGGCGGCAAGACCAGGCTTCTGGCGGACGGCGCCCTGGGCTGATCCGCGACGGCACGGGGCGAAGCCGGGCAGAGCCGCCACGCTTGGCCAGATGCAGCGTCATGGCGCCATCCCGTCGGGGCGGGCGGGACTGTCGGGGCGGGCCTATCACGCCTTTTGCCGCTTGCTGGATCAGCCGCCGCTCGCGCGCGGTCAAAGGCGTGGTGCGGATCGGGAGCGCCGCTCTGGCCTTCGTCGCGGGCTGGTCACCTTCAACGCCTTCACCGCGCTGGTGCAAATGCGGCTGGACATGCCGCTGTTTCCGGCGGCGGAGTTGATCGTCGTGATGGTCCAATTACGGCTGGACCGGAATATCGGCTTCGGCTTCGCGGCGACCTGGGACCTGATCGGCATCGCAGGCGCCTCATCGCCGCCGATCCGGTCCCTGCCGTCGCGGTGATCGTCTTCGCGTTGGCGCGGGTGACGGTCCTGGCCTTATTCGCCCTTCGGCTTCTGCCGGTGCTTGTGCTTGGACAGCGCACCCGACTGGTTGATCTTGTCGGCCTTGTCCTTGTAGGGGTTTTTCGTTCCCTGATCGCGGAAGGTCAGCCGGATCGGCGTGCCGGGCATGTCGAAATCGGCGCGCAGCCCGTTCACCAGATACCGCTGGTAGCTGTCGGGCAGCTTGTCCACATGCGTCGCCATCACCACGAAGGCCGGAGGCCGGGTCTTGATCTGGGTCATGTAGCGCAGCCGGATGCGGCGGCCGCCGGGGGCGGGCGGCGGATGCGCCTCGGTCATCGCGCCCAGCCACTGGTTCAGCCGCGCGGTCGGCACGCGGCGGTTCCAGATCTCATGCGCCTTCAGGATCGCGTTGTGCAGCCGGTCCAGCCCCTTGCCCGTGCGGGCCGAGACGGTGACCAGCGGCGCACCCTTCAACTGCGGCAGCAGACGCTCGAACGCCTCGCGCAGTTCGTTCAGCTTGTGCGGCTTGTCGTCTTCGAGATCCCATTTGTTCGCGGCGACGACCACGGCGCGGCCCTCGGTCTCGGCGAAATCGGCGATGCGCAGGTCCTGCTGTTCGAACGGGATGCCCACGTCCAGAAGCACGACCACCACCTCGGCGAAACGCACGGCGCGCAGCCCGTCGGCGACGGACAGCTTTTCCACCTTGTCGCTGATCCGGGCCTTTTTCCGCATTCCGGCGGTGTCGAAGATGCGGATCGGCGTGCCCATGAAATCGGTGGCGACGCTGATCGAATCGCGGGTGATGCCGGCCTCGGGGCCGGTCAGCAGGCGGTCCTCGCCCAGGATCTTGTTGATCAGCGTGGACTTGCCCGCGTTCGGTCGGCCGATGACGGCGATTTGCAGGGGCTTGGCCGCGCTGGGACGCCAGCTTTCGTCGTCGTCCCCCTCGACATCGACATCGGTTTCGGGGGCCTGCTGGACGTTCCGGGCCTCGAACGCCTCGGCCAGCGGAACCAGGACGCGGTAAAGATCATCCATCCCCTCGCCATGCTCGGCCGAGACGCGCAAGGGCTCGCCCAGGCCCAGGGCATAGGCTTCCATCGCGCCGGCCTCGCCCGCGCGACCCTCGGCCTTGTTGGCGGCCAGGATGACGTGCTTCGCCCGCCGGCGCAGGATCTCGGCGAAATATTCGTCCGCCGCCGTCACCCCCACGCGGGCGTCGATGACGAACAGGCAGACATCGGCCTCATCCACCGCGCGTTCGGTCAGGCGGCGCATCCGGCCTTGCAGGCTGTCATCGTCGGCCATCTCAAGGCCCGCCGAATCGACCACGATGAAACGCAGGTCGCCCAGCCGCCCCTGCCCTTCGCGCAGGTCGCGGGTGACGCCGGGCTGGTCGTCGACCAGGGCCAGGCGCTTGCCGACCAGGCGGTTGAACAGGGTGGACTTGCCGACATTCGGCCGCCCGACGATGGCGAGGGTAAAGCTCATCTGAATGCGATCAATTGGCCGTCATGGGTGACGACGTAAAGGGTCTGGCCCGCGACGGCCGGGGCCGCGGCGGCGCCGCCCGAGATCTCGGCCGTGCCGATCAGAGCGCCCGACGCGGGGTCGAAGACGCGCAGATAGCCGTCCGACCCGGCAAGGTAAAGCCGATTCCCCGCCAGCACCGGGCCGTAATGGTTCCAGACCTTGTCCTGCTTGCGCACGACCTGCTTGGTGAAATAGGGCAGTTTCTGCGCCCAGACCCGGCCCCCGTTCGCGGCATCCAGCCGCAAAAGCTGGGCCTGGTCGTTCACCAGGAAGATCGAATTGCCGACAGCAAGGACCGGGCTGGAGGCGCCCTCGGGGGCCTCCCAGCGGGTGGCGCCGGTGGTCAGGTCATAGGCGCCGGCGCGGCCCGAATTGGTTCCGGCATAGACCGTATTCCCGCTGATCACGGGATCGCCCGTCATGTCGCGAAACAGCCCGATCGAGCGGCCCAGCCGCGAGCCCGCCACGTTCGCGACCCATTTCTGGTCCCCGTTGCGGCTGTCCACGGCCAGAATCTCGCCGGTGGTGAAGGCGAAGACCGCCGTATCCCCCGCGACGGCAGGGGCCGCGACGCCCATCACGCCCGCCAGCCCGTCATTGCCGAAAGCCTGCCACAGCACCTTGCCGTCGCTGGCGCGCACGGCCCAGCCGGCGGCGTTGCGGCCCAACGCATAGACGATGCCGTTCTGCACGGTCGGCGCGCCGCTGATCGGCGCCTCGACCTTCTGCCGCCAGGCCACGCCGCCCGAGCGCGCGTCCAGCGCGACCAGTTCGCCATATCCGGTGGTGGCGAAGACGCGCCCGCCCTCGAAGGCAAGCCCCCCGCCCGAGACGCTGCGGCCGGTTTCGCCGGCCGGGCGCAGGTCCACGCTCCAGGCGCGGCCGCCGCCGGTCGTGGTCGCCGTGACGGTGGACTGACTGTCCAGCGTAAAGATCAGCCCACCCGCCACGATCGGATCGGCGGTGATGCGATGGCCCCGGTCCGATGCCTGGCCGATCGACGCCGACCAGATCCGGCTCGTGCCCGCGCCCAATGCCATATTGCCCGAGGCGTGGCTGGCGCTGCCCGCGCGCTGCGGCCAGTCGGCATTGCCGCGGACGGGCGGCAAGGACAGGGCGCCGGTGGTCGGGCCGGTCGCACCCTGGGCGGGTATGCCATCGGCCGATATCACGGCGCGCGGGTCCAGCCTTTCGCCCGGCAGCGGGGTGTCGCCCTGCTGACAGGCCGCCAATGCGGTCAGTCCAGCCAGGGCGGCGATCAGGGGCAACCGATTCATCGCTGTCTCCTTTTCACGGGCGTTCCTGCCCATGGCATCTGCCTTGAGGCCCGGCCCTATTCGGCCGGCACCACCGTCATGCTTTGCGGGCCGGGGCCCGGCGGTTGGTCCGGGGCGGCGCCCAGGGTGATCATCATCTCGCCCAAGCGGCGGCGCAAGGGCTCGGACAGCCCGTCCTTCTGCTGGATCTGGCGGATCAGCATCACCGCATCCTCGGTCCGGCCCGCGCCGATCAGGGCCACGGCCTTCTGCTCCAGCGCCAGCAATTCGAAGGGCGCGCCGGGCTTCGAGAGGTCCGAAAGAATGGTGTCGCGCCGGGCCGCGTCCATCATCGGCCCAGCCACCATCACCGCCTTGAGCATGGCGAGGTCATGCAGCACCGGGTCCGAAGCCACGCCCTGGGCCGCCGCGACCAGCCGGTCGGCGGCCTGCTGCTTTTGGCCGGCATCGGCCTGAAGGCCCGCCGCCAGCATCTCGGACAGAAGCTTACGCCCGGCCGAGCCCTGCGCGTCCAGCGCCGTCAGCGCCGCCAGGGGATCGGGCGCGTCCTGCGCCGCCCGCAGCCCGTCGCCCCAGCCTTGGGCGGCGGCGGCGTCGCGGTTCTTGGCGTATTCGCGCCATGCCGCGCCTCCGACCAGGACCAGGATCAGCAGAATCGCAATCCAGCCGAAGCGGCGAAACGCCTTGAACAAGCGGTCGCGCCGCAAGTCGTCGGTCACCTCGTCGATGAAGCTGTCATTCTGATTGGCCATGTCGTCCCCGTCTGCTTTGGCGCTGTTCTATACGGCCTTGATCGGGTTTGCCAATGCCGGGCGGAACGGTCGGCGTTCACGCCCTGCGGCGCGCCCGCCCGCGCGGGGCCGCACCGACCGGGCGCAGGCTGGACAGCGAGTAAAGCGCCAGCGCCGCCCAGATCATGGAAAAGGCGATCAGGTGCCAATGGGTGAACGGCTCGCCGAACAGCACCACGGCGCAGAAGAATTGCAGCGTCGGGTTCAGGTAGAGCATCAGGCCCAGCGTGGCCATGCCCACCCGCCGCGCGGCAAAGCTGAACAGCAAAAGCGGCACCGCCGTGAATACGCAGGACGCGATCAGCAGCAGCGACAGCCGCAGATCGGTGCCGAACATCACCGGATGCGCCAGGCTGCCCGGCACCAGGTGCAGCGCCTGCGCGATCAGCCAGCCCAGCGCCAGCGGCGACAGCAGCGCCACCTCGGCCGCGACGGAAAGCATCGGTCCAAGCGGCAGGGATTTCTTGATCACGCCGTAGATGCCGAAGGTCATCGCCAGCCCCAGGCTGACCCAGGGCGCGACCCCCAGCCCCCAGGTCAGCAACCCCACCGCCAGCGCCGCCAGCGCCACCGCAACGCCCTGCGCCTGGCTGAGCCTTTCGCCGAAGATCGCCATGCCCAGCAGCACCGCGACCAGCGGAAAGATATAATAGCCCAGCGAGCTTTGCACGACATGTCCCGCCTGCACCGCCCAGATGAACAGCCCCCAATTGATCGAAACCATCAGCGAGGCCAGCGCGATGCGCGCCAGATGCGGGCCGGTCAGCGCCGCCCATAGCTGTGGCAGGCGGCGCTGACCGGCGAGGATGGCCGCGAAAAGCAGAAACGACCAGAGCGTGCGGTGGGCCAGCACCTCAAGCGTGGGGACCGAGGCCAGGCTGCGGTAATAGATCGGCGAAAGGCCCCAGATCAGGCAAACCCCGATCATCGCCCAGAAGCCCTTGGTCCAGTCGCTCATCGCCGTTCCCCTTGCAGGCGGCCAGCCTTGCGATGCTTTGCGGGCGAGGGCAAGGGGGCTCCGCCCCCATCCCTTCGGGATTCCCCCGGGATATTTTTCCAAGAAAGAAAAGGCCCGCCGGGATCGGGCGGGCCTTCATGCGGTTTGCCGGTGGCGCAGGTCAGAGGCGCGAGGCCACGTTTTCCCAGTTCACCAGATTCGACAGGAAGTTTTCCAGGTATTTCGGCCGCGCATTGCGGAAATCGATGTAATAGCTGTGTTCCCACACGTCGCAGCCCAGAAGCGCGGTCTGGCCGAAGCAGAGCGGGTTCACGCCGTTCTCGGTCTTGGTGACCTTCAGCGAACCGTCCTTGTCCTTGACGAGCCAGGCCCAGCCCGAGCCGAACTGGCCGACACCGGCCTCGGAGAATTTCTTCTTGAAGTCATCGACCGAGCCGAAGGATTCGGTGAGGGCCTTTTCCAGTTCGCCCGGAATGGCGCCTGCGTTCGGCCCCATCATTTCCCAGAACTGGGCGTGGTTCCAGTGCTGGCTGGCATTGTTGAAGATGCCGTTCTGGGCCACGGCCCCGGACTGGTAGGTGCCGGTCACGATGTCTTCGAGGCTTTTGCCTTCCCATTCGGTGCCGGCGACAAGCTCATTCAGCTTGTCCACATAAGCCTTGTGGTGCTTGTCGTGGTGATATTCGAGTGTCTCTTTCGACATGCCGCCCGCCGCGAGGGCATCATGCGCATAGGGAAGATCGGGAAGGGTGAAGGCCATTTCGATTTCCTTTCCAATGGTTTCGGAAACGGTTTCTGACACAGGTCGGGCTTCGGGGGAAGCCCCGATACCGCCAGGCCGCTCGGGGCCGAACGCAAGGCCCGCGGGCGGGGTTCCAAACCTTAGCCCGGCGGCGGGCTGGCGCAGCGGCCCTGGCCCTGCATCCGGTTCTCGTATCCCGCCGCGGTGACGCTGATCCATGCCGCGCCATCGGATTTGCGCAGCGTCAGGCGATAGTCCAGCCGGTCGGTATATTGGCCGGATTCGTTGCTGACATTGCCCAACGCCCAGCCATAGGAGCGGCTGCGCCGGTCCTCGGCGGTGATGACCGCCGCGACGGGGCGGCGCACCAGGGTTTGCAGGATCGGGTCGAAGACCTCGATCCGGCCGGCATGCGCGCCGGCGGTCTGGCGGGTGACCATCAGGAATTCGGGAATCCAGCCGGTGCCGGACTGGTCCTGCAATTCGCACATCATCACCTCCAGCCCCTTGCGCACCATCGGCGGCGGGGCGAGCGGCGCCTGCGCGCGGACGGGCGCGGACAGGGCCAGGCTGGCGAAAAGGGCGGCGATCAGGGCGGAAACGGGACGCATGGCGGACCTCGGAGACATTCGGCCCTGCATAGCCCGTCTCGCGCTCGGCCAGAAGGCGGGAAAGCGATCAGCGCGGATCAAGCTGGCTGCCCACGCGTGCCGCGCCCTGCAAAAGCCCCGCGATGTAATCCCCGACCGAGCGGAAGCCGATGACGACGAAGCCCTCGCCCGTGCGCCAGATGCCGCAGGCGACCTGCCCCGCGCGCGAGCGGCGGGCGCCGTCCGGGGGCATGGACGCGATATCGGCGGGCGAAAGCTTCATCAGCACCTGCGCGGCCCTTGGTCCCTCGACCGCGAAGGCCCGGCGCATGTCGCCGACATCCAGGACCAGGGCGTGATGCGGGGCAAGCGCCTGCGTCAGCGCGGCCAGGGCCTGCGCCGTATCGGCTGCGGGCAGGACCAGCAGCAGTTCGTCCGGCGACATCCACACCAGGGTGCGGGTGCCATCGCCCACGGTCGAGACCGGCGCCGGGACCGCAAGCCCCGTCGCGCCCCTGATGGCATCGCCTGCCCCGCCCAGATCGGCGCGGATCTGGATCATGCCCAGGTCGGCCAATTCGGTGATTCGCGCCAGCGCCTCAGCCATTCGCCCGGCTCCCTTCCTTGTCGTAAAAGACCGGATCGCAGATCCGCGCCTTGTAGGTTTCGGCCCCTTCCGCCGGGAATTCCAGCACCTGCCCCATGCGCGCGGGGCCGTTCAGCACCAGCCCCATGGCGATGGGCCTGCCCAGCGTCGGCGAAAGATAGGTCGAGGTCACGCGGCCCTGCGTATGGCGCTGGCCATTGCCGTTCACGCCCTCGGCCACGGCAAGCGCGCCGTCGGGCAGCATGCGGCCATCCAGGCTTTCCAGCCCCACCAGCGTCCAGCGGTCGGGCGAGGTCATGAAGCCGCGCTCTTGCGCGCGCTTGCCGATATAGTCGGGCTTCTTCTTCGAGATCGCCCAGGACATGCCCAGATCCTGCGGAATCACGGTGCCGTCGGTTTCGTCCCCGATCATGATGAAGCCCTTTTCGGCGCGCATGACATGCATCGCCTCGGTGCCATAGGGGGTCACGCCCAGATCCGCACCCGCCTCGTGCAGCCTTTCCCAAAGCTCAAGCCCGCGCTTCGCCGGGACCGCGACCTCGAAGCTGAGCTCGCCCGAGAAGCTGATGCGATAGATCCGGGCGGGGATGCCGGCGATCTCGCCCTCGGCCCAGCCCATGAAGGGCAGCGCCTCGGCCGACAGGTCGATGCCGCCGGCCAGCCGCTCCAACAGAACACGCGCCTTGGGACCGACCACGGCGACCTGCGCCCATTGCTCGGTGACATTGGCGGTATGGACCTTCCAGTCCCACCACTCGCATTGCAGCCAGTCCTCCATATGCGCGTGGATACGGTCGGCGCCGCCGGTGGTGGTATGCACGAGCCAACTGTCACCGGACAGGCGCGCGGCCACGCCGTCGTCGACAAGAAAGCCGTTCTCGTTGCAGATCAGGCCATAACGGCATTTGCCGATGGGCAGGGTGGACATCATGCCGGTATAGATCATGTCGAGGAACTTGCCCGCATCCGGCCCCTTGACCACGATCTTGCCCAGCGTCGAGGCGTCGAGCGTGCCGACGCCGGCCCGCACGGCCAGGATCTCGCGCGCCACCGCCTCGGCATGGCTTTCACCGCCCCGCGGATAGCAATAGGGCCGGCGCCAATGGCCAACCGGCTCGAAGAAGGCGCCGCGCGCCTGGTGCCAGCCATGCATCGGCGTCTTGCGCAGCGGCTGGAACAGATCGCCCCGCGCCTCGCCGGCGATGGCGCCGAAGGTCAGAGGCGTATAGGGCGGGCGGAAGGTCGTCGTGCCCGTGGCCGGAATCGACTGGCCCAACGCCTTGGACAGCACCGCGAGACCGTTGATATTGCTGACCTTGCCCTGGTCCGTCGCCATGCCCAGGGTGGTATAACGCTTGGTATGTTCGACGCTTTCATAGCCCTCTTGCGCGGCAAGCTCGACATCCGAGACCTTCACGTCGTTCTGGAAATCCAGCCACATCTTGAACTTCATCCTGCGCGTGGCATTGACCGGCATGACCCAGACCGGCAGCAGCGGCTGCTCGGGCGCGGCCCCGGTCGCCTGGGCCAGCAGCAGGTCGCCCGCCGCCGCGCCCACGGGCGTCGCCATGGCCGCGCCATCGGCGCCGGTGGGGGGGCGGGCCGGATCGGGATGGAACATCGCCCGATCCTCGGACCAGGCCAGCTTGCCGCCGCAATGGCTCCACAGATGCACGACGGGGGACCAGCCGCCGGACATGGCGACGCAATCCGCCGCGACTTCTTCCTGCACCGCCCCCGCGCCGGCATGGCTGCACAGCTTCACCCCCTCGACCGAGGATCTGCCCCTGATCCCGGCGATGGCCATGCCGCTGAGAACGCGGATGCCGCGTTCGCGGGCGGCCTCGGGCAGCGCGCCGCTCGCATTCGGACGCGCATCCACGATCACCGGCACCTCAAGCCCCGCATCCAGCGCGGCAAGCGCCGTGCGATAGGCGTCGTCGTTATTCGTGACCACGACCACGCGCCGGCCCGGCGCCACGCCGTAAAGGTCGATGAAATCGCGCACCGCCGAGGCCAGCATCACCCCCGGCACGTCATTGCCGGCAAAGCTGAGCGGGCGCTCCAACGCGCCCGTGGCGACGATCACATGGCCGGCGCGGATACGCCAAAGCCGCTGGCGCGGGATGGCGGCATTCGGGTCGTGATCGGCCAGCGCCTCGCGCGCGATCAGGTAGCCATGATCGTAAAGCCCCGTCGCCATGGTATTGCGGCGCAGGGTCACGTTCGGCAGCCCCCGCAAGGCCGCCAGAGCCGCGTCGATCCGGGTCTGGCCGTCGGCATGGTCGGTCGGCGTGCGGCCGCCGAAATACGGGTTCTGCTCCAGCAGAGTGACGGATTTCCCCGCCTGCGCGGCCTCAAGCGCCGCCGTCAGCCCGGCGATGCCGCCGCCCACCACGACCAGATCGGCATGGGCATAAGCCTGTTCATAGCTGTCCGGGTCCGCCTCGGTCGGGGCCTTGCCCAGGCCGGCCGAGCGGCGGATGACCGGCTCGAACACATGTTTCCAGAACGGGCGGGGGTGGATGAAGGTCTTGTAATAGAAGCCCGCCGGCAGGAAGCGATACAGCGCGTCGTTCACCGCGCCGATATCCACGTTCAGGCTGGGCCAGCAGTTCTGGCTGGCCGTCACCATGCCGCCGACAAGGGCCGTGGTGGTGGCGCGCTGGTTCGGCTCGAACCGGCCGCCCTGCCCCAGGCCCAGCAGCGCGTTCGGTTCCTCGGCGCCCGAGGCCAGGGGGCCGCGCGGACGGTGGTATTTGAAGGACCGGCCCATCAGCAACTGCCCATTCGCCAGCAGGGCCGAGGCAAGCGTATCGCCCGTCAGCCCGCGCAGGTGGCGACCGTCGAAGCGGAAGGGAAGCTGATAGGCGCGGTCTATCAGGCGGCCGCCCCTGGACAGGCGGAAGGGTTTCGCATCGCTCATTCGGTCAGGCTTTCAGCGGGGGTGGGCGTCTGGGTCCAGTCTGGTTTCCAGCCTGGGCGCCGGGCCTGGATGGCGGCGACGATTTCGACTGTCGGATGCGGCGTCTGGGCGCGGTAGGTGCCGAAGACCTCAAGCGTCACGGTATCGCGCGCGGCCAGGAACCACTTGCCGCAGCCATAGGCATGGCGCCAACGCTCGAAATGCACGCCCTTGGGATTCTTGCGGGCGAAAAGATAATCCTCGAATTCCTCGTCGGTCGAGCCGGGGCCAAAGCGTTTCAGATGCGCCTGGCCGCCGGGCGCCAGTTCGGTCTCTTCGGCGGCAATGCCGCAATAGGGACAGGTCAGGGTCAGCATCGGCACTCCTTCGGCGGCAAAGCGCGCATGGCATCCAGCGCCCCGGCGGTCGGCCTGGCGCGCGTCTGATCATCGGAAAGGGCATCGCCCGCCTGCCGGACCCAGCCGGAACAGGGGCGGTGATCGTGGGTCATGGGCGCGCGGCCCGCCGGGGCCGGCACCGCCGCCGCGTGACGCGGCTTGCCCGCGCGATACACGGCGCGATCCTCACGCACGGCGCAAAGCATATGCCCATCACAAAGAAAGCAGGAACCGCCGGGCATCGGCTTTTCATCAAGCCGCGATGCTGGAATGCCGGGCCGGTCGCCCAGATCAGCCACACCCTGGCGCGGGATCTTTTCCATATCGGGGTCGCGCGCCATCAGGCCGCTGCCCGCGAAACGGCCCTGGCCGAGGGGCGCGGCGCCCCCCGGCCGAGGCCGCAAATCGGCCCTTGGACCTTAGTTGCTGGCCGGAGCAGGGGTTGCGGGCGCAGGCTCGACGCTGACGGCGCCATCGGTCGTTCCCGCCGGCGCGGCGGGCGCGGGTTCAGTGGTGACGGCGGGCGCGGGCGCGGTCGGCTCGGGCGCGCTGCCCGAGGACATGAACCAGTAGACGACGGCCAGCACGACGACGATCGCGCCGATGATAAGCCCGAGATTGCTTTTGTTCTGTTCGGCCATGAAGAAAACTCCTTGGTCATGGTGACGTGCCCAGATAAAGCGCAAACCACCAAAGAGTTCCATTGAAATTGCACATCTTTCTTCCAGAGCGCGAATTGCGCGGAAATCGGCCCAGCCCTGCCCCTTCGGGCCGCTATATCGCAGGCGAGATCCATCAATGCGCCACCCCGGCGGCGACGCTTTCGTCGATGAAGCGTCCCTCGCGAAAGCGATTCAGGCCGAACTCGGCGGCCAGCGGCCCCGGCTGGCCCTTGGCGATCAGTTCCGCCATCGCCCAGCCCGAGCCGGGAATGGCCTTGAACCCGCCCGTGCCCCAGCCGCAATTGACGAAGATATTGCCCACCGGCGTCGTCGAAAGGATGGGAGAGCGGTCGCCGGTCATGTCCACGATGCCCCCCCATTGCCGCAGCATCTTCAGCCGCGAGAGCATGGGGAAAGTCTCGATCAGGGCGCGGACGGTTTCTTCGACATGGTGCCACGAGCCGCGCTGCGAATAGTTGTTGAACCCGTCGGTGCCGCCGCCGATCACCATCTCGCCCTTGTCGGATTGCGACAGGTAGCCGTGGACGGTGTTGGCCATGATCACCAGATCGCAGCAGGGCTTGATCGGCTCGCTGACCAGCGCCTGCAAGGCCAGAGATTCGATCGGCAGGCGAAAGCCCGCCATTTCCGCCAGCACCGAGGAATGCCCGGCGACGACCAGCGCCAGCTTGTCGCATTCGATGCGGCCCTTCGCGGTGTCGACGGCCTGGACCTGGCCGTTCGCGGTCTCGATCCCGGTGACCTCGCAGTTCTGGATGATGTCCATGCCCATGGCGCTGCATGCCCGCGCATAGCCCCAGGCAACGGCATCGTGCCGTGCCGTGCCGCCCCGCGCCTGGTAAAGCCCCCCCAGGACCGGATAGCGCGGGCCGTCGATATTGATGATCGGCAGCATCTCCTTGATGCGCCGGGGGGTGATCCAGTCGGTCGAGACGCCCTGCAACCGATTGGCGTGGACCGTGCGCTTGTAGCCGCGCACCTCATGTTCGGTCTGGGCCAGCATCAGCAGGCCGCGCGGGCTGAACATGACGTTGTAGTTCAGATCCTGGGACAGGTTCTCGTAAAGCTGCAATGCCTTGTCATAGATCGCGGCCGAAGGGTCTTGCAGATAGTTCGAGCGGATGATCGTCGTGTTCCGCCCGGTATTGCCGCCGCCCAGCCAGCCCTTTTCGACGATGGCGATGTCGGTGATGCCGAAATTCCTGCCCAGATAATAGGCCGTCGCCAGCCCATGCCCGCCGGCGCCGACGATCACCACCTGATATTTCCGCTTCGGCTGCGGGCTGGCCCAGGCGCGCTTCCATCCCGTATGCAGGCGCATCGCCTCGCGCGCGATGGCAAAGACCGAGTAATTGCCGGTGCCTCGAGGTTGGGATGCGGACATGGCTGGACCTTTCGCGACTCGTCTTTCGCAAAATGCGCTGTTCCGGGGGGCGCGGGCAAGCCGAACTGCGACGGGCCGGTTGTCGAAATGCGTCAGGACCGGACGCGGATCTTCTTTATGGCTGCGGCTTTTTCCCAAGGGCCAAAGCGGCTATGACGGGGCCGCCGCCAGGGAGGAGCCATGACGTTCTGGATCATCTGCGCCGCGCTGACCGGGGTGGTGGCGCTGGCCATCGCCGCGCCCCTGACGCGCCGCCGCAGCCCCGGCGATTCAGCCGCCGCCTGCGACCTGCGCATCTATCGCGACCAGCTCCGCGAGGTCGAGCGCGACCTGGAGCGCAGGCTGGTCGATCCCGCCGAGGCCGAGCGCCTGCGCACCGAGATCGGCCGCAAGGTGCTGGCCGCCGACCGCGCGCTGCGGGAACAGCCCGCAGGCGCCCCCCCCGGCGGGCGGGCGGCGCTGGTCCTGCTGGCCCTGCTGCTGGCGGGGGCGTTTCTGGCCTATGACCGGCTTGGTGCTCCGGGCGCGCCCGACCAGCCCATCGCCCAACGCCTGGCGCAGGCCCAGGCGCGCTATCAGGCCCGCCCCTCGCAGGCCGAGGCAGAGCGTCTGGCCCCCAGACCCGACCGCCCCGCCCCCGATCCCGAATATCTGGACCTGGTGCAGAAACTGCGCGCGGCCGTGGCGCGGAACCCCGACGACCCGCGCGGCCAGGAACTGCTGGCCCTGCATGAGGAGCGGCTGGGAAATCTTGCCGCCGCCAGAGAGGCGCAGGCCCGGCTGGTGGCGTTGAAGGCCGGGGCGGCCGGGGCCGAGGATTACGCCCGCCTGGCCGGGCTGACGGTCGAGGCCGCGGGCGGGCTGGTCACGCGCGAGGCCGAGGCGGCGATGCGCAAGGCGCTGGAACTGGACCCGGCACAGGTGCAGATGCGCTATCTTGCCGGCCTCTTGCAGATCCAGAACGGCCGCGCCGACCGCGCCTTTCCGATCTGGGCCGCGCTTCTGGCCGAAGCACCCGCCGATCCGGCGCTGAACGCGCTGATCCGCCCGCTGATCGGGGATCTGGCCTGGCTGGCTGGCCAACCCGATTACCAACCGCCCGACGACCAGCAGCCCGGCCCCGATGCCGATGCCCTCGCCGCCGCGCGCGACATGGCCCCCGAGGACCGCGAGAGGATGATCGAGGGCATGGTCCAGGGCCTGGAGGCGCGCCTGGCCCGGCAAGGCGGCACGCCCCAGGAATGGGCACGGCTGATCGCGGCCCTTGCGGTTCTGGGCCAAAAGGACCATGCGCAGGAAATCCTGGCCGAAGCCCGCCGCCAGTTCGGCCCCGAGGCCGCCGCCCCCATCGAGGAAGCCGCAGGAAAGGCTGGACTGCAATGATCCTGGAACAGATCGAGGAATTCGCCGCCATCCTGCCCCGCGCCGGCGCTGTGGCCGGGCTGGACCTGGGAACCAAGACCATCGGCGTCGCGGTCAGCGACGGGCTGCGCGGCGTGGCCTCGCCCCTGACCGTGATCCGGCGCGAGAAATTCACCCTGGACGCGCAGGCGCTGCTGAAGATCGTCGCGGAACGCGCGCTGGTCGGATTGGTGCTGGGCCTGCCGCGCAATATGGACGGCTCGGAAGGGCCGCGCGCGCAATCGACCCGCGCCTTCGCCCGCAATCTGGAACGGCTGACGCCGCTGCCCATCACCTTCTGGGACGAGCGGCTGTCCACCGTCGCCGCCGAGCGGGCCTTGCTTGAGGGCGATACCTCGCGCAGGCGCCGGGCCGAGGTGATCGACCAGGTCGCCGCGGGCTATATCCTGCAAGGCGCCCTGGACCGGCTGCGCCACCTGGCCCGCGATGGCTAAGGTGTCCAGCCCCTGCATCCGGGTCTGCGTGATAGATCCCGCATCCGGCCTTTGCACCGGCTGCCTGCGCAGCCTCGACGAGATCGCGGGCTGGGGGACGATGACCGAGGCGCAGCGGCGCGGCATCATGGCCGCCCTGCCCGCGCGCGAGGCGCTTGCCGCCGGCAGGTCCTGAAGCTTAGCCCCGCACCACGACGCGCACCTCGCGGATCGCGGTCCTGAGCCGCAGCCGCGTCTCGGCCGGTTCGCGGGCAACCGCGTCAAGGATGGCGCGCATGTCGCCGCGCAGCCCGTGAAGCTGGTCGACCAGCGACAGGACCAGCGCCAGCGCCTCGTCGTCCAGATGATAGCCCTCGGACAGGTCCACGATCAGTTGCAGCCGGGCAAGATCCAGATCCCGAAACAGCGGCCCGGATTCGGATTGCACCGGCACCACCACGCCCGCGCGGATGTAGCTCCGCAACTGGCCGGGCCGCAATTCGGGCAGCAGCGCCAGCACCTGCTCCGAGGTATAATGCTTGCGGGTCATCTCGCCCTCCTCGCATCATAGGCATGTTCCTCGCGCCATCCCTCCATGAAGCGCGCGAGATCATCGTCGATCCGGGGCGGCATCACGATCTTCAGGACGACATGCTGATCGCCCCGCGTGCCGTCGGGGCCGCGCAGGCCCCGCCCCTTCAGCCGCAGCTTCTGGCCCGAGCTTGCGCCACGCGGCACGGTCAGCATCACCGGGCCGTCGATGGTCTCGGCCTCGACCTTGCCGCCCAGCACGGCTTCGTCGATGGTGATGGGCAGGGTCGTCTCCACGTCGTCGCCGTCGCGGCGCCAGTCGGGATCATCGGCCACGATCAGGGTCAGAAGCGCATCGCCGGCCTGGCCCTCGCCGTAACCGGGGCCGCCCTTGCCACGCAGGCGGATGATCTGGCCGTCGCGCGCGCCCTCGGGGATCCTCACGTCCAGGATCGCGCCGTCGGGCATGGTGATGCGCGTGGCGCCGCCCCGCGCGGCGGTCAGGAAGTCGATTTCCAGCGTGAAGCGCAGGTCCTGGCCGCGCATGTCGAAGCCGCGCGCCCCGCCACGCCCACGCCCCTGCCCCTGCCCCTGCCCCTGCTGGCCGAACAGGTCCGAGAAGACATCCGACAGATCCTCGAAATCCGGGCTGCCCTGGCGATAGGGATTGTCGCCCGCCTGGGCGTAGTCGCGATAGTAATGCCGCTGCGGGCGTTCCTGGCCCGAGGCGTCGATCTCGCCCCTGTCGAAGCGGGCGCGCTGGTCGGCATCCTTCAGCAGGTCATAGGCCGAGGAAGCGGCCTTGAAGCGTTCATGCGCCGCCGGATCTGGATTCAGGTCGGGATGGTCGGTCTTGGCGATCTTGCGATAGGCTTTCTTGATCTCGTCCTGAGTGGCCGTCTTGCTGAGGTCCAGCGCCTTGTAGGGATCATCGGCCATCGCCGTCATCTTTCCTTTTCACCACCCAGGCGACAACGCTCCGCGCCCCGCCGCCGTTCCCGGCCATGGGACATCAGACCGGAGGTTTTGTCCAGTTGCGACGGGGAGTAGGGGCTCCGCCCCCGCGTTTTGCGTGCCCCTTGATGGGGCACGCAAAACGCTCCCCCGGGATATTTGGGCAAGAAAGACGGAGTGCACAGGTCAGGATTTCGGGCGGAAGGCCCGGATGCGGGCGGGGTCGGTCTCGATCCGCGCGGCGCCGATCAGGTCGAGGCAATAGGGCACGGCCGCGAAGACCGCATCGAGGCAGGTGGCGATGGCCGAGGGCTTGCCGGGGATGGTGATCATCAGCGTGCGGCCCCGGATGCCCGCCGTCTGGCGCGACAGGATCGCGGTGGGGACTTCGCGCAGGCTGGCGCGGCGCATCTCCTCGCCGAAGCCGGGCAGTTCCTTTTCCATCACGTCGCCCATGGCCTCGGGGGTCAGGTCGCGGGGCGCGGGGCCGGTGCCGCCGGTCACCAGGATCAGGTCGGCACCGCCATCGGCCAGGTCGCGCAGGGTCGCGGCCACGACCTCGCGCCCGTCGGGAATGATGGTGCGGGTGATCCGCATGGGCGAGGTGACGACGGCCCGCAGCCAGTCCTCGGCCCCCGGCCCGCCCCTGTCCGGGTATTCGCCCCGCGCGGCGCGATCCGATACGGTGACGATGGCGATGTGGGCGGGGCGTTGGGTCTGGGTCATGCCGACATCTTGGCGCGCGCCGGAGGTGAAGGAAAGGCCCCGTTGGCGCGGCGTCCCGCCGCCGCCATACTGCCCAGGAAACCGCTGGGGGGGGAAATCGGATGGAACAGGCCGTCAGGACGCTTTTCGCCCGCTATGCCGCATTCTTCGCGCGCGCCTTGGCCGGGGATTTTGACAAAGACGAGATGGCGGCGCTTTATACGCCCGAGTTCATCGCCGCCTCGCCCCTTGGCGTGAAGACCGGCAAAAACGACGCGCAACTGCGCCAGGCGATGGCGCAGGGTTACGCGCACCATCGGGCCATCGGCACCCGCGAGATGCGGCTGGGCGAAATCCGGCTGTCGGCCATCGACGATTGCCATTGCGTCGCCCATGTCGGCTGGACCGCAACCTATGCCCGCGACGACCTGCCCGAAACCGCCATCGGTTTCGATGTGCATTACCTGGTGCAGGTGCTGGCCGGCGAGGCCGAGGTTTTCGGCTGGGTCACCGGCGACGAAGAGGCGCTGATGCGCCAGCACGGCGTCATGTGAACAGGGCCGCAGGCGATGCCCGCGGCCCGTCTGCTTACTTGAACCGCGCGTTGCGGTTCGCGATCAGCTTCAGCCGCAGGGCGTTCAGGCGGATGAAGCCCGCCGCGTCCTTCTGGTCATAGGCGCCGGCGTCATCCTCGAAGGTCACATGCTTTTCGCTGTAGAGCGAGTGATCCGACCAGCGGCCCACGCAATGGACCGAGCCCTTGTAGAGCTTGAGCCGCACCGTGCCGGTCACATGTTCCTGGGTCTTGTCGATCAGCGCCTGAAGCGCCTCGCGCTCGGGCGAATACCAGAAGCCGTTATAGATCAGTTCCGCATAGCGCGGCATGATCGAATCCTTCAGGTGCCCCGCCCCGGCGTCAAGCGTGATCTGCTCGATCCCGCGATGCGCTTCCAGCAGCACGGTGCCGCCGGGGGTTTCGTAGATGCCGCGCGATTTCATGCCGACGAAGCGGTTTTCCACGAAGTCCAGCCGGCCGACGCCGTTGCGCCCGCCGATCTCGTTGAGGCGGGTCAGGATCGTGGCCGGAGAAAGCGCCTCGCCGTCGATGGAGACGGCATCGCCCCGCTCGAAGCCGATCTCGACATATTCCGGGGTATCGGGCGCTTCCTCGGGCGAAACCGTGCGCTGATAGACGTAATCCGGCGCCTCCTCGGCGGGGTTTTCCAGCGCCTTGCCCTCGCTGCTGGTGTGCAGCAGGTTCGCGTCCACGCTGAAGGGCGCCTCGCCGCGCTTGTCCTTGGCGATCGGGATCTGGTTCGTCTCGGCGAATTCCAGCAGCTTGGTGCGCGAGGTCAGGTCCCATTCCCGCCAGGGCGCGATCACCCGGATCGAGGGGTCCAGCGCATAGGCCGAAAGCTCGAACCGCACCTGGTCGTTGCCCTTGCCGGTGGCGCCATGGGCCACGGCATCGGCGCCGTGCCGGTGCGCGATCTCGACCAGGTGCCTGGAGATGAGTGGCCGCGCGATCGAGGTGCCCAGCAGGTAAAGCCCTTCGTAAAGCGCATTGGCGCGGAACATCGGGAAGACGAAATCGCGCACGAATTCCTCGCGCACGTCGACGATATGGATGTTCTCGGGCTTGATGCCCAGCAGTTCGGCCTTGGCGCGCGCCGGCTCCAGTTCCTCGCCCTGGCCCAGATCGGCGGTGAAGGTGATGACCTCGCAGCCATATTCGGTCTGGAGCCATTTCAGGATGATCGAGGTGTCGAGCCCGCCCGAATAGGCAAGGACGACTTTCTTCGGCGCGTCGGACATGCGGTTAACCCTTCGTGGAATTTCGGCAGGGAATAGGGCCAATCGCGGCCTGTCACAAGAGGCGCGGCCCGTAAACCTTCGCAGACCTGCCCCGCGCCCCCGTGATGAGACGGCTCATGCCAAATTCCCGCCCCATTCCCGGCATATGGCTGAACATTCAGCGTCAAAGACCGCGGCAATGGCGCCGCGATTGCCTGCCGGCAACGCTGGTTCTGGTCGCGATCTGGCTGGCGGGCCTTGGCACATTGCAACTGACCAGCCTGCCGCAGCTCGTCCTTTGGGCCGTGGCGGGCGCAACCGGGCTGATTCCCATCCTGATCGTGCTGCTGTGGCTGATCCCTCTGCCTCGGCTGTGGCGGATCAACGGCGGTTGGGGCGCGCTGGCGGTCTTTGCCTGCTTGGCGCTGCTGGCCTTGTTGGGGCCTGGTTCGCGGCGCCGAGGCTGAACGGCGGCTTTCATGAGAACCCGGCCATGTTTCCGGTGGCGCAAGCTGTTGCTACCTCATTTGGCGCCATCCTGGGACTGACGGCACCGATCGCCGTATTGCTGCTGATCATTGGCCCGATATGGTTCCTGGGGCTGATCTATCGCGCCCTGAATCGCAGCTTCCGCGGGCGACATGCCCGCGCCATCTTGACTAGCCCCCAGAATACAGGCACTTGCCAACCCCCTCATTTCACGCCATTGCCCGCACATGGAAAACTTTGCCGCCTCTGTCCGCCAGGCGGAGATCGCCCTGCGCGACCTCTTCGAGCCGACCCCGCTTCAAAAGAACGACCATCTTTCGGCGAAATACGGCGCCGAGATCTGGTTGAAACGCGAGGATCTGACGCCCGTGCGCAGCTATAAGCTGCGCGGCGCCTTCAATGCCATGCGCAAGATCGTGGCCCGGCAGGGGGCGGCGCATTTCGTCTGCGCCAGCGCCGGCAACCATGCCCAGGGCGTGGCCTATGCCTGCCGCCATTTCGGCGCCAGGGGCACGATCTTCATGCCGGTCACCACGCCGCAGCAAAAGATCGCCAAGACCCGGATCTTTGGCGGCGACGCGGTCGAGATCGTGCTGACGGGGGATTATTTCGACCAGACGCTGGCCGCCTCACAGGAATTCGCGCGCGACAGAGGGGCGACGTTCCTGTCGCCTTTCGACGACGCGGACATCATCGAGGGCCAGGCGACCGTGGGGCTTGAGATCCTGGCCCAGCTTGGCGAGGCGCCGGACCTGGTGATCCTGCCGGTGGGCGGCGGCGGGCTTTCCTCGGGGGTGACCACGCTTCTGGCCGAGATGGCACCCGATTGCCGGGCGGCCTTCGTCGAGCCGGAGGGCGGCGCGAGCCTGCTTGCGGCCCTGCGCGAGGGCGCGCCGACCACCCTGCCCGGTGTCGATACCTTCGTCGATGGCGCGGCGGTGGCGCGGATCGGCGCCCTGCCCTATCGTCTGCTGTCCCGTTTCACGCCCGAACAGGTCCATCTGGCGCCCGAGGATCGCATTTGCGCCACCATGCTCGACATGCTGAATGTCGAGGGGATCGTGCTGGAACCCGCCGGCGCCATGGCCGTCGATGCGCTGCGCGACATCCCCGACCTGGCCGGCAAGCGCGTCGTCTGCATCTGCTCGGGCGGGAATTTCGATTTCGAGCGCCTGCCCGAGGTCAAGGAGCGCGCGCAGCGTTTCACGGGGCTGAAGCGTTATTTCATCCTGCGCCTGCCGCAGCGGCCCGGCGCATTGCGCGATTTCCTGCAATTACTGGGGCCGCAGGACGATATCGCCCGATTCGAATACCTGAAGAAATCGGCGCGGAATTTCGGCTCGATCCTGATCGGGATCGAGACGACCGTCCCCGAGAACCTGGATCTGCTTTGCGAGCGCCTGGCGCAGCACGGCTTCGGCTATCGCGACATCACCCGCGATCCGGTGCTGGCGGAATTCCTGATCTAAGATCCACCGCCGGCGCGGCTGCCGGCGGATTCGGGTATTTGAGAAACGAAGAAAACCTTGCGGACCACGCGGGTCGCCGCCGGGATCATCGGCCCGATGACGGGACGCGATGTGATCCGCGTGCGATGATCCGCGTGCTGGCCTATTCGATCCTGTCGGAAATCGTCGGTCCGCTGATCCCGCCGCCAACCCTCGCGAAGGCCCGCCTGCACCCCGAGCCCTCGGGGGCGCGGGTCGGGTCGGGCGCGGGTCGGGTGGGGCGCCGGGCGGCCCTTGCCATGGCCCCGGCGTTCCCCTGGCCCTTATCGAGGGGCCTCGCCAGAGTGATCCGAGGCGCGGGCGCCCGGGAAGGAGGGGCGCGGGTGGCGACATGCGTGCCGGGGCGGGCATTGATCCCGGTGACACATCACGGGAATGCGGCATGGAACAAGGGGTTCCGAGCAAAACCGGCGATGCCCCGTTCCAACCGCGCAAACCAAGCGGCCCGGCACGAACGCCGCCTGCCAGCGCTGCCGATCACTTTCGACAGACCCGCCTTTCCGCAGCAGCCCCCTGCGCGGAAACCCATGTCATCCCGTCGGCAGCGGCACGTCGTGATTCTCGATCAGGACGGCGGAGATATCGTCGTTGCGCTTGCCGGCAGCATAGTTCGCGGCCGACCAGCAGATCGATTCCAGCAACGCATTGCCCTTGAGCGTGGCGTTGGTGCGCATGATCGCGTGCAGCCCCTCATCGCCCAGCGGCTCGCCACGGCTGTTCTCGCTTTCGATCAGGCCGTCGGACAGGATGAACAGCCGCTCGCCACGGCCCAGGCGCAATTCGACCTCCTCGAATTCGGCATCGGCGAAGACCCCCACGGGCATGCCGCCCCGCCCGATTCGCGTGATCGTGCCATCGGCATGCTGCAACACCGGATGCGGATGGCCCGCCTGGACCAGCCGCATCCGTCCCGAAACCACGTCCAGATCGGCATAGACCATGGTAAGGTAATTGTCCGTCCGCAGTTCATCCAGCATCAGGCTGTTCAACTGCCGCAGCACCTCCGAAGGCGGGCGCGCCTCGCTCTGGCCACTGCTGGTCGCGCGCATCGCGATATTCGTATCCGCCCCCGAGGATAAAAGCGCCGCCAGCCGCGCGCTGAGCAGGGCGGCGGTGATGCCATGGCCCGAGACATCCAGCGCGAACAGCCCGACCTGCCGGGCATTGATCTGGAAGAACCCGACCAGATCGCCGCCGATATGGCCGGCGGGGCGCATCAGCAGCGACAGTTCGAAATGGCCGAACTGGCCGTTACGCTCGCGCACGAGGCCTTGTTGCAGGCGCTGCGCCTCGCGCAGGTCGTGGTCGATCGCGGCCTGGGTCTCGCGCAATTGGGCCAGCGTGGCCTTCAACTGGTCATTGGCGCGGCGCAGGCTCTCCTCCATCCGCAGGATACGCTCGCCCGCCGACAGCCGCGCCAGCAGTTCCGCGCCCGAGACCGGCTTGGTCAGGAATTCGTCCGCCCCCGCCCGCAGGCCCTCGGCCACCTCCTTCTTGTCCTCGCGCGAGGTCAGAAGGATGAAATACCCGTATTGATCCGCCCGCATCTCGCGGAACCTGCGGCAGAAATCCAGCCCCCGCTCACCGGGGGTCTTCCAGTCCGAAATGACGATATCGGGCCGCCGCTGGGCACAGATCCGCATCGCCTCTTCGGGGGTTTCGGCCTCCAGCACGTCATAGCCCGCGCGCACCAATTGCACCGCCAGGGTGCGCCGCTGCGCCCGACTTTCATCGACAAGCAGCACCAGCCGCCACACGGGCGGAGCGGGTCGGACGGAGGGGGGAATCTGATTCACCATGCAGCAAGCTCTAAGCCATAAGCTCTCAATAGCCGGTTAATCGCGAAAATTCTTAGAATCCACACGCAAGAGGCGTAAAGCATGCTAGGGATGGCGTATTGATTCATCTTTGAGCTGCTGAAATGCTGGATTGGAACCGCATCCGCGAACTGCGCGACGAGGTCGGCGAGGACGAGTTTCGCGTCATACTTGAACTGTCGCTGGATGAGGTCGAGACGGTGATGGTTCGCCTTTCCATAGGTTGCCCGATGGGGCTGGTCGCGGATCTTCATTTTCTCAACGGCTGCGCCAGCAATCTGGGGCTGCAATGCCTGAGCCTGCTTTGCGGGCGGGGGGAAAAGCTGGCCAGCCAGAACAGACTGGCCCAGGCCGATCTGGATGAGTTGATGGAAAGCTATTCCGCCTCGAAGCAGCGGCTGATCGCCGAACTCGCGGCCGAGAGGCTGGTCCAGCGACGGGCATGATGGTGACTATCATCGGCAAAACATAGGCTTTCCCGCGTGGGTCGGGCTGGTCCGCAGAAGTTCGGCGCGATCCCCGGCCGGGTCACCAGGCAAGGCGGCCGTTACCTGCGGATGCTGCGGCATAATAGCTTATCGCGCTTTATCAGGGAACGGCCTTTCGGGTGTCCGGCAGGGGGCCAGGGATGCCAGTGGGCCAAGCGGCTGGCCAGGATGCGCCTGCGCGGGATCGCCCGCGCTTATGAAAGCGGCGGCTTTCACCCCTCGCCACGGCCCGGCGGACCACCCTCAGCCCAGGCGGGACAGGAACGCGCGCGATCCGGGGTCGGCCACCAGCCTGCAAGCGGCGGTGATCGAGACCCAATGCGCGCTATGCCCTTTTTCGCGGGGCGCGCCCAGCCGCGTCACAGGACGCGCGAGCCAGATCTGGCAGAGCTTCTCGGCCCAGAAGCCATATTCGGGCATGTAGCAATAACGCCGATAGGCCCCGATGCGCCGCGCGCCGCCGATGCGCCAGCCGGTTTCCTCGGCCACCTCGCGATGCAGCGCGGCAAGCGCCGATTCGCCCGGATCGATTCCCCCACCGGGCAATTGGAATTCGGGCACGGGTGATTCCTGGAATGTCAGCAGCAACCTTCCGTCCCGAGGCAGGATCGCATAGGCGCCCGGACGCAGGCGATAGGGACGGTGGCCGGGCGGCGGTCCGAAACGCGGGATCATGAAAGCTCCTTCCTGGCCGGATAGAAACCCAGAAAGCGCCCCGATCAGAGCGGAAAGTCAAGCGGTGGCGATCCTGTCCAGGTCGCCGCGAAAATCATTCATCGAAATGACAAAAGCCCTGCAAGCTATTCAGCTTGCAGGGCTTTTATTTGGTGCCCAGGAGAGGACTCGAACCTCCACGCCTTGCGGCACACGGACCTGAACCGTGCGCGTCTACCAATTCCGCCACCTGGGCAGGTGGTGTGAGCGGCTGATTAAAGGGACTGGCGGGGGGCGTCAATGGGGCCTGCCGAAGTTTTTTGACGCGCATACGATTTTTTCTTTGCCGCGCTCGTTCACCCCTGTCACAGACTGGCATTCTGCCGCTCGGCGGCGGCCGTCGGGATCTGGACTTACCGCCCGGCACCTTATTCGGAGCACAGGTTTTAAAGATGGAAGACATTGCCGCGCGCATTTGGGACGCGATCGTCATCGGCACCGGCATCGGTGGGGGCACGGTGGGGCGGCGGCTGGCAGAGCAGGGCCTGTCGGTGCTGTTCGTCGAGAAAGGCCCGGATCTGGGCGATTCCCGCATCCCGGCGCTGGCGCTGGACCAGGCCGATCCCGAATTGCGGCTGGCCAATGGCGCCTGGCCCCGGCTGATCTCGGCCGAGCTGGACGGCGCGTGGTGCGAGTTGGACGGCATGATCGGCGCGGGCGTGGGGGGCACCTCGGTTTACTACGCGGCCACGCTGGAACGCCCCGAGCGGCACGACCTGGACGCGACCGAGGACCACCCCCACCCCACCGGCGGCTGGCCCGTCGGCTATGAGGAGATGCGGCCCTGGTTCGAACTGGCCGAACGCTATTACCAGATCAGCGGCGAATCCGACCCGCTGGACCCGGTGCCCGCGAACCTGCCCGCGCCGCCCCGCGCCCTGCCCAGTTCGGACGCCCGGCTGATGGAGGATCTGCGCCGCGCGGGGATGCATCCCTATCAGACCCATATGGCCGCCCGCTTCGTGCCGGGGTGCGAGAATTGCTTTGGCCAACGCTGCCCGCGCCGCTGCAAGATGGACGGCCGCTCGGCCGGGGTGCTGCCCGCGCTGGAAACCGGGCGCGCGACGCTGCTGGACCGCTGCACCGTCACCCGGATCGAGGCGGATTCGCAGGGTGTCACCGGCCTGACCTGCCTGCGCGGCGGCCAAAGCCTGACGCTGCGCGCAAGGCGCTACATCCTGTCGGGCGGCGGCCTTGGCTCGCCCTCGCTGATGCTGCGTTCCAGCAGCGAGATCTGGCCCCAGGGCCTGGGCAACCGCTATGATCTGGTCGGCCGCAACCTGATGTTCCACCTGAGCGAGATCATCGCCATATGGGCCGGGCGCGGCAAGGGCGAGGCCGGGGCCTCGCGTTCGATCAGCATGCGCGACCTTTATTACATGAAGGGGCAACGCTTCGGGACGGTGCAGTCCATGGGACTGGTCGCCGGCTATGGCGAGATCCTGCACGCGATGCATTCGCGCTTTGACCGCTCGGCCCTGCGGCGGCTGCGGCCGCTGCGGATGGGGCTGCGGCTGCCCGCGCGGATCGTGGCGCAGGTGCTGGGGCAGGCCAAGCTGTTCGTGGGCGTGCTTGAGGATCTGCCCTATCCCACCAACCGGATGATCGCGGATCCCGGCGATGCCGACGCGCTGCGCTTCCATTACGATGTCTCGGACGAGTTGCAGCGCCGCCGCACCGCCTTCCGCGACGCCATGCGCAAGGCGTTCCGGCCCAACCACGCGATGTTCATGGGCACCGCGCCGCAACTGAACTTCGCCCATCCCTGCGGCACGCTGCGTTTTGGCGACGACCCGACCAGCAGCGTGCTGGACCGCGACTGCCGGGTGCATGGGCTGTCGAACCTTTATGTCGCGGATAGCAGCTTCATGCCGACCTCGAACGGGGTGAACCCCAGCCTGACCATCGCCGCGAACGCGCTGCGCGTCGCCGACGCAATCGCGCTGAGCATGCGCCCACGGCTTGCCGCTGCGGGCGAGCTTGGGTAATGGATCAAGAAAGCCAGCCATTCCAGCAGGAAGGCCATTCCATCACGAAGGGAGCGAGAGCCATGTCCACAGCCAAGCTTGTCACGATCTATGGCGGGTCCGGTTTCCTGGGCAGACAGATCGCCCGGCTCATGGCCGCGCAGGGGTGGCGCGTGCGCGTCGCGGTGCGCCGTCCGAATGAGGCGGGCGTGGTGCGGACCTATGGCGCGCCGGGCCAGATCGAGCCGGTGCCCTGCAATATCCGCGACGATCTTTCCGTCGCCGCCTGCATGACCGATGCCGATGCGGTGGTGAATTGCGTGGGTATCCTGGTGCATCAGGGCAAGAACACCTTCGACGCCATTCATGACGAGGCCGCGGGCCGCATCGCCCGGCTGGCGGCGCAAGCGGGCGTGGCGCATTTCGTCCATGTCTCGGCACTGGGGGCGGATGCCGATTCGGACAGCCTTTACGCGGCCTCGAAAGCGCGGGGCGAGACGGCGGTGCTGGCCCACCGCCCGGACGCGGTGATCCTGCGGCCCTCGGTGATCTTCGGATCAGACGACAATTTCTACAACCGCATCGCCAGCCTGTCGCGGCTGGGGCCGGTGCTGCTGCTGCCCGGCGCGCAAAGCGAGCTCCAGCCGGTCTATGTGATGGACGTGGCCGAGGCTGCGGCGATGGGCATCACCGGCCGCGCCGCGCCCGGCATCTATGAGTTGGGCGGCCCCGAGGTGCTGAGCATGGCCGACATCGCGCGCCAGGCGCTGGCGGCCATCGACCGCCGCCGGCTGGTGCTGAACATGCCCGGTCCGCTGGCGCGCGCCCTGGCCTCGGCGCTGGACAGCGTGCAAAGGCTCAGCGGCGGGCTGCTGACCAACAAGCTTTTGACCCGTGACCAGCTTCGCGCGCTGCAAAAGCCGAACCGCGTCGCCGCCGGCGCCAAGGGCTTCACCGATCTGGGCATCGCGCCCACCGCCCCCTCGGCGGTGATCGGGGAATATCTGTGGCGTTTCCGCCCCACGGGGCAATATGAGGCGATGACCTCGACCGCAAAGAACCTGCGTCAGAGCTGATGGAACACAATACGTTGATTGCCGCCCTTCTGGGTCTTCTGGAAGGGCTGACCGAGTTCATCCCGGTGTCCTCGACCGGCCATGTGCTGCTGGCGGGGCATTTCCTGGGCTTTGATTCGCCGGGCCGCGCCTTCGAGGTGCTGATCCAGCTTGGCGCGATCCTGGCGATCCTGGGCGTCTACGCCGGACGACTGTGGCGGATCTTTTCCAGCGCGCCGCAGGATCCGCGCGCCCGGCGCTTCATCCTGTCGGTGCTGGTGGCCTTCCTGCCGGCCGTGGTGATCGGCGTGCTGGCCCATGACCTGATCAAGACCGTCCTGTTCGAGACCCCGCGCCTGATCGCGATCATGCTGATCCTGGGCGGGTTCGTGCTGCTGTTCGTGGACAGGATGGCGCGCAGCCCGCGCTATCACGCGGCCGAGGATATTCCGGTCCCGACCGCCTTCGGCATCGGGCTGGTCCAGTGCCTGGCGATGATCCCCGGCGTCTCGCGCTCGGGCGCGACCATCGTGGGTGCCTTGCTTATGGGCGCGGACAAGCGTTCTGCCGCCGAATTCAGCTTCTTCCTGTCCATGCCGACGATGCTGGGCGCTTTTGTCTATGATCTCTACAAAAACCGCGACATCCTGGATGCAGCAGCCGCAGGAAACATCCTTGTGGGCTTTGTCTGCGCCTTCCTGTCGGCGCTGGTCGTGGTGCGGGTGCTGTTGGGCTATGTCTCGGCACATGGCTATGCGGTCTTCGCTTGGTGGCGAATCATCGCCGGAACCCTTGCCTTGCTGGCTCTGACCGTGTTTGGGTAAACTAAGCTGACCTAATTTCCGCTCTTCCGGCGCCATATCGGCGGCGCCGGGAAGAAAAATCGTCATTTAGGTCAGTAATGCTGACTTTTAATGCGCCCCGCCCTGTTTTATCAGGCTTTACACAAGCCTTGCACAGAAGGACGCGCAGCCATGGCCACGCAGAAGATGCTCAAGTTCGTCACCCTCTCGCGCGAGATGCCCGAGAAACGGGACGCCGCATCCCGCTCGGAAGATTTCCACGAGATCTATCGCGAGTTCGCCTCTGCCAAAGCCACGGAACAGGCCAGCCGTTGCAGCCAATGCGGCGTGCCCTATTGCCAAAGCCATTGCCCGCTGCACAACAATATCCCCGACTGGTTGCGCCTGACCGCCGAGGGGCGCACGCAAGAAGCCTATCTGCGCAGCCAAGAGACCAACACATTCCCCGAGATCTGCGGCCGCATCTGCCCGCAGGACCGCCTGTGCGAGGGCAACTGCGTCATCGAGCAATCCGGCCACGGCACCGTGACCATCGGCGCGATCGAGAAATACATCACCGATACCGCCTGGGAAAACGGCTGGGTCAAGCCGGGCCTGCCGGTCCGGGAACGCGCGGAATCGGTGGGCGTCATCGGCGCGGGTCCGGGCGGGCTTGCCGCCGCCGACCGGCTGCGGCGCCAGGGCTATCAGGTCACGGTCTATGACCGGCACGACCGCGCGGGCGGGCTGCTGATCTATGGGATTCCCGGCTTCAAGCTGGAAAAGGAAGTGGTCGAGCGGCGCACCCAGCAATTGCGCGACGCGGGCGTCGAATTCGTGCTGAACACCAATGTCGGCCAGGATATCAGCTTCGACGCCATTCGCGGCAAGCATGACGCGGTGCTGATCGCCACCGGCGTCTACAAGACCCGCGACCTGGACATCGACAATGCCGCCGCCAGGGGCGTCGTGCGGGCGCTGGACTATCTGACCGCCTCGAACCGGATCGACCTGGGCGACGAGATCCCCGATTACGAGGATGGCGAGCTTAACGCCAAGGGCAAGCGCGTGGTCGTCATCGGCGGCGGCGACACCGCCATGGACTGCGTGCGCACAGCCATCCGCCAGGGCGCGCAATCGGTGAAGTGCCTGTATCGCCGCGACCGCGCGAACATGCCCGGATCGCAGCGCGAAGTGCAGAATGCCGAAGAGGAAGGTGTTGAGTTCGTGTGGCTTTCCGCCCCCGGATCTTTCGCGGGCCATGTCACCGGCGAGGCTATGGAAGCGCAGGAACGCGACGTGGACGGCGATGTCCCGACCATTGCCTCGGTCCGTATCCAGAAGATGCGGCTGGGCGCGCCCGATGTCTCGGGTCGGCAATCGCCCGAACTGATCGAGGGCGCGGATTACGACGAACCGGCCGATCTGGTGATCAAGGCCCTGGGCTTCGAACCCGAGGAGCTGCCCCGGCTTTGGGGCGTCGAGGGGCTGGAAGTCACCCGTTGGGGCACGATCAAGGCCGATTACCAGACGCATCAGACCAGCCTGCCCGGCGTCTTCGCGGTGGGCGATATCGTGCGGGGCGCAAGCCTGGTGGTCTGGGCGATCCGCGACGGCCGCGAGGCCGCCGACAGCATCCTGGGCTATCTGTCTGGCCCGGCCCGCGTCGCCGCCGAATAGGGCCGTGACCATGCTGCACAGGGCATACACAGCCGATACACCGCGCGCCCACCGGCGGCGCGTGCGCGGTCAGGCCCCGAAAGCGGTGGGAGTAGCAGCCTGGCTGACATTTCTGGCCCCGCCGGTCCTGGCGGCGAACTTCACCCCGCCGCAGGGCTGCAAGCTGGAGTTGACGATCCAGAATCGCGGCTGCGCCGTCTCGCAGCATTACCGTTGCAAATCGGACGCGCCGGGCGACCAGTGGGTGGTCTATTTCACCCGCGAGGGGGCGACCTATCGCTCGCGCATCGATGCCGAGACGCGCTGGATGGAAAGCACCGACCTGCGCACCGGCCTGACCGACATGCTGGAAGCGGGCGCGGCGGACGATGCCTCGTTCAGCACGCTGCTGCGGACCGGGCGGGACGATTTCGACTTTCACACCCATGCCAGCAATGGCGAGCGGCTGCACCATGTCGGCCGCGACGAACTGACCGGCGAGAAGGTCGAGATCGACGGGGTGGCGCTGGAGATCACGCGCTTTCAGCTTACGACCTATAACGACCAGGGCGACGTGCTGATCGAGCGCCAAGGCCAGCAGTTCATCAGCCGGGCGCAGGGCCGGTTCTATGGCGGGGTCGAGACCTCGCGCGATTGGACCGGCGCCCAGGAAAGCAGCAATGACAGTCCGGTGACGTTCGCGTTCCCCGGACAACCCGGCTTCGGCGCGACCACGCCGGAATATGATTGTGACCTACAGATGGTCGGCGGCAAGGGCGCCGACATCCTGAGGCAGCTTTTGAAGGAGGCACGGACGTGAAGGACTGTGAAAACATGAGCTGGGAACAGCAGGAACAGGCCCGCCGCGACTGGATGGACCAGCATTCGCTGTATCGTGCCGAGGACGAGCATTCGTCCTGTGGCGTCGGCCTGGTGGTGAACCTGGACGGCAAGTCCAGCCGCAAGGTGGTCGAGGCCGGGATCAACGCGCTGAAAGCGATCTGGCACCGCGGCGCGGTCGATGCCGACGGCAAGACCGGCGACGGCGCGGGCATCCATGTGCAGATCCCCGTCCCCTTCTTTTACGACCAGGTGCGCCGCACCGGGCACGAGCCGGACCAGTCCAAGCTGATCGCGGTCGGCCAATGCTTCCTGCCGCGCACGAATTTCGCCCAGCAGGAAGCCTGCCGGACCATCGTGGAATCCGAAGTGCTGCGCATGGGCCATTACATCTATGGCTGGCGGCATGTGCCGGTGAACACCAGCGTCCTGGGCGAAAAGGCCAACGCGACCCGCCCCGAGATCGAGCAGATCCTGATCCGCTGTGAAAAGGACATCGACGGCGAGCAGTTCGAGCGCGAGCTTTACATCATCCGCCGCCGGATCGAGAAGGCGGCCATCGCCGCGCAGATCGCGGGCCTTTACCTTTGCACGCTGTCCTGCCGCAGCATCATCTACAAGGGCATGATGCTGGCCGAGCAGGTCGCGGAATTCTATCCCGACCTGAGGGATGAACGGTTCGAATCGGCCTTCGCCATCTATCACCAGCGTTATTCCACCAACACCTTCCCGCAATGGTGGCTGGCCCAGCCCTTCCGAATGCTGGCCCATAACGGCGAGATCAACACGCTGAAGGGCAATACCAACTGGATGAAAAGCCATGAGATCCGCATGGCAAGCGGCGCCTTCGGCGAGATGGCCGAGGATATCAAGCCGATCATCCCCGGCGGCTCGTCGGATTCGGCCGCGCTGGACGCGGTGTTCGAGGTCATGGTCCGCTCGGGGCGCTCGGCGCCGATGACCAAGACCATGCTGGTCCCCGAGGCATGGAGCAAGGCCACGACCGACATGCCGCGCGCCTGGGCCGACATGTATGCCTATTGCAACGCCGTCATGGAGCCGTGGGACGGCCCCGCCGCGCTGGCGATGACCGATGGCCGCTGGGTCTGCGGCGGGCTGGACCGCAACGGGCTGCGGCCGCTGCGCTATGTCGTGACGGGCGACAACCTGCTGATCGCGGGTTCCGAGGCCGGCATGGTCCCGGTGAACGAAACCAGCGTGCGCGAAAAGGGCGCCCTGGGACCGGGGCAGATGATCGCCGTGGACATGGCCGAGGGCCGGCTGTTCCACGACCGCGAGATCAAGGACTATCTGGCCGCCAGCCAGCCCTTCGACGAATGGCTGGAAAAGGTCGTCCATCTGAACGAGGCCATGCGCGACCTGCCCGAGAAGCTGAGCTTCACCGGCGAGGAATTGCGCCGCCGCCAGATCGCCGCCGGCTACACGGTCGAGGAAATCGAATCGATGCTGTCGCCCATGGCCGAGGACGGCAAAGAGGCGCTGGCCTCGATGGGCGACGACACGCCGCCCGCCGTGCTGTCGGGCCAGTATCGGCCGATGTCGCATTTCTTCCGCCAGAACTTCAGCCAGGTGACGAACCCGCCGATCGACAGCCTGCGCGAGACGCGGGTGATGAGCCTGAAGACACGGTTCGGCAACCTCAAGAACGTTCTGGACGAATCCAGCGCGCAGACCGAAATCCTGATGCTGGAAAGTCCCTTCGTCGCGAATGCCGAATTCGCCGAGATGATCCGCATGTTCGGCGAGACTGTGACGCAGATCGACTGCACCTTTGCCGATGGCGCCGGCCCCGAGGCCATGGGCGAGGCCCTGGCCCGCATCCGCGCCGAGGCCGAGGATGCCGTGCGTTCGGGTGCGGGCCATCTGGTCCTGACCGATGAGAAGGTCGGACCGGACCGCATCGGCCTGCCGATGATCCTGGCGACCAGCGCCATCCATTCCTGGTTGACCCGCAAGGGGCTGCGCACCTTCTGTTCGCTGAACGTGCGTTCGGCGGAATGCGTCGATCCGCATTACTTCGCGGTGCTGATCGGCTGCGGCGCGACCACGGTGAACCCCTATCTGGCCCAGGACACCATCGCCGAGCGTATCGAGCGCGGCCTGCTGGGCGGCACGCTGATCGAGAATATCCGCAATTATCGCGACGCCATCGACGCGGGCCTGCTGAAAATCATGGCCAAGATGGGGATCTCGGTCCTGTCGTCCTATCGGGGCGGGCTGAACTTTGAGGCGGTGGGGCTGTCGCGCGCCATGGTGGCGGAGTATTTCCCCGGCATGCAGTCGCGGATCTCGGGCATGGGGCTGCATGGTCTACAAGCCAAGCTTGAGGACATCCACCACAAGGGCTTCCATTCCTCGACCACGGAATTGCTGCCGGTGGGCGGTTTCTACAAGGCGCGCCGCTCGGGCGAAAAGCACGCCTGGGAAGCCAACACCATGAAGATGCTGCAAATCGCCTGCGACCGGGCGTCCTATGACGTGTGGAAGCAGTTCACCGCGACGATGCGGGCGAACCCGCCGATCCATCTGCGCGATCTTTTGGACATCAAGCCCCTGGGCAAGCCGGTGCCGCTGGAAGAGGTGGAATCGATCACCTCGATCCGCAAACGCTTCGTGACGCCGGGCATGTCGCTGGGGGCGCTCTCGCCCGAGGCGCATATGACGCTGAACATCGCCATGAACCGGATCGGCGCGAAATCCGATTCGGGCGAAGGCGGCGAGGATCCGGCGCATAGCCATCCGCTGCCCAATGGCGACAACCCCTGCGCCAAGATCAAGCAGGTCGCCTCGGGGCGGTTCGGGGTGACGGCGGAATATCTGAACGCCTGCGAAGAACTGGAAATCAAGGTCGCCCAAGGGGCCAAGCCCGGCGAGGGCGGGCAATTGCCCGGCATGAAGGTCACCGACCTGATCGCGCGGCTGCGCCATTCGACCAAGGGGGTGACGCTGATCAGCCCGCCGCCGCACCACGACATCTATTCGATCGAGGATCTGGCGCAGCTGATCTATGACCTGAAACAGATCAACCCGCGCGCCAAGATCACGGTGAAGCTGGTGGCCAGTTCGGGTGTGGGCACCATCGCGGCGGGCGTGGCCAAGGCCAAGGCGGACGTGATCCTGATCAGCGGCCACAATGGCGGCACCGGGGCCAGCCCGGCCACGTCCATCAAGTTCGCCGGCCTGCCGTGGGAGATGGGCCTGACCGAGGCGCATCAGGTTCTGGCGATGAACCGCCTGCGCGACCGGGTGACGCTGCGCACCGATGGCGGGCTGCGGACGGGTCGCGACGTGGTGATGGCGGCGATGATGGGGGCCGAGGAATTCGGCATCGGCACCGCCGCGCTGATCGCCATGGGCTGCATCATGGTGCGGCAATGCCAGTCGAACACCTGCCCGGTGGGCGTCTGCACCCAGGACGAGCGCCTGCGCGCGATGTTCACCGGCTCGGCCGACAAGGTGGTCAACCTGATCACCTTCTACGCGACCGAGGTGCGGGAAATCCTGGCCAGCATCGGCGCGCGCTCGCTGGACGAGGTGATCGGCCGCGCCGACCTGCTGACCCAGGTCAGCCGGGGCGACAAGTCGCTGGACGATCTGGACCTGAACCCGCTGCTGATCACCGTCGACGGCTCGGAAAAGATCGTCTACGACCGCACCAAGCCGCGCAATGCCGTGCCCGACACGCTGGACGCCGAAATCATCCGCGACGCCAGCCGCTTCTTCAGCGATGGCGAGAAGATGCAGCTTAGCTATGCGGTCCGAAACACCCTGCGGACCATCGGCACCCGCACATCGTCGATGATCGTGCAGACCTTCGGCATGCGCAACAACCTGCAACCCGACCACCTGACCGTGCGCCTGACCGGCAGCGCGGGCCAGTCGCTGGGTGCTTTCGCGGCGCCGGGCCTGAAGATCGAGGTTTCGGGCGATGCGAACGACTATGTGGGCAAGGGCCTGTCGGGCGGCACCATCACCGTGCGCCCGCCGATGGCCAGCCCGCTGGTCGCGGCGGACAACACCATCATCGGCAATACCGTGCTTTACGGGGCGACCGACGGCTATCTGTTCGCCGCCGGCCGCGCGGGCGAGCGTTTCGGCGTCCGCAACTCGGGCGCGACGGTGGTGATCGAGGGCTGCGGCAGCAACGGTTGCGAATACATGACCGGCGGCATCGCGGTGATCCTGGGCCGGATCGGCGCCAATTTCGGCGCCGGCATGACCGGGGGCATGGCCTATCTTTACGACCCCGAGGGGCTGGCGCGGGATTATATCAACCCCGAGACGCTGATCCTTTGCCCCGTGACGCAATCTTTCTACGAGGATCAGTTGAAGACCCTGATCGAGCGTCACGCCAAGGAAACTCTTTCGCGCCGCGCCGACGAGATCCTGCAAAACTGGGAAACCGAAAGGGCGAACTTCCTCCAGGTCTGCCCGAAAGAGATGCTCCCGCATCTGAAACATCCCATCGCGGAAGTCGAGGATGTGCGGGCAGTGCCGGCGGAGTGATTGAAAAGGGGCCGAAAGGCCCCTTTTCCTTTACAGATCCCCCGTGCCCCAGAATGGCGACTGCGGCCCGCCAAGGGCCGGGCCGCATTGCATTGCCCAATCCACTTTGGTTTTAGGCAGCGTTTCCTGTCGCCATCCTCTGGCTGACGGTTCAGGGCCAACGATGCAGGGCCAGCGATTTAGAGATGGGTCGATGCGGCCCAACTTTGCCCAACACCCGACGATACCCACGCCCCGATCTGGTAAAGTGGGTCAAGGACGAGGGCTCTGCGGCCGGCGCATGGTGAATTCGACGCTGACGATCCCTATCCGGCGCCTATGACGGCGGACCGCTTCGAAACAGGCGGATCGCGTGACGGCCCACCGGGCTGGCGTTGCTCCGCCCTTCGGTCTTAAGGGTTTAGCCCATCAACACGGTCTGCCGCCGCGTCTGGAAGGCATAGCGACGATTCGCCCGCGCATGATCATGGTGCTGAACAGAAATAGTTTCCGTCCCGGCCCCGGTTCCTCTTGAAATCCCACCTGACGATGATCCGGGCAGATCGCCGGCGATATGGGAAAGCCCGCGCCCCGGCCCTGTTAGCCTGTTCCGAAACAAGCCCCATATCTGCGTCGAACGGGACTTCATACCTTGGAAAGTGCTGATAAATCGGGCCACTTTCAAGGAAAGTGGTGCCGGTGAAGGGACTCGAACCCCCGACCCCATCATTACGAATGATGTGCTCTACCAGCTGAGCTACACCGGCACTTCGCTATGTGCCGCGCCGGATAGCAGGTTCCGGCGCGGGCGAAAAGGGGCTATCGGATTTTTTTCCCCAAGATCCGGGAATCCTCGCCTGGCGGCTCGACATCGGGACGCACCGGGACCAGTTCGGCATCCTCTGCGATATGCGGCCGGGCCGGGCCGGTGGGCGATGCCGGGGGCGGCTGGATCTCGGCCGCTTTCGGCGCCGGAGCGGGATCGGGATCGGTCACGGTCATCGCAGGCTCGGCCTCGGCGGAGCGATAGTCCGATTCGCGCGGAACCATGCCAGGCGCCACGCGCGGAGCCTCGGGCGGTTTCGGCGCGGCGGGCTTCGCATCCGGCACCGCTGGCGGGGGGGCGCCCTCGTCATCGCCGATCATGCCGGGGCGGCTGCGCGGCGGGGCCGCTGGCACGGGGGCCGACGCTTCGGCCGGGGCGGTGCCGACCAGCAAAGGCAGCAATTCGACCCCGTTCGGGGTATAGCCGCCCGCCGCCGTGGCGCGGTCCGGCTCGCGCCAGGTCAGGGTGTCGAAGCCGCCGCAACTGTCGCAGATGGGTGCCCAATCGGCCATCACGTTATGGCATTTGTCGCAGACCCATTGCGGACCGCGGCTGGCCGTCATCGCCCGTGCCAGCGTGCCGCGCACCACGGCGTCGTTGGCGCCCTCGCCCCGCTCGACCGCCGCCAGGATCGAGAGCGAGCGCACCGTCGGGTGCGCCTGAGCCAGATCGCCCAGGGCGCGCCGGGCGCCTGGGAAATCCTCGGCGGCCAGCAAAAGCTCGGCCTTCAGCAGACGCGATTCCTCGTCCTGGGGGTTCTTGCGGATCAGATCCTCGAAGCGGCGCAGGCGCGCGGCGGGGGATTCGTCCGGCACGATCTCGGCATAGGTGGCGGCGATCGAGGGATGGGGCCGCACGCTCCAGGTTTTTTGCAGGACACGGCTGGCGTTGCGGAAATCGCTTTGCGCGATATAGCCGCGCGCGGCCAGCACCGCCGCCGGGATCAGGTCGGGGCTGGCGCGGTTAGCCGAGATCGCGGCCTCGCGCGCGCTGATCGAATTGCCCTCGGCCAGAACCTCGGACGCTTCTTTCAGCGCCAGCACGGCATCGCGGCGGATATGAACATCCTGCGGCAACTGCCCCTGCTTGCGCTTGTCCTTGAGGACCTTGCGCGCGCCCTTCCAGTCGCCCTCCTTGGTCTGGAGCTGCAACAGCGTGTCCTGGACATCGGCATGACGCGGCTTCAGAGCATAAGCCTTCTGCGCCAGCTTCAGCGCAGTGGCGGTGTCGCCCTCGTCCAGCTTCTGGCGCATCAGCCCGCGAATGCCGACAAAGCGGGTGCGGTCATCGCCCAGAAGCCGGCGATAGACCTCGGCGGCCTTGCGGCTGTCGCCGGCGACCTCGGCGGCCTGGGCGGCCAGAAGGTCGGTGACATGGGGCTGGTTCAGGAATTTCGCGGCCTTCGCGGCCTTGTCCTGGGCCAGGCGCCCCTCGCCCGAGGCGACGGCAAGCATGCCCTCGGACAGCGCCTCGTAACCCTTGCGCTCGCGCGTGCGGGCGAAATAGCGGTCGATGGCGGTTTCATCGCCCAGAACGAAGCGCAGGAAGGCGACGACCAGGCCGATCAGCTTGACCACGACCCAGCCCAGGATCAGGACCAGCGCCAGCGCGATCAGCGCCTGCACCGGGCCAAGCGAATATTCCACGCCCCCATAGACCATGCGCAACGCGTGGCCGTTTTCGGCCAGATGCACGGCGCCCAGGGCGAGGGACAGGATGACGGCGAAGAAAAGCAGGATTTTCAGTGCGGAAAGCAGCATGTTCGACCCCTTACTGCACAGCGGCGGCAAGGCCCGCCAGCGCCGCGTTCGCCTGGATCCAGGTCTGGGCTCGGGCGGTCCATGCCGCCATCGCCTCTTGTCCCGGCTGCGGCAAGATCGCGATCTGGGCCAGCGCATCGCCGATATTGCCCGTCTCGACGGCGGCATCGGCGCGCGACAGCACGGCATCGGGATCGTCGCCCTCGCGCGGTTCGACCGAGCGGGCGCCGGTCTGCACGCGCAGGAAATTGCTGATCCGGTCCAGCGCGCCCTCTTGCGCCGAGACCGCCTTGATCGAGGCGGCAAGGCCCGCCCGCGCCGCCTCGGGGAATTCGCTGCGAAGCTGGTCGAGGCGCGGGATCTCGCCGGTCAGAACGGCGGGCACCTGGACACCGGCCCCGCCAAGGTCGGCCAGGGCCTGTTCCCGCGGGGCGGCATTCTCGATGGCGGCTTGCAGGGCGGCTGCGGCGGTGGCGGCCAGGGCACGGCGATTCGCGGCCTCGGTGCTGCTTTGCAGTTCCTGCGCCTGCCGGGCCAGGTCCTGGACCTGCTGGGCGGTCGCGGGATCGACGGTCGGGCGGGCGGCCAATTCGTCGATGCGCGCCTGCTGCTCGCCAAGGCGCGCGGCCAGTTCATCCAGCGCGCCCGGCGGAATGCCGGGACCTGCCGGCGCGGGGCCGGGATTGGCGTGCAGGTTGGTCAGCGCCTGTTCCAGCGCGGCGATTCTTTCGCCCACCTCGGCGGGGAGGGCCACGGGCGCGCCCGGCGCGGGGGGCGGCGTGTCGGCCAGGATCTGGCGGGCGGCATCAGCCCCGGCATCGGCGGCACGCCTGGTCAGCGCCTCGCCCTGATTTTGGAACTCGGCCTGCACGGCATCGGCCGCGGCCCGGCGAGCGGCGGCGTCAAGCTGACCGTCCGGCACGGCGACCTGCGGGACCGGCTGCCAGGCGGGGGGCAGATGCGGGATGGCCCAGTAGCAGGCGGCGGCGCCCAGTCCGGCCGCGACAACGCCGCCCAGGAAGGTCGGCACGAGACCGCCCCGACGCTCGACCACGCGGGTTTCGATCACCTTGGGCTGAGGCGCGGGGATCTCGGCGACGCGGGATGAGGCCGGCGTGGCTTTCGGCGTCTCGGCTGCGGGCTTTGCGGCTGCGGGCTGATCGGCACCTGGACCGGGTTTGGCGCCATCTTGCGCGGGTCCCGTCACGGGAAAGCCGCTGGCCGCAAGAGGCTTATCGGCCTGTTTCTCGACTTGTTTCTCGGCGGGCGGCGCCTCTGCGGCGGGCGGCGCCTTGGCCTGGGCGGCGGGCCGGGCACTGCCCCCCCCCTCTCCGACAAGATTCGATTCGATCACGGGCTGCGGTTCGGATTTCGCATCCGCCGCCTTGACGCCCGGTTTCAGCCCGGATTCGACGGGCCGGCTGTCGATGACGCTGCCCTGGACTGCGGGCTTCTTGCCTTCGGTTCCCGGGGTCGCGGCGCCCTGACCATTCTGACTGTCTTGATCGTTCACTTGTTTTCCCCGTCTCCGTTGAGCCTTCGTGATCCCGGCGCGGCGGTTTTCCCTGGCCCTCTGCTTCGGAATTATCATGCCATTGAAATCAGTCTAGTCATCCGCTGATGACGCCTCAACCACCGATCAACCGCTGAATCATGGCGATTGTTCCTTAGGAAGCAGACGCGCGATCGCCAGGCGCATGGCTTCGGCATCCGGCGTCTCGGCCCCAAGGCGAACGGCCGGGACAGGCCCCCCCGCCGCGTCCCAGGCCGAAAGCGCGGCGGCGCTGATCCCGACAAGCCACAGCACCGCGCGCGCGCCCTCCGCTTGTCCCGCCAAAAGCCGGGCCGAGCGGGGCGAGAACAGCGGCAGGATCACCGGCCCCTCCCCCGCCAGCACCGCCCGCCCCGCCGCGTCCAAAGGCTGGGCCACCTGATCATAGACCACCACGCCCGGCACCGGCAAAGCCCGCGCCACATGACGGCCATGCGGGTGCAGCCAGCCCGGCGGAATCCCGCGCAGCATCGGCAAAAGCCCCCGCGCGTCGCCCGGCCCCCGCGTGACGGCGAAACCAGCCTCGCGCGCGGCCTCGGCCGTGCCCGGCCCGACGCACAGCGCCGGGCGGCCCCGCCCCGGCCCCGCCGCCGGCAGCGCATGGATCGAGGTCAGCACCAGCCCCGGCGCCCGCGCCAGCGCCGCCGCGTCATGGGCGACGGGCAGGATCCTCAGCACGGGCGAGATCACCACCCGCAGCCCCGGCAGGTCCAGCCCCGCGGCAAAGCGTCGCGCGGCGGCTTCGGGGCGGGTCAGCAACAGGATCGGCGGCGGCATGGCATTCGGCCCGCTTGGGTGCTAGGTCTTTCATGCCTAGGCGCTTGGCCGGGTGGCGACAAGGATCAGCATGTCAGTGACCTTCCTGGGGATCGAAAGCAGTTGCGACGACAGCGCCGCCGCCGTGGTGCGGGGCGACAGAACCATCCTGGCCTCGGTCGTGGCCGGGCAGACGGCGTTGCATGCCGATTTCGGCGGCGTCGTCCCCGAGATCGCCGCCCGCGCCCATGCCGAAAGGCTGGATCTCTGTGTCGAGCAGGCGCTGCGCGAGGCCGGCGTGGCGCTGCGCGACCTGGACGGGATCGCGGTCACGGCGGGGCCGGGGCTGATCGGCGGCGTGCTGGCGGGCGTGATGCTGGCCAAGGGGCTGGCCGCCGGCGCGAACCTGCCGCTGGTCGGCGTGAATCATCTGGCGGGCCATGCGCTGACCCCGCGCCTGACCGATGCGGTGGCCTATCCCTATCTGATGCTGCTGGTCTCGGGCGGGCACTGCCAGTTCCTGCGGGTCGACGGCGCGCAGGAATTCACCCGGCTGGGCGGCACCATCGACGACGCGCCCGGCGAGGCGTTCGACAAGGTGGCAAAGCTTCTGGGCCTGCCCCAGCCCGGCGGCCCCTCGGTCGAGGGCGCGGCCCGCGCGGGCGATCCGCGCCGCTTCGCCTTTCCGCGCCCGCTGCTGGACCGTCCGGGCTGCGATTTCAGCTTCTCGGGGCTGAAGACGGCCGTGCTGCGCCAGCGCGATGAACTGGTCGCGGCGCAGGGCGGTCTGCACGAACGGGACCGCAGCGACATCTGCGCCGGGTTCCAGGCCGCAGTGGCCGATGTGCTGGCCGAAAAGACCCGCCGGGCGCTGGCCGAAAGCGGGGCGCCGGTCCTGGCCGTCGCGGGGGGCGTGGCCGCCAACCAGACCCTGCGCGCCGCGCTGGAGGCCGTCGCGCGCGAGGCGGGCGCGGACTTTCTGGCGCCGCCGTTGCGGCTTTGCACGGACAATGCCGCGATGATCGCCTGGGCGGGAATCGAGGCTTTCGACGCCGGCCAGCGCGACGGCATGGACCTGGCCGCGCGGCCGCGCTGGCCGCTGGACCGAGGCGCCGCGCCGATGCTGGGCGCGGGCAAGCGGGGGGCCAAGGCATGAGCATCGCGGTGATCGGGGCGGGGGCCTTCGGGACGGCGCTTGCGGTGGCGCTTGCGACCAGGGGTCCGGTGACGCTGTGGGGGCGGGACGTGGATTGGCCCGAGCGCCGCAATCCGCGCCTGCCCGGCGTCGCCCTGCCCGACAACCTGCGCCTGACCGCGCGGCTGGACGATTGCACCGCTCCGATCCTGCTGCTGGCGCTGCCGGCCCAGGTGCTGCGCGGATTTCTGGCCGAACAGGCGGCGCGACTGGACCGGCGCAAGCTTGTCAGCTGCGCCAAGGGGATCGACCTGGCCAGCCTGACCGGCCCCTCGGCCCTGATCCGCGCGGCCTGCCCCGGCGCCACCGTGGCGGTGCTGACCGGGCCAAGCTTCGCCGCCGACATCGCGCGCGGCCTGCCGACCGCGCTGACGCTGGCCTGCGCCGACCCCGAGGCGGCCGAGGAATTGCAGCGCGAGCTTTCGACCGGCACGCTGCGGCTTTACCGCACCACCGACGTGGCGGGCGCCGAGCTTGGCGGCGCGCTGAAGAACGTCATCGCCATCGCCGCCGGCGCCGCCATCGGCGCGGGCTATGGCGACAGCGCGCGGGCCAGCGTGATCACCCGCGGCTTTGCCGAGATGACACGTCTGGCCGCCGCCCTGGGCGCACGCCCCGAAACGCTGACCGGCCTTTCGGGGCTGGGCGATCTGGTGCTGACCTGCACTTCCGAGCAGTCGCGCAATTTCCGCTATGGGCTGGCGCTTGGCGCGGGCCGGGAATTCGACGCGGCAACCACCGTCGAGGGCGCCGCCACCGCCCGCGCCGTCGCCGCATTAGCCCCGAAGCTGGGGATAGAGCTTCCCGTCTCGGCGCTGGTCGCAGGGCTTGCCGAGCGGCGCATCGCCATGGAACATGCCCTGGATATCCTGCTCAACAGACCCCTGAAGGAAGAGTGAACCATGCCTCTTTTCGCACTGATCTGCCGCGACGCGCCCGGCATGCTGGAGACCCGCCTGGCCGTGCGCCCGCAACACCTGGACTGGCTGGGCCAGCGCGCGGGCTTGCAGTTCGCCGGCCCCTTCATCGAGAACGGCCAGCCCTGCGGCTCGCTGGTGGTGGTCGAGGGCGAAAGCCTGGACGAGGTGCGCGCCTGGGCCGCGCGCGACCCCTATGCCGAGGCGGGCGTCTTCGACTCGGCCGAGGTCCGCGAATGGCGCAAGGTGATCGGCTGATGGCGTATTGGCTTTTCAAGTCCGAGCCGAACGTGTTCAGCTTCGACGACCTGATCGCCAAGGGCGAGGCGGGCGAGGAATGGGACGGCGTGCGCAACTATCAGGCCCGCAACAACATGCGCGCCATGAAGCTGGGCGAGCGCGGCTTTTTCTACCACTCGAATATCGGCAAGGAGGTCGTCGGCATCTGCGAGGTGGTGGCGCTGGCCCATCCCGACAGCCGCGCCCAGGATGCGAAATGGGAATGCGTGGACATCAAGGCGGTGGCGCGGCTGAAACGGCCCGTCACGCTTGACGAGGCCAAGGCCGAGCCGCGCCTGGCGCAGATGGTGCTGGTGAACAATTCGCGCCTGTCGGTGCAGCCGGTGGGCGACGCGGAATGGCAGGCGGTGCTGGACATGGCGGGCGGCACCCAGGAACCCTGACACGCGCGCCCCGACAGTCGCGAAACGGCAAGGCATCCGGCATCGCCGGCACCCAAGGAGATGACATGGCACGCGGACCCAAAGTCACCGAGGACCGCCCGACCACCCGGCAGGTCGGCGCGCTCAGCGCGCTCTGGCCCTTCATCCGGCCCTATCGCGGGCTGATGCGGGCGGCGCTGCTGGCGCTGGCGCTGACGGCGGGGATCAGCCTGATCCTGCCCCTGGCGGTCCGCCGCGTGGTCGACGGCTTCGACCGGGGCACGCATCTTCTGGACCAGTATTTCGGCGCGGCGCTTGGCATCGTCGCGCTGCTCGCCCTGGGGACGGGGCTGCGCTATTACCTGGTCACGCGCCTGGGCGAGCGGGTCGTGGCCGATATCCGCAGGGCGGTCTTCGACCGTGTGATCGCGCTTAGCCCCGCCTTCTACGAACGCGTGATGACCGGCGAGATCATCAGCCGCATCACCACCGACACCACGCTGATCCAGTCGGTCATCGGCTCATCGGTGTCGATCGCGCTGCGCAACCTTCTGATACTGATCGGGGGCATGGCGATGCTGGCCTGGACATCGCTCAAGCTCTCGGGACTGGTGCTTTTGCTGGTGCCGCTGGTGGTGGTCCCGATCATCGTGCTGGGGCGGCGGCTGCGGATGCTTTCGCGCCAGAACCAGGACTGGATCGCGCAAAGCGCGGGGGCGGCGACGGAAAGCCTGCTGGCGGCCCAGACGGTGCAGGCATTCACCTATGAGGCTCCGGCGCGGGCGCGCTTCGGCGAGGTGACCGAACGGTCCTTCGACGTGGCGCTGAGGCGGGTGCGCACGCGCACGGTGATGACGGTCATCGTGATCTTCCTGATTTTCGCGGGCGTGCTGGGCGTGCTCTGGGTCGGCGCGCGCGACGTGCGGCAGGATCTGATGACGCCGGGCGAACTGGTGCAATTCGTGATCTATGCCGTTCTGGTCGCCGGCTCGGTCGGGGCACTGTCCGAGATCTGGGGCGAATTGCAGCGTGCCGCCGGCGCGACCCAGCGGCTGACCGAACTGCTGACGGCCAGGGATACGATCGCGGATCCCGCCCATCCCGTGCCCCTGCCCCGCCCCGCCAAGGGCCGCATCCGGTTCCAGGAAGTGACCTTCCATTACCCGTCCCGGCCCGATATCTCGGCGCTGGAAGGGATCACGCTGGACATTCCGGCGGGCCAGACCGTGGCGCTGGTCGGACCGTCGGGCGCGGGCAAGACCACGGTGATCCAGCTTCTGCTGCGCTTCTGGGACCCCGCCTTGGGACGGGTGACCATCGACGGGATCGACCTGCGCGACATGGCGCGGACGGATTTTCGGCGCGAAATCGCGCTGGTGCCGCAAGAGCCGGTCATCTTTGCCGCCACCGCGCGCGAGAATATCCGCTTCGGCCGCCCCGACGCCTCGGATGCCCAGATCGAGGCGGCGGCGCGCGCCGCCCATGCGCATGACTTCCTGTCCGCGCTGCCCCAGGGCTACGATACCCCTTTGGGCGAACGCGGCGCGATGCTATCGGGCGGCCAACGCCAGCGCATCGCCATCGCCCGCGCCATCCTGCGCGATGCCCCGATCCTGCTGCTGGACGAGGCGACCAGCGCGCTGGACGCGCAATCCGAACGGCTGGTCCAGGCCGCCGTGGACGAGTTGTCGCGCGCCCGCACCACGATCATCGTGGCCCACCGCCTGGCCACCGTGAAGAAGGCCGACCGGATCGTGGTGTTCGACCATGGCCGAATCGTCGCGCAGGGCCGGCATGACGAACTGGTCGCCCAGGGCGGGCTTTACGCGCGGCTGGCGCGGCTGCAATTCACCGAAGGCGCCGAGGACCTGAGGGCGGTGGGCTGAAAGCCCGCTAGCGCGGCGCGCCATATACCGCCGCCCAGAACACCGTGCGCCCATCCGCGCCGATGGCGCGACCGATGCCCACCTCGCGTATCTGAGGGATCAGGATATTATCCAGATGCCCCTGCGAATTGCTCCAGGCATTCAGCACCTGGCCCAACCCGAAAGGCCCGGCGGCGATGTTTTCGGCGGTCATATGCGGGGCATAGCCAACGGCCTTGACGCGCTGCGCCGGCCCCTTGGTGCTGGTGCCCACATGGCTCATCAGCCCACGCGCGGCCATGTCGCAGGCATGCCTCGCCGCCGCCTGGCCCAAGGCGGCATTGGCCGCGACCGGCGGCAGGCCCCGCGCCCGACGCTGGGCATTGGTCGCATCCGCCGCCGCGCGGTTCGCCGCCATCGAGGGCGCCTGACAGCTTGGCCTGCCCGGCGCGCTGGCCTGGACATCGGAATAGCCCTTGGGATGATGCGAGAACGCTCCGCTCTCGGGCGCGGCGCAGCCGGCAAGGCCGCCCAGGACCAACAACAGGGTAACCGGCGAAACCGGCAAGGGATGGGTCATCAGGAACTCTCCTTCCAGTTGACGGCCAATATGAACTATTTAGTTTAGAATGGTCAATTAGCCTTCCCCCCGGCCAGGGCTTTACGGAACTGGTCGTGCAGTATTACGTTGTCAGTGTTGAAATTTCGTTGAGGAGGCCGACATGGCGATTTGGGATTTTGTTAAAGATGCAGGGAAATCCATCTTCGGCGGCGAGGCCCAGGCGGCCGAGGCGCCAAAGGCCGCGACCCCCGCCCCCGAGGATGAAACCCAGCGCAAGGTCGATGCCTTGAAGGCCGAGCTGGCGCAGTTGGGCCTGACCGCGAACGACGTTCACCTGACCTTGCGGGGCAGCGACACCGTGATCGTCAAGGGCAAGGCCCGTGACCAGGAAACGCTGGAAAAGCTGATCCTCGCGGTCGGCAACATCAAAGGCATCGCCCGCGTCGAACTGGCCCAGGAGCCCGGCGAGGCATCGGCGCCCGAGGGCGCCCAGCCCGTCTTCCACACCGTCAAGAAAGGCGAGACGCTTTCGGCCATAGCGAAGCAATACCTTGGAGATGCAAATCGCTATCGCGACATCTTCGAGGCCAACAAGCCCATGCTGAGCGATCCCAACAAGATCTATCCGGGCCAGACCCTGCGCATTCCGCGGAAATGAGCTGACGCCGCGTTTCGGCGGGACCGACGCCGGGGCTCGACCCTTGCCCCGGTGATGGTTTATGCAGCAATCTCCTTGCCGGAGGTCCACGCCTCCAGACGATCTGGGAGGAAGTCATGGCCAAGTTCGCTACCGCCGCCGACCGCGATGCTGTCGAGGCCGAGATGGCCTATGCGCAAAGGGATGTGCCGGCATCGGTTTATCAGATGCTCAGCCGCACGCGCGAACGTTTCGGAAACCGTCCGGCGATAAGCTTTCAGCTTCTGTCCGATCCCAGGTCCAAGGCCGTGACCCTGACCTGGAACGAATTTCACGAACGCGTGACCGAGACCGCGAACCTGCTGCGCGCGCTGGGGATCGGGCCGACCGACGTGGTGGCCTATCTGCTGCCCAATGCGCCCGAAACGCCGGTGATCCTGCTGGCCGGAGCGACCGCCGGGATCGTCAATCCGGTCAACCCACTGCTGGAGGTCGAGCAGATCGCCTCGATCCTGCGCGAGACGCGCGCCAAGGTGCTGGTCACGCTGAAACCTTTTCCCAAATCCGACATCGCCCAGAAGGCCGCCGATGCGGTGGCGCTGGCACCCGGTGTCAAGACCGTGCTTCAGGTCGATCTGCGCCCCTATCTCTCGGGGATCAAGCGGCTGGCGATCCCTTTCGTCCGCCCCAAGCTTGAGGCCAAGGGCCAGGCGAAATACCTGGATTTCGACGCGGCGGCCAGCGGGCAGCGCCACAATCGCCTGAACTTCGACGAGCCCGAAGGTGATCGCGTCGCCGCCTATTTCCACACCGGGGGCACCACCGGCCTGCCCAAGGTCGCGCAGCACAAGCAATCCGGCATGGTCTACAATGGCTGGCTGGGCGCGCAGATGCTGTTCACGCATGAGGACGTGCTGATGTGTCCGCTGCCCATGTTCCACGTCTTCGCCTCCTATCCGGTGCTGATGTCCTGCCTGGCTTCGGGCGCGCAACTGGTCATGCCCACCCCCGCCGGCTATCGTGGCGAGGGCGTGTTCGACAGTTTCTGGAAACTGATCGAGCGTTGGCAGGCCAGTTTCCTGATCACCGTTCCGACCGCCATTGCCGCGCTGATGCAGCGCAAGGTCGATGCCGATGTCAGCAGCCTGAAAACCGCGATCTCCGGTTCGGCGCCGCTGCCGATCGAGCTTTACAACCGCTTCAAATCCGCCACCGGGGTCGAGATCGCCGAGGGCTACGGGCTGACCGAGGCGACCTGCCTGGTATCCTGCAATCCCGTGGAAGGGTTGAAGAAAGTGGGCTCGGTCGGCCTGCCCCTGCCCTATAGCCATGTCCGCATCCTGAAGAAGCAGGGCGAGGGGTTCCGGGAATGCGCCACCGACGAGGTGGGCGAGATCTGCGTCGCCAGCCCCGGCGTCTTCGAGGGCTCGACCTATACCGAGACGGACAAGAACCGCGAGCTTTTCGCCGAGGGGCGGTTCCTGCGCACGGGCGACCTGGGACGGCTGGACGCGGATGGCTATCTGTGGATCACCGGCCGCGCCAAGGATCTGATCATCCGCAGCGGCCACAATATCGACCCCGCGATGATCGAGGATGCGCTGCTGTCCCATCCCGCCGTGGCCTTTGCCGGCGCCATCGGCCAGCCCGACAGTTTCGCCGGCGAACTGCCTTGCGCCTATGTCGAGCTGGTGGCGGGGGCGCAGGTCTCGGTCCAGGAGTTACTGGAACATGCCCAGGCCCATATCCCCGAGCGCGCGGCTTTGCCGAAGCATATCGAGATTCTTGGTGAGTTGCCTAAAACCGCGGTCGGCAAGATCTTCAAGCCGGACCTGCGCAAGCTGGCGATCAAACGCGTCTTCGACCAGGCGCTGACCCAGGCGGAACTGCCCGTTCAGGTCACCGAGGTCGTGGACGACAAGAAACGCGGACTGGTCGCGCGGTTGGGCCCCAAAGGCCAGGCCGACGAAAAGGCCCTGACCGATTGCCTGGGACAGTTCATCCGGCCTTGGGAATGGGAGTGAATGCGGGCCGGCCGAATACCTGACCTGATCGTAAGCGTGGAGCCATGCGCGTGGGTTACTGCCGTTTTGTTGGGGGTTTAT
>NZ_JASGGO010000026.1:0-59082 GCF_047605025.1 Paracoccus sp. (in: a-proteobacteria) | reverse complement strand
CGACCTCAACGACCTCAACGACCTCAACGACCTCAACGACCTCAACGACCTCAACGACCTCACATGGGAGGAACCTAGTCAAGTGGTTCAGTCTGGCATTGGCGAGGTTCCTCTGTTTCACTCCAGGTCCGAACCCGTTTGCATGACACGGCCCTGTTCCGGGCACGATCAACCTCACATCCGGTCGCCGCTCGCGACGGCTACACCAACATCCCGCGTGCGGCGGGGCCGGGTTCGGGAAGACGGGACCATTCTGCTTGTCGGCGTTTCAGGCCAGCCCGTTAACCGATCCGTCCACCCGGATCGACCGGGGCTGATCGGGCCCCGGTCAACTCTGCGATGAACTCAGAAGGGAGACATCGCGCAGTCCGTATCGCCGCCCCTTCGATAACCACGCCGGCGGTGACGTATTTCCAAAGGGCGACCAGCAGCTTGCGGGCCAACGCCACGATGGCGGGCTTGCGCATCCGTCCTCCGTTCCTGGCAACCTTCTCGTGGAACCAGCGGGTCAACACTGAGTGCGATTGATGCTGCAACCAGAGCTAAGCGAGCTGGATCATCATCGACCGCAACCGCGGATTGCCTGCCTTGGAGACGCCCTGCTCGCGGCTGACCGATCCGCTCTGCCATGGGGTCGGCGCCAGGCCCGCATAGGCAGCCACCTGCCGTCGGTTGTCGAAGGAGCGCCAGAAGCCTTCGGAACACAGAATGGAGGCACCCTCCGCTCCGATCCCCTTGAGCTCCAGCAACATCACAGCCTGGGCGGCGCTCCCCGGACCCCGATCCTGCGTCAGCAGCGCATCCCGCTCCGCTTCGATCGTCCGGACCTGTTCGACGATGAGTCCCAGCCGGTCGAGTTCGCGCACGATCTGCGCCTTGAGGCAGGCGGGCAACGGGCGGCCGTCTCCGGTGCGGAGCTCCTCGATCCTGTCGCGGCGATCCCGGTGCAGGGGCTCATATCCGGCCACACCTTGCGCGAAGAGCAAGCCCTTGATGCGGTTGACATGAGCAATGCGCTCGGATGCCAGAACCTTGCGCTCGCGGCTGATGCGCCGACGATCCTCTTCGTTGGGGCTCGGTGCCCGGACCATGGCGCAGACCCGGGGTTCGCCACGCTTGAAGGCTAGGAGGGTCCGCACCAGGGTTTCGCCGTCGAGCCTGTCGGTCTTGGCGCGCCTGCGTCGGCGCGAGGTCTCGATCGAGGCCGGATCGACGACATGGCTCTCGATCCCTTCCTTTTCGAGTGCGCGGTGGATCCAAAAACCATCCAGACCAACCTCCTGGATGACGATGATCGGAAAATCGTACCCCGTGCGTATCTGCGCCTTTTCCTTCAACCTCAGAAACCGTGCCATCAGCGCCGCGACATCGCCGCCGGGCACGGTATGGCGCGACATCTTCTCGCCGCTGCCGGGCGAAAGAGACGTGACGACCCAGCTCGAACGGCTGAGTTCCATCGAGACGAAAATCGCGCCAAGATCGACACGGATTGCGGCCGGCTCGAGATGTCGGTCATTCGAAGAGATCATGATCTTCTCCAGCAGTTTGGTGGTTGGGCAACCCCACTCTGCCAGAGCGCCGGTCGCCATCCATCCCATGGGATCTGCTTGTTGCCGTCCTCGACCTTGGTGCCAAGTCCGGTGGGGGCCAAGACACCCCCCAGGCCCATTCCACCGGCGCAGATCCGCTCGACCAGGGTGCCCTGCGGCACCAGTTCGACCGCGCTTTCGCCAGAGATCATGCGGGCCTGGGTTTCCGGGTTCAGCCCGATATGCGAGGTGATCAGCCTCCGCAACCGCCCCGACCGAGACCAGTTTGCCGATGCCGCGACCCGGCATGGCGGTGTCGTTGGCGACCACCGTCAGGTCACGCGCATCGCGCGCGACCAGGGCGTCGATCATCCGGTCCGGGGTGCCGACCCCCATGAAGCCTCCGATCATGATACGCGCACCGTCGGGGACGAGGGCTGCGGCCTCCTCGGGGCTGAGCGCGCTGCGGATCATGCCGGCCCGCCTAGCCGAAGAGGGCCTGGGCGGTGGTGTTCTCGATCAGCCCCGCGATCCCGAACTGGATGCCGATGCCGGACTGCTTGACGCCGCCGAAGGGCACGTTCGGCTGCACCGCGCCATGCTTGTTCAACCAGACCGAACCGCTTTCCAGCCGCCGCGCAACCGCGCCCGCCGCCACCGGATCGGCGCCCCAGACCGAGGCGCCAAGCCCGTTCGGATTGTCATTGGCAAGGGCCACCGCCTGATCGACATCGCCGTAGCGGATGATCGGCAGGGCGGGGCCGAACTGTTCCTGATCGACCAGCCCATCGCCATTGTGCAGCCCGGCGATGATCGTCGGGGGACAGAACAGCCCCCTGCCCGGGGCGCCGCCCAGCAGCACCTTGCCACGCGCGCTGGCATCCGCGACCAGCGCCGCGACCTTGTCGAATTGCGCCCAGTTCCAGCGTCAGGCGCTTGAGATTGCCCGCCGCGGCCCGCATCACATGCCGCCCGGTGGGGGCCGAGCCGGTGAACACGACCTTGTCGATCCCCAGATGTTCCGAGATGGCGGCCCCGAGGTTGAAGCCGGTATCGTCGCCGGTCACGATGTTCAGCACGCCGGCCGGCGGCGCAGCACTTGCCAACTCGACCATGCGCAGCGTCGCGAGCGGCGTCAGGGGCGGGGGCTTGATGACCACCGCATTGCCGGCCCGCAGGGCGGGCAGGATGTGCCAGATCGCGATCATCACCGGGAAATTCCACGGCGTGATCGAGCCTACGACGCCGATCGGCTTGCGCAGCCGCCGCACGCGCCCGGTTTCGTCGTCCTGAAGCACTTCCTCGGGCAGCGAAAGCCCGGCGGTATAGCCTGCCCAGGCAGCGGCCCCGCCCATCTCCCAGCGCGAGCCGAGCCCGTTCAGCGGCTTGCCCTGTTCCTGCGTCAGCAGCCGGGCCAGTTCCTCGGCATTCGCGGTCAGGATGTCGGCAATCGCGGCGCAGGCGTCCGAACGCGCCTAGTCGGGCAGCGCGGCCCGGGCGGCGGCGACAGCACGGTCCAGATCGGCGGCCGAGGCGTTCGGAGCCTCGCCCACCACCGCGCCGGTCGACGGGTTCAGCACCGCGAACCGGGTGCTGGTGGCGACCTGTTGGCCGCCGATGGTCAGATCGAACATGGGTTCTCCTCCCCTGGATTCAGTTCAGCGCGGACGCGCGGCTGCGATGGCGGCCGAGATCACCTCGGGATCGCCGATCTGGTTCATCAGGATCAGGGCGAAGCGCGCCCAGAGCTTCAGGCTTTCGGCGTCGGACAACCCATCATGCATGGCGACCAGAGACTCATAAAGGTCGTCGTGGCGGGCCAGGTTCGGGGTCAGGTTCAATGCAGGCATGACTTGCCTCCCTTGGCGCGGATCAGCGCCGTTTCGACATCCTCGGCGGTGGCGTCCTTCCAGCGCGCCGCGACATAGTGATCGGGACGGACCAGGACGGCCGCGCCGGGGGTCAGGCCCAGCCGTTCGGCTGCCAGCCCCTCGACCGGGACCAGGCGCACACCCGGCGGCACCGGGCCGGTCCAGTCGATGGCCAGAAGGGTGAAGTCGTTGCCCAGTTGCTCGAGCAGCCATCCGTCCGCGTGGGGCGCATCCAGGACCGGCGTACCGGGGACGGTGCCACCCTGCCAGCTATCGCGGTCGGGCGTGGACAACCGGCTTGCCGGGTAGCTGACCGGGGTGGACAGGCGGCCCGAATTGACGAAGGGCCGGGCAAAGTCGTGGTCCTGCGCCAGTTCCAGCACCGCGTCGCGCAGGGCCTGGCTCGCCGTCGATTTCGGGGTCAGGAAATCGGTCGAACGGCTCGAGTTCAGGATGTTTTCATCCGCCGTCGCCACGGCCTCGTCGTTATAGGTCTCGATCAGCGATTCGTCGGCGGCACCGCGCAGCACCAGATCCAGCTTCCAGCCCAGATTGTCGATGTCGGCAAAGCCGCCATTGCAGCCGCGCGCGCCAAAGGGCGACACCAGATGCGCGGAATCTCCGGCAAAGATCACCCGGCCATGGACAAACCGGGCCATGCGGCGGCACTGGAAGGTATAGACCGAATACCATTCGCGCTCGAACTCGACCCCTTCGCCCAGCATGGCGCGGACATAGGGCTCGACATTCTCGGGCCTGATCGCGGCCTCGCGGTCGATGTTCCAGCCAAGCTGGAAGTCCAGCCGCCAGACATCGTCGGGCTGCCGGTGCATCAGGGCCGAACGGCCGGGGTTGAAGGGCGGATCGAACCAGAACCAGCGCTCGGGCGGCATCTCGTGCTTCATGCGGATGTCGGCGATCAGGAAATTGTCCTCGAAGACCCGGCCCTCGAAGTCCAGCCCCATCTTGTCGCGCACCGTCGAGCGTGCGCCGTCGCAGGCGATCAGCCAATCCGCGTGCAACAGGTAATCGCCCCCGTCAGCCGAGACCGCCAGTTCGACCCCGTCGTTCAGCGGCGTCACCGCATCGACGCGGTGGCCCCAGCGGATGTCGATATTGGGCAGGGCCTGCGCACCGGCCAGCAGGTAATCCTCGATGTAATACTGCTGGATGTTGATGAAGCCGGGTCGTTTCTGGTTCCTGACCGGCAGCATGTCGAACTGGTAGACCGGCTGGTCGCCCGAGCCCCAGAACACCTTTCCGACATTCCAGGTGACGCCCTTCTCCACCGCCGGATCGCCGACACCGAGCCGGTCGAGGATGTCCAGCGAGCGCTTGGAAAAGCAGATCGCCTTGGAGCAATGCGCGACGAAGTCCAGCCGGTTCAGCACCGTGACCGCATGGCCGCGCCGGCCCAGATCCAGCGCCATCGCCAGCCCCACGGGGCCGGCGCCGACGATGACCACCTGCGCCCGATCCTCGGCATTGGCCGGCACCGCCGTGGCGCCGATTTCCTTGAAGACGGGAATGCCCGCAACATTTGCCATGATTTTCTTCCCCCCTGGTGCTCATCAGCCCTGCAGTTTTGCCCAGACCTCGCGGTCGCGCTCGGCGGTCCAGATGCGCGGATGCTCGATGCCGTCGAATTCGTCCCAGAGCCGCTGCACGTCGAAGGGCAGGCAATGTTCAAAGATCGGCCAGGCGCCGAACTCCGGGGCCAGCGCGTCGCGCGTCGCCTCGAAGGCGGCCTTCAGGTCGCCCCCGGCCTTGTGGACGCGACCGACATTCTCGATCATGCCGTTCAGGAACTTGCGGGTCTGTTCGACCGCCGCATCGGTTTCCGCGACGCCGCGCGACACCGCACCCCGCCCACCGATCAGGTTTTCGGACCGATAAGCCTTCACATTGTCCAGCGTCTTGCCGGCCCAATCCATGTGATAGGCGTCGCCGGTGTAGAGCGCGGCTTTCGATTCGACCAGATCGCCGGCGAACAGCGTCCGGGTCTTGTCGTGCCAGACGGTAATGTCGCCGCCGGTATGGCCGCGGCCCAGGAAGCGCAGTTCCAGCTTGCCGCGACCGCCGCCCAGTTCGATGTCGTATTCCGTGTCGAAGGTGATGGTCGGCCAGGTCAGGCCGGGCACTTCCTCGGCATTCTTGGCCAGGCGCGGCATCCGGCCGAATTCGCTTTTCCAGTCCTGTTCGCCGCGTTCCGCCACCAGATCGCGCGAGGCGTTCGACATGATGATGTCCTGCGCATCGAAGGCGCTGGCGCCCAGCACCCGCACGGCGTGGTAATGCGTCAGGATCAGGTAGCGCACCGGCTTGTCGGTCTGCTCGCGCAGGATCTTGAGCCAGTCGCGGCTGGCCGAGGGGGTGGCCCGGCTTTCGATGGCGACGATGAAGTCCTCGCCCTCGACGGCGCCGACGTTCGGGTCGCCCTCGGCGGTCAGCGCATAGACGCCATCGGCCAGAATCTCCAGCGTGTCGGTCTTGGCGGCGGTATCGGCGGATGATGCGAAAGCCTTGGTCATCGCGTCTCTCTCCCTTGCTATTCGGTGGGTTTTGTCCTCATATCATTTCTAATGAAACGATTTCGGCCCGTATGTCCGCAGGTCTATCGACAGGGCGATTTTGCGAGGAGGGTTCACATGGTCGGACTGATCAATCCCGATCTGGCGGTCGAATTGCTCGAGGCGCGGGACCAGAACCTGTTCGCCGAAAGGCTGCTTCAGATCGCCCATTCCACCGCCGGGGTCGAGGAACTTTTCGCTTATCGCGTTGATTCCGGGGCGCCAGTGGTGCTTGCCTCGTCCAGCGGGCTGGGCGACGTGGCCGAGCGTGCCGGCGCCTATGCCCGCCGGTTTCACCGCAGCGATCCTGCCGCGCAGGCCCGGCGCGCGGCGCCGCCGGACAGCGGATTCGCCTGCCGCATCCCAGCCGCATCCATCGAACTGGGCGAATATCGCAAGCTCTGTTTCGAGCGCCCCCGATTCGTCGAGAAGATCTGCTTCGGCTGGCGCAGGGGCGACGAATCGACCGTCGTGACCTTTTATCAGCGCCACGGCGATGCCGAACCGGACATGGCGCAGCTGGGCGCGCTGGCGCAGCTGGCGATCACCGGCCTGACCCGGCTGGCGCAAAGCCCGGCGCCGCTGCTGGATCAGGTCCGCGCCCGGCTGGCGCAGTCCCATCCCGTCCTGACCCCGCGCGAGCGCGAGGTCTGCGCCCGCACCCTGACCGGCCAGACCGCCCGCCTGATCGGCGAGGATCTGAGCCTGGGCATCGGCACCGTCCTGACCTATCGCCAGCGCGCCTATCAAAAGCTGGGCATGAACAAGGCCAGCGATCTTTTGGCCGCGATCATGGCGTGATCTGTCCATAGGGCTGCGGACAGACAAGCCCGACCCCTTCCCGCATTTTCGTTTCGCATGAAACGATTTTTGGGAGGAGGTCCCATGCCTGATCTGCCGTCACATTCGCCACCCGATTCACCCCGCCCCTGGGCGCGCGTCATACTGGCCGCGCTGCTGTTCCTGCCGGTGCCGCTGATCGCGGCCTTTCCCGGCGCCGCCGCCTTTCTGGCGGATCGCTGGCTGGGGGTCCCGGCAGCAGTGCTGGTGATTCCGGCCTATCTGCTGGTGTTCATCCTGATGGCGCAGTCTAACTCGGGCTTTGCCGCCCGGATGGGGGGCTGACATGTCCGCCAGCATCATCAGCTTTTTCGCGACCATCGCCGTTACCCTGGCGATCACCGTCTGGGCGGCGCGGCGCGGGCAGAGCAAGGCCGCGCTTTACACCGCCGGCGGCGAGATCAGCGGCGGCCAGAACGGCCTGGCCATTGCCGGAGACTTCCTGTCCGCCACCACGCTTCTGGGCACCACCGCGCTGTTCTATGCCAAGGGCGCGGATACGGCGCTTTACTACATCTGTCCGCTGGTCGGCTTTGCGCTGCTGCTTCTGCTGATCGCGGGGCCGCTGCGCCGGCTGGGGCGCTTTACCATCGGGGACGTGATGGTGGCCAAGCTCGGCGACGAGCGGATGCGCCTGTTCGCGGCCACCAGTTCGATCACCATCGCGCTGATCTACCTGATCGCGCAGATGGTCGGCGCGGGCACGCTGATCTCGGTGCTGTTCGGGCTGAGCTTCACCCATGCCGTGCTGACCATGGGCGTGCTGGTCACGATCTATGTGGCTTTCGGCGGCATGCTGGCGGCGACCTGGGTGCAGATCGTCAAGGCGGTGCTGCTGGTCGCCTCGGTCGCGGGGATGAGCCTGCTGGTCCTGGCCCAGACCGGCGGACCCGCAGCACTTTACGGCCGCGTCGCCGAGCTGCACCCGCTTGGCAGCGGCGTCTTCCGTCCGGGCGGGTTCCAGATGGACCTGTTCTCGGCCCTGTCCTTTGCGGTTGGCCAGTCGCTGGGCATCCTGGGCCTGCCGCATCTTCTGATCCGGTTCTTTACCGTCCCGGACGAGGCTGCCGCGCGCAGGTCGATCACCGTCGCCGTCTGGATCATCGGCATTGTCTTTGCGCTGCTGTTCGTCTTTGTCGGACCGGGCGCGGTGGCGCTGGTCATGGGCGAGCCGGCCTTTCAGGCTGCGGATGGCAAGGGCATCATCGGCGGCGGCAACATGGCGGTGCTGCATCTGGCGACCGCGCTGGGGGGCCAGCCCTTTTACGGCATCATGGCCGGAATTGCCTTTGCCACGATCCTCGCGGTGGTCGCGGGGCTGACCATCTCGGCCGCCTCGGCCAGTTCGCACGACCTTGCCAACACCCTGCGCGGCAGGCCGGTCTCGGACCGGACCGAGGTCATGGTGTTCCGGCTGGCGACGGTCGCGATCTCGGTCGCGGCTATGCTGCTTGCGATCCTGTTCCAGCACGAGAATGTCGCCTTCCTTGCGGCGCTGGTCTTTGCCATCGCGGCCTCGACCAATTTCCCGGTGCTGATCCTGGCGCTCTACTGGAAGCGCACCACGGCGGCGGGCGCGATGGCGGGCGGGTTTGCCGGGCTGGTCGCCTCGGTCCTGCTGATCGTGCTGGGACCTTCGGTCTGGGTCAAGATCCTCGGCCATGCCGCGCCGGTGTTCCCGTCGGACTATCCCACGCTGGTCACCGTTCCGCTGGCATTCGCCGTGGCGATCGCCGTGTCGCTGGCGGGACCGCAAAGGCTGGCGGCGCGGGTCTGAACCCCCGGCGGCTCCGGGGCTTTAGCAGACAAAGCGGCCCTGCCCCCACCATGGGGACAGGGCCACAAGTTTCGTTGTGGCGGGAAGGCTGGCGCAGGGCAGGACGACCCCTCCGGCACGACAGGAGAGGGGCGGCCATTGCAGCCGCCCCCCGCAAACGGTCAGGCGACCGCGAAGTAGTTCTTGACGAAGCGGTCCGAGGTCACTTCCCACAGGATCGCGGTGCCCTTTTCGACGAACCAGGCGTCGCCCACGCCATAGCTGGTGGCGATGCCGGTGCTCTCGTCGGTCAGGGTCACGCCGAAGAACGCACAGGATACCGGATCGGTGGGTGCGCCATGGATCATGCTGCCCATGCATTGCACGTCGCCTTCCAGCACCTCCGAGCCGAGGTTGGTGACGCTGCCCCAGGGGTCGAGAGCGGGAATGGTGGTGGTGTCGATCTTGGTGATCATCGGTCTTCTCCTTGTGGTTGGTAAATCAGCGGCGGCCGTTGAAATAGCCCGACAGCTGGTGCCAGCATTTCGCGGCGGTGGTGATGGCCGGCCAGGCATGGTCGGTCCCGAGGATCAAGACATGCGGGATCCGGGCCATCAGGTCATAGCGGGCCGAGCCCTCGCTCATCCCCTCGGCCAGCACCTTGCAGACGATATGGCTGGGGGTGACGCCAAAGCCGGAATAGCCCTGAACATAGAAGGCATTCGGCCGGTTCGAGAACGTGCCGATCTGCGGGAACAGGTTCGCCGAACAGGCCATCGGGCCGCCCCAGGCCATGTCGATCCCGACATCGCGCAGATAGGGAAAGGTCTTCAGCATCAGCGCGCGGTTCCATTGCGCCAGATCCTGCGGGATGTGATCGACCAGCGGCGTGGCCGAGCCGTAAAGCAGCCGGTTCTCATTGGTGACGCGGTAAATGTCGATCACCGGGCGGATGTCGGAATAGGCGCCGCGGATCGGGCTGATGCGCTGGATCAGCTCGTCAGACAGCGGCTCGGTCGCGATCTGGAAGGCGAAGGTGTTGATGGTTTTGCCGGCGATCTCGGGCTCCATCCGGTTCAGGAAACTGTCGCAGGCCCACAGAAGCTTGTCGGCCCGCACGGTGCCGGCATTGGTGCGCACGGTGATCTGCGCGCCATATTCGACCGAGATGGCGGGCGAGTTCTCGAAGATCCGCGCGCCAAGCCCGACCAGCGCCTGCGCCTCGCCCAGCAGCAGGTTCAGCGAATGGACATGGCCGCCGCCCATGTGCTTGATGCCGCCGGCATAGACCTCCGAGCCGATGATCTGCCTGACCGCCGGACCTTCCAGGAACTGGATGTCCTCGACGGGATCGACGGCGCGGAACTCGTCGAACCAGGTCCGCAGCGTCTTCATCTGGCGCTTGTTATAGGCCATGTAGCCGTAGCCACGGCAGAAATCGGCGTCGATGCCATATTTGGCCACCCGGTCGCGGATGATGCCGGCGCCAAGGTTGGCGATCTTGAACAGCGTCTCCAGCCCCTGCGGGCCGACGTGCTTCTTGACCGCGTTCAGGTTGCGGCCGGTGCCGCCATAGCCCAGATGGCGGCCCTCCAGCACCACGATATTGGTGATGCCCTTTTCGGCCAGCTCCAGCGCGGTGTTGATGCCGGAAAAGCCGCCACCGATCACCACGGCATCGGCCTGGATGTCATCGGTCAGACGCGGAAAGCTCAGGTCGTATTTGCGGGTCGCGGTGTAGTAGCTCAGCGCATCCAGATGGCGCATCACCTTGGGATCAAGCATGGACATGGGATCAGACCTCGGAAATGGCCGTGCCAAGCGCGGCGTAAAGCGCGGGACGGCGGTTACGAAGGAAGACGGCATAGGCGGCGCCCAGAAGGCCGAAGGCGACGACGATCCAGGGGAAGGACCAGACGATGGGGCTGTCGGAACCCGCCAGCAGCGGCAGGTTGGCGATGACAAGGACCAGCCCGGCCAGCGCCAGCAGCGGCGCCACCAGCCGCGCCCAGGGCCCCAGGCCATGCGGGTTGCGGCGGAACCAGGCGATGATCGCGAACGAGACCAGGATCTGCACCGACAGGATGCCGATCACCGCGATGGCCGAGGTCCAGGAGAACACGACCGCATAGGGATCGAGCCCGGCCAGCACCGCCGTGATCATCAGACCCGCCGCGACCAGCGCCTGCACCCGCCCCGCCACATGCGGCGAGCCGTGACGCGGATGCACGTTGCCAAGGCTGCGCGGCAGCAGGCCGTCGCGCCCGAGCGCCAGGAAATAGCGGTTGATCGTATTGTGAAAGGACAGCGCCGAGGCGAACAGGCTGACGATCAGCAGCGTCTCCATCACGGTGACGGACCAGCCGCCCAGCACATCGGCCACCGCGTTGAAGAAGAAGGTCTCGCCCCCCGCAGCCGCGACCGACTGGACCTGCTCCGCGCCGTAATACTGGGTGATGGTCCAGGTCGAAAAGGCGTAGAAGCCCACGATCAGCGCCACGGCGGCATAGGTGGCGCGGGGAATGGTGCGCTCGGGGTGCTCGGCCTCTTCGGCGAAGATGGCGGTGGCCTCGAAGCCCATGAACGAGCCGACGACAAAGACCAGCGCCGCGCCCAGACCGGGGACAAAGACCGTGGCCGGCGCGAAGGAGGTCAGCGAGAACTCCTGCGGCCCCCCGTCGCGCAAGAGGATGCCGATGTCCAAGGCGAACAGGATGGCGATTTCGGCCATCATGCACAGACCCAGCAGCTTGCCGGAAAAAGCGATGTTGCGCGCGCCGCAAAGCCAGATCACGGCCATGATCACCAGGATCGGCAGCCACCGGGGCAGCGCGATGCCCAGCACCGCCAGCGCGCCCGAGACGAAGATGCCGAACAGCGCATAGACCGCCAATTGGATCATCTTGTAGGTCAGAAGCGAGATCGCGGCGGCGGCGACCCCGGCCGGGCGGCCCAGGCCGGTGGTGATGAGGGCATAGAAGCCGCCGGCGAGACGCCGACGACCGAGGCCAGCGGCGCCGCCGCCGCGACCACGAAGAACACGATATGGGTGGTGCCGATCGAATTGCGGGCAAGGCCCGCGGGACGCGCAGCGTCCCCGGTTACGTTCTGTGACATGGTGCTTCCCTGATGAGTTGCGGCTATTCCCTGCCGCTTCAGTTTCGTTTCATCCGCAACAAATTATAGGCGCGATATCGCGGCGCAAAAAATTGCGAAATGCGCCAAGACCACGGGCGGGAGCGGCGGGATGGACCAGAACGGGCCGGTTGCGATGATCCGGGTATCCTCGCTGGTGCCGGTCCTGCGCGAGCTGGACCGGCGCGGGCTGCAAGGTGGTCCGCTGCTGTCGCGCCATCTGCTGAGCCGCCCCATGCTGGCCGACAGCTATGCCGAGATTCCCTTGCAGCGTTATGTGGCCTTCCTTGAGGATGCGGCGCTGTGCGCGGCCGATCCGCTGCTGTGCGCCCGGGTCGGGACCGGCTTCCGGCCCTTCGACCTGGGCCCGGTGGGGCTGTTGTTCGCGGCCTCCTCGACATTGCGGCGCGGGCTGGAGCGGCTTGCGCAAAGCCTCAACGCCTGGCAGGGCGGCACCGCGATCCGGGTCGAGACCGACGGGGAGGCGCTGACCTGGACCTACCGCATCGCCGCGTCCGACATCGGGCCGCATCGGCAGGACAGCGAATATACGCTGGCGGCCACGCTGGCCTTGGCGCGCGATGTCTTCGGCGCCGCCGGTCGCCCGGTCGAGATCCATGTCGAACATGACGCGCCCGAGGATGTGGGCGGGCTGACGCGGATTCTGGGGATGCGCCCGGCCTTCGGGCAGACCGCCAACCGTCTCATCTTCGACCGTGCTGCCGCCGAGCGCGTCCTGCGCCCCGAGGAACACGGGCTGATGTCGGTCCTGTCGCGCCATGTCGAGGATCTGTCGCGCCCGCCCACGCCCGGCGATCTGGTCGAGCGGGTGCGCCACCTGATCGCGCTGCATCTGGGCCAGCGCCCGGTCACGCTGGCGTTGGTCGCGGCCGAGTTGAACCTGTCCACCCGCAGCCTTCAGCGCAAGCTGGCCGAACATGGCACCGCGCTACGTCCGTTGGTCCTGCAGGTGCTGCTGGAAACCGCGCGGCCAGTTGCGCGAGGGCCGCAGCTCGAACGCCGAGATCGCCCAGCGGCTGGGCTATGCCGATGGCACCGGCTTGTGGCGCGCCATCAGGACCGCGACCGGAAGGCCCCCAAGGACCATCGCGTCGAGCCGCCGCCCGATCAGACCCTTGACCCGCCGGACGGGAAGGACCTATAGGCGCGGCATGAATCGCAAGACCCTGTTCCCGAGCCAAGCCTATTACCCGCTGCCCTGAGCAGCGGATGCCTTGTCATGACCGCTGCTGCCCTGCCAGCGATCCCCCTGCGATCCTCGACCCCTGGCACATCCACCCCCAAGGAAAACGCCATGTTTCGTGCCATATCCCGTGATTGCCCCTCCGATTGCTCCGCCGCCGCGCCGTCGATCCTGATCCTGGGATATGGCGCCTTTGGTCGATTGGCGGCGCGGATGCTGGCGCCCCATGCGCGGGTTACCATCTGCGACCCCGACCCCGCCGCGCAGGCCCGCGCGCAACAGGCCGGGCTGGCGCTGGCGCGGCTGGAACAGGCGGGCGGTTTCGGTCTGGTGATCCTGGCGATGCCGGTTCCGGCGCTGGAGCCCGTCCTGACCCGGATCGCGCCGCACCTGCGGCCGGGACAGGTGGTGTCCGATGTCTGTTCGGTCAAGGAAGGGCCGGCCCTGCTGATGCAGCGAATCCTGCCGGCGGATGTGCAGATCCTGGCCACCCACCCGCTGTTCGGCCCGCAAAGCCTCGGCCAGCCGGGCGCCCCGGCGCGGATCGTGCTCTGCCCGCTGCGCGGCACCGCTTGGCGGCGCATCGCGGCCTTCCTGCGCGCCCGCCTGGGCCTGAACGTGATCCTCAGCACGCCGCAGGAACACGACCGGCACGCCGCGCTGACCCAGGGCCTGACCCATCTGCTGGCCCGCGCCATGGCCGGGTTCCAGCCCCATCCCCGCATCCGCACCCACAGCTTCGACCTGATGATGCAGGCGCTGGCGATGGTCTCGGGTGATGCGCCCGAGGTGTTCGCGGCCGTCACCGAGGGCAATCCCCATGTCGCGGTCCTGCGCGACCGACTGACGCAATCCCTCCTATATCTCGCAATACCGGCTTGATCTTGGCCTCCGGCCGCGAGATTGTTACATTAGAAACAATCTCGCGGCCACGGATCGGACCTCCATGCGGATCGAAAGCTTTCTTCCCTATCGCCTTGCCGTGGTGGCCGAGGCCATGTCGCGGCAGCTCGTCGCCGTCTATGGCCGCGAGCACGGCCTGACCCGCGAGGAATGGCGGCTGCTGTTCCTGCTCGAGGATGCCGGCACGATCGATTCGCTGGAACTTGCCGGGCGCACCTCGCTGGACAAGGTACAGGTCAGCCGCGCCGCCTCGCGGCTGGAAGAAAAGGGCATGATCCTGCGGCGCATCCCGCCCGGGGACCGGCGCCTGCGCGAATATTCCATCACCCCGGCCGGCCGGGCGCAGTTCCGGCGGGCTTTCGGCGCGGTCGAGGCCAAGGCCGGCGCCGTCCTCAAGGCGATGCAGCCCGAGGACCGCGACGCGCTGGAAAGAGGCATCGGCGCGCTCGGCGATGCCATCCGGCGGATCGAGGGCTAGGTCCTGGCCATCCAGCGTTCCAGCGCGCGGGCGACATGCGGGGCATCCTCGCCCAGATCCTGCATCAGTTCGGCCTGAAATGCCTCGGCGATCCTGCCCAGCCGCCACATCAGGGCGCGGCCGCTGTCGGTCAGTTCCAGCTCGACCAGGCGCTGGTCGGTGTCATGGACCGATTTGCGCAGGTAGCCGGCCTTTTCCAGCCGGGTGGCCGCGCGGCTGACCATGGACTTGTCCAGGCTGACGCGGGCGTTGATGTCGCGCACGCTGACCGGCCCCGAGTTCGCCAGATGCGCCAGCACGCGCCATTCGGGAACCGTCAGCCCCGCCTCGGCCTCGTAGAGCGCGGCGAATCGCCGGCTGACCTGGGCCGCCGCGACCGACAGCCGATAGGGCAGGAAACTGTCGAGATCGAAACCCATGCCGCACTCCTTCCGGTTCGGAAACGCCGGAAAATCATTGCAATAGCAATAAATCCGAACCCGGCATGAAGCAACCGTTGACATCGTTGCTGATGCAACGTTATTTTCATTGCATCAGCAACGAATATGAGGGGGAGGAGCCCGAATGACATCTCATGCATTGCCGCAAGGCATGATCCGCGCCGAGAACACCACCGGCACCGTCGCCGGCTACATGCCCGGCTTCGGCAACGACTTCGAGACCGAGGCCCTGCCCGGCGCCCTGCCCCAGGGCCAGAACAGCCCGCAGAAATGCGAATACGGGCTTTATGCCGAACAGCTTTCGGGAACCGCCTTCACCGCGCCGCGCGGCCAGAACGAGCGGACCTGGTGCTACCGCATCCGCCCCTCGGTCCATCATACCGGGCGCTTCAGCCCGATCGATGTGCCTTACTGGAAAACCGCGCCGAACATCGCGCCCTATGATCCCAAGGGCCAGAACATCATGTCGCTGGGCCAGTATCGCTGGGATCCCATTCCCGTCCCGGACGAGGATCTGACCTGGATCACCGGCATGCGCACCATCACCACGGCGGGCGACGTGAACATCCAGGTCGGCATGGCCAGCCACGTCTATCTGGTCACGCAGTCCATGCAGGACGAATATTTCTTTTCGGCCGACAGCGAACTGCTGATCGTGCCGCAGGAAGGCAAGCTGCGCTTCTGCACCGAACTGGGCATCATCGATCTTGAGCCGAAAGAGATCGCCATCATTCCGCGCGGCCTCGTCTATCGCGTCGAGGTGCTGGAAGGCCCCTGCCGCGGCTTCGTCTGCGAGAACTACGGCCAGAAATTCGAACTGCCGGGCCGCGGTCCGATCGGCGCGAACTGCATGGCCAACACCCGCGACTTCAAATGCCCGGTCGCGGCCTACGAGGATCGCGAGGTCCGCTCGCGCGTCGTCATCAAGTGGTGCGGCCAGTTCCACGAGACCTGGATCGATCATTCACCGCTGGATATCGTCGCCTGGCACGGCAATTACTGCGCCTATAAATATGACCTGCGGACCTATTCCCCGGTCGGCGCGATCCTGTTCGACCATCCCGATCCCTCGATCTTCACGGTTCTGACCGCCGCTTCGGGACAGGAGGGCACGGCCAATATCGACTTCGTGCTGTTCCGCGAGCGCTGGATGGTGGCCGAACATTCCTTCCGGCCGCCGTGGTATCACAAGAACATCATGTCCGAGCTGATGGGCAATATCTACGGCGTCTATGACGCCAAGCCACAGGGCTTCGCGCCCGGCGGCATCAGCCTGCACAATTGCATGTTGCCGCACGGCCCGGACAAGAACGCCTTCGAATATGCCTCGAACGAGGAACTGCGCCCGGAAAAGCTGGACGAGACGATGAGCTTCATGTTCGAGACCCGCTTTCCCCAGCACCTGACCGAATTCGCCGCCCGCGAGGCGCCGATGCAGGAGGAATATATCGAGGTCTGGGACCAGCTCGAGAAGAAGTTCGACGGCAAGCCCGGCATCAAGTGACGCGACCCGCAGCCGGGGGCAGTCCGCCCCCGGTTCCCCATGGGATATTTCCACAAGAAAGAAGGAGACGGCAGTGGCTTTGATCCGGTCCCGGGTCGCAAGCGCCAATCAGGCGGATTGCCCCTTTCCCCTCAACAACCTGCCTTATGGCGTCTTTTCGGTCGCTGGCGAGGCGCCGCGCTGCGGCGTGGCCATCGGCGACATGATCCTGGATCTGGCCGCTTGCGAGGCGAAGGGCCTGCTGGATGCGGGCGGCACCTTCTCCCAGCCGCAACTGAACGGGCTCATCGCCCGTGGCCGGGCCGAATGGGACCGGCTGCGCGCCCGGCTGACCGATCTTCTGGCCGAGGGCGCCTCGGGTGATCTGCCGCTGGTTCCGATGGCCTCGGCGCAGATGCACCTGCCGATCCGGGTGACGGAATACACGGATTTCTACGCCTCGAAAAACCATGCCTTCAACGTCGGCGTGCTGTTCCGGGGCCCCGAGAACGCGCTGCCGCCGCAATGGACCCACATGCCGATCGGCTATAACGGCCGTGCCTCGTCGGTGGTCGTCTCGGGCACGCCGATCCGCCGGCCGATGGGCCAGCTGAAGGGCGAGAACGGCCCGGAATGGGCGCCCTGCCGCCGGCTGGATCTGGAGCTCGAACTCGGCGCCATCGTCGGTGCCGACAGCGCGATGGGCAGCCGGGTCAGCGTGCCCGAGGCCGAGACGATGATCTTCGGCTATGTGCTGCTGAACGACTGGTCGGCGCGCGACGTGCAGGCGTGGGAATACCAGCCGCTGGGGCCGTTCCAGTCCAAGGCGCTTGGCACCACCATCGGCGCTTGGGTGGTCACGCAGGCGGCGTTGGAGCCGTTCCGGTCCCCCGGGGCCGAGCGGGCGAATCCGCTGCTGCCCTATCTGGCCGAGGATCGTCCCGGGCTTTACGATCTGGCCATCGGCTGGACCATGAACGGTCAGGAAATGGCCCGGACGAATTACAACGTCATGTATTATTCCAGCGCCCAGCAACTGGCGCATCACACCAGTTCCGGCTGTCCGATGCGGGTAGGCGACCTGTTGGGCTCGGGCACCATCTCGGGGCCGGCGCCGGACCAGACCGGGGCGCTGCTGGAAATGACCCAGTCCGGCAAGCGGCAGGTCACGGTGAACGGTGAGCCGCGCACCTTCATCGAGGATGGCGACGAGATCGGCCTGTTCGCCGAGGCCCGCGGCGAAGGTTATCGCATCGGCTTCGGTCCCTGCACCGGCCGCGTCCTGCCGGCCGAAGCATGAGCGTGGTTCTGCACGACTACTGGCGTTCGTCCGCATCCTATCGGGTGCGGATCGCGCTGGGGCTGAAGGGGATCGCCTACGACCGGGTGCAGGTCGATTTGGTGGCCGGTGCGCAGCGCAGGCCCGAACATCTGGCGCTGAACCCGCAAGGGCTGGTGCCGGCACTGGAGATCGACGGGCTGGTGCTGACGCAATCGCTGGCGATCCTCGAATATCTCGAGGAAACCCAGCCCGAACCGGCGCTGCTGCCCGGCGACCCCGCCGCCCGCGCGCATGTCCGGGCGCTCGCGCTGGCCATCGCCTGCGAGATCCATCCGGTCTCGAACCTGAAGGTGCTGGCGCGGGTCGAGGCTCTGGCCGGGCGCGAAGCCCGCGCGGCATGGAACCGCGACAATATCGCCGAGGGGCTCGCCGCGTTCGAGCGGATGCTGGATCATCCCGGCTTCACCGGCAGGTTCTGCCACGCGGACCGCCCGGGACTGGCCGATTGCGTGCTGGTGCCCCAGATCTACAACGCCCGGCGTTGGGGCGTCGAACTGCCCGAAAGGATCACGGCGGTCGAAGCCGCCTGCCGCGACCTGCCGGCCTTCATAGAGGCCCACCCCGACCGCAACATGCCCGGGAGAATACCGTAGGCGCCTGAACCGGACGGCGCGGGTCAACAACGGATGGATGATCACGCGGCAATCATATTGGGGTGACCTGTGTCACTACTAGACTGCTCGTCGTCGTAGCCGGATGGATCCCGTCGGAACTGTTTCCCCTCGTTCCAGGCGTCGCTACCCTGCCTCGCGCTTTTGGGTGCAAGGGGCGTGTGTGCCCCACCAGGTTCGTCATCGTCACGCCGCCAGCAGACGAGGCAGCCTGGCGAGGTTGTTGGCGGCCATCGTCAGGACGAAGCGGGAGCGCGCCCGTTCGAGGTCGCGATAGACGGTCCGCGCCATGCCGTCGACGGTTTTGGCCCAGCCAAAGTCGTCCTCAATGCGTTTGCGGTTCCGTTGGGACTTGGCATAGCCGTCGTGCCGGGTGGTGCTGCCGTCGATTGCTGAATAACGCGCTTTTTCGCGCGGCATGTGGCGTCACGCAGGCATGCCGCAGGTCGGTAACGAAATCGGCCTCATCGAAGTGTTGTCCGGCTTGGAATAAGGACCCCGCTTCTGGGGTGATCGGCGTCCAAAAGGGACCCCACCGGCCAGGGGTTGGGTCCATTGGGCTTCCGCTGATTATCGGAGGCCGAGCGCGGGATGCTGGTCGTGGAGAGTGAGCCAGTGAGGCGCCACTGGTCCGAGCCCGCTGGCGAACGCAAAAATCAGGCGGCTGCATTTTACCGAGGGCAAGGGGATCAAGACGATCTGCCGTGACCTGAAGCTGTCGAAGAAGGTGGTGCGCAAGGTGATCCGCACCGGGATAACGGAGTTCACCTACACCCGAACGGTTCAGCCACGCCCGAAGCTGGGCGCCTGGCTTGAGGAGCTGAGCCGACTGTTGGCGATCAATGCGACTCGTGGACGCCGGGAACGCCTGACGCTGATCCAGATCTACGAGGAACTGCGCGGTCTCGGGTATGAAGGCGGGTATGATGCGGTGCGCCGCTACGCCTCGGTCTGGGCGCGCACTCAAAGCTCCGGTGCCTCGTCCGCCTTCGTGCCGCTGAGTTTTGCCCCCGGCGAAGCCTATCAGTTCGACTGGAGCCACGAGGTTGTCCTGATCGATGGGGCGACGACCACAATCAAGGTGGCGCATGAGGCAAACGCCGATCACCGAACCGATGGCGATGAATGGCCCCAGTGCCGGATCAGGCCGAAATCGACGGCGCCGAGCTTGTGATGGCCCTGGATCGCGCGGAGCGAATTGAAGATGATCGTACCGATGGAGGTGGCCACACATACCTGCATCACATGGTCCGAATGATAGCCCATCGCGCCGTAGACATAATAGAGCGCCGGGACGAGGATGATCCCCCCGCCCACGCCCAGCAATCCCGAGATGACGCCCGCCAGCGCGCCGGCGACCCCGACCACCGACAGCAGCAGCGCGAGGCTCATGCGTCGCGCTCCGGCGCCTTGCCCGCGGCGATATCGGCGAAGACCCCGGTCATGCCCAGCAGGGCCTGCCGCATCAGGGGCTTCAGGACATGCTCATTCGGCGCGTGCTGATTGCAGCCCGCATAGCTGTGCGGCACCCAGATCGTCGGCAGCGCCAGCACTTCGGCAAAGCAGTCGTTCGGCAGCGACCCGCCAAGGTTCGGCAGCAGATGCGGCGCGAGGCCCGTCGTCCGTTCCAGCGACCGTGCGGCGAAGCGCACCCAGGGGTGGTCCGGGTCGAGTCGCGGGGAAAGTTCCGCCATCGGCGGCGATCACCTGCACGGCATCGAAGCCCCTGGCCGCCAGATGGCGCCGCAGCGCCGGCACGATATCCCCGGCATCGGTGCCGACCACGTAACGCAGTTGACAGGTCGCGTGTGCATGACCCGCGATCGCATTCACCGGCGCCTCGGGCACACCCGACTTCATCGCTAGAACGGCAAAGCTGTTCCAGCCGAAAACACGCTCGCCCGGGGTCAGGCTTTCTTCGCCCCAGCCGGGGTCGAGCGTGATCCCCGCCTCTACCGGCGGCAGGACGGAAAGCACCTCGCGGATGCGCGGGGTCAGGCTGTCGGGGCGCCATTCCGGCACGAGAATCTGCCCCCGCGCATCGGTGATCGTGGCCAGCGCATGGGCCAGAATGATCGACGGGTCCGCGATCAATCCGCCGAAATTGCCCGAATGATGTGCCCCTTCACGCAGATCGACCAGCAGGTCGAAACTGACGCCGCCACGCGACCCCGTGAAGATCGTCGGCCGTTCGGGCGACAGCCGCGGCCCGTCCGAAGCGATCAGCACATCCGATTTCAGCAACGCGCGCTGTTCAGCGCAGAACTGCTTCAGGCCGGGGGAGCCGGCTTCCTCGCCCATCTCGATCAGCACTTTGGCGTTGAAGCCGAGCTTCCCCTGCGCCGCGATCAGCGCCGCCAGCGCACGCAGATTCACGAGATGCTGGCCCTTGTTGTCGGCCGAACCGCGACCATAGAGCCGCTCGCCGTCCTGCGTCAGATCGAAAGGCGACAGGTCCGCGCGCCACTGGCCTTCCTGTGCGCGCACGACATCGCCGTGGCCATAGACCAACACCGTCAGCGCCGAAGGGTCCTCGATCCGCTCCGCCGTCAGGAGCGGCCCGGCCCCCGCCACGGGATTGTCATGGATCTGCCAGACAAAGCCCATCTCCTCCAGCATCGGCACCATGTGGCCGGTCAGATATCCGGCCAGATGAGGCAGCCCGCGGGGGTCCTGGCTTTCGCTTGGAACGGCGACCAGCGCCGCCAGATCGCGTTCAAAGCCGCCATCGTCGAAATAGGTCGCGCTATGGGTCAGTGCCGCGTCACGGATGATCATGTCGTCCTCGATTCTGCCGGAATATCTATGTGGTTCTGACCGTCCTGCATACCATCAGAGAGGCAGGCGCCGGCTTCATGCCGCGCCCTCCGCCGGGGGCAGGGCCGCGACATCGGGCACGACCCAGCCCTGCCCCGGCTGCGCCGCCAGAAGCTGTTGGGTATAGGGATGTTTCGGATGACCAAAGACCGCATCGACTGTGCCTTGCTCGACGATCGCGCCCTTTTGCATGACGATCAGATTGTCGCAGATCTCCGCCGCAACGCGCAGGTCATGGGTGATAAACAGAATCGTCAGGTCCATCTTGTCGCGGATCTCGTTCAGAAGCTTCAAAACCTCCTTTTGCACCGAAACATCGAGCGCCGAGACCGCTTCATCGGCGATCAGAACCTTTGGCCGCACCATCAACGCCCGCGCGATGCAGATCCGCTGCCGCTGGCCGCCGGAGAACTGGTTCGGATAGCGGTTCAGGGCCTCGGGCCCCAGCCGCACGATCGACAGAAGCTCCCGCGCGCGGGCCATCGCCTCGTCCCGGTTCTCGCCAAAGTTCACCGGGCCCTCGACCAGCTGATCGCCGATCCTCCGGCGCGGGTTGAGCGAGCCATAGGGGTCCTGAAATACGATCTGGATATCCTTGCGGAACGGATGCAGCGCCGCGCGCGAACAGATCGCGACATTCGTGCCCTCGACCCAAACCGCACCGTTGTCAGGGTCTTCGAGCCGGATCAGGCATTTCACCAGCGTCGATTTGCCCGATCCGGATTCCCCGACGATGCCCAGCGTTTCGCCTTCGCGCACCGAAAAATCGATCTCGCTGCCGGCCTGCACGGTGCGGGCCGGGCGAAACATCGTGCCCTTGACCTGATAAGTCTTGTTGAGCCCCGCGACGCGCATCATTTCGGACCGCTCTCCCAGATTGCGCGTGCTGCCGCCCCTGAGCGGAACGGCATCGATCAGTTGGCGGGTGTAGGGGTGGCGCGGTCGGCTCAGAACCTCATCCGCCGTGCCCTGCTCGACGATCCGGCCCTGCTTCATCACGATCACCCGGTCGGCAATCTCGGCCACGACATCGAAGTCATGGGTAACGAACATGATCCCCGCGTCGTGCTTTTCGCGCAGATCCTTGAACAGATGCAGGATCTGCGCCTGTGTCGAAAGGTCGAGTGCCGTCGTCGGTTCATCCGCGATCAACAGCGCCGGGTCCAGCGCCAGCGCCATCGCGATCACGATCCGCTGCCGCTGACCACCCGAAAGCTGATGCGGATAAGAGGCATAGATCCGCGCGGGCTCCGGCAAACGAACCTCCTCCAGAAGCCGCATCGTGCGGGCGCACCGCTCGGCCGCCGACAGGCTGGTGTGCGCCTCGAACATTTCCTCGATCTGATTGCCGACGGTATAGCACGGGCTCAACGCGCTCATCGGCTCCTGAAAAATCATCGCCATCCGCGCGCCGCGCAGCTTGGCGTGTTCACGCGGCGCGATCTTCAGCAGGTCGCGGCCCTCAAAGATCACCTCGCCCTGCGACGGGTTCAGCACCTTTGGCAGCAGGCCCATCGTGGTGAAGGAGGTGATCGACTTGCCCGAACCGGATTCGCCGACAATGCAGACGATTTCCTTGGGCATGATATCGAGGCTGAGGTTTTCCACCGCATGCGGTCGGTCTCCGTCTTTGGGCAGATCGACGGTCAGATTGCGGATCGACAGGATCGGATCGGTCATCAGTTGCGGCCCTCCGGCGCGGTCACGTCGCGGATGCCGTCGCCAAGGGTGCCAAGGATAGAGGACTTCACGCTCTTCGGTCCTGTGGGCGTTGTGCGTCCGAGCTGCACAACACAGTCAGGCCTCATAGCGCTCTGCGATACCGGCCCCCAGCCCCAGAGACCTTCGTGCAAATGGACCAGAGGCCGACAATGCACTAACAATCAAACCGGACCACTCAGAGGGGGCAGACCAGACGCGCTCGAGAACGCCGATATCGTGGTCATCGCCACAAGATACACGCAGGCCCTTGCGGTGGCGGACGATCTTGCCCCGGCGCTTTCCGGCAGGATCGTCATCGACATCACCAATCCGCTCGCCGATGACTTCATGAGCCTGACAATCGGCCATACGACCTCGGCGGCCGAGGAAATCGCCCGGCGTCTTCCCGGGGCGCGCGTCGTCAAGGCGTTCAACACCGTATTCGCCCCGGTCATCGCCCTGCGCGCCGGGGGGCATCCGGTTTCCGTTCCCGTCTTCGTCGCGGGCGACGATGCGGATGCGGTCGAAGAGGTGGGCGCGCTGGTCCGGGCCTTCGGCTTCACGGCGATCCCCGCCGGGTCGCTGAAGAACACCCGGTATCTGGAGCCGATGGTCGAGCAACTCATCCAGCTTGGCTATGGGCTCGGCCATGGCGACAGGATCGGCTTCGGACTGGTGAAGGCGGATCAGGCGAGGGCGAAGTCCACGCAGGACGTGCATTGAAGAACCAGCGGATCGACGACGGTCATCCCCGTGATGGTCTGGTCGATGACGAGGGGAGGTTCTGTGCAGGCGGTCACGACGGCCTCGCAGCCCGCCCGTTCGTAGCGTTCGAGAAGGGCCGAGAAAGCCGCGCGAAACTCCGGCGCGGTCTCGCCCTTCGACAGACGCGACTGGATGGACTGGATCAGGTCGCGTTCGGCGGCGTCGGGGATGGTGACGGTGACGCCCGCCGCTTCAAGGGGGCGGGCGAATAAGCCGTCCTCCATCATGAACCGCGTGCCCAGAAGCAGGACCGACCGCAGGCCCCGGTCCACCAGATGATCGCGCGTCAGCGTCACCGCGTGAAAGAAGGGCACCGGCGCGACATCGGCGGCGATCGCGTCATAAGCCTTGTGCAAGGTGTTGTTCGCCAGCATCCAGAAATCCGGGCCGAAGGACAGCAGGCGCGCGATCTCCGGCTCAAGCAGCGCGGGGATTTCGCTCCAGCGGTCCCAGTAACGGCTTTTGATTTCATGGTAGTCGATGCTGTATGGCACGATCCGCGCCGAGTGGTGCCCGCCCAGCCTGCGCCGCACATCCGCGTTCATCCGCCGGTAGGGCAGCATCGTCGAGGGCCAGCCCGTGCCGCCCAGAAGTCCGATCAGCTTCACTTTCACCTCGCTATCGGCAGAGTGCCCGCCTGCGCCCGGATCGCCAGCATGGCGGCGGGAAGGGTTGCGAGCAACCGATTCCGCGACACGCCAGCGTGCCTGCACGGAAAGGCCATGCAGGACCATGGCGTAATAATCCCCGAGCATTTGCGCATCCGTTTCCGGGGGCAACTCGCGCTGCGCCACCGCGCGTTCCAGCCGCTCGACCAGCGAGGCGGTGCGGCGGCGGCGGTAGTCGGCCAGGAATTCCCGCACGCCGTCGTTCCCCCTCGTGCAATTGGTCGCGGCCGAGACCACCATGCAGCCCTTCGGTCGGTCCCTGCGGGTATAGGTCTCGACCGCCTCGCGCAGGCTGCGTTCGATGGCGCGGGCGGCTGTCGGCTCATCCGCCAGCGCCCGCGTGGCGAAACCGCCTTCGCCCTTGGGGTTCTCGGGGCAGACCCTGCAATGGGTGGTCAGCGCCTATATGGTGTTCTGCGGCGGTTTCCTGCTGTTCGGCGGGCGGGCTCAGCATCGGCGCGCTCGCGGGCGGGTTCCTGACCGCCGCATGGGACTGGCCCGCGGTCTTCTACGTCAATGTCCTGCTGGCCGGGATCGCCATCCTCGCGGCTTTCTTCGTCATCCCGCGCGACCCCCGGCGGCAGGAAAAGCGCAGCTTCGACCTGCCGGGCGCGCTGACCGTGACGATCGGCGCCACGGCGCTGGTCTTCGCGCTGGTCGAGGGGCCGGAAGCGGGCTGGCGCGCCCCAAGCGTGGCCACCGCGCTGGCGCTGGCGGCGGTCCTCCTCGTCGCCTTCGTGGTGATCGAGGCGCGGAGCCGCGACCCCCTCATGCCCCTGCGCCTGTTCCGCAACCGCAGCCTCGTTGCCGGCATGACGATCACCTTCCTTTATATGGGGACCTTCGAAGCGCTGCCCTATTTCCTGACGGTCCTGTTCGAGAACGCGCGGGGGTTGAACGCGTTGCAAACCGGATGGACCTTCCTGCTGCCCTCCATCGCCATCGCGGCCGGCACGCAGATCGGCGCACGGCTGGCGACGCGGCTTTCCACCCGCACGACGCTGATCGCGGGCATGGTGGTGGGCGCGACGGGGACGGTGCCGCTGGTGCCCGGCACGACGGCGGGGTATCTCGCCCTTGCGCCGGGGCCGATCGTGTCGGGGATCGGGCAAGGCATCGTCTGGACGGGCATGTGGATCGCGGCCGCCTCCGGCGTGCATCACGACGAGCAGGGCGTCGCCTCCGGCATGGCGTCCACGACACTGAGCGTCGGCAATGCCATCGGCCTCGCCGTCCTGATCGCGCTGGCCAACCGCCACACCGGCGGACTGGAAGGCGAGGCGCTTCGCGCCGTCCTCGCCCAAGGCACGCAACTGGCCTTCTGTCTCGCCGCCGCCGGGATCCTCGTCAGCCTCATTGCCGCATTTTCCCTCCCGCTGTCAGGGTCGGCACATGAAGAACCGGGCGGCGCGGCCTGATCCCCCGGTCCTTTGGGCACCGGCATCCCCCGAACATTGGGCCGCAAGCGCCCCGGTTGACCCGGCACCGGGTATTTCGCGCGCAGCGACTTGATCTGGCGAGGAAATTGCTTGTGACGCCGGGCCGGTGTCTCTACCCTTCCCCGGATGCGGACCGGATGCGCAATCGCGCCCGAAGACCGGCCCGCGCCTTGGGACAACGCTCCGGGAGCCAGATGGTCACGATCACCGAAGGCACGATCCGCGTGGAAAAGAGCAGCCGCGGCATCCGTATCGCCCTTGTCGCGGCGCTTGGCCTTGCCACCATCGCTCTCGCGGGGATCGAGGGGGACCGGCTGGGCCGCGCCCGGGCCACGGCGGCGCTGATGGCCGATACCGGGCATCGGCTGGACATCTTCACCAGCACGGCCGTCCTGATGATCAACAGGTTGAGCGGCATTCCCGGCACCATCGAACTCAACCCGGATGTCGTCGCACTGGTCGGAAACCGCGGCGGGCCCGCGACCGTCGAGGCCGTGAACCAGTTCCTTCACAGGCTCAGCGCCCGGCTCGGCAGCGACGCGATCTTCGTTGTCAACGAGCGCGGCGAAGTCGTCGGGTCGAGCAATACGACGCAGCAAGACGACAGCAAACTGGGCGAGGACATCTCCTATCGGCCCTATTTCCAGGACGCGCTGTCCGGTTTCGTCGGGCGTCATTTCTCGCTTGGCGAGGCGCCCGACATTCCGGGATATTTCGTGGCCCATCCGATCCATGACGGTGATCGCATCGTCGGTATCGCGACCGTGAAGATCAGCCTTCAACCGGTGGTCGAGGCGTTCTCGCTGCTCGGGAAGCCCGCGCTCATCGCGGACCGCGACAATGTGGTGGTCCTGTCGTCGGAACGGGGCTGGCTCTATGCCTCGCTCAAGCCGCTCACCGTCGCGCAACGTGTCGATCTGGAACTGACGGGCATGTATGGGCACCACCGGATCGGCGCATTTCCCGCCATCGTCGATCTGGATGTCGACAAGGCGTCGCTCGGTCTCGATGAAATCGTCAAGACGGGCCTTTCCGACCTGCTGGTTCAGGGGCGGGTTCTGGACGGGATGGACTGGAAACTGCTGGTTTTTTCTGATCTTGCCGATGTCCGGCGGCAGGGCGTGGTGGCGGGGGCGCTGGCCTCGGCCCTGGCGGCCTTCGTTTTCACGCTGGCGCTTTATCTCGCGCAGCGCCGCCGCGCCGCGCGGCAAAGGCAGGAGGCAAAGGATGCGCTCGAACGGATCAATGCCCGGCTTGAAATGACGATCGCCCGGCGCACCCGGGCGCTGACCGAAACGAATGCGGAACTGCGGCAGGAGATGGACGAACGCATCCGGACGGAACAGGCATTGCGCGCCACGCAGGACGATCTCGTTCAGGCGGCGAAACTGACCGCATTCGGCGAATTGGCGACCGGTATCACGCATGAACTCGCGCAGCCGCTTGGCGCGATACAGACGCTGGCCGGAAATACGCGCGAATTCATCCGCCGGGGCGATCTGGAGAATGCGCAGGGCAATCTTGCGGTCATTGGCGAGGTGGTCGACACGATGGCGGGCATCATCCATCCACTAAGGTCGTTCGCAAAAAAGTCCCCCGCCGAGCCGGAAATGGCCGAGGTCGCGCGCGCGGTTCAAAGCGCGCTTCTTTTACTGGACGGGCGGCTCCGATCCGCAAGGATCGAGGTGGTGAATGATTGCGATCATCCCTCGCCGGTGGTCTGGTGCAATCGAAACCGGCTTGAGCAGGTTCTGGTGAATCTGATCGCCAATGCCTGCGACGCGATGGAGGACGGTAATCGCCGCATTCTGCATATCCGCACAGATGAGGGCAACGGTCACGTCGTGATTTCTGTCGCGGATACCGGCAAGGGATTCGATCCCGGCGAGGTCGAAAATCTGTTCATTCCCTTTCGCACGACCAAATCCACCGGGCTTGGCCTTGGCCTTGCCATTTCGCGCAGCATTGCCCGCGAATATGGCGGAGATCTGACAGCGAAAAGCGGAACGGAGGGCGGCGCCGTCTTTCGGCTGAAACTGCCCGCCGTGCCATCAGGGAGCCTCGCATGACCGCCCGACTTACGGTTATCGTCATCGAGGACGATCACAATCTGCGGCTCGGCTGCCTTCAGGCCATTCAGCTTGCCGATATGGAGGCGATCGGCTTTGAAAGCGCCGAGGAGGCTTTCCCCGCGATAAAGCCCGGCTTTACCGGACTGGTCGTCACCGACCTGAAGCTTCCGGGCGCCGACGGGCTGAGCGTCGTCAGACATTGCGCCGGCCTCGATTCCGATCTGCCGGTGATTGTCGTTTCCGGTCATGGGGATATCGCCGTCGCGGTAGAGGCGATGCGCAGCGGCGCCTATGACTTCATCACCAAGCCCTTCCGGCCCGAAAGGCTGGTGAGCACCGTCCAGCGCGCGGCGGAAAAGCGCAGGCTGACGCTCGAGGTCTCGGATCTGCGGCAAAGGCTGACGCTGCTGGAAGGCGTCGAGGAAAAGCTGATCGGCAATTCCACGCAGATCCGGAATGCGCGCAGTCTCATTTCGGAAATCGCCGATTCCAATGTCGATGTTCTTCTTCTGGGGGAAACCGGCGTCGGCAAGGAACTGGTGGCGAGACTGTTGCACCGGCATTCCCGGAGGAAAAACGCGGCATTCGTTGCGGTGAATTGCAGCGGGATTTCCGACGACATGCTGGACAGCGAATTGTTCGGCCATGAAGCGGGCGCATTTCCCGGCGCGCGCAAGCGCAGGATCGGCAAGGTCGAACATGCCGGACGCGGCACCCTGTTTCTGGATGAACTGGACGCCATTCAGCCCAAGGTGCAGATAAAGCTTTTCCAACTTCTTCAGGACCGGGTGATCGAGCGGCTCGGCTCCAACCAGAAGATCCCCATCGACTGCCGCATCGTCGCCGCCGCCAGCCCCGATCTTTTCGAGCGCGTTCAGTCGGGCATGCTCCGGAACGATCTTTATTATCGCCTCAACGCCGTCATCATGGAATTGCCGCCGCTGCGCGAAAGGCGTGAGGATATTCCCATATTGCTCGAGCATTTCATTCTGGCCGCGGCGGACCGGTTCCGACGGCCGCATCCGTCGCTGACGACCGAACAGATGAACCGGCTCATGGCGCATACCTGGCCCGGAAATGTCCGCGAATTGCAGACGGCCGCGGATTGTCTGGTGCTGGGTATCGCGAAAAGCGGGCTGACGGAAACGGTCGCCGCCGCGCAGGGCGCGCCGCAATCGCTTGCGCAATGGGTCGGGGATTTCGAGCGCAACCTGATCGCCGCGGAACTCCGGCGCCATGACGGAAGCCTGACCCGGACCGCGGATGCGCTGAACGTGCCCAAGACCACGCTACATGACAAGATCCGGAAATACCGGCTTCTGGAATAGATCCGGACCCGCCGTTGTGATCTTCATGCTACGGACCGGCCTCTTGCCGGGACATCCGCCGCCTGAAGACTTGCCCCCCGCCGGATGCGGGTCAGAAGCGCATCATAGCCAAAGCATGACGCCCAGCCAGTGGATTTAGCATTCAGGGGGGCGTTGTTGCAGAAGTCAGGCGGTTTCCGGACGCCCCCCTTGCCCTTTGGGCTCATGCCACGCGTTCGATCTCGGCGGTGCCGAATGCATTGAAGCGGTTCATGATTGCGACGCGGATCTGGACTTCGGCTGTCTGGCGGTCCGGATCGCGTGAGGCGATGTGTTCCCCGAACGCTTTCAGGCACCTCATCCTTGCCTCGATCCGGCTTCGGGCGTGATATCCGGATCAGCGTTTCCAGGCTGCCCTTCCCAGGCGTTGTGTGACCTTGAGGATCTCGTTGCGCGCCCTGGCGGCAGGACAGTCCTCGCGCCATCGTCGCCCGTTCTTGTGGATGGGTATGATCGCTGTGCCGCCGCGCTGGAGGATCGCGCCATGGCATCGCCTTGTGCCAAAAGCACCATCATCGGTCACGGTGCCGATCTGTTCGTCAGCAGGGATCTGGTCCAGCAGGTGGGGCAGAACAGGGCTGTTGCCCTTGTCGCGTCGCCGGTGAACTCTACTGCATGGATGTCGCCGGTGGCCGTATCCGTCGTCAAATGAATCTTGCGATATTGGCGCCGACGCTGCGTGCCGCGCTTGCGCGTATGAGCCGGGCCAGAAAACGATCCGAGGGATCGCTTTCCCGGCGATTGGCCATACCCAGCCCCGAGAAACTTGATTCCCCCTCACCACTGGCGACACGGTCTTTGGTGGATCAGGCGCATCGCGCTATCAGTTACATGATCCTCAACCACAGGCTGCGCAGCGGCGAAGTCATCGTTGAGGCGCCACTGGCGGCCGAGCTTGGTATTTCGCGCACGCCGCTGCGCGAGGCCCTGCAGCGGCTCGAAGACGAGGGATTGCTGACCAAGCGCGACAGCCGCAATTTCATGGTCCGATGTGTCGAGATACGCGAATATCTTCAGTCGCTACGGCTGCGCATGCTAATCGAACCGGATGCCACCCGGAATGCAGCCCCTGTCATTCCGTCTGAGCGGCTGGAGGAAATCCATAGCGAGCTTGTCTCATTGCAGGCCGGAACCGCGCATCATACCGAGGCGCACTGGCTGTCAGACGACAGGTTGCATGGCACGATACTGGAATATTGCGGGAATGAGGTGACGGCCAGGATCATTCAGCAACTTCGCTCGACTACGCGCCTTTTCGAGGTCGAGATGCTGCGCAGTCGTCTCAGCCATGAACATCTGGCGATTGTCGAAGCACTTCGCGCCGGAGACGCAGAACGCGCCAGCGAAGAGATGAAGCGCCATCTTGGAGGTTTGATCAACTTCGTCTTCACCTTGTTCCCCTCCTGAAACCCGCCTGCCGGAGCGACATGAGGGGATTCATGCCCGCCCGCGATCGCCGACGCACTCCGGTCGCGGCATCCCCCTTGTCGGCCGCCAGCATCAGCCGTCGGGTCGAACCGGGGGAATGACGGTGGATCATATCGAGATCGGCCCGGGTCAGAGCGCTCCGGGTGATCAGGGGCCGACGCGGCCGAGTTCTTCCCGATCCGGAAGGGCAACCCCTACCGCACGTCGACCTCGACAAGCGATCTCGAGATCTATGACCATATCGAGGGGGGGGGGGCGCGACGGGCCTTGTTCAGGCGAACGGCGAGCCGGGCGGCACCATCAACGCCGTCCGCAAGCACCCCACCGAGGCATTCTAGGCCAGCACCGGCCTGACTTTCGGCAGCGATGACCGTTATCGCGCGACCGGAGATGTGTCGGGCAAGCTGAACGAGGCAGGGGCGATCCGCGGCCGACATGTAAGCATTCATGATCAGGCGAATTCGTTCCGGGACAACATCGAGAGCCGCAACGACACTCTCTACGGCTTGCTCGACTACGACCTCGGCGAAACTACGACGCTGACCTTCGGCGGCGTGCAGGTGCAAAGCGACGCGACCAGCCTTTATGGCGTGAAATACCCGGGCTTCGCCGTCTGGGACGCCAACGTGCAATATCGCCTCACCGACAGCACGAGCCTGCGCCTCACCGTGAACAATCTGTTCGACCGCCGCTATTACGAGAGCAGCCGGAACAGCGTGAACGGGATGAACAGCTTCTACGGTGAACCCCGGACTGTCGCACTGACGCTGAAGACCAGCTTCTGATCCGCGCAGCCCCCGGCTTTCCGGTCCGGGGGCATCTGGCCGATGGGCCTTCGCCGCAACGTGCTTCCCGGAACTCGTTCGGATTTCCGAACGGGTTCCGGAGAATAGTTCGGATTTCCGAACGTCAGCCCGGTGAATATCATTAATAATCGTTATATTTCAGACTATTATCCCATTTCCCCGACTGTCCATTTTTATCGTGCAATCGCCGCCGATACCGTGGCAGGCTGTGGCGAAACAGAGATGGAAAAAGATCTCGAAGAGACGATATCCGTGGCCCCCGGCCCGCAGTATTGTCCACAACAGCGAGGGATACGATGGGCAAATCATGCCTGGCAGTCCTCACGGGTGCGGCCATCGCCGGAATTGCGGCGGCGGCCGGTGCCGAGGGCTCCGCGACGCTGGAAAGGATCGCCGCGACGTCGACCATAAGGGTCGGCCAGCGCGTATCCTCGGTGCCGTTTTCCTATTACTCGGACAACGGCCGCATCGTCGGCTATTCGCAGGACATCGTGCTGCGGATCGTCGAGGCGATCCGGAAAGAACTGAATCTGCCCTCGCTGACCGTTGCCCGAGCACCTATCACATCACAAAACTGGATACCGCTGCTGATCAACGACAGCGTGGATATCGAATGCAGCTCGACCAGCCACACGCGCGACCGCGAACAGAAGGTGGCTTTCTCTAATACGATCTTCATCATCGGCACACGGATCTTGACGCACAGGGACGCGGGAATTGCCGATTTCGGGGATCTGGGCGGGAAACGGGTTGTCGTGACCTCGGGGACGACGGCCGAACGATCCCTGCACCGCTACAACGAGGAACATGCGGCGGGCATGGTGATCATCGCGGCCAAGGAACATGACCGCGCCTTTCAGGAGGTCGAGGCCGGGCGGGCGGCGGCCTTCGTGATGGACGATGCGCTGCTTTATGGCGAGAGGATGAAGGCCGCGCGGCCCGGCGACTGGATCGTGACCGGAACACCCCTCGCGCTCGAGGCCTACGGCTGTACCCTGCGCAAGGACGACGTGCCCTTCAAGGCCGTGGTCGACAGGGCGATCGCCGATCTGATGACCTCGGGCGAGGCGCGCGCGCTCTATGACAAATGGTTCACGCAGCCCATCCCGCCCCATGGCATGAACCTCGACTGGCCGATTTCGGAGGCTCTGACCGCGCTGTTCGCGGCCCCCAACGACCGGCCGATCGAATGAGCGCGGGGGCGAGGATACCCGCCCGGCGGCGCGTCCGGTCGATCCGCATCCGCGCGCCGGATGGGGTTCCGTAGGCCAGACACGGCAAGACAAACAACAGAATGCACCGAATGACCGCCTCGCCCCCGGGCGCGGGCGCAATCCCGTGCAGCAATTTTCTGACAGGGAAAAAGGAGAGACCATTGTCCACTTCAAACACCAATCAGCCGGTCGAGGGGACCGCGAAACTGGACAAGCAAAGCTGGCTTGAATCGCATGAGGAAGGATACCACAAGACGCTCGGCAACCGTCAGGTCCAGATGATCGCCATCGGCGGCGCCATCGGCACGGGCCTGTTTCTCGGCGCGGGCGCCCGGTTGCAGGTGGCGGGGCCGTCGCTCGCCATCGTCTATCTCGTTTGCGGCGCCTTCGCCTTCCTGATCCTGCGCGCCCTGGGGGAACTGGTGCTCCACCGCCCGAGCAGCGGCAGCTTCGTCTCCTATGCCCGCGAGTTTCTGGGCGAGAAAGCTTCGTTCGTCGCCGGCTGGATGTATTTCCTGAACTGGGCGATGACCGGGATTGTCGATATCACCGCAGTCGCGCTGTATATGCACTACTGGGATGCCTTCGCCGATCTGCCGCAATGGATTTCGGCGCTCGGCGCGCTGGTGATCGTCGGCTCGATGAACCTCATCGGGGTGAAGTGGTTCGCGGAGATGGAGTTCTGGTTCGCGCTCATCAAGGTCGCGGCGATCTCTCTGTTCCTGATCGTCGGCACCGCCCTGCTGGGCGGCGGCTTCAGCGTTGGCGGCCATGCGACGGGGATGCACCTGATCACGGAAAACGGCGGCTTCTTCCCGAACGGCCTCTTGCCTGCGCTGGTTCTGGTGCAGGGCGTCGTCTTCGCCTTTGCCGGGGTCGAGCTTGTCGGCACCGCAGCGGGCGAATGCAAGGACGCGCGCAAGATCCTGCCGCGCGCGATCAACAGCGTGATCTGGCGCATCGCCCTGTTCTATGTCGGCGCCATCGCCCTGCTCGTGCTGCTTCTGCCCTGGACGGCCTACAAGTCGGGCGAGAGCCCCTTTGTCACTTTCTTCGCTGCGCTCGGCGTGCCGGGTATCGGCAGCGTGATGAACATCGTCGTGCTGACGGCGGCGCTGTCGAGCCTCAACTCCGGCCTTTATTCCACCGGCCGCGTGCTGCGCGCGCTGGCGCAGGGCGGATCGGCGCCGCAGTTCCTTTCGAAGATGAGCGCGCAGGCCGTGCCCTATATGGGCATTCTGGTGACGCTCGCGATCTATGTCTTCGGGGTGCTGCTCAACTATCTGGTGCCGTCGAGCGTTTTCGAGATCGTCCTGAATATCGCCTCGCTGGGTATCCTGAGCACCTGGGGCTTCATCGTCGTGTGCCAGATCATGTTCCGCCGTGCCGTCAAGCGCGGCGAGGTCGAGGACGTGCCTTTCCGGATGCCGGGCGCGCCGGTGACCTCGTGGCTCACGCTTGCTTTCCTGCTCAGCGTGCTGGTCCTGATGGCCTTCGACTACCCGAACGGCACCTTCACCGTCGCCGCCATTCCGTTCGTCGGATTGCTGCTCTGGGGCGGCTGGAAATGGACGGCAAGGCATCGTCAGGTGATGATGCCGACGACCATCCCCTCGGTGACGCTGACGCAGAACATCCTGGAGTGACGGTCGCCCGACCCGCACTCCGGTAGGGCGGATGGCTGGCCTCCGCCAACCCCGCCCCGCCCGCCGGTCATCATCCCGACCGGCGGGCGGCCCTTTCCCTCAATGCCCCGCGCCGGGCCTGATCTGCCCGGCAGCCGGTTTCCACCCGCCAGACCAGCGCCGCGAATCCCGGGATCACCGCCTGACCGTCCACCAGAGCGGAGAAATGCCCAAGCCGGACATCGGGCGGCACATCCGGCGGCGCCCGGATGATGGCGTCGTGGTAATCCTCCCCGTTTTAACGGGGCGCAGAAGTAGACTTCAGGCAGCCATCTTCAGTTTCTGGGCGGGTGTAATGCCGCCGATGCCCATGTTGGGGCGCTCATTGTTGTAAGTCCATGGCCAGTCGGTTGCGATCTCCTGCGCCTCCTCGATGGTTTCAAAGATATAGAGGTCCAGCCATTCATGCCGGACCGCCCGGTTGTAGCGCTCGATATAAGCATTCTGCTGCGGTTTTCCGGGCTGGATGTGGTTGAGGGCAATGCCCTGCTTTTCGGCCCAGGCCGTCGGCGTGGAACTGATGTATTCCGTCCCATAGCATGTCGGGAATGAAGGGCTGCTGGAGGTTATGGCCGCCTGCGCAGCCATCAAAACAGCGCAGCAGGCGGCCATAACCTGGGCTCAGGTCCCTATGGTGGTTTTGCGAACCACACCACAGAGGAGACCGGCCATGGCCAAGGTTGATCATGCTTCGGATGCCCGTGTTCAGCTAGGCATCGACATTTCCAGGCACCGGCACGAGGTGCTGATCGCCGTGCCCGGCAAGTCACGTCGCCGCCGGATGACGGTGCTGCACACTGCTGCAGATTATCGGCGTCTGATCGATGCCCTTCGGGAATTTGGCCGGCCGGTCACGGTCGGGTTCGAGGCGACCGGGAACCATCATCGGGCGCTGATGTTCGCCCTCGGGCAAGCGGGTTTCGAATTAAAGCTGGTCTCATCGATCGCGCTCGCTCGCGGGAGGCGTTGCACAACAGCTGGGACAAGAACGATCCGAAGGATGCGCAGGTGATCCTGCGGATGCTGGAGATCGGGGCGGTGCAGGTCTTTCATGACCCGCTGGTGGCTGGCACGCGCGACATCCAGGAGTTGTCGAAGACCTGCGGGATGGTCGCGCGGTCGAAGACCGAGCTGTGGCATCGTATCCCGACCCATTGCCCGCCACTCTGCTTTCCGGAGGCGGCCCGGTTCCACCGCAGCTTTCGCGGCGACTGGTTCCTGACGTTTCTTGAGGCCTTTCCGTCTTTCAACATGATCACCGCCATGGACAAGGACGCCTTCGCTGAAGCGGCCTTGCCGGTGATCGGTCGTCGCGTCGGGAAGGCGGCACTTCTGGCGGATATATACGAGACATCAAAAGCTTCCGTGGGCCTGCCGGTTGCCCGGACTCCGATGCGATACGGATGTTCCGCCTTGTCCTGGCGCAGGGCCGCAGCCTTGCGTTTACGCACTGTTAACCCTTCCTCGCGGTAGAGCCGGTAGATGCGATTGATCCCCGATGCCTCGCCTTCCCGCCTGAGCAGGACGAACAGTCGCCGGTAGCCGAACCTGCGCCGCTCATTGGCCAGATCCCGCAACCGACCGTGCAGCTCCACCCGGCACAACAAGAGATGCTTCACCGTATCGAAGCCGATCGCCCCCATCTGCAGCGCTTGCGTCACGGCAGCCCGCAGATCGGCCAGATCGAAGGTTTCCAGAAGCCGCAGGACCTGGACATATTCGCGTCGGCCGTGCCGGTTCATCCGCGCCTCCATCATCCGGCGCAGGGTGGTGAACTCCTTGGGCAAGTCCCAGCCCTGCAATGGCGCGGCCTGATCTAGAGCGCTGATCTTCTGCTCGATCAGCGGAAGGTAGTGGATCGGGTCGAAGACGAGCTCATCGCGATCCCAGCACCGGGGATGACGGGCGATCACCTCGCCCCGGCAGCCGATCACCACCTCATGGACATAGGCCCGGATCCAGACATCCTGATGGGCGTAAGCGACCGGCGCCGAGTAGTCGTTGGTCTTGCAGCGCACGAGCGATTGCGACGAGACGTGGCCGATCGCCTGATCGCAGGCATCGAAGGGCGCCACCGGGAGCGGGCGCATCGCGGCGAGATCGCGCTGCAATCTCTCGCCGATCGTTTCACTTTCGCCGCGAGTAGCCCACCAGGCCTTCGACATTGCCTTTGTCGTTGCCCTTGCCCGGCCGGCCATAGCGATCCCGGATCAGGTAATGCGACAGCAAGCCGCTGAACAGCTCCGCCCGCTTGCGCGTTCCATCCGGCAGGATCTTCGCCTCCAGGCACCGATCATTGTCATAGACGATCGACTGAGGGACTGCCCCGAAGAAGGCAAAGGCATGGATATGGCCGTCCACCCAGGCCTCGGCCACTGCCGCAGGGTAGGCCCGCACATAGCGCGCGTCGCTGTGCGGCAGGTCCAGCACGAGGAAATGCGCCTTCTGTTCGACACCTCCGATCCGGACCATTGCCTCGCCGAAGTCAGCCTGCGCGTGCCCCGGGGGATGCGCCAGCGGCACGAACACCTCCTGGCCCCGCCGCTCACGTTCCCGGATATAATCCTTGATGATCGTGTAGCCGCCGGTGAAGCCGCATTCCTCGCGCAGACGGTCGAAAACACGCTTGGCCGTATGCCGCTGCTTGCGCGGCATGGTCCGGTCCGCCTCCAGCCAACCCTCGATGATCGGGATGAACGGATCAAGCTTCGGGCGCTTGACCTCGGCCGTCCGCCGGTAGCCCGGAGGAACCGAGAACATCATCATCTTCGCAACCGTGTCGCGCGATATGTTGAATGCCATTGCCGCCTGACGCTGGCTCATGCCCGCCGCACAGGCCTGACGAACTCTCAGATACAGGTCCACGCTATAGATCCTCCCATCCTCCCTGCAACCGCAGAAAGGGAAAAGGTGGACGACTTGTATGCCGCCCGCAGCAGCACCATGCCGCCGCTAACGTGGACTAATTTCGCACCGCCCTTCTCACCCCCGGACCTGCACGACCCGTCGACCTTCGCAAATGCCTTCGAAAAATTTCTCTTGTGTGTTCAGTTTCTTGCGAGACTTATCGCTATTGGGCCGCCCAGTGCCAAGGTTAGCCCCCCTACACCCAGATGCCTTAGCGTGGCACCGCGTTCTTGAAACCCGCACGACGGATTCCGTCCAGGCCGCGCACGATGGCCTCGCGCGTGGGGAAAGGACCCGCCATGACGGACTGCGGCGCCTGCGCGCCACCCTTGTTCCGCGCCAGAACCACCGGAAAGCCAAGCCCCGCAATCTGGCGGCCAATAGCCTGGGCCCGGCGCGGATCGGCGTAATGGCCGACCAGGACGAAACGCGCGCCCGCCGGGATGGTGGCCGGGGCAGGCCCCTGCCCCGCCGCCCGGTGCTGCGGCGTTTCCGTTTTCCGGCCCTGCACCAAAGACCGCGAGGCCCGTGCATCCGCTTTCAGACCCTTCGCGGCTGCGGTCCCATGCGAAGATGAAGGTATCGAAGCCGAGACCACGCGCGCTGGCCGTGCAGGGACAGGCGGTGCGGGTGACGGCGGCGTGGGCGAGGGCTGTGCGGTCCCGACCCCAGCCGCCGACGGCCCCGGCTGTCGCGCGGCATCCGCAGCAGGTATCGCAGCGGGTATCGCAGCCGCCCCGACAGGCTCATCCCGACGGATCTCGCCCAGCGGGCGCGCGAATGCCAGGCGCGAAAGATCCGCATCGGCCAGCGCCCCGCAATAACCCTGGCTCGGGTCCGCGCCCAGTCGCGCCGCATCATCGGGCGCACGGCCGTCATGGCCCAGCAATTCGCACAGACGCCTGTTCGGCTTCAGATCCCCGCCCATGCCCTGGCGCACCGCCGGCGCGGCATTCAGCGCCGCGCGCAGATCCTGCATCGGCCCCTCGGCATGCGGCTCGGGGCCAAGATCGGGCAGGACTTCCATCGGGCGCGGGTCCGAGACCAGTTCGCCGGGACGCAGTTCCGTCACCACGCTGCGGGTCAGCGCCTGCTCCAGCAATTCGGCCCGGCTTTTCCCCATATCGGGGTCCAGGACGCGCAGCCTTGGCCCGCCATTCAGCCCGCGCTGCGACAGGGTTGGCGGATAGCCGCAGATCAGGCCGCCATCACCCGCAAGTCGGGGCGCCCAGCCATCGCCCTGGCGCAGAAAGACACAGCCCTGGCTGTCGATATATTGCCCGGCCTGGAACCCCTCGGGCGGAGGCTCGGCCGGGCGCACCTCAAGCGCCAGCGCCGCCGCGGGGGCCAGCGCCCAGAATATCGCCCATTGCCAAAGCCGCATCGCCGCCCCCAGGAATCACGTTTTCCAAAGGAATAAGCGCAGACAGGCTAAGGGCGGGTTAACGCCGCCCTATTTCGTGCCGAACATACGATCTCCGGCATCACCCAGGCCCGGCACGATATAGCCGTGATCGTTCAGCTTTTCGTCCAGCGAGGCGGTCACGATCGGCACGTCGGGATGGGCCTCGCGCATCCGGGCCACGCCCTCGGGCGAAGCCAGCAGGCAAAGGAACCGCAGGTTCTTCGCCCCCTCGCGCTTCAGCAAGTCGATGGCCGCGACCGAACTGTTTCCGGTGGCCAGCATCGGGTCCACCACAATGGTCATGCGCGCATCCAACTGCTTGGGAACCTTGCAATAATATTGCACGGGTTGCAGCGTCTCGGGGTCGCGGTAAAGGCCCACGAAACCCACCCGCGCCGCCGGGATCAGTTCAAGAATGCCGTCCATCAGCCCGTTTCCGGCCCGCAGGATCGAGATCAGGGCCAGCTTCTTGCCCTCCAGCATCGGTGCCTGCATCGTGGTCAGCGGCGTCTCGACGGTAACCTCGGTCATCTCAAGCTCGCGCGTGACCTCATAGGCCAGAAGCAGGCTGATCTCGCGCAGGAGGCGCCGGAAGCTGGCGGTCGAGGTGGTCTTGTCGCGCATCAGGGTCAGCTTGTGCTGCACCAGCGGGTGGTTCACGATAGTCAGATGCGGGGTCATGTCAGCTCCTGTTTCAGGCGGGTGCGGGTCTCTTCGTCGCAGAATGCGGCCTCGACGGCCCAGAGGTTCATCTGCCGGAATTCGCTTTCCGACCAGCCGAACTCCTTGGCCAGCCGGTCGTATTCCTGGCTGAGGCTGGTGTGGAAGAACGGCGGATCGTCGGTCGAGACGGTGACGCGCACCCCCGCATCGGCAAGCCTTGCGATGGGATGGCTGGCCAGGTCCGGCACCACCTTCAGCGCCACGTTCGAGCCGGGACAGACCTCAAGCGTCACGTTCTTGTCGGCCAGATAGCGGACCAAGGCCGGATCCTCGATGGCACGGATGCCGTGGCCGATGCGGCTGACGCCCAGTTCCAGCGCGGCGCGCACCGAATCGGGGCCGCACCATTCGCCGGCATGGGCGGTCAGGCCAAGCTGCGCCTCGCGCGCGCAGTCGAAGGACCAGGCATAATCGCGGGCATGGCCCACATCCTCGGCCCCCGCCAGCCCCAGGCCGGCGACCCAGCCGCCCCCGGTCTCGGCGGCGCAAAGCGCGGTATTCTTCGCCCGGTCGGGGCCGAAATGCCGGATACAGGTCAGGACCGCGCGGCTTTCGACGCCGGAAAGCGCATAGGCGCGGGCGACCTCTTCCATCGCGCCCAGATAGTCGCGCCAGGCGGAAAGATCGCCCCCGCCGCAGAATTCGGGCGAGACGAAAAGCTCGACATAGATCGCGCCCTGCTCGCCGCATTCGGCCAGCACGGCGGAAAGCAGCCGGGCATAATCGGCAGGGCCTTCCAGGATCGAACTGGCGGCCTCGTAGATCCGCAGGAAATCCTTGAAGTCGCGATAGGCGTAGCGGCCGCGATGGTCGAAGACACCACGCAGTTCATGGCCCTTTTCCTGGGCCAGGCCACGGATGAAAGCGGGGGGGGCAGCACCTTCCAGATGAAGATGAAGCTCGACCTTGCTGAGGGTTTTCAAAGGAAGGAAACTCCTGGTCCGACGGGGTTGAGGCCAAGATGTGCCGCGACCGAGGCCGCGATGTCCGAAAAACCGACCAGACCCACGGGGCTGGGGCCATGACCCCAGCCCAGGACCGGCACCCGCTCGCGGGTGTGGTCGGTGCCGCGCCAACTGGGATCGTTGCCGTGATCGGCGGTGAAGATCGCCAGATCACCGGGCCGCAGCCGCGCAAGGAACCGCCCGGCGATGCCATCGAACCATTCCAGCGCCCCGGCATAACCCGCAATGTCGCGGCGATGGCCGTAAACGCTGTCGAATTCGACGAAATTGGCGAAGGTCAGACTGCCCGGCGGGGCTTCGTCCCCAAGCCGCAGCAGATGCGCGGCCAGATCGGCATCGCCGCCGCCCTTGTGCAGATGGTCGATGCCCCGATGCGAGAAGATGTCCCCGATCTTGCCCACGGCATGGGTCGGGCGACCGGCGGCATGGGCCGCGTCCAGGATGGTCCGGCCGGGCGGGGCGATGGCATAGTCGCGGCGGTTCGCGGTGCGGGTGAAACGGCCCTCGGGTCCGGTGAAGGGGCGCGCGATGACGCGGCCCACGCGCATCGGATGGACCAGCGCGGCCACGTCGCGGCACAGCTTCAGCAGCCGCTCAAGCCCGAAGGCTTCTTCATGCGCGGCGATTTGCAGCACGCTGTCGGCGGAGCTGTAGCAGATCGGCCAGCCCCGGCGCAGATGCTCGGCCCCCAGGCGGTCGATGATCTCGGTCCCCGAGGCGTGCTCGTCGCCAAGGATCCCCTGAGTCCCCGCCGCCCGCGCGATGGCCCCGCTTAGCTCGGGCGGCAAGCAGGGGCGCGTATTCGGGAAGTAATGCCAGTCCCAGGGCACCGGGACACCCGCGATCTCCCAATGGCCCGAGGGGGTGTCCTTGCCGCGCGAGACCTCGCTTGCCGCGCCCCAAAGCCCCTGCGGCGCGACGCCAAGACCCGGCGCGCTGGCCCCGCTTGCCAGCCGGATCGCGGCGCCAAGGCCCAGCCGGTCCAGGTTCGGCATCCGCAGGGGGCGCGCGGCGGCGATATGGGCCAGCGTGTTCGCGCCGGTATCGGGCAGGCCCGCGTTGAAATAGGCATCCGCATCCGGGGCGCCGCCGATGCCCACGGAATCCATGACGATCAGGAAGGCGCGGCGCTGCTCGGGGGGAGGATCGGTCATTCGGGCAGCACCTCATGACGGATCAGCGGGCTGGGCGGTGGCCCCTCGCCCAGATGGTAGGCGGCCTGGACCTTGGCGACGGCGGCCTCGGCGGCGGAAAGACTGGCGGCATGGACGAAGCCCAACGGGTGGTCCGCCCCGGCCTCATCGCCGATGCGCAACAGGTCCGACAGGCCCACGCGCGGATCGATCCGGTCCGAGGCGATCAGCCGCCCGCCCCCCAGCGCCACCACGGCATGCCCCAGCGCCTGGGTGTCGATGGCGGCGACACGGCCCCGGCCCGGCACCGGCAGCACGACCGGCGCCGGGGGCAGATGACGGTCAGGGTTTTCCAGCAGGTCGCACGGCCCGCCCTGCGCCGCGACCATCCGCGCGAAACGCTCGGCCGCCGCGCCCGAGGCAAGCGCCTGCGCCGCGCCCTCCAGGCCCCCCAGGTCCAGGCAGGCATCCGAAAGCGTCAGCGACAGATCGCGCAGGGCGCCCGCCGCCTTGGCCCCCGCGCCGCCGGTCAGCACCGCGATCGCCTGGCGCAGTTCCAGCGCGTTCCCGGCGGCGCGGGCCAGGGGCTGGTCCATGTCGGTGACATAGGCGCGGGTCCGGCAGCCGGCGCCGCTTGCCGTCTCGACCAGCGCGGTCGCCAGCCGATGCGCCGCCTCGAAGCTTTGCAGGAACGCGCCCGAGCCCTGCTTGACATCCAGCACCAGCCCGTCCAGCCCCGCCGCCAACTTCTTGGACAGGATCGAGGCGGTGATCAGGTCGAGCGAACCGACCGTCGCGCTTTCGTCGCGAATGGCGTAAAGCCGCGCATCGGCGGGCGCCAGATCGCGCCCCGCCGCGACGATGGCACAGCCGGCCTCGTCGACCACGGCGCGCAACTCCGCCTCGTTCAGGTCGCAGCGCAGGCCGGGCACCGCCTCCAGCTTGTCCAGAGTCCCGCCGGTATGGCCTAGCCCCCGCCCCGAGATCATCGGCACATAGGCGCCGCATGCCGCCAGGACCGGGGCCAGGATCAGGCTGACCGTATCGCCGATGCCGCCCGTCGAATGCTTGTCCAGCACCGGCCCCGGCACGTCCCAGCGCAGCACCCCGCCGGAATCGCGCATCGCGCAGGTCAGGGCGACGCGTCCCTCGGGATCAAGACCGCGCGTCAGCACGGCCATGGCGAAGGCTGCGGCCTGGGCATCGCTGAGCCAGCCCTGAGCCAGCCCCTGGGCGATCATGGCCGCATCCCGCAGGCCAAGACCCCGGCCGTCCCGCACGGCGGCGATGGCCGGTCGCGGATCGGGATGGCTCATTCGATGCCCGACATATGCGAGATATCGAAGCGCCCCGGCAACAATTCGCCGATGGTGGTCGCCAGCGTCTTGCCGCTGGTCGTGGCCAGCAGCACGGGCGTATCGGCGCGCCCGAACTCGGCCAGCTTCTGGCGGCAGCCGCCGCAGGGGGGCACGGGGCTGGGACTGTCGGCGATCACCGCGACCTCGGTGATCTCGGTCTCGCCACAGGCGACCATATAGGCGATGGCGCCCGCTTCAGCGCAGGTGCCCTCGGGATAGGCCACATTCTCGACATTGCAGCCCTGATAGATCCGCCCCGAGGCGCCGCGCACGGCGGCCCCCACCTTGAACCTGGAGTAGGGCACATAAGCCCGTTCCCGCACCTCGCGCGCCGCATCCAAGAGGCTCATGCCCATGCCTTTCGCATTCCTGTGATCCCTTGCCCGCAACATTGCGTCCGGCCCCTTCGGGACGCAAGTCCGGCCCTTGCGGCGGACACCCCTGTTCCCCAGACAAAAAACGGTTTAACGCTGAACCATCTTGAAGGGAGGCAGGGCCATGGAAGACCGCAGGCAGGACAGCGCAAGGCAGGCGGCGCTGGATTATCACGAGTTTCCGCGCCCCGGCAAACTTGAGGTGCGGGCGACGAAGCCCCTTGCCAATGGCCGCGACCTTAGCCGGGCCTATTCCCCCGGCGTCGCCGAAGCCTGCCTTGAAATCAAGGCCGACCCGGCCACGGCGGCGCGCTATACCTCGCGCGGGAATCTGGTCGCCGTCGTCTCGAACGGGACCGCCGTTCTGGGGCTGGGCAATATCGGCGCGCTTGCCAGCAAGCCGGTGATGGAAGGCAAGGCGGTTCTGTTCAAGAAATTCGCCAATATCGACTGTTTCGACATCGAATTGAACGAGGCCGATCCCCACAAGCTTGCCGACATCGTCTGCGCGCTTGAGCCGACATTCGGCGCGATCAACCTGGAAGACATCAAGGCCCCCGACTGCTTCATCGTTGAAAAGCTGTGCCGCGAGCGGATGAACATCCCGGTGTTCCACGACGACCAGCACGGCACCGCCATCGTCGTGGGCGCCGCCGCGACCAACGCGCTGCATGTCGTCGGCAAGCGGTTCGAGGACATCAAGATCGTCTCGACCGGCGGCGGCGCGGCGGGCATCGCCTGCCTGAACATGCTGCTGAAGCTGGGCGTCAAGCGTGAGAACGTGTGGCTCTGCGACATCCACGGCCTGATCTGGAAAGGCCGGGCCGAGGACATGACCCCGCAGAAAGCCGCCTATGCCCAGGATACGGACCTGCGCACGCTGTCCGAGGTGATCGAGGGCGCGGACATGTTCCTGGGCCTTTCCGGTCCCGGCGTGCTGACCCCGGACATGGTATCGCGCATGACCAGGCGCCCGATCATCTTCGCGCTGGCCAACCCCACCCCCGAGATCCTGCCCGAGGACGCGCGCGCCGTCGCCCCCGACGCGATCATCGCCACCGGCCGCAGCGACTATCCGAACCAGGTCAACAACGTGCTGTGCTTCCCCTTCATCTTCCGGGGCGCGCTGGACGTGGGCGCGACCACGATCAACGACGACATGCAGATTGCCTGCATCGAGGGGATCGCGGCGCTGGCCCGCGCCACCACCACCGCCGAGGCCGCCGCCGCCTATCGCGGCGAGACGCTGAGCTTCGGCCCCGAATACCTGATCCCGAAGCCCTTCGACCCGCGGCTGGTGGGCATCGTCTCCTCGGCCGTGGCCAAGGCCGCGATGCAGACCGGCGTGGCCACCCGTCCCGTCGAGGACCTGGAGGGCTACAAGCGCAAGCTCGACGGCTCGGTCTTCCGCTCGGCCCTGATCATGCGCCCGATCTTCGAGGCGTCCCAGCTTGCCGAACGCCGGATCGTCTTCGCCGAGGGCGAGGACGAGCGGGTCCTGCAAGCCGCGAACGCCATGCTTGAGGAAACCAATGACGCGCCGATCCTGATCGGCCGCCCGGATGTGATCGAGATGCGCGCCGAACGCGCCGGCCTGCCGATCCGCCCCGGCCGCGATTTCCAGATCGTGAACCCCGAAAACGACCCGCGTTACCGCCAATACTGGGAAACCTATCACGAATTGATGGCCCGCCAGGGCGTCAGCCCCGATATCGCACGCGCCATCATGCGCACCAACACCACCGCCATCGCCGCCGTCATGGTCCATCGCGGCGAGGCGGAGAGCATGATCTGCGGCACCTTCGGGCAATATAGCTGGCATCTGCGCTATGTCCGCGAGATCCTGGCGCGCGACGGCCTGCACCCCGTGGGCGCGCTGTCGATGATCATCCTTGAGGAAGGCCCCCTCTTCATCGCCGACACGCAATGCAATCACGACCCCTCGCCCGAACAGGTGATGGAGGCCGCGATCGGCGCCGCCCGCCATGTCCGCCGCTTCGGCGTGACGCCCAAGATCGCGCTGTGCTCGCATTCGCAATTCGGCAATCTCGACACCTATAGCGGGCGCAAGATGCGCGATGCGCTGGCGCTGCTGGATGCGATGGAGCCGGACTTCATGTATGACGGCGAAATGCATGTGGACGCGGCGCTGGACCCCGAACTGCGCGAACGGATCTTCCCCGGCTCGCGGTTGGAGGGGGTGGCGAACGTGCTGATCTTCGCCGGAACCGATGCCGCCTCGGGCGTCAGGAACGCGCTGAAGATGCGCGCGCGCGGCCTTGAGGTCGGGCCGATCCTGATGGGCCTGGGCAACAAGGCGCATATCGTGACCCCTTCGATCACCGCGCGCGGCCTGCTGAACATGAGCGCCCTGGCGGGCAGCCCGGTCGGCCATTACGGCTGACCCCCCGCCCTGCGGCGGGAACTGCGACATCAAGGCCCTTGCCTGGCTTGCCTGGCAGGGCCAACATCCGCCCTGTCGCTTTTGGGGAGGGGATGGAATGGGGTATCGCGAGGTCTATTCTGCCTGGCAAGGGGATCCCGAAGGATTCTGGATGCGGGCCGCCGAGGCCATCGACTGGGTGCGCAAACCCTCAAAGGCGCTGTTCGATGAGCGGGCACCGATCTACGAATGGTTCTCGGACGGGCTGGTCAACACCTGCTGGAACGCCGTGGACCGCCATGTCGAGGCCGGGCGGGGCGACCAGATCGCGCTGATGCATGAAAGCCCGATCACGCTTTCGACCAAGGGCATCACCTATCGCCAATTGCAGAAACGGGTGGCCAGCCTTGCCGGTGCCCTGCGCATGCGCGGCGTCGAAAAGGGCGACCGCGTCATCATCTACATGCCGATGATCCCCGAAGCGGTCGAGGCGATGCTGGCCTGCGCGCGCCTGGGCGCGGTGCATTCCGTGGTCTTCGGCGGCTTCGCGGCCAATGAGCTGGCGGTCAGGATCGACGATTGCCAACCCAAGGCGATCATCGCCGCCTCTTGCGGACTGGAGCCGAACCGGGTCGTCCATTACAAGCCGTTGCTGGACGCCGCCATCGACCAAGCCAGCCACAAGCCCGAATTCTGCGTGATCTTTCAGCGCGAGGAAGAGGTCGCGAAGCTGGTCGAGGGCCGCGATTTTTCCTGGCACGGCTTCCAATACGGCGTGAAGCCCGCCGAATGCGTCCCGGTTCCGGGCAACCATCCCGCCTATATCCTTTACACCTCGGGCACGACCGGCCAGCCCAAGGGCGTGGTGCGGCACACGGCGGGCCATCTGGTGGCGCTGCAATGGTCGATGACCAATATCTACAATATCGGCGCCGGGGATCGGTTCTGGGCGGCCTCGGATGTGGGCTGGGTCGTTGGGCACAGCTATATCTGCTATGGCCCGCTGATCGCCGGGGCCACAACCGTCGTCTTCGAGGGCAAACCCGTCGGCACCCCGCATCCCGGCGTCTTCTGGCGCACCATCCAGAACCACCGCATCAAAAGCTTTTTCACCGCCCCCACCGCGCTGCGCGCCATCCGGCGCGAGGATCCCGACGGCGAATGGATCCGCCGCTACAAGCTGCACGACCTTCAGGGCCTGTTCCTGGCCGGAGAGCGCGCCGATCCCGAAACGGTGAAATGGGCGCAGGACCATCTGGGCGTGCCGGTGGTGGATCACTGGTGGCAGACCGAGACCGGCTGGGCCATCGTCGCGAACCCGCTGGGCATCGAGATCCTGCCGACCAAGCTTGGCAGTCCCTCGATGCCGATGCCGGGCTATGACGTGCAGGTCCTGGACGAGGGCGGCCATCCCGTCGCGCCCGGCACCCTGGGCGCCGTCGCGATCAAGCTGCCCCTGCCCCCCGGCACGCTGCCGACGCTCTGGAATGCCGATGACCGTTTCCGCAAAAGCTATCTCGACCGCTTCCCCGGCTATTACGAGACGGGCGATGCGGGCTATATCGACGAAGACGGCTATGTCTTCATCATGGCGCGCACCGATGACGTGATCAATGTGGCGGGGCATCGCCTCTCGACCGGGGCGATCGAAGAGGCGCTTGCAAGCCATCCCGCCGTCGCCGAATGCGCCGTGATCGGCGCCGCCGATGCCCTGAAGGGCCAGTCTCCGGTGGGGTTCCTCTGCCTCAAGGCCGGCACGGACACGCCCCATGAGCAGGTGCTGCGCGAGGTGGTGGCGCTGGTGCGTGACCGCATCGGCCCGGTGGCGGCCTTCAAATCGGCCTGCATCGTCGAGCGCCTGCCCAAGACGCGCTCGGGCAAGATCCTGCGCGCCACGATGACCAGGATCGCCGACGGCGAAAGCTTCAAGCCCCCCGCGACCATCGAGGACCCGGCAACCCTGGACGAGATCCGCGCGGCACTTGGGAGAATCGGCTATCCGGCCACCGCCGAGGCCAGCTAAGCGCGGCTCAGGCGGCGGTCTTGGGCTGGCCCGTTCGGGCAGTGGACCGTGCGCTTGATCCTGTAGAAATCGACCCCGACGCGGGCATCCGCCGGGCATATCCGCATACCGTCCCCATGGCGGATCCCGCTCGGCCTCTCATCCAAGCGGGATTTGGCGGTGCCACGCCCCAAACCGCCGATCACCGCCGAAGCCCCCCGCATATCAAGGGAGGCAATCGGAAAGCCCGATCCCGACACGATGCCCCGTCATCCTGCCCGCGCCCGGACACACCTGCCGGCCACCTTCCACGACCCGAGTCAGGAACCAGTGCTGCCGTTCGTTGGTCTCCACCGTTTCAGGCTCATTTATTGGGTCGCGATCAGGATTGCTCTGCCCGCTGAGAACTGGATCGTTTGGAACTGGAGTTTTCGACTGATTTTCCTCGGCTGAGGCGCCACGACTGCGTGACGAAAGCCGGCAAACTCTGGTGCAGGGTCTCGCTCGCCGCCAAACCGGGTGTCTCGGGTTACGTTTCAGCGGACTATCTGTCGGACTCCTGACTTCCGATGCCAAGGTTTCGGGCACGCTGATCGTTCATCCATCCCGGCTCACGCCTGATCGCTTCTTGCGGGCGCTTCAAGCGGTCCGCTTGGCGGGACGAAGCAATCACTCTTGGATCGGCAGCACCCCGTAGGTGCGATAGGCATCCCTACGCAGCTCCGCCTCGCTTCGATCCGGCAAAAGGACATAGCTCGGCGCAAGGATGGGCGAGACTTGCTTGACATCGACGGATATCACATGGCGGATCGGAAACGCGCCGCCACTCCTTTCCAGCAGCGGTGCCAACAAGGTCGCGAAATCCGGGTGGTCGGGGGCGATGATTTCCGCCAGGCCTTCCAGCTTGCGCCCGCGTTGCAGGAAAATGTCGATCAGGCTGACGCAGACCGCCGGATTTTCGCGAATGTTCCTGACGCTTCGCGCCGAGGCGATATCGGCGATGACCAGCCGGTTCGCGCCGGTTTCGGCATAGATTTCCTTGGGCGAGACATTCGGCCGGTTTCGGGCATCCACGGTCGCCAGCCAGCAGAGAACCGCCCTTTCCACCTCCTTGAATCTGCCGGTCATGTCCGCCTCTCGAAGATGAGGCGGAGGCCGAAAAGCACCAGAAAGGTTCCCATGACGCGCTCGATCCAGACCCCGAACCGCCTGTAGGCCGCTCGCGCCGGCCCCGTGGACAGCAGCCAGATCACCAGCCCATACCACAGGATTTCCAGCGCGAAGCCACCGCCGAGGATCGCGATCCTCGCGGCTGTAGACGTGTCCAGCGGAATGGTCGCGGCATAGAGGCTGATGAAGAACGCGATCCCCTTCGGGTTGCTCAGGTTGACGAGCAGCCCGAGGCGCAGCCCCCGAGCGAAGCGGTCCTGCGCCAAAGGAACGCCGCGCTCATCGTCAGGGGCAGGACGATGCAACCATCCCTTGACGCCCAGATAGACAAGAAACAGGCCCCCGGCGATCTGCACCGCCCCCGCCAGCCAGCCGATCCGGGTCAGCAGCAGGGCAAGGCCGGACATGCTTAGGATCGCATAGAGAGTTCCGGCACAGGCCAGACCAAGAGTTGCGCCGATGGCGGTTTGCCTTGCACCGGAGATTGCCAGACGGGAAATCAGAGCGAAGTTCGGACCCGGACTGACGACAATGGCCGCGTAGAGAAGCAGCACTGTCGCGACGACGACGATCTCGGTAGGCATTCCGGCCTCCATCTCATCATGTCAGGCTATGTCGAATGCTCGACAACACCAATGCCTTTCTTCGCTCGAGTTTTTGGCCTTACAGCCGTCTGCCCGGCCGCCGATCAACCGCTTCCCACCCGCACCGCCGCCGCCATCACCCGGTCCAGCGCCTGAAGAAACCGCGCCCTGTCCGCCTTGCCGAAAGCCCCACCCCTTCCCTGCATGAACGGGTCCGAGGCGCGCATATCCTGCATCAGATCCCGTGTGGCCAGCCTGCCGCCGATATTGGCCAGGGTCAGCACCTCGCCATTCGGCTGGATCACCTGCGCGCCGGCCTTCAGGCAGCGGTCCGCCAGGGGAATGTCCGAGGTGACGACCACATCGCCCGGACCGCAGGACGCCGCGATCCACTTGTCGGCCTCGTCCGGGCCGTCCGGGACGATCCGCAGGCTCACGAAGGGATTGGCCGACGGCCGCAGCCCGCCATTGCAGACCAGCACCATCGGCAGGCGCATCCTGGTGGCGACGCGCTCGGCCTCGGCTTTCACCGGGCAGGCATCGGCGTCGATGTAAAGCGTGGTCATCGCATCTCCGGCGGAAAGAAAGCCCCGCACGAGGCGGGGCCTACAAGGGTCACTCGGCGACCGAGACCTTGGCCATGTAATCGGGATCCAGCACCGCGCCATTCGCGGCCGGGTCGCCCTTCTTGATCGCGTTCAGCACGTCCCAGCCTTCGACCAACTGGCCGACGACGGTATATTGCCCGTCCAGGAACTCGGCCGGGGCCAGATCGATGAAGAACTGGCTGTTGGCGCTGTTCGGGTTCTGGGCGCGGGCCATGCCCACGGTGCCGCGCTGGAAGCTGACCTCGTTGAACTCGGCCCGCAGGTCGGGCTGCTTCGAGCCGCCCATGCCCGCGCGCGCGGTATCACCGCCATGCTTGCCGAATTCCACGTCTCCGGTCTGGGCCATGAAACCGTCGATCACGCGATGGAACACCACCCCGTCATAGGCGCCGGATTTCGCCAGCCCGACCAGCCGCTCGACATGCTTCGGCGCCTTGTCGGCGTAAAGATCCAGCACGATCCTGCCCTTGGCCGCGCCCTTGGCATCCGCGACCTCGATCACCAGGTTCGGGCCGGGACCATCGGTCACGCCCGGCAGGCCCTCGGCCAGGGCGGGACCCGCCAAGACCAGGGCCAGAACCGCCGCGCCAAGCTTACGCGACATCGGCGGCCACCTTGACCGAGATCATCCGGTCCGGTTTCGCCGGCGGCTCGCCACGGGCGATCTTGTCCACGGCCTCCATCCCCGAAATCACCCGGCCATAGACCGTGTATTGCCCGTTCAGGAAATGGTTGTCCTTGAAGTTGATGAAGAACTGGCTGTTGGCGCTGTTGGGGTTCATCGAGCGCGCGGCGCCCAGCGTGCCCCGGTCATGCGGCAGGCGCGAGAATTCCGCCGGCAGGTCCGGCAGGTCCGAGCCGCCCGTGCCCGCCCGGCCCGGATTGTAATTGTTTTCCATGTTCGCGTGCTCCACGTCGCCGGTCTGGGCCATGAAGCCCTCGATCACGCGGTGGAAGGCCACGTTGTCATATTTCCCGGCGCGGGCCAGTTCCTTCATCCGCTCGGCATGTTTCGGGGCTACGTCGGACAAAAGCTCGATGACCACCGGCCCGTCCTTCAGTTCGATGATGATGGTGTTTTCGGGATCCTTGATCTCGGCCATGGCGGTCTCCTTCTGCTGGCTTGGGCGAAAGCCATAAGCATTTCGTTGCGCCCATACAACGCCAGCATTGCAGAGCGGTTCGACCGGAACCATCCTGCGACCTGCCGGTTGACGCGAATGTCATGATGCGGGACAACCCGTCAGGGCCGCGAGTGCCCCAAAGGAAAGGACGAAGCATGGCCGATTTCAACACGATCGACGACCTGGACCTTGACGGCAAGGTCGTGCTGACCCGCGTGGATCTGAACGTCCCGGTCGAGAACGGCCAGGTGACCGACGCGACCCGGATCGAAAAGATCGTGCCCACGGTCAAGGACATCCAGGCCAAGGGCGGCATCCCGGTGCTGCTGGCGCATTTCGACCGGCCCAAGGGCAAGCGCGTCGACAGCATGAGCCTGAAGGTGGTGCTGCCCGCGCTGGAGCAGGCGCTTGGCCAGGCGGTGAAATTCTCGGACGAGGCCATCGGCGGCCCGGCCAAGCGCGCCGTGGCCGATTTGCAGCCCGGCGACGTGCTGCTGCTGGAGAACACCCGGTTCTATGAGGGCGAGGAGGCAAACGACGCCACTTTCGCGGCCTCGCTGGCCGCCTTGGGTCAAGCCTATGTGAACGACGCCTTTTCAGCGGCGCATCGCGCCCATGCCTCGACCGAGGGGATCGCGCAGCTTCTGCCCGCTGCCGCCGGCCGGCTGATGGAAGCGGAGCTGAAGGCCCTGAACGCCGCCCTGGGCGAGCCGCAGCGGCCCGTGGTCGCGGTGGTGGGGGGGGCCAAGGTCTCGACCAAGCTCGATCTGCTGGGGAACCTGATCACCAAGGTCGATCATCTGGTGATCGGCGGCGGCATGGCAAACACCTTCCTGGTCGCGCAGGGCACCGAGGTCGGCAAATCCCTGGCCGAACGCGACATGGCCGATACCGCGCGCGGGATCCTGGCCAAGGCCGAGACCTCTGGATGCAGGATCCACCTGCCCGTGGACGTGGTGGTGGCACGCGAATTCAAGGCCGGCGCGGCCAGCGAGACCCTGGCCGCCAACGCCTGCCCCACCGATGCGATGATCCTGGATGCCGGCCCGCTGACGGTCGCGGCGGTGCGCGAGGTGTTCGAGGCATCGCGCACGCTGATCTGGAACGGCCCGCTCGGCGCCTTCGAGATCGCTCCGTTCGACACCGCGACCAATGCGGCGGCGCAAGAGGCGGCACGGCTGACACGCGAAGGCAGGCTCATCTCGGTGGCGGGCGGGGGCGACACGGTGGCGGCGCTGAACAAGGCCGGTGTGGCGGAGGACTTCACCTTTATCTCGACCGCGGGCGGCGCCTTCCTGGAGTGGATGGAGGGCAAGGACCTGCCCGGCGTCGCGGCTTTGCGAAAGCACGCTTGAGGGGCCGGCATTGAGAAGGGGGACGGACCTCTTCTCAATGCGCCGAAACCTGCGCGGCGGAGGCCGTCTGCGCCACCTCGGCGCGGCCGGACATCCCCTAGGCCCCGAGGCTGGCGACGATCGTAGTGATCGGGGCGGACAGCGCCGTTCGGGATCGGCATCATGCATGCCGAAGCCTACTTCGGGTTGGGAAACGCCCGATCAGCGCGGCTTTTCCCGGGAACTGCCCTGCTGGGGCTCCGCCCCAGACCCCGGGATATTTGGACAAGAAAGAAAACAGAGGGCGCTTTCCCTTCGGCGCGGAAATGCCTAGGTTCGACGCGGCTATTTGGAAGGATGGGGCTATGTCGTTTTTCTCGAAACTGCGCGACCGCCTGACGCGCTCATCGTCGAAGATCGGCGCGGGACTGGACGACATCGTCGCCGAAGGCGGGGACGAGGGGGGGGAGTCGCCCCAGGCCACCCCCCTGTCCGCGCAGCCAAGCCCTGCCCTCGCACCGCCTCCGGAAGCGCCGCCGGAAACGCCGCGTCCTGGCCTGATCGGGCGCATTTTCGGCAGCACCGGCGCCCCCGCAGAACCTCGGCGCGAGTTGGACGACGAGATGCTGGAACAGCTTGAGGAAATGCTGATACAGTCGGACATGGGCGTCGACACCTCGCTGCGGGTCACCGCCAATATCGCCGAGGGTCGCATGGGCCGGCGTATCTCGGCCACGGAACTGAAGCAGCTTCTGGCCGATGAGATTGCGCGGATCATGACCCCCGTGGCAAGGCCGCTGCCAATCTACCCCAAGCGCCCGCAGGTGGTGCTGGTCGTGGGCGTCAACGGTTCGGGCAAGACCACGACAATCGGCAAGCTCGCCAGCCAGTTCAAGGCGGCGGGCAAGAATGTGGTGATCGCTGCGGGTGACACCTTCCGAGCCGCCGCAGTCGAGCAGTTGCAGGTCTGGGGCAAGCGCGCCGGCGTGCCGGTGATGACCGCCCCCGAAGGCTCGGACCCCGCAAGCCTCGCCTTCGACGCCATGAGCCGGGCAGAGGCCGAGGGCGCCGATCTGCTGATGATCGACACCGCCGGGCGCCTGCAAAACCGCCAGGATCTGATGGAGGAACTGGCCAAGATCGTCCGCGTCATCCGCAAGAAGGACCCCTCGGCGCCACATAATACGCTGCTGATCCTGGACGCCACCACCGGCCAGAACGCTCTGGGCCAAGTCGAGACCTTCCAGAAGCTCGCCGATGTCTCGGGCCTGGTGATGACCAAGCTGGACGGCACGGCGCGGGGCGGCGTTCTGGTGGCACTTGCCGACCGTTTCGGTCTGCCGATCCATGCCATAGGCGTGGGCGAGCAGATCGACGATCTCGACGCCTTCGACGCCCGGGACTTCGCCCGCGCTCTGGTAGGCTTGCCCGACTAAAGCATGCGCTACGTCCCAAGCCGGCCCGGATGTGATCGCGATATACCGACGGATGCCCGGCAGGCAAGGGTCGCGCCGGATAATCCCGCCTGAAACATGCCCTGGCCGCCCCGACGATCGCCAAGAGCCACCGTCACGGCCAAAACGCCAAGAGCCAGGGCGTGAAGGTGGCTGAAAGCCGGGCCATTGGCCGCTTCAATGGGCAGACGGCCCGGACCCGATCCAAATGATGGTTTGGGTAGCCCAGGCCAGGCCGGCGCGGGCAGCGTCATAATGCCGCCACCAAATTGAGCGCCCTGATCGCCATCTCGCGACATCCCTTCCGCGCGGAAGCGCAGGATCGATGCCAAAGATTCGCCTGCCATCACGCCGTCGAGAACGCCTTCCACAAGCATGCGGAACCCAAACCCATCGCCATGCGCGCCAGGCAAACCCGGCCGAGGCCATGATCCACACCGCCGCAGCCAATCCACGAAAAGCCCACGCATGCGCCAGGCTCCAGTTCGGCCCTTCTTCGTTTTCCAAATACCCATGCACCCGTGCCGCCAAAGCTGCGCTCAGAGCTTGACCGGATACGCATCGGTCCTGGCGTTCGTCGCGGCCTCAGCGCCCCCGGATGCGCGCATCCGCACGTCCCGCGGCGGGGATCATGGTCGCATGACATGGAATTTTCCTTGTCATTGCAAGGCCCCAACGCGTCCTTCGGGGCTCGGGTTACCGAAGCCCCAGCCGCGCGGCGAAGGCGTGCACATCATCCGTGTCGCCTGCGGCAAGCGAACGCAGCAGCGTTGCCTGGCTGCGCAGAATCGGGGCCTCGCCCAGGATCTTCAGGTGGTTCGCCCGCAACGTCTCGCCCGAGGAGGTGATGTCCGCTATCGCCTCGGCGGTCAGATTCGCGACGGTGCCCTCGGTCGCGCCCTGGCTGTCCACAAGCTGGTAATCCGCCACTTCCTCGGCCGAAAGCCAGGCCCGCACGAGCCGGTGATACTTGGTCGCGATGCGCAGGCGGAAGCCATGCTCGGCGCGGAAATCGCGGGCGATGGCGGCGAAATCGTCCAGGCTGTCGCAATCGGCCCAGCAGGCGGGAACCGCCAGGATCAGGTCGGCATGGCCGAAGCCCATGGGCGCCAGCTCCTCGACATGGCTGCGCCAGCCGGCCAGCTTTTCGCGGATCAGATCGGTGCCGGTGACGCCCAGATGGATGCGCCCGGCCTTGAGTTCGCGCGGGATCTCACCCGCCGAAAGCAGCACCAGGGCGACGTTCTCGGCGCCGTCGACCCTGCCGGCATATTCCCGGTCCGAGCCAGCGCGCGACAGGCGCACGCCGCGCGCCGCGAACCATTCGAAGGTCTGCTCCATCAGCCGCCCCTTCGAGGGCACACCCAGGCGAATCATGCCGATTTCTCCAAGATCGCGGCCCCCATCTCGAAGATCAGACCTGGACGAATGATGCCGCCCACGGCGGGAATGGCGCGCCCCTGCCCCAGCACCGCCGCCAATGCGTCATAGCGCCCGCCGGTGGCGACCGGAGGCCAGTCGGCCCGTCCCTCGGCCATGAAGCTGAAGGTCATGCCGTCGTAATACTCCATCGTATGCCGGCCATGGCTGGCGTCATAGCGGATCGCGTCAGCATCTATGCCGCGCGCGGCAAGCAGCGAAAGGTTGCGGTCCAGCCGCTCGACCGCCTCGATGATCTCGGGGATCTCGGCCGCCAGGTCGCGCAACTGGCGCAGCGCCTCGGGGGCGGGCGCATCAATGGCAAAAAGCCGCTCCAGCCGTTCGATCCAGATCGCGGGCAGCGGGGCCTCGTCCTTATCGGCCTGAAGCCGGTCGATCCGCGCCTGCATTTCCTCGCGCGAGCGTAGCCCGTTCCAGGGCGCGCAGGAAGCGGCGGAGCCGCGCGGCTGGGGCGGCGCGGCAAACCGCGCCAGCAGGCGGGCGAAGCGCCGGGGCCGCCAGATGTGATGCAAAAGCGCCGCGCGCCGCGCCTCGGACAGGGGCAGCGCGCGGACCGCATCCATCAGCAGATCCATGTCGCCCATGGTGGCCTGCAAGCGCAGCGGGGCGAGGATATTATGAAACAGCGCGAAAACCTCGGCATCGGCATCGGCATCGCGGGCGAAAAGTTCGAACCCCGCTTGCAGAAACTCATTGTCGCGCGGGTGTTCTGGCTGGATCTCGCCCTGGTCCTGCTTGCGAAAGACCTCACCCAGATAGCAGTAGCGCGCCGGCTCGGCACCGCCCTGCATGTGAATCTGCACGACGGGAACGGTGAAGTCGGGGCGCAGCATGACCTCGCCCCGGATCGGATCCTGGGTGACATAGGCGCGGGCACGGATATCCTCGCCGTAAAGGTCCAGCAGCGTCTCGGCGGGCAAAAGCAGGTCGGGCGCGACCTCCTTGGCTCCGGCAGCGCGGAAGGCGGCCAGAATCTGCTGGCCGATGGCCTGTTTCTCGCGCTTGCTCATCCCAGAATGCGCCGCACTTCGCGGACCAGATCACCGCGCGGCACCTCGGTCTGGGCGGGCTGGGCCTTCCATTCCTCATGGCTGACCTTGGCGGCGATTTTCGCGCCCAGGATCAGGTCCTTGATCTGGACGACGCCACGCAAAGCCTCGTCCCCGCCCTGGATGATGGCCACGGGGGACTGACGTTTATCGGCATATTTCAACTGGTTGCCAAAATTCTTCGGGTTACCCAGATAGACCTCGGCGCGGATTCCGGCGGCGCGAAGCTCGGCGGCCATGGCCTGGTAATCGGCCATGCGGTCGCGGTCCATGACGGTCACCACGACCGGGCCCTGGGCCTGACCGCCCATCAAGCCCTTGGCGCGCAGGGCGGCCAGCAGGCGATCCACGCCGATGGAAACCCCGGTCGCCGGCACCTTCTGCCCGGTGAAGCGTTCGACCAGCCCGTCATAGCGCCCGCCGCCGGCGACAGAACCGAACTGGCGCTTGCGGCCCTTGTCGTCAAGGATCTCGAAGGTCAGCTCGGCCTCGAATACCGGGCCGGTGTAATAGCCAAGGCCACGCACGATCGAAGGGTCGATGATGGCCCGATCCTCGGCCACGCCCATGGCGGCCAGCATGTCGCTGATCTGCGCCAGTTCCTCGACCCCTTCGGCGCCCACGGCCGAGATGCCCACGGCGGCGCGCAGATTGTTCAGCGTTTCCGCGTTGTCGGCCCCTTTCGAGGTCAGGAAGGCGATGACGGGTTCGGCCTGTTCGGGGGCAAGGCCGACGCCTTCGATCATCGCGCCCGACTCGTCCTTGCGGCCGGTGGTCAGAAGCTGGCGCACGCCGTCCTGACCCACCTTGTCGAACTTGTCGATGGTGCGCAGCACATCGTCGGCGGGCCTGCCCTCGGCCACGCCCATCGCTTCAAGAATGCCGTTCAGAACCTTGCGGTTGTTGATGCGGATCAGGTAATCGCCGCGCTGAATGCCGGCATGTTCCAGGGCAGTCGCAAGCATGGCGCAGATCTCGGCATCCGCCGCGACCGAGGCGCTGCCCACCGTATCGGCATCGCATTGATAGAACTGGCGAAAGCGCCCCGGCCCCGGCTTTTCGTTGCGCCAGACCGGCCCCATGGCATAGCGCCGGTAGGGACTGGGCAGATCGTTGCGGAACTGCGCCGCGACGCGTGCCAGGGGCGCGGTCAGGTCATAGCGCAGGGCCAGCCAGTCGCCCGCGCCGCCGCCGGGCACCTCGGCCTCTTGCCAGGCGAAGACGCCGGCATTGGGGCGGTCCACATCGGGCAGGAACTTGCCCAAAGCCTCGACGGTTTCCACGGCGCTGGTCTCTAGCGGCTCGAAGCCATGGCGATGATAAATCTCGGCGATGCGGTCCAGCATCTGCTTGCGCTCGGTCACGTCCGCGCCAAAATAGTCACGGAACCCCTTGGGCGTCTCGGCCTTGGGACGGGGTTGTTTCTTCTGATCTTTCGCCATGGTTCGCCTCGGGCTTCTACCATGCGGGGGTCTAACGGATGGTGAGGTCATGGACAAGCAGGAGCGGCTGGAACGCCTGGAGGAGACGGTCGCGCATCTGGCGCGGCAGGCGGAGGATCTGTCCGAGGTCGTCACGCGCCAGGAGCGCGAGATCGCGCGGCTGTCACGCCGGGTCGGACTGCTTATGGAGCGCGAAGCCGAACGCGAGGCCGAGGGCAGCACGATCCCGCTTGCGGACCAGCGCCCGCCGCATTGGTAGGGGCTTTGCCCCTCGCCCCCTTACGGGGGCTCACCCCAGGATATTTTCACAAGCAAGAAATCAGCGGCTGGCCGGCCCAAGGCGCGGCCCCGCCGGTTGCGGTTCGGGCCGGGTCAGGGGTGGCTCGGCCGCGCGGGACTGGGCGCGTTCCGGCATGGCGCGCATGGGCTGGCTGAAAGGAGCACGCACAGGCGGGGTCTGGGCCTCGGGGGCGGTGACGGACTGCGGCGCAGCCTCCGGGACGAGCGGGGGCGCGACTTCCCGCGCTGGCTGGAGATGGGCATGATCCGCCGCTTCGGCGACCAGGGCGCGACGGAAAATCAGCAGGTTGTGATAGACGGTGCTGCGGCCGGTCAAGCCCGAACGTTCCTCGGCCGGCAGGGTCTCGGCGCGCACATAGTTCCAGCCGTCGTCGGCCATCTGGTTCAGCGTGTCGGTCAGGGTGGCCGCGAAACGGTCGATGCCGGCCTTGGCGCTTTTGGTCTTTTCGCCGCGCGCGGGGGCGGGAATGGCGATGTATTCGTAACGGCTCATGCGGGTGCCTTTCCTTTGGGGCGGAGGTTAGGCGAGATGGGCGGGCAAGGGAAGCGTTGCGCTGGGACTGCGTGTGGCGCGTGGCGCACATATTCGGGAGGGAGCGCGCCTTCCGGCGGTCCTGAGGTTATCGGCACGCAGTGCCCACGCACCCCAGGGAGCCTCAGGCGAGAACATATTCACGAAGCAGATCCTCAAGCCAGTCGGCAAAGACCGTGACCCGCTGCGGCAGGGAATGGCGATGCGGAAAGAGCAGCGTCATCGGCAAGGGCGCGTCGCGGCACCGGGGCATCACCTCGACCAGGGTGCCGGTCGCCAGATCCGCGATACCCGTCTGATCCCTCCCAGGATCGGATAACGCCCCGGAGCGTCAGGTGAACGCGCCGGCCTTGAGAGAGGCCCAAGGCTGGCCCCCCGCGACAGATGCCCAGATGCCCAGATGCCCAGATGCCCAGACTTTCGGCGAGGCCGGCGCGCGCTTCAAGGCTGATGGGGTGGGGTGGCCCGCTGTGTCAGGAAGCAGGCGTTGGCTATGAGGGACAAAGCGAACGGTCACCCCAAGGTAGCGCCTGTCGCAAGTGGCGTCGCGAATGCGACAAGAACGTGTGAAACGAAACCCCCTGATGTTCCGGGAGCGGCGGATCTGTCGCAGATTTCAGGCAGAGCGTCTCAAAACTCTCCCGATATTTGATTAACTGCCGGCTCTGGCG
>NZ_JASGGO010000025.1:0-65333 GCF_047605025.1 Paracoccus sp. (in: a-proteobacteria) | reverse complement strand
TGTTCGGGGGCGTGGGAATGGAGCTTCACCGCTGACCGGAAATTGCAGGGTTGCCGCCTCCAGATGACGAAACCTTGCGATCCAGCCTCAACAAACTGATGGATCATCACACAATATCAGTGTGTTCAGGCTTGTTCAGAGCCGACAAGATAATGTGTCAGTTATTTCCAAGAATTTGACAAAGGCGATCGAGTTGCTCCAAATCCCTATAGGTGATGACCAGCTGGCCACCATCTTGCCCAGCATGGTTGATCGCTACCTTCATCTTGAGATGTGCGGAAAGGTCCCCCTCAAGAGCACGAGTATCAGCATCCTTCTCGGATGACTTACGCTCGGGTTTCGCCTTCTGCGTCTCGGCTTGGCGGCGGACAAGTTCCTCGGTCTCACGCACGGAGAGATTCTTTTCGATCACTTTTCGAGCCAGTTCAACCGCATTTGGCGCCGTGATCAAGGCACGCGCATGTCCTGCGGTCAGCTTACCCTCCTTAAGCCAGGTCTGGACCTGATCGGGCAGATTCAGAAGGCGCAACAAGTTGGCGATATGGCTGCGGCTTTTGTTCAGCGCCTCTCCCAGCTTCTCTTGCGTATGGCCGAAACGGTCCATGAGCTGGCGATAAGAGGCGGCTTCCTCGATCGCGTTGAGATCAGCACGCTGGATATTCTCGACAATAGCGACCTCAAGCACTTCGGTGTCGTTCAGTTCGCGAATGATGACGGGAACCTGGTGCAATTGCGCTATCTGCGCGGCACGCCAGCGGCGCTCTCCAGCAACGATCTGGTAAAGACCGCGGTCTACTGGATGTGGACGAACGATCAGCGGCTGAAGCATGCCTTTCGAACGTAGAGATTCCGCTAGTTCCTGCAATGTCTCTGGGGCGAAACTACGCCTTGGCTGGTCGGGATTGGGCGTCACCTGTTCAACCGGAAGCAACTGCCGCGGCGCGGGTTTTTCCGACGGAAGCAGATCGACATCCGCCATCAAGGCAGAGAGACCACGGCCCAGACCACGTTTTTCAAGTTTGTTATCGGACATGGACATTCCTTAGGCGGTGGTAAGTTGACGGGACAGAAACTCTTTCGCCAACTGGCGATAGGCGACGCTACCCTTTGAATTAGAATCATATTGAAGCACAGGCATAGCGTGCGAAGGTGCTTCCGAAAGGCGGACATTGCGCGGAATCACCGTCTGATAGACCAAGCCGGCCAGAGTGTTGCGCGCATCGGCTTCGACCTGCTGCGATAGATTGTTGCGATTATCAGACATGGTGAGCAAGACCCCTTCTATCCTTAAATCGGGATTGGCGGACTGTCGAACCTCGCGAACAGTCATCAAAAGCTGAGAGAGACCTTCCAACGCATAAAACTCCGCCTGGAGTGGCACAAGAATGCTATGCGCCGCCACCATGGCATTCACAGTCAGCAAACCAAGCGCCGGCGGGCAATCTATCAGGATGAAATCGAAATTCTCGACTGTAGAAAGCTTCCGCTTCAAAAACTGCGTGCGGCCTGAACGGGAAGACAATTCAAAATCGATAGAAGAGAGATCACGGCTTGACGGCACCAGTTGAAGATTTGGCACCAGAGTCGGAAACAGCGTCTCGTCAAAGGAAATATCTCCGGTCAGAAGATCGTAGGACGTAATATCACGTGCTTCAGGTGGAATACCAAGACCAGTTGAAGCATTCCCCTGTGAATCCAAGTCGATCACGGCGACGCCATGACCCGCTTCTGCCAATGCGGCGCCCAGATTGATCGCAGTGGTCGTTTTTCCAACGCCGCCCTTTTGGTTAGCAACTGCGATGACACGGGTTTCAGGCATGATTTAGTCCTGTAATTTCCAGTATAGCTGCTCCGGGCTCTAGCCGGCTTTCATGCGGAATATAGTCAAAGGACCAGAATGTGCGGGCCTCGACAACTTCTTTCTGCCAATTCCGCCCTTTCATGATCCAGGCTCGGCCATCCTTCGCGCTATGACGCGAAACATATGACAACAATAATGGCATGGGGGCAAGCGCCCTTGCGCTGACATTGGCCACGTTCTGAGGCGTAGCCTCTTCGATCCGAGCATTCAAAACCTGAATGTTGGAAAGCGCAAGCTCACGGATCGCGGTACGGAGAAAGCTGCACTTGCGCTTGTCACTCTCCATGAGGGTTATGGGTAGATCTTGCCGCATGATGCCAAGGACGATACCAGGAAGTCCGCCGCCGCTACCGATGTCAAGCCATGGGCCCTGAGCCTTGGAGGCTATCTCGCTCAATCCAAGGCTGTCTTCTATGTGCCGGATTTCCAGATCCTGAAGTGTGGAAGGCGCAACAAGGTTTATTGCAGGATTCCATTTCCGAAGCAATTGCGCGTAGCCGCGCAACTTCTCTGTTTCACGTGAAACAATCATCAGGCAGACCGACGTTCGCCTGCGCGAATGATCGCCAGGATAAGAGTCAGTGCAGCTGGTGTCATCCCTTCTATTTTCGAAGCCGCCGCGATGTTTTGTGGTTTACTGGCCCGAAATTTTGCCTTCAGTTCGTTGGAAAGGCCAGAAATTGCATCGTAATCAAAAGATTCCGGGATTTTTATAGCCTCTTCCTTACGAAGAAGCTCCGCGTCACGGGCTTGACGGTCTGCATATTGATGGTAAAGCGCATCAATGGCAACCTGGTTTAAAGCTTGCTTATCCAGGTCGGCCAATCGGGCATCAAGCCCGACTAATTTTTCGGGATCAATATCCTGCTGCGCCAAAAGCGAAAAGGCCGACCGCCACACACCATCCTGCCGCACTTCGATCCCAACCGCCTTGAGTTGACTAGGCGTGAATTTCACGCTCTCGGTCTTATCACGAACATCACGATATATCTGCGCCTTATTGGTAAACGCAGCCTTTCGCTCGGCTTCCACGCATCCTAGTTCGATACCCAGTGGTGTCAGGCGCTGATCCGCATTATCGGAACGAAGTGAAAGTCGGAATTCGGCCCGAGAGGTAAACATTCGATAAGGTTCGCTCACCCCTCGCGTTACAAGATCATCGATCATAACGCCAATATAGCTTTGCGTTCGGCTAAAATGCACAGGATGCCTACCCTGCGCCTGTAACGCCGCATTCAGCCCCGCCACCAGCCCCTGCGCGGCTGCCTCTTCATATCCTGTCGTGCCATTGATCTGGCCTGCCAAAAATAGCCCGCTGAGCGACTTCAACTCAAGTGACAGATTCAATGCGCGAGGATCGACATAATCATATTCGACCGCATAGCCTGGCTGAATGATCTCGGCATGTTCTAGACCACGGATGGAACGAACATAGTCCAACTGCACATCTTCGGGCAAAGAAGTCGAAATTCCGTTCGGATAAACCAGGTCCGAATTGAGACCTTCCGGCTCAAGAAAAATCTGATGCGATTCCTTATCTGAGAAACGCACGATCTTATCCTCGATCGAAGGACAGTAGCGCGGGCCGATACCATCAATCCGTCCGCCATACATTGCCGAACGGCCAAGGTTATCCTGAATAATCTTATGCGTGCATGCATTGGTGTGAGTGATCGCACAGCTTATCTGCTGTGTGACAGGCCCATTGCTGAGATAAGAGAACATTGTCGGATCATTGTCACCTGGTTGCTGATCCAGGCTGTCCCAATCGATACTTTGTAGTAGAAGCCGAGGAGGCGTTCCTGTCTTTAGTCGTCCAAGTGGTAAACCCAGGGGGCGCAGCGATTCTGCAAGCGAAATCGACGCGCGACCGCCCCAGCGTCCTGCCCGACGCGTGACTTCGCCAATATGGATAAGACCATTGAGGAACGTCCCGGTCGTTAGAATGACCTGGCCTGCTACAATCTCCTCGCCACTATCCAGACGAACCCCCCGGACACGACCACCCTCATGGCTGACTTCCGCAACTTCCCCAAGGATCACGGTTAACCCGGCTCGACTATCTACCGCAATTTTTGCGGCCGCACGATACAGATCTCGATCAGCCTGCGCACGTGGACCCTGCACTGCTGGACCCTTGCGCCGGTTTAAAAGTCGAAACTGGATTCCGGCCGCATCGGCCAAACGCCCCATAACGCCATCCATGGCATCAATTTCCCGGACCAAATGGCCCTTCCCCAGCCCGCCTATGGCTGGATTACAGGACATGGTGCCCAAATCGTCATCGCGGAGAGTAATCAGCGCGGTGCTTACCCCCATGCGTGCCGAAGCCATTGCCGCCTCCAACCCGGCATGTCCACCACCGATGATCACAACGTCATATTGTTTCACGTGAAACACCTACTTGCCTATGCAAAATGACGAAAAAATTTCGTCCAGATAGTTCTCCGCGTCGATCTTACCAATCATGGCCTCAAGATCGCGGATAGACCGCCGGATCGCTTCCGCGACAAACTCAGGCGCGGTGCTCGGCCGAAGATCCAGCCAGGAAACCGCCCGCTCCAGTGCTTCCGCCTGCCTCTTGTGACCAATCAAACCAGAATCAGCCGCCTTGACAACCAGACGATCATAAACCAGATCCAGAAGATCCGCGACCCCCTCGCCGGTCATTCCAGAAATGGCTATTTCGTCCGAATGACCAAGATCAGCTTTAGAACGGACGATCAGATCGTCTTGGCCTGCCTGACCAACCGCAACGCCATCAGTTGAAAGATGAATGCGCAAATCGGCACGGGTCGCCCTTTCCGTCGCCCGAGCAACACCCATACGCTCTACCAGATCCTCGCTCTCGCGCAGCCCGGCAGTATCCAGGAAGGTCACGGGAAGACCCTTCAGATCCGTTCTCAATTCAAGGACATCCCGTGTCGTCCCAGCTATATCCGAGACCAACGCGATATCTCTTTGCGCGATCCGGTTCAGCAATGTCGACTTTCCCGCATTGGGTGGGCCAATGATCGCCACCTCATAGCCTTGCCGCAATCGCTCGGTCGCCGGATACCTGTCCAGCATTTTCCAAATTTCTGCCCGAACCTTCCCAAGTAGTTCAAAGGTTTCAACCGGGATATCCTCTGGCACTTCTTCATCAGCAAAATCAATGCTGGCCTCGACCAATGCTCCGGCTCGAATTAACGTTGCACGTAATTCTTCTACAAACCGGCCCGTTTCGCCGTTTGCAGTCTGCATTGCCAATTTTCTCTGTGCCTCGGTCTCTGCCGATAACAGATCCGCCAAGCCCTCAGCCTCTGCCAAATCCATGCAGCCGTTCAGGAACGCGCGTCGCGAAAACTCCCCAGCCTCGGCGCGACGTATACCGCGGGCTAGCAATGCCGCGAAAAGTCGCGTTCCAATAATCGGTGCACCGTGCAAATGCAGTTCGGCAACTTCCTCTCCGGTGAAACTGCCACCCTTTTCAAACCACAGCACAAGAGCCCGGTCGATCAACTCACCATCATCACGCAAAGCGCGAAGATAGGCACGGCGCGGCTTTTCCAACCTGCCAGCAAGATCTTCCAACACAGCACGCGCTGCCGGTCCGCTTAGGCGGATGACAGAAACGCCGCCTCGACCGGGCGGCGTCGCTTCAGCAAAGATCGTGTCCAAAACACTCCCCTAGGCGTTCATAGATTCGAAGAATTCGCCATTGGTCTTGGTCTGCTTCAGCTTTGAAATAAGGAATTCAATGGCATCCGTCGTTCCCATCGGATTCAGGATCCGGCGCAGCAGATAGGTCTTTTGCAGATCCTTTGCATCGACCAGAAGCTCTTCCTTGCGCGTGCCAGATTTCAGGATGTCCATCGCCGGGAAGACACGCTTGTCGGCCACCTTGCGGTCTAGAACGATCTCGCTGTTGCCGGTGCCCTTGAATTCCTCGAAGATCACCTCATCCATGCGCGATCCGGTATCGATCAGCGCAGTCGCGATAATAGTCAGCGAACCGCCTTCCTCGATATTCCGGGCCGCTCCAAAGAATCGCTTCGGACGCTGCAAGGCGTTTGCATCCACACCACCTGTCAGCACCTTACCCGAACTAGGCACCACAGTATTGAAGGCTCTACCAAGTCTTGTGATAGAATCCAAAAGGATCACAACATCTCGTTTGTGCTCAACAAGCCGCTTGGCCTTCTCGATCACCATTTCGGAAACCGCAACGTGACGGCTGGCCGGCTCGTCGAAAGTCGAGGAAATCACCTCACCCTTGACCGAGCGTTGCATATCCGTCACCTCTTCCGGCCGCTCATCGATCAGCAGCACGATAAGATAGCACTCAGGATGATTCTTCTCGATCGAATGGGCGATGTTTTGCAACAGCACCGTCTTGCCGGTGCGCGGAGGGGCCACGATCAGCGAACGTTGCCCTTTGCCGATCGGCGCCACCAAGTCGATGATCCGGGCCGAACGGTCCCTGATCGTCGGATCCTCGATCTCCATCTTCAGCCGGTCATTCGGATAAAGCGGCGTCAGGTTGTCGAAAGCAACCTTGTGACGAGCCTTCTCGGGATCTTCGAAATTGATCTTCTCGACCTTGATCAGCGCAAAATAACGCTCGTTCTCACCAGGCGCGCGTATCACGCCCTCGACCGTGTCTCCGGTGCGCAGTGAATGCTGGCGGATCATGTCGGGGCTGACATAGATGTCATCCGGGCCGGGCAGATAATTCGCCTCGGTCGAGCGCAGGAAGCCGAACCCGTCCTGCACGACCTCAAGCACGCCGTCTCCGCCGATGTCATAGCCGTCCTCGGCATGCTCCTTCAGGATCGAGAACATCATCTCGCCCTTGCGCATGGTCGAGGCATTCTCGATCTCCCACTCTTCCGCCATGGACAGAAGATCGGCGGGGCTTTTTGCCTTCAGATCGGACAGGTTCAGACGTTCTTCGCTCATCTCTCGCCTATAGGCGCGACAAACCGACGAATCGGGTCACGCTTGGGAATGTGAATGGAAAGTCCCCGCCGGACGGCGGTTAGCGTTCAAATAGGAAGAATCCGGCCCAGAGTCAATTCTTCAGAACTTCACGATCACCGACAGCACGATCACCACCATCAGCAAGGTCGGCAACTCGTTCATCAGCCGATAGCTGCGCCCGCCAAGCCCCTGGCCCGCCAGAAGCGCCTTGCGCTGTCCGGCCAGCCACATGTGAAACCAGGTCATAGCGATCACCGCCAACCCCTTGCTCCAGGGCCAGAACATCGAGAAATCCACGATCCCCGGTGTCGCAACAAGTGCCAACCCCGCAACCCAGGACAGGATCATCGCCGGGTTCATGATCATCCGCAGCAGCTTCTCCTCCATGATCGTGAAAGAAGCTGCCGGTTCGCGTCCCGTTTGGCCGCGTTCGGCGTGATAAACGTAGAGCCGTGGCAGATAGAACAGCCCCGCCATCCAGGCGATCACAGCCATGACATGCAGGGCTTTGATCCAAGGATAGGCCAGGGCCAGGAAATCGGTCATGTGCGCCTCCGTCAGCCTGCCTCCCTTCTCTTAAATAAGAATGAAGATAAAGAAGGATGATGTAGTGGTTGGTCTTGTGGATAACGGGAAAACACTGTTTCACGGCCAAAATCCCCAGATCAAGGCTTTGGGGAAAAAATCGCTAAATACGAAATAGTTTAATTAATAATAAATAAAAACAATAACTTACAACAAATAATCCTGTGGATAAATTTGTGAAAAGTTGTTCTATCCACATGCTGTGGAAGCCAGTCGAAGAATTCTCTACAGGTGGAGAAATACGTCCCGTTCTCCGAGCGTTCCCGGTGAGTCGCCCACAGGCCAAAACCACGGTGCGATTCCCCCACAATCGCTCCCTCCCGAGTCGCTACGATTCGCCCACAGGCTTATGCAGATCAAAACCTGCCACGGCCGATGCCATCCGTGCGCCAGCGGCCAAGCGCTCGGGGGCGCCACAGGATTCCAACCGCGCAACATCCGATTTCGTCATCGCAGAGTCGTATTTGTCGGGTCTTCACCGGGTTGTCGGTGCAAATGTCGCCAAAGGACGCCCCACCCAAGCCACCGGAATCGTAACCATGCTGAACACCGCCGACATCTTGTCCCAACTTGTCGATCGCCGGAAAAATTTCGCGCTCACGCGAGAGCTTTACTGCGACGATGCGGTGTATCAGGCTGATCTTGAACAGATCTTCTACAAGGAATGGCTGTTCGCCATCCCCGCCTGCGAAATCCCAAAGACGGGAAACTATGCCACGATGCAGGTCGGCGCCTATCCGGTGTTGATCGTGCGGGGCGGCGACGGCAGGGTACGTGCCTTTCACAATGTCTGTCGTCACCGGGGCCAGCGGCTTTGCTCCAAGCCGAACGGCTCGACGCCCAAGCTGGTCTGCCCCTATCACCAATGGACCTATGAGCTGGACGGCAAGCTGGTCTATGCGCGCGATATGGGGGATGATTTCGACGCCTCGAAGTTCGGGCTGAAGTCCGTTCACTGTGTGGACCTGAACGGCATGGTCTTCCTTTGCCTGGCGCAGGTGCCACCGCCCATTGCCGATCTGGCCAAGCATCTCATGTCCTATCTGGCCCCCAGCGTGCTGGCCGACAGCAAGGTCGCCTTCAGTTCGACCATCATCGAGAACGGCAACTGGAAGCTGGTGATCGAGAACAACCGCGAATGCTACCATTGCGGCGGCAGCCACCCCTCGCTGTGCCGCACCTATTCCGACAATCCGCGCATGACGGCGATGGAGGGTCCCGACAGCGCCAGTCCCGACATCCTGGAGCATTGGCAGCGGTGCGAGGCTGCGGGCCTGCCCTCGCGCTTCGTCAACCACCCCCGGATGCAGTGGCGCCTGGCGCGCATTCCGTTGCTGAACAATGCCGAAAGCTACACCATGAGCACGAAGGCCGCGGTCAGGAAGCGCATGGGCAAGATGCCTTTCAACGACGCGGGCAGCCTGCTGTTCTTTCACTATCCGAACACCTGGAACCATTTCCTGGGCGATCATGCCATCGTCTTCCGCGTGCTGCCGATCAGCCCGACCGAAACCCAGGTCACGACGAACTGGCTGGTCCACAAGGATGCGGTCGAGGGTGTCGATTACGATATCGAGAATCTGACCCGCGTCTGGCTGAACACCAATGACGAGGATCGGCTGGTGGTCGAGGAAAACCAGAAAGGCATCCTCTCGCCCGCCTACGAGCCCGGCCCCTATTCCTCGCTTCAGGAAGAGGGTGTCGTGCAATTCGTGGATTGGTATTGCGACACCATGCTGGGCCGTCTGTCCCCGACCCCGGCGATGGCGGCGGAATAATGGCGGTCCTGGTCAAGGCTTTCGGAGACAAGCCATGGAAGGATGACGAGCTTCTGGAATGCGCGATGGTGGTGCCCGAGACCTCGGACACGGCCACTTTCACCTTCCGGGCTCCCTCGGGTGCTTATTTTGATTATCAGCCCGGCCAGTTCCTGACCCTGGACCTGCCGGTGCCGGGCGGGAATGTGCAGCGAACCTATACGATAAGTTCCTCGCCTTCGCGCCCCCTGTCGATCTCGGTTACGGTCAAGGCGCAGCCGGGCAGCATCGGCACGCGCTGGATGCTGGACCATCTGCGGCCAGGGACCAGGATCAAGGCTTTCGGCCCGGCGGGGATCTTCACCTTCCTGCGGCACGAGGCTTCGAAATACCTGTTCATCTCGGCTGGGTCGGGCATCACGCCGATGATGTCCATGACCACATGGGCTTGGGATTCGGGCGAGATGCCCGATATCGTCTTCGTCCATGCCGCCAGGACACCCGAAGAGATCATCCTTCGTCAACGCCTGGAAGGCATGGCCGACCGCGTGCCCGGTCTGCAACTGCGCTTCACCGTCGAAGAGAGCGATCCTTTCCGCACCTGGCACGGCTATCGCGGCCGACTCAGCCAGATCATGCTTGGCCTGATGGCGCCCGACTATCTGGAACGCGAAGTTTTCTGCTGTGGTCCCGAGCCGTTCATGCAGGCCGTGCGCGACATGCTGATCGCGCTTGGCTATGACATGGACAAGTATCATCAGGAAAGCTTCGGTGCGCCGGTGCGCAAGGAATCCGAGGCTCCGGTGCTGGACGATGTTGTTCTGGACGACGAAGCCGGGGCGCAGATCATCTTTGCCACCTCGGGCGTGACCGCGAAATGCACCGAGACGGATACCGTCCTGGCGGTTGCCAAGGCCAATGGTCTGAACATTCCCTCGGGCTGCACCTTCGGTCTTTGCGGCACCTGCAAGATCCGCAAGACCTCGGGCGAGGTGCATATGGTCCATAACGGCGGCATCACCGACGAGGATATCGACGCAGGCTATATCCTGGCCTGCTGCTCGCATCCCATGGGGGCGATCACGGTCGAGGTCTAGGCCCGGTCGGCACGAACCACGCGTCCATGAGCCTTGGCTGGCCTTCTCAGGAAATCCTTCCTATAACCATCCTGTTCATCGGCGCGCGCTAATCGGCTTGGGATTTCCGCAAGAGATGACGGAACAGAAAACGAACACTTGTCAATAAAATCAATCTGGTATGTTCCCAGGCGGAACATGCCGGATACGGTGGAGGCGGCAGCTCATATCCGCCAAGGAACGAAAGGCTTTCGATGCAACGCATGATGCTGGGAAAAAGCGATGTCGAGGTCAGCGCGGTCTCGCTTGGGACGATGACCTTCAGCAACCAGACCGACCTGGCGGGCGCGCAGGCGCAGATGGACATGGCGCTGGAGGCGGGGGTCAGTTTTCTCGACACGGCCGAACTCTATCCCGTGAACCCGGTCGAGCGCGAGACCGTGGGCCGGACCGAAGCATTCATTGGCACCTGGCTTGCCCGCCGCCGCAATCGCGACCGCGTGCAGATCGCGACCAAGGTGACTGGTCCCAGCGACAAGGTGCGGCTGGAAGGGTATGACGGCAAGATCATCCGCCAGACCATCGAGGCTTCGCTGCGCCGGCTCGGCACCGATTACATCGATCTTTATCAGCTTCACTGGCCGCAGCGCGGCTCTTATGCCTTCCGGCAGAACTGGCGTTACGACCCGTCGAAACAGGATCGGCAGAAGACGCTGGACCATATGGCCGATGTGCTGGACGCGATGGCCGAGGCGCGGCGCGCGGGAAAGATCCGCGCCTTCGGCCTGTCGAACGAAAGCGCCTGGGGGTTGACCCGCTGGCTTGATACCGCCGAGCGGCTGAACGCGCCCCCGGTCGCCTCGATCCAGAACGAATATTCGCTTCTTTTCCGGCTTTACGATACCGATCTTGCCGAGACCGCGGTGAATGAGCGCGTGACCCTGCTTGCCTATTCGCCGCTGGCGACGGGACTTCTGACCGGAAAATATGCCGAGGGCGAGCCGAAGGGCAGCCGGGCCGAGGTGGATCGCCGGCATGGCGGGCCGGGCGATCTGGGCGAGCGGCGCACTCCCCGCGCCCTGGCGGCGGTGGCGGCCTATCGGGCGCTGGCGGGCGAGCTTGGCCTGGACCCGATCCACATGGCCATCGCTTTCACCCGGCATCGGCCCTTTCCCTGCATTCCGATTATTGGCGCGACGGATCTTCGCCAGTTGGAACATCTGCTTCAGGGCATTGACCTGAAGCTTTCGGACGAGGCGCTGCGGCGTATCGACAGATTGCATCGCGATCATCCGCTGCCTTTCTAGGACGCGACGGAAGCATTGGCAGGGCCGTGCGGCTGGGGCAAGGTGCCGCCCGAATCCTCAAGGAACCGCCATGCTTCCCCCCCTGCTTTCCCGCTTGCGCCTTCCCGCCATTGCCGCACCCATGTTCATCGTCTCGGGGCCGGATCTTGTGATCGCGCAATGCAAGGCGGGGATCGTGGGCAGCTTTCCGGCGCTGAACGCACGCGAGGCACCGGGCGAGCCAGCGATGCTGGACGCCTGGCTGACCCGTATCACCCAGGAACTGGACCGTCACAATCAGGCGAACCCCGACCGTCCCGCCGCGCCCTTCGCGGTCAACCAGATCGTGCATCGCAGCAATGCTCGCCTGGAACGCGACATCGAGATTTGCCACCGTCACAAGGTGCCGATTTGGATCACAAGCCTGGGTGCCCGTCCCGAGGTGAACGCCGCCGCCCATGATTGCGGCGGCATCGCCTTTCATGACGTGATCAATAACAGCTTCGCGAAGAAGGCGATCGAGAAAGGCGCGGATGGCCTGATCGCGGTCGCGGCCGGCGCGGGCGGCCATGCCGGCGTGCAATCGCCCTTTGCCCTGATCCAGGAAATCCGTGCGTGGTTTAATGGTTCGCTGGCCTTGTCGGGCGCCATCGCCACCGGCCGGGCGGTGCTGGCGGCACAGGTCATGGGCGCGGATCTTGCCTATATCGGCAGCCCGTTCATCGCCACCACCCAGGCGAACGCCGCCTTGGAATACAAGCATATGATCGTCGAAAGCGGGGCTGAGGATATCGTGAACTCGAACCTCTTCACCGGCATCCATGGCAATTACCTTGCGCCCTCGATCCGAAATGCCGGTCTGGACCCATCGGCGCTGGCCAGTTCGGACCCGTCAGCGATGGATTTCGGAAGCAGCGGCAAGGCCAAGGCGTGGAGCCAGATCTGGGGCGCCGGTCAGGGCATCGGCGCGGTTCAGCAGATCCAACCCGCCGCCGAACTGATCGACCGCCTTGTCGCTGAATACGCCCAGGCCCGCGCAGCCTTTTCCAGATAACGGCCCCACCTGGATGAACGCCGGACGAGTTTGGTCCCGCCCGGCCTTCGCCGTTTCCCAAATGACGGCGCCCTAGAATGGCGCCCGCGGTTCAGACCGCGGCCAGCCCCTCGGTCGAGGCAAAGAACATTGCCTGGCTCACGGCCGAGCGCACCTGCTCTTCGGTATAGGGCTTCGAGATCAGGAAGGCTGGCTCGGGCCTGTCGCCGGTCAGAAGCCGCTCGGGGAAGGCGGTGATGAAGATAACAGGAATATCGCCCATCTCGTGCAGAAGCTCGTTCACCGCGTCGATGCCCGATGAGCCGTCCGCAAGCTGGATATCCGCAAGGATCAGGTCGGGGCGTCTGGCGCGGGCCAGTTCTACGGCGGCGGTATGTGTGCGGGCCACGCCTGTCGCCTCGTGGCCCATGGCCTGGACGATGCCCTTCAGGTCCATGGCGATGATCGTCTCATCCTCGATGATCATGACCTTTCCGGCCAGCGCCTGGCTCATCTCGGCCATGGCGATGCGGACCAGTTCCTCGGCCTCGCGCTGCTCGACCTGCATCACCGTGGCGATTTGGTCAAAGCGCAATTCCTCGATCGTGCGCAGCAACAGCGCCTCGCGCGAATTCGGCGTCAGCGCGCGCAGATGCTGCTGCGCCCGCGCTTCGGGGGCGGTCTGGTTGTCCAGTTCGACCGGCTGGCCGGAACTGATCCAGATGGCGTGGAAGGTGCGGAACAGGCCGATGCGCGTATCCTCGGCATCCATCAGGCTGCGATCAGCCAGAATGGCTTCAAGCGTCACGGCCGCGTAATTGTCGCCTGCGGTCTGGCTGCCAGTCAATGCGCGGGCATAGCGGCGCAGGAAGGGCAGCTCCCGACGGATGGAATGGGCGAGATCTGCTGCGGTCATTGGAACCTCAAAAAGACAGTGTTCATACGGAACTTGTAGGGTTAGCTAGCGGTTGATCGGGGTGCGCACAAGAATTTCGGGAACCACTTACAAATGAGTACCAGGCGTGAGGAACGCAAGCGGGCGGCCATTGAAAAGCAGATCGATGAAAACCTGAAGCGTGTCTACGATCAGGAAGCAACGCAGAAAATCCCGGACAGGTTCCTGGAATTGCTCGAAAAATTGCGCGAGCGGGAGTAAGTCCGCATGATCAGAAATGCTCCGGCTACTCGTGTCCCGGACAAAAATCCGCGAGATGAGCTTGTCGATCACCTGCCCGCGCTGCGCGCTTTCGCACTGTCACTTACGCGTGAGGGGGCATCCGCCGACGATCTGGTGCAGGACACCATCGTCAAGGCCTGGACCCATATCGACAAGTTCCAACCGGGCACCAACCTGCGCGCCTGGCTTTTCACCATCCTGCGCAACACCTTTTATTCGGCCCGGCGCAAGACCAAGCGCGAGGTCAGCGATAGCGACGGCATCCACGCCGCCCGCCAGGCCGCCCGTCCCGAACATGACGGTCGCCTTGCGCTGAACGATTTCCGCGAAGCCTTCAAGCAGCTTTCGGACGAGCAGCGCGAAGCCTTGATCCTGGTCGGCGCATCGGGCTTTTCCTATGAGGAAGCGGCCGAGATGACCGGCGTTGCCGTGGGCACGGTCAAATCCCGCGCCAATCGCGGCCGCCGTCGCCTGGCCGAGCTTCTGATGCTGGAAGAAGGCGAGGAACTGGACATGACCGACCGCGCGACCCTGGCGGTGATGGCGCAGAATACCCCGATCCTACGTTAAGGGCTGGGACCATGTTGCGCCGATTTCTGGACCGGCTGGAATTCACCAACCTGCTGGGTTTCCGGCTGGGTGGGCTGCTTTCCGTAGCGATCCTTCCTATCGGCCTGATTTCGGTGATCCAGACGCTGCACCTGTCGCGCGAATATGAACGCTCGTCCGAGATTGCGCTTCTGGGCCGCACCGCCACCGCGGCGGCGGGCGAGCGGGCGTTGTTGCAGGGTGCGCTTGGCACGGCGGATGCACTTGGCCCGGCGGTGCTGGAAACGATGAGCCAGGACGAAGCCTGTTCGGACATCATGCGCGGCTTTGTCGAACGGACGGTGAATTTCTCGTTCGCGGGCTTCACCCGGCTGGACGGGCAATCGTCCTGCTCGTCGGCGGGGCGGCCGTTGGACATGCGTGGCGATACCGCCTATCGGCAGTTTCTGGATCGGCCGGGCACCATGGTCACGACCGGAAATATCCCCGATAACGGCGCCGTGGTGGTGATCCAGCCGCTTTATCGCGACGCCGATCTTTTGGGCTACATCTCGGTCGCCATGCTGCGCGACATGCTGCGTTCGACGCATTTCGGCGAACTGGGGATCGAGGACGCCCGCATCCTGACCTTCAACAACCTGGGCCAGGTGCTGTCCCGCGATCAGGATCTGGGCCGCGATATCCAGGATCTGCTGCCCCAGGGCAAGACCCTGACCGCGCTTCTGGCTCGCAGCGAGACGACGTTCAGCGGTTATTCCAACACGGGCGAGCGGCGGGTCTTCAGCGTCGTTCCGGTGGTGCCGGGCCTGGTCTATGCCATCGGCTCGTGGAACCGCGCGGAATCCGGGGTGGCCTGGATCGACCTGACGCGGCGCACGGCGATTGTCCTGCCGTTGCTTTTTTGGGCGGCATCGCTGGGTGTGGCCTATTTCGCGGTCTACCGTCTGGTCCTGCGCCATATCCGCGTGCTGCGCGGGCAGATGCGGCGCTTTGCCATCGGCGACCGCTCGGCCCCGCCTCCGGTCCTGCGGGACGCCCCCGCCGAGATCGAGGATATGAGCCAGACCTTCCACAACATGGCCCGCATCCTGATCCGCGACGAAGAGGCGATGGAGGCCGCCGTCAACGAAAAGACCGTGCTTCTGAAAGAGGTGCATCATCGGGTCAAGAACAACCTGCAATTGATCGCCTCGATCATCAACATGCAGATCCGCATGATCCACCACGAGGATGCGCGCCGTGTCCTGCGCTCGGTCCAGGACCGGGTGGCTTCGCTGGCGACGATCTATCGCAATCTCTACCAGGCCGAACATCTGGATTCGGTCGAGGCGGACAGGCTGATCCGGGACATCATCAGTCAGATGACCAATGCCTCGATCGGTCCCGGCACGGGACTGCGGATCGAGACCCGGCTGGATCCTTTGGTGCTGATGCCCGACCAGGCCGTGCCTCTGTCGCTTCTGGCGACCGAGGCGTTCACCAATGCCCTGAAATATTCCGGCATCGCCGATCCGCAGGCCAAGCCCTGGGTGCGGGTGCGGCTGCTGCACGAGGATGCGCGTCACGCCGTGCTGGAGGTCGAGAACTCGGTCGGCGCTGGCGGTCTCGCGGAAAGCACAGGTCTTGGCAGCCAGTTGATCGAGGCTTTCGCCACCCAACTTGAGGGCGAAATGACGCAAGAGATGAACGACAACCATTTCCTGCTGCGGCTGCGCTTTCGCGTCGAAAGCCTGCATGAACCAAGCGGCGCCCTGCCAGGCGCGGTGGTGCTGACCTCGGCTTCGCGTCCGGGCGCCCGGCATTAGTCGGCGGGCCTGGAACGCCCAGGTGCATTCGGCCTTATTGTTGATAAAAAAACCACGGTATAAGCTTCAGCTCAATTGCCGGACCCGATGACAGGCACGGCCGACCCAAGAGCAATGAAACGGTAACCATGAAACATATTTCGCTTCGCTCAACTCTGCTGGCTTCGGCCATCGCGCTTTCCGCTCCGGTGGCGGGTCTTGCTGAAACGCCCTGGATTCCCGCAGCTACCAGCCTGCCGGGCGAGGCCAACATGCGTGCCGGCTCGCGCGAGGTGCCGGTGACGCCCGGTCAGGAAACCGTCGTCATGATGCAGCGGATGCCCCCTGGCACCAAGGTCACCGTCCTGCATGGCACCGACCTGCTGACTGCCGAGCCGGCGACCGTGGGCGAGGACGGCAAGGTGCTGGTCCCGATCAAGGTGCCGGCCGATGCCGAGGTGGGCCTGCATCCGCTGACGGTGGTGACCCAGGACCCTGCCACGGTGTCGCAGGTCATCTTGAAGCTGTCGCAGATCGTGCCGCCGCAGAATGTCGATGCCTTCAAGCTGCAATCCGTCGCGGTGGGCGAGCGTGCCTATCAAAGCGCGCTTTCGGCCGACGGCAAGCTGTTCGTCGCCTCGGCGCGCGGCAAGAAGGAAGGCAGCCGCCTGATCCGCCTGGATGGCGCGACTCTGGCGGTCGAGGCCGAGGCCGAACTGCCCAAGGATTCCAAGGGCGAACAGGTCGGCGTCTTTGGCATCGGGGTGGATAATGCCCATGGCCGGGTCTGGACCACCAACACCCTGACCGAGACGGTTTCAGTCTATGACGCCAAAGAGATGAAGGCGATCAAGGTCTTCCCCGAGGGCTCGGTCTATCACCCGCGCGAGGTGGTGATCGACGAGGCCAGGAACCGCGCCTATGTCAGCCCCGCGCACACCCCCTTTGTCGAGGTCTATGACACCGAGACGCTGGAGCATGTCGGCCGGCTGCAATTCGTCATCGGACCTGGGCGCGCCATCTTCGATACGATTGGCCTGACTCTGGATGCCCAGAATGGCCGACTGTATTCCGTCAGCCGGGATACGCCCTGGACCGGCTGGATCGACCTGGCCACGGGCGAAAGCACCACCGTCAATGTGCCAGAAGCCAATGGCGCGACCGACATTGCCCGCGACCCCAAGACCGGCCGGCTTTTCGTCGTCTCGCAGGAATCGAACAATGTCGTGGTGCTGGATGCCGAGGGCAAGCTGCTGGCCGATACCTATATCGGTGCGGGCGGCGTCTCGGTCGAATGGAATGCGGCGACCTCGCAGGTCTTTGCCGCGACGCGGGCCGGCGGCACGGTGGCGGTGCTGGATGTCGATGGCAAGCTGGTGGCGAATATCCCGACCGGCGAGACCCCGAACCACCTGACCGCCGGTCCCGATGGCGCGGTCTACCTGATCGAGATGTATGGCGTGCCGGGCGACGATTCCGAGACCGGGTCGGTCACGCGGATCACTCCGGCGACGTGACCTTCCACCGCACCCCGCCTATATGGGGTGCGGCTCTGCCCTGCACCGGGTCAGTCGCCCTGCGCCTCCTTGTTTTTCCTCGCCCTTTGCCGCAGCCTGCGCGCCACCGCAACGCGGCGCCTGCGCGCAAGCTCCAGGTTGACCAGCGCCCCCAGCATGACCGAGAAGCCACCCAGATAGAACCACATCAGCAGCACCACCACCGCCCCGATCGAACCATAGATCCGGTTATAGCTGTTGAAATTGTTCAGATAGACCGAAAACCCATACGAGGCCGCCGCCCAGGCCACGGCGGCAAGGAACGAGCCCCAGGTAAAGATCGGCGTGCGCGGCATTTTCACGTTCGGCCCATAGCGATACATGATGCCGATGACCATCTGCACGATGACGAAAATCGAAAGCCAGGGCACCGCCCCCAGAAGCCAGCTTCGCAGCGGAACGTCCGGCAGAAACCGAAAGGCGATGGGCACCACGATGATCACCGCCAGCCCCAGAATGACCACGCCCACGATCACCAGCGTCAGCACATAGGCCAGCACGAAACCCATGATCGTCGAATGCGAGCGCACGCCATGCGCCGCGTTCAGTCCCCGGATCAGCGCGTCCACCCCGGCACGGGCCGAGATGGTGGCGATCATGAACGAGATCAGCGTGGTCCAGCCCAGTTGCGTGCGGCCCGCTGCGATCAGCGAATTGATCTGGCCATAGATGATATCCGCCGCGCCCGAGGGGATGAACTCATCCATGGTGTGGACGTGTTCCTCGATCACATGCGGATCATACCAAAGCCCCCAAAGCGCGAACAGTGCCGCAAGGCCCGGAAACACCGCGAACATGGCATAGAAGGCGACCCCCGCCGCGATCAGGCCCATATGGATCTTGTCCATGCGCTCGAACATCGACATGCCGAACTGCCAAAGATCCCGTATCAAATCCCTGCCTCCGCTTGTTCTGGACCCAGCATCGCAGGCATGATCGCCCAGGGCCAGCATCGGTTCCCCGAAGGCTACGGGTTTTCCCCCGCGCCGTAGCGCAGCCACACGGCCTTTTCCCCCAGCTTCGCGACGAAATCCGCATGCGCCGCCGCCTCGGCCTTGGTCAGGCGCGGGGCCAGGGGGCGCGGCCTTGGCCCGCGCGGCGCGTCCCCGCCCGCGCTGCCGCCCGCCCCGGTGCCGCTTCGTATCGCTTCCAGCACCAGCCCCGGCTGCCGCCCGCCCCGCAGCGCCAGATAGACCTCGGCCAGCAATTCGCTGTCCAGCAGCGCCCCGTGCAGCGTCCGGTTCGAGTTGTCGATGCGGAACCGCCGGCAAAGCGCGTCAAGCGAGTTCTGCGCCCCCGGAAACTGGCTGCGCGCAATTTCCAGCGTATCCACCGCGCGGGCATAGGGTATCACCGGATGGCCCGCCGTTTTCAGCTCCCAGTTCAGGAATTTCATGTCGAACTGGGCGTTATGGATCACCAGCCTGGCATCCTCGCCGGCGAAACCCAGGAAGTCCTTTGCCACTTCCGCGAATTTCGGCTTGTCCCTCAGGAAATCGTCGCCCAACCCATGCACCTCGAAGGCTTCCTGGGGCATCGTCCGTTCGGGGTTGATATAGACGTGAAAGGTCCGCCCGGTGGGCAGGTGGTTCATCAGCTCGACCGCGCCGATTTCGACGATCCGGTCGCCTGTCTCGGGGTCGAAGCCCGTGGTCTCGGTATCAAGAACGATCTCGCGCATGGGCCTGTCTTGCCATGATCCGCGCGCAAATGTCCATGATCGCCGCCCGCGCGCCCTCCATGCTGTCGGTGGGGATGACCCAATCCGCCAGCCGCCGCTTCTCGGCATCCGGCATCTGCCGCGCCAGGATCATCCGCAAGCCCGCCTCGTTCATGCCGGGCCGCGCCAGGACGCGCGCCCTTTGCACTTCCGCCGGGACCGAGACGACCGCCACGCCGTCCATCCCGGCCTGCAACCCGCCTTCGAACAGCAGGGGAATATCCAGCACCACCATCGGAGCCCCGGCATGGGCCGCGACGAAAGCCGCCCGGTCGGCGGCGACCAGGGGATGCACGATCTTTTCAAGCCGCGCGAACCCATCGGGCTCGGCGGCCAGAGCCGACTTCAACGCTCCTCGATCCACCGCGCCATCTCGCACGGCTTCGGGAAACGCCGCCCCCACCGGCCCGACGGCGGCCCCCCCCAGCGCGTAAAGCGCATGGACAGCCGCATCCGCGTCCCAGACCGGATGCCCCATCTGGCGAAACATCCCCGCGGCCGTGGATTTGCCCATGCCGATCCCGCCGGTCAGGCCCAGCAGAAAGCTCATGCCAAGGCGGCGGCGCGCAGGGCCTCGTCCACCTGCGGGCGCTGGCCGAACCAGCGTTCGAAGCCGGGCGCGGCCTGGTGCAGCAGCATCCCAAGCCCGTCCACCACCTCGCAGCCCCGCGTCCGCGCCTCGACCAGGAAAGGTGTCATCAGGGGTGTATAGACCAGATCCGTGACCAGGGTTCCCGGCGCCAGGGCATCCAGCGGCACCCGCAGCGCGGGCTTGCCATCCATCCCCATCGAGGTCGCGTTGACCACCGTGGTCGCCCCCTCCAGCATGTTCCCGGCCTGCGCCCAGTCATAGACCACGACCTTCGCGCCGAACTCCGAACGGATCTGCTCGGCCCGGATGCGGGTGCGGTTCGCGATGCGCAATTCCGGTGCCCCGCTTTCCAGAAGCGAGGCGACGACGGCCCGTGCCGCGCCCCCGGCGCCGATCAGCGCCGCCGGCCCGCGTTCGGCCGTCCAGGACGGCGCATGCTGGCGGATATTGGCGATGAAGCCGTAGCCGTCGGTATTGTCGGCATGGATCTTGCCGTCGGGCCGAAAGATCAGTGTGTTCGCGGCCCCGATCAGGGCGGCGCGATCGGTCACGACATCCGCCAGGGCCAGCACGCTTTCCTTGTGCGGAATGGTCACGTTCACACCGACGAAACCCATATGCGGCAGGCTGCGCAGCACCTCGGCCAGATGCTCGGGCGCGACCGGGATCGGGATGTAATGCCCCGCGATGCCATAGCGCGCCAGCCAATGCCCATGCAGCTTGGGAGAGCGGGAATGCGCGATCGGCCAGCCCAGCACGCCGGCCAGGGGCACATGGCGGGGAGCGGTCGGGGTCTCGGGCGTTTCGGGCATCGGTGACTCATAGCTTGGCCGCGCCCCACGGGGGACGCCGCGATGAAGATCCATGGCCGCAGAAGTGCCGCGCCAGCCTGCGCGGGTCAAGGAAAACCCAAGGTATCGGCCTTCCGTTTTCCCAAATATCCTGGGGTTCCGGGCCAGGTTCTGGTTTCAGCCCAACCCGATTTTCAGCCCAACCCGACTTCAGGCCGCCCCGACTTCGGGCAGACCGCCTTCCTCAAGCAGATCGGCCAGGGTCAGGCTTTCGATCAGCAGAAGATAGGACCAGAACACCTGCCCGAACATCTTGCGCAAGCGGCAGGTAGCCTCGTCGGTGCAATCCTCGCAGGGCTGATAGGATCGCCGCGACAGACAGGGCAGCGGCGCGATCGGCCCGTCGACCTGGCGCAGCAGCTCTCCTATCGATATCTCCTTCGGCAGCTTGATCATGATATAGCCGCCCGAACGCCCCCTGCGCGAGCCGACATAGCCCGCATTGCGCAGTTCCAGCATGATGTGTTCCAGGAAACGCTTCGGCGCACCCGAGCGGCTGGCGATCTCCTCGATCGTCAGTGCGCTGCCGCCTGCGGCCACCTCATCGGCCAATGCCATCAGGGCCTTGATGGCATATTTCGTTTTCTGCGAGATCATGGAAAATCCATAATGATCCTCGGTGCGGCTTGCAATGACCTCGGGGGCACGGCGCCATGGAAAACCGGGTAAGGACAGCCCCGCGCGCGCAATTCCGCCGCCGCGAAAAATTCCGGGAAGACGGAACCGTCATCCGCGCATTGTCTTCCCGACAGATTGCGCGCGCAAGGCCATTCGCGCAACAGCAAGAAGAAGACCGTGGTGTCGCAATATTTTGCGGCGACGGCTTCGGCGGAGAGTCCACGGCCCGGCGTCTTTCACAGGCTGGCGCGTCCATCGCTACCTGAGGCCAGCAAGAACGGCCCGTTGCCGGGCCTGAAGCCGATAACCTTGGCGCGGGGGCGCTTGTGAAGCTGGAAGGTGGTGCGCGCGGATCGGGGATTCCCAAGTGGCGAAAACTCGGGAATGGATCGCATAAGGTCGAGAAGCGCGAAGAAGGCATGGGCAGGACAAGCAAGGGAGGGCACAAGTGAACAGCCTTGACGGCCTGGCCCCCCGTGGCAAGGGTATTTTCCGGTGGCTGTTTCCATCGTGCCGCGCGGTCCATGACGGCCATGCCAGGGGCAATGTCCTGACCGACGATCTGCCCGCCCGCGTCGGTGAACCTTATACGGGCAGGCCCCGGCCCGCCTTGAATGCCGCCGCCCTGAATGCCATGGAAGCCTTCGATGTCCGCCCGGTTTGAGGCTTTGGGCTGGCAGCCACGGGGCCTGCATCACGACCTGCCCGCGATCATCAAGGATTCGCCATGAAAATCGACTATGCCCAGCTTGCCCGGACGATCCGTAGCCTGACCCATGGCGAGACCGACGAGATCGCGCTGATGGCCACGCTGGCATGCGAGATCCACCATGCCGATGCTCGTTTCGATTGGACCGGCTTTTACCGCGTCACCGCCCCCGAGGTGCTGAAGATCGGTCCCTATCAAGGTGGCCATGGCTGCCTGGTGATCCCGTTTTCACGCGGCGTCTGCGGGGCTGCGGCGCGCCTGCGCCAGACCCAGCTCGTTCCCGACGTGGACGCTTTCCCCGGTCATATCGCCTGCGCCGGCAGCACCCGCTCGGAATTGGTGATCCCGATCATCGGCGCCGGCGGTCGGCTGATCGGTGTCCTTGACATCGACAGCGACCAGCCAGACGCTTTCACCCAGGAAGACGCGGACGGGTTGCAGGAGATCCTGGATGAATGCTTCGGACGCGACTGAGTTCACCGGCAATTGCCTTTGCGGCAAGATCCGCTTTCGCGGCACCTATGACGACAGCCACGACCTGAAAGCCTGCCATTGCAGCCAGTGCCGGCGCTGGTCGGGCCATGTCTGGGCGGCGATCCTGCCCAGATCGCTGGAAATCCAGGGTCAGCCGAAATGGTATCGCGCCTCGGATTTCGCGCGTCGCGGGTTCTGCGGATCGTCGCTGTTCTGGCAGCGCGACGGATCTGACATCATCGAGGTGGCGGCCGGCGCCATCGACAGCCCGACCGGGCTGCGCTTGCTGGGCCATATCTTCACCGCCGACAAGGGCGACTATTACGACATTGCCGACGGCCTGCCGCAGGACCCTGCCGAGAGTTGACCTCGCCGCCCCCGTGCCGAATATGCGAAAAAAGGGGTGCGCGATGATCTGGGACACTTTGGCGAATTTTCCTGTCCAACAACTGCTGACCTTTCTGGCCGGGGTGGTCGTGCTGAGCTTTGTGCCGGGGCAGGATGTGTTCTTCGCCAGCGCCTGTGGCATCCAGAACGGGCCGCGCGCGGGCGCGCTGGCCGGGTTGGGGGTCGGGCTTGGCCTTTTCTGCCATGTCGCGATGACGACGGCCGGTCTGGGCGCGCTGCTGGCCGCCTTGCCCGGGGCGCTGGCGGTGGTGAAATATCTGGGCGCCGGCTATCTGCTGTATCTGGCATGGAAAAGCTGGCATTCGGCCGGGGACGATCCGAGGGCCGCCGCGCCGCGCAGCCGGTGGAGCATCATCCGGCGCGGGGCGCTGAGCAACCTGTTGAATCCCAAACCGATCCTGTTCCTGCTGGCGTTCCTGCCGCAGTTCACCCGGGCGGAATACGGCCCGATCTGGCAGCAGATCCTGGCGCTGGGGCTGATCGCGGTCGGCTCGGTGAGCGTGGTGACGATGGGCTATGGCATCCTGGCCGGCTATGCCGGGCAGATGATCGGCAGGCGGCTTGGCACCCTGAACCGCCTCGCCTCGGTCATGTTCGCCGGCCTGGCGGCGCGACTGGTCTGGAAATGAGCTTTGCCTATCGCCCCACCGACGAACAGCCCCGGGTGATCCACGCCGACCACGAGGTGCTGGTGGTCGACAAGCCGGCCGGGCTGCTGTCGGTCCCCGGCCGGGGCGAGGACCGCGCCGACTGCCTGATCGAGCGGCTGCGCGGCGCCTTTCCGACCGTGCTGCTGGTGCATCGTCTGGATCTGGATACCTCGGGTGTCATGGTCTTCGGCCTGACGCCGCATGCGCAGCGCCACCTCTCGAAGCAGTTCGAGGAGCGCCGGACCAAGAAGACCTATATCGCCCGCCTCTGGGGCCGGTTGCAGCCGAAAGCCGGCACCGTCGACCTGCCGCTGAACGTCGATTGGCCGAACCGCCCGCGCCAAAGGGTGGACCACGATCAGGGCCGTCCGGCGCGAACCGACTGGCGCATCATGCGCCAGGACGATCAGGAAACCCGCGTTCGCCTGACGCCGTTGACCGGGCGCAGCCACCAGCTTCGCGTCCATATGATGGAACTGGGTCATCCGATCCTGGGCGATCCGCTTTATGCGACGGGCGCGGCCGCGGATTTCCCGCGCTTGATGCTGCATGCCGAAAGCCTGCGCTTCAAGCATCCCGAAAGCGGGGTGATGCAAAGCTTTCACGCCCCGGTTCCCTTCTGACGGGAAATGTATTCCCGCGCGTCCCGAAAGAGCGGAACCCCTGAACCCTTGTCCCGGTTTCCCAAATGAGCAAAAGAGGGGAAATCAGGATGAAGACGCAAATCACCCGCCGCAACGCGATGATGATCGGAGGCTCGCTGCCCATGATACTGGCCGTTCCCGCCATGGCCCAGGATGCCGCGCCCCAGGCCGCGCCCTTGGGTCGGGCGCATTCCTTCACTCTGGGCCGGTTTCAGGTCGCGACGCTGCTGGCCGGATCGGGCATGCGCGAGGATCCCTTCGGCACCTTCGGTCTGAACGCCGAGAAGGCCGATTTCGAAAAGATCAGCGCGCAGAACTTCATCCCCTCGGACAAGGCGGGCAGTTCGATGACGCCCACGCTGGTCAGGGCGGGCGATGCGGTGATCCTGTTCGACGCGGGCATGGTGCCGGCCCAGACCGTGGCCTCGCTGGCCCAGGCCGGGGTCTTGCCCGATCAGGTCACGCATGTCGTCCTGACCCATATGCATGGCGACCATGTCGGCGGGCTGATGCAGGGCGAGACGCCCACCTTTCCCAATGCCGAACTGATCGTGCCCAAGGCCGAAAACGACTATTGGGCCGCCAATCCCAGCGACGCCTATGACGCCAAGGTCAAGCCCCTGATCGGGAAAGCCCGCCAGATCGGGGATGGAGACGAGATCGCGCCGGGCATCACCGCCGAGGCCGCGCATGGCCATACCGCCGGCCACACCACCTATCTGCTGGAGAGCGAGGGGCAGCGGCTGCTGATCAGCGGGGACAGCTTCACCCATTACGTCTATTCGGTGCAGCGCCCGGAATGGCAGGTCCGCTTCGACATGGACAAAGAGCAGGGCATCGCGGCGCGCAAGGCGGTGCTGGTGCGGCTCGCCAACGAGGCGATCCCCTTTGTCGGCTATCACATGCCCTATCCGGCGGTGGGCTTCATCGCGCCGAACAGCGCCGGGTCGTATCGCTATGTGCCGGCGACCTATCAGCTTGGCTGACCCATCCGCCATGGCGCCTTCGGGGCGCGCTTCACCGCCTGCCGAACCAGCTTCCATGGATCGGCATCGCTGAATAGCGCCCCGGCTGTCCTGCCCGAGGACGCATCGCGACCCTATGCGAGGCAAGCGAACGCCCCTTGAAATTCTACAGGTTGAACACGCGGCTGGGCTGCACCTCGCCGCCCAGATAGCGGCCGATGCACAGCGCGCGGCCCTGGCGGCTGACCCAGACCTCGGTGCCGAATTCGGCATGGCCCAGAACCTGGCCCGGATTGCCGTTCAGGATGCGGGTGGCGCCCATCTCGGTCGCCTGCATCTCGGGCAGGTCGCTCAGCGCGGATTGGATCGGCAGCAGCGCGGCCTCGATCTCGGCCTGGTTGGCGCGGTCGATGCGGTCGAAGGCGATGCCGTCCTGCGCCTCGAAGGGGCCGGACCAGATCCGGCGCAGTTGCGCGACATGGCCCAGGCAGCCCAAGACCCGCCCCAGGTCGCGGGCGATGCTGCGCACATAGCCGCCCTTGCCGCAGACCATGCGCAGATCCGCCGTGTCGCGGGTGGTGCCCAGAAGTTCCAGCGATTCGACCCAAAGGGGCCGGGCGGCCAGTTCCACCGTCTCGCCCTCGCGCGCTAGGTCATAGGCCCGCGCGCCATCGACCTTGACCGCCGAGACGGCCGGGGGAACCTGCATGATCTCTCCGGTGAAGTCCGCCAGCGCGGCGCGGACGGCATCGGCGTCGGGGCGGGTCTCGCGGGTTTCCAGCACCGTTCCCGAAGCGTCGTCGGTCCCGGTCTCGGCCCCCCAGTTCACCGTGAAATCATAGGCTTTCAATGCCTCGGTCAGAAGCGGCACGGTCTTGGTCGCCTCGCCCAGGGCAATCGCCAGAACTCCGGTCGCATCCGGGTCCAGCGTGCCCGCATGGCCCGCCTTCTTTGCGTCCAGCGCCCAGCGGACGCGGCCCACCACATCGGTCGAGCCAATACCCGCGGGCTTGTCCACGATCAGCCAGCCGTGGATTTCGCGTCCCTTCTTGCGTGCCATTACTTCCGTTCCGTATATCCGATGATCGGCCCAAGCCGGCGCCCGAAATCGGCGCGGTTCAGCGCAGGCGCATACAGGCGCGAGATCGAGCCGTCAAAGTAAAGCGCATTCCGCGCGCCCAGCCCGTCGCGAAACAGCCGCCCGAATTCGTGGAACGTCACCGCCCGGTCCGAGATCGCGAACCAGGCGGTCTTTCCATCCGGCGATACGCCGACGCCGTTGCGGATGTAGCGGCTGTCGCTATCTACCAGGAAGCGCGGATGCAGCGCGCCGTCGATGACCAGCATCGGCCCCGATTGCGTGGCGATGCGGCATTGCGGCTGGGACGCCGCGAAGGCGCGGCTTTCGACGACCCGATAGGGGTGATCCCCGCCCGCGCAGAAAACACCGTTTGGCAGCATCCCGAAATTGCCGCCACCGCCCGCCGTGACCAGATCATGGGCCTTGATCCCTTCCGAGACGTAAAGCCCCACCGGCCGGTAATCCGGGTGATACATGCCGGCGTTCATCGCGAATCCCAGCGTCTCATCGGCATCCAGATTGCGGCGGACCCTTGTGAAATCGCCCAGGACCTGCCCGTCGGGCCCGTTCAGCCACAGTTTCAGGCCCGGCTCCTGCGCGGCCGAAAGGGTGCAGACCACATAGCCCTGCCCGTCGAAATCGCGCTTCTCGCAGATCCCAGCCAGAGCGGGCAGGGCCGTCGCGACCAGCGCGCCAAGGGCCAGGCCCAGCCGGCGCTTCAGGTCAATCCTCATCGTCTTCGTCGTCGCCTTCCACGTCGCGGCGCACGCGCTCTTCGGATAGAAGGCGGCGGGTGTCGTCCATGCGGTCGAAGGTTTCGTCCAGGACGAAGCGCAGTTGCGGCGCGTATTTCAGCGTCATCGCCTTCGAGACCAGATGGCGCAGCTCTGCGGAGTTGCGGCGCAGCGCGGCCAGCGCCTCTTCGGCGCCCTGCCCGCCCAAAGGCAGCACGAAAGCGGTCGCCACCTTCAGGTCGGGCGATGTCCGCACCTCGCCCACGGTGATGGAATGCCGGTTCAGTTCGGGGTCGTGGACATCCCCGCGCAGAAGGACATCGGAAAGTGTGCGGCGGATCAATTCGCCCACGCGCAACTGACGTTGCGAGGGACCATTGCCGGAATGAAAGCGGTTCTGTGCCATGGCCGCAGATGTAGGGGGTCGCGGCGCGCGCCGCAACGGGATAGAACGGCCTGAAACGGGGGAACAGGCATGGACAAGCCGGGAATCGTCATCACGGGGGCCTCGGGGCGCATGGGGCGCATGCTGCTGCGCACGGTGCTTGATTCGGATCAGGCGCGGCTGGTCGGCGCCGTGGTGCGTCCGGGCAGCGGCTGGATCGGCCAGGATGTGGGCCAGGCGATGGGCGGCGCGCCGGCGGGCGTGATCGCCACCGACGACGCGGTCGAGGCGATCGCGCGGGCGCAGGCGGTCATCGACTTCACCACGCCCGAGGCGACGCTGGGCTTTGCCGAACTGACCGCCCAGGCCCGCGCCGTGCATGTGATCGGCACCACTGGCTTCACGGCGGATCAGCTTGCCGCCCTGAAGCCCGCCGCCCGCCACGCGCCCATCATCCGCGCCGGGAACATGAGTTTGGGCGTGAACCTGCTGCTGGGTCTGACCCGCAAGGTCGCCGCCGCCCTGGGCGAGGATTGGGACATCGAGGTGGTCGAGGCGCATCACAACCGCAAGGTCGATGCGCCTTCGGGGACCGCCCTGATGCTGGGCGAGGCCGCCGCCGAGGGGCGCGGCCAGCCGCTTGAGGAACTGCGCACCCCCGCGCGCGAGGGCATCACCGGCGCCCGCCAAAGGGGCAGCATCGGCTTTGCCGCGATCCGCGGCGGCGATGTGGTGGGCGAGCATGACGTGATCTTCGCCACCGCCGGAGAGCGCGTGGTCCTGCGCCATCTGGCCACGGATCGGGCGATTTTCGCGCGCGGCGCGCTGCGGGCCGCGCTTTGGGGCCAGGACAAGGGACCGGGCGAATATGACATGGCCGATGTGCTTGGCTTGTGATCGCGACGCGCTTAGGTTGCGCCCATGACCCTGCTTGCCACGCTTGACCATGCCGATGCCGACCTGACCGCCTGCCTTGCACGGGTCATGGCGGCGCTGTCGAAGCCGGGCGACATCATCGCCCTGCAAGGTCCGGTCGGCGCGGGCAAGACCCATTTCGCCCGCGCCTTTATCCAGGCGCGGCAGGGCGCCTTGGCCGAGGATGTGCCCAGCCCGACCTTCACCCTGGTCCAGACCTATGCCGACCCGATGGGGACCGAGATCTGGCATGCCGACCTTTACCGCCTGACCCATCCCCAGGAACTGGTCGAGCTTGGTCTTGACGACGCCATGAAGGACAGCCTGACCCTGATCGAATGGCCCGATCATGGCGGTCCCCTGCCCGATCCCCTGATCCTGGCGCTTGAGCCGTTGGCCGATCCCGACCTGCGGCGGATCACGCTTTCGGGCAGCGATGCGCGCTGGGGCTGGGTCATGCGTCTGCCTGCCATGGTCCGGCTGATCCATCGCGCGGGCTGGGCGGGGGCGCGGCTTTCGCCTCTGGCGGGGGATGCCTCGTCCCGGCGCTATTTCCGGCTGCTGGACGCCGACCGCAGCGCGGTGCTGATGGATGCCGCCCCCGGCACGACCGATGGCTATGTGGCGATGACGCAATGGCTGCGCCGCCGCGATTTCCACGCCCCCCGGATCCTGGCCGCCGACCAGCATGAGGGGCTTTTGCTGTTGGAGGATCTCGGCGACGATCTGGTCGCCCGCGTGCTTGCGGCGCGGCCCGCGCTTGCCTCCGCGATCTATGACCGGATGACCGACCTTCTGGTGGATCTGCACCGCCACGCCCCGCCCGATTTCGTGCTGCGCCTGGACGGGCCGGAGCTGGCCCGCCAGGTGGCCCTGTTCGCCGAGCATTACCCGCCCGCCGTGGGTGCCGTTGGCCGGGGCGCGGATGTGGCGCCCGTGATCCAGGCGCTGCACGCCGAATTCTGCGCCGAGACCGCCGCCGTGCCGGGCCTGCGCGATTTCCATGCCGAGAACCTGATCTGGCGCGGCGATGCCCCCCTGGGCCTGCTCGATTTCCAGGACGCGGTGGCGGTGCATCCGGCCTATGATCTGGTCTCGGGGCTGCAAGACGCGCGGCGGGATGTGGATCCTGCGATCGAAAAGGCGCAGATCGCCCGCTATCTGGCGGCGACGGGGCTGGACCCGGTGCGTTTCCGCGCCGCCTATGCACTGCTGGGCGCGCAGCGCAACCTGCGGATCCTGGGCATATTCACCCGTCTGGCGCAGCACGAGGGCAAGCCGCGCTATCTGGAATTCATGCCCCGCGTCTGGGCCGCCTTGCAGCGCGACCTGGCGCATCCGGGGCTGAAGCCTTTGGTCCAGGCGCTGGCGGGCATTCCCGCCCCCACGCCCGAGGTGATCGCAAGGATCGCCGGATGAGTCTGCCTCTGATGATCTTCGCGGCCGGCAAGGGCACCCGTATGGCGCCGCTGACCGATGTGACACCGAAGCCCTTGATCGCCGTGGCGGGCCGCGCGCTGCTGGATCGGGCGCTGGACCTGGGCCGTGCGGCCGGGGTCGGGCGGGTGGTGGTGAACATCCACCATCTGGGCGGGAAAATTCGTGATCACATCGGTGACGGGGCGGCGATTTCCGATGAATCCGACCTGCTGCTGGAAACCGGAGGCGGGTTGCGCAAGGCTCTGCCCCTTCTGGGCGCCGGCCCTGTGATCACAATGAATCCCGATGTGATCTGGACCGGCCCCAATCCGGTCGCCGCCCTTCTGGATGCCTGGCGCGAGGATATGGAGGCGCTGCTGATGCTGGTCCCGGTCGCGCGCACTCATGGCCGGCAGGGCGGCGGGGATTTCCGGCTGGATGCGGGCAACCGCCTGATCAGGCAGGGGGATCTGGTCTATGGCGGCGTCCAGATCATCCGCCCCGATCTGCTGGACCGCATCCCCGAGCAGGTCTTTTCCCTGAACAGGCTTTGGGATCTGCTGATCGCCAGGGGCACCGCCCATGGCCTGATCCATTCGGGCGAATGGTGCGATGTGGGCCGGCCCGACTGCATTCCCCTGGCCGAGGCGCTGCTTGGTGGCTGACTGGACGAACGGCATCTTCGCCCTGCCCTGCGGTGCGGATTTCTCTGGCGCCTTCGCGGATGGGCTGATCGCGCGGATGCGCGCGCGCCCGCCGCAGGATATGGCGCGGGTGACGGTCTATGCCAATTCCGGGCAGTCGCTGATGGGCTTGCGCGATGCGCTGATCTGGCGCGGGCCGATCATCCTGCCGCGCCTGCGGCTGATCTCGGACCTGGGGGGGGGGGCCGCGACCGCGCCCCTGGCGCGGCGGCTGGAACTGGGCCGGCTGATCGACGCGGCGCTGCGCGCCCAGCCGGACCTGGCGCAGGGGCAATCGGTGCCGGAACTTGCCGCCTCGCTGGCCGGGCTGATGGCCGAGATGCAGCTTGAGGGGCTGGACGCCGCCGCGCTTGAGCGGATCGACGCCAGCGATCACGCCCAGCATTGGGGCCGGGCGCTGGCCTTTCTGCGCATCGCGGCGGGCTATTACCTGTCCGATCCGCCGCAGGACCGCGAATCCCGCCAGCGTGCCGCCGCCGAAAGCCTTGCCGCCGCCTGGGCGCGGGGCGAGAGCCTGCCCGACGGCCCGGTGGTGGTCGCGGGCTCGACCGGCTCGCACGGGGCGACGCGGGATTTCATGCGGGCGGTGGCGCGCCTGCCCATGGGCGCGGTGGTCCTTCCGGGCTTTGATCCCGACATGCCGCAAGCGGTGTGGGAGGGGCTGGACGCGCGGGCCGAGGATCATCCGCAGGCGCGCTATGCGCCCTTCCGGGCCGAATTCGGCCCGCCCGCGCCCTGGATCGCCGACACCGCCCCCGATCCGCTGCGCAACCGCCTGATCTCATTGGCGCTGCGCCCGGCGCCGGTCACCGATCAATGGATCACCGAAGGCCCCGCGCTTGGCCCGCTGATCCCCGCGACGGAAAACCTGACCCTGATCGAGGCCGAACAGCCCGGACAGGAGGCCGCCGCCGTCGCCCTGATCATCCGCGCCTCGGTCGAGCGGGCCGAGCCGGTCACGCTGATCGCGGCCGACCGGATGCTGACCCGCCGCGTGCAGTCGGCGCTGGACCTTTGGGGCATCATTCCCGACGATTCGGCGGGCCAGCCCCTGCCCCTGACCGCGCCGGGCCTGTTCCTGCGCCATGTCGCCGATCTATTCGGCGCCGATCTGATGATCGACGCGCTGCTGGTGTTGCTGAAGCATCCGGTGACGGCGACGGGCCTGGGGCCGGAATACCGCCGCCAGCACAACCGCCACGGCCGCGACCTGGAACTGCGGCTGCGCAAGCATGGCCCCGCCTTTCCCGACGGCGCCGCCCTGCGCGATTTCGCCGACCGGGGGGATGGGGAAAGCAAGCCCTGGGCCTTGTGGCTGGCGGATCTGCTGGACCGGATCGCGCCTTTGGCCCTGGATCGCGGCCCCCGTCCCATGGCCGCGCGCCTGGCCGATCTGCGCAGCCTGGCCGAGGCCCTGGCCGCAGGGCCGGGGGGCGACGCGGATGCCTCGGAGCTATGGGCCAAGGCGTCGGGCGGCCTTGCGCGTTCGGTGCTGGACCATCTGGCGGCCCATGCCCATCTGGGCCATGACCTGCGCCCCGGCGAATTCAGCGACCTGCTTCATGGCGAATTGCAGGCTCAGGCGGTGCGCCAGGACGTGGCCGCCCATCCGCTGGTGCGCTTTCGCGGCCCGCGCGAGGCCCGGACCGAAGCCGTGGGCCAGGCGGCGGGCCTGGTGATCCTGTCGGGCCTGAACGAGGGCGGCTGGCCGCAGGCGCTGCCGCCCGATCCCTGGCTGTCGCGCCCGATGCGGCTGGCGGCGGGGCTGACCCTGCCCGAGCGGCGGGTGGGCCTGTCGGCGCATGACTTCCAGCAGGCCGTGGGGGCGGGCCGGGTGATCCTGACCCGCGCCCATCGCGATGCCGAGGCCGAGACGATCCCCTCGCGCTGGTTGAACCGGCTGGTGAACCTTTTGGGCGGATTGCCCGCGCAGGACGGGCCGCAGGCGCTGGCCCAGATGCGGGCGCGGGGCAGGGACTGGCTGCGGCTGGCAGATCTGCAAGCCCGGCCGCGCCACAAGCTGGCCCCGGCGCCGCGCCCCTCGCCCATCCCGCCCGCGCCCGCGCTGGCCGAGATGTCGGTGACCGAGGTTCGGACGCTGATCCGCGACCCCTATGCCGTCTATGCCCGCCGCGTGCTGGGCCTTTCGGCGCTGGACCCCCTGCGTCCCGAACCCGACGCGGCCGAGCGCGGCAATGTGCTGCACGCGATCATGGACCGTTTCCTGCGTGGCCTGCCCGATCTGCCGGAAAGCCCCGAACTGATGAAATCGCGCCTTCTGGCCATCACCGATCAGGTTCTGGCGCGGGATGTGCCCTGGCCCTCGGCGCGGCTGTTCTGGCGCGCGCGCATCGCGGGCGTGGCCGACCGGCTGATGGCGGATGAGGCCGCGCGACTGGCGCGGGGCCGCCCGGTGGTGATCGAGGATCGTGGCGCGCAAGCCGTCCAGGGCCTGGATTTCCGGCTGACCGCGCGGCCCGACCGGCTGGATCTGCTGGGCGATGGCCGGGTTCATGTCTATGATTATAAATCCGGCAAGCCCCCCACCGACAAGCAGATCGCGCATTTCGACAAGCAGCTTCCGCTTGAGGCGGCGATGGTCCAGATGGGCGCCTTCGACCGTCTGGGCCGGACCGAGGTTCAGGGCATCAGCTATATCCAGCTTGGCGGCGAGGGGCGGACCGAGACGCGCGATTTCCCGCCCGGCTTCGCGGATGAGACCTGGCGCGGCTTCGTCACCCTGATCGGCCATTATCTGCGCGGCGAGCGCGGCTTTACCGCGCGGCTCGCCATGGAGCGCAGCGACCATGCCGGGGTTTATGACCATCTCTCGCGTCATGGCGAATGGGACGCGACCCAGGATGCCCGTCCCGAAAGGTTCCGCGATGGTGATTGAGTTCGACGAGGCCACGCTGGCGCAGGTGCGGGCGGCGGACCCGCGCCGCTCGACCTGGCTGACGGCGAATGCCGGCTCGGGCAAGACGCGGGTGCTGACCGACCGCGTGGCGCGGCTTCTGCTGGCGGGGACGGCGCCGGAAAAGATCCTGTGCCTGACCTATACCAAGGCCGCCGCGACCGAGATGCAGAACCGTCTGCTGGCGCGGCTGGGCAAATGGGCGATGCTGCCAAAGCCGGACCTGCGCGCCGAACTGGCCCGGCTGGGCGAGGCGGGCGAGCCGGACCTGCCCGCCGCCCGCCGCCTTTTCGCCCGCGCCATCGAGGCGCCGGGGGGGCTGAAGGTCCAGACCATCCACAGCTTCTGTGCGGGCGTGCTGCGCCGCTTTCCGATCGAGGCGGGCGTGCCGCATGGCTTCACCGAGCTTGACGACCGCAGCGCCGCGCTGATCCGCGCCGACCTGATCGAGGAAATGGCGCGCGAGGATCACCCGGTCCTTGCCGACCTGCTGGCCCTGCATTCGGGCGAGAACCTGGACGGTTTCCTGGCCGGCCTGCGCGGCTTCGAGGCGCCGCCCGATCCGGTTCTGCTGTGGCGGACCTGCGGCTTGCGGGGGGATGAGGACATGGCGGCGCTTCTGGCCGAATGCTTCGCCGACGGCTGCCGCGTGATCGCGGCGCTGATCCCGCATCTGGCCAAGGGCGGCAGCAACGATCAGAAGGCCGGGGCGAAGCTTTCGGCGGGCGACTGGCAGCGGCCCGGCCTTGCGGAACTGGGGATCCTGGAGGGCGTCCTGCTGACCGGGGCCAGCGCCAAGGAACCTTTCGCGCCCAAATATGACAGCTTTCCGACCAAGGCCCTGCGCGGCGGCTCTTGCGTGGACCTGATCGACGATCTGGCGATCCTGATGGAACGCGTGGCCGCCGCCCGCCCGCGCCGCATCGCCCTTTCCCAGGCCATGCGCAGCCTGTCCCTGCATCGTTTCGCGCATGAATTCCTGAACCGCTACCGCGCGCGGAAGGCGGGGCTGGGGCATCTGGATTTCGACGACCTGATCGACCGCACCGCCCGGCTTCTGTCGGAAAGCAGCATGGCGCAATGGGTGCTGTTCCGGCTGGATGGCGGCATCGACCATATCCTGGTGGACGAGGCGCAGGACACCAGCCCCGCGCAATGGCAGGTGATCGAGCGGCTGACGGATGAGTTCACCTCGGGCCAGGGCACGCGCGAGGGGGGGCGCAGCCTGTTCGTGGTGGGCGATCCGAAACAGTCGATCTATTCCTTCCAGGGCGCCGATATCGCCGTGTTCGAGGCCCGCCGCGCCGGTTTTGCCGCTGCCTTCCAGGTGGCGCGCAACCCGATGCAGGTGCTGGAGCTGCGGCATTCGTTCCGAAGTTCCACCGCGATCCTGGGGCTGGTGGATCAGGTCTTCGCGGGGCAGGCCGCGCAGGGCCTGGGCGATCCGCCCCAGCACCGCGCCTTTCGCCGCGAGATGCCGGGCCGGGTGGACCTGTGGCCCGCGATCCCCAAGCCTGAACGGCCCGAGCCGGGCGACTGGACCGATCCCGTTGATCAGCCCGCCGAGAATTCCGAGGTGACGCAGCTTGCCCGCGCCATCGCCCGCCAGATTTCCCGGATGCTGGGTCAGCCGATCTTCGACGCCAAGACCGGCCAGGTCCGGCGCATCCGGGCGGGCGACGTGCTGATCCTGGTGCAGCGCCGGTCCGAACTGTTCGCCGAGGTGATCGCGGCGCTGAAATCCGCGAACCTGCCCGTCGCCGGGGCAGACCGGCTGAAGCTGGCGGGGGAAATGGCGGTCAAGGATATTCGCGCGGTCCTTTCGGTCCTGGCTACGCCCGAGGACGATCTGTCGCTGGCCGCATGCCTGCGCTCGCCCCTGTTCGGGATAAGCGAGGAGCAGCTTTACCGGCTGGCTGCGGGGCGCAAGCGCGGGGAATATCTGTGGCGGCGGCTGCGCGACAGCACCCATCGCGCCGCCGTCGAGACGTTGGCCGACCTGATGGGGCAGACCGGCTTCATGCGGCCCTATGACCTGATCCAGCGGCTGCTGATCCGGCATGGCGGGCGCGAGCGGCTGCTGGCCCGCCTTGGCCCCGAGGCGCAGGACGGCATGGACGAGCTTCTGTCCCAGGCTCTGGCCTATGAATCCGGCGAGACCCCTTCGCTGACCGGCTTTCTGGTCTGGCTCAGCGGCGACGATGTTGAGGTGCGGCGGCAACTGGGCGGATCGAGCGCGCAGGGCGAGGGGTTGATCCGGGTGATGACGGTGCATGGCTCGAAAGGTCTGGAAAGCCCTATCGTGATCATGCCCGACACCGCCAAGCGCCGTCCCCCGCGCGAAGGGCAGATTCTGCGCGCGGCCGATGGCACCGCGATCTGGCGCGGCCGCAAGGGTGAGCGGACCCAATCCACCGAGGCCCTGGCAGAAGAGCAGACCCGCCGCCAGCTTGAGGAGCGCAAGCGCCTGCTTTACGTCGGCCTGACCCGCGCCGAAAGCTGGCTGATCGTCGCCGCAGCGGGCGAGACGGATGAGGAAAGCTGGCATGGGCTGGTCGAGGCGGGCTTTGGCCGCTCGGACCTGACGCTGACCCGGCTGCCCTTTCCGTTGGGCGGAGAGATCCGGCGGCTGAGTTTTGGGGATTGGCCGGAAAGCGCGCCGGAACAGATCCATATGTCTGCCGAGGTGGTCGCCGAGCCGGATTGGATGCGCGCCCCGCCGCCGCCGATGCCGCCCAAGCGCCGTCCCGTCGCGGCCACCGCCCTGGGCGGGGCCAAGGTCATGACCGGGGCGGATGTGGATCGGACGGATGTGGACGGGGACGATGCCGTCTCGGCCATGCTGTTCGGGACGCGGCTGCACCTTCTGATGGAGCATCTGCCGGGCCGCGATCCCGGCGCCTGGCCTGGCATCGCCCGCGATGTGCTGGCCGATGCCGAAGGCGGCCTGCCCGAGCCCGAGGCTTTGGCCGCGCTGCTGGACGAGGCCCGCGCCGTCCTGACCGCGCCGGCCCTGGCCGAGGTCTTCGACCTGCCGCCGGGGGCCGAGCTTTTCCGGGAACTGGCGCTGTCGGCGCCCCTGCCGGGCCTGGGAATGCTTTACGGCAAGATCGACCGGCTGGTGGTCACGCCCGAGCGCATCCTGGCCGTCGATTACAAGTCGAACCGCGACCTGCCCGGCCGCCCCGAGGACACGCCCCTGGGCATCCTGCGCCAGATGGCGGCCTATCGCGCGGCGCTTTCGCAGCTTTGGCCGGGACGCGAGGTGCGGGCGGCGGTGCTGTGGACCGCCGCCCGCAGCCTGATGCCTCTGCCTGGCCCGCTTCTGGATCAGATCATGGCGGGCCTTGACCCGGCCCTGTCGGGTGCCTAGCTCTGGGACATGCGCGCCCTGCCGGGTTCTTCCGGCGCAATGAGGAGATTCCCATGGCCACCCAAGCCGTTTCCGACGCCGAATTCGACAGCGAAGTGCGTCAGTCCGAGACCCCTGTAGTCGTCGATTTCTGGGCCGAATGGTGTGGCCCCTGCCGCCAGATCGGTCCCGCCCTTGAGGAGCTGGCCGCCGAATATGGCGACAAGGTCAAGATCGTGAAGGTCAATGTGGACGAAAACCCCGAAAGCCCCGCCGCCCTGGGCGTGCGCGGGATTCCGGCCCTGTTCCTGTTCAAGGACGGGCAGGTCGTCTCGAACAAGATCGGTGCCGCGCCCAAGGCGGCGTTGAAAGCCTGGATCGACGACTCGATCTGATCCTGCGGATTTTCGCGTCGGGGCGGCGGTCAGATCGGCCAGCCGCCCTTTCTCATGGCGGCAAGGATCTTGTCGCCCGCCTGGGGCGAGGTCGCGTTGATCGCCCGTTCTTGCAGGAACCACCACAGGTAGCGGTCGAAATCGGGCCGATGCGCGGGGGCCAGCGCCAGCGCCTTGGGCGCGCCAAGATCGGCGACGTTCAGCCCGATATGGTGAAAATCTATCTGACCGAAAAGCACGGCGGGCTTGCCCAGCAGATAGCCGTCAAAGGCCACCGCGCTGTTCTGGGTCGCGACGAAGGCGCAATCGCGCAGAAGCTGCGCCGTCTGGCCGCCGATGGTCAGGTTCGGGTGATCCTGGGCGATCCTTCGCAGCGTGTCGAGGTCGGCCTTGTCGTAATGTTCGTTCGGGTGAAGCGTGGCGGTGCAGGGCCGGCCGGTCGCGGCCACGGTGCGCAGCATCTCGACCGGGCTCATGGTCTGGAAGCTGCGGCAGCGGCGGATATGGCCTTGCAGCGGAACCAGGACATGATCGCCATGGCGGGGGGCTGTGCCGGGCAGGACGCGCCGGCGCAGCCGGTCGGCGAAGGCTTGGGCCTGGTCGGGGTCGATGCGGGCGGGATCGAAGCGCGCGCGGGCCACCTCGAAGCGCCAGCGTTGCGCGACCGGCACGATCTGCCAGAACGGATAGTGATAGGCGCGGCGAAAGGTCAGTGCGCGGTCATGGGTCGGCGGCTCCATGTGGAACAGGGCATGGCCGGGCAGGAGGGGGGCCTGGGCGCGGGCCTCGGGGCCGGTCTCGCACCACAGGACGCGCCAGCCCCGGCCCTCGACCGCCGCTTTCAGCAGGTTCATGAAATTGAACGTGCCGTCGCGTGCCGTCGCCAGCATGCTGCCTTCCAGATAGATGCGCAGGATATTTTCCAACATCCGCGCCATGCTAGCCGCTGGCGCGCCGGGGAGAAAGAGGCCGGTTTGCGAAAGGGCCGAGCTTGCGAAAGGCTCGGCTTGCGAAAGGTCCGGTGCGCGCCTATCTCACGGGCCATACGAAAGCGGAGAGAACCATGTCCGATGAGAAATTTCCCGGCTGGCACGGCACCACCATCCTGGCCGTGCGGCGGGCGGGCCGCGTGGTCGTCGCCGGGGACGGTCAGGTCAGCGTCGGTCCGACGGTGATGAAGGGCACGGCGCGCAAGGTGCGGCGCCTGAAGCCCGGCGGGCATGACGTGGTGGTGGGCTTCGCCGGCTCGACCGCCGATGCCTTCACCCTGCTGGAACGGCTGGAGAAGAAGCTGGAAGCCGCGCCGGGCCAATTGGCACGGGCCTGCGTCGATCTGGCCAAGGATTGGCGCATGGACAAGTATCTGCGCAACCTGGAGGCCATGCTGATCGTGACCGATGGGCGCGACATTTTCGTGGTGACCGGCGCGGGCGACGTGCTGGAACCCGAGCATGACGTGGCCGCCATCGGCTCGGGCGGGAACTATGCGCTGGCCGCCGCACGCGGCCTGATGGCGAGCGACCTGGATGCCGAGGGCGTGGCCCGCGCCGCCATGGCGATCGCCGCCGATATCTGCGTCTATACCAATGGCAATCTGACGGTCGAGGTTCTGGGCTGAGCGGGGGGCTTTGCCCCCCACGTCCTGACGACCCCTCGATGGGGTCGGCAGGACGTTCCCCCCAGGATATTTGGACAAGTAAGACGGGCCGAGCATGCCCGCGACAGAAAGGCAGAACATGAGTGACCTGACCCCGCGCGAGATCGTGTCCGAGCTGGACCGCTTCATCATCGGGCAGAAAGATGCCAAGCGTGCCGTCGCCGTGGCGCTGCGCAACCGTTGGCGGCGTCGGCAACTGGGCGACGATCTGCGCGACGAGGTCTATCCCAAGAACATTCTGATGATCGGCCCCACCGGCGTCGGCAAGACCGAGATCAGCCGCCGCCTGGCCAAGCTGGCCCGCGCGCCCTTCCTGAAGGTCGAGGCGACCAAGTTCACCGAGGTCGGCTATGTCGGTCGTGATGTCGAGCAGATCATCCGCGACCTGACTGATGCCGCCATCGTCGAGACCCGCGAGCGCATGCGCGACGAGGTCAAGGCCCGCGCCCACAAGGCCGCCGAGGATCGCGTCGTCGCCGCTCTGGCCGGGGACGGCGCGCGCGAGCAGACCCAGCAGATGTTTCGCGACAAGCTGAAGCGTGGTGAATTGGACGCTACCGTCATCGAACTGGAATTGCAGGACAACTCGAATCCGCTGGGGATGATGGATGTGCCCGGCCAGCCCGGTGCCATGGGCGGGATGATGGATCTGTCGGGCCTGATGAAGGCGTTCGGGGGCCGCCGGGTGCGGCGCAAGGTCACCGTCGCCGAAAGCTATGAGCTTCTGATCGCCGAAGAGGCCGACAAGCTTCTGGACGACGACAGCGTGAAGTCCGCCGCGCTGGAGAGCGTGCAGGAGAACGGCATCGTCTTCATCGACGAGATCGACAAGGTCTGCGCGCGCAGCGACGCGCGGGGAGGCGATGTCTCGCGCGAGGGCGTTCAGCGCGATCTGCTGCCCCTGATCGAGGGCACGACCGTTTCGACCAAATACGGTCCGGTCAAGACCGATCATATCCTTTTCATCGCCTCGGGGGCGTTCCATATCGCGAAGCCTTCGGATCTGCTGCCGGAGTTGCAGGGCCGCCTGCCGATCCGCGTCGAGTTGCGCGCGCTGACCGAGGAGGACTTCATACGCATCCTGACCGAGACCGACAACGCCCTGACGCGCCAATATACCGCGCTGATGGCGACCGAGGGCGTTACCGTCGCCTTTACCGAAACCGGCATCCGCGCCCTGGCGCGCATCGCCGCCGAGGTGAACGGCTCGGTCGAGAATATCGGCGCGCGGCGGCTTTATACCGTGGTCGAGCGGGTGTTCGAGGAGTTGTCCTTTACCGCTCCCGACCGTTCGGGCGAAAGCGTCACCGTGGACGAGGCTTTCGTCGAGACGCATCTGGGCGATCTTGCGCGTTCGACCGACCTGTCGCGTTATGTCCTTTGACGGAACCTGCCGCTGCTGGCATCGTTGAGCCGGCAGCAACTTCAAGGGATTCCCATGGGATATATCATCAGCGCCATCATCTTCGCCCTGGATGTCTGGGCGATCGCCTCGATCATCAACACCAATGTGGCGACCTCGACCAAGATCATCTGGGTGCTGCTTGTGGCGGTATTGCCGGTGGTCGGGTTGATCATCTGGTGGCTGGCCGGGCCGAAGGCGAATTACGGTTCGGGCGCATAGGGTAGCAGGCGGCCCGGCTGAGGGGCCGCCTTTTCATCTGCGCAGATAGACGTAATAGGCGCCATCGCCGCCATGCCGGCGATGGGCCGGGCGGATTTGCAGCACCAGTCCGGCCAGCGGCGGCATATGCAGCCAATGCGGCACATTGTGGCGCAGCGCGCCCGAGCGCACGGGCAGCGGCGCATCCGGCCCCGCATCCCGGCCCTTGCCGGTGATGACCAGCACCAGCCGCAGGCCCCGCGCCTGGGCGTTCAGCAGAAAGCCCGTCAGCGCGGGCTGCGCCATGTTCAGCGTCATTCCGTGCAGGTCCAGCCGCGCCTCGGGCATCAGCTTGCCCTGGCTCATCCGGCGATGGGTCTTGTGATCCATCCGCACCGGCTGGTCATGCAGCGCGTGCCCCGGATGGGGGGCCAGCGTGACCTTGCTGGCGGGCCGCTTTGGCGGCATGCCACCAATGCGGAAATCCGGGAGTCTGGGCGCGGGTGGCTCGGGTGGTGGTTCGGGGGGCGCCGCCGCCGGAAGTGGCTTCTCGGGCGGGGCGGGTTCTGGCCTGGCGCCCGCATGCATCGGCACCGTGCTGGCCGCGATGCGGGACCAAAGGGCCTTTTCATCGGCCGTAAGACCCCTGCGGCGGCGGGCCATCGCGGGACGGCCGGCCTAGGCGGTGGCGACAAGCTGCCAGTTCGGGTCCGAAGACCCCATCTGGCGGGCGAAGGTCCAGGTGTCGCGCTGCTTGCGAGAGGATTTCGCATCCCCATCGACCACATTGCCCGCCGCGTCGCGGGTGGCGACGATCATTTCGCCGACGAAGCGGACCGAGACTTCGGCCATGCGGGTGGCGGGGTTGAACTCGGCCGCGGCAAGCGCGGTTTCGCGCGTGCCGAGATATTGCGCCTCGGTCACCAGTTCCCGTGCCTTGCGGTCGGCGATGACGCCTTCAAGCGCCTCGGCCACGGGGGGCGCCAGGAAGCCGCGCACCTCGGAAAGGTCGCCGCGCTCGAATGCGATCAGGATCATCTCATAGGCGGATTTCGCACCCGACAGGAACGGGCCGACCTGGAAGCCCGGCTCGACCTGCTTCATGGCCGTCAGGGCGCGGGCATTGGAGCTGCCCGGCTCGGCATGGTCGTTGATGTCGCTGTCCTCGGCCTCGGCCGTGGTGTCGATCACGTCGTAATCGCGCGCATTGGCGGCAGGCTCTTGCGGCGCGCTGGGCTGTTCGAACCCGTCGCGTGTGCCAAGCACCCCGCGAAGCCGCAGAATCAGGAAGATCGCGATTGCGGCCAGGACCAGAAGTTGCAGCATGGGATTCGACATCGGAGCTTGGAGAACTTTCTTATGGAGTGTCGTATCCCTATGTAGGATGCAGGGCGGCCCAAGTCCAGTTGAGCGGCCCGGAATCGAGAAGTGAAAGGGAAGCCCATGCGGCTGTTGCTGCCATTCGTGATCCTGCCGATCGTCGAGATCGCGCTGTTCATTCAGGTCGGAGGAGCGATCGGCGTGCTGCCGACCATCGCGTTGGTGCTTCTGTCCTCGGTTCTGGGGGTGGCGGTGATGCGGCGGCAGGGCCAGGTCGCGGCGTTGGACATGCAGCGTGCGATGCAGGAATTCCGCAATCCCGCCCAACCCATGGCGCAGGGCGCGCTGGTCATGGTGGCCGGGCTTTTGCTGGTCGTGCCGGGGCTGTTCACAACTGCGCTGGGATTGCTGCTGCTGGTGCCGGGCATGCGCTCGCTGATCCTGCGCCGGATGGGCCGGCGGATCAAGGCCGGCACGGTGCAATACAGCTATCGCCGCGAGGGCGGGCCGGAATTCATGGACGACGTGCCGCCGGGCTACCACCGTGCCCGCTCCTCGGGGGATGAGGGGGTGATCGACGGCGAATATTCGGTCCAGGACGATCCGCCCGCCCCCGTGCGCGAGGGGCTGACAGACGGCCGCGACGAAAGTCCGCGCCGGGGAAATTCCGGCTGGACGCGCCATTGAGGCCCCCTCGCGGCGGTGCTAGAACCGCGTGACACCGCAGGGAGAGCTTGATGAGCGACGAAACCACCCATCCCGCCGAGCAGGAGGCCGCGCCCGCAGTGCGCATGCAGATCCTGACGCAATATATCCGCGACCTCTCCTTCGAGAATGCCGTGGCCCAACGCGGAATGCTCTCGGGCGAGGTCCAGCCCGAGATCAACGTTCAGGTCAGCCTGGATGCGCGCAAGCGTCAGGCCGATCACCAATACGAGGTGATCACGAAGTTCCGCGTGCAATCCTCGAACGCCTCGGACAAGGCGGCGATCTTCCTGTGCGAGCTGGACTATGGCGGCATCTTCCATGTCGAGGGTGTGCCCGAGGATCAGCTTCATCCCTTCCTGATGATCGAATGCCCGCGCATGATGTTCCCTTTCGTGCGGCGCATCATCTCGGACATGACGCGGGACGGGGGCTTCCCGGCCTTCAATATGGATCCGGTTGATTTCGTGGCGCTGTATCGGCAGGAAATCTCGCGCCGGATGCAATCCGAGCGTCCGGCGGACCAGCCGCTGTCCTGATTCATCAGAGGGCCCGCCCCTTGGGTGGGCCTTTTCGCCGAAGGGGCAGGGACATGGCCAAGCGCGCCTGGCAAAGGATGCTTTCGGGCAGGCGGCTGGACCTGCTGGACCCGTCGCCTTTCGACATCGAGATCGCCGACATCGCCCATGGGCTTTCCTTTGTCGCGCGCTGGAATGGCCAGACCCAGGGTGATTGGGCCTATTCGGTGGCCGAGCATTCCCTGCTGGTCGAGGAAATCCACTATCGCGACAATCCCCAATGCGATCCTCGCTGGCGGCTTGCGGCGCTGCTGCATGACGCCCCGGAATATGTGATCGGAGATATGATCTCTCCGGTCAAATCCGCGCTTGGGACAGAGTATCGCGACATGGACCAGCGGCTGACCGCCGCGATCCATTTGCGCTATGGTCTGCCCGCGCAATTACCCAAGCCCGCGAAGGCCGCGATCAAGCGCGCCGACCGTATTTCCGCCCGCCTGGAAGCGGTTAAAATCGCAGGGTTTTCCGAGGTCGAGGCGCAACGCCTTTTCCCGGTCCCGCGCGCCGTTCTTTTGGACGGGCTAGAGATCCGCCTGCGTCCCCCGGCTGAGACGCGCTTGGCCTTTCAGGCGCGATTTGCGGAATTGCTGGAACGAATCGATGCCAAAAATTGAAAGCCCCGCCGGTTTGGCGGGGCGATCAGATCAGATTTCCAGATCGGCGAGGCTTTTACCGCTATCCAGTGCTTCCTGCACCCAGCGCGGCTTGCGGCCGCGGCCGGTCCAGGTGGCTTCGGGATCCTGCGGATTGGCATATTTGGGGGCAACCGGGGCACGGGTGCTCTTGGCTTCGGCAAGCTCAGAAAGGCTGAAGCCGAATTCGCGTGCGGCGCTTTCCGCAGCGGCCAGTGCTTCGCGCTTGCGGCGATCCTCGAAGGTATTGATGGCCCGGTCAAGCTTGTTGCGCAGTTCACGCAGCTCTTTCAGGGACAGCTTTTCTAGATCAAGTTCCATATTCTTCGGTCCTGGCTTTATTTTGTTAGTATGTTGCCACCATATTTACATTCTGGGCAATAATTCAACTGCCTGAAAGTTACTTTGGGCTTTTCTTTGCCAAAATCCGCTGAAGCGTGCGGCGATGCATGTGCAGGCGACGGGCGGTTTCGCTGACATTTCGCTCGCATTGTTCGAAAACCCGCTGGATATGCTCCCAGCGGACTCGGTCGGCGGACATCGGCATTTCCGGCGGCGGCGGCAAAGTTTCCGCAACGGAAAGCAGGGCGCGGGTCACTTCATCCGCATCGGCGGGTTTGGAAAGATAATCGGTCGCGCCCATCTTCACGGCGGCGACTGCGGTGGCGATGGCGCCATAGCCGGTCAGCACGACGATGCGCGCATCCGCGCGCGCCTCGCGCAGGGCGTCCACCACGTCCAGCCCATTGCCGTCCTCAAGCCGCAGATCGACCACGGCGAAGGCGGGCGGTGTGGTGGCCACGATTTCTTTCGCGGCCGCGATCGAGGCGGCACGCATGACCGAAAAGCCGCGTTTTTCCATGGCGCGGGCCAAGCGGTTCAGAAAGATTTCGTCATCGTCCACTAGTAAAAGGCTGGGGTCGGGGCCGATATTCAGCGCGTCCGTCATGTCCTGGCTCCTGCTGTCTTCTGTCGCGGTTTAGGAATTATGGCCGCCGTGGTCAAATCCGGCGCGCGGCCTTGCCGCATTGAAGCCCCGCGGGGCAATGCCTATCACGGTGGGGATTTTCCTCGATGCGGAGCACGATATGTTTCTTGGCCTCGTCTCGCGCCGTTTCGACATGCTGCCCGGACAGCCCGGACCCGAGCCGATCCGGCTGCGCACCCTGATCCTGCTGCGCTGGATCGCCATCGCCGGGCAATCCGCAGCCCTGGCGGGGGCGCTGCTGATCGGCACGCATCTGCGGGTGCTGCCGATCCTGCTGGTCATCGGCATGGCGCTGGTGCTGAACCTGGTTCTAAGCCTGCGGCCCGCGCGTCGCATCGGGGCCAGCGAGGCCGGATGGCAACTGGGCTTCGACCTGGCCCAGATCGCGGGGCTTTTGTCGCTGACCGGGGGGCTTTCCAATCCCTTCGCGCTGCTGCTTCTGGCGCCGGTGACGGTGGCGGCGACGGCGTTGCCGGGGCGGCAGTTGATCGCCCTGGGAACGGCCACGCTGATCATGGTCTCGATGGCGGCGTTTCTTGCGCGGCCGCTTAGCTTCTCGGATGCCCCCGCCTTGCCCCTGAACGAGCCGCTGGTCGTCGGCACCTGGTCCGCCATCGTCATCGGTGCGCTGTTCTTTGCGCTTTACGCCCGCACCGTCACCACCGAGATCGCCGCGACCTCGGACGCGCTTTTCGCCGCCCGCATGGCGCTTGAGCGGGAACAGAGGCTGCAACATCTGGGCGGCGTGGTCGCGGCGGCGGCGCATGAGATGGGCACCCCCCTGGCCACGATAAAACTGGTCAGCTCGGAACTGGGGGATGAACTGGTCCAGGCCCTGCCCGACCGCGTGGATCTGGCCGAGGATCTGCAATTGCTGCGGCAATCGGCGGATCGGTGCAGCGCGATCCTGAAATCCATGGGCAGCGCCGGGCGCGACGACCTGCTGATCCGTTCTGCCCCGCTGCCGCAGGTGCTGGAAGAGGCCGCGGGGCCTCATCGTGCGCGGGGGATCCGCATTCGGATCGAGGTTGCGCATGATGCTCCGGTGATCCAGCGCGATGCGGCGATGATCCATGGGGTGCGCAACCTGGTGCAGAACGCGGTGGATTTCGCCAGTGCCGAAGTGATGATCGAGGCCGGTTTCGACATGCACGAGATCCGCTTGCGCATCGCCGATGACGGGCCGGGCTTTCCCCCCGCGCTGCTGCCGAAAATCGGCGATCCGTTCCTGACCACCCGCGCGCGCGCCGAGGATCGCCGGGGCTATGAGGGGATGGGGCTGGGCCTTTTCATCGCCAAGGTGCTGCTGGAACGCTCGGGCGCGGTGGTGCGCTTTTCCAACCGCAAGCGCGGCGCCCAGGCCAGCGTGACCTGGCCGCGCGCCCGGATCGAGGCCGGAGATCGCGGCAGGCTGGGCGAGAATCCTGAAATTCGGGCCTGAAAACCGCCTCTGACACCTCCGGCGTTAACCCTTTATTATCAAATAACCCTATAGTTTTTCCTGAAATGGTTTCACGGGTAGGCAATTGCGATGATGGCCGAGTTTCTGATTGCTCTGGGCGCCGCCCTTGTCGCCGTGCTGCTGGCCCTGGCGTTGATCCGCCATCTGGGCCGCCCCCAGCGGCTTTCCGGTCCCGCAGCGGGCCTTGATGGCCGGCTTGAGCCGATCATTTTCCTGTTCCGCCAACAGCGCATGGTCGATGCCACCACTCCGGCGCGGGCGCTTCTGGAGGGGCTGCCGGGGGAAAGCGATTGGCGCAAGCTGCTGTCCTGGCTGGGCATGCGCCTGCCCACGGTCGAGGGGGATCTGTCCCGCATGGACCAGGGCGCGCGGCTTCACCTTCGGGTCGAGGGCGGCACCGCGCTGCGCCTTCTGGCCGAGGATCTGGGCGAGGGGTTGATGCGCCTGACCCTGGCCGATCCCGCCGCCGAGAATGCGGGCACGGTGGTCGATTCGCTGTCGTTTGCCGCGATGGAGCATGAGCTTGAGGTGCTGCGTTCGACCATGGACCATTCGCCGATGCTGGCCTGGCGGCAGGATCCGCAGGGACAGATCACCTAGGCGAATTCGGCCTATCTGCAAATGGCCGAGGCCAAGTCCCAGGGTCAGACCGTCTGGCCTCTGCCGCAGTTGATCGATCTTTCCGCCCGTCCGGTGCAGCAGGCCGGCGCGGTCCTGGTCACCTCCCGCCGCGTCCAGGTCGAGGTCGACGAGTATAGCCGCTGGTATGACTGTCATGTCCATGAGGTGGCGGGCCAGACCGTGGCCATCGCGCTGCCCGCCGATGCCGCCGTCCGGGCCGAGCGATCGCTGCGCGAGTTCGTGCAGACCCTGACCAAGACTTTCGCCGACCTTCCCATCGGCCTTGCGATCTTCGACCGCGACCGCAGCCTGCAACTGTTCAACCCGGCCCTGATCGACCTGACCGGGCTGGCCACCGGCTTCCTGACCGCCCGGCCCACGCTTTACGCCTTCCTGGACCGCCTGCGCGAGGCGCGCATGGTGCCCGAGCCGAAGGATTACCGTAGCTGGCGCAACCAGATGAGCTCGCTGGAGGCCGCCGCTGCGTCGGGCCACCATGTCGAGATGTGGTCCCTGCCCGGCGGACAGACCTATCGCGTGACCGGGCGGCCCCATCCCGACGGCGCGGTGGCCTTCCTGTTCGAGGATATCACCTCGGAAATCTCGCTGACGCGCAAGTTCCGCGCCGACCTGTCCTTGGGGGCCGAGGTGCTGGATGCGCTGGACGATGCCGTGGCCGTCTTCGCCGCGAATGGCGAGGCGCTGATCTCGAACCGCCGCTATGGCGCGCTTTGGGGCACGGCCATGCGCTCGACCCTGGCCGAGCATCTGGCCTGCTGGTCCGAGGCGACGGGCGACAGTCCCGGCCTCGTCTTGCTGCGCCAGGCGCTGGATCGGCCCCCGGCCGTCGAAGAGCAGGCGCGGGGCGCCATCGCGGGTCCAGCGGGCGGGCTTTTGTCCTGGTCGCTGCGCAGCCTTTCCGGGGGTCGGCGGATGCTGAGCTTTCAGACCCCGCTGGAGTTTTCCAGCAGCCGCAATGCTTCCGCGCTGCCCGAGCCGCAGCGGGCGCGGCTTGGCTAGAGCGGCTTGCCAAGCACGGCGCAGAGTGGTCTGCTCGGGTGCCAGCAGAAGGGGGCGCAGCGGATGAAGCACAGCCAGCCGGACCGTATCGCGGGCCATGACGTTCTGTTCGTCATGGCGGTCGATGCCGAATACGGTCCGCATCTGAAATCCCGCATCACGCCTCTTTTCACCGGCGTTGGCCCGGTCGAGGCGGCGGTGGTGCTGACTGCTGAACTGGCCCGGATGCAGGGGCAGGGCGCGTTGCCGGATCTGGTCGTCTCGCTTGGCTCGGCCGGGTCGCGCGTGCTGGCGCAGGCGCGGGTCTATCAGGTGGATACGGTCGAATATCGCGATATGGACGCCTCGGCCCTGGGGTTCGAGAAGGGGACGACGCCCTTCCTGGACCTGCCCCGGCGCGTGGCCCTGACCCAGCTCCCCGGCCTGCCGGGGGCAAGCCTGGCGACCGGGGCCAGCATCGTCAGCGGCGTGGATTACGATGCCGTCTCGGCGCAAATGGTCGATATGGAGACCTTCGCCGTGCTGCGGGCCTGCCAGCGGTTTGGCCTGCCGCTGATCGGGCTGCGCGGCATTTCGGACGGGACCGAGGAATTGCGGATGCTGAGCGACTGGACGCAATATCTGCATCTGATCGACGAACGCCTGGCCCATGCGGTCGATCTGCTGGCGCAGGAACTGGCGGCGGGGCGTATCCTGTAAGGGGGCGCCGCAACGCCCCCCTTGGGTCTTGGATCAGCCTTTTTTCAGCACCCGGTTGCCCAGAAGCTCGGCGATCTGGACCGCGTTCAGCGCCGCGCCCTTGCGCAGGTTGTCGCTGACGCACCACAGGTTCAGGCCGTTTTCCACTGTCACGTCCTGGCGGATGCGCGACACGAAGGTGGCGAAATCGCCCACGCATTCGACCGGCGTGGCGTAGCCGCCCGGCTCGCGCTTGTCGATCACCAGAATGCCCGGCGCCTCGCGCAGGATGTCGCGGGCCTCGTCCTCGTCCAGGAAATCCTCGGTCTCGATATTGATCGCCTCGGAATGGCCGACAAAGACCGGCACCCGCACGCAGGTCGCCGTGACCTTGATCGAGGGGTCGAGGATCTTCTTGGTCTCGGCCACCATCTTCCATTCTTCCTTGGTGTCGCCACTATCAAGGAAAACGTCGATCTGCGGGATCACGTTGAAGGCGATCTGCTTTTGGAACTTCTTGGGCTCGACCTCTTGACCCGGCACATACATGCCCTTGGTCTGGTTCCAAAGTTCGTCCATGCCCTCTTTCCCGGCACCCGAGACGGACTGGTAGGTCGAAACCACGACACGCTTGATCCGCGCCCGGTCGTGCAGCGGTTTCAGCGCCACCACCATCTGCGCGGTCGAGCAGTTGGGGTTCGCGATGATCATCTTGTTGCGGTAACCCTCGATCGCGTCGGCGTTCACTTCGGGCACGATCAGCGGGATCTGGGGATCATAGCGATACAAAGACGAGTTATCGATGACCACGCAGCCCTGCGAGGCGGCGATGGGGGCATAGGTTTTCGTCGCGTCCGAGCCGATGGCGAACAGCGCGATGTCGTAGCCGGTAAAGTCGAACCCCTCGATGTCCTTGCACTTCAGGGTCTTGTCGCCATAGCTGACCTCGGTGCCAATGCTCCGGCGCGACGCCAGAGCGACAACCTCATCGGCGGGAAACTCGCGCTCGGCGAGGATGTTCAGCATTTCACGGCCCACGTTCCCCGTGGCGCCGGCGACAACGACCTTGTAGCCCATCTGGGGGTCTCCTCAATTAAGGACGCCGCGATATAGGGGGTTTCCCGGAAAAGGGAAAGCAAGATTTCGGCGATTTGGCGGGTGTCCTGGGGTATGAGCTGGCTTAATGACGAACAATCCGGCGATCCGCCAGGATCAGCGTCTCGACCCATTTCGATTCAGCGCCGAAATCATGCGGCACCTGCCGGGCGGTGCGGCCCCCCGACAGCGAGAGCGAGGCGAAGAAGTCGAATCCATAAAGCTCTAGCGCCGCCATGTCCGAGCGTGCCAGCAGGTCGATCATCATCGCCCCGGTGGTGGGCGGTGCGCCGATCCGGGCCTTTAGGGCCGCGTAATCGGGCAGGGGGTGCAGATAAAAGCCGTGGCTGGCGGCGCTGGTCCAGTCCAGCCGCTTGCGCTTGGGCGACATCCACAGGACGCGGCGGGGCTTCAGCCGGGCACGGTCCCCGGCGCCCAAGCGCACGGCCAGCGCCAGCCAGTCGGTGCGTGTGCCGTGGCTGGCCGCCCCCGGCATCGGCGCGCGATTGATGCGGATGACCAGATCGGCCGCGTCGATGCGCGCGCCATGATCGGTCTTCGCCAGCGCGCGGGCATTCCCGACCAAGGCCACGCGCTTGCCCGCAAGATCGTCCAGTAATGCGGATTGATGTGCCGAGAACGATTGCAGCGCGGCCTCGTTGCGCAGGGTGCGGGCCAGCAGGAAGCCCAGCCGTGTCATCCAAGCAATCCGCGATAGACCTGGACGATGGCCTGGGCCTCGCCCTCGATGGCGTGGTTCGCGGCGACATGGGCGCGCGCGGCCCGGCCCGCCGAGGCGCGGGCGTCGTCGTCGTCCAGCCAATGCGCCAGCGCCTGGGTCAGCGCGGGCACATCCTCGCGTGCGACCAGGCTGCCGGTTTCCCCGTCGCGGATCAGGGTCTCGAAGGCACCGACGCGGGCGGCGACCACGGGCACGCCGCAGGCCATGGCCTCCAGCGGGGTCAGGCCGAAGCCCTCCCACCGGGCGGGGGCGGCGAACAGGTCGATGGCCTGATAGTTCTGGACCACCTCCTCCCATGGGACTTCGCCCAGGAAGCGGATGCGGTCGGACAGCCCGGCTTGCGCGATGCGGGCCTTCAGGTCGTCGGTGAACTGCTGATGCTCGGCAGTGACGCGGCCGGTCAGGATCAGCCGCGCGCGCGGGCGCGAGGGGAACAGCGTCAGGGCCGCCTCGACCAGCAGATCGACGCCCTTCTGCGCGCGGACGCGGCCGAAGCAGCCGATCACGATATCGTCGGGCGCCAGGCCCAGCCGGGCGCGCAGCGCCTCGCGGTCGGGGGCGGGGTGGAAGACGGACAAGTCCACGCCATGCAGGATCACCGTCGCCGGCCGGTCCAGAAAGCTTGCCGCCTGGGGGGATGTGGCGATCAGCGCGTCCTGCTGGCGGATCAGCCAGCGGGTAAAGCCCGTATGCCTGCGCTGCGCCGCCGAGGTGAACAGCAGCCGATAGCGCCGCCTCAGCAGCCGGCGCAGGATCAGCCCCAGCGCCATTTCCGTATTGCGGCGCGCGTGCCAGACGCGCCAGCGGTCGCGGGGCAGGACGGCGGCGCGGGCCAGCGGGATATGCGGCAGATCGGGCGGCAGGCCCGGCCCGGTGGTCACGATGCCGATCATGCGCGCCTGCACCGGGATCAGCCGCACCACGGTTGCCGTCACCCCCGAGAGGCGGCGTTTCAGGTTCGGGGCGATCACGTCAATGTCCGGCATGGCGATCCTCGGGACTGAACAGATAGAATAGCAATCCGATAGACAGGGGTATCAGGAAGAACAGGAAGATGTAACCGTAAGCCTGGGCCGGCTCGCTCTGGTGCGAGGCGTGCAGATAGACCGGGCGGGACAGGAATTGCAGGATGCCGACCCCCGCGATCGAGATCATGTTCAGGAAGGTAATCCCTCGTCCCACCAGATGTTGGGGCAGGAAGGCCCGGCCATGCGACATGATCAGGCTGTAAGAGCTGTCCGAGACGCAGACCATCACCAGCAGCACCGAGGACAGCGCCAGGCTTGCCCCCGAGGACAGCCACAGCAGCGCCAGCACCCCGCAAAGCAGCAGCGTATTCGCGACCGAGGTGCGCTTGTCCGAGCCGAACAGCCGCACTACCCGGCCCACCGACAGGTTCGCCGTGACCATGGCGACGCCCATGCCCAGCGTGACCCAGCCGATCAGCACGTCGCTGGCGCCAAAGACCTCGGCCAGGAAGGGACCGGCCCAAAGCCCGCGAATGCAGGCCGAGGCGGCATAGGTGACGCCCAGAAGCGGCAGGATCAGCCGCAGTTCGCGCACCGCCAGCAGGTCGCGCAGCCGGGCGGGGGCATGTTTGCCGGCGGGATTTTCCGGGTTGCGCACCACCAGATGGATCGCCAGCGACACGGCCAGGGTGATCGCGGCCAGCCCCCACAGCGTCGGGCGCCAGCCGAACCGGCCGATCACGGCGACCAGCGGCGCCGCGCCCAGCATGTTGCCCAGCGAGCCGAGTCCCACCACCGCGCCGCCCGCCGCGCTCATCGAGGCGGGGGGCAGGGTGCGGGCAAGGATGAAGAAGCTGCCCATCATCACCGGCGCGCAGCCGATGCCCAGAAGCGTCATGGCCAGGTGGATATGCCAAGGCGCGCCGGCCAGGGCAAAGACCAGCGCCCCGCCCCCGCCGCCCAGTCCCAGCATGACCGAGACCGTCCCGCGCGGGCCGAAGCGATCCAGCGCCCAGCCCACCGGCAATTGCGTCAGCGCGAAGGCGATATACCAAAGCCCCGATGACAGGGCCAGATCCGCCGGCCCGGCACCGATCTCGTCATGCAGCGTCGGAGCAAGCACGGCCAGGAAAGCGCGGTAGAACTGGCTCAGCATATAGCCCAGGACCAGGGAGATGATCCCCGTCGTCATGATCTTGCGCATCTCGTCCCCCGCCTTTGCGGCCGAAGCTGCGCCAGCCGGGTGGGAAGTGCAAGCCGGTCCCGCCCGGCTCGCTCCTTGGCCGCAAAGGCTCTATTGCGTCTTCAGCGGCGCGTCCCAGGCGGTCAGTTCGGCCGTGCTCCAATCGCCATAGGTGGCATTCGGGAACACGATCCAGTCGGCGCCGAAATGGGCGGCGTTCTTGTCCACCGCGTCGCGCTTGGCATCGGTCGGCGCCTTGCGGAACACCGCGTCGAAATCATGCAGCGTGTCGCCCAGAAGCAGCACGATCTGGTGATCCTTGGCCGCGACCGCGCGCCGTTCGGCCTTGGAGGTGCCGTAAAGCAGCACGCTGTCATCCGAGACCTGCGGGAAGCCCAGCTCCTTGAGCGTGGCGATGGTGGCGGCCTTGTTCTCGGGCTCGCCGAAACGGTCCGAGATGTAATAGATCGCGACCCCCGCCTTGTCGGCCATGTCGAAGAATTCCAGCGCGCCGGGGATGGCGGTCGGATGGCCCTTCAACTCCCAGTCGCCCCAGGTGTCCCAGGTGTCGAAGACGTGGCACGCCTGCATGTCGCGGACCAGCAGCGCGCTGTTGTCGATGGCGGTCTCGTCCAGGTCGGTGACCACGGCCAGCTTCTTCGGGTCCGGGGCCTTGGCGATGGCGGCCTTCAGATTGGCGGTGGCCAGCGCATAGGCTTGCAGTTGTAGCGCACGCACCTCGGCCGATTTCTGCTGATAGCGCAGGCCCATGGCATATTCCTGCACCGCGCAGGCGGCGGGGGCCTTGGCCGCGCCGGCATCCTGGGCCAGGCCGGGGCCGGCCAGGCAGGCCCCTGCGGCAAGGGCGGTCAACAGCTTTGCGATCGTCATGGCTTTCTCCTTGGTTGAGGGGGGTCAAGCGGTGGCCAGCCGGGCCGGAGCCTCGCGCACCGGCAGGTGGATGATCGCGCTGAAGGCGCCGACGCCCACGCCGACCCACCAGACCAGGGTATAGTTGCCGTAAAGATCATACATCCGCCCGCCCAGCCAGACCCCCAGGAAAGAGCCAAGCTGGTGCGACAGGAAGACGAAGCCATAAAGCGTGCCCATGTAGCGCAGCCCGTAAAGATAGGCGACGAGGCCCGAGGTCAGCGGCACCGTGGCCAGCCACAGGGCGCCCATGACCAGCGAAAAGACGATGACGCTGCCGGGGGTGATCGGCATCAGGATGAAGGCCGCGGCCGCCACGGTCCGCATCGCATAGATCCCGGCCAGCAGATATTTCTTGGTATAGCGTTTGCCGAGCCAGCCGGCCAGGATCGCCCCCCCGATATTGGCCAGCCCGATCAATGAGATCGCGACCGCCCCAAGGGCCGAGGTCGTGGTGATCCCCAGGCTGGCCAGCGTGCCCATCGGGCTGATCGGGCCGCACATCTCGGTGATCATGGCCGGGAAATGGGCGGTGATGAAGCCAAGCTGATAGCCGCAGGAAAAGAAGCCCGCGAAGATCATCAGATATGAGGGATCGCGAAAGGCGCGGCGCAGGACGGCGCCCATGCTTTCCTCAAGCTCGCCGCGGCTGGCGGGGCGGGTCTGGCCCAGCATCGGCAGGAACAGAAGGCAGGCCAGGACGATCAGGCCGAAGATGACGAAGACCGTCTGCCAGGGGTAGAAGGCCAGCAGCCCCTCGGCCAGGGGGGCGCCGAAGACCTGGCCCGCCGAGCCGGCCGCCGTCGCGATCCCCAGCGCAAGGCTGCGGTTCTCGTCGCTGGCGGCGCGGCCGATCACCGCTAGGATGACGCCGAATCCGGTGCCGGCGATGCCGAAGCCGACCATGACCTCAAGCAATTGCATGGTTGCGGGCGTGGTCGCGTAGGCGGTCAGGATCAGGCCCGCCGAATACAGGAAGGCGCCCAGGATGATCGACCAGCGGTCTCCGAACCGTTCCCCCAGCGCCCCGAAGACCGGCTGCCCGATGCCCCAGGCCAGGTTCTGGATCGCGATGGCCAGGCTGAACTCGGCGCGCGGCCAGCCGAATTCCTGGGCGATGGGGATCTGGAACACGCCGAAGCTGGCGCGCAGCGCGAAGTTGATCAACAGGATCAGCGCGCCGCCGATCAGAACCGGAGTGAACAGCGCGGCCTTGGCGGACGCGGGGGCGTTGGGTGTCATGGGCTCTCCTTCGGCGCCATTCCTGCGCCTCGTGGCGAGCCCGGTCAAGGACTGGCGGTTGCAGCGGCTTGCGGCCGGCGCTAGCCTGTCGGCAAACGCCTTCGGGAGAGCCCATGTATCAGGTCATCGGCACCGGCCAAAGCCGCGCCTTCCGCGTTCTGTGGCTGCTTGAGGAACTGGCCCAGCCCTATGAGCATGTGCCGCTGCCGCCCCACGCCCAGGGCGTGACCTCGTTCAATCCGGCGGGCAAGGTGCCGGTGCTGGTCGTAGACGGCACGCCGATCCCCGATTCGACCGCGATCCTGACCTATCTGGCCGATCGCCACGGCGCGCTGACGCACAAGGCCGGCACGCTTGAGCGCGCGCGGCAGGACAGCCTGACCCAGTTCATCCTGGACGAACTCGACGCCGCGCTTTGGTTCGCCGCCCGCCACAGCGCGCTTCTGCCCGACGAGACGGGCCTTTCCGCGACCAGAAACACGCTCCGCTGGGAATTCGAGCGCAGCCAGAAGATCCTGGTCCACCGCATGGCCGAGGACGGGTTTCTGATGGGCGAACATCTGACCGTGCCCGACATCATCCTGACGCATTGCCTGGGCTGGGCTTTGTCCGTTCGCTTCCCGATCACCGAGCACCGGCTGACCGAATACCTGGACCTGATGCGCGCCCGTCCCGCCTATCGCCGCGCCATGGAAAGATAGGCCAGGGCGCCCTGCCCGGCCCTGTGCCCGGTCCCAAGGCATCCGGTCAGCAGATAGCCCCCGGTGGGCGCCTCCCAGTCCAGCATCTCGCCCGCCGCGAAGACGCCGGGCAGCGCAAGCAGTTCCAGATGGTCGCTCAGCGCCCCGCCCAGGATCCCCCCGGCGCTGGAAATCGCCCGCTCAAGGCTCATCGGCCCCAGATGGCGCAGCGGCAGCGCCTTGGCGCGGCCGGCCAGACGCTCGGGCTCGGGCGGCAGGGGCTGGCCCCATTCCATCAGCAGGGCGGCGCGCAAGGGATCGCCCAGCCCACGCCGCAGGCGGTTGCCCACCGAAAGCCGCGCGGGCGCTTGCGCAAGGCGGCGGGCCAGTTCCTCGACGCTCAGGTCGGGGGCCAGATCGACCAGCGCCTCTGCCCCGTCGCGCATGGCGGCCGCGACCTCATAGATGCCGCCGCCCTCGACCCCTTGCGCCGTCACCACCCATTCGCCCCGGCTGGCCAGCGCACCGGCGCTCAGCGCCACGCCCTTGACCGCCTGGCCGAAATGCCGCGCCATCTGTGCCGACCAGGCGACGAGGAACCCCATGTTCGCCGGCTGGAACGGCGCGATCGCGACGCCCCTGGCCGTCAGCCACGGCACCCAGGCCGCGTCCGAGCCCAGCCGGGGCCAGCTCGCACCCCCCAGCGCCAGCACGCAGACCCGCGGCCGCAGCACCGCCGTGCCCTCGGTCACCTCGAACCGCCAGCCCTCGCCCTGGAACCCGTCCCAGCGCCAGCGTGCGCGCAGATCGACCCCCTGCCCGCGCAGCCGCGCCAGCCAGGCACGCAGCAGGGGCGATGCTTTCATGCCGACCGGAAACACCCGCCCGGTTGAGCCGGTGAACAGCCCGATCCCCAGCCCCCGCGCCCAGTCCATCGCCTCGGCGGGTCCGAATTCTTCCTTGTCCAAATATCCCGGGGGAGTCCGCAGGACGGGGGCGGAGCCCCCATAATGCGCGAAGAACGCGTCGGCGCCCTCGTCCTTGGTCAGGTTCAGCCCCGATTTTCCCGCCATCAGGAACTTCCGCGCGGGCGTCGGCATCGCTTCGGCGATCACCACCCGCGCGCCCTGCCCGGCCAGAACCTCGGCCGCCATCAGCCCGGCGGGTCCGGCGCCGATCACCAGGGCCTCGACCTCTTCGACGGTGCTCACCGTCCGCCCCTCGGCATCATGCATAGCCGCAGCAGCATCCGCTCCATCACCGCCATGGCCGGCGCCTTCGAGGCCGAGCGCAGCACCAGATCGGTGTCGATCAACTGATGAATCGCCTCTTCCAGCGCGCGCATGCCCCAATCCTGGGCCTGCCGGATCATCCGGTCCCGGCGCGGGCCGAAGACCGGAGGCCGCAGCCGCGAAAACCCAGCCCCCGGCCCGCCGGGGTCCGAGGCGCCGGCATGCAGCGCGCGGAAATGGCGCAAGGCGGCGATGCAAAGCGTGACCGGCAGAATGCCCTGCCCCTCGATCCGCCGCATCAGGCCGCCGAAATCCCGCGCCCGCCCCTCGGCCACGCAATCGATCAGGTCATCGACCTCGGCCTCGATGGTGGCGGGCGCCAGGGCCGCGATTTCCTCGGGCGTCAGGGGCGCGGGATCGCCATGTTTGTAAAGCCCGATCTTCTGCACCGTCTGGCGGAAATCGCCGGGGTCCAGCGCGCGGGACAGGGCCATCAGGTCGCGCATCGCGTCGCGCGGAACCTGGCGCAGGCCGGCATCGGCAAGCCAGCGCCCGATCTCTTCCTCGCCCGGAGGATCGTCATAGATCGGGGCGCAGACGGCCGTGGGATGCGGCTCGAAGAGCTTGCGCAGGGCCGAGCCCTTGCCCAGGGTCCCCGCCGCCACCACGATCACCGCATCGCCCGAGCGCCATTCGCCGAGCGCCACCGCGACGGCGGGCGCGGCGGCGTCCGGCGCGTCATCGACCAGCACCACGCGCTGGCCGGGAAAAAAGCCGACTGCCTTGACCGCATCCAGCAGCGCCGCCGGATCCTTGCGCAGATCGGCGCCGGGCAGGCGGGTCAGGCGCATTTCCTCTTCGGCGCCCGGCCCGACCAGGGCCTTGACCGCCTCGGCGCGCTTCAGCGCCACGCGCATCGCGTCCTGGCCATGGATCAGCAGTGCCGGGCGTGTCGGATCGGGGCGCGCCAGATAGCGGCTGATCTCGGCCCCTTTCAGGATCATGGAAGCTGCGCGGGGTCTAGCGCCAGAAGCCGCGTCACGACCAGATCGGCCAGAAGCCGGGCCAGCCGCTCATGCGCGTCCTGCTCGGCCGACATGGTGGCGATGGTGGTCCCGGTGGTGGAATATGAGGTGAAGTTGCTGACCTGGCCATGTGCCACCGCCTTCCCAGTCGCAAGCTCGGTCAGTTGATAGCTGGCCGTGCCGTTCAGCGAATAGCGCGTGGTGATCTCGTCGCTGTTGATCGCCTGGGGAACGACGGCGATTTGCAGGCTCCAACCCAATTCGTAAAGCGGGGCGCGGTCGGGATCCAGCCGTTCGGCGATGCGGCCCGCGAAATAGAAATCATCCGGCGTCTTGGGATCGGCGGTGCGCACCTTGCCCTGCAACCGCGTGCCCACGCCCCCCGGCCCATAGACCGGGGAAAAGCCGCAGGCGGCCAGCGCCAGCGGCAGCACCAGAAATCCGCGCCTAGACCACGACATTGACGATCCGCCCCGGCACGACGATCAGCTTTTTCGGAGCCGCGCCCTCCATGAAGCGCAGCACGGTCTCATCGGCCAGAACCAGGGCCTCGATCTGCTCCTTGGGCATGTCCTTGGGCACCTCGATTTCGGCCCGGCGCTTGCCGTTGATCTGGATCGGCAGCACCACGCTGTCGGAAACCAGCAGCGCCGGGTCCGCCTTGGGCCAGGCGGCATCGACCACCATGCCCTGCCCGCCGGTCTTGGACCAGACCTCTTCGGCCAGATGCGGCACCATGGGCGCCAGAAGCTGGGCCAGGATGCGCAGGACCGCGCGGCGCTCCTCGCCACCCGCCGGGGATTTGCCGATGGCATTGGCCAGTTCGTAAAGCTTGGCCACCGCCTTGTTGAAGGCAAAGCCCTCGATGGCCATCGTCACATCGGCGATGGCGCGATGGGCAGCGCGCGGCAGTTCCGGGTCGTCCCCGCCCTCGGGCACCTCATCCGCCAGGCGCCAGACGCGGGCCAGGAACTTGTTCGCGGCCTCGGCCCCCGAGGCGGTCCATTCCACGTCCCGTTCGGGCGGGCTGTCCGACAGCATGAACCAGCGCGCGGTATCGGCGCCGAAGCTTTCGACGATATTGACCGGATCGACGACGTTCTTCTTGGATTTCGACATCTTGGCCGAGGGGATCACCTCGACCGGGGTGCCATCCGCCAGCTTGCCGTCCGCGACCGTCTCGGGCAGGTGATAGACCGCGCGGCCGCGTTCGTCGCGGGTCAGATAGATTTCATGCGTGACCATGCCCTGGGTGAACAGCGCGTCGAAAGGCTCGGCGCATTTCGCGGGCAGATGCCCGGTCCTGACCATGGCGCGGGCGAAGAAGCGCGAATACAGCAGGTGCAGGATCGCATGTTCGATGCCGCCGATATACTGGTCCACGTTCATCCAGTAATCGGCATCCTCGGCCACGGTCGGGGTCGCGGCATGGGGCGCGGTGAAACGGGCGTAATACCAGGACGAATCGACGAAGGTGTCCATCGTGTCCGTCTCGCGCCGGGCCGCCGCGCCGCAGACCGGGCAGGGCACCTGGCGCCAGGACGGGTGCCGGTCCAGCGGGTTGCCGGGCGTGTCGAAGGTGACATCCTGCGGCAGCAGGACGGGCAGGTTTTCCTTGCGCTCGGGCACGGTGCCGCATGTCTCGCAATGCACCACCGGGATCGGGCAGCCCCAATAACGCTGGCGCGAGATGCCCCAGTCGCGCAGGCGGAATTTCGTGACGCCCTCGCCATAGCCGGCCGCCTCGGCATGGGCGATGGCGGCGGCCACGGCCTCTTCGCCGGTCTGATCGGCTGCGCCGGCAAAGCCGCGCACATAGGTCACGGTCTCGGATTTCAGCGGCACATAGGGCGCATCGGCGACCAGCGCATCCGCCTGTTCAAGCGTCGCGCCTTTCGGCCCGAAGGTCGCCCGGATCGGCAAGCCGTATTTGGTGGCGAATTCATGGTCGCGCTCGTCATGCGCGGGGCTGCCGAAGATCGCGCCGGTGCCGTAGTCCATCAGCACGAAATTCGCGATCCAGATCGGCAGTTCCCAAGCCGGATCAAGCGGATGGCGCACGGTCAGCCCGGTGTCGAAGCCCATCTTCGGCGCGGTCTCGATGGCTTCCTCGGTGGTGCCGATGCGGCGGCATTCCTCGCGGAAGGCGGCGATTTCGGGGCGGGTCTCGGCCAGGTGCTTGATCAGCGGGTGGTCGGGCGACAGCGCCGCGAAGCTTGCGCCCATCAGCGTGTCGGGGCGGGTGGTATAGACCTCGATCCGCGGGAAATCGGGCAGGCCCACGGTGTCGAAGCGGAATTGCAGCCCGCGCGACTTGCCGATCCAGTTCGCCTGCATCAGCCGCACCTTTTCCGGCCAGCCGGTCAGCCCGTCCAGCGCCGAAAGCAGTTCTTCCGAATAATCCGAGATGCGGAAGAACCATTGCGTCAGCTCACGCCGTTCCACCAGCGCGCCGGAACGCCAGCCGCGCCCGTCCTCGACCTGCTCGTTGGCCAGCACGGTCATGTCGACCGGATCCCAGTTCACCATGGCCGATTTGCGATAGATCAGCCCCGCCTCCAGCATGTCCAGGAACATGGCCTGCTGCTGGGCGACATAGGCATCGTCGCAGGTGGCGAATTCGCGGCTCCAGTCGATGGACAGGCCCAAGGGCTTCAACTGGTCGCGCATGGTGGCGATATTGGCATAGGTCCAGTCGCGGGGATGGCCGCCCTGTTCCATCGCGGCATTCTCGGCCGGCATGCCGAAGGCGTCCCAGCCCATCGGGTGCAGCACGCTGAAGCCCTGGGCGCGCTTGAAGCGGGCCACCACGTCGCCCATCGTATAGTTGCGCACATGCCCCATATGGATGCGCCCCGAGGGATAGGGGAACATCTCAAGGACGTAATATTTGGGCCGTTCGTCCCGCGCCGCGCGGAACGTGTCCGCGTCGTTCCACGCCGTCTGCCAGCGCGGCTCGCTGATTGCGGGATCATAGGGCATGGAAACCTCCGGGCGTCAGATTGCCCGCAGGGTCATATCCCTTGCCGTGGCGCAGGTCCAGAAGGCTTAAAGCTTGCCGTCGCGCACGCGCATCTGGCGGGCGCGGGTCAGGATCGCATCCTCGACCGCGCGGACCGTATCGGGCGCCACGGCCGAGCCGCCCGCGCCTTGCAGCGACACCTTCAGCGCGCGCGCGTCCAGCGAGGGATCGGTGATCTGCACCGTCGCGCGATAGGACCGCCCCCCGCCCGGAGGCGTGCCGTATCCGGTCACGATCACGCCGGTGAAGGGGTCGATGGACTGGACCGGCAGGAAGTTCAGCACTTCCAGGCTGGCGTTCCAAAGATATTTGTTCACCGCCACCGTGTCGTTCGGGTTGCGCCGGTTCGAGAACAGATCCCAAAGGGTCGATTCCCGTTCGGGCTGCGCGGCAGCCTTGGGCGCCCCGCCGCCGGAACAGGCGGCAAGCCCCGCGGTCACAAGCAGGGCGGCGGTCAGCCGTGCGGCGCGTCTGGTCATCTGTCATCCCCCGGATCGTCCTGGCCGAGCCATAGCCCAATTCCTGCCCGCGCGACAAGAGAGGCTTGGCCGCGTCCGCCATCCGAATCCCGCCTGGGCGCGCCCGCCGAAACCTGCCCCGCCACGCGGCCGGCGCGCGGCGCGGGGATGCCCAGGCCGGTCCGGGGGGGCTGTCCGCCTGCCCCGACATCACCTGCCGTCACGTCTTTGCGAGGCCGCGGCGGACCCTGCGACAGGCCGTGCCGGGTCGGGAAATATGTTTTTTCACAATAGTTTGGAGTTGGCGGGATTTCGCCTGCACAAGGGCCGGAATCAAGTGTGGCCCTTGTGCATCACAGGAAAAGTGAAACGGTAAGTGCGATTGTGAATTCGTTGCAATGATAAGGGGAAAGCGCGACACAACTTGCATACCCCAGACGAAGAGACGGATGGGGCACAGAGAGAGACAAGAGGGAAAACCATGAAAAAGGTTCTTTTCGCCACCACCGCCCTGGTGCTTTCGGCTGGCTTCGCTTCGGCTGAAGTCGCCGTCTCGGGCGACGGTCGCATGGGTGTGGTCTATGACGGCAACGACGCGCAGTTCTCCAGCCGCGTTCGCGCTAAATTCACCCTGACGGGTGAATCGGATGCCGGCCTGTCCTTCGGCGGTTCGTTCCGTGTCGACCAGCAGGATGAATCGGGCGGCAAGGCTTCCGCCGGCACCGCTGGCGCCGTCTGGATTTCGGGCACCTACGGCAAGCTGTCGATGGGCGATGTCGTTTCGGCTTCGGAAAAAGCGATCGACGACCTGTATGATGTCGGCTACACCGAGGGCACTTTCGGTGGCGACATCGAAGAGATCAGCTTCCTGACCGGCGATGGTGCGAACACCGATCAGGGTCCGAACATCCTGTATGAATACACCATCAACAATATCTCGCTCTACGCCTCGGCTTCGGATGGCGTTGACACCGATCCGCTGTCGCCGACCCAGGCTGGCGTATCTGCCGCCGAGGACACTGCCTCGACCGCTTACTCGCTGGCCGCGAAATACGACGGCAGCACCTGGTGGGCCGCTCTGGGCTATGCCAAGCATGACGACGCGAGCGAAATCGTGCTCGGTGGCGAAGCGAAGTTCAATAACTTCTCGGTCAAAGGTGTGTTCGCGAAATACGACGACCGTTACACCGAGACCGTGAGCGACGAAGACGTTCTGCTTTCCACGGAAGAGTTCAAGCACACCATCGGTCTGAGCGCATCCTATCAGATGGACGCCATCCTGCTGAAAGGCTTCTACCGCAAGGACAAGTGGGAAACCGTCGAGACCGGTGCTGACACCACTTACGATTCTTGGGGTATCGGTGCGGACTACGACCTGGGCGGCGGCGCTGTCCTGGCCGGCGGTATCGTCGACAGCGACTACCTGGCCGACACCGTTGCCGACCTTGGTATCAAGTTCACGTTCTGATCGATCAGAACATCGAACTGAAAGAGCGGGCCTTGCGCCCGCTCTTTTCTTTTGGAGAATGCGCCTTATGGGACTTGACGACATCACTCGCCGCCTTGTCGCGGCCCAGGCTGCCGCCGGGCGCAAGCCGGGCGAGGTCACGCTGATCGCGGTCAGCAAGATACAGCCGCCCGAGCGCGTGGTTGCGGTCCTGGACCAGGGGCAGCGCGTCTTTGGCGAGAACTACGTCCAGGAAGCCGCCGGAAAATGGCCCGAATGGCGCATCGCCTATCCGGGTGTCCGCCTGCACATGATCGGGCCGCTGCAAAGCAACAAGCTGAAACAGGCGCTGGATCTGTTCGACGCGATCCATACCCTGGATCGTCCCGGCCTGGCGCAAAAGCTGGCGCGCCAGGTGCAGGCGCGGGGAAGCTGCCCCGAACTGTTCGTCCAGGTGAATACCGGCGCGGAGCCGCAAAAGGCCGGCATCCTGCCCGATCACGCCGATGAGTTCATCGCGCAATGCCTGGCGCTGGATCTGCCGCTTGCCGGTCTGATGTGCATCCCCCCGGACACGCAGGACCCGGTGCCGCATTTCCGCGAATTGCGCGGGATCGCAAGCCGCAACGGTCTCTCCGGTCTGTCCATGGGCATGAGTTCGGATTTCGAGGTGGCGATTGCCGAGGGCGCGACCCATGTGCGGGTCGGCAGCGCCCTGTTCGGCGCGCGCGGCATGCAGAAGAAATAGCACAAAATAAAGCAACCTTTAGTTGTTTTTGATCTATTAACCCATTAATGTGAAAGCCGATGTGCCGTTGGGCGCATAGGCTTAATATCCTATTAATTCCTTTCTGATTCTTATGAGTATGCACGATGTTGATGCTGGGCAGTTTGATCGGGCTGATGTTTGCCAGCCTTGCCGTGGACGTGACCTCGCTGGTCAATACCACCGATCAGGAAGAGGATGAGGACGAGAGCGGGAACCCCGACCCCAGCCCGGACCCAGAGCTGGAAGATCCCGATGCGCCTCAGGAGGAGGATGGCATCGTCGCCCAGGGGACCAGCGATTCCGATTGGCTGGCCGGAGGCGACGGGGATGACCATCTTTCGGGTCATGAGGGTAATGACGATTTGCATGGCGGGCTGGGCGGGGACACGCTGCTGGGCGGCGACGGCACGGATTGGATCTATGGCGACGACGATTATGGCCCCGGCGGCAACGATCTGATCGATGGCGGTGCTGGCGACGACTCGTTGGCGGGGCAGGGCGGTGACGACACCATCCATGGCGGCGCCGGTAACGATTCGATCTTCGGGGGCGAAGGCGACGACCTGATCACCGGCGGGTCGGGAAACGACCTGATCATGGGAAGCTCTGGCAATGACACGCTGATCGCCGGCTCGGGCGAGGATGATCTGGACGGCGGCGACGGCGATGACGTGCTGCATGGCTCGGTCCAGGCGGATCGGGCCTGGCTGCATGGCGGGTTGGGCAATGATACCCTGCATGCGGGCACGGGCGATTTCGTCGAGGGCGGCGCGGGGCAGGATCTTTTCGTCCTGCAAGACGACCGCGTCCTGCATGATCCCGGAACCAGCGTGCCGGTCATCGCCGATTACCACGCCGGTGAGGATCAGATCGAGCTGCGCTATCACGGCGGGCCGGATGATCCTGCGCCGCAGGTGAGGCTGGATCATGGCGATGACGGCTCGACCATGATCCGCATGGACGGGACGGCCATCGGGCGGGTGCTGGATGGCAGCGGATTGCGGCTTCAGGACATTCTGCTGACCCGGCTGGACCCCAGCGGCTGACCCGCCGCATCGCAGAAAACTCTTTCCTTTCCTGGCTTTTCCGCTTATACGCGCGCATCCGCCGGACCGATTTCGGCGGATTTCTCCACGGGCCTGCGCTGGACGACATCCCGGCCTGAGCCATAACCCTTTGACCCTGAAAGGAGATCCCGATGTCGATCACTGTCGAGGAAAAGAACCGCGTCATGACCGAATTCGCCACCAAGAAAGGCGATACGGGCTCGCCCGAGGTGCAGGTCGCGATCCTGTCGTCGCGCATCGCGACCCTGACCGAGCATTTCAAGACCCACAAGAAAGACAACCACTCGCGCCGTGGCCTGCTGAAGCTGGTCGCGCAGCGCCGCAAGCTGCTGGATTATCTGAAGCGCAAGGAAGAAGCCCGCTATACCGCCCTGATCGGCAAGCTGGGCCTGCGCCGCTGATCCGTCGCGGATGACCAGATCGAAACGCCCGTGGCGAAGGCCGCGGGCGTTTTTCGTTGGTCCAGATCGGCGCGGCGGGAAATGTGTAAAATCCGCGACAAATGCTCTGGACCTTGCCATATGCGTCGCAATCATAACCGGCATCGCGCCTGTGCGGGCCAGGCCCCGCTATGTTCGCGCTGCACCCTGACCAGTAAAATCGAAGCCATTCGTTTTTTGGGGTGTTACTGGAGATCAAATTTGAAGAATGTGAGGATGCCGATTTAAGATCGAGCATAGAAGAATATTATGATTACAATTTTCTGAAAAGCGGCGTTGTCCATGAATCAGGAAGGGCATTGGGGACATCAGAATTGATGGGTCACGCGAACAGTCGTCGCGACGCGTTGATCGGGCCGAGAGGGGCGACTTTGAAAGGTACTTTCGAGGGCTGCAAGAAGCTCTCAGAACCCTGCAAATGATGGTCTTCCGCGATGGGGATCCTTTTAAATCGAATCATCGAAGGCGCGCCGCTGGGCTGCGAAGAATGAGGTAAGTTCACCCTTTGGCGAGAGGTTGGCCAAGGGCAATCCTCCCCATGGTTAAGGAGCTGCATAGGTGGAATTTTCTCGTCGCGTGAGTTGAGGAGATTCACATGAGAAAGAGCCGTTTC
>NZ_JASGGO010000024.1:0-65950 GCF_047605025.1 Paracoccus sp. (in: a-proteobacteria) | reverse complement strand
CTTTCCGCGCCAGCGTCCGCCACGACGAAACATGGTTCGCGCACACCCCGTGCCGGCGCGCCACTTCGTTCACCGTTGCGTCCGGCAGCAGCGTTGCCGCAACAATCCGCGCCTTCACCTCATCCGGCCACTTCCGGTTCCGGCGGCTTCGGCCACCAGCCGGGAGAACCTCCAATGCGGCCTCCATGGAGAAACTCCGTCCTGAACATCACAACGCTCCAATGAGCCGATCAGGACAAAGGCGGGAAGGGGGAGGCCAGGAAACGCTTACGGCAGGGTAAGGTTGGGCAGACTCTACATCACAGCGAGGCAACTGCCGGGGGGCAGCTCAAGAAGAGTGCAAAAAATGGGAGGCTTCAATGCCCCTTCAATGTTTTTGCGCTGCTGCAAATATCTCTGTCACACCATGTAAGAATTCGTGTCACGCTACATTGACCTTTTTGTCCATTCCAGCGAGCAGGTTTGGATTTTTCAATTCAGATCGGCGCTGCCATGTCCCATGCCTATCACTCTCTGGCCGATGAGCTTGCGGCGGCTTTGCCCCGGTATGCGGATCGCGTCGCCCTGCGCGACCGGGCGCGCGTGCTGAGCTATGCGGAACTTGGTGCTTTCGTCGCCGCTGCCGCACAGCGGCTGGCTTCAGAGCGGGCAGTCGCCGTTTACGGCGTGCCGGGCGTGCTTTTTGGCGCTGCGGCCAGCGCCTGCGTCATTCTGGGAAAACCCTTTGTTCATCTGGACCCGGCGATGCCGGCGTCGGTTCTGGGCAATATCCTGACCGAGCTTGGCATTGACCTGGTGCTGGCCTCGCAAGTCCCGAAGCCGGGCCAGTTGCCCGAAGGCTGCCGCCTGCTGGATGCCGAAGAGCTTCTGGGCGGAAATGCCGATCCGTCGCTGCGGGCCGGCACGGTCCAGCCGCAGGATGCGATCTATCTGGTGGCGACCTCGGGAACGACGGGGCGGCCGAAATGCATCCCAGTCACCCATGATGCGGCGCTGCTTTCCTATCACTGGCGCGAGACGCTGGCGCCCTATGAGCCGGGGATGAAGGTCGGCGTCTATATCTTCGCGATCTGGGAGATGTTTCGCCCGCTGCGTTTCGGCGCCGAGATTTGCTTTCCTACATTGGAAGAACTGCTGTCTCCGCAGGGTTTTACCGCCTTTCTGGCCGATTTCGGCATTCAGGAAATGCTATTCACGCCGTCATTTCTGGAAAAGATCCTGGGTCCCGTCGATGCCGCGATCAGCGCCACCCTGCCACTCGAACGGATCATCCTGAACGGAGAGGTGGTCAGCGACGCCCTGATCGCCCAGATCCGCGCCAAGCTGCCGCAGGCGCGACTGTGGAACCTGTATAGCATCTGCGAGACACATGACATCTGTATGTCCGAACTGACCGGCCCCAAGACTGGCCCGACGGGGTCGCAGGTCGGTGTGACCGTCGGCAAGGCCATGCCGCATTTGCGCGCAATCGTGCTGGACGATCACGACCAGCCTTGCCCACCCGGCATCCCCGGCCTTCTGCATTTCGAAGGCCCGCGCATGCTGGGCCCGGGTTATGTCGACCGCCCCGAGGAAACGGCGCGTCGCTTTCGCGCGCTGGTGATCGACGGCCAGCCGATGCGACTTTACGACACCGGAGATCAAGGCTGCGTGGCAGCAGACGGCCAGATCACGGTGCTGGGCCGTGTTGCCCATATGCTTAAACTGCGCGGCCATAGCGTGCAGACCGCCGAGCTGACCCAGACCATGTCCGGGCTGATGGATGTCGCAAAGGCGATCCCTTGGGTGGTGCAGACCCCCGGCGGCGATCAGGCGCTGGTGCTGTATTTCACTGCCGATGCGGCGCAGATGGCGGGCAATGCCGACCGCTGGAATGTTGTTCCGGGCCAGCAGCGCCTGCCCGAAACCTTGGCCCGGGCGCTGCGCGCGGTGCTGCCCGCCTATTGTGTGCCCTCGTATCTGGTGCATTTGGCGGATATCCCGATCCACGAAGTTTCGGGCAAGTGCGATTTCAAGTCACTGCCGCCGATCACGCTGACCGCGCTGACCGAGGATGATCCGGATGCGCCTGCGGTGTTGCGCCTCGCCGCCCGCATCCTGCATTGCGCCAGCGCCGAACTTGATCCCGACCGATCTTTCCACGATCACGGCGGCGACTCGTTGATGTGCGTCGATCTGATCGAGGCACTGGAGGCTGGCTATGGCCGTCCGGTGGATTTTGAATGGGCGCTGAACCTGCCGCTTGCGCGCCTGCATGCGCTGCTGAGCGCGCCGCAATCCGGGGCGAATGGTTTGATCGTTGACGGTCCGGGTCTGCTGCTGACGGGCGCGACGGGCTTTCTGGGCGGGCATGTTCTGGCGGCGGCGCTGGCGCATCTGCCTGCGGATCAGGTGGTCTATGCCCTTGTGCGTCCGCGAAACCGCGATGCGCAGGACCGTCTGGCGGATGTGATCGCGCGCTTTGGTCTGCCTGCCAACCGGGTCGTTGCCTTGCCCGGCTCCATCGACGCGCCGCATCTGGGTCTGCCGGACGAGGTTTATGCCAGTCTCTGCAAGCATGTGGACCGGGTGATCCATTGCGCAGCCACGGTGAACCTTGCCGTGGACCGCGCCCATATGGAGGCATGGTCGCGCAAGGGCATCCGCGCCATTCTGGACTTCTGCCACCAAGCCGCGGCGGATCTGCGCTTTTCTTCAACCTCGGCGGTGTTTCCCGAAACTGGTGGTCCCTGGCACGAGGGGCCGACGGCGTTGTTTGACGACTGTTCAGGCTATGGTGCGGCCAAAATCGCGGCCGAGACCGAAATCGTGGCCTCGGGCATTCCGGCGGCGATCCTGCGGCTGCCTTCGCTTTACGATCTTGAGGCCGCGAACCCGCGCGACATCTGTGAAAACATCCTGACCGCCAGCAGCCAGATGGGCCGCATACCTCAGGGCCTGTGTTTTCCGATCAGCGATGTGCGCGCGGCAGCGGCGCTGCTGGTTGAGCTGCCAAGGCCGAAAGGCGTGTCATGGCTGAACCTGATCGCGGATGATCCGCTGGTCGTGGATGACGGGACGCGCGCCAGCCTGCCGCCACAGGACTGGCTGGATCGGGCCGCGCTGGAGGAAGGCATGCGCCGTCTGATCGCCCTTGATCCTCTGATCCTGCGCGCCGATGCGCGCTTCCAGAACACCGCCGCCAAGGCTGCGTGGCAGCAGATCAAAGGCACGCCTTTTGCGCAGATTTGCGACGGCGGGGCATTGTTGGCCCGCCGTCTGGATCACCAGACGGTTCCCGCGTTGACCTGATAGTCGGCCATGGTCAATGGCCGCGCGGCCTCGCTGGTCAGATAGGCGACCAGTTCCGCTACCTCGTCGGGCTGGACCAGTTTGCCCTGCGGGTTCGACGCCTCGTATTTTGCCCGGACCTTGGCCATAGGCGTGCCCTCGGCGACCTCGGCGTCGATGAATTGCTTCAGCATCTCGGTCTCGACCCAGGTTGGGCTGATGCTGTTGCAGGTGACGCCATGCGGCGCGCCTTCCAGCGCCACGCAGCGGCCAAGCCCCAGCAGCCCGGCTTTCGATGCGCAATAGGCTGCATTCCCGACCATGCCCTGATGCGCCGCTGTCGAAGCAATATTGACGATCCGCCCCCATTTTTGCGCAATCATGCCCGGCATCACCTCGCGGATCATCTTGAAGCTGCCTGTCAGATTGGTGTCGATGGTGTCGTCCCAGATCTGATCCGAATGCCCGATAATCGGGGCCTCTTCATAGACGCCGGCAGCATTCACAAGGATATCGACCTGGCCATGGCGCGCAAGCACCTCTCCGACAAAGGCATGGCAACTTGCGCTGTCGCGCACGTCCAGCCGCGCAAAGGTGATGCGCTGGCCGAATTGGGCGATCAGATCGCCCGTCAGATCCTCGGGCGCGCCACGCCTTGCGCCGATGCAGACATAGGCGCCGTCGCGCGCCAGCCGCGCTGCAATAGCCCTTCCCATGCCGGTCAGCCCGCCGGTGATGATGGTGATCTTGCCCTGGTGCTGCATGGCCGCGCCTTTCCGTTTTACGTTGGATCCGTCCCTCGCACGAACAAACCCGCAAGGTCCAGCACCGCGGTGACTGAGTTGCTGGCGGTTTTGTGGACAGCAGGTTAAGCTGGCATAGTGCGGGCCTCGACCTCCATTGGGCTGAGGTATCCCGGTTTCGAGTGCCTCCTGCGCCGGTTGTCGAAGCGCTCGATGTAATCGAAGATGTCGGCCCGCGCTTCATTGCGAGTCGCTGGCCTTGAAACTCGTCTCGATTGCCGTGACGAGCTTGGCGTCATGGATCTCGCGGGTGCTGGTCGGACGGCTGAGCCAGGCGTGAAATCCAGAACGGGACACAGCCAGGACCTCGCACAGCCATCTGACGGGCCAGATGTGGCGGTGCTTGGCGATGAAGGCGAACCTCATATCACCTCGCGGTGGCTGTCAGTTCCCGCATCCACCGCCGCAGCACGCTCTCCGCCACATCAAGCTCACGCGCAGCCTGCGCCACAGCGACACCCCGATCCGTCACCTGCCTGGCGGCCTCGATCTGGAACTCACGGCTGAACTGCCGTCTCGTCATATCCACTCTCCAGTTCCTGGGTCACGATCTTATCTGCCTGTCCTCAAAACCGGCAGCAGGCCAGAATTCCACACAAGCTTGAACGGCGCCGAAAAAGCAGCCTAATCAGTGAGCCGGAAACTCTCCGGGAAACACGGGGCGGGGCACCTTACGGCGATGCCGCCCGTAGCGTAGAGAAAGCCGGTGGGCGCCCGGCCCTTGTGGCGATGGCGATCTGTCCCGCCTGCGCAAAACGAGAAGCACATGCCCGAACCCGAAGTGGAAGCCGCGCTTGACATCAAGCTTATCCGCACCACGCTGATGCTGCTGAAGGAACGCTCGGTCAGCCGCGTGGCGTTGCAACTGTCGCAAAGCCAGCCGGCCGTCTCGGCCCAGCTTAAGCGGGCGCGCCGGATATTCAACGATCAGCTTCTGGTGCGGCACGGGCAGGGCATGGTGCTGACCGCGCGAGGAGAAGAGGTGGCGCGCAATCTTGAACGTGCGCATGCGGCCCTGCTGGTCGCGATCAGCGGCGGCGAAGCCTTCGTGCCTGGTCAGTCCCGCAAGATATTCCGTATCAGCATGCTGAGTTGCTTTTCCGAATATCTGGTGCCGGCCATCTCTCATCACGTCGTGCTTCAGGCGCCGCAGGCGCGGGTCGATTTCTCGACGCCGCATTCGATCGAGCAGATCTCGCGCGATCTGGGAACCGGCTATCTGGACATCGTGATCGGCAACTGGCCCGAGCCGCCGGCGCATCTGCGGTTCTCGCAGCTATGCAGCTTTTCCTTTGGCTGCGTCATGCCGGCCGATCATCCGCTGGCCACGGATCCGATCACGGCGGAACGTTATGTCACCTGCCGCCATCTGGCGCCCGATACCTCTTATGACGGCGCGATGGGGCCGGTGGGTGGGAGGCTGGCGCAACTGGGGCTGAAGCGGTCCGTCTATGTCCGGCTGACGGATTATCAGCATATCCCCGCGCTGTTGCGGGGCACGGATCTGCTTTTCACCACCGTCATGCCCTATGCGATGGATCTGGCGCGCCGAAGCAGCGGCGCGCTGGTCTGCCGCCCGGCACCGCCCGAATTCGCGCGGGTCAGCCTTTACATGCTGTGGCATGACCGCAATCAGGCGAATGGCGAGCATATGTGGCTGCGCGACGGAATCCGTGCCGCGAATGCCCAGATGTTACGCTATTTCGCCCGCGTTCTGCCAGACTTCAAACGCTTATAACGTCAGCCATATGCCATTCGCCTGATTATAACTGTTCATTTATATATTCCATAACGCCACCCCCGATGGTTGCGGCCCGAATTCTTCCTTATGGATGACACGACCCTGCGGGGACGAAGCGGAAGGGACTCGGGATGGCTAGGAAATCGCATTGGTGGTGGGATCACACCGCACGCGACTTTGCGGCGATGGACATGTCGAAGGTCGTGGCGGTGCTGCCGGTCGGCGCGGTGGAACAGCACGGGCCGCATCTTCCCGTCCGGGTCGATGCGGCGATCAATGCCGGGGTGATGGAGCGCGTCGTCCACCGCCTGTCCGACGACATGCCGGTTCTGGTGCTGCCGCCGCAGCATGTCGGGAAGTCGGTCGAGCATCTGCGCTTTCCCGGCACGCTGACACTGTCTTACGAGACGCTGGCGCGGGTCTGGTATGAGATTGGCGAATCCGTCCACCGGGCGGGGGTGCGCAAGCTTGTGCTGGCCAACAGTCACGGCGGGCAGGTGACGGTGATGGAGATCGTGGCGCGCGAACTGCGGGTCAAGCTGGGCATGTTCGTCGTCTGCGCGCCGGTCACCGCCGGGGCGGACCTGTCGGCGCTGTTTTCGGCCGAGGAGATGCGCCATGGCATCCATGCCGGGGAATACGAGACCTCGGCCATGCTGGCGCTGCACGGGTCGCTTTGCGACATGGACCTGGCCCCGGACGCCCTTTCCATCTCGCAACGGATCGAGTCGGAGGGCGGCTGTGTGCTTCCGATCCATGGCCGGCTGACCTTTGGCTGGATGGCGCAGGATCTGCACCCCAGCGGCGTTGCCGGCAATGCCGCCGCCGCGGATGCGGCGCGGGGCGAAAGGGCGCTGGATCTTGCGGCGGATAGCTTCGTGCGCCTTCTGAACGAGGTGGTGGACTATCCGATGGACCGCCTGTCCGAGACGACGATCTATACCGGCGGCGATCGGCAAGCCTGAACCGGCCAAAGGATGACGTGATGCAGGATCGCAAATATCTCGTGCTGGATGCGGTGACCGCGCGCTATGACGGCCAGGTGGCCGTGGATGCCCTGACGCTGGAGATCGCCAAGGGCGAACTCGTCACCTTCCTCGGTCCCTCGGGCTGCGGCAAGACGACGACGCTGCGGATGATCGCGGGCTTTGTCCAGCCGGGCGAGGGGCGGATCCACCTTGGCCGCAGGGACATCACCGATCTTCCCACCTATCGTCGCAATATCGGCATGGTGTTTCAAAGCTATGCGCTTTTTCCCCATCTTACCGCTCTTGACAATGTGGGCTACGGGCTGCGGATGCGGCGCATGGGGCGGGCCGAATGGCGCGAACGCGCCCGGATCGCACTTGATCTGGTGGGGCTGGGCGCCTTTGCGGACCGCTATCCCGCGGCGATGTCGGGGGCCAGCAGCAGCGCGTGGCGTTGGCCCGCGCGCTGGTGATCGAACCCGAGGTGCTGCTTCTGGACGAGCCGCTTTCCAACCTCGACGCCAATCTGCGCGCCGAGATGAGAAATGAGATCAGGCAATTGCAGAAGCGCCTCGGCATCACCACGATCTTCGTCACCCATGACCAGCAAGAGGCGCTGGCGGTCTCCGACCGCATCGTGGTCATGAATGCCGGCCGGATCGCCGAGACGGGCACGCCGCTTGCGCTTTGCGATGCGCCGCATTCGCCCTTCACCGCGAGCTTCCTTGGCGCGCGCTCGGTGATCGAGGGGCGGAGCCGCGCGGCCGTCTTCGAGGCCGAGGGCCTGCGCGTCGTGCCGGCCCCGCCCGGGGCGGTGGCGGCGGTGCTTCGCGCCTCGCGTCTGCGGCTGCGTCCCGCCGGCCAGCCGTTTTCCGAAGGCGGGCTCGATCTTTGCGGCGTCATCACCTCGCGCGTCTATGTCGGCGAGACTTTCGAACTGACCGTGGACACCGCCGCCGGCCCCGTCAATGTCGCCGTTCCCTCGCACGAGATCACGCCAGAGCCCGGCGTGACGGTGCGCATCGTGGCGCTGGACGGCGGCGTCAGCTTCATCACTGCTTGATCCTATCCAACAGGAGTCCCGGCCATGACCCTTACCCGTCGCTCGTTTCACCGCCTGATGGCGGGCAGCGCCGCAGCCCTTGCCGCGCCTTTGCATTTCACCCGCGCCGCAAATGCCCAGCCCAAGCCCGGCGACGAACTGGTGGTGGGCATCTGGGGCGGCGATCAGGAAAAGATCGTCCGGGAATATTGCGAAAAGCCGCTGGTCGAGAAATACGGCTGCAAGGTCAGCTATGTCCTTGGCGGCACGCCCGAACGGCGGGCGCGGGCCTATGCCGAGCGTGGCCGGCCAAGCTTCGATGTCATCTACCTCAATATCTACGAAAGCCGCCAGGCGGTGAAGGACCGCGTGACCCAGGCGCCGACAGAGGCCGTGCCGCAATTCGCGCATCTTTATCCGCCGGCCAGACTGGGCGGCTATGGCGTGGCCTTCAATCCCTGCACGATCGTTTACGACAAGCGCAAGGCCAGCGCGCCGGTCACCTCGTGGAAGGATCTGTGGAACCCGGAATGGAAGGGCCGCATCGCCTGGCCGACCGGGCTTGGCGCCGAGGGGCTGGCCGCGCTGATGATGACCGGCAAGGCGTTCGGCCGGAGCGAGCGGGATTTCGACAAGATCGTGGAAAAGGTCAAGGAACTGAAGCCCTTCGCCGCGCTTCAGGGCTCGCAGACCCAGCTTTACGACATGTTCGATCAGGGCATTGCCGACATCTCGGTGGAATTCGCAAGCTTCACCCGGAAATACCAGGAAAGCCGCAACCCGAATATCGAGATCGCCCGGCCGGTCGAAGGTCAGGCGCTGACCATGAACGTGGCCTGCATCACCGAGGGCACGCGCAACCAGCTTCTGGCCGAGGAATGGATCAACCTGCACCTTTCCGCGCCCTGCATGCTGGCCTATGCCGAGCGGACCTATTATTCGCCCACCGTGTCGAACGTGACCGTGCCGGCGGCGCTGGCGCCTAAGCTGGTGCTGGGCGACGAGGTTGCCTCGCTTGTCGATTTCGACTGGGATTACATCAACGCCAACCGCCCGAAATGGCAAAACATCTTCGACCGAGAGATCGCGGGATGATCCGCAGGCATCTGGGGCCGGCGCTTTCCGCGCCGGTTACGCTGTGGCTGCTTTTGGCCTTTGCCGCGCCGATGGCGGTCGTGCTGGTCCTGTCGCTGCGTGATACGACAGATCCCTTCGCGCCGCTTTGGGGGCCTTTGTCGCTGTCGCTTTTTCGCGGCGTGCTGACGGATCGCTTCTATCTCGGCGTGATCGCCGAGACGGTGCTGCTTGGGGTGGGCGTCACGCTGCTTTCGGCCGCTCTGGCATATCCGCTGGCCTGGTGGCTGGCGCGTCTGCCGGTGAAATGGCGGCCGGTGGGGTTCGCGGTGATCCTGATCCCGATCCTTACCAATGTCGTGGTGCGTTCGCTGGGCATCATGCTGCTTCTTTCGCCCAAGGGGCTCATCAACAACGCGCTTTCGTTTCTGGGGCTTCCGACCTTTGATCACATGCTGTTCACTCATGGCGCGGTGATGGTGGGGCTGGCGCAGGTCTTCATGCCATTCATGGTGCTGGCGCTATACGACAGCCTGCAAAGCACCTCGGCCCGCGTGCATGAGGCCGCCGACAGCCTTGGCGCCTCGCCCACGCTGCGTTTTCTGACGGTGGATCTGCCGCTTTCGCTGCCCGGACTGCGCTCGGGGATGATCATCGTCTTCCTGATGAGCATCACCGCCTATGTCTCGGCCACGCTTCTGGGCGGCAAGCAGGTCTGGACGGTCGGCATGCTTATCGCGCAGGAGGCGATCCAGAACCTGAACGCGCCGCTGGCCGCGGTGCTGGCCATCCTTCTGACGGCGGTGGGCATCGGGGCGGGCCTGCTTCTTTCCGTCGCCATGGCGCGGCTCATGCCATGGCGGGCCGGGCGCATGGGTCGCCCCTTCGCGCTGCCGCCCGCGCCGGTGGTCTGGCTTCTGGACCGGGCCGGGCCGCTTGTCGCGCGGCTTTTCCTTGCCGGTGCGCTGGTCCTGCTGATCCTGCCGCTGGTGCTGGTGGTGGTCCAATCCTTCAACGATGTGCCTATCGCCACGGCGGCGGGGTTTCGCGGCTTTACCCTGCACTGGTATCGCGAGGTGCTTTTCTCGGGCAGCTATGGCGCGTCGCTTTGGATCTCGGTCCAGCTTGCGCTTTGCGCTGCGGCGGTCGCGCTGGTGCTGGCGCTGCCGGCGGCCTTCGCGCTGGCGCGCTATCCGTTTGCCGGCCGCTCGGCGCTGATGGCCTTCTGGCTGCTGCCGCTGTCGCTTCCCTCCATCGCGCTCGGCGTTGGGATGCTGCGGCTCTTGCAGCTTTATATCTGGCTGCCGCCGTTCCTTGCCATGGTCATGGTGCATAGCGTGGTGATCCTGCCCTTCGTGCTGACGCTTCTGCTTTCCTCGGTCCTGTCGCTGGACCGCAGCCTTGAGGAAGCCGCGGATACGCTGGGCGCGGGGCCGGTGCGCAAATTCCTGTCGGTGACGCTGCCCGCGCTGTCTCCGGGGATCTTCGCTGCCACGCTGGTCGGGTTCCTGAATTCCTTCGGCGAAGTCACGGTGACCTCGTTCCTGACATCGCCGCGTGTCATCACGCTGCCCGTCCGCATCTATTCCGAGGCCGCATTCGTGCTGGAACCCACCGCGCATGCGATCTCGGCGCTGCTGATCGCGCTTACCTGCGCGGCGCTCGTGGTGCTTGGGCGGTTCATTCGGCTGGATCGGGTCTATGCCCGCTGACCCTGGGGAACGGAGTCCCGCCATGCGCCCGCTTTCGCCCGCCGCCCTGCGCCCGCCCTTCGGCAATTACTCCCACGGGATCGAGGTGGCCGCGCCCCGGAGGCTCGTCGTGACCTCGGGGCAGCTCGGCATCGGGCCGGATGATGTCGCGCCCCCGGATGTCGCCGCGCAGGCGCGTCTTTGCTTTGCCAATTGCACGGCGATCCTTGCCGAGGCGGGCCTGACGCCTGCGGATGTGATCCGCGTCAGCGCCTATCTGACCCGCCGCGAGGACTTTGCCGCCTATATGGCCGAACGGGACGCATGGCTTGGCGCGGCCCCGGTGAAGCCCGCCTCGACACTTCTGATCGTGACGGGCTTTACCCGGCCGGAATTCCTGGTCGAGGTCGAGGTGATGGCCTGCGGCCGATAGCGCGATGCGGTTTCGATGTTCCTGTCGTGGCATCACGACCATGGCGCCCAAGGACGGTCGAGGCGCAGCAGCCAGCATCGCCGGCAAGGAAGGCGTCCAGCCCGTGCCGGCTTCACAATGCGAGGGGCGTGCCCCCGGCCGGCTACGGCAATGCGGGCTTTTGCGGTTATCTTCGCCAAGGTCGGGGCATCTTTGGCAGCTTTAAATCGGGGCGCTTTCGGAATAGCGTCGGCAGGTGGCAGGCCGTGTCTGCGACGAGAAGGCTCTGGCGGGATTCATGATATGGCGGAACGGTTCACTCTCGCGCAGTTGCGGTGCTTCGTCGCCGTGGCCGAGACGCTGAATTTCCGGCAGGCGGCGGCGGATCTCAACATGACCCAGCCGCCGCTGACCCGGCAGATCCAGGCGCTGGAGCGGGCGGTGGGCGCGCCGCTGCTGGACCGTTCGGGCAAGCGGGTGGAACTGACGCCCGCCGGCCATGTCCTGCTGGAGGACGCGATGCGGATCCTGGGCGACATCGCCCATATCCGCACCCGCGTCCGCGAGGCGGCGGCCACCGGCCACCGCACGCTGGCGGTAAGCTATCTCGACTCGTGCGAGCCCGACGTGCTGCCTACCGCGTTGAACCTGTTCCGCCAGCGCCAGCCCGACGTGCATGTGCATCTTGAGGTCCACAGTTCCTTCGAGGCCGAGGACAGGTTGCTGGGCGGCAATGTGGACGTGGCTTTCCTGCGGCCGCCGGTGCGCTCCGCCGAGGTCGACCTGACGCTGATCCGCAAGGAATCGCTCGTCGCGGTTCTGCCGGTCGATCATCCGCTGGCCGGTCGCCCGATCGGCCTGATCGAGTTGAAGGACGAGGAGTTCATCGGCTTTTCCCCCACCATGGATGCCAGCATCCGCTCCGCGATGATGCATGCCTGCGTGGCGGCGGGGTTCATCCCGCATTACACGCACAAGACGACAAGCATCCCCATGCTGATGAGCATGATCGCCGAGGGTGTGGGGATATCGCTGCTGTCGAGCGCCTCGGCGCGGGTGCGGCGCGCGAATGTGGTCTATTCGCCGATCCGCGACCGCTGGGCGACCGCCGTGCTGGCCTGCGGCGTTCTGCGCGAGCGGACGACGCCCCAGGCCCTCGCCTTCATCGAAGCCGCGCGCGAGGCGGCGCAGGGGCTGCCGATGGTGGACGAACCGGATGAAGCGGAGCGCCCCGGATAGTCCGGCGCGCTCCCTGGACCGCGATCAGATCCCGGCGATATAGGCGGCGCGGAACCCGATGGCCGGGCTGCGCCGGTCGCGGTCGCCGTTACCGGACAGGAAGAACACCCCGCCCGCCATGCGCGAATGCTGGGCACCGCCCCGGTTCATGATCTTCTCCTGGGCGGTGTTGTTGAAGAACATCGAGGCGCCGTTGTAATCGCCGCCCTCATAGGGAAACAGCGCCAGCGCCTTGAGAAAGTCCGGGATCGCGACCCCTTCCGCCGCCACGATCTCGTTCATGGCGCCGAATCGCGGGTTGGTGTCCGGGTTGGTGATCGTGGTGTTGAACACGATATGGCCATTGCCGCTGATGCCGGCGCTGGACTGCTTGTCGCTGCGGTCCCCGGTCTCGCAATAGTCGTATTTCAGCGTGCCCTGGCTGCCGGGATCGACCAGCGTTCCGTCCGGCAGGACCGCGCGCCAGACCGGCGAATCGACGCCCATGTCCAGCGGCAGCGCGGCATCGTTGTCGGGGATGATCTGCAATTCTCCGCGCACGGTGCGGACGCCGGAGATCAGCTCGACCACGTTGCCGTTCAGGTCGCGGATGCCGCCCGGTTCGTTATTGTGGCTCCAATGCTGGGGGCCGGTGCCGGTCAGCACATGCGCGCGGCGGCCCTGGTCGTCGTAGCTGCTGGGGATGGCCTCATAGACCCGATCCACCTCGGCCTTGCCCAGCCAGTTGTTCCCCTCGGGGAAGAAACCGTTCTTCTGGCACCACAGCCCGATGGCCGCCCATTCGGCATTGGTCATCATATGCCAGCCCTTGCCCTTGGCGGTGCAGGCGGCCAGCGCCTCGTCATAGGTCATCATCCCGGCCGGATCGACGCCGGGCAGCGACTGCGCCACGCCCTCGGTGATGACGTTCTGGTATTTCGAGATCCAGATTTCCGGCACGACCTTGCCGTTCACCACGAAGGCCGGATGCGGCTCGGCCGGCGCGCCGTCCACCACCTGGTCCAGGGTAAAGAACGGGATGCGCACCATGATCGAGACCCCGCCGGTCTCGTCCAGCATGGCCTCGTTATTGGCGGCCACCGATTTCAGGATCAGGTTCAATTCGTCGATATTCATTTTCGTCGTCTTTCCGATCAGTTGGCGGCCGGGGGGATATAGGCCGCGCGAAAGCCCATCATGAAGGCGCTGAGATCGCGCGCCGGGCAGAGGTAAAGCGCGAAGACCCCGCAGCGGGATTGCCGGTTCCAGTGGCTGCCGCGCATGCAGATACGCTCGCCCAGGGTCTTGACATAGAAGTAGTTCAGCGCGTGATCGCCGTCGTCGGCCGGGAACAGCGCCAGCGCGGTCAGCCGCTCGGGCGCGGTCAGGCCGGGGGCGGTGCGGGCGGTCTCGAAGGTGTTGCCCCTGGTGGCCTCGGACGGCTCGGCGATGGCCTGCACCAGCGTCACCCGGTCGTCGAGATAATCCAGCTTGAGGCTGCCTGGGGCGCCCGGTGCCACCAGTTCCCCGCCTGGACCCACCGCGCGCCACAGGGGCGAGGTCGGGCTTTGATCCACATGGCCCGCCGCGTCGTTGTCGGCGATGATGTTGATCTCGCCGTCCATCAGCCGGCAGCCGCCCAGCCATTCGGCGACATTGCCGTTCAGGTCCCAGATGCCGTCGATGGCGCCGTTATGGCTCCAGGTCACGGGGCCGGTGCCGGTGCGCACGGCGGCGACATCGCCGCCTTCGCCCCAGCCGACCTCGCGCTGCGCGGGGCGGCCGAATTCGTCCTCATGCGCCTCATAGGTGGCGGGGGCGGCCTGGCGCACCGTCTCGCGCCAGTCCTTGCCGAAATCGTTGTTGCCGCGCGGCATGTAGCCGTTCCTGCGGCACCACAGCGCGATGGCCGCCCATTCGGCGGCGGTCATCAGGTGCCAGCCCTCGCCCTTGGCCTCGCAGGCGGCGCGGGCCTGCTCGAAGTCGATATGCACGCCGGGCGGCTGGTCGGGCAGGGAATAGGCCAGCCCGTCGCGCACCACGTTCTGGAACTTGGAGATCCAGATCTCCGGCACTGGCTTGCCGTTCACGATGAAGGCGGGATGAATGTCGTCGCTTCCGCCCTCGATGACATCGCAGATGCGGAACCGCGGGATGCGGACCATGACCGATGGGGCGCCGGTCTTGTCCCTGGCCAGGACGTTGGAAGGCGCAAGCGCCTGCAACGCAAGTTCGGGCGTCGTCATGATGGATTCTCCTGAGTGATGCGGGTCCTGAAAGGGCGGCCGGTCCTGGTCCGGGCGAAAGGCGTGAGGGTGCTTGTCCGAACCCTTCCGTTTTTCGTCCGATCGCCGTCCGGGACGAAGAAAGCAGAGCGGATTTCCTTCGTCCAATGCCACTTTGGGCAATGGTTGATACCCTGCGCCGATGCTTCGGGCAGGATTGCGGGAAGGGTATCAACCGTTGTCAAACCAGTATTAGACAAGGGGTCGGGGGCTGTGCTGTCCTGATGTCATCCCGGTATGTCACCGCAATGAAAAACCATGGTTCCCGGCCCGGATGCTGCCTGCATTCACATCGGACGGCATGCCCAATCACAGCCAACAGGAAGGACAGCCCCATGCCCCAGACAGCGATGCGCCCGATGCGCCTGATGCGCTCGGCCACGACAGTCGCCGCCGCCATGGCCTTCTCGGCCGTTGGCCTGACCATGGCGCAGGCCCAGGACGGCAGAACCACCTGCTATCCCGGCACCCCCGATGCGCCGCTAGAGGATACGGTGATCGTCAACACCACCGGCGGCACCATCACCGACGCGTTGCAGGAAGCGTTCTGGGACGATTTCGAGAAAGAATGCGGCGTCAGGGTCGAACGCTTCGACATGACCGCGCGCACCTTCACGCAGTTGCAGCAGTTCGCCGGGCAGACCACCGCGCCTTTCGACATGGGCAACACCTACCTGCCCGAGGAATTCCAGCAGGGGGTGGATGCCGGGCTGTTTTACAAGCTGCCCCAGGGCTTCTTCGACGATGTGAAGGACGAACTGCTGCCCGGCTCGTATAACGAATACGGCGTCTGGGCCTATGTGGTCGTGCGCCTGATGATCACCAATACCGAGATGCTGCCCGACGGCCTGCCCGACTGGGCCGCCTTCTTCGACGGCAAGGCTTTTCCCGGCCCGCGCGCGATCCAGGACATCCCGCGCACGGCGATCACCGTGGCGCTGCTGGCCAAGGGCTACAAGGCGGATGAAATCTATCCGATGAGCGTCGAGAAGATGGACGAGGCGTTCGAGGTTCTCGACAGACTGAAGCCCTATATCCGCACCCTGACCACCAAGTCGGACCAGCCCGTGCAGGGCGTCGCGGCGGGCGATTTCGCGGCCTCCTATGCCAATACCGCGCGCACGATCCCAGCCATCGAGGACGGCCTGCCCGTCGCCATCAACTGGGACGCGGGCGGCGACGTGCTGAATTATTACTTCTACGTCATCAAGAACGCCGCCCATCCCCGCGCCGCGATGGCCCTGATCCACTACCAGCAGGACGCTAAGCGGCAGGCGCGGTTTTTCGAACTGTTCGGCTATTCGGCCAGCAACGCCAAGGTGACCGATTTCCTGTCGCCCAAGGATGTCGATGAGGTGAACAACGCCGTGAAGCTGTTCACCGACACCGCCGAGGCACAGAACTGGTGGGTCGTGAACAACGCCGAAGTCATGAAGCGATGGGAGGCATGGAAGGCCGCCGGTGGCTTTGGCGGCTGACAGGCTGACAGGCGGGCTGACAGGCGGGCAGGCCCCCGGCCATATCCCGAACGGCGCGGCCCCATCGTAACGGAAGATGGCGCGGACCCTTCCGCGCCGCCTTTCCGGTCCCTCTAGCACCGGATAGAGGATGGCCGGTCGCAACCTTGTCGACGCATCCGGCCGCGCTTGCGGCCGGGCGCCATGGCGCAACCTGCACATGATAGGAAAAATGGGATGATCCAGCGCGGCAAGCTCGCCCTGATGCTCAGTGCCATCGTTCTGGTCGGGGTGTTCTTCATCCTGCCTTTGGGCATGGCCTTCTACCAGTCGCTGAAGCTTGATGGCGCATGGTCGTTGCGCAACTATGCCGACCTTTTCACGGTGCCGTTCTCGCGCTCGATCTGGACCACGCTGTCGATTTCGGTGGCCACCACCGTCATCACCATCCTGGTCTCGATCCCGGCATGCAACTTCGTGGCCAGCAAGGGAGGGCGCTTCGGCAGCATCTTCTTTGCCGGCATGGCGCTGGCCTTCACGCTGTCGATCCTGACCCGCACGCTGGCCTGGCAGATCCTGCTGGCCCGCAATGGTTTCGTGAACACGCTGCTGATGCAGGCGGGCCTGACCGAAAAGCCGCTGGATCTGCTTTATACCCGTGGCGCGGTGCTGGTGGCCATGGTGCAGGTATTCATCCCCTATGCGGCCATGGTGCTTTACGCCGGGATGCGCGGCATCGACCGCAGCCTGATCATGGCCAGCCGGACACTGGGCGCCAGCGCGATGCAGACCTTCTGGCATGCCTACTGGCCGCAGTTCAAGGGCAGCCTGGTGCTGGCGGTGATGATCGTCTTTGCCGGCTGTGTCGGCTCGTTCGTGGTGCCCTCGGTGCTGGGCGGGCCGGACGATACGATGTTCGGCCAGTTGATGAACAACGCACTGGTCAACGACAGCGTGAACGGCGCGGGCCGGGCCTCGGCGGCGGGGGTGCTGATGATGCTGTTCCTGACCGTGGTGCTGCTGATCGGCCTGCGCATCATCGGAACCTCGCCCACCAACGCCTCGCCGCTGATGGCGGGCGGGCGGCGCAGCGCGACGGAGGATGCGGCATGAGACGCGGGACCCGGCTTTTCAAGACCGCCCTGAACTACATCTACGCGACGCTGTTTCTGTCGTTCCTGCTGTTCCCGCTGGTGGTCGTGGTGCCCGCCAGCTTTTCCGAGGGGCGGATCCTGAACTTTCCGCCCAAGGGCTTCACCCTCGACTGGTTCGAGAAGCTGTTCACCAACCGCGGCTGGAGCGACTCGTTCTTTCTGTCCTTGCAGGTGGCGGGGCTGGCGGCACTGGTCACCGTGGTCTGCGCGATGATGCTGGGGCTGGCGCAATACCGCTATTCGAAGCTGGGGCAGGGCATGTGGGTCACCGCCATGCTGCCGATGTTCGTCCCGAACATCATCGTCGCCACCGGCCTTTTCACCATCCTGCTGAACCTTGAGCGGCTGGGAAATCCGGTGGTGCTGTCGCTGGCCGATGCCACCGCCGCGCTGCCCTTGGCCGTGGCGCTGATGATGGACAGCTTCGGCAGGCTCAGCCCCAACCTGTGGTTCGCCGCCAGTTCACTGGGCGCAAAGCCGACCACGGTGCTGCGCCGGGTGCTGATGCCCGAGATCATGGTGCCGATGCTGTCGGCGATGGTCCTGTCCTTTGCCCATGCTTTCGACGAGGTGACCTTCGCCGTCTTCATCGGGGTCGGCAATTCGCAGGTCCTGCCGGCGCGGATGTATTCCTACATGATCTACCAGGTGGACCCGATCCTGCCCGCCGTCGGCACGGTGCTGTTCACCGTCGCCATCCTCTGCACGCTGCTGGTTCCGCTGATCCGCGCCGTCCAGAGAGCCGTCCTTTCCGCCCAGCGTCGCCGCACCCAGCGCGACATGGCCCATACGCAGCCAACCGGCCAGTGAGGTAAGACCAATGACCGCTTCCAGACCGGCCATCGAACTCGACAACGTGACCATCAAGTATGGCACGCATGTCGCGGTCAAGGGGGTTTCCCTGACCGTGGGGCAGGGCGAGTTCGTGACCCTGCTCGGCCCCTCGGGTTCGGGCAAGACGACCCTGCTGAACCTGGTGGCGGGCGCCTTCGCCCCGGCGTCCGGCAAGGTGTTCATCCAGGGCAAGGATGTGTCCTTTGCCCCCACCCATACCCGCAACATCGGCATGGTGTTCCAAAGCTATACGCTGTTTCCCAGCAAGACCGTGGCCCGGAACGTGGCCTTTCCCTTGCAGATCAGGGGTGAAAGCGCCCAACGCTGCGACGCGCGGGTGGCCGAGGCGCTGAAGACCGTGCGTCTTCTGGAACATGCCGACAAGCTGCCCGCCCAGATTTCCGGCGGGCAGGCGCAGCGGGTGGCGCTGGCCCGCGCCATCGTGTTCGAGCCCGACATCCTGCTGTTCGACGAACCTTTGGGCGCGCTGGACCGCGCGCTGCGCAAGGATCTGCAACGCGAGATCCGCCGCATCCAGCAAAACATCAACGTCCCCGCCCTTTACGTCACCCACGACCAGGAAGAGGCGATGAGCATGTCCGACCGGATCGTGCTGTTCCGCGATGGGCTGATCGTGCAGCAAGGCTCCCCGCGCGAGGTCTATGAGACGCCTCGCAGCGTCTGGGCCGCCACCTTCCTGGGCGAGGCCAATGTCTGGCCCCTGACCCGCGTGCTGGAAGACAGGAACGGCACCCTTACGGCCGAGAGCGAGGGCTTTCGTTTCACCTTTGCCCCCGGCTTCGACAGTGGGCTGCGCGAAGGGGCCTGGATCATCAGCCGCCCCGAGGATTGCCGGCTTTCCCCCGAGCCTCTGGCCGATGGCTCCAGCTATCCCGCCCGCATCGTCGGGCTGGAATATCTGGGCGCGATGCAAAGCGTCACCGTGGCGCTGGACGGCGGCCCGACCCTGACCGCGATCACCACCGGACGCGGCCAGCGGCTTGCACCCGGCGACGTGGTTCATTGCTCGTGGCGGCCCGGCAGCCATTCCATCGTTCCGCGCGACTAAGCCGCGCCCCCGACCCAAGCAAAGGAGTTATCCATGTCCGCCATTCCCCCGCGTGTCACGCCCGTCGGCCGCCCCAACCGCATGAAGCGCATGATCGAGGCCGGCGAGGTCCCGCTGGGCGTGCTGCTGTCCGCGCCTTCGCCCCGCGTGGTCGAGATGTGCGCCCTTGCCGGGGCCGATTTCATCATCGCCGACACCGAGCATCACCCCTTCGACTGGGACAGCCTGGAAAACATCGTCCGCGCCTGCGAGGCCACGGGCATCACGCCGGGCGTGCGCACCATGGGCCTGGATGGCCCGACGATCTGCCGGCTGCTGGATATCGGCTACCAATACCTTACCGTGCCCAATGTCGAGACCGGGGCCCAGGCGCAGGCATTGGTGGACGCCGCCTTCTATCCGCCGATGGGCAAACGCGGCGTGGACCTGACCCGCTTTTCGGGCTTCGGCCTTGGCATGTCGGCGCGCGACTACCTACCCATCGCCAATGACGAGGTGCTGATCGGCCTGTCCATCGAATCCGTCACCGGGCTGGAGAATGTCGAGGCCATTGCCGCGCTGCCCGCCATCCGGATGATGGGCGTCGGCCCCACGGATCTTTCCACCTCGATGGGGCTGGCGGGCGATCACCATCACCCGGACGTGCTGGCCGCCGCCGAAAAGATCCACGCCATCGGGTTGAAGCACGGTAAGATCTTCGGGGGCACACCGCTTAGCCAGGACGAGATCCCCGCGCTGATCGAGGGCGGCGCGCAATACATCTCGATGAGCCTGTCGCGCATCATCGGCGCCCAGATCCGCGGCCTGGCCGGTGCCATCCGCGCCGCCACCGGATGAGCGATGGGGGGCTTTCGCCGTCGTAGCGGGCGGGCCGCGCGGGGATCGGTCACGCCCTTCGGATTCTCGATGGCGTTGGCCGCAACGTCAATGGCCCCGATCATCACCCTCTTGCCGCGCGGGAGTCCGCTCAGATCCATCGGAATATGCGATTTATGGTATTGCAGAGAAACCAGATCGGTATCGAGCGCCTGAATTCCGGGAAAATTCACTGGATGCTTACGCCATTGTGCAGCCAGGTTTTCTTACAGCCTATATTGATCTTGATCCCATAGCCGTAGCAAACTTCGGTCGCCGTCCCACATTTAAATATTCGATGGATCTTCCCAAGACGAAAATGCCTCAAGCGTTCGTCCTATCAGGGGACATGTTGAAGACAGGTTCGTCGAACTGGATCATATCGACCTTGCCTGCTGGCCATGCGGCGTCGCGTGTGATCTTTTCACCCGCTCTGCCACAGGGTCGCATTTTCGGCAGGAAGCCAGGATCATCAAGCAAAAACAATTTATTATCTAAACCCTGCACCGCTCTCAATGCGCTGCATGGCAAGCGCGGGGCCATGCCCGATGCCCATTTCCGTGCGTGCCATGATTGCCATTTTGTCCGGGCCGGGGCTGGCCGCAAATACGAAAAAGCCGACCGCGAAGAAAAGGAGCGTGATGGGGCCCATCGGAAATATCCTCTGCCGGTGATGCCGTTCGGGCCGATCTGCGCGGCCCTTGCATTGCAGGCCGAATGACAGCGGGGACGGCGGTAAAGGGCCGAATGCTGTCAAACAGGTCGGGGCGCAGGATCGCGCGGCTGCGAGGCGACGGCACCTCGCCGCTGCCGATATCGGGGGTGACGACCGGAAGGAAAGCCGTCGGCGTCGAATCGGGACGCCATGTCGTGATGCGCTGTGATCGGCCAGGCCCCGTCGATTTTCCCGAAGGTGAACAGGTGGCGCGAGAGGGCTTGCGGCGGTCCCGTTGCTTGGGGGCGAGGATGTGGCGGCCACCGATCACCACCGCGCCCAGCTTGTGGCTGATGTGCTTGCGCCCTCTGGATGCGGCGTGACCGGGCTGCATCGGCACCGGGCGAAAACGACATTGCGGAACCCGGCGATTCCGGTTATTTGAGTAACGTAATAACATTACGTTTATGGGGATGCCATGCCAGCCAGCCAGCACAAGCGCGACAAGCGCCTGCCCGTCACCGTCCTGTCCGGGTTTCTTGGCGCGGGCAAGACCACGCTTTTGAACCATGTCCTGAACAACCGCGAGGGGCGCCGGGTCGCCGTCATTGTCAACGACATGTCCGAGGTGAATATCGACGCCGATCTGGTGCGCGACGGGGCGGAGCTGAACCGGGCCGAGGAAAAGCTGGTCGAGATGACCAATGGCTGTATCTGCTGCACGCTTCGCGACGATCTGTTGCAGGGCGTGCGCAAGCTGGCCGAGGAGGGCCGCTTCGACTATCTGTTGATCGAGGGCACGGGGATCGCCGAGCCGCTGCCGGTCGCCGCCACCTTCGATTTCCGCGACGAGAACGGCGAGAGCCTGTCGGATGTTGCCCGGCTGGACACCACGGTCACCGTGGTCGATGCGATCAACCTGACCCGCGATTTCTCCAGCCATGACTTCATCGCCGACCGGGGCGAGAGCCTGGGCGAGCAGGACGAGCGCAGGCTGGTCAACCTGCTGACCGATCAGATCGAATTCGCCGATGTGGTGGTGCTGAACAAGGTCAGCGATGCCGGGCCGGCGCGCGCGGACCAGGCACGCAAGATCATCCGCGCCCTGAACCCCGACGCGAAACTGATCGAGGCCGATTTCGGCCGGGTGGCGCCTGAGGCGATCTTCGACACCGGGCTGTTCGATTTCGACCGCGCGCATCTGCATCCGATGTGGGCCAAGGAGCTTTACGGTTTCGCCGATCATCTGCCCGAGACCGAGGAATACGGCATTTCCTCTTTCGTCTATCGCGCGCGCCGTCCGTTCCATCCGGGCAAGGTCTATGACCTGCTGAACGGTGACCTGCCGGGCGTGATCCGTGCCAAGGGGCATTTCTGGATCGCCTCGCGCCCGAATTGGGCGGTGGAGTTCAGCCTGGCCGGCGCGGTGTCCTCGGTCACGCCGCTGGGCGGCTGGTGGGCCTCTGTCCCGCGCGAACGCTGGCCGACCCATCCCGACGCGCTGAGCGAGGTCGGCGCGGTCTGGGAGGAACCCTGGGGCGACCGGCGGCAGGAGCTGGTCTTCATCGGCGCGGGCATGGACAAGGCGGCGCTGACCGCCCGGCTGGATGCGGCGCTGGTCGATGCGCGGGGCTTTACCCCAGGCGCCTGGGCGAAGCTGCCCGATCCCTTCCCGCAATGGGGCCAGCGCCGGGTCGCGTAAGCGGCCCGATCCCGAACCGATCCCGACCGACCCGAAGGAACCCTTCATGAAAACCCCTGTCGCCATTGCCTGGGAACCGAACCGCCCGCCGAAGATCGAGAGGGCCGATCTGGATGGCCAGAAGGATGGCCCGAAGGATGATGAGGTCTTGACGCATGATCGGATCGACATTGCCTTTGGCCTTTTGCATGCGGGCGGGATCGTCCATTGATGGCGCGTAACCTTGCCACATCGCTCAGGCGCCGCAATCGGCCGCGCCCGATGGAGCGGTATGACCGCTTGCCGCCGGAGTTGCGCCAATGGCTTGCCGCCGCGGCGCTGCCCTGGAGCCCGCATTCGGCGCTGAAGCTTTGGAATCGCCTTTGCCGCGAATGCGGCGGCGATGCCGATGCGATGCGCAGTCGTCTCGAACTGGCCGAGGCGCGGATGCTGGCGAAGGATGCGGCGAAGACCTGGGGCACGGCCTATCCGACCGGCTGCGGGAAAGCGGGAAGAGAGTTGGCATGATCCCGCCGCTGACGGATGACGGGCGGATTGACGGGGCTGGTTATGGCGCGGCGCGGGACGTAACTCTTGACCATGCCGCGTGCGCTGATTGTCCCATTTTGCCTTGCTCTGTCCTGCCTACATCCCGCTCAGGCCGGCGCGCATCCGCATGAGTTCATCGATACGCGCATCACCTTCCGCATGGATGACGGGGGAAGGCTTGAAGCGATCGGGGTGGTCTGGGTCTGGGATGACCTGACCTCGATGCTGATCGTCGAGGATCTGGGAATGGACGGCGACGGAAATGGCGAACTGACCGGCGAGGAGAAGCAACGCCTGGCCGCGCAGTTCAGCCAATGGCCCGAGGACTATGGCGGCGATCTCTATCTCACATGGGATGGCAAGCCGGTCGAGCTTACCGGCCCGATGGACATGAAAGCCGACTATCTGAAAGGGCGGCTGGTCCTGACCTATCTGCGCGCGCTTCCCAGCCGGATTGACCTGGACCGGGCCCCGGTGACTTTGCAGGTCTACGATCCCGGCTATTATGCCTTCTACGACCTTGCCGGCATGCCCGAGGTCCGGGGCCGGGACGGGTGCCGGGTTTCCATCCACAAGGCCGATATCGGCGCGGCGCGGAAGCTTTATGATCGGCTGCTGGGACAACTGACCGAGGAAGAGATCATGGAACAGGGCAAATACCCCGAGGTCGGGGGCGCCTTCGCCGATAGGGTTGTGCTGGAATGCGCCGCACGGCCCTGATCGTCGCGGTGGCGCTTGCGCTTGCGCTGGCCGGGGCTTTCGCTCTGGGCCTTCAGGACTGGCTGTCCCAAAACGCGATCGCCTTCCAGCGCGGGGCGCAGAACGCGCTGGCCGGTGCCCTGCGCGCGCTGCGGGCGGGGCAGCCGGGCGCGGTCACCGGGTTTCTTGGGCTTTGCTTTGCCCACGGCTTTCTGCATGCGCTTGGCCCCGGACATGGCAAGGCGGTGATTGCCGCCTATGCCGCGGCCTCGTCATCGTCCCTGCGCCGGCTGATCGGCCTTGCCGCGCTGTCGAGCCTCGCGCAGGCCGCGGTGGCGGTGGTGCTGGTCCATGCCGGTGTCTGGCTGCTGGACGGTGCGCGGGATCGTGTCGAAGGGCTGGCGGGGATGGTCGAGCCGCTGTCCTTCGCGATGATCGCGGCGCTGGGGCTGATGCTGGCCAGGCGGGGCGCGGGGCGGCTGGCGGGGTCGCGGGCCGTCCCGCATATCGGGCATGACCATGCCCACGGGCCGGATTGCGGCTGTGGCCACGGCCATGTCCCCGATCCTGCCGCGCTGGCCAAAACGAAGGACCGGCGCGAGGCGGCGGCGCTGATCCTTGGCGTCGCGCTGCGTCCTTGCACCAGCGCGCTGTTCCTGCTGATCCTGACCTGGCGGTTCGACCTTGATCTGCTTGGCATCCTGGGCGCCTTTGTCATGGGGCTGGGCACGATGGCGGTGACCGCCTCGGCCGGGCTGACCGCCGCCCTGATGCGCCGCGGCGTGTTTCTGGCCCTGCCTGACGGCGGGTCCCTGAGGCCGGTGATGGCGTTGTTCGAGCTGATGCTGGGTGTGTCGATCACGGTTCTGTCCGGGGCCACGGCGCTTCGGCTGCTTTGAGGGCGCCTGACCGATCCGGGCGGCGGCGCTTTCCGGCAGAAAGGGTCTTGCGGCATGCGGTCATAAGTGAACCAGTGATGACCAAGGCCGAGGGGTCGCGGATCTGGACATCGATGAGCGGGCGCGGGGCCGTCTCGGGCGACCCTGGGGGGTATTGTCGCGGCAGTCGGCGGCTTGCGGGGGCTCGCAAAACTGTTGACAGTTTTTTCATGATGTGGCTTTCCTGCCTCATCGTCGGATAGGCTTCAGGAAGGACACAGGCTCATGAAATCCAAGGCGCGCATATTCCGGGAATTGCTGCAAAGCGAAAAGATTCTCGTCTCGCCCGGTGTCTTCGACGGCTATTCGGCCAAGCTGGTGCAGCAGATGGGCTACAAGACCGCCTGCACCACCGGAGCGGGGCTGGCGAACTCGCGCCTGGGGGTGCCGGACGTGGGCATCATGGGCCTGACCGACAACCTGGAGGCCGTGCGCATCCTGGCCCGTTCGATCGACATCCCGCTGATGGCGGATGCCGATACCGGCTATGGCAACCCCGTCACCGTCTTTCACGTCGCGCGGCTGTTCGAGGATGCGGGCGTCGTCGGCATCAATATCGAGGATCAGGTCAGCCCGAAACGCTGCGGCCATATGGCGGGCAAGGACGTGATCGACGCGCGCGAGATGGCGCGCAAGATCGAGGCCGCCTGCAATGCCCGCCGCGACGACGATTTCGTGATTCTGGCGCGCACCGACGCCATCGCCATCGAGGGGCTGGACGAGGCGATCCGCCGCGCCCGGCTTTACGTCAAGGCAGGCGCGGACCTGATCTTCGCCGATGCGATCAAGGGCGAGGAGCAGATCAAGCGCCTGGTCGATTCCGTGGATGTGCCGGTCTCGGTCAATATGGGTTTCGGGCTGCGCTCGCGCCCGACGACGCCGCTGATCCCGGTCGCGCGGCTGGCCGAACTGGGCGTCAAGCGGGTCACCCTGCCGCGCATGCTGCCGGCGGCGGCGGTGCTGGCCATGCGCAAGGCGCTGGTCGCGATGACGCAATCGCGCGAAAGCCTTGAGCCGGTGGACCGCTCGGACCTTCTGACCGACATCGACGACATCTGGTCCCTGATGGGCGAGAATGACGTGGCCGCGCTGGAAGAGCGTTACATGAACCTCGACGGCGTAGAATACTAAGCCTCGAATACGAAGCCCCGAACAAGCCCTGCCCGGCATGCCCGGTCCCATGCGCGGGGCAGGGCGCCGTTTGCGGGGGCTGGAACCGACCCGCCCCCGCCCGCAGATCCCGCCGGCGGACCGCCCAGGTCATCGCCACGCGTGACGGCGCGTGGGCGAAGGCCGTGACGCACAAGCATATTCGCGATGCCTAGGCCCGCCTTCGGGGGGATCGGCCGCCCACGCCCGATCCGGCGCCATTTCCCGCATGCTCGCACTACGAATTCGTTCTGCGCGGTTGACGCGATGCTATTTGTCGCGGATAAATGTATCTTGTATGAAACATAAACATATTACAGAATCGGCATGCAGGCCCGTGCGGGGCGTGAAGCAAGGAGAGCGGGATGGGGCGGGTGATCGTGATAGGGGCGGGTCCCGTGGGGCTGACGGCTGCTGCCGTATTGACGGCGCGCGGCGTTGATTGCCTGGTGCTGGAAAAGCGGGCCGGTCTTAGCACGGCCTCGAAAGCCTCGACTTTCCATCCGCCCACGCTTGAGATCCTGGCAGAGTTCGGCATTCTTGGGCCGATCCTGGAACGCGGGCGCAAGGCCACGCATATCCAGTATCGCGACCAGGACGGCGTTTTCGCCGAGTTCGATCACGCCCTGCTTGCGGACCGCACGCCCTATCCGTTCCGGCTGCATCTTGAGCAATCGGCGATCACGCCGCTGCTGAAGCAGGCGGTCGAGGTCTCGGGACATGGCGAGGTTCGTTTCGGCGCCGAATTGCGGGCGCTGCGTCAGGATGCCCAGGGCGTCACCGTCGAATGGTCCGACACCGAAGGCCAAATCCATGAGGAACGGGCCGACTTCGCGATCGGCGCGGATGGCGCCGGCAGCGCCACCCGTGATCTGCTGGGGCTGACGCTTGAAGGCACGCATTACCCCGGAAAGGTGCTGCGCCTGGTCGTCACAGATCCGCTGGAACAGATTTTGCCCGGCATCGGCCAGATCAGCTATGTGTTCCGGGAAGACGGCCGCTCGGTCAGTCTGCTTCAGATGCCCGACTGCTGGCGCGTCATCATCCGCCTGCCCGACGGCTTCGACGAGGCCGAGGTGACCAGGCCCGAATGGTATATGGCCGAGCTTGGCAGTTTCATCCCCGGCCTGCCCAAGCGGTTGACCCTGCGCAGTTGGGATATCTATGGCGCGCGCAAGATGCTCGCCTCGGGGCATGGCGCGGCGCGGACCTTCCTGATCGGCGATGCGCTGCACCTGACCAATACGCGCGGCGGCATGAACATGAATTGCGGCATCCACGACGCCTATACGCTGGGCAATGCCATCGCCCAGGCGCTGGCTTCCGGCCAGCCCGCCCTGGCCGAGGCCGCCGCGCGCGAACGCCGCCGCGTGGCGGAACAGGAACTGCTGCCGCGCACCGACCGCAATGTGCGCGGGGGTGCGGATTGGCTGGACGAGGTGCGCCGCCGCGCCGCCGATGCCGACAGCGCCCGCGACATGCTGGTGCGCACGACCATGCTTGATATGGCGCCGCCGCGCCTTGCCCCGGAGTCCGCGCAATGACCGTTTCGCCCGATCTTTTGAACCCCGCCGCCCGCGTCGGCGTGCTGGTGCCCCCCGCCAATCCGACCGTCGAGCCGGAACTGCGCTTCCTTCTGCCCGAGACGGTGGGCCTGCACGTCACCCGCTTTCCGGTGCGTCCGAACACCACGCTGGAGGAACGCAATGCCGCCTATCTGGACCAGTATTCCCAGCGGCTGGGCGATTTCGGCGCGATCCGCCTGGGCGCGACGGCGATCGGCCTGACCGGCCCGTCTTATCGCCTGCTGCCCGAAGGCGACATCGCGCAATGCGAGTGGCTGTCCCAGGCGGCGGGCCATCCCGTCGCCACCGCCAGCCTTGCCATCCTGCGCGCGCTTGAGGTGCTGGAGGCCAAGCGTGTCGCCCTGGTCTCGCCCTATCCCGACTGGCTGACCCGGAAAGCCGCCGCCTTCTGGACCGCCTTCGGCTGCGAGGTGACGCAGGTGGTCGCCATCTCCGAGGAGTTCCGCGCCTATGAACTGACCAGTTCCGAGGTCACGGCGGCGCTTGGCCGCGTGGATCGCGCGGGCGCCGATGCCGTGGTGATGAGCGGGACCGGCATGCTGACCGTCCCCGCCAGCCTGGATGTCGCGGGCGATGGGCTGCCCTTCCTGTCCTCGAACCTTTGCACGGCCTGGTGGCTGATGCGCACGCTGGGCCTTGCCCCCGGCGAGAACCTGCGCCGCTGCGCCCCCGCGCTGGCCGAAACCCTGTCCTGAGGCGGCGTGCCCGAAACCCGGATCGGGGGCCTGCCATGCGGGTCCGCGATTCCCACCCTTTGGACGGATGGGCCATGTCTGCGCCCTCGGCGTTTCGGGTCCGGTCCCGGCCCGCGCATCGCCGAGGGTCCGAGCCGTCGCGCGCTTGCTATCAGCGGCCGGTCTTTCTGCGCCACTCCTCGTATTTGCGCTGGCTCTCCTCGCGCGTCGGAGGGTAAAGGCCGATGATCCCGGTCCGCACTTCTTTCAGCACGAATTCCTAGAAGCTTTCCATGCCGGTGCATTCCTCGGCGATGTCATGGGCCAGATAGGCGGGGATCACCATGACGCCATCGCCATCGCCCAAGATCACGTCGCCCGGAAAGACCGGCGCATCGCCGCAGGAAATGGGGAGGTTGATGTCCAGCGCCTCGTGCAGGGTCAGGTTGGCGGGGGCCGAGGGCTTGGCGCAATAGGCGGGCATGTCCAGCGCGCCGATCCCCGCGGCGTCGCGAAAGCCGCCGTCGGACACCACGCCCGCCGCGCCCCGTATAGCCAGCCGTGTGATCAGGATCGACCCGGCCGTCGCCGCCCGCGCATTTTTGCGGGCATCCATCACCAGCACCCAGCCGGGCGGGCAGGTCTCCATCGCTACGTGCTGCGGATGATCGGGGTTGCGAAAGACGGTGATCGGGTTGCGATCCTCGCGCGCGGGGATGTAGCGCAGGGTGAATGCCTGGCACACCACCGTCTCGCCCTTCCAGGCGACGGGGGCGGCCCCCTGGATGAACTGCATCCGAAGGCCGCGCTTGAACAGCGCCGTGGCGACCGATGCGGTCGAGACCTTTTTCAGCTTGGCACGAGTTTCTTCGGACAGGACATAATCGTTCATCTTGCGCGGCTTTCAGTGGATGACGGGCTCGTCCACCGGACGGCCGAAGTCGGCTTTCAGGAAATCGAAGTCGCAGCCCTTGCCGGCCTGTTCGACATGTTTGGAAAAGACATGGCCATAGCCGCGTTCGTATTTGGGCGGCGGCGCCATCCAGGCTGCGCGGCGGGCGGACAGTTCCTGGTCCGGGACCAGCATGTTCAGGCTGCGGGCGGGGATGTCCAGCTCCCCATGTCGCCGGTCTTCAGCAGCGCCAGCGGGCCGCCGACGAAGCTTTCAGGGGCCACATGCAGCACGCAGGCCCCGAAGGATGTGCCCGACATCCGCGCATCCGACAGGCGCACCATGTCGCGCAGGCCCAGCTTCAGCAGCGCCTTGGGCATCGGGATCATGCCCCATTCGGGCATGCCTGGCCCGCCCTGCGGCCCGGCATTGCGCAGGACCAGCACCGTGTCGGGCGTCATGGGATAATCCGGGTCATCGATGATCCTCTTCAACTCGGGGTAGCTGTCGGCCACAAGCGCCGGGCCGGTGTGGCGGTGGAATTTCGGGTCGCAGGCGGCGGGCTTGATCACCGCGCCGTCGGGGCACAGGTTGCCCTTCAGCACCGTCAGCGAGCCTTCGTGATAGACCGGGTTCGACAGCGGGCGGATCACGTCGTCATTCCAGATCGGCGCGTCCTCCAGCCCCTCGACCAGCGGGGCCCCGTAACCGTGATCGGTTCGGGGTGCAGCTTGCCGCCCAACTGCCGCATCAGCGCGCGGATGCCGCCGGCATAGAAGAAATCCTCCATCAGATAATCCTTGCCCGAGGGGCGGATGTTCGCGATCACGGGCGTCGTGCGGCCGATCCGGTCCAGATCGTCCCGCTCCAGTGGAATGCCCGCGCGCCGCGCCATGGCGATCAGGTGGATGATGGCATTGGTCGAACAGCCCGTGGCCATCGCCACCGTCACCGCGTTTTCGACGGCCTTCGGCGTGATGATCCTGTCGGGGGTCAGATCCTCCCACACCATGTCGACCACGCGGCGGCCGCATTGGGTGGACATGCGCCGATGGTTCATGTCCGCCGCCGGGATCGACGAGGCGCCGGGCAGGCAAAGACCCATCCCCTCGGCGATCGCGGCCATGGTGCTGGCGGTGCCCATGGTCATGCAACGGCCATAGCTGCGGGCGATCCCCGCCTCCATCCCCTGCCATTCCTCGCGGGTGATGGTCCCGGAGCGGTGTTCGTCCCAGTATTTGAACATGTCGGTGCCGGAACCAAGGTATTTGCCCGCGTAATTGCCGCGCAGCATCGGCCCGGCGGGCGGAAAGACAAAGGGCGGCCCGACCGAGATCGCCCCATCACCAGCGCGGGCGGCTCGATCGGAAAGCCCCCGGCCTGCAACACGCCGCGCTTGACCCATTCCACCCGGTCCTTGAAATGCATGTGGCAGGGCTGGGCATCGGACCAGGTGTTGATGATGGCGATGACGGGCCTGCCTTCCCAGCCCTTGGGATCATAGCCCATCTGCATGGTGCGCGACCGATGCCCCGAGGAGCGCCGGTCGTCCGGCGCGAACCAGCGCGAGGAGCGAAGCTGTTCATAGGTCTTGCTGGTCATGGCGACACCTCTGGCTGGACGGCGGTAGCTGCGGGGCGGTGGTTGCGGGGCGGGCAGGTGCTGAAAGGGCCATGGCGCCCGAAAGGGTTTCGCCGGCGACCGGCACATCCATCCGTGGCAATCCGGGGCGGCTGATCGCGTCGGGCAGGTGGCGGATCGGTTTCCGATGCGGGGACCAGCCGGGGGACCAGCCATCGAATGGCGGGATTTCGTCCCGGAACCGTGCGGTTTGAGGCGTGAATCCGGGATATGCCTCGGTCAGCCAGCGGCCCAGATTGTCCGATGCCCCGGTCAGAAGAAGCAGTCTCTCCATCGCTCAGACCCCCTTCATGCGCGTGACGGGCACGCCGGCAACGGGCGCCGGCGCAAGAAACAGCCCGCCCGACAGCGGATTTTCATCGCCCAGCCGATGCGAGGTGACGGCCATCCGCCGCAGGCCCGGCCCGCAAAAACACGGCATGGTCGGGGCGGGCACCGGAAAGGGCACACGCCGGTCCAGCGCGCCATCCGGCGAAAAGCGGTTGATCACCCCGGCGGAAACCCCGGCGCTCCAGTAAAACCCCTTGGCATCGCAGGCCCCGCCATCGGGGCGGCCCGTCGCCTCGTCCAGGACGCGGATGCGGCGGCGGTTCGCGGGGGCGCCGGTCGCGGGACCGAAGTCGAGCAGGTCGATCCACGGTCCGCGCGAATCCGACCAGAACATCCGCCGCCCCTCCGCGCTCCATGCCAGCCCGTTGGAAATCTCGACCCCGCCGTCGATCACCACCCCGGCACCCGCCGCCGGCACCCGGTAAAGCCGCGAGATCGGCCGCCTTTCCGCCCGCCCGTCCAGCGCGATCCGGTGGATCAGCCCGGCCTCGATGTCGCACAGAAACAGGCGGCCGCGATCCGCGTCCCAGACCGGGCTTTCCAGCAGTCGCCCCTTCAGATCGGCCAGTGGCGCGAAATCCATCACCGGGCATCCTTGACGCTGCGGATCGCATCCGGGCCGGGCCTAGTGCTGCGCCGGCTGACGGGCGCGGGCCACGATCTGCGTCGGGTTGACGAAGCGCAGCGCGATCAGCAGCCAGATCAGCGAGGTCACCATATAGATCACCGCCATGGCGTCGAGCGACTGCACCGAGCGCACGCCCGCCGCGAAGACCGAATAGTAAAGCGAGACAACCAGCGTCCGGCTGGTGGGGCCGGCGGTCAGGAAGGTCAGTTCGGACATCGCGACGGTGCGCACCAGAACCAGCAGCATCGCGGCCTGGATGCCGGGGGTCAGCATGGGCAGCAGCACATGGCGAAACAGCTTGAACGTGCCCGCGCCAAAGACCCGCGCCGCCGCCTCGACCTTGGGGTCGATCTGTTCGATGAAGGGGATCATCACCAGAATGACGAAGGGCACGGTCGGCACCAGGCTCGCCACGACGATCCCCCAGAAGGTGCCGCCCAGCCCGACCTGATACAGCGCCGTCGCCAGCGGGATGCCGAAGGTGATCGGCGGAACCAGCAGCGGCAGCAGAAAGATCAGCATGACGATCTTTTTGCCCGGAAAGTCGCGCCGCGCCATCGCATAGGCCGCCGTCACGCCCAGAAAGCCCGACAGCAGAACCACAAGGCCGACGACCTGGAAGGTGACCAGCAGCACCTGGCCCAACTGGAACTCGGCCCAGGCGGCGGCATATCAGCGGGTGGTGAGGGCCTCGGGCGGCCATGTCCCCAGCCAGCGAGAGCCGAAGGACGAAACCACCACGGCCGCGATCACCGCCAGCACGTTCAGGATGAAAAAGCCGGTGATCAGCCAGACGAAGGCGATCCAGGGCTTCGAAAGCGGAGTCGTGTCACGGATCACCGGATCAGCCTTTCCCGCCGGTGGTCAAGCCGCGATAGAACATCGAACACAGGCCCAGAAGCAGCGCCACCAGGCGCTGACGCAGGCCGGGGCCCTCGGGGGCATGGGCGGAGAGATGGGTTTCGGTCCGGGCCATGCCTTATCTCCGTCCGCCGGCATAGACGGGGGCGCGGCCCGCATCGACGCCAAGAAGAATGCGCGCGCCGGTCTCGACCGGGCGGGCGGCGTGGAAGATCAGTTCGGTTCCATCCTGCGAACGGGCGGTGCCGACGCATTCCCGGCCCCGGTATTCGATGGTTTCGGCCACCGCCTCGACGCCGTTCGCCGTGCCGCCGCTTTCCGTAACGTCATCGCCGCGCGCCGCCAGCGTGGCGGTATCGCCGATGGACAGCACATTCATGGCCCGGCCGGTCAGGCGGTTGCGAAAGCCCATGAATTCGGCCACGTCCAGATAGGCGGGGCTTTCGTAAAGCTCGTGCGGGGCGCCGACCTGCCGGATCGAGCCGTCGCGCAGCACGACGATGCGGTCGGCCAGCGACAGCGCCTCGTCCTGATCATGGGTCACATAGATCGTCGTTGCGCCCAACTGGTTGTGGATGCGCCGGATTTCGGCCCGCATCTTCAGCCCGAAACCTACGTTGTCGAGCACGGTCATATGCGGAAACAGCGCATAGTTCTGAAATGCCAAGCCAAAGCCGCGATCCTCGGGCTTCAGCCGGTCGATGCGGCGGTCGTCGATTCAGATGCCGCCGCCGGTGGTGCCCAAAAGGCCCGCGATACAGTTCAGCGCGGTGGATTTCCCGCAGCCCGAAGGGCAGAGAAGGGCGATGAATTCGCCTTTTTCGATGGTCAGGTCGATTCCGTTCAGCGCGTTGAACGCACCGAACGACCGGCTCATCCGATCGAGCCTGAGATGAGAGAAGGACATAGAGGCAAGCGACATGCTTTGGTTCCCGTGCTTGGGCGCGGATATGGGGCACCCGATGCGGACCGCCTTGGCCCGCACCCGGCATTTCTTGGGTGAAAGTCGCGGCCGGCCGAGCCTTTCTCGTCCCAGAGGCGAAAGGCCGCGACCATGGCCGAGGGTTCCAGCGGCAGTTCGACCGGGTTGTTCGCGATCCAGTCCTCGTATTCGGGACGGCCGAATTTCGCGATGATGTCCTGGCTTTCCCGCGGCGCCATCGACAAAGGCACATCCTTCACCGCCGGGCCGGGATAGAAATAGCCCGCGTCATAGGAATAAGCCTGCTGTTCGGGTTGCAGCGCGAATTTGATGAATTCGACCAGCACCGCCACCTTGTCCTCGGACACGCCCTTCGGGATCAAGCCGTAATGCGCGTCGCAGACCCAGTGGAGCCCGTCCGTATCGGGCAGCGAGACGACTTTGGTCCAGATGTCATCGACCAGTCCCGCCGACAGCGCGCCCAGGCCGACGATCACCATGTCGATGTCGATGCGCCCGGTCATGGCCGCGTCGATTTCGCCGGCGGAATCATAGGCAGTCGCATGCACGCCCGAGATGCCATGCAGCACCCGGCGGTAATCCGTCGGTTCCATTATCCTCTCCCTAGGGGGTCGGCTTGAACACCAGCCCGATATGGACCTGGCCCGCCGCAAGGATGTGCTCTCGCATCAGCCGTTCGGCGCGATCCTCATCGCGTGAGACGATCGCCAGCATGATCGCCTCATGTTCGAAGAATGAGGTGTGGCGGACCTCTTTCCCGGCCAGCACGGTCACCCGCGCGGCATGGTCGTAAAGTCTTTGGGCATTTTGCAGGCGGCGCAGGTATTCGCAGCCCGAAGCCTCGTGGATGGTGTCGTGGAAGATTTCGTCCAGCTTGATCAGCCGCGCCACATCGGGGGTTTCCATCGCGATGCGCATCTTGCCGATGGTTTCGCGAAGGCTGCCGAAATACAGTTCCGTGCCATGCCGGGCGGCCTGCCGGGCGATCACGCTTTCCAGTGCGGCACGGGCCAGGGTCATTTCCTCGGCCTGCCGGGGGCTGAAATTGACGAAGGTGCCCCGGCGCGGTTCGGTGCGGGCCAGGCCCTCGCTTTCCAACTGACGCAGCGCCTCTTTCAGCGGGCTGGTCGAGTTTCCCAGATCGGCCGCAAGCTGGCGTTCGTTCAGCCGCATTCCCGAGGAAAGCCTGCCCGAGATGATCGCATCGCGCAGCGTGTCGTGAACATGGTCGCGCAGCGATTTTTGCCGGATCGGTGCCAAAGGCGTCACATCGTTCATCCGGTCAGCCTCCCCTCCGACCGGCAGCGGGGATTCCCGCTTGTCGTTGGTTATATGCGCGAAGGGCTGATGCGCCAATATCTGATACATCAGTTATCAACTGGCGCTTGAAAGATGTCGACGGCGATAAGCGAGCGCCTGGGATGCCGCCTGACCTTATCGGCGGCTGGCCGGCGCCCTGCATATGAACCAGGCCGGCCATGACATGGTGCGGACCCGCCCCACGAACGCGCTTGCGCGCGTGCGGGTCGCTGATCATACTCGCCCATGGGGAAGAGCGGTTCGAAGGCAGAGCCACCTGAGGTAAAGCCTCAGGAAAATCAAAGCACTGACCACGCTCGACTCACCCGCTTCAGGCGCGGATGGTTCCGCGCCCGGCGGTTCAGGACAAGGTCGGCCCGAGGAAGCCGACGCGCAGGGGAGGGACGGATATGGCGGAAATGCAGGCGCCACGGCGCAAGGCTTGGGATCACTGGCTGGTCTGGGCCATACTCGCGGCGCTGGCCGCATTCGGACTCGCGCAGGTGTCCATCGCGCGGGGCGAGCATGTGAATGCGTTATGGATGGTCGTGGCCTCGGTCTCGATCTACCTGATCGCCTATCGCTATTACAGCCTGTTCATCGCCCGCCGGGTGATGCGGCTGGACCCGGCGAGACCGACCCCGGCGCATCGCTTCAACGATGGGCTCGATTATGTCCCGACCAACAAATACGTCCTTTTCGGCCACCATTTCGCGGCCATCGCCGGGGCCGGGCCGCTGGTCGGGCCGGTGCTTGCGGCGCAGATGGGCTATCTGCCGGGCATGCTGTGGATCCTTGCGGGCGTCGTCATCGCGGGCGCGGTGCAGGATTTCATGGTGCTTTTCGTCTCGATGCGGCGCGACGGGCGGTCGCTGGGCGATCTGGTCCGGTCCGAGATGGGGCCGGTGCCGGGGATGATCGCGCTGATCGGCACCTTCCTGATCATGATCATCATCCTGGCGGTGCTGGCGCTGATCGTGGTCAAGGCGCTGGCGGACAGCCCCTGGGGGATGTTCACTGTCTCGATGACCATCCCGATCGCGATCGCGATGGGGGTCTATATGCGCTACATCCGCCCCGGCGCGGTGGGCGAGGCGTCGATTGCCGGCTTCATCGCGCTGATGGCCGCGATCATCTTCGGCGCGAATGTCGCGGCAAGCCCGACCTGGGCGGCCGTCTTCACCTTCACGCCCACGCAGCTTTGCTGGCTGCTGATCGGCTATGGCTTCATCGCCGCGACCCTGCCGGTCTGGCTGATCCTGGCGCCGCGCGACTATCTGTCCACCTTCCTCAAGGTAGGCGCCATCGCCGCGCTGGCCATCGGGATCGTGGTGGTCGCGCCGGATCTGAGGATGCCCGCGTTCACGCGCTTCATCGACGGCACCGGCCCGGTCTGGTCGGGAAACCTGTTCCCGTTCCTTTTCATCACCATCGCCTGCGGGGCGGTGTCGGGCTTTCATTCGCTGATTTCGTCGGGGACCACGCCGAAGCTGATCGACAATGAAGAGCACGCCCGCTTTATCGGCTTCGGCGGGATGCTGATGGAAAGCTTCGTCGCGATGATGGCGCTGGTCGCGGCCTCGATTATCGACCCCGGCGTCTATTTCACCATGAACAGCCCGGCGGCGCTGATCGGCACCACGGCGGAAAGCGCGGCCGCGCAGGTCACCGCCTGGGGCTTCCCGATCACGCCCGAACTGATCCACGAAACGGCGGCGGATGTGGGCGAGACGACGATCATCTCGCGCGCGGGCGGCGCGCCGACGCTGGCGGTCGGCATGGCGCATATCTTCTCGAACGTGATCGGCGGCAAGGCGATGATGGCCTTCTGGTATCACTTCGCCATCCTGTTCGAGGCGCTGTTCATCCTGACCGCCGTGGATGCCGGCACCCGCGCGGGCCGCTTCATGCTTCAGGATCTGCTGGGGGTGTTCGTGCCGAAGATGCGCAACACCTCATCGCTGGGCGGCAATATCATCGCCACGGGTCTTTGCGTCGCGGCCTGGGGATTCTTCCTTTATCAGGGGGTTACGGATCCGCTGGGCGGGGTCAACACGCTTTGGCCGCTGTTCGGGATCGCAAACCAGATGCTTGCCGCCATCGCGCTGATGCTGTGCACCGTCGTTCTGTTCAAGATGAAGCGCGAACGCTACGCCTTCGTCACGTTGATCCCTGCGGCGGGGCTGGTGGTGGTGACGCTGACGGCGGGCTTGCAGAAGGTGTTCTCCGGCACTCCATCGGTCGGCTTCCTCGCCCATGCGCGGCGCTACCGCGAGGCGGCGGCGAATGGCGAGGTGCTGGCCCCGGCCAAGGATCTAAGCCAGATGGGGCAGATCATCTTCAACGACATGGTGGATGCGACGATGGCCTTCATCTTCGTCGCATTGGTGGTCAGCATGATTTATTTCAGCACCCGCGCCTGTCTTGACGCCTATCGCGCCCGAAGCTGGACCGCGCGCGAACTGCCCGAAGAACTGAACGGCCCCACGGCCACTCCGGCGGAGTAAGGAACATGGCAACCAGCCTGAGAAATACGCTGACCACCTGCCGCAAGCGCCTGCGCGAGGGTGCCCGGCTGATGATCGGCGTCCCCGATTACGACACCTATGTCGCCCATATGCGCGACGCCCATCCCGGCCAGCCGGTGATGAGCTACGCCGAATTCTTCCGCGAACGGCAATCCGCGCGCTATGGCGAGGGTTCGACGCGGGGATTTCGCTGCTGTTGAAACTGGAAGGGGGGGCCTCGTTCCGGGGCCCCCCTTTCGCCGCAGACATCCCATGAGACGCGCGGCCGTCATGCCGGCATAAAACGCCGGCAGCGTGCGATCCAGCGCCGTCCAGCGGGGAACCCATGGCGGCGCCTTTCAGCCCGCGAACCGGGTTTCTTGCCGGGTGAAAACCGCCCCCGGATTCGGATGCCCTGTCGGGTTCGCACGGCTGATGCACCCATCCGCGCTTTTCGAGCCTCTCCCGAGATCGCAGCGGCGCTTTGCGGCAATGGATGGGCAGCCGTCCAACCGGCTATGGATGCCGCGATGACGCTTGGAAATCCTTCACTTCCTTATGCGCCTGCCGGGATGTCGGGGGATGGGCGGCGCTCAGCCGCAATCGCCCCCGCCGCCTCCGCAGTCCCCGCCGCCTCCGCTGTCGCCTTGGAAGCCGCCGCAGCTATCGCCGCCGCCGCTGCCGTGCCTGCCTACTCCATAGCGCAGGTCCGCCGCGTGTATCGCCCAGGGGATCAGCGCGAAGACGGGGGCGAAGACATAGCGAAGCGGATCGCCGTCATAGGGGGGCATGACAAGCATGATCAGGCCAAAGCCAAACGCCGTGCGCGGAAAGAACGGGTTGGGGCGGGAAAAGATCCGCATCGCGACACCTCATCTTTGTGTCCCTTTCGGGCATATGATCAGTCTAGAAGATTTTTCTGCGGTTGACGAGTGGCCTGGCCTTCCGGTCGTGCCGCCCTGGCCTGGCCGGTCAGCGCGGATATGCGGCGGGCGATTGTTCCGGCTAACGGGCAGAGCGTGCCGAGATGGCAATGATCCTTGAGCGTGATCCGAAACTGAAATGTCCTCTTGAAGGCCGCAGGAAGCAGATCGGGATCGGAATGGATTTCGATGAGGGGATGCAGCATGGCCGGAAATTCGCCCTTGGTCACGCTTTTGGCAGAGGCCGGGGCATCGGATTTCAAAGCATAGATGCATTTTCCCGCCCCTTTGATGCCGCGCGACTACGGCAGGTAGATGCCTGACGGGGCGACGAAGGATTCGGGCCGATGCCTTTGTTGCGCGCCCGGCAGGAAAGATCGCCTGCCCGCGATCAAGACAGATCGTCAAATCATTCAGGATAAAAGAATTATGGGCATGGGGCCCGCAAGACCTGCAAGGGGCCGTGATCGCGGCGTCAAGGCCGGTGCGTCCCGTAGTCCCGCCGGCCTGTTTCCCTAAGGTAACGCGCAGCGCGGTTCAGTCATCCTCGGTGACGCGGTTGTGGCGCCGGATGCGCTCGATATGCATGACACGCGCGCGCAGGCGGTCGTTGGTATCGATGATATGGGCGACCAGCGCCTCAAGCTGCGCCAGCGCCGGAACCATCGAGTCATAGGGCGACGACACCTCGACCGGGCAGGTGAAGCTAAGGCTGGCATGCGACGCGGCGGGCGACTGCCATCGGTCGGTGAACAGGATGATCCGCGCCTCGGTCCCGGCGGACTGGGCAAGGAATTCGACCACATCGCGCTGATAGCGGCGGTAATCGAAACCGATGACCAGATCGCGCCGCCCCAGATCGACCAGCCGGTCCAGGTCCGAGCGCGTCGGCTCTCCGATCGAGGTGATGCCCGCGCGGAACTGCACCAGATACGCGGCCAGTATCCCGGCCAGAAAGCCGCTGAACCGCCCGCCGACCAGCAGGACGCTGCGTGCCTCAAGGATCATGCGAGCGGCGCGGTCGTAAGTCTCCAGCGGCACGCTGATGCGGGCCTCGTCCAGCGCGGCCAGCGCCGATTCCAGATAGGCCGGGGGGGTCTCCATCGGCTCGGACAGCGCGCGGCTGCGCATCATCACCAAGGGCGAGCGCAGGCGCTCTTCAACCTCGTCGATCAGCCGGGTCTGGAAGGCGGTGAAGCCGTCGAAGCCCAGCTTCGCCACCAACCGGCTGACCGTGGGGTCCGAGACGCCGGCCCGCTTGGCCAAGCTGGCGGCGGTGCCGAGGCCGGCGCCGGGGAAATCGTTCAGCAACGCCTGCACGATCCGCGTCTCGGCCGGGGTAAGGGCCACCTGGCCGCTGCTGAGCAATTCGCGCAATTGCATCCGTGGCTGCCCCCCCTCGGTTCAGATCCCTGCCAGCGTCTTTGCCAGCCGTTCGGCCCAGTCTCGCGCCCCGTCCGGCTCCGCGATCAGGTCATTGCGCATTTCCACCAGCAGCGCGTCAAGCCCGCGCGCATCGCCATGGACCGGGATCGCGTAATCCTCGTCCAGGGCGATGCGATAGGGTTCGTCCAGCGCAAGGCACAGGTCCGGGTCGCGCCGCGCGACGGCGGCCAGCAGCGCCTTGGCCAGCGGGCGCGATTTCAGGGCCAGCACGCCCAGATGCCAGGGCCGCGCCACGCCGAGGAAGATGGGCGTGAAGCTGTGGATGGCGACGATCCGCGTCCGCCGCCCCCCGGCCGCGCGCGCATCAAGCAGCGCCGCCACCCGGTCGTGGAAAGGGTGGAAATACGCGGCCTCGCGCCGGGCGCGCTCTTGCGCCGAAAGGGCGCGGTTGCCGGGAATTCCAGTCGCTTCCGAACGCTCGGGGATGCTGCCGGCCGCGCCGATCGGGCGGTTGAGGTCGATCAGCAGCCGCGAATAGCCCGCCGTGACGCAGACCGCATCCATCCGCCGGGCCATGTCCAGCGCGACGGCCGCAGCGCCGATATCCCAGCCGATATGCGCCCTGTTTCCCCCCGGCGGCAGGCCCAGCAGCCCATAGGCCGGCGGGATGAAGCACGAGGCATGTTCGCACAGGATCAGCCAGTCCGATCCGCCTTGCGGATTGTGGACCGTGACGGGCGGGGGCAGGGGGGATTGGGTCATCATTGCTTTGGCACGCTGCTTGGTTGCGGACGCATGCGGCAAATATCGTATGCATTCTTACACTTTTCCATTAATAATAATGAAATGAAAAAATATTGACATATGGCCGGTGTCATCCGTTAATGACCAGGCTCCTTGCGGGGCTGGTGGATCGGAAAGGGGCCCTCATGCCGAACAGTCTGCGACAGGCAGTGGACAAGGCGTGGTCCGTGCTGGACGCAGAACCGGACTGGCCGGTCGATCTGGCGGCGCGGCTGGTGCGCATCCCCTCGGTCAACCCGAAATTCCCCGAGGGTAGCAGCATCGACATCTTGGGCCGCGAGGCCGAGGTGCAGGCGGTGCTGGATACCGAACTGTCCGCGCTTGGGCTGACCACCCGGCAATGGGATGCGCTGCCGGGGCGCCCGAACCTGATCGCGAAGACCGAACCGGGCGCGGCGGGCAAGTCCCTGATCCTGTGCGGCCATGTCGACGTGGTGCCGGTGGGCGATGCCGCCGGCTGGTCCTGGCCGCCCTTCTGCGGCGAAATCCGCGACGGCCGCTTGCTGGGGCGCGGCTCGCAGGACATGAAGGCCGGCCTGGCCTGCTGCGTCGGCGCCATCCGCGCCATCCGCAAGGCCGGCATCCGGCTGGAAGGGCAGCTTGCCCTGCACTCGGTCGTGGACGAAGAGGCTGGCGGTTTCGGCGCGCAGGCGGCGGTGGCGGCGGGCGAGCTGGCGGATGCGCTGATCGTGGCCGAACCCGGACGCGGCGAGGTGTTCGTCTGCGAGGGCGGGCTGGACTGGCTGCGCGTGACCATCCGGGGTCGGTCGGGCCATTCCTCGCTGCGCTATCAGGGCTATTGGCCGCAGCCGGATGCCCTGCGCAACGACAACGCCCCGGTCAGCGCCGCCGATCTCGCCACGCGCTTCCTGCTGGCGCTGCGCGAATACGAGGCCGGGATCGCGCGGGCGGTCACGCATCCGCTGATGCCCTCCGGCGTCAACCATTTCGGCGTCGGCGTGGTGCGCATCGGCGTCGGCCTGGGCGCGGACGGGTTGCCGCAGATCATGTCCAATCCCGGCATCTGCCCGGATGTGGCCGTCATCGACATCGATCGCAAGTTCATGCCGCATGAGACGACCACGGCCACCCGCGCCGATTTCGAGGCTTTCGTCGCCGCTTTCTGCGCCACCGACCCGTGGCTGCGCGACAACCCGATCACGGTGGAATGGGACCTCTATGGCCTGCATTTCCCGCCGATGAACACCAGCCCGGATCACCCGCTGGTGCAGTCCATCACGGCGGCACGGGCGCGGCTGGGCCATGCGCAGACGCGGATCGCCGGCATGACCGGCGCCACGGATGCCGCGCATTACGCCGCCGCCGGCGTGCAGGGCTTGCGCTATGGCCCAGCCGGCGCCAACCAGCACGGTGCCGACGAATGGGCCGATGTGGCCTCGATCCGCGAAACCACGAAAATCCTCGCCGCCGCCATCATCGACTGGTGCGGGGTCCGGGGCAACGAACAGGGAGAACTGACATGACGTTTCACCGCAGCCTGCGCGCCGGTCTGGTGGCGATGCTTCTGGCCGGCACGGCCCTTCCCCTTCACGCCGAGACGCTGAACTGGGCGCGGGCGTCGGATGTGCAGACCCTGGACCCGCATGCCTATAACGAGAACATCACCCACGCCTTCAACCACCAGATCTATGAGCCGCTGGTGGCGCGCTCGGACGATGGCAAGCTGATCCCGGTGCTGGCGACCGAATGGCAGAACCTGGCCGACGACCCGACCATCTGGGAATTCAAGCTGCGCCCCGGCGTCACCTTCCACGACGGCACGCCGTTCGAGGCCGACGATGTGGTGTTTTCGTTCGAGCGCGCGCTGTCGGACACGTCGAACATGCGCTCGCTCCTGGCCTCGGTCGATCGGGTCGAGGCGGTGGATGCGGGCACCGTGCGCGTTCACACCAAGGGGCCCAGCCCGCTGCTGGTCAACAATCTGGTCAACATCTTCATGATGAACCGCGACTGGGCCGAGGCGAACAAAACCGCCAAGCCGCAGGACTTCAAGGCCGGCGAAGAGAATTTCGCCTCGCGCAATGAAAACGGCACCGGCGCTTATAAGCTGGTCAGCCGCGTGCCCGACAGCCGGACCGAACTGGCCGCCTATGACGGCTATTGGGGCAAGGGCCAGTTTCCGCTGGATATCGACCGCATCGTCTATACCCCGATCCAGTCGCCGGCGACGCGGGTGGCGGCGCTGCTGTCGGGCGAGGTGAACTTCCTGCAAGACGTGCCGCCGCAGGATATCGAGCGGCTGGAAACCTCGCCCGGCATCAAGGTCGTGCGCGGGCCGGAAAACCGGACCATCTTCTTCGGGACCAATATCGGCGCCGACCATCTGGAATTCGGGCAGGCGCGGGGCAATCCCTTCGCCGATCTGCGGGTGCGGCAGGCGATGAACATGGCCATCGACCGCAAGGCCATCCAGAAGGTGGTGATGCGCGGCGAGTCGATGCCGCTGGGCACCATCGCGCCACCCTTCATCAACGGCTATCGCGAGGAAATGGGCGTGCTGCCGGCGGTGGATATCGACAAGGCCAAGGCCCTGATGGCCGAGGCCGGCTATGGCGACGGCTTCAGCGTCACCCTGAATTGCACCAATGATTCCTTCGTCAATGACGAGGCCATCTGCCGCGCGGTCACCGGCATGCTGGGCAAGATCGGCATCGACGTGAAGCTGGACGTGCAGCCGGGCGGCGTCCAGTATCCCGCCATTGCCAGCGGCAAGACCGATTTCTACCTGATGGGCTGGGGCGTCTCGACCTTCGACAGCCAGTATATCTTCGACAATCTCGTGCATTCGCGCACCGGGGGATATGGCGCCTGGGCCTCGATCAATTACGCCAACCCGGAACTGGACGCCAAGATCGAGTCGCTGGCCTCCGAGCCGGACACCGCCAAGCGCGACGCCACCATCGCGGAAATCTGGGATGTGGTGCAGGGTGAGCAGCTTTATCTGCCGATCCACCTGCAAATGCTGGCGCGGGCAAGCGCCCAGAAGCTGGGCATCACCTCGAACTATGCCAATGCGATCTTCGTCAAAAGCGTGACGGTCGCGCCATGATCATGTTCCTGCTGCGCCGGATCGGGCAGGCGGTTCCGGTCATGCTGGTGACCGCCTTCCTGTCCTTCGCCGCCTTCCGCTTCATCGGAGACCCGGTGCAGAACATGCTGGGGCAGGATGCGACGGCGGCGGACCGGGCGCAGCTTGAGGCCACGCTGGGGTTGGACCAGCCCTTTTTCGTGCAGTTCGGACGCTTTGTCTGGAAGGTGCTGCATGGGGATTTCGGCATCTCGACCCGGATGGGGCGGCCGGTGCTGGACCTGATCGTCGAGCGGTTGCCGGCCACGCTGGAACTGGCGGTGCTGTCCTTCGTTGCCGCGCTGGCCATCGGCATCGTGCTGGGCGTCTTCGCCGCGCTGCGCCCCGGAAAGCTAAGCGCGCGGCTGGTCATGTCCGGCTCGCTTCTGGGGGTGTCGCTGCCGAATTTCCTGATCGGCATCGGGCTGATCTATGTCTTCGCGGTGCAACTGGACTGGCTGCCGCCCTTTGGTCGTGGCGAGGTCGTGCAACTGGGCTGGTGGTCCACCGGGCTGCTGACGGTCTCGGGGTGGAAGTCGATCCTGCTGCCCGCCATCTCGCTGGTGCTGTTCCAGGTGGCGCTGATCCTGCGGCTGGTCTGCGCGGAAATGGGCGAGGTCCTGGCCTCGGATCACATCCGCTTTGCAAAGGCGCGCGGGCTGCCCGACCGGCTGATCAATTTCAGCTATGCGCTGAAGAACACCATGGTGCCGGTCATCACGGTTTCGGGGCTGCAACTGGGTTCCATCATCGCCTTCGCCGTGGTGACCGAGACGGTGTTCCAGTGGCCCGGCGTGGGCCTGCTGTTCATCAACGCCATCAACTTTTCGGACGTGCCGATCATGGCGACCTATCTGCTGCTGGTCTCGCTGATCTTCGTGACCATCAACCTTGTGGTGGACGGTCTTTACTATCTGTTCGATCCGCGCCTGCGCGCGGGCGGCTCGGGGCATTAGGGCATGAAGACGCAAGCATCCCCCGGCCTGTGGCGTCGGTTCCGGGACTCGGACCTTGGGCATGCCTTCCTGACATCGCCCTTGGCGGTGATCTCGCTGGCGGTGCTGGTGGCGGTGATCGGGCTGGCGGCACTGGCGCCGGTGATCGCGCCGCAGGACCTGCGCATATCCGGCAATGTCGACCTGATGAACGGCTTTACCCTGCCTTTCAGCCGCAACGAGTTCACGGATGAATTCTTTCTGCTGGGCGCGGACGATCAGGGCCGCGACATGGTGTCGGCGGTGCTGTTCGGGGCGCGCGCCTCGCTGATGGTGGGCATCGCCGCCGTGGCGCTGGCGGCTATGATCGGGGTGACGCTGGGGCTGATGGCGGCCTATTTCGGCGGCCGGATCGACGCGATCATCATGCGGCTGGCGGATGTGCAGATGTCGATCCCCTCGATCCTGATGGCGCTGCTGGTCTTCGGCCTGACGCGCTCGATCCTGCCTTCGGGGATGCGCGATGCGATGGCGATCTATGTGGTGATCCTGGCCATCGGCCTGTCGGAATGGGTCTCTTATGCCCGCACCGTGCGCGGCGCCGCGATGATCGAGATGCGGCGCGAATACATCCAGGCGGCGGTGATGATGGGCCGCCCGGCGCGGGCGATCCTGTTTCGCCACCTGCTGCCCAACGTGGCGCGGCCGATCCTTGTGATCTCGACCATCAGCTTTGCGCTGGCGGTGATCGCCGAGGCTACCTTGTCCTATCTGGGCGCCGGGCTGCCGGCCACGCAGCCCTCGCTGGGGACATTGATCCGGGTGGGCCAGCAGTTCCTGTTCTCGGGCGAGTGGTGGATCCTGACCTTTCCGGCGCTGGTGCTGCTGGTGCTGGCGCTGTCGATCAATCTGCTGGGCGACTGGCTGCGCGACACGCTGAACCCAAGGGGGCGCTGACATGGCAGCCGTGCTTGAAATCGAAGGGCTGCGGATCGAATACCCCTCGCGCCGTGGGGTGACCATCGCGGTGCATGATGTCAGCCTGTCCATCGGGCCGGGCGAAATCCTGGGCGTGGTGGGCGAAAGCGGCGCCGGCAAATCCACCATCGGCGCGGCGATCACCGGGCTTTTGCAGCCGCCGGGCCGGATCGCCGCCGGCACCATCCGCCTTCAGGGCGACCTGATCGACGCCACCGATGCCCGCGCCATGCGCGCGCTGCGCGGCAAGCGGATTTCGACCATCTTTCAGGACCCGCTGACCAGCCTGAACCCGCTTTTCACCATCGAGCGGCAGTTGACCGATACCATCCGCACCCACCGCCCCATGTCCCTGACGGAGGCGCGGGCCGAGGCTGTGCGCTTGCTCGATGCCGTGGGCATCCCGGACCCTGCGCGGCGGGTGAAGAACTGGCCGCACGAGTTTTCCGGCGGCATGCGGCAGCGGGTGGTGATCGCGCTGGCGCTGTGCTCGAACCCCGAACTGATCATCGCGGATGAGCCGACGACGGCGCTGGACGTGTCGGTGCAGGCGCAGATTCTGGACCTGATCCGCGAACTGGCGGTGCGGCGCAATCTGGGCGTGATGCTGGTCACCCACGACATGGGGGTGATCGCGCAGGTCACCAACCGCGTGGCGGTGATGCAGGCCGGCAAGCTGGTCGAACTGGGCGAGACGCGGCAGATTCTGGAGGAGCCGGCCCATCCCTATAGCAAGGCGCTGATCTCGGTCGTGCCGCGCATGGATGTGAAGCGCGACCGCTTTCCGGTGGCGGGCCTCGGCGCCGGCGTGGACGAGGCGCTGGAGTGGCTGGCGGGCGGCAAGGCGCACCGGCCCGATCCCGACAAGGCGCTGGTCGAACTGCGGGATGTGGGCATGGTCTATGGCGCCGCGCGCGGGCTGTTTCGCAAGAACGCCGGCTTTGCCGCGCTGTCGGGCATCGCGCTACGCATCGGGCAGGGCGAGGTGCTGGGGCTGGCCGGCGAAAGCGGCTCGGGCAAGTCCACCATGGCGCGCATCCTTGCCGGGCTGACACCGCCCAGCACGGGGCGGATGGTCTTTGGCGGGCAGGATGTCTTTGCCGCCTCGGGCGAGGCGCGGGCGGAAATCCGGCGCCAGACGCAGATGGTGTTTCAGGATCCCTATTCCTCGCTGAACCCGCGCATGAGCGTGGGCAACATCCTGGCCGAGCCGTTGCTTCAGCACCGTTTCGTGGCGGGTGCTGGTGCCGCGCGCCCGGTCGTCGCGCAGCTTCTGGCGGCGGTGGGGCTGGCGCCCGATGCCGCGCGGCGTTACCCGCACGCCTTTTCTGGCGGGCAGCGGCAGCGGATCTCCATCGCCCGCGCCCTGGCCAGCCGCCCGCGCTTCCTGATCTGCGACGAGCCGACCTCGGCGCTGGACGTGTCGATCCAGGCGCAGATCCTGAACCTGATGAAGGACTTGCAGGAACGGCTGGGCCTGACCATCCTGTTCATCAGCCACGACCTGCCGGTGGTGCGCCAGATGTGCGACCGCGTGGCCGTGCTGCAAGGCGGCAAGCTGCGCGAGGTCGCGCCGACCGAGCAACTGTTCCTGTCCCCGCGCGACAGCTATGTCCAGCAGCTTCTGTCGCTGATCCCCGCCATGCCCGCCAACGCCTTCACCGACGGAGCCACCCATGCCTGACCCGATCCCCGCCCGCGACGCGGCCTTCCCGCCCGGCGCCACGGCGCTGCTGCTGGTGGACATGCAGCGCATCTGGCTGGACCCGGCCTATGCCGAGGACCAGGATCATGCCGATTTCTACCACGAGACCGCCGCCGTCACCGTGCCCAATTGCAAGGCGCTGGTCGCGGCGGCGCGGGCCTCCGGCGTCGAGGTCCTGCACACCATCATCCAAAGCCTGACGGAGGATGGCCGCGACCGCTCGCTGGATCACAAGATGACTCCGATCCACCTGGCGCGCTCCGACCCGCGCGGGCTGCCGGTCCTCAGCCTGATGCCGGCGGGGGATGAGATCATGCTGCCCAAGACCTCATCGGGGGTCTTCAACTCGACCAATATCGACTATGTGCTGCGCAATCTGGGGGTGCGCACGCTGGTGGTCTGCGGGATCATGACCGACCAATGCGTCGACATGGCGGTGCGCGATGCCGCCGACCGGGGCTATGTCGTCGTGGTGCCGGCGGATGCCTGCTTCGCCGCCACCCGTGCCCGGCATGAACAGGCACTGTCCGCCTTCGGCGGCTATTGCTGGCGCACCGATACCGCAACCGTCGCCGACCGTTTCCGCAAGATGAGAGAACGCGCATGACCGTCAACCTTGCCGCCATCGTCACCACCGACCTTAGCGCCGTGACCCGTGGCCGCTTCCTGCCGGCGGACAGGATCGAGGCCGCCGCGCGGACCGGCATCGGCTGGGTGCCGGCCAATATCTCGCTGAAGCCCGACGGGCAGATCGTCGCGGACAACCCGTGGGGATCGTCGGGCGATCTGCGGGTGCTGCCCGACCTGAAGGCGCGCGCCGTGACCGCCATGACCGGGGCGCCGACGCCCTTCGACATGACGCCCGGCGACATCGTGACGCTGGACGGGCAACCGTGGTCGGCCTGCACCCGCTCGGCCCTCAAGGCGGCGGTGGCGGCGTTCGAGGCCGAGACCGGGCTGCGCCTGCTGTCCTCGTTCGAGCAAGAGTTCCAACTGCTCGACACCGGCCTGCCGGATGCGCATGTGTTCTCATATCGTGCGCTGCGCCGGGCCGAGCCTTTCGCGGGCCGCTATTTCGCCGCCTTGCAGCAGGCCGGCATGGACCCCGAGGTCATCATCGCCGAATACGGCCGCGACCAATATGAGATCACCAGCGGCCCCACCGATCCGCTGACCGCCGCCGACCGCGCGGTGATCATCCGCGAAATCACGCATGAGATGGCGCGGATCCAGGATTGGCGCGCGACCTTCGCCCCCAAGACCCACCCGGAGGCCGCCGGCAACGGCGTGCATATCCATTTCAGTCTGGTGGATGCGGCGGGCAATCCGGCGGGCTTCGACGCCTCGCGTCCGGGGCGGCTGTCGCCGGTGGCGGCGGCATTCTGCGGCGGCATCCTTGAGCATATGCGGTCGATCCTGGCGCTGACGGCATCCAGCCCGTCCTCGTATCTGCGGCTGCGCCCGCATAACTGGTCCTCGGCCTGGACCTGGCTGGGAGAGCGCGACCGCGAGGCCAGCCTGCGCATCTGCCCCACGGTCGAGATCGGCGGGCGCGATCCCGCGCGGCAGTTCAATGTGGAATACCGCGCGGCGGATGCGACGGCGAACCCCTATCTGGCGCTGGCGGCGCTGATCCGCGCCGGCCTGGACGGCATCCGCAAGGGGGCCGCGCCGCCGGTCTTCTCTGGCGACCCCGAGGCGCTGAGCGAGGCCGAGCGGGGCGCCCTGGGCCTTCATCGCCTGCCCACCACGCTTGAGGCGGCGCTGGCGGCCTTGCAGGCGGGCGCGGCGTGCGACTGGTTCGCGCCGGAACTGCTGGAAAGTTTCGCCGGAATCAAGCGCGACGAATGCCTGGCCGCCGCCGGGCGCGACGATGCAGAGAATTGCGCGCTTTGCGCCCGGTGGTATTAAGCGGAAGACAGCCGCCATCCCGGCGCGCGCCCAAGGATTTCCATTGGCTGCCATTCCGATGAATGCCCGCCCCGCTACACCCTTCGGCGGTGCTTTCAGCGCGGATGCCGCCCCGATCAGCCTGTCGCCAAACCCGAAGCGCGTCGGGACCGCAACGCGTCCGCTTCGGGCCGGTAGCGGCGGGCCGTGGTGTGGCCTTTGCTGCGGTCGCGGCAATATTGCTTGATATTGCTGAATATTTCGAAAGGTAAAAACGGGGGATAACCCGCGATTTCCCGGCGGAGGACGGGCGCCGGCGGCTTGATCCCCTTTGTTTTTCGGGTGTAGGCGACGAAATTACTCGGGTGATCGCCCGCCATCCAAAACGAAGCGGAACTATTTCCATGACGCGCACCGGCCCTTCGCTGGCATATGCCTCTATTCTGGCAAGCACTTGCATGTTCACGGCCCTTCAGGCCCGCGCCCAGGACGCCGGACAGGTCGTGCTGGACATGGTTACCCTGCGGGCCACCTATGAGACCGAGGGCACCGGCAGCTATACCACCGATCAGGTCAGCGTCGGCGACAAGGACACCCGCGCCCCGCGCGAGATCCCGCAATCGACCACCGTGCTGACCCGCGAGCGGCTTGAGGACGGCAATTTCACCTCGCTGGATACAGCGATGCGCAAGACGCCGGGCATCGTGGTGATGACCAATGACGATGGCCGCTCGTCGCTTTATTCGCGCGGGTTCGAGTTCGACTCGCTTTATCTCAACGGGTTGCCGACGCCGCTGACCAGCATCTATGGGACGCAGGCCGACATGGCGACGGTCGATCATGTCGAGATCCTGCGCGGTCCCTCGGGTCTGTTCACCGGCTCGGGCGAGCCGTCGGGCGCTATCAACATGCGCCTGAAACAGGCCCAGCAAGAGCGCGCCTTTCGCTTCAGCTCCGAGGTCGGGTCCTGGAACAATCGCCGCGTCGAGGCCGACTTGACCGGCAAGCTGAACGAAAGCGGCACGGTTCGCGGCCGCCTGGTCGCCGCCTATGGGGACAAGGATTCCTGGGTCGACGGCGTGACGAACGAAAGCCGCGTGCTTTACGGCACCATTGCCGCCGATCTGACGCCGGACACGACGGCGACCTTCTCGGTCAACCACCGCAAGCGCGACATCACGCCCTTCAACGGACTGCCCACGGATACGGACGGCAATCTGCTGGATGTCTCGCGCTCGACCTATACCGGCGCGGATTGGAATCGGTTCGAAAACGAGGTGACCGACTATATCGCCGAATTGGAGCATCGCTTCCAGGATGGCGGCCACCTTAAGGTCTCGGCGCTTTATTCGACGGTCGACGCGAATTTCCTTTATGGCTACGCGGCAGGGTCGGCGGCGGCGGATGGCACCGTCAGCGGCATGCGCTATCTCTACCGCGACTTCGATCAGCACGCGCTGTCGCTGGATGCCCATATCAGCAAGCCGTTCCAGTGGTTCGGCCTGGAAAACAACCTGATCGTGGGCATCGACCACCGCCGTGAAGACAGCACCATGTATAGCGGATCGGGGCTGATTTCGGGGACTTTCGACCTGGACGACTGGAACAGTTCGGTCGCGGTCCCGGATGCCAGCTTCTCGACCAAGCAAGAGAGCGATGTGCGGCAGACCGGGCTTTACACGCAATGGCGGGTCAAGCCCTCGGATGACTGGACGCTGATCGCCGGCGGGCGCATGAGCTGGTATCAGGGCGAGGTGCGCACCACCACCCTGTCGAGCGGCTCGGTCGCGACCAGCAAGGTCAAGGAAAAGGGTGAGTTCACCCCCTATCTGGGCGTGATCAAGGACATCAGCGCGACGACATCGGTCTATGCCAGCTATACCGAGATCTTTCAGCCGCAGAACGTGACCGATGCCTCGGGCGATGTGCTGAAGCCGCGCACCGGGCGGCAATACGAGATCGGCCTGAAGTCGGAAATCCTGCCCGGCGTGAACGCCTCGGCCGCCTATTTCGATCTCAAGGATGAGAACCGCGCCGTTTCGGACACCGAAAACAGCGGCTATTACCTGGCCCAGGGCAAGGCGCATATGCGCGGGGTCGAGCTTGAGGCAAGCGGCTCTCCGTTGCCGGGATGGGAACTGACGGCGGGCTATACCTATACCGACTCGGAGTTTCAGGATACCGCCACGGCGGCGGGGTCCGAATTCTATTCGCCGCGCCACATGCTGCAACTCTGGTCGAAATACCGCTTCCAGCAACCCGGCTGGGACCGGCTGCAACTTGGCGCGGGCATCAAGGCGTTCAGCAGCTTCAAGAACGTGACGCGCACCGCCGCAGGAACGTCCAGCACCGTCGAGGCGCCCGGCTATGCCGTGGTCGATCTGATGGCCAGCTATGACATCACCCAGCAGGTGGCCGCTTCGGTAAGCGTCAACAACGTCTTCGACAAATCCTATTACGAGCGTGTCGGCGGAACCTCGGTCTTCAACTTCTACGGAGAGCCGCGCAGCGTGAACTTCAAGCTTTCCGCGAAGTTCTAAGCGATGGCCGGCCGCGCATGTCGCGGCCGCCCTGTTCCCTATCGTCGCGCCGCAAGCCGACTGGGCCGACCGCCCCTTTCTTGCCCGGTATTCCGCCGCTTAAGGATCGCGCCAGATTGGCTGGGCCAAGCCTTGAGATGGCACCTTCATCGGGCTGGATTTCCACAAGCCGGCCATTTCGGCCCCGGTCGCGCAGGCGACCGGGGCCTTGCTTGCCGAACGGGGCCTTACTTGCCGACCAGCACCACCTCGCCCGCGCCCGCGCCCGTCGCGATCTGCAACGCGGCCCATTCCTTGGCCGCCTGATTGCGGGCCGATGCGGCCGAAAGCCGGGCGCTGGCCGTCGAGCGGTCGGAATCCAGCAGATCCAGCAGCGCCAGTTCGCCCTCGGCAAAGCTTGTCCGGGCCAGCCGATAGGCGCGGTCGTAAGCGGTCGCGGCACTGTCCAGCGCCGTTGTCTGCTGGCGGTAACGGCGCAGGTTGGATTGCGCGACCTGCACGTCCTCGACCGCCTGCGATACGCTGGCGCGCCAGTCGATCTCGGCCTCGCGCGCCTCGGCGATGCGGCGCGCGCGGGTGGCTTGCAGCGCGCTCTGGTTCAGCACGGGAAACGAGATCGCCGGGCCGAAGCCCCAGGTCTTGGCCCCGCCGCTTTCGCTGACCGAACCCGTCAGCGTCAGCGAGGGCAGCAGATCGGCCGTCGCCACGCCCACGGCCGCCAGCGCCGCGGCCAGGTCGTATTCGGCCGACCGCACATCGGGCCGGTTGCGCAGCAGATCCGCCGGCACGCCGGCGCGGGCGCTGCCGGGAATGCGGGGCTGGCCCGAGCCGCGCCGCATCAACGCCCGCACCGAGGCGGCCGGTTCATTGAGCAGCGTCGCGATGCTGAACAGTTCGGCGTCGAACTGCGCCTGATAGCCCGGTATATCGGCCCGCGCGGCGGCCAGAAGCGCCTGGGCCTGGGCCAGGTCGAATTCGCTGACCACGCCGAACTCGCGCTGCTCGCGGGTGATGCGGACGGTTTCCTCGCGGCTTGAGACCGTCTGCCGGGTCAGCGCCAAAGCCTGCTGGTAATAGCGCGCGTCGCTATAGGCGTCGATCAGCTCGGCGATCCAGGCCAGCCGCGCCGTGCCCAGATCCGCCTTGGCGGCCTCAAGGCTGGCCGCCGCGCCTTGCCTTTCGCGCCGGGCGCCGCCGAACAGGTCGAAGACGAAAGCCGCGCTGAGACTGGAGGTGTTGACGTTCTGCACCTGCCCGCCCGAGGTCGAGCCGCGTTCGCGCGTCGCATCGGCCGTGCCGGAGGTCTGGGCCGCAAGCGCCCCCGTGCCGCGCAGATCGGCGGCGGCCGCGCGGATACGTTCGCGCGCGGCGGCTTCGTCCAGGTTCTGCTTCAGGCCGCGCGCGATCAACTCGTTCAGCGCCGGATCGCGGTATTCGGCCCAGAAGGCGCGATTGGCGACCTTGCCGGCCGGTGCCGTCCCGCCCGCGTCGAATGTGGCGGGCAGGGGGATCGCGGGGCGTGCGTCTGGATCGGGTCCGACCGCCGCGCAGCCCGCCGCCATAAGCAGCAGCGCCGGGCCGAAAAAGCGAATGGGGGAAATCACGTCTTGGCTCTCTTGCTGGTGAAATATTGCACGGTCCGAAGCACCGCGACATAGAAGACGGCGACCAGGAAGATGCCGACCACGGCGGATGCCGCGATGCCCCCCAGCACGCCGATGCCGATGGATTGCTGCGCGGCCGCGCCCGCGCCGCTGGCCAGCGCCAAAGGCAGCACGCCCAGCATGAAGGCCAGCGTCGTCATCAGGATGGGCCGCAGCCTCATGCGCGAGGCCGTGACCGCCGCTTCCAGCAGGGGCTTGCCCTGGCGGTGCAGCATTTCGGCGAACTCCACGATCAGGATGGCGTTGCGCGCGGCAAGCCCGATCGTCGTCAGCAGGCCGACCTTGAAATAGACATCGTTCGACTGGTCGAAGACCAGCGCCGCCGCCATGGCGCCGACGATGCCGATGGGCACCGTCATCATCACCGACAGCGGCACCGACCAGCTTTCGTAAAGCGCCGCCAGCGCCAGGAACACCACCAAAGCCGACAGCGCGAACAGCATCGGCGCCTGGTTGCCCGACAGCCGTTCCTGATAGGACAGCCCCGTCCAGGCGGTGCCATAGCCGCCATCCATGCCCGCGACCAGTTCCTGCATCACATCCATCGCGGTCCCGGACGAGACGCCCTGCGCCGCCGCGCCCGAGATTTCCATCGAGCGCGTGCCGCCATAGCGCGCCAGGCTCTGCGCCTGTTCGGCCCATGCCTGGCTGGTGAAGGCGGCGAAGGACACCATCTCGTCGTCGCTGTTCTTGACATACCATTTCTCGATGTCGTCGGGCTGCATCCGCGCCTCGGCCGCGCCCTGGACGATCACGGGGCGCAGTTCGGACCCCAGCGAGAAATCGTTCACGTTCGAACTGGCGAAGATGATGGAGAGCGTCTCGTTCAGATCCGAGATGGTCAGCCCATAGGCGGTCGCCTTCTGCTGGTCGATGTCGATCCTGCGCGAGGTCTCGAACGCGGCCTCGTTGCCTTTCAGGCTGGTGACGCGGCCGTCCGCCGTGGCCTTCTTGACCAGTTCGTCGGCCGCGCTTGCCAGAGCCGCCTGTCCATTGCCCGCCTGGTCGATCAACTGCATGGTGAAGCCGGCGGTATTGCCCATGCCCTGGATCGCGGGCGGCTGCATGAAGAAGACCCGCCCGTTGCGGCTAGACATGAAGCGCATGTTGCCCCGCGTCGCCATCGAGGCGGCGTCCAGGCCCTGGCGCTGGTCGAAATCCTTCAGCTTGACGAAGACCATCGCATTGCGCTGTCCGGTGCCGCCGAAGCCGAAGCCAAGCGCGGCGAAGACGCTTTCGGCGGTGTCGGTTTCCTCGGTCAGCACATATTGCTCGATCTCCTCGACCAGTGCCTGGGTGCGGGCGGCGGTCGAGCCCTCGGGGGTCTCGACCATGACCATCAGCACGCCCTGGTCCTCGGACGGCAGGAACGAGCCGGGCAGCTTCTGGTATAGCATGTATGCCCCGGCGCCGAAGGCCAGCAGCACGACCAGAAAGCGGAAGGGCCGGCGCACAAAGGCGCCCACCGCCCCGGCATAGCCGTTCGTGGCCCGGTCCAGGTTGCGGTTGAACCAGCGCGCGGGCGCGATGCCGCCGCCATGGACGCGCGGCCTCAGCAGCGTGGCGCACATGGCCGGCGTCAGGATCAGCGCCACCGCCAGCGACAGCACCATGGCCGAGATGATGGTGACCGAGAATTGCCGATAGATCACCCCGGTCGAGCCGGACATGAAGGCCATCGGCAAAAACACCGCCGACAGGACCAGCACGATGCCGACCAGCGCCGAGGAAATCTCGTCCATGCTCTTTTCGGTCGCCTCGACCGGGCCGATGCCTTCTTCCTCCATCACCCGCTCGACGTTCTCGACCACGACGATGGCGTCGTCGACCAAAAGGCCGATGGCCAGCACCATGGCGAACATGGTCAGCGTGTTGATGGACATGTCGAAAAAGGACAGCACGCCGAAAGTGCCCAAAAGCACTACCGGGATCGCCAGGGTCGGGATCAGCGTCGCCCGCCAGCTTTGCAGAAAGACCAGGATCACCAGGAAGACCAGCGCCACCGCCTCGATCAGCGTGTGATAGACTTGGTTGATGGATTCCTCGACAAAGGGTGAGGTATCGTAGGGATAGACGATCTTGACGCCCGCCGGCAGCGAGGATTGCAGCCCCGCCAGCACGTCGCGCACCGCCGCGGCCGTGTCCACCGCATTCGCGCCGGTGGCCAGGTTCACGCCGAAGCCCGCCGCCGGGTGGCCGTTATAGCGCGAGGAACTGCCGTAATCCTCTTGCCCGATCTCGATACGGGCCACATCGCCCAGAAAGACGGTGGCGCCGTCGCTGTCGGTGCGCAGCAGGATACGCTCGAACTCGCGCACCGAGGTCAGCTGCGACTGCGCCGAAAGCGCCACGTTCAACTGCTGGCCCTTGACCGTCGGCTGGCTGCCAAGGCTGCCCACGGTGACGTTGGTGTTCTGCTCGCTGACCGCCGAAACCACGTCCGAGGGCGTGACCGCGTATTGCAGCATCCTGTCCGGGTCCAGCCAGATGCGCATCGCATAGCCTGAACTGAAGGTTTGCACCGACCCGACCCCGACGGTGCGCTTGACCGGATCCTCGATCACCTGCGCCACCAGATCGCCCAGTTCCAGCGAATTGTAGCTGCCATCGGTCGAGGTCAGCGCCCCCACCAGCAGGATCGATGAGGTCGAGCGCGTGACCGAAACGCCCGTGCTTTGCACGGCGTCGGGCAGTTGCGATGCCACCAGTTGCAGCTTGTTCTGCACCTGCACCTGGGCGATGTCGGCATCCACGCTGTCGTCGAAGGTCAGTTGGATCGTGCTTGACCCCTGTGATGAGGTCGAGGTCATATAGGTCAGCCCGTCAAGGCCGGTCATCCCGTCCTCGATGACCGTGGTCACCGAGTTTTCCACGATGTCGGGCGAGGCGCCGGTATAGGTCGCGCTGATGCGCACCGTGGTCGGCGCGATGTCGGGATATTGCGCGATGGGCAGGCTGGACAGGCCATAGACCCCGGCCAGCATGGTAATGATGGCCAGAACCCAGGCAAAGACCGGGCGGTGGATGAAAAAGCGTGCCATGCCGGATCACTCCGCCTGCTTCGCCGGCAGGTCGCGAACCACGCCGTTTTCGTCGATCTCGACCGCGGCCGGCGTGACGCTGGCGCCCTCGGTCAGGCCGGTCGAGCCGTTCACGATCAACTGCTCGCCCTCTTTCAGCCCGGCGGTGACGATCCAGCTGTTCTGATGCACGCCCTCCTCGGTCAGGGCGCGCTTCACCGCCTTGCCGTCCTCGGCCACCCAGGCCGAAAGCGTGCCGTCGCGGCCGCGCGTCGCGGCCATCTGCGGCACCAGGAACGCCTGGATCCGGCCTATCTCGATCCTGCCGCGCACGAACATGCCGGGCAGGATGCGATGTTCGGGGTTGTCGAAGCGAAAGCGGAAGTCGATGGCCCCGGTCGAGGTCGAGATGGTATAGCCCGGCGCGACCATCTCTCCGGTGGCGGCATAGGTCACGCCGTTTTCCAGCGTCAACTGGGCGTTCAGCGACTGGCTGCGCTGGATTTCGCCGGAATCCACCCGCTCGCGCATCCGTTGCAGCCGCGCCGATGGCTCATACATGTCCACGTCGATCGGATCCAGTTGGGTGACCGTCGCCAGCGCATCGCTTTGGCCCGAGGTCACCAGGTCGCCCGGCGAGACGTCGGCGACCGAGGGCAGCCCCTCCAGCGGACTGGTGATGGTGGTCCAGGACAGTTCCGCCTCGGCCGTGCGCAGGGCCGCCTCGGCCGCGCTGACGGCGGCGCGCGCCTGTTCCATCGTGGCCTGCGCCTCTTCCAGGGTCGCCTGGGTAGAGCCGGATCCCTGCAACTTGCGCGAGCGTTCATAGGCCGCCTCGGCCTGCGGCACGGCGGCTTTGGCCGAGGCGAGATTGGCGCGCGCCTCTTCGACAGCAGCCTCATAGGTGGTCGGGTCGATCTGGAACATCGGCTCGCCCACCTTGATCGTATGACCGGGTTTGTAAAGCACCCCGGTCACGAAGCCGTCGACGCGCGGGCGAATGTCCACCGAATCCCGCGCGACGGCCCGGCCGGGCAGGGTGCTGACCAGCGGCACGGATTCGGCCTTGATCGCGACCACCCCGACCTGCTTCGGCCCGGCCTGCGTCGATCCGGCCTGCGTCGATCCAGACGCGGGGGCCTGCTGCGCGACGGCCTGTCCCGCGACGGAAAGGGCGGTCAGGGCGATGCCCAGCCGGGCCAGCCAAAGAAGCGGTCGATAGGTCATAAGGTCATCCTTGGTCGAAAGCAGACGGCATGGTTCAGTCTGCCACATGTCGCTGCGCGGCGAGAGGTCTTATTTCCGCTCGGCCGCGCTGTTCCAAAGCACCCAAATCCAGAACGATCCGTTCAGCAGGGCGCCGATCCAGGCGCCGCGCTCGGCATGTCCGAAGCCCCAGCCGATCAGCGCGCAGACTTCGACGCTCAGGGCAAGGGACATGACGAACCAGACCGTGGCTCCCAACAGCCGTGTCAGCCAGTCGTCGTGCTGGTCCAGCGTCATCCGTCCCCTCCCCTCCGCTGCAAGACCGTCCGACCCGACCGCCCGGCAAGGGTGGCATGACACGGCACCATGCGCCGCCGGGCTTCGGAAGGGGGCTTGCTGGTCATTGTCGGTGTTCTGTCGCTTGTCCTCGGGTCGCAGCCTGTTGCCATCCGATGCCATGATGCCGCACTCGTGCCCCGGCGCACGCAGAGATTTGTAATGAATTGTTGCTGAGCGGGTGCGGGAAACCTTTTGTTGCAAATTTCCGCCCGCGCGAAACGTTCAGGCATGCGCGCGGCGAGTGGTGGAAACAAACGGGACCCGGATTGCGACGCGCCAAGAGGATGGGACCCCGCAAGAGGGTTCAGCCGCTGGAATCAGCCGGGGCCATGCGCCGGCAGGATGAAGCGCCCAGCCTCGGCGGCCCTGTGGCTGGCCATGATCGGCGGCAGGGGCGCGCGGCTTTCGGTGAATACCCGTCGCGCCTTAGCCTTCGCTTGCCCGGGTCGACGCCCTGGGGATCAACTCGGGCGGCGAGGCCGCCACGGTGGGCGGCTGGCCGCCGGTGCCGCCGATCAGGCTTGCCAGCCAGCGGGTGGCGATATCGGCGATTTCGTCCAGGTGCGGGTCGATGGCCGTCAGGGGGGGCTTTTCCATCCGGGCCCGCCAGCCATCGTATCGCGTCGCGACCATCACGTCATCGGGCACCCTTTTGCCCAGTTCGCGCAGGCCGCGCATGGCGCCCGTGGCGAAGGTATCGACCGGCACGAGCACGGCGTCCAGATCCGGGTCCAGCCGCATCGCCCGGTGGGCGGCGTGATACCCCCCGTCCTCGCCGCACGCCTCTTCGATGTGGATGACATGCGGGGTCATGCCGCGCTCGGCCGCGCGCTGCTCATAGATCTCGCGCATCACGGCATGGGACATGCGGTGTTCGGCGCCGACGATCAGCGGGAAACGCCGCGCGCCGCGCGCGAAAAGATGGTCGATCAGCAGCCGCGCGATCCGGCGATAGTCCAGATCCACATAAGGAAGCGCGGGATCGAAGCTTTGCCCGATGCAGATGACGGGCACCCCCCGCGCGCGAAGGGCCGCCAGGAAGGCATCCTCTCGCTGCGGTTCAAGGATAAGCGCGCCATCGACCGCGACATGCGCCAGCGCCTGTTCGGGCCGCGCCGCCGGCGGCACCAGAACCAGCGAAAGATCGTGCTCCAGCGCGAAGGTGGCGGCGGCCGAGGCGATTTCCATGAAGAAGCCCTGCCGCGAAGCGCCGCCCGAGATCGTCACCGGCATGGATGAGACCACCGCGATCAGGTTGGTCCTGCCGGTGCGGATGCTTTGCGCCGCCGTGTTCGGTCGATAGCCGAGGTCGCGAATCGCCTGTTCGATCCGTTCGCGGGTGGCGGGCTCGACCCGTCTTTTCCCGCTGAGCGCATTGGAGACCGTGGCCGGCGAGACCCCGGCCAGCCGCGCCACGTCGATGATGGTTGGCCGCCTGAGCGGGGTCTGGGGCACCTCATTCATCACGGGCACCACCTAATCTGCATGATCGCTGGGCAGTCCATGAAAGCCGAAAGAAAGACACGTCCAGTCAGCAAAACGTTTTTTCTGTTTAACGGCAAAGTGTTATCTGAATTAAAACGTTTTAACATGGAAATCGAACATGCGCGGAGCATTCACCAAACCCGTCGGACCCTGCGTCCGAAGCCCGGATGCGGGCACGGCACGACCGGCGGAGAGGGCATGATGGCCTGGCCCCGCAATACCCTGTGGAGGCTTGTCCGCCAGTCGGGGGCGGCGGTCTCCATCCTTTTCGTCCTGATGGTCTGGTCGCTTTTCGCCGCGCTGCATATCGCGCCGCCGGCGATCCTGCCCTCGCCCGCGGCGGTCTGGTCCGCGACGGCCGAGATGGCGGGCAAGGGCACGCTTGTGCTTGACCTTGGCGTGTCGCTGTCGCGCGCGGCCATCGTCTTTGCCATCGTCTTTGCCATCGTCTTTGCCATCGGCGCCAGCCTTGGCGTGCTGGTCGGGCTGCGACCGGGCGGATCGAGGTGATGCAGGTGCTGCTGGCCCCGGCCCTGACGCTTCTGCGGCCGATCCCGGCCATCGCGCTGGTGCCGCTGGCCATCGTCTGGTTCAACACCCATCACGGGATGCAATATGTCCCCTCTGCGCGCCTCGCGCTCGCTCGGGGTGTCGCGGATGCGCGAATCCCTGACCGTGATCGTTCCGGCGGCCGCGCCCTATATCCTTGCCGGCGTGCGGCTGGGCGTGGCGCTGGCCTTTCTCAGCCTGGTGGTGGCGGAACTGTCGGGGGCTTCCTCGGGGATCGGCTATCGCCTGCAAGAGGCGCGGCAATATATCCGCACCGACCGGATGTTCTCGCTTCTCATCATTCTGGGCATTCTTGGCGCGGTGATGGATGTGATCGTCCAGCGCATCGGGCAACGCCTCGTCCACTGGCAGCAGGGGTGAACGCCATGGCACCGCAGCAGACCCGCGGCCATGCCCGCATCGAGGAAGCCTCGATCACCTTCAACCTGCGCGGCGGCCCGATGCTCGCGCTGGCCCCCACCACGCTGGAACTGAAGCCCGGCAGCTTCACCGCGCTGATCGGCCCATCGGGCTGCTGCGAATCCACGCTGATGAACGCGGTGGCGGGCTTCGTTCCGCTGACCAGCGGGCGCATCGCCATCGACGGCCCGCCGATCACCGGCCCGTCGGACAAGGTGGGCGTGATCTTTCAGCAATACGCGCTGTTTCCCTGGTTCACCGCGCTCGACAACGTGCGCTTCGGGCTGAAGCGGCTGAAGCTGTCGAAATCCGAAGGGATGGACCGCGCCCGCGCCGCCATCGCCGAGGTCGGGCTGGAAAAGCACGCGCAGAAATACCCGCAGGAGCTTTCGGGCGGGATGAAGCAGCGCGTCGCCATCGCCCGCACCTTCGCCTTCGGGCCGCAGGTCATGCTGATGGACGAGCGCCTTCGGCGCGTTGGACGCGCAGACCCGGCTGGTCATGCACGATCTGCGGCTTGGCATCTGGGAAAAGCACAGGGCCACCGTGCTTTTCGTCACCCATGACGTGGACGAGGCGCTGATCCTGACCGACGACATCCAGCCCATGTCCTCGGGGCCGGGGCGGATCATCAGGCATTATCCGCTGACCACGCCGCGCCCGCGCAAGCTGAACCGCGGCAATGCCCATCTTCTGGAAACCCGCGACGAGATCATCGCGCTTCTGCACCCCTCCCATTGAACGAGGCCCATCATGCATATCCTGAAATCCCTCGCCGTGGTCGCGGCGCTGCTGCCGCTGCCGGCGCTGGCCGAGGACATCACCTGCGCCTGGAGCCCGAACCCCTCGACGCCGCAGGTCGATGCCGCAGGTCGATATCGCCATGGCCAAGGGCTATTGCGACGAGGCCGGGCTGAACGTGCGGATGATCCCCTTCGTTTCCTGGCGCGAGGCATTCGAGGCGCTGGTCGGCGGGCAGGCGGACGTGGCCTTCATGGCCGAATTCCCCGCCGCCACCGGCATCCTGACCGGCCAGCCCTTTTCCGTCATCGCCGACCTGACCCGCTATGAGGGGATGCGCATCATCACCAAGGGCGCGCCGCTTTCGGCGCCGGGGGATCTGGCGGGCAAGCGGATCGGCACCTCCATCGGCACCAATACCGACTACTATCTTTCGCAGGTGCTGGCCTCCGGCGATGTCCAGGCCGAGATCGTGAATGCGGCGGCCTCGGATCTGGTGGTGGCGCTGGCGCGCGGCGACGTGGATGCGATCACCTATTACGGCCCGGCGGCGGCGGCGCTTGGCGGTGATTACCGGGAATGGCGCGCACCGGGCTATCGGACCCATTACATCCTGGCGGTGAATTCCGGCATCGGCGACGGGAAGCTGGCGGCGATGCGGACCTTCCTGGGCGCGCTGGTCCGGGCGAATGCCGATGTCGCCGCCGATCCCGGCGCCGCGATGGATGCCACCGCCGCCGTCATGCAGGGCATCGTTGCGCGCGAGGCCCTTGACAGTCTTTGGGCCGACAGTTCTTTCGATATCAGGCTGGGTGCCGATCTGGCCGAGCTTCTGCATGGCGAGGCCGAATGGATCCTGTCGAAAGGGGTGATCCAGGGCGATCTGCCGACGGTCGAGACGGTCCGGTCCTTCATCGACCCAGCGCCCCTTGCCGCCATTGCGCCGGGGGCCGTGAAACTGGACTAAGCGCAGGGGGCATGCCCCCTTTCACCGATAGGACAAGACCGCCGGAGCCCGAACATGACGCCGATCCCGACCACACAGCCGGTTGCCGCCCCCCGATACGAGCCCGCCGGAGTCCGGGCATGACCGGCCTTCGCGAAGCCCTGACGGCCGGCGGCGGCCCGCTGATCCTGGCCCCCGGCCGCCTTTTCCTGGACAACGGCCCCGTGGCGGGGATGGCGGTCCTGGTCCGCGACGGCATCTTCGCCGGGATCGACAATCCCGCCGCGCTGGCCGGTCGGCACCCGCGGGCGCGCCGCGTCGATCTGCGGGGCCATCTGCTGATGCCGGGCTTCATCGACACGCATACCCATCTGACCCAATCGCTGGGCAAGTCGCTGGTCTTCGGCGAGCCATCCGAGATTTTCCGTCGCATCTGGGTGCCGCTCGAAGGCAGTCTTGACGAACATATGGTCTATCTCTCGGCGAAGCTGGCGGCGCTGGAATGCCTGCGCGGCGGGTTCACGGCCGCCGTCGATGCCGGGACGCGCTCGGCGGGTCATACCGGCCGGCTGGTCGATGCCGCGCGCGAGACCGGGCTGCGGCTGGTGGTCGCGCAGATCTGCAACGATCTGGGCGGTGCCGCGCTGTGCCCAGATCGCGACGCGATCCTGCGCATCGCCGGGGCGCATCTGGCCGCCTTCGCGGGCGACCGGCTGATCCGCCCCTCGCTGGCGATCTCGACCCCCGAGGCGGGCTCGGACTGGATGCTCCGGCGCATCTCGGACATGGCGGCCGAGGCGGGCGTGACCTTCCAGACCCATGTGAACGAACATCTGGTCGCGGTCGAGCGCGCGCTGGAACATCTGGCCCATATCGGCGCGCTGGGGCCGCAGACCCTGATCGCCCATTCGACGCTGATCACGCCCTCGGAGTTGAACCTTCTGCGCGACAGCGGCACGGCGGTCGCCTACAACCCCGTCGCTTCGGTCAGGAAGGGCAATGCCATCGCCCCGGCCTTGCAGATGCAGGCGCTTGGCATCCGCTTCGGGCTGGGCACGGGCGGGACGCGCGCCGACGGGTTCCGGCTGATGGACGCGGGCGAGACGATGCAGCGCGCGGGCCATGGCCTGGCTTCGGGCGACGGCTCATGCGGCGGCGGCCGGCTTTGGCTGGAGGCCGCGACGCGCATGGCCGCCGATGCCGCCGGGCTGGGCGCGGTGACGGGGCGGATCGCGCCGGGGCTGGCCGCCGATTTCCTGCTGGTCGATCTGGACCGGCCGGAATTCACCCCCTCGCACGACCTGACATGGGAACTGGTCCGCTATGGCAACCGCGACCAGATCGACGCGGTTTTCACCGATGGCCGGCTGCGGCTGCTGCATGGCTGGCCGGTCGACTGGGATGCCCGCGCGCTGATGCGGGAAATCCGCGAACGGGCCGCCCCGGCCATCGCCGCCGCCCCGATCACGCGCATCCATCCCGCCGCCGACAGCGTGCTGGGGGGGCGGGCGTGACGCTGTCGCTTCTGGGGCCGCTCTGGGCGGTGGCGGCGCTGGCCGCGCTGGTGCAGGGCACGGTGGGGATCGGCTTTGCGCTGATCGTGGCGCCGGTCTTTGCGCTGGCCGCGCCGGGCTATCTGCCGGTCACGCTGCTGATCCTGATGCTGCCGCTCAATGCCCATGTGGCCTTGCGTGAGCGGGGGGCGATCGACTGGCCGGGCACCGGCTGGATCACGCTTGGCCGTTTCGCGGGCACATTCGCGGGGCTGGCGCTGCTGCTGGCGCTCAGCCTGCGGCAGATGGAGATCGCGGTCGGGCTGTTCACCATCCTTGCCGCGCTGGTCGCGCTTTTCGCGCCCCCCTTCGCGCCGCGCCGGGGCACGTCCATCGGCGTGGGCCTGTTCACCGGCATCAGCGAGACCGCGACCGGGATCGGCGGCCCGCCGCTGGCGCTGCTTTACCAGCATGCCCCCGGCCCCCGACTGCGCGCGACGGTCGCGGCCTGCTTCCTGATCGGAGAGGTCCTTTCGCTTGTCGTGCTGGCCCTTGGCGGCAGGGTCTCGCGCGATCATCTGCTGGCCGCCGCGACGCTGGTTCCGGCTGTGCTGCTGGGCAGCGCCCTGTCGCGCCATGCCCATGCCCATGTCCCGGCGGCGGGTCTAAGATCGGCCGTTCTTGCCTTTTCGATCCTGGCCGGGGCCGTCCTGATCGTCTGACGCATGTAAGGCGTGATCCGGCTCCAGCACTTCCAACGATTGCAGGGGGCTTGGGCGGACCGTATTCACGAGGCGCGTCGCTTCAGCGCAAGCCATTGCATATGAATGCGGCGATCAATATCCTTTGAATTCTTGGGAAAGCCTTGATCATCCCATGATTTTAGCCGGATCGCGGCCCGCTTTGTCCATCGGCGCCCTTGCATCCCGGTCATGACGGCAAGGGGTTCGCGCCATGCCTGGGCGCGGATCGGCGGGCCGGGTCTTCATGCGGCGATCCGGGGCCTCGGCCGCGATCTGGATGGGTCGCGGAAATGCCCGGCTTGAACTGTTGCCGGGCTTGTCACAGGATATGCCTGTCGCCCCGCCCCCTGTAAGCGACCAACCTGGATTGGCCATGTCCCAGCTTGTTGCCTTGTTTCGAATTCCCGCCGATATCGGCATTCCGCTGTTATGCGAGCGGGCGGATGCCTTGGGCGCCCATGTCACGCGGGAAGAGGGCGGCGCCGAGGTCCAGGCCGCCGACGGCAGCATCATCGCGCGTCCGATGGCCGGAGGGGTCGAGCTGGCGCTCTCCGCCGAAAGCGATCAGGGGCTGCTGACATTGCGCGACGCCATCGACGGCTTTGCGATGCAGAACGGTTTTCCCGCGCCCGACTGGCGCCGCGCCCCCACGAATGCCGCCCCGAAAAGCCGTCTGATGACCGCCAGCCTGGTCGGGAAAACCCGCATCTCGCCTTCCTTTTGTCGGGTTCGGCTGGCCGGGGATTTCACGGCATTCACCAAGGGCGGCCTGCATTTCCGGCTGTTGCTGGGACCTGAGGGCGCGGCCTGGCCCACCGCCCGGGGCGAAGGGATCGACTGGCCCGGCGGCATCGACGCATGGCACCGCCCGCCTTACACCGTGCGCCGGGTCGGGGCCGGGGGCGATTGGCTGGATTTCGACATATTCCTGCATGAAGGGGGGCGGGTTTCGGAATGGTGCGACGCGGTCGCCCCGGGCGCGCGGGTCATGCTGACCGGCCCCGGCGGGCGAGGCGTGAAGCAGGCGGATTGGATGGGGATCATCGGGGATGAGACCGCGCTTCCCGTGATCATGCGCGCCATCGAGGCCGCATCGCCCGACGCCAAGGGCGAGGTTCGGATCCTGATTTCAGATCCTGCCGACAGCCAGCAGGTCGAGATCCCCGCCGGCATGGTGCTGCGCTGGGTCACGCGCGAAAAGGGCAGAACCCTTCCCGATCTGCTGGCCGGGCTGTCGCCGCCGGAAAGCGGCCGCTTTCTTTTCTTCGCGGGTGAACGCGCCGAGGCCGAGGCCGCCCGCCTTTGGGCGAAAGAGGCCGGCCTTGGCGCGGGGGAATTCCATGCCGCCGCTTACTGGACCAGGGGCTGGGTGCCGCCGGCCGCGCAAAGACAGGCCAGGGGCGCCGCGATCACGTCGGCAGGCGCGGGATGAATACCGGGCGGCCGCTGGCCGGGTCGCGCAGCACCGTGGCCTCGACGCCGAAGACCCGCGCCAGTATATCGGGCGACAAAGCCTGTTCCGGTGGACCGCAAGCCACGACGCGCCCGGATTGCAGCACGATGACATGATCGGCATGGCGCGCCGCCTGGTTCAGGTCGTGCAGGATCGCGACCACCGTGCGCCCCGCCGCGACCAGATCGCCGATCAGGCGCAGAATCTCCAGTTGATGGGACAGGTCCAGAAAAGAAGTCGGCTCGTCCAGAAGCAGGATGTCGCTTTCTTGTGCCAGCGCCATGGCGATCCAGGCCCGCTGGCGCTGCCCGCCCGACAGGGCATCCAGCGGCGCATCGGCCAGATCCGCCATGCCCGTCCGCGCCAGCGCGCGCATGCAGGCGGCGTGATCGGCGGCCGACCAGCGCGACAGCAGGCCGCGATGGGGGTGGCGGCCATGGGCGACCAGATCGCGGACCCGCAGCCCCTCGGGTGCCCGCGGGGCTTGTGGCAGCAGACCGATCCGCCGCGCCCTGGCCCGCGGCCCCCAGTCGGACAAAGGGCGGCCCTCTAGCGTGACCTGTCCCGAAACCGGCCTCGACATCCCCGAAAGCCCGCGCAGAAGCGTGGATTTGCCGCTGCCATTCGGCCCGGCCAGCACGGTGAATCTGCCGGGCGGTATATCGGCGCATAACCCCTTGACGATCGTAAGCGTGGAGCCATGCGCGTGGGTTACTGCCGTTTTGTTGGGGGTTTAT
>NZ_JASGGO010000023.1:0-67470 GCF_047605025.1 Paracoccus sp. (in: a-proteobacteria) | reverse complement strand
CCCCGAGTCGCTGGCCCAGGGCATGGCCCCCGCGATCCTGGCTGACGGGTGATCCTGGCCCAAAAGGAAAAAGGCGCTGCATCTCTGCAGCACCCCACCCTTGCGGCGAATGCCTAGGCAACCGCCCGCATAAGCTTTTCCGCCCCTTGTGCCCGCCCCCTTAACTGAATGAAGTCCAGGAGAGCGCCGGCCCAAGGCAACAAGATCATTACTTGATCTTGCCTTCCTTATACTCGACATGCTTGCGCACAACCGGGTCATATTTGTTGACCGCCATCTTTTCGGTCATCGTGCGGGCATTCTTCTTGGTGACGTAAAAGTGCCCCGTCCCGGCCGAGGAGTTCAGACGGATCTTGATCGTCGTCGGCTTCGCCATGTTACTTGCTCCTGCTGCGGGGCAAGACGCATGTCGCAAACCCCGTGGAATCTCTTGGAAGCCGCCTTTTATCCGGCCAAGGCTCGGAGTCAACCTGGAATCAGACGAAAGCCGGGAATTCGTGGGGAAAATGACCGCGCCGGCGCCTAGCGCGCGCCATCGCGCAGCCATCGCCCATGCACCCAGCCCACATCCGGGCCGGTGATCTTTCGGGCCTGCCCCGGATTGGCACAAAGGTCCGAAGGAGAGGTGCCGCCGCCTTGGACCGCGATTCCCGCCCAGTCGCCGTGACGCGAGACCAGCCAGACCTGATCCCCGTTCCGCAAGGCGCCGATCTGGGCGAAACGGGTGCCCGGCCCGGTGCGGATCGCCAGATAGCCCCCCTCGGCCTCGCGCAGGCCCTGGACCACCGCCGCGCCGCAACTGGGGCCTTGTCCCTGACCCGCGGGCTCGATCACCGGCACGGCCAGGCGCTGCGCGAAAACGGGCGCGGGAAAGGCAAGGCTTGAACAGAGAACAAGATACCGCATCGAAGATCAGCCTAGCATGGCAAGGCGGTAAATCGAGCCCAAAACGCGCGGATGGCCTGTAAGCCGGATTTTGTTCCGGGGTCGCCCCCTTCGATGACCATTCCTCTGGTCCCGCCATTGCTGACGGGATCTAGCTGCCAACCCGGACCTGCTGGGGCGAAGATGGCCCTGTCTTGCGACGCGCGGTCCCTATTCGGCATTGCTCCCGGTGGGGCTTGCCTTGCCAGTCCTGTCGCCAGGCCCGCGGTGGGCTTTTACCCCACCGTTTCACCCTTGCCCATGACCTGCATGGGCGGTCTCTTCTCTGTGGCGCTTTCCCTGGGGTCGCCCCCGCCGGGCGTTACCCGGCACCGTATCTTCATGGAGTCCGGACTTTCCTCGACAGTCGCCCGCCGCGGTCATCCGGCCATCCGCGCAGAGGCCAGATATGGCAGCCGCGCGCCGGGGTCAAGCGCCGCGCGGGCCGCCGCCGCATGGGTATTTGGAAAGCAAAGAAATCATCCCGGCCAGTGCCGCGCGATCCGGGGCAGGCTGTCCTCGATCCAGCCCAGAAGCGCGCCGAACCGTTGCGGGCCACAGGGCGGCCAGCGCCCACGGCACCAGCATCCCCCAGCGCCCGGTCAGCCGCCGCAGCACGTCGCGCGACGGGCAGGCAGCAGCCATCAGGTCGGCCCGGCCGGGTTTTTCCACACCAACATTTCCGTTCGCACTTACTTATCGTAAGTCAAGCACTTATCTTGCCCGGCACAAGAAGGAGAAGCCGACATGACCATTGCCGTCACCGGAGCCACCGGCCAACTGGGCCGCCTGACCATCGAGAAACTGAAAACCCTGGTGCCCGAGGACCAGATCGTCGCCCTGGCGCGGTCGCCCGAAAAGGCCAGCCTTGGGGTCGAGACCCGCGCCTTCGACTATGATCGGCCCGAGACGCTGGCGCCGGCGCTGGCGGGCGTCGGGCAACTGCTGCTGATTTCGTCGAGCGAGATCGGCAAGCGCGCCGCCCAGCACCGCGCCGTGATCGAGGCCGCGCGTGACGCGGGCGTGCGCGGGATCGTCTATACCAGCCTGCTGCACGCCGACCGCTCACCCCTGTCCCTGGCCGGAGAGCATCGGGCGACCGAGGCGATGCTGAAGGGCGCGGGCATTCCCCACACCATCCTGCGCAATGGCTGGTATGCCGAGAATTCCACCGGCGCGATTCCGGCCGCCCTGCAACATGGCGCGCTGATCGGCGCGGCGGGCGCGGGCCGGATCTCGGGCGCGGCACGGGCGGATTACGCCGAGGCCGCCGCCGTGGTCCTGGCCCGGGGCGGCCATGCCGAGCAGATCCTTGAGCTGGCGGCGGATGACGCGTGGACGCTGGCCGATCTGGCGGCCGAGGTCTCGCGCCAGAGCGGGCGCGAGATTCCTTATGTGAACCTGCCCGAGGCGGAATATGCGGCGGCACTGGTCAATGCCGGCCTGCCTGACGGCTTGGCGGCGGCGATCGCAGGCTGGGACGTTGACGCCGCGCAGGGTGCGCTGTTCGACGACGGGCACGCCCTGTCGCGACTGATCGGCCGGCCCACGACGCCGCTGGCCGATGTGGTGCGCGCCGCGCTTTAGAACGGCACGTCGTCCATGGACGAACCCGAGGCGGGCTGGACATAGCCCGCCTTGATCGTCTTGAAGCCGGTCGGGAACTGAACCGTCAGCGTATCCTCGGCGATGCCCATGATCGTGCCGGTGCCGAATTTCTGGTGAAACACCCGGTCGCCCACGGCATAGCGGGCGGCGGGCTCGGCGTCGATGGTGACCGGCGTGCGGTGCACGGGCGATACACGCTCGGACGAGCGCTGCTGCATCCGTTTCCAGCCCGGCGAGTTGTAGACATCGGCCTTGGCCGCGCGGTCATGCATCGAGGAAGTGGCGAAGCTTGCCGCCGCGCCATAGCCGCCGCCGTAAAGGCCGGGGGGCGTCAGCACCTCGACATGATCCTCGGGCAGTTCGTCGACGAAGCGCGAGGGCAGCGAGGACTGCCATTGCCCATACATGCGGCGGTTGCCGGCGAAGGTGATGGTCGCCAGTTCCTCGGCCCGGGTGATGCCGACATAGGCAAGGCGGCGCTCTTCCTCCAGGCCCTTGGTGCCGGATTCGTCCATGCTGCGCTGGCTGGGAAACAGCCCATCCTCCCATCCCGGCAGGAAGACGATGGGATATTCCAGGCCCTTGGCCGCATGCAGCGTCATGATGCTGACCTGATCTTCCTGCTCGGCCTTGTCGGTATCCATGACCAGCGCGACATGTTCAAGAAAACCTTGCAGGTTTTCAAACTGTTCCAACGCCTTCATCAACTCTTTCAAGTTGTCGAGGCGGCCCGGCGCATCGGGGGATTTATCGTTCTGCCACATGGCGGTATAGCCGGATTCGTCCAGGATCCGCTCGGCCAGTTCGACGTGATTGCGGGTCGCGTCGATGGCGTCGGTATGCCAGCGGGTCATGCTTTCGGTAAAGACCCGCAGCGCCGCGCCGCCCTTGCCGCCAAGCGCGCCCATCGCGACCGCCGATACGGCGCCTTCCAGCAGGGACAGCCCCCGATCCCGCGCCTCGCGCTGGATGGTCTGGACCGCCTTGTCGCCCAGGCCGCGCTTGGGGACGTTCACGATCCGCTCGAAGGCCAGGTCGTCGGCGGGACTGACCGCCAGCCGGAAATAGGCCATGGCGTCGCGGATTTCCTGGCGCTCATAAAAGCGCGGCCCGCCGATCACCCGGTAAGGCAGGCCGATGGTCATGAAGCGATCCTCGAAGGCACGCATCTGGTGGCTGGCGCGGACAAGGATGGCGATGTCGTTCAGGCTGCGCTTGCCGATGGAATGGCGGTGACCGCCCTGAAAAGCCTCGATTTCCTCGCCGATCCAGCGCGCCTCGGCCTCGCTGTCCCAATGGCCGATCAGACGCACCGGCTCGCCCCCCTGGGCATCGGTCCACAGCGTCTTGCCCAGCCGCCCCTTGTTCGCCGCGATCAGCCCCGAGGCCGCCGCCAGGATATGCGGGGTCGAGCGGTAGTTCTGTTCCAGCCGGATCACCTGCGCGCCGGGGAAATCACTCTCGAATCGCAGGATGTTGCCGACCTCGGCGCCGCGCCAGCCATAGATCGACTGGTCGTCGTCGCCGACGCAGCAGATATTGCGATGCGCCTTGGCCAGCAGCCGCAGCCACATGTATTGGGCGACGTTGGTGTCCTGGTATTCGTCCACGAGGATATAGCGGAAACGGTCCTGCCACCCCTTCAGCACGTCGGGATGGGCCTGGAAGATCGTGACGCAATGCATCAGAAGATCGCCGAAATCGACCGCGTTCAGTTCCAGCAGCCGGCGCTGATAAGCGGCGTAAAGCTTGCCCCCCCGACCGTCGAAGGCGCGTTCCTCGCCCTGCGGCAGATTGGCAGGCGTCAGGCAGCGATTCTTCCAGCCGTCGATCAGCCCCGCCAACTGCCGCGCGGGCCAGCGTTTCTCGTCGATGTTCTCGGCCGCAAGCAGTTGTTTCAGCAGCCGGATCTGGTCGTCGGTATCCAGGATGGTGAAGCTGGGCTTCAGATGCAGCGTCGCATCGCCCACCAGTTCGGCATGGCGGCGCAGGATCTTGACGCTGACGCTGTGGAACGTCCCCAGCCAGGGCATCCCCTCGACCATCTCGCCCAGAAGGCGGCCGATGCGGTCCTTCATCGCGCGCGCGGCCTTGTTGGTGAAGGTCACGGCCAGGATCTGGCCCGGCCGTGCCTTGCCCAGAGTCAACAGATGCGCGATGCGGGTGGTCAGGGCGCGGGTCTTGCCGGTGCCGGCGCCGGCCAGCAGCAGGACGGGGCCGTCCAGCGCCTCGACCGCCGCGCGCTGCGCCGGGTTCAGCCCGTCCAGATAGGGCGCCGGCCGCGCCGCCATGGCGCGCTGCGACAGCGGCACGTTTTGCGGAACCGGGGCGGCGGCGGCCTCGAAGGCATCGGAATCGTCGAAATCGCTCATGCCGGCAGCATAGCCTCTGCGGAGGCGCCGGGAAAGCCCACGTTCACGACTTGTTCACATCACGCCCGCAGCCCGGCGAAGATGGCCGGGTCCAGGCTGGTCTGGGCGAAGGTCGGCCCGTCGGTCAGCACGGAAACCGCGTCATGCGAATGCAGCGATTCCTGGTGGCTGGCGACTACCCGGAAATCGCCGATGCGCGGCTCGGCCAGCAGTTGCTCGGCGAAGGCACGCACGGCGTCCTCGACGAATATCGGGTTGGCGGCGTTCAGTTCCGCGAAAGCCTGCTCATCCTCGCGCTTGACCATGACCTGGGTTTCGGTGGCGACGGCGCGGCGGCAAAGGTCCACCATCTCCTCGAACCAAAGCGTATCGCCGTGCATCACCGCCGAGATGCGCGCGATGGATCGCTGCGAATGCGGTGTCGCCAGTTGGCCGCGCATATGCCGGGCATGTTCGCTGAGTTCCAGCGAGCAGGGGCAGGTCGAGGAATAGACATAATCGAAATGCATGATCCGCAGCCGCTCGCCACCGCGTTCCACCAGTTCCAGCGCGATGTCGTAATATTGCCAGCCCGTCAGCCCCGAGCGCAGCGATTCCACCCGTACCGGATAGGAAAGCCGCATCTGGATGCGCGCGTCGATGCTGTCGAGGTCGGATTTGTAATCCTCCAGCGCCGCTTGCAGCACGCGCATGGAAAACTGCTTGTCGGCATGGGCGTAAAAGGACCGCATGATGCGGCTCATGTTGATGCCCTTGCGGTCGGCTTCAAGGCTGACGGTGCCGGTGACGCTGGTTTCCAGCGTGATCTCGCCGCCCTCCTTGGTCTGGTAGCGGATCGGCAGGCGAAAGTTCGAGATGCCGACATGCTGGATCGGGGCGCGGGCGCCGACGATCAGACTGGCCGGACCGTTCTGAAGATCCGGCAGGCTGGCCTTGTAGCGGTCGTCCACGCGGAAATCGGCGGGATATTCCCGCGACAGGGCCGGATAGGCGCGCTCGGTGGCGAAAGGGCGGGCCTCGGTCATGGCATACTCCGGGTTGGCGGTCGGCTTGCTATGTGGGGACGACCGGGCGAAAACAAAAGGGGCGCCCGGCATCGCGGGCGCCCTTTCCGGGATCAGGACAGGGCCTGACGCAAATCCGCGATCAGATCGTCGGCATGCTCCAGCCCGATCGACAGTCGCAAAAGGCCCGGCGTGATGCCCAGTTCGGCCTGCACCTCGGGGTCAAGGCGCTGATGCGTCGTCGTCGCGGGATGGGTGACGATGGATTTCGCGTCGCCCAGGTTGTTCGAGATCTGAAAGATCCGCATCCGGTTGATCGCCGCGAAGGCCGCGTCCTTGCTGCCCAGATCCAGGGCGACCATGGTGCCCCCCGCGCCCATCTGGCGCCGCACCAGGTCGTATTGCGGATGCTCGGGCAGTCCGGGATAGATCACCTTGCCGACGCCCGGCAGATCCTTCGCGGCCTGGGCAAAGGTCATCGCGGCTTCGGTCTGGGCACGCACACGAAGGTCCAGCGTGGTCAGCCCGTTCAGCATGATCCAGGCATTGAAGGGGCTGATCGCGGCGCCGGTATGCTTGAGGTAGGGCTCGGCCACCTCGCGCACGAAATGCCGCGTGCCGCAGATCACGCCGCCCAGGCAGCGCCCTGCCCCGTCGATATGCTTGGTCGAGGAATAGACCACGACATCCGCGCCCTGCGCGACCGCACGGGAATAGACCGGCGTGGCGAATACATTGTCCACGATCACCAGCGCGCCGACGGCATGGGCCAGTTCGGCCACGGCGGCGATGTCCACCACCTCCAGCGTGGGGTTCGAGACGGATTCGAAGAACACCGCGCTGGTATCGGGCCGGATCGCGGCCCGCCATTGCGCAAGGTCGGTGCCGTCCACATAGCTGATTTCCACGCCGAATCGGGCCAGCACGTCCAGAACGTAAAGGCAGGACCCGAACAGCGCCCTGGACGAGACGATATGGTCGCCGGGCTTGGCGAAGCACATCAGCGCGCCGTTCACGGCCGCCATGCCGCTGGCGGTCGCGAATGCGTCCTCGGTGCCTTCCAGGTTGGCGATACGGTCCTCGAACATGCGCGAGGTCGGGTTGCCGTAGCGGGCATAGATGAACTCGTCCGGCCCGGTCTTGATGAACCGCGCCTCGGCCTGCTCGGCGCTGTCATAGGCAAAGCCCTGCGTCATGAACAAGGCCTCGGCCATCTCGCCATACTGGCTGCGGCGGATGCCGTGATGGACGGCGCGGGTGCGCGGATGCAAGGGCTTGTCGGCGGGCTGGTCGGACATGGCGGACTCCTGAAGGGATCAGGAGGACCGGATACGCCTGCCCGCGCAGCGGTTCAAGCCCGCTATTCGCCATCCCTGGGCGGCGCGTGACGCTCAAACAGCTTGGCATTGGCCAGGAAGAACAGCACCATCACCGCCGGCAGGCCAAAGGTCTTGAAATTCACCCATGCGGTTTCGGACATGCTGCGCCAAACGATCTCATTGGCCAGCGCCAGGGCCAGGAACAGGAATACCAGCCGCAGCGTCAGAATGCGCCAGCCGGCGGCATCCATGGGCAGCGCCTCGGACATGACCAGTTGCAGCCAGTTCCGGCGCAGCGCCAGGCTAAGCCCCAGCGCGCCCGCGAACAGCAGATAGATGATGGTGGGCTTCATCTTGAAGAACTTCGGATCGTTCAGCCAGATCGAGAGGCCGCCGAAGACCACGACCAGCACCAGCGTCGCGATCTGCATCGGCGCCAGCTTCCCCGTCAGCCGCCACAGCGCCAGCGTCGAGGCGACCAGCACCGGCACAAAGACCAGCGTGGCGAAGATGAAGCCCGAATATTCAGTCCCGGCCAGCGTCACCGTCTTGTCGCGCAGGCGCATGAAGATGACGAAGAACAGGACCAGCGGCCCAAGTTCCAGCGCGGTCTTGATCCAGGGGTTGATCTTGCGGGGTTCGGTCATGGGCGGCCTCGAAGCATCGGTTCGCATGTTTCTTGCCTGCTGGGGCGCGAAGCGGCAAGGCGCAATAACGGCCACCCGCCAGAAGTCAATCCAGCCGGATCGCGGCCAGGATCGGCCCGGTGGCCGTCTTTCCCCGGCCCAGTTCCTGGGTCAGGATGGCGTGGCGCGTATCCTCGGGGAAGGCGTCGCCGGTGCTGGCATTGGCCCTGACGCTCATGCGCAGGGGCGCGCGGCCGTCCCATTGGCCGATCCGGTCCACCGCCAGAACGACGTTGCGATAGCTGACGCTGACGCCCCGGTTCTCGCCCGCCTTGATCGTGACGCGCCGCTCGGGCGCGTAGCGGACCAGCAGGATCGCGACCGGCTGGCGCAGCGCGGTGCGCGGGGTCAGCTCAAGCTGATAGCTGCCGTCGGGCGCCTGGCGGGAACTGACCAGCACCGGCGCGGGACGCGCCATCTGCATCCGCATCAGCGCCATCAGTTCGGCCGGACGCAGCGCGATCAGCGTGTCGGTGCCGCCAACGACCATCTGCGGCGTATAGATCGCGCGCTCGCCCCAGGCATGGGCGTAATCCTGCTGCCGAAGGGTGAATTCGGGACGGGCGAAATCATCGGCCCAGCCCAGATAATCCCAGTAATCGACGTGCCAGGACAGGGCCAGCACGTCATCGCGATCCGCCAGATCGCCCAGCATCTCATCCGCGGGGGGACAGGAAGAGCAGCCCTGCGAGGTGAAAAGCTCGACCACGACAGGGGGATGGCCGATGGGGCCGAACATGCGCGCGGGCGTCTGGGCGGTGCGCCGCTCGGCGAAATTCGCGACGCCGGGACCGTCCGCCAACGCCCCATCGGCAAGAAGCGGCATCTCTGGATCGTCCGCATGCCCCGAGGCATCCTCGGCCGCCGCCCCCTCGGGCGCCTCGATCAGCCCGACCTGGGCATTCTGGACGGCACCGGAATCGGTTGGAGCGTCCAGGACCGTGACGCCCACCGGCTCGTTCGGGATGGGCGCGTCGGGATCGCCGGGATCCATATGCGACAGCGGCCAGCCCCCGGCAGGCCCAGCCCCTCCGGCGGGTCCGGTCCCCCAGACGGGCACCATGTCTCTGCCCGCCTCCTGCGCCAGGACGGCGGGGGCCGCCAGCCCGCCCAGCAAAAACGCGAAAGCCAGCGCCAGAAACCCGCGCCGCCCCGCGATGCCGTTGATTGCACAGCCCGATGCCATAGTCCGCCGCTATCCCGCTGATCCGATCCCGACCACCTAACGCCCGGCAAGCGTCTTGGACAAATCAAGGCTTTGTTAGCGCCCTGTTCCCGCCGGGGGATCGTGGCCGGAAACCCACAGGCCAGGCGCCACGTTCGGCATACCGTCGCATACATTGAACGGAGCCGCTCTTGAACCGTTGTCCCGAAAGGCGCACATCTTGGGCAGATACCGCCGTTCAGCCACCTTCATGCACAGGAAGCCGAGCCATGACCATCCAGACAGGAACCGACACCGCCAGGACGCGCCGCAATCTGACGGTCGCGGAAAACAGCATCGACTATTATTCGATCACCGCCGCGACCAAGGCGGGTCTGGGGGATTTCTCGCGGCTTCCGGCTTCGCTGAAAGTGGTGCTGGAGAACCTGCTGCGTTTCGAGGATGGCGGCCGCACGGTCAGCGTCGACGACATCCGGGCCTTCGCCGAATGGGCAGAGAACGGAGGCCAGAACCCGCGCGAGATCGCCTATCGCCCGGCGCGCGTGCTGATGCAGGATTTCACCGGCGTTCCCGCCGTGGTGGACCTGGCCGCGATGCGCGACGGCATCAAGGCCCTGGGCGGCGATGCGCAAAGGATCAACCCGCTGAACCCGGTCGATCTGGTCATCGACCATTCGGTGATGGTCGATGAGTTCGGCACCCCCCGCGCCTTCCAGCGCAATGTGGAACTGGAATACCAACGCAACATGGAGCGCTACACCTTCCTGAAATGGGGACAGAAGGCGTTCAACAATTTCCGCGTCGTGCCTCCGGGGACGGGGATCTGCCATCAGGTCAATCTGGAATATCTGGCCCAGACCGTGTGGACCGATCAGGACCAGAACGGCGTGACGGTGGCCTATCCCGACACGCTGGTCGGCACCGACAGCCATACCACCATGGTCAACGGCCTCGCGGTGCTGGGCTGGGGCGTCGGCGGGATCGAGGCCGAGGCCGCGATGCTGGGCCAGCCGATCTCGATGCTGATCCCCGAGGTCGTGGGCTTCAGGATCACCGGCGCCCTGCGCGAGGGCGTGACCGCCACCGACCTGGTGCTGAAGGTCGTCCAGATGCTGCGGCAGCACGGCGTCGTCGGCAAGTTCGTCGAATTCTACGGCGAGGGACTGGACCACATGCCGCTGGCCGACCGCGCCACCATCGCCAACATGGCGCCCGAATATGGCGCGACCTGCGGCTTTTTTCCCGTCGACGACGAAACCCTGCGCTATCTGCGCCAGACCGGGCGCGAGGAAACCCGCATCGCCCTGGTCGAGGCATATGCCAAGGAAAACGGCTTCTGGCGCACGCGCGATTACGCGCCGGTCTATACCTCGACGCTGGAACTGGACCAGTCCACGGTGGTGCCCGCGATTTCGGGGCCGAAGCGGCCCCAGGACCATGTCGCGCTGACGGATTCCGCCAAGGCGTTCGGCGACTATATCCTGGGCATCCGCCCCGCCCCCTCGGTCTCGGACGAGCAGAAAGAAAAGATGACCCGCGAGGGCGGCGCCCCCGATCCAAAGCCCGCCGAGATCCCCGGCGGCCATCACGGCCATCTGAATACCGGCAGCGTCGAGGGGCAGGATTACACCCTTCGCGACGGCTCGGTGGTGATCGCGGCGATCACCTCATGCACGAATACCTCGAACCCCTATGTTCTGATGGCGGCGGGGCTGGTCGCCCGCAAGGCCCGCGCGCTTGGCCTGACGCGCAGGCCCTGGGTCAAGACCTCGCTCGCGCCCGGCAGCCAGGTGGTGGCCGAATATCTGCAAGCCGCCGATCTGCAAGAGGATCTGGACGCGCTTGGGTTCAACCTGGCGGGCTTTGGCTGCACCACCTGCATCGGGAATTCCGGCCCCCTGCAACCCGAGATCTCGAAGTCGATCAGCGAGAACGACCTGGTCGCCGTCTCGGTCCTGTCCGGCAACCGCAATTTCGAGGGCCGGATCAGCCCCGATGTGCGGGCGAACTATCTGGCCTCGCCGCCGCTGGTGGTGGCCTATGCCATCGCGGGTGACATGAACATCGACCTGACGACCCAGCCGCTGGGCATGTCCAAGGACGGCGAGCCGGTATTTCTCAAGGACATCTGGCCCAGTTCGAAGGAGGTCGCCGAACTGGTGGACGGCGTCGTCACGCGCGAGATGTTCCAGACCAAATATGCCGATGTATTCAAGGGAGACGAACGCTGGCGCGCCGTCGAGGTGACCGACAGCGAGACCTATGATTGGCCGCCCAGTTCGACCTATATCCAGAACCCGCCCTATTTCCAGGGCATGGGAATGGAAAAAGGGACCATCCACAATATCGACGGTGCCCGCATCCTGGCGCTTCTGGGCGACATGATCACCACGGATCACATCTCGCCCGCCGGCTCGTTCAAGCCGACCACCCCGGCCGGGAAATACCTGACCGAGCGGCAGGTCGCGCCCCAGGACTTCAACAGCTACGGCTCGCGCCGCGGCAACCACGAGATCATGATGCGCGGCACCTTCGCCAATATCCGCATCAGGAACGAGATGCTGGACGGCGTCGAGGGCGGCTATTCCAAGGGACCGGACGGGCGGCAAACCTCGATCTATGACGCGGCGATGGCCTATCAGGCCAAGGGCGTGCCGCTGGTGGTGATCGGCGGAATCGAATACGGCGCGGGCTCTTCGCGCGATTGGGCGGCGAAGGGGACCAATCTTCTGGGCGTCAAGGCGGTGATCGCGGAAAGCTTCGAACGCATCCATCGGTCGAACCTGGTCGGCATGGGGGTGATCCCGTTCGAATTCACGAATGGCGAGAACCGCAAGACCCTGGGCCTGACGGGCGACGAGGTGATTTCCATCGACGGGCTGGAGGGTGATTTCAAGCCGCTGTCGCTGGTGCCCTGCACGATCCGCTATGCCGACGGGACCGAGAAGGTGATCCAGTTGAAGGCCCGCGTCGATACCGAGGTCGAGATCGAATATCTGGAAAACGGCGGCGTGCTGCATTATGTGCTGCGCAACTTGGCGAAGGCCTAAGCCTGAAGCATCGGCTTGAACGGCCATCCCTTCGGGGGCGGCCTAGCCGTTTTCGGCACGGTCGTTGGGGTATTTGGAAAGCAAAGAAGCCATGGGCACCTGGCCCCGCGATACCTGTCGCGGATGAGGCACGCAGTTACTTCGCGATGAGTTGCGCCAATCGACCGGCAATGAAAGCAGGTTGCGGCGGGTTGGATGGATTTTCAACGGCAGGCGGGGATTGCGAATCCACATCAGGTCCCAGCGTCGGCGACCAGATGAGACCTCTGGCCAAATCGCGCGCAAGCGTCATGACCTCGTGGGAATGGAACGCCGCGTGAGAGACAAAATCCGCTGTCAACCCCATCAGTAGATTCCTTGTGCCCGGCAGGTGCGTGAGACTTGCAGGCCGGCGCGGTTCAAATCTGTAGTGGTGAACTGCCGGATCCATTCGCGGCTATAGTCACCCTCCCGATTGCGGAATTTCGCGTTATACTCTGCCAGCGCGGCATCCCATGTCGGGAAGCGAATGGCGCAGGTGCATTTGCCGCCCGCCGCTTTGAGGCGCGCAAGTTTTTTCTGGACATAGATGGATTCCAAAACCCGAAGAGCGCCCTGACCATAAAATTACTCGCTCCTGGGCATGATCGGCGCGTTATGGGCCGTGCAACCGCCGCGCGTCTGATAGCTGCCGCCGCCCGGCTTCACCGGCGACGGTGTGAACGTCATATAATCATCCGCATGGGCCACGCCAGCGACGGCGATGACAAACGCCACCAAAGCTGCCTTGATAGTGATCACGTCAATTCTCCCCCTTCGCTGATGGCCGGGATAAGCACTGGACCTTCAGGAATCGTCGCAGATAGGTTGCGAAACAAAGGGTAACGCTACGGATCACCGGGCGGCGCTGCAAGGGATTCGCAAGGCCGCGATTGTCGCCGGGGGCGCGGGTGGCGGGCCTATTCGTCCGCGCAATACCACATGGTTCCGCCCACCGCGGCCGAGCCGATCACCATCGAGCCCACCGCCACCGGCGAGGCGGCGACCCCCATGGCGGCCGCGCCCGCTGCCTCAAGCGTGCCGACCATCGAGCCCGAGGTCGCGGCCAGGATCGCCGCCCCCGGCCGCTGCGTCACCGCGTCATAGCCCGCGACCGCCAGCGCATTGGCGTTGCGGAATGTCGCCTGGCGCGCGCCGTTCACCCGCTCGCACAGGGTCTTTCGGCACAGGGCGTTGCCCTTGCGCGCGCCCCGCTGCGCGCCGATGTAGGTATCGCCCTGCTTGTCCCAAAGCAGGCAATAGCTGCCGTCGTCGGACATCTGATTGCGGCGCAGGATTTCGCGCAGGGTGACATAGCCGGGGCAACTGATCCGCCCCCAGCCCGAGAAGCTCTTTTCCAGGCGGCCCACGCTTTCGCGGAACTCCTCGTCCCGGACATAATTGATCTCGGTCTTTTCCCCCGCGATCGAGGTTTCGCAGGTCCAGAGCTTTTCCTGAGCAGCCGGCGTCTCTTGCGCCGCCGCCGGCAGGCTCAGCCCCGCCACCACCAGAATCGCCAACAGCCGCATCAGAATCCCCAAAAGCCGCAAATCCACGCCCCTGTTTTCCGGCTTATGCCTTCGGTTGCAAGGCCATGCCCGCGCGTGCGCCCCCGACCTATGGCAGACAGGGCACGCCCCCATGCGGCGGATGCGGGCATCCCTCGGGTTTTCCCGATATCCAGCCTGACGCGCGACAAACGAAAAGGCCGCCCCCGGAAGGGACGGCCCTGAAATCCGCCGAACTGAAAAGGATCAGTTCTTCGCGTAGAATTCGACGACCAGATTCGGCTCCATCACCACCGGATAGGGCACGTCGCCCAGGGCCGGGGTGCGCACGAAAGAGGCAGTCATCTTGTGGTGATCCACTTCCAGATAGTCCGGCACGTCACGCTCGGTCAGGCCGACGGCTTCCAGCACGATGGCCAATTGGCGCGAACGTTCGCGGATCGAGATGACATCGCCCTCTTTCACGCGATACGAGGCGATGTTCACGCGCTGGCCGTTCACTTCCACATGGCCGTGGTTCACGAACTGGCGGGCGGCGAAGATGGTCGGCACGAACTTGGCACGATAGATCACGGCGTCCAGACGACGCTCCAGCAGGCCCACCAGGTTCTCGCCGGTATCGCCGCGCACGCGCTCGGCCTCGGCATAGATGCGGCGGAACTGCTTTTCGGTCAGATCGCCGTAATAGCCCTTCAGCTTCTGCTTGGCGCGCAGCTGGGTGCCAAAATCGGACAGCTTGCCCTTGCGGCGCTGGCCGTGCTGGCCGGGACCGTATTCGCGCTTGTTCAGCGGCGACTTGGCGCGGCCCCAGATGTTTTCGCCCATGCGGCGGTCGATCTTATACTTGGCAGCGGTGCGTTTGGTCATCGCTGATCTCCTTCTTTTTGCGTTGTCGAAGGGCGTTGTCCTTTGGCATAATGCCCGACAGGGTTCCCCTTGCGGGGTCCACCAACACCAATGAAGCGGCGCTTATAGCCGCGATCCGGCCAGAGTCAAGAGCGCCTCGTCCAGCACCCCTTGAGCACCAGCCCCGACGCACCTACATGACAGCCAGCGAACAAGGAAGGCGCGCATGTTCTCGATCCCCGGCAAATCCCCCGTCACCATCACCCCGGCGGCCGAGCGTCACATCGCCCGCCTGATGGCCGCGAAATCCGCCTCGGGCCTGCGCATCGGCCTGAAGAAGGGCGGCTGCGCGGGCATGGAATACACGATGGAACTGGCCCAGACCCCCGCCCCCGGCGACGAGGTGGTCGAACAGGGCGACGCCCGCGTGCTGATCGCCCCCACCGCGCAGATGTTCCTGTTCGGGACCGAGATCGACTATGAGAGCGGCCTGCTGGAATCCGGCTTCAAGTTCCGCAACCCCAATGTGACCGACAGTTGCGGCTGCGGGGAATCGGTCAGCTTCGGCCCGCTGGAAGGCGCGCGCGCGAAACTCTAAGCGCCTGAAAAAGCCTGATGCGGTGTTAGCGCACCCATTCTTGATCCCTCTGGCGCCCCGCCCTAAGCCCTGCCCGACACAGTTAGGGAGAGGTTGATGGCCCCGCGCAAACTTGCCGCCGGCAATTGGAAAATGAACGGCACCCTGGCCACGCTGGCGGAAATCGACCAGTTGCTGGCCTTGCCCGTCTCGAATTGCGATATCCTGATCTGCCCGCCCGCCACGCTGCTTCTTTCCGTGGCGGCCAAGGGCATTCCGACCGGCGGCCAGGATTGCCATGCCCGGCTCTCGGGCGCGCATACCGGCCATATCGCCGCAGTCCAACTGAAGGATGCCGGGGCCAGCCATGTCATCCTGGGCCATTCCGAACGCCGCGTGGATCATGCCGAGACCGATTCCCAGGTCGCGGCCAAGGCCGTCGCCGCGCATGAGGCGGGGCTGGTCGCCGTGATCTGCCTGGGCGAGACCGAGGCGCAGCGCGATGCGGGCCGGACGCTGGCGGTGATCTCGGCCCAGCTTGCCGGTTCGGTCCCCGATGGCGCGACGGCCGCCAATACCGTCATCGCCTATGAGCCGGTCTGGGCCATCGGCGCCGGCTGCACCCCCACCAATGACCAGATCGCTCAGGTCCATGCCCTGATCCGGCGGGAACTTTCGGCCCGTTTTGCCGACGGCGCCGATATGACACTGCTTTACGGCGGCTCGGTCAGGCCCGGCAACGCGGCGGAAATCTTCGCCATACCGCATGTGAACGGCGCCCTGGTCGGCGGCGCCAGCCTGCGGGCCGCCGATTTCGCCCCGATCATCGCCGCGCTTTCCGCAGCGTAATTTCCCTGAAAAGAACGCCGTTCCACCGCACCCGCCCGGATTGGAATGGCATTGCCCTTTTTGCGGGCAGGCGCCTCTTGCCAAGGCGGGGCGCGCGCGCATAGGTCACGCCTTGAACCAAGGACAGGACGATGACCGGGCCGGCAATCTCATTCCAGGGCGTGACGCGCCGCTATCCGCAAAAGGGCGCGGGCGAGGTCGTGGCGCTGCACGATATCGACCTTGGCGTGCCGCAGGGCGCGATCACCGGGATCATCGGCCGCTCGGGCGCGGGCAAATCCACGCTGCTGCGCATGGTGAACGGGCTGGAGCGTCCCAGCAGCGGCCAGGTCGTCGTGAACGGCCAGGACATCGGCGCGGCGACCGGGACCGACCTGCGCGCGCTGCGCCGCCAGGTCGGCATGATCTTCCAGCATTTCAACCTGCTCTCCAGCCGCACCGTGGCCCAGAACATCGCCCTGCCGCTTGAGATCGCGGGCGAGGATCGCGCGACGATCGCGCCCCGCGTCGCCGAACTGATCCGGCGCGTCGGCCTGGAGGCGCAGGCGGGCCGCTATCCGGCCGAGCTTTCGGGCGGCCAGAAGCAGCGCGTCGGCATCGCCCGCGCGCTGGCGACCGGCCCGCGCGTGCTTCTGTCGGACGAGGCGACATCGGCGCTGGACCCCGACACCACGCAGCAGGTGCTGGACCTGCTTCAGGACATCAACCGCGAGATGGGCCTGACCATCCTGCTGATCACCCATGAAATGGCGGTGGTGCGCGACATCTGCACCCATGTCGCGGTGATCGAGGCCGGCCGCATCGTCGAGGCGGGCGAGACCTATGCCGTCTTTTCCCGCCCGCAGCACCCGACGACGCGCAGCTTCCTGCAAGGCGTCACCGGCGTCGCCATCCCGCACTTCGTCGCGAACATGCTGACCCCGGCGCCCTCCGGCCCCGATGCCGAGGCGGTGGTGCAGATCACCTTCACCGGCCGCCACGCCACCGATCCCATGCTGGCGCGGCTGACCGCCGAAAAGGGCGTCACCGTCAATATCCTGGCCGGCGCCATCGAGGAGATCGGCGCCAAGCCCTTCGGCAGCCTGATCGTCGCCCTGCCCGCGGCGCGGCTGGCGGATGCGCAAGCCTTCCTGGAACAGCATGGGCTTTTGACCGAGGTGCTTGGCCATGTCGGCTAACCTGATCCCGATCCTGTGGGAATCCACGCTGCAAACGCTTTACATGGTGTTCATGTCGACGCTGATCGGCACGCTGATCGGCGCGCCGCTGGGCATCTTCCTGGCCACCTCGCGCCGGGGCGAGCTTCTGTCGGCGCCGGTGCTGAACACGGTGCTGGGGCTGGCGGTCAATGCCGCGCGCTCGACCCCCTTCATCATCCTGGTCGTGGCCATCATCCCGCTGACGCGGCTGATCGCCGGCACGTCCATCGGCACCACGGCGGCCATCGTGCCCCTGACCATCGCGGCCGCCCCCTTCATCGCCCGCCTGATCGAGACCGCCATCCGCGAGGTCGATGCCGGGCTGATCGAGGCCGCCCGCGCCATGGGCGCGACGCCCGGCCAGATCGTCCGCAAGGTGCTGGTCCCCGAGGCGATGCCCGGCATCATCCTGGGCCTGACGCTGGCCGTGGTCAGCCTGATCGGCTATTCCGCCATGGTCGGCGCGGTCGGCGGCGAGGGCCTGGGCGACCTGGGCATCCGCTACGGCTATCAGCGCTTCATGCCCGAGGTGATGCTGGCCGTGGTCGTCATCCTGATCCTGCTGGTGCAGGCGGTGCAATCGCTTGGCGAATGGATCGCCGCCCGCTTCGACAAACGCGCGCCCCGCAACCGGGGCCGGTAAACCGTGAAAGGAACCCTCATGCGCAAACTCGCCCTCACCCTCTCGGCGCTGGCCCTGACCGCCGCCATGGCCTCGGCCGAGGAAATCAAGGTCGGCGTCTCGGTCGGCGAACATGCCGAGATCATGGAGCAGGTGGCCAAGGTCGCCAAGGACAAGGGCCTGGACATCGACATCGTCGAGTTCACCGATTACGTCGTGCCGAACCAGGCGCTGAACGACGGCGACCTGCAAGCGAACAGCTTTCAGCACCAGCCCTATCTGGACAACCAGATCAAGGATCGCGGCTTTGACCTGGTGGCCATCGCCAAGACCATCACCACGCCGATGGGCGTCTATTCCGAAAAGCTGAAATCGCTGGACGAGTTGCCCGAGGGCGGCAAGGTCGCCATCCCGAACGACCCGACCAATGGCGGCCGCGCGCTGCTGCTTTTGCAAGACAAGGGCCTGATCAAGCTGGCCGAGGGCACGGGCCTGTCGCCCACGCCCCTGGACGTGACCGAGAACGCGAAGAACCTCAAGTTCCTGGAGCTCGACGCGGCGCAGCTGCCCCGCTCGCTGGCCGATGCGGATGCGGCGGTGATCAACACCAATTACGCGCTGGAAGCCGGCCTGAACCCCGAAAAGGACGCCATCGCCATCGAGAATGCCGAAAGCCCTTATGCGAACATCATCGTCGTGCGCTCGGCCGACAAGGACGCGCCCTGGGCGAAAACCCTGGTCGAATCCTACCACTCGGATGCGGTGAAAAAATACATCCAGGACAAATACACCGGCGCCGTCATCCCGGCCTGGTGACCCTTCGCTTCCCGAATAAAAGACGCCCCGCAAGCTTGCGGGGCGTTTTCATGATACGGACCTTAGCGCCGCTTCAGCGCATAGGCACCGTCGCCCAACAGCGCCAGCGCCGCCATGACCACGGCCCAAAGCACCGGATACTCCCAGCCGCCGCCGGGGTTCGAGAAGCTGAAGCCATTGCCCAGATGCGCGAAAAAGGCGGCACCCAGCAACACCGCCGCCATGACCGGCGCGACGATGCGCGTGGCGATCCCCAGCAGCAGGGCGATCCCGCCCAGGATCTCCAGAACCATGGTCAGATAGCCCATCGCGCCCGGCAGGCCCAACGACTGGAAATAGCCTGCGGTCCCCGCAGGCGTGAAGACGAAAAGCTTGGTCAGGCCATGGACCAGGAACCAGGCGCCGGTGGTGGCGCGCAAAAGAAATGCCGCCAGATCGGCATTGCGTTCGGTATTCAGCATATCGGGTCAATCCCAGAATGTTTCCTTGATGCTTCCTAGATAGGGCTTCCAGATTACTCCCGAAATGGTCATAATCATGGAAACATTGACGCCGGAACGGAGAATTTCATGGACCGGATCGACGGGCTGCGCGCCTTTGTCGCGGTGGTGGACGCGGGCTCGTTCACGCGGGCGGGCGAAAGGCTGGGCATCTCGAACAAGCTCGTCAGCAAATATGTCGCGGCGCTTGAGGCCCGGCAGGGCGTCACGCTTTTGAACCGGACCACGCGGGCATTGTCGGTCACCCCTGCGGGCGAGCGTTTCCTGACCGCCGCGCGGCGCGTCCTTTCGGCGGTCGAGGAGTTGGACGTGCAGACCCGCGCCGATCAGGGCATGTTGACTGGGCGGCTGCGCATCAGCGCTCCCGTCACCTTCGGCGAGCTTTTCGTGACCACCCTGACGCAGGATTTCCTGGCGCTGAACCCCGGCATCAGCATCGACCTGCGGCTGACCGACCGCTATGTCGACCTTGCCGCCGAGGGCTTCGATCTGGCGCTGCGCATCGGTGCTCTGGCCGATTCCAGCATGATCGGGCGCAGGATCGGCGGGACCGAGGGCTGGGTCGTCGCCAGCCCCGCCTATCTGGAAAAGGCGGGCCAGCCCCTGCACCCCGACGATCTGCGCCAGCATCGCCATATCCGCGACAGCAATTCCGGCACCCCCTCGCGCGGGACATTCGTGGTCGAGGGCAAGGCGGTCAGCATCCCCCTGCCCGGCCAGATCACCGTGAACAGCGCCGCCGCCGTGCGCCGCCTGGCGCTGGCGGCCGAGGGAATCGCCATCATCCCCCGCTTCGTCATCGCAAAGGACGTGGCCCAGGGCCGCCTGATCCGCCTGCTGCAAGGCTTTCCGGGGCCGCAACTGGACATCCAGGCGCTTTGCCTGCCGCAGCCCTTCACCCCGCCCCGGCTGACGGCCTATCTGGGCCATCTGAAGGCGCAACTTACGCCCTTGCTGAAAGAACCGCCCCCGGATTCATGATCCCCCGCGGGTCCAGCACATCCTTGACCGCCCGCATGACAGAAAGCCGCGCGGGATCGCCCCATTCCGCGATCTCGGCCACCTTCAGCCGCCCGACGCCATGCTCGGCCGAAACCGAGCCGCCTCGATCCACCACCATCTGATGGACCAGCCGCGACAGCGCCTTGCGTTCCCCGTCATATTCCGCGCGCTTGCGGCCCTTGGCGGGGAAGATGTTGAAATGCAGGTTGCCATCGCCCAGATGGCCGAAGCAGTTCAGCCGCACGTCCGAACGCGCCGCCAGCGCCGCCCCGGCCTCGCGGATAAAGCCCGCGATCTCGGACAAAGGCAGGCTGATGTCATGGCTCGCGACCGAGCCGATGCGGCGATTCGCCTCGGGGATCTGCTCGCGCAGGTGCCACAGCGCCGCCGACTGCTGGCCCGATTGCGCGATGACGCCATCCAGGACCAGCCCCGCCTCGGCGGCCTCCGAAAACAGCGCCTCAAGCGCGGATTGCGGCTCAAGCGCCTGGGGCAGCCCGACCTCGATCAGCACCGACCAGGGCGCGCCGGGAAAGGGCTGGCGGATCTCGGGCAGGGTCTCGGCCAGGAAGGCCAGGCCCTGCCCGCCGATCAGTTCGAACGCCGTGACATTGCCGGCCATATGCCGCTCGGCCAGGGCCAGCAGGGTCAGCGCCGCCTCGGGCGAGGGCACTTGCAGCATCGCCGTGCCGATATTCGGCGGCGGCACGACCAGCTTCAGGCTGGCCGCCGTGATGATGCCCAGCGACCCCTCGGCCCCGATCAGAAGGTCGCGGATGTCATAGCCGGTATTGTCCTTGCGAAGCCGTTTCAGGTCATGGACCACGCGCCCGTCCGGCAGGACCGCCTCGATCCCCAGGCACAGCGCGCGGGCGGTGCCATAGCGCAGGGCGGTCACGCCGCCGGCATTGGTCGCAAGATTTCCCCCGATGCTGGCCGTGCCCTGACTGGCCAGGGACAGAGGGAACAGCCGCCCCCGCGCCTGCGCGGCGTCGCGCGCGGCTTGCAGGGTCATGCCCGCCTCGACCACCATGACGTTTTCCTCGGGCCAGATGCCGCGCAGCGCGGTCATCCGTTCCAAGGACAGGATCAGCGGCGCCGGCCCGTCCGGCATGACCTGGCCGCCGACCAACCCCGTGCCGCCGCCGCGCGGGACGATCCCCACGCCCGCGCGGGCGCAGGCGCGGACCACCGCCGCGACCTCCTCAACATCGCGAGGCGCCGCGACCAGTCCCGCCCGACCGTGATAGCGGCCGCGCGGCTCCTCCAGATAGGCGGCGGAGACCTCGCGCAGCACGCCTTCGGGCAATTCGGCGCCCAGACGGGCATCGGCGGGGTTCAGCATCAGCGCACCTCGGTCCTGCCGCGCCGGTCATGGCGCAGATTGGCGTAAAGCACATGGTTGCGCCAACGCCCGTTGATTTGCAGATAGCTTTGCGCCACGCCCTCATATTTGAAGCCGGCCTTTTCCAGCACCCCGCGCGAGGCGGCGTTCTCGGGCAGGCAGGCGGCCTCGATCCGGCTCAGGTCCATGGCGCCGAAGGCGTGGCGGACCAATGCGCCGATCGCCTCGCGCATATAGCCCTGGCGGGCATGGGGCGCACCGATCCAATAGCCGATGGTCGCCGATTGCGCCGGGCCGCGCCGGATATTGTCCAGCGTGATCGCGCCCAGCAGAGCACCGTCATGGCGGATCAGGAACATGGGCAGGGCCGAGCCGTTCCGATGCGCGCGCTGCGCCCAATAGACGCGATTGGTGAAGCTGCGCCGCGTCAGGTGGTCGGGCGCCCAGACGGGCTCCCATGGAACCAGGAAATCCCGGCTTTCCTGGCGCAGTTCGACCCAGGCGCCGTGATCGCCATGGGCGGGCAGGCGCAGCACCATCCGCTCGGTTTCCAGACGCGGCGGACGGCGGCGGTTGAACATCAGGCGGCAAGCCTTTCGGCAAGCTTCGTCCGCGTGGGCGCGGCGCGGACCGGCCCGTAAAGCGCCAGCGCCAGGCGCGCGTTCTGGATCAGCCGCTGGGCATGGGCGCGCACATCGGCGACCGTCACCGCGTCGATGCGCGCCGCCACCTCGGCCGGCTCCGAGACCCTGCCCCAGATCGCCAGCGAGCGCGCCATCCGCTCGGCCTGGCCCGAGGGGCTTTCCAGCCCCATCAGGAGCCCCGCCTTCAGTTGCGCGCGGGCACGGGCGATCTCGGCCTCGGTCGTATCCTCGGCCGAACGCTTCATCTCGTCCACGGTCAGGTTCGCGAGATCCGCGATCTGGTCGCCCGAAGTGCCGGCATAGATCGTCATCATCCCGGTATCGTCATGAAAGCCCGACTGCGCGAAGATCGAATAGCACAGCCCCTTTTCCTCGCGGATCTTCTGGAACAGCCGCGAGGACATGCCGCCCCCCAGCGCCGAGGTCCAGATCTGGGCGGCGTAGAAATCCGGATCCTGATAGCCCGGCCCCTCGAAGGCCAGGGCGAAATGCGCCTGTTCCAGCTTCTTGACGCGCCGCGCCTCGGCGCCGCGCCAGCGGGCGGGTTCGCGCAGCGTGCCGGCGCGGGCGGGCAGATGCGAAAAGATGCTTTCGACCTGGCGCAGGATACGGTCGTGATCCACCGCGCCAGCGGCGGCGATGATCATCCGCTCGGGGCCGTAATGTTCGGAGATGAAGCCCGACAGATCCTCGCGCGAGAAGTGGCTGACCCTTTCGGCCGGACCCAGGATCGTGCGGCCCATGGGCTGGTCGGGATAGGCGGCCTCTTGCAGCCAGTCGAAGATCACGTCGTCGGGCGTGTCCAGCGACTGGCCGATCTCTTGCAGGATCACGCCCCGCTCGACCTCGATCTCGCGCGGCTCGAAAACCGGGTTAAGCACGATGTCCGAGATCACGTCCAAGGCCATCGCCACGTCGCCCGCCAGCACCCGCGCGTAATAGCTGGTCACGTCGCGCGAGGTATAGGCGTTGATATAGCCGCCCACATTCTCGATCGCCTCGGCGATTTCCAGCGCGCTGCGCGTGGGCGTGCCCTTGAAGGCCATATGCTCAAGGAAATGGGCAATGCCGTTCTGTTCCGCGCGCTCGTCGCGGCAGCCGGCATTGACCCAGACGCCGATGGCGGCGGAATGCAGGCCGGGCATGTCGCGGGTCACGACACGCAGGCCGTTGGGCAGGGTGCTGATGCGGGTCTGGCTCACGCGGTCCTCCGTTCAAGGATCAGCGATTTAAGCTTTTCGGCGTCGTTTTCAACGCGGGTCAGGCGCTCGGGGCGCTCGAACAGGCCGGCCATCCGCGGCGGCAGCGCGGGGCGGATGCCGATGGCGGCCTCGACCGCATCGGGGAACTTGGCCGGATGCGCGGTGGCCAGCGTGATCATCGGCACGCCGGGGCGCAGGTTTTCGCGCGCGATGCGGATGCCCACGGCGGTATGGGGACAGATCACCTCGCCCGTCTCGGCGCGGATGATGGCGATCATTTCCGTGGTCTCGCCCTCGGAGACGCGGCCCGAAACGAAGGTCTCGCGCAGCGCCTCAAGCGCGCCCTGGCTGATGGTGAAACCGCCCAGCCTCAACTCGTCCATCAGTTGGCTGACCGCCACCCCGTCGCGGCCATAGGCAAGCCACAGGGCGCGCTCGAAATTCGAACTGACCTGAATGTCCATCGAGGGGCTGATCGAGGGCTCGACCGTGCCGACCCGATATTCGCCGGTCGAAAGCGCCCGGTGCAGGATGTCGTTCTGGTTCGTCGCCACCACCAGCCGCCCGATGGGCAGCCCCATGGCCTTGGCGATGGAGCCGGCGAAAATGTCGCCGAAATTCCCGGTGGGCACGGTGAAATCCACCTCGCGCAGCGGCCCGCCCAGGCTGACCGAGGCGGTGAAATAATAGACGATCTGCGCCAGCACCCGCGCCCAGTTGATCGAGTTCACCCCGGCCAGCGCCACCTCGTCGCGGAAGGCATGGTCGTTGAACAGATCCTTCAGCCGCGCCTGGCAGTCGTCGAACGTGCCGTCCACGGCCAGCGCGTGCACGTTCGATTCCGAAGGCGTGGTCATCTGCCGCCGCTGCACCTCGCTGACGCGGCCATGCGGATACATGATGAACACGTCCACATTGGGCAGGCCCTTGAACGCCTCGATCGCGGCCGAGCCGGTATCCCCCGAGGTCGCGCCCAGGATCGTGACGCGGCTGCCCGATTTGGCCAGGGCCAGTTGGAACAACTGGCCGATCAACTGCATCGCGAAATCCTTGAAGGCAATGGTCGGGCCGTGGAACAGTTCCAGCAGGTGATGGCCCGGCGCAAGCTGGACCAGGGGCGCGCGCGCCACATGATCGAACCCGGCATAGGCGCGGACGATGGCGCCTTTCAATTCGTCCTGGCTGAAGCTGTCGCCCACGAAGGGCGTGATCACGCGCAGCGCGGTTTCCTCATAGGGCAGGCCCTCGAACGCCGCGATTTCGTCAGCCGAAAAGGTCGGGATGGTCTCGGGCAGGTAAAGCCCGCCGTCGCGGGCCAGGCCCGTCATCATGGCCTGCGCAAAGTCCAGAACCTCTGCCCTGCCTCGGGTCGAAACGTAACGCATCGTGATCCTCTAGAATTGACGTTGCCTGATACGCCAGATCAACGCCACTGTCATCCCTGCCCAAGCGGCGGCGATCATGAACCACTGCGCGGCATAGCTGAGATGGTTGTTCGGGATGCCCTCGATGGCGACGGGGATGGGCTGGACCCCCTGCGCGTCGCCCGCGACCTCGGCCGCGACGACCAGCACCGGCTGGGTGCCCAGGGCGCCCGCCATGGCGGGCACGTCGCGAGCGAACCAGATGTTCTGGTCCAGGTTAGGCGCCGGCGTGGCCGAGCCCTTTTCCTGGGGCCAGTGCAGGTTGCCCAGGACCTGCAACCGCACGGGCGGGCGCGGGTCGCGCTTGTGGTCCTGATCGACGAAGCCCCGGTCCACCAGAATACGCCGCCCGTCATCCGTGACGAAGCCCGAGACCACCTGATAGCCGCCGCCCGACTCGCGCATGCCCGAAAGCACGTCGATCTCGGTCCCCGTGGTGGTGCCCGAAACCGTGACCGGCATGTATTTCATCGCGGGGTCCACCTGGGGCGGCAGCGGCACGGGCGCGCCGTCGATCCGGCTTTGGATGTCGTCCAGAATCGCCTCTTTCCAGCCCATGCGCTGAAGCTGCCAGACCCCCAGCGAGACCAGGATCGCGCAACCGAGAACGCCCAGGATCAGAGGAAACAGATAGCGGCGCATTTGCTCTTCCGAAAGGAAACGGCGCGAGGTTGCCCCCGCGCCGAAAAGCGGGGACCCGCTCAGCGGCCCCAGATATAGATGACGACGAACAGGAACAGCCAGACCACGTCCACGAAGTGCCAATACCAGGCGGCGGCCTCGAAGCCGATATGCTGCTTCTGGGTCATCTGGCCGCGCAGAAGGCGGATCAGGCAGACGAACAGGAAGATCGTCCCGATGATCACATGCGCGCCGTGAAAGCCGGTCGCCATGTAGAAGGCGCCGGCATAGACCGTATCGGCCAGGCCGAAGGCCGCGTGGCTGTATTCATAGGCTTGCAGCCCGGAAAAGCAGATGCCCAGGACGATGGCCACGATCAGGCCGCGGATCGTGGTCTGGCGGTCGCCCTCATGCACGAAGGCGTGGTGCGCCCAGGTCACGGCCACGCCCGACAGAAGCAGGATCAGCGTGTTGATCAGCGGCAGGTGCCAGGGATCGAAGGTCACGATCCCCTCGGGCGGCCAGACGCCGTCCTTGATCGGGCTCATCGGTCCCATCGGATAGAGCGCGTTCTTGATGAAGGCCCAGAACCAGGCGACGAAGAACATCACCTCGGACATGATGAACAGGATGAAGCCATATTGCAGGCCGATGCGGACGACCGGCGTATGCTCGCCCGTCTCGCCCTCCTGGACCACATCGGCCCACCAGCCGAACATGACGTAAAGCACCGCGACCAGGCCGATCAGGAACATCCAGGGGCCATGGACCGGCAGGCCCAGCAAGGTCATCCCCTTCATCCAGGCGACCGCGCCCGTCAGCATCACGAAGGCGCCGATGGCCGCCATGAACGGCCAGATCGAGGGCGGAAGGATCTGATAGTCGTGGTTCTTGACATGAGCCATGGCTGCGTTCCGCTATTGGTTCAGTTGACAATCTGGGCCGGCCCGTCCGCCCGCGCCGCCTGCATGGGCGCCGGGGAACTGGTCCGGTGAAAGGTATAGGACAGGGTGATGTCGCGCACATTGGCCGCGTCGCGATCGTCCACCATGCCCGCATCGACGAAGAAGCTGACCGGCATCTCGATCCGCTCGCCCGGTTGCAGGGTCTGCTCGGAAAAGCAGAAGCACTGGATCTTGTTGAAGAAATAGCCCGCCGCATCGGGCGCGACATTATAACTGGCGGTGCCCGTCACGGGCCTGTCGGTGTTGTTCACCGCCTCGTAATAGGCGACGGCATTCTCGCCGATGCGCAGCTTCATCTCGCGCTGCATGGGGCGGAAGGTCCACCCCATGCCGGGATCGACATTGGCGTCGAAGCGCACGCGCACGGTTTCGTCAAGCACATGATCCGAACCCGCCTGCGCCACATTGGTCGTGCCGCCATAGCCGGTGACACGGCAGAACCAGCCATAGAAGGGCACCGCCGCCCAGCTTAGCGCACCCATGACCAGGACCACGCCCAGCAGCAGGGCAACGACGCGCCGGTTCGAAGGCACGCTCATGGCCTGGCCCCCTCGGCGGCCGGCGTGCCGGGCGCGGCGACGGGCGCGGCATTCGGCGCGGGCGGGTTCGGATCCTTGGGCAGCATCGAGGAGCGGGGGCGGTGATCATAGCCCTGCATCATGTCGCCCTGAGTGATCTTGACCACCGACAGGCCGAAGACCAGCGCCACGAAGGCCAGCAGCACCAACCCCAGCCCGACATTGCGCGAGCGCCGGCGCCTGTGCAGATCATGCTCGACCTGAAGGGGCATCACCATGCTCCCCCCAGCCAATGCTGAACCAGAAGGGCCAGGAAGTGCAGGAACAGGTAATAGAGCGACAGTTTGAAATAACGCTTTTCGATCCGGTAGCCGTCGGCGATGGCCTCATCCTCGGCGCGCCGCATGATCCGCCAGCCGCCCCAGACGAACATCGCGTTCAGCACGCCCGCGACGGCCAGGTAAAGCCAACCCCCGATCGAGGTGAAGCCCAGCCAGATCGCGAAGGGCGCCAGCACCAGCGTATAGGCGAAGATATGGCGCCGCGTCGCCGCCCGGCCATGGGTCACGGTCAGCATGGGAATGCCGGCCTTGTGGTAGTCATCCTTCATGAACAGCGCCAGCGCCCAGAAATGCGGCGGCGTCCAGAAGAAGGTCAGCGAGAACATCAGCAGCGATTCCAGCCCGATCCCGCCAGTGGCGCAGGCCCAGCCGATCATGGGCGGGAAGGCCCCCGCCGCGCCGCCGATGACGATGTTCTGCGGCGTCGAACGCTTCAGCCAGATCGTATAGATCACGGCATAGAAGAAGATGGTGAAGGCCAGGAACCCCGCCGCGAACCAGTTCGCCGCCAGGCCCAGCATCATCACCGAAAGGCCCGAAAGCGCGACGCCCAGGGCCAGCGCATCGCCCGAGCCGACACGCCCCGAGGGCACGGGACGCCCCGCCGTGCGCTTCATCACCGCGTCGATATCGGCGTCATACCACATGTTGAGCGCGCCCGAGGCCCCGCCCCCCAAGGCGATGAAAAGCACCGCGCAGAAGGCCACGAAGGGGTTCATCGGCACCGGCGCGACCAGCAGGCCGACAAAGGCGGTAAAGACCACCAGCGCCATGACGCGCGGCTTCAGCAGCGCGACATAATCGCCGAAACCGGCCTCGGCCTCTCCCTGATATGCGTTGATATCGGTCACGGCTCTTCCTTAGTCCGCTTGGGCCAGCTTGACGGGCTGGGCCGGCAGATAGTTCGAGGCATCGGCCGCGAATTCTGCCTTCGCGCCTTGCAGCCATGCATCGTATTTCTCTTGCGCGACGGCCTTCACGACGATCGGCATATAGGCGTGGTTGATGCCGCAAAGCTCGGAGCATTGGCCGAAGAAGACGCCTTCCTTGTCCACCTCGAACCAAAGCTGCGCGATGCGGCCCGGAACGGCGTCCTGCTTGACGGCGAAGGCGGGAATGGTCCAGCTGTGGATCACGTCGGTCGCGGTGACCTGGACCAGCACCTTCTTGCCCACGGGCACGACGACCGGATTGTCGGTGGCCAGCAAATACTCGTCCTCGGCGTAGCCGGCGGCGGCCAGGGCCTCCTTCTCCAGCATCAGCGCGTCGAAGGCGATGCCGTCATTGGGATATTCATAGGACCAATACCACTGGTGGCCGATAGCCTTGATCACCAGATCCGGATCGTTCGGCATCTCTTGGCTGCGAAACAGGATCGGCAGCGAGAACACCCCGATGGCGACCAGGATCAGCACCGGCACCAGCGTCCAGGCGATTTCCAGCGGCGTGTTGTGGGTGAAGCGCGCCGGCACCGGGTTCGAGCGGCTGTTGTAGCGCAGGATGCAGATCAGCAGCAGCAGGCAGACGAAGATCGTCACCGCCGTGATGATGTAAAGGATGAAATGATCCAGCCATTGCTGGTCATGGGCAAGCGGACTGGAGGCGGGCTGAAACCCCATGCCGCCGTTATGCGGCTTGCCGATCACCGGCAGGTCGCCCAGCACCTCCTGAGCCAGGGCCGGAAACCCGGTCAGCGCCGCAAATCCCAGGCCGGTCCCCGCCGCCATCGCACGGCGCATCTTCGCAATTGCCATTATCCCATCCCGTTACCTATGTGCTGCCTGCCCGTTCAGGGTCCCCCCACCCGCCGGACCGGCATTCGGTATCTGTTTGACAACCATATCTCATCCCTCGCGGCAAGTCATAGCTATCGACTTGCAGGCAAAAAACCCCTAGTCGATGCTTCTCGGCATAGGACATTTTCATGACTGACGCGGTGTTTTCGCCCTTTGAAACCCATCTGGACCGGGACCGCGCGCTGCGAGTCCTTCAAGAGGCGCTGGCCGGCGCCGACGATGGCGAGCTGTTCCTTGAGCGCGCGCGCGCCGAAACGCTGGTCTTCGACGACGGCCGGCTGCGCACGGCCAGCTATGACGCCGAGCAGGGCTTCGGGCTGCGCGCGGTGCGCGGCGAGGTCACCGGATACGCCCATTCGACCGAGATCGACGAGACATCCCTGCGCAAGGCCGCCCAGACCGTGCGCCTGGCCGTGGGCGAAGAAACCGGCGGCAGGCTGGCCCTGCCCCCCTCGGCCCCGATCACCCCCCTTTACGCCGCCATAGACCCGGCCGAGGGCATCAGCTTCGCCCGCCGCGTGGCGCTGCTGCGCGAAATCGACGCCTTCGCCCGCGACCTGGACCCGCGCGTGGTGCAGGTCTCGGCCAGCGTCTCGACCTCGGTGCAGGAGATCGCGATCCTGCGCCCCGAGGGCGGGCTTTCGACCGACATCCGGCCCATGGCACGGATCAATGTCTCGGTCATCGTGGAATCGAACAGCCGCCGCGAATCAGGCAATGCCGGCGGCGGCGGCCGGGTGGCGCTGGACGGGCTGATCGCGCCCGAGCATTGGCAGGCCCAGGTGCGCGAGGCGCTGCGCATCGCGCTGGTCAACCTGCGTTCCGTCCCGGCGCCCGCCGGGGTGATGGACGTGGTGCTTGGCCCCGGCTGGCCCGGCATCCTGCTGCACGAGGCCGTGGGCCATGGGCTGGAAGGGGATTTCAACCGCAAGGGCCATTCCGCGTTCGCGGGCCTCTTGGGCAGCCGCGTCGCGGCGCCGGGCGTCACGGTGATCGACGACGGCACGATTCCCGACCGGCGCGGCTCGATCTCGGTCGATGACGAGGGCACGGCGCCGGCCCGCAACGTGCTGATCGAGGACGGCATTCTGGTCGGCTACATGCAGGACCGCCAGAACGCCCGGCTGATGGGGGTGGAGCCCACCGGCAACGGACGGCGGCAAAGCTATGCCCATGCGCCGATGCCGCGCATGACCAATACCTTCATGCTGCCGGGGACCGAGGAGCCAGCCTCGATCCTGTCCGGGCTGAAGGACGGGATCTACGCCGTGGGCTTCGGCGGCGGCCAGGTGGACATCACCAACGGGAAATTCGTGTTTTCCTGCACCGAGGCCTATCGCGTCCGCAATGGCGAGGTGGGCGAGCCGATCCGGGGCGCCACGCTGATCGGCGACGGCGCGACGGCGCTTCAGCAGGTGCGCGCCATCGGCAACGACCTGGCGCTGGATCCCGGCATCGGCAATTGCGGCAAACAAGGGCAATGGGTGCCGGTGGGCGTGGGCCTGCCGTCGCTGCTGATCGGGGGGCTGACCATCGGCGGCTCGGCGGCGTGATGGAAATCGGGCGCGGCTAACCGAATCTTAACCAATGCCATGGCATCACCCTGCTACGGATGAGGCAGGAGAGATGGACATGATGGCACGGCCGCTGGCTTTCACACCCCACCACCACCACGCCCCCGGCGGGGTCGAGGCCGCAGCCTGCCTCTGCCTCATCCGCTCCCGCAAGGTCGGGCCGGCGACATTCCACCGGCTGATGGCCGAGCATGACAGCGCCCAGGCGGCACTGGCGGCGCTGCCGGAACTGGCCCGCGCCTCGGGGATCAAGGACTATGCCCCCTTCCCCCTGGCCATGGCCGAAGCCGAGATCGAGGCCGGCCGCCGCGCCGGCGCCCGCCTGCTGACCTGGACCGACGCCGATTATCCCGCCCGCCTGCGCGAGATCGCCGAGGCGCCGGCGGTCCTGTGGCTGAAAGGCCGCGAGCAGGTGCTGGACATGCTGCCCGCCGCGGTGATCGGCGCGCGCAACGCCTCGTCCCTGGGGCTGCGCATGGCGCGCGGCATGGCGGCGGGGCTGGCGCAATCGGGGGCCGCGGTGATCGCGGGCCTGGCGCGGGGCATCGACACCATCGCGCATGAAGCCGCGCTGCCCACCGGCACCGTCGCGGTCATGGCGGGGGGGATCGACATGATCTATCCCTCGGAAAACGCCGCGCTGGCCGCCTCGATCTGCGAGACCGGCCTGCTGATCACCGAGCAGGCGCCGGGGGCCGAGCCCGTGGCGCGGCATTTCCCGGCCCGGAACCGGATCATCTCGGGGCTGGCGCGCGCCGTGGTCGTGGTCGAGGCGGCGCATCGCTCGGGTAGCCTGATCACCGCCAAGCTGGCACTGGACCAGGGCCGCGAAGTGATGGCGGTGCCGGGCCATCCGATGGATGCGCGCGCGGCGGGCTGCAATGCGCTGATCCGCGACGGCGCGCTTCTGGTGCGCAATTCGCAGGATGTGCTGGCCGCGCTGGGGGCGAATGCGCCCAGGGCCGAGCCGGAGATGGGCGATGCGAATCTGATCGATGCGGGCCACGGGCCGCGGGCCGCCGGGACCGCGGCCAGGTCGGACAGGCATCCCCCTTCCCCCCAGCAAGGCACGGCCCGATCCCTGCAACCCGCCGCCGTGGCCCGGCGCCTGGCCGAGATGGGCCATGCCCGCCCGCGCGACGCGGTGCCTGCGCCCCCGCGCGACCAAGGCGGCCCGGCAGCCATCGAGGCCCGTATCCTGGCCCGTCTCGGCCCCAGCCCCACCGACGAGAACCTGCTGATCCGCGACCTGGGCCTGTCGGCCGCGGCGCTGGCCCCCGCCATCCTGGCGCTGGAGTTGGCAGGCCGCGTGCAACGCCTGGCCGGAGGCAGGATCGCGCTGGTGGTTGGATAGATGGCATGTATTGGCACTGGACGCGAGGCCGCAGCCAGGCTGCGAAACTGGGCAGCCCCATGCGACGGCAGCTTGCTGACGGCGCCGCCGGACCGGGGCTCTGCCCCGGACCCCGGGATATTTGGACATGAAAGACATACGGGCGAGCATCACCATCCCCGCTTTCGGAAGGGCGAAAAGGTATGTGACCCAGGCTGGGCGACGGATTTCTGATCGTGACGCCCCTCGTACGAGGGCGGATGAGAAAATCTGGGGCATGGGACGGGTCGCCTCGGCCGCGCTTTCATTTGAAGGGTTCCCTATATGCCGAATCCTGGCTCAAGATCTCAAAGGAAGGCGATCTTGAGCAGGCGGACGCCCAGCGAGGGTCGGTGGGCACTGGATCCGACTGCTTCCGCCCGGAAATGCCGGTGATCATGACCGCGGCAGAGGGGCCAGGCGACCTTTCGCCGACACGATTCCGTGGCCGGCATGGGACGCTTTGCCTTGGCCTGACTCTCCGCGCGGGCTGGGGCAAAGCGTCCATACCCGGTTCAGCCATGATCACGGGGGCGGGATCCGAAAACGCCTAAGGAATTGAGCGCCGATCCCGAGTTCGGAAGCATGCCCACCGATGCCGCCCCGGATGCTTGGGCTCGTGACTGCGCCGTCGGTCGAGCACGCAGATGACGGGGGGGGGCGACTGGTCGAAATCCAGGCGGTCGGACCGGAAGCACCGATCGCCCACACTCCTACCCCGCCGGATAGCCCGGTCGATGATGAACTCTGCGGCAAAAGCGCGCGAACCGGCCAGCTCCGAAGCCGTGGCTTGGCGGAAAGCTGGCCTAAGGCCTGCGGAGGCTCATCGTGAATTGATGACGGCAGCGGCGAGGTGGATCATTGCTGCGAAGCTTTGATCGGTTTTGTCGGCTCGCATGGCGATTCGTTTGAACTTATTGAGTGTGCAGAAGAAGTTCTCGATGAGGTGGCGCCATTTGTAGATTCCACGGTCGAACGGCAGGGGTCTTGCCCTGCGCGGGTGCTGCGAGATGACGACCTTGGCGGCCCGTTCGTCGAGATCGGCGTCGCTGTCGAAAGACTTGTCGGCGATCAGCCCGCCGAAATCGATGCCTGCGAGCAGCGGCCCGACGCCGACGGTGTCGAAGCGATGGCCGGGCAGCAGCTCGAAACGCACGAAATTGCCGAGCGCATCGGTGAGCGCGAGGATCTAGGTGGCCATGCCACCCTTGGAGCGGCCTATGGCCTGGCTCTGAGCCCCCCTTTTTGCACCCTGACCGTGCCGGTGAACCTTGATGATCGTCGCGTTGACCAGAGCGTATTTCATGTCAGGCTCGTCCGCGCAGGCCTTGAACAGCTTCACAAAGACATCGGCCTTGCGCCAGTCGCCGAAGCGCCGGAACACCGTGCTCCAATTCCCGAACATCGCTGGCAGGTCACGCCACGGGCTGCCCGTGCGCACAATCCACAGAACCGCCACGCCGGAGCTGCTGGCCGTCAGTGCCGTGGGAGCGGTCCCTGGCTTGATCCCACCCGTTTTTCCCCTGATTTCGGACCGATATGATGGGGTTTCCCGTGAGGCGCGGGGTTGCGAAGAAACCTTGCGGCGTCTGTCTTCGCCCACCGCATGGCGCGGCGCCAAGTCCAACCCGCGCCTATCATTGCAGGGCCGCTTTGGCGAAGAGCATCGCCCACACAAGCCGGAAAGCTTGAAGCGAGGTCCAGCCCGAGGCGCGGAGCTTTCCGCCCCGAAGCCATGCCGGCCGACGCGACAAAACCCTTCGCGGAGAGGGAAAGGCCAGGTTTCCGGCGCTTTTTCCTGCATATCCTGCTGCACGGGACGGAATCGATGGTGCGCGATTCCCCCCATATGGCGCGCGCGGGGCGGCGGGCATGAGGGCGCTTTTCATCCTGGCGGGCGCTGAGCCGCAGGGAATGGGGGCGGTCGATCCGGTTGCGTGGCGGATCCCGCAACAGGCCACTGATTTGGCGTCTTGCCCGCGCGGAAGGCTTCCTGTCCTTGCTTGGCGAGGTGGCGGACGCACGGCGTCGCGCCAGGCCGGCCCCTTAGGAAAACGCCTGCAAGCCGGTGACCGCGCGGCCCAGGATCAGGGCATGCACGTCATGCGTGCCCTCGTAAGTGTTCACGGTTTCAAGGTTCGCGGCGTGGCGCATGACCTGAAACTCTTCGGAGATGCCGTTGCCGCCATGCATGTCGCGCGCCATCCGCGCGATCTCCAGCGCCTTGCCGCAATTGTTGCGCTTGATGATCGAGATCATCTCGGGGGCGGCGCGCGCCTCGTCCAGAAGGCGGCCGACGCGCAGGCTGGCTTGCAGACCCAGGCTGATTTCGGTCAGCATGTTGGCCAGCTTCAACTGGTAAAGCTGCGTCTGGGCCAGGGGCTTGCCGAACTGTCTGCGGTCAAGCCCGTATCGCCGGGCCGCATGCAGGCAGAATTCGGCCGCGCCAAGGACGCCCCAACTGATGCCATAGCGCGCGCGATTGAGGCAGCCGAAGGGACCCTTCAACCCCTCGACGCCGGGCAGCAGCGCGTCCTCGGGCACCTCGACCCCCTGCATCACGATCTCTCCGGTGATCGAGGCGCGCAGGCTGAGCTTGCCGCCGATCTTCGGCGCCGAAAGGCCCCGCATGCCCTTTTCCAGCAGGAAGCCGCGGATCTTGCCGCCATGCGCCTGAGATTTCGCCCAGACCACGAAAACGTCGGCGATGGGCGCGTTCGAGATCCACATCTTCGCACCGTCCAGCACATAGCCGCCATCGGTCTTGCGCGCGACGGTCTTCATCCCGGCGGGGTCCGAACCCGCGTCAGGCTCGGTCAGGCCGAAGCAGCCGATCCATTCGCCCGAGGCGAGGCGCGGCAGGTATTTCCGCCGCTGCGCGTCCGAGCCATAGGCAAAGATCGGATACATCACCAGCGAGGACTGCACCGACATCATGCTGCGATAGCCGGAATCCACCCGCTCGACCTCGCGCGCGACCAGGCCGTAGGCGACATAAGAGGCACCGATCCCGCCGAATTCCTCTGGGATGGTGACGCCCAGCAGGCCCATTTCGCCCATCTCGCGGAAGATCGCGGGATCGGTCACCTCGTCGCGATAGGCGGTGATGACGCGGGGTTGCAGCCGGTCTTGCGCATAGGCCCTGGCGGCGTCGCGCAGCATGCGCTCATCCTCGGTCAACTGCTCCTCAAGACGCAGCGCATCCTCCCAGTCGAAACGGCCTAGATCGGGAGCGTCCTTGGGTTTCAGAGCCATGCGTTCTCTCCTGCTGGTCCCGGCGGCTTCAAGCCGATCACGCGCGGTTCACGCGGTATTCAGGAACCAGGCGTTTTCCGTATCGGTTATGAGTGCAGCATCTTTTCGCGTCCATCGGAAAAAGGAACCGAAATGCGTCGCCTCTTCAAGACCACCACGGCCATCGTGACGAGCATCTCGCTGGTGCTGCCCCAGATCGCGATCGCGCAGGACCAGGGTGGTTCGATCCAGGAACAGATCCTGCTGCAAAAGCGCAAACAGGAGCAGAAAGAGAAGAAGGCCGCCGAACCCAAGCGCGAGCAGCCACGCAAGGAAGAGCGCAAGGCCCCGCCCGAGAGGAAGACGCAGCCGGCCGCCAAGCCCCAGCCCCAGCCCCAGCCCCAGCCCGAAAGGAAGGCCCAGCCCGAGCGCAAGGCGCAAGAGCCGAAAGCTCAGCCCCAGCGCAAGCAGCCCCCCTCGGAGGCGCAGAAACGACCCGCCCCTCATGCCAGGGAACGCGACGAGAAGCCGACCCGTCAGGCCCCACCCAAGGCCGCAGCGTCCGAGCGGCGCGCGGGTGAGAGGGACCGCATCCAGGCGGACAAGCAGCTCCCCGCCCCGCGTCGGACCGAGCCGGACCGCCCCGAGCGCGCGGCGAAGGACAAGCAGCCCGTGCGCGACCAGGCGAAGCCCTTGCCTTCGACGGCGAAGCAGCCGCCCAAGGATGCCGACGACCTGCGCCGCGCCATGCAGGACAAGGAGCGAAAGCCCCGCCTGGATGCGGCGGAGCGCGCGGGGGATGACCGCCCCGCCAAGGACCGCCCCGGCAAGGACCGCCCCGGCAAGGATAGGCCCGCCAAGGATAGGCCCCCGCAGGAGCGGCAGGCGGATCAGCGCAAAGGCGGCGCGGACCAGCCCGACCGCCGCCCGCCGCAGGACCGGCAGCGCCAGGCGGACCGCGACCAGCCCGTCCCCCAGCCCCCCAATCCCAGACGCGAGGCCGAAAATCGCCAACGCCTGGCCGAGGAACGCCAGCGCGAGGCGCTGAAGGCGCAGCAGGCCGATCTGGAAAAGCGCCGCCGTGCCGTGAAAAGCGAGCGTGAAACCCAGCTTGCGGCGCCCGAGGCCCGCGCCCGCGAAACCGACCTGATCCGCCGTGCGGCCCAAGGGGGCGTCCTGCCCGCCGCCGCCGCGCTGGCCGCCGCCCGCGACGGCAATGATGGCCGCGTCAGCGAACGCAAGATCACGGACCAGAACTTCCGCCGCTCGAACCAGGATTTCGGCACCCGCATCCAGGACGGGCTGCGCGAGCGCGACGGCCGCGACATGAGCGATGCCGACCTGCGCCGCGAACTTGAGCGGCGCGAGCGCGAGCGGGACCGGCGGCGCGACAGGAACCGCGACGACGACGATGACGACCGGGGCAGCGACATCGCCAAGCTGCTTCTGGCCGGGGCCGCAGGCTTCGCGGTCGGCAAGCTGATGTCCGGCAATCGCCAGGTGGCGCTGAATACCGGCGACCGCGCGGTCCTGACCCTGCCCGATGGCAGCCAGCAGATCGTGCGCGACGACAATGCGCTGCTGTATCAGCCCGGCTCGGACGTGCGGACCGAGACCTTCCGGGACGGCTCGACCCGAACCACGGTGCTGCGCGCCGATGGCAGCCGGGTCGTCACGATCCGGGACGCGGACATGAACATCCTGCGCCGCACGCTGATCCGTCCCGACGGGCGCGAGACCTCGCTGATCGACGACACGCGGGCGCGGCCGGTGCAGATCTCGACCCTGCCGCCGCCCCAGCCGGTGGAATACAGCAGCCGCCCCTGGAACGAGAGCGACCTGCGCACGGCGCTTTTGCGCGAAAGCCAGGTGGACCGCCGCTTTACCCTGGGCCAGATCCGCGACATCCCCGAGGTGCGCGCGCTGGTGGCGCCGGTCAACGTGCCCGAGATCACCTTTGACACCGGCTCGGCGGCGCTGAACCCCAACCAGGCCGCGCAACTGGCCACGCTGGGCAAGGTGATCCGCGACTCTGTCGACCAGAACCCGAACGAGGTCTTCATGATCGAAGGCTATACCGATGCGGTGGGCTCCAGCGCCGCGAACCTGGCTCTGTCGGACCGGCGCGCGGAATCGGTGGCCCTAGCGCTGACCGAATATTACCAGGTCCCGCCCGAGAACATGGTCGTGCAGGGCTATGGCGAACAGTTCCTGCTGATCCCCAGCGAAACGGACGAGCGCGACAACCGCCGCGTCTCGGTGCGCCGGATCACGGATCTTCTGGAACAGGAAAACGGCTGACCGGCGCGGGCCGCGGGAAACGATCCCCGCGGCCCCTCGGGTCTTTTAGCCCAGGGCGTAGCCGGTGCCCCGGACGGTGCGGACGGGATTGTCGCCGCCATGCGACATCAGCGCCTTGCGCAGCCGGCCGACATGCACGTCGATGGTGCGGGTATCGACATAGATGTCGCGACCCCAGACCCGGTCCAGCAATTGCTCGCGCGTCCAGACCCGGCCCGGCTTTTCCATCAGCGTGGAAAGCAGCCGGAACTCGGTCGGGCCAAGATGCAGCGCCTGCCCGCCCCGGAACACGCGATGCTCGGCCGCGTCCAGGATGATGTCGGAAAAGCTAAGCCTTTCTCCCATCGAGGCCGGGCGGGTGCGGCGCAGTTGCGTGCGCAGCCGTGCCATCAGTTCGACCACGGAATAGGGCTTCACGACATAATCGTCGGCCCCGGTTTCCAGGCCCCGCACCCGGTCCACCTCTTCCGAGCGGGCCGAGAGCATGATGATCGGGATCGCCCGCGTCGCGGGATCGGCCTTGATGCGGCGGCAGATCTCGATACCGCTGATATTGGGCAGCATCCAGTCCAGCACGATCAGGTCGGGCTGTTCTTCGGCGACCAGAAGCATCGCCTCGTCGCCATTCTCGGCCAGGACGACCATGAACCCCTCGGCTTCAAGGTTGTATTTCAGGATCTCGCGCTGCGCGCCCTCGTCCTCGACGACCAGGACGCAGGGTTGAGCCTGGGCCATGGGCCTAGCCCTGCCCGCCGGTCAGGCTGTCGCTTTTCGGGCGCGAATCCTCGGGCAGTTCGCCGGTGGCAAGATAGATGACCTGCTCGGCGATGCCGGTGGCGTGGTCGCCCATGCGCTCGATGTTCTTGGCGATGAAATGCAGGTGCATGCAGGCGGTGATATTGCGCGGATCCTCCATCATATAGGTCAGGAATTCGCGAAACAGCGCGTTATACATCTGGTCCACTTCCAGATCGCGCTTGCGCACATCCGCCGCCAGCGCCGCGTCGCGCTGGATATAGCTGTCAAGCGCGTCCTTCATCATCCCCTCGACCGTGGCCGACATGCGCCGCAGGGCCATGCCCGCGCCGTCGACGGTCGGCATGTTGACCAGGACATGGCTGCGCTTGGCGATATTCTTGGCGTAATCGCCGATACGCTCCAGAATGGCCGAGATCTTGATCACCGTCAGCACGGTGCGCAGGTCGGTGGCGCGGGGCGCGCGCAGCGCGATCAGCCGGGCCGCCTCTTCGTTGATCTGCATCTCCAGCTTGTCGATGGCCTTGTCGCGGCGGCGCACCTCATCGGCCAGTTCATCGTCGCGGGTTTCCAGCGCGATGGCGGCGTCGTTGATCGCGCTTTCGACCATGCCGCCCATCTTGACGACCAGCGCCTGGACGGTTTCCAGATCGCGGTCGAAAGCGGACGAGATATGGCGTTCACTGTTCATGTTCATTCCTTTTCCCGCCGGATCAGCCGATGCGGCCCGAGATATAGCTTTCCGTCCGCGGATCGCGCGGGCGGGTGAAGATGTCGTCGGTGCTGCCATATTCGACCAGGTTGCCCAGGTGGAAGAAGGCGGTCTTCTGGCTGACCCGCGCGGCCTGCTGCATCGAATGCGTCACGATCACGACCGAGAAATTCCTGCGCAAGTCGTCGATCAGTTCCTCGACCTGGGCAGTGGCGATGGGATCCAGGGCCGAGCACGGCTCGTCCATCAGCAGCACCTCGGGCGAGGTCGCGACGGCGCGGGCGATGCAAAGCCGCTGCTGCTGGCCGCCCGAAAGCCCGGTGCCGGGTTCCGAGAGCCGGTCCTTGACCTCGTTCCAAAGCGCGGCTCCGCGCAGCGACCTCTCGACGATCTCATCGAGTTCGGCGCGGTTGCGCGCCAGTCCGTGGATGCGCGGGCCGTAGGCCACATTGTCGTAGATCGACTTCGGGAAGGGGTTCGGCTTCTGGAAGACCATGCCCACCTTGGCGCGCAATTGCACCGGATCGACGCGCCTGTCGTAGATGTCCTCTCCGTCCAGGTCGATCCGCCCCTCGACCCGGCAGATGTCGATGGTATCGTTCATGCGGTTCAGGCAGCGCAGGAAGGTGGACTTTCCGCAGCCCGACGGGCCGATGAAGGCGGTCACGGTCTTGTCCAGGATGTCCACGTCCACATCCTTGATGGCGTGCTTGTCTCCGTAATAGACCTGCACCTTCCGGGCCGATATCTTGGTTTCCGTCTGGCTCACGCTGCGCTCCACAATTCTCATATCGTTCATAATCGGCGACTCCGTCCGGGTTTACCAGCGGCGCTCGAACTTGCGGCGCAGGAAGATGGCAAGGATGTTCATGCACATGAGCAGCGCCAGCAGCACGATGATGGCGCCGGATGCACGCTCCATGAAGGCGGGGTCCGCGCGCTGGGTCCAGTTATAGACCTGCACCGGCAGGGCCGAGGCGGGATCGAACAGGCCCTGCGGCGGCGCGGCGGGGAAGTTCTTGACGAAGGCGACCATGCCGATCAGCAAAAGCGGCGCGGTTTCGCCCAGCGCCTGGGCCAGCCCCAGGATCACCCCGGTCAGGATGCCCGGCGTCGCCAGCGGCAGGACGTGATGCAGCACGGATTGCATCTTGGAGGCCCCCACCCCCAGCGCCGCGTCGCGGATCGAGGGCGGCACCGCCTTCAGCGCGGCGCGGGCCGGAATGATGATGCGCGGCAGCGTCATCAGCACCAGCACAAGGCCGCCCACGATGGGCGCCGATTGCGGCAGATGGGCGAAGTTGATGAACACGGCCAGGCCCAGGATGCCGAACACGATGGACGGCACCGCCGCCAGGTTCGAGATATTGACCTCGATGATGTCGGTCCAGCGGTTCTTCGGCGCGAATTCCTCAAGATAGACCGAGGCGGCGACGCCGATGGGCACGGCCAGCAGCAGCACCACCAGCATCATGTAGAGCGAGCCGAGGATCGCCACCCCCACGCCCGCCGCTTCCGGGCGCTGGTCCGAGGCGTCGGGACTGGTCAGGAAGGACCAGTTCCATTCGGTGGCAAGCAGGCCCTTTTCCTTCAGCGTATCGGCAAGCCGCAATTGCGCGGGCGAGGTATTGGCGTCCCGCGCCGCGCTCTCCATGCTGACGCGGCCCTTGTAATAGCCGTCCACGCGGCCGTTCACCAGCACGCGGGTCTTGATGGTCTGGCCGATCAGATCGGGATCCGCCAGCACCTGGTTGCGTAGCTGGGCCGACGCCTCTTTCGAGATCAGGTTCGACACGTCCTTGGCCGACAGGTCCGGCACCGCGATGCCGTTCTGGGCGATGGCCGCTTGCAGCGACTGGTCCAGGATCTTGCCATAGGCCAGGGTCAGGACCTTTTTCAGATCCTCGGGCGCGCGATTGCCGCCCTTGTCAAGTTGGCTCGCCTCAAGCGTCACCGGGATTTCCAGATAGGTCTGGCGGAACGCCCCCAGCCCGCCGGTGAAAATCGAGATCAACAGCATGATCAGCGCCAGGATCGAGACGATGATCGCGCCCAGCCCATAGGCGCGGAACCGCGCCTCGGCGGCATTGCGCTTGCGGGTGCGCTCGTCCAGCACCAGAAGCGAGCTTGTCGCCCGGCCGGCGTTGGTTGCGGAAATGGATGCGTCACTCATTCGTATTGCTCGCGATATTTGCGCACGATGTAGAGCGCGAGGATGTTCAGGCCCAGGGTCACGACGAACAGCGTGATCCCCAGCGCGAAGGCCACCAGCGTCTCGGGCGAGGCGAAATCCGTGTCTCCGGTCAACTGGCTGACGATCTTGACGGTGATCGTTGTCATCGCCTCGAAGGGATTAAGGCTCATGCGCGCGGCGGCCCCGGCGCCCAGGACGACGATCATCGTCTCGCCTATGGCGCGGGACGCGGCCAGCAGCACGGCACCGACGATGCCCGGCAGGGCCGCCGGCAGCACGACCTTGCGGATCGTCTCGGAATGGGTAGAGCCGAGGCCGAGCGCGCCGTCGCGCAGGGATTGGGGCACCGCGTTGATGATGTCGTCGGACAGCGAGCTGACGAAGGGGATCAACATGATCCCCATGACCAGCCCCGCCGTCATCACCGACGAGCCGGAACTGCCCAGGCCCAGCGGCTGGGCGAACCAGTCGCGCAGCAGCGGCCCCACGGTGATCAGCGCGAAAAGCCCGTAAACGATGGTCGGGATGCCCGCCAGCACCTCGATCGCGGGCTTGGCGAAGCCGCGCAGCCGGGGCGAGGCATATTCCGACATGTAGATCGCCGCGAAAAGCCCGATGGGGATCGAGACCGCCAGCGCGATCGCCGAGATATACATCGTCCCCCAGACCAGCGGCAGAATGCCCAGTTGCGAGCCGCCGCCGAAGCGGGGCGACCAGGTCGTGCCGAACAGGAACTCGTGCCAGGGATATTGCCGGAAGAAATGGCTGGTCTCGAAGATCATCGAAAGCACGATGCCGGCGGTCGTCACGATGGCGATGCAGGAACAAAGGATCAGCAGGAACTTCACCACCCCCTCGACCGCGTTGCGGGCGCGGAAATCGGGCGCGGTGCGCGACAGCGACCAGCCCAGCCCCAGCGCGCCCAGGATCAGGCCGGCCGCCGTGACCAGGACGGGGTTGGCGCCCGGCTGGGCGAAGGACCAGATCGCGATCAGGAACAGCGCCGGGATCGCGGTGAAAAGCGCGACGTTCCAGCCGTAATAGCTGGGCCGCGAATGAAGCTTGCGGCTGTCGCCCCCCGCCGCGGACAGAACCCGCGCGCGAGCGACGAAATAACCGGAAACCGCCAGGGCCAGGACAAGCAGCATGGTCCAGGTGACAGGCATGGGGGCCTCGAACTCAGGGACAGGGAAGACGCGGGACCGTCGCGGCCCCGCACCGGGGCGCCTTATTCGGCGATGGTGGTTTCAGCGGCGACGGCCGCCTGGGTCTGGGAAAGCTCGGGGTCCGAGACCAGACCATAGGTGGCCAGCGGCCCCTCGGGGCCGGAAAGATCGTCCGAGACGAAGAATTCGACGAAATCCTTCAGCCCGTCGACGCTGCCGAAATGCTGTTTCTTGACATAGAAGAACAGCGGCCGCGACACCGGGTATTCGCCCGAGGCGATGGTCTGGGTCGAGGGCACGACACCCGACATCGACGCGACTTTCAGTTTGTCGGTATTGTTCTCATAGAAGGACAGGCCAAAGACGCCGATGCCGTTCTTGGCCGACTGGATGCGGGCCAGGGTCTCGGTATAGTCGCCGTCGATATCGACCGACTTGCCGTCGGTGCGCAGCGCCATGCAGGCCTCGCCCGCCTTCTTTTCATCGTCGCCCGCCGCGACGAAGGCGGCCTCGGCACCCGATTCCGTGCAGCCGGCATGGATCACCTTCTCCTCGAACACCTCGCGCGTGCCGTGCTTGGTGCCGGGGACGAAGGCCAGGATCTGCTGGTCGGGCAAGTCGGGGCGGATCTGGTTCCAGTTGGTATAGGGGTTCGGCACAACCTTGCCGTCCTGGACCACATTCGCCGCCAAGGCGTTGAACCAGTCGGCGGGCGTGAACTGGAAGTCATGGCTGGTGCTGTCGCTGGCGAAGACGATGCCGTCATAGCCGATGCGCACCTCCATGATCTCGGTGACGCCGGCGGCCTTGCAGGCCGCCTTCTCGCCGTCCTTGATCGGACGCGAGGAGTTGGCGATGTCGATGGTGTTGTCGCCCACGCCCGCGCAGAATTTCTTCAGCCCGGCGGACGAACCGCCTGATTCCACGACCGGGGTCGGATAGTCGGTATTCTCGCCGAAAGCCTCGGCCACGATGGTGGCATAAGGCAGCACGGTCGACGAGCCCGAGATCTGGATCTGGTCGCGCGCCTGGGCGAAGCTGGCCGAGGCGGCAAGGGCCGCACTGGCCAAAAGGGCATGTTTCGCGGATGTCATAGGATCCCTCCTGATATTTCCCAAGGGCCGGGATCGGCCTGCCAGACCTCTAGGGCCGGGACGCGACGGTTATGCGTCAGGAATATGACATTCATACGACAATCGCCGCTTTCATGCAAATCCCACCCCGGCCAAGGGAATTTCCCACGCGCTCAGCCGATCCGGCCACGCGCCCCGCCAGTCTGGGCGCGGTCCAGAAGCAGGTGGTCCAGAATCACGCAGGCGGCCATCGCCTCGCCGATCGGGACGGCGCGGATGCCGACGCAGGGATCGTGCCGGCCCTTGGTGATCAGCTCGATCTCTTCTCCCCGCCGGTTGATGGTCCGGCGCGGCGTCAGGATCGAACTGGTGGGCTTGACCGCGAAACGCACCACGATGTCCTGCCCGGTCGAGATACCCCCCAGGATGCCGCCCGCATGGTTCGAGAGATAGCGCGGGCCGTCATTGCCCATGCGGATCTCGTCGGCGTTCTGCACGCCGTTCAGGGCGGCGGCGCCCATGCCCTCGCCGATCTCGACGCCCTTGACCGCATTGATCGACATCATCGCGGCGGCAAGGTCGGTATCGAGCTTGCCATAGACCGGCGCGCCCAGACCCGGCGGACAGCCCTGGACCAGAACCTCGATCGCGGCGCCGACGCTGTTCTGGTCCTTACGGATCGTGTTCAGATACTCCTCCCAGGCAGGAACGGCGCTGGCATCGGGCAGGAAGAAGGGATTGTTGCCGATCTCGGCCGGGTCGAAATTCGCACGGTCCAGATGCAGGCCGCCCATCTGCACCATATAGCCGGTGATTGTCAGCCCCGGCACCAGATCGCGCAGCACCGCCTGCGCCACCCCCCCCGCCGCGACCCGCGCCGCCGTCTCACGCGCGCTGGAGCGCCCGCCCCCGCGATAGTCGCGAATGCCGTATTTCAGGTGATAGGCCAGATCGGCATGGCCGGGGCGGAATGCCTGCGCGATCTCGCCGTAATCCTTGCTGCGCTGGTCGGTGTTCTCGATCATAAGCTGGATCGGCGTGCCGGTCGTGTGCCCCTCGAAGGTGCCCGACAGGATGCGGACCTGGTCGGCCTCCTGCCGCTGGGTGGTGAATTTCGAGGTGCCGGGCCGGCGGCGGTCCAGGAATTGCTGGATAAAGGCTTCGTCCAGGGCGATGCCCGGCGGGCAGCCATCCACCGTCGCGCCCAGGGCTGGCCCATGGCTTTCGCCCCAGGTGGTGAAGGTGAAGACGCGGCCGAATGTGTTGACGCTCATGATACGGACCCCCTTTTCGCCTTGCGATAGCGGGGCGGCCCGGCCCAGGCAACGGAAAAGGCGCCGGAAGGCATGCGACGGAAGCACGCGACATTCACGTCTGTTTCACGCCGCTGCGTCACTCTTTTGCCTAGGACCTGCTGTAGAACCGATTTTCTGCCGAAAGCTAAATATTTGATTGTTCCTCTTCTCGACGCCGAGACGATCTCGGGGCATTATGTCCATCTGAGAATCCATTAGGATAGTTGTCCGTTCGTGCTTGTGGTGGGGTGCGTCTGGATAACGAGGGAGGGCGCGGGCCGGAGACACCCGCGCCCTTTCCCGTTTCTAACAATGTATTGAAAATAAGTCATATATTCGACAGACAGCACCCGTTCCGGGACATCTGGATCATGTGCGGCGGCTGGAGGATGAGGTGTTCGGCAAGGCGGCGACGCCCCTGGACGACAAGCCGGGCGTGCCGATGGGGACGAAACGGATGGCCCCGGCGGTGCCGCAAGTGGAGTTGAACGGGCTAAGGCGAAAGTGAGGCACCGCCCGGCGCGGGATGCGGTTGGACGCCCTGCGGGACCAGAGACATGGAATGCCGTGGACGGGATCGGGCGGCAGGATAGAGAAACGGGATCGGATCACGGATCAAGCGGTGAGGTCATGGGCGGCTGGACCGGATCAAGGATCGGGCGGGGGTGGATGGATGGATGCCTTGGGGTGGATCGGACAAGGCATCCGTTCAAGGTCCTAGGCCCGCGCCATTTGCCGGTCGGCCTGGCGCAGCAGGTCGTTGCGCAGTTCCGGGATACCGCCGTCGATATTCGCGGCGCTGTATTCGGCGGCGCTGTAGGCGTTGCCCTGGGCATCGTAAAGCGTGACCTGCCCATCGGCCGAAACATCCATGATCTTGCCCAGCGTGCCGTGGCTGAGGCTGAAACCCTGATAGGTGCCGTCATAGGCCGCATTGGTCACGCTGGCGGTATCGAGGCTGAACAGGTTGGCGAGCGAGGCGGCCTGTCGTTCCATGCGATGGAAGGTCATGACCGAATGGAACGTCCCGTGTTCCGTCCCCTCTTTAGAATCGCCGCTGATCCGGCCATCGCTCGACACGCCATAGATCCGGCCCGAGGCGTCGCGGGTGGTGTCACTATTGGCATTGACCCAGGCCATTTCCACGACCGAGTTCCGCGCATCCTCGTCAAGCGCGGTGGCGAAGTGATAGGCATAGGCCATGGCATCGCCGCGCGACAGGAAATCGCCATCGCGCTGAGGCTGGGTGGCGCCCATGGGCGTTTCGACGAAGGTGGGGAAAAAGCTGCCCTCGAACTCCATGCGCGGGTCTTTCTCGAACAGGCGAAAGCGCGCCTCGCCCACACCGGCGGTCTGGCCAACCTCGGTGTCGAAGGGGCTGACCGATCCATTCGCCAGCTTTTTCTGGGCCTCGACCGCTCGCCTCACCTTCTCATGTGTCATCGCCCATTTGGCGTCCTCTGCCGCGGAGGCGGCGGAATAGGTCGTGCCGGAGGTATCCGTGCTGTCCTGCCGCGCGACGACCGGCGCCGGCTTGGCACTGGACAATACGCCTGCGCCTGCCGTGGTGACATTCGGGATCCCACGAAAGGAGAGTAGCGAAAGAGCAACATCACTGGACGAAAGAAACACGAAAAACCCTCCATTCGAGAAAATACCGAGATACAGCAGACAAATTATGCGTAACCATAGGTTGTGGCAACGACAAAGCTTATAAAATTTTTCGATTATTCAGGTCATGGGGATCAAATGGCGACATTGACAGCAACCACCAGCGGCGGGTCCGTCATAGGGACGGAATCCGCCGATTCCATCACCGGCGCGAGCGGCAATAACGTGCTGTATGGCAATGGTGGCAACGATACCATCAAGGGATTGGATGGAAACGACGCTCTATACGGCGGGGCTGGAGACGACTCTTTGCAAGGCGACAACGGCGCCGACTATCTTTATGGTAACGACGGCAACGACACCCTATGGGGCGGAGCAGGCAAGGATACCCTATATGGCGGCGCGGGGGACGACACATTCTATCTGGAAAGAGTCACCTACGATAGCAGTTCCCTGGCAGGCGACAACGTTCACGGAGAAGCTGGCATAGACAGAATAGTCACGAACTACGATACGACGACTGGCTCGTATACGCGAATAGGAGAGGTTACGTTTGTCGAGCAGCTATGGAATATGAGCGCCACCAAGCCCCTGCACCTGCAAGGCAGCGGATTGATCGACGTATCCACGATATCTGTCTATGTGACGATGGGCGGAGAATTAGGGTATATATACGGTCAAGGGAATAACGATACGATCCGCGGCTTCGATTTCATCGACTTCTCGGATACCATCTATTCAGCCGGCGGAGACGATATCGTTTACGGAAAGAACGGCGGCGACTTCATCGGCGGCGGCACCGGAAACGATACGCTTTCAGGCGATGCGGGAAATGACACGCTGGTCGGCGATGCCGGTAATGACAGCCTGATCGGCGGCGCGGATAGCGACACTTTCCGGTTCAGCTATAATGTGGCCGAGGGAAACGACACCGTTTCCGATTATGTGGACGGCATCGACAAATTCAGGATCATCGGCACGAACGGCAATGTCGCATTCGCCGATCTGGTATTGGAAAATAGCGGATCCGATTGCACGATGACGCTGGCCGGAGGCACGGTCGTGCTGATCAAGGGTATCGACGCGGCGGTGCTGGACGCCAGCGATTTCATATTCGCCTGACGGTGGGCCGGAGTTCCGGCGCATGAAAAAGGGCCCCTCGCAAGAGAGGCCCCTGTCATTTCAAAGGGGTGTTACGCCTGCAAGGCCCGCACGCCGACCTCGCCCTCGCCCCGCGACTTGATCGCCGCGACGGCCGCGATGCTGCCCGCCGCCGTGGTGAAATAGGGGATCTTGTCGTTCAGCGCCACCGCCCGGATGTCGCGGCTGTCGGCGATGGCCTGGGCGCCCTCGGTCGTGTTCAGGACCATGGCGATGCCGCCGTTCTTCAGGCGGTCCACGATGTTCGGGCGGCCTTCATAGACCTTGTTGACCAGTTCGGCCTGAACCCCCGCACCGCGCAGGAAGGCGGCGGTGCCCGAGGTGGCGACCAGGGTGAAGCCCATCTCGGCCAGGTCGCGGGCGGCCTGGGCCAGCGCCTCGGACTTGTCGGCATCCTTGACCGAGACGAAGACCTGGCCGCTTTCGGGCAGATGCGTCCCCGCCCCCATCTGCGCCTTCAGGAAGGCGCGGGCAAAGCTGCGATCCCAGCCCATCACCTCGCCGGTCGAGCGCATTTCCGGCCCCAGCAGCGTGTCGACGCCGGGGAAGCGGGCAAAGGGCAGCACCGCCTCCTTGACGGAAAACCAGGGGGTGTTCGGATCGGCCAGCGTCAGCGGATCGGCGAAGGGCAGCGGGGTCTCGGGGCCGACGCCCTCGGGATAGGGGGCGCGCGCGGGGAAGGCGGACATCGGCTCGCCCGCCATCAGGCGCGCAGCGATGCTGGCGATGGCGCTGTCGGTGGCCTTGGCGACGAAGGGCACCGTGCGCGAGGCGCGGGGATTGACCTCAAGCACATAGATCACGCCGTCCTTCAGCGCGAATTGCACGTTCATCAGCCCGACGACGTTCAGCGCGCGGGCCATGGCCACGGTCTGAAGCTTGAGGTCGGCGATGGTTTCGGGATCCAGCGTATGGGGCGGCAGCGAACAGGCGCTGTCGCCGGAATGGACGCCGGCCTCCTCGATATGCTCCATGATGCCGGCGACATGGACGGTCGTGCCGTCCGACAGCGCGTCCACATCGACCTCGATGGCGCCGGACAGGTAGCTGTCCAGAAGCACGGGGCTGTCGCCCGAAACCTTCACCGCCTCGCGGATGTAGCGGTTCAGGTGGTCCATGTCGCGCACGATCTCCATCGCGCGGCCACCCAGCACATAAGAGGGGCGGATGACCAGCGGGAAACCGATGCGGGCGGCGATCTCAAGCGCCTCGGCATCCGAGCGGGCGATGCCGTTGATCGGCTGCTTCAGGCCCAGATCGTTGAGCAGCTTCTGGAACCGCTCGCGGTCCTCGGCCAGGTCGATGGCATCGGGGGTGGTGCCCAGGATCGGGATGCCCTCCTCCTCCAGCGCATTGGCGAGCTTCAGGGGCGTCTGGCCGCCGAACTGGACGATGACGCCGTGAAGGGTGCCGTTTTCCTGCTCGACCGCCAGGATTTCCAGCACATGCTCAAGCGTCAGCGGCTCGAAATAAAGCCGGTCCGAGGTGTCGTAATCGGTCGAGACCGTCTCGGGGTTGCAGTTGACCATGATCGTCTCGTAGCCGGCCTTGGTCAGCGCGAAACAGGCGTGGCAGCAGCAATAATCGAACTCGATGCCCTGGCCGATGCGGTTGGGGCCGCCGCCCAGGATCACGACCTTCTTGCGGTCGCTGGGACGGGCCTCGTTTTCCACCTCGCCCATGACGGGGGCCTCATAGGTGGAATACATATAGGGGGTCTGGGCCTCGAATTCGGCGGCGCAGGTGTCGATGCGCTTGAAGACCGGGTGCAGGTCCAGCACGCGGCGGGCGGCGCGGACGGTCTTTTCGGTCGAGCGCGCCAGATCGGCCAGGCGCGCATCGGTAAAGCCCATCATCTTGAGACGGCGCAGCCCCTCGACATCCTTCGGCAGGCCGTTCTGGCGCACGGCGTTCTCGGCATCGACGATCTCGCGCAGGCGGTCGAGGAACCAGGGATCGAAGGCGGTGGCGTGCTGGATCTCGTCATTGGTCAGGCCGTGGCGCATGGCCTGGGCGATCAGCCGCAGCCGGTCCGGGGTCTGGGCGCTGATCGCCTTGATGACGGCGGCCTTGTCGGGCGCGCCGGGGATCTCGATCTCGTCAAGGCCGGTCAGCCCGTTCTCCATCGAGGTCAGCGCCTTTTGCAGCGATTCATGGAAGCTGCGGCCGATGGCCATCACCTCGCCCACGGATTTCATCGCCGTGGTCAGTTCGGGTTTCGACCCCGGAAACTTCTCGAAGGCAAAGCGGGGGATCTTGGTCACGACATAATCTATGGACGGCTCGAAGCTGGCGGGGGTGACGCGGGTGATGTCGTTGTCCAGCTCGTCCAGCGTATAGCCGACGGCCAGCTTCGCCGCGATCTTGGCGATGGGGAAACCCGTGGCCTTGGACGCCAGCGCCGAAGAGCGGCTGACGCGCGGGTTCATCTCGATCACGACCATGCGGCCGTCCTTGGGGTTGACCGCCCATTGCACGTTCGAGCCGCCCGTCTCGACGCCGATCTCGCGCAGCACCGCGATGGAACCGTTCCTCATGCGCTGGTATTCGCGGTCGGTCAGGGTCAGCGCGGGGGCGACGGTGATCGAGTCGCCGGTATGCACGCCCATCGGATCGACGTTTTCGATGGAACAGACGATGATCGCGTTGTCGGCGCGGTCGCGCACCACCTCGAATTCGTATTCCTTCCAGCCCAGCAGGGATTCATCGACCAGCACCTGCGCCACGGGCGAGGCTTCCAGCCCGGACCGCACGATGCGTTCGTAATCGTCGCGGTTATAGGCGACGCCGCCGCCGGTGCCGCCCAGGGTAAAGGCGGGGCGGATGATCGCGGGCAGGCCGATCTCTTCAAGGTCGGCCAGGGCCTGGGCGATGCCGGCCGGGATGTCGTATTTGCCGCTGGCCAGCTTCGGCGCCGCGACGATGGTGGCGCGCGGGTTTTCCAGGCCGATGCGGTCCATCGCCTCGCGGAACAGCTTGCGGTCCTCGGCCATCTCGATGGCGGCGCGCTGCGCGCCGATCAACTCGACCCCGTAGCGGTTCAGGACGCCCATGTCGGCCAGGGCCAGCGCCGTGTTCAGCCCGGTCTGCCCGCCCATGGTGGGCAACAGCGCGTCGGGCCGCTCCTTGGCGATGATCTTTTCGACGATTTCGGGGGTGATCGGCTCGATATAGGTGGCATCGGCCATCTCGGGATCGGTCATGATCGTGGCGGGATTCGAGTTGACCAGGATGACCCGATAGCCCTCTTCGCGCAGGGCCTTGCAGGCCTGGGCGCCGGAATAATCGAATTCGCATGCCTGCCCGATGACGATGGGACCGGCACCGATGATCAGGATGGATTTGATATCGGTTCTTTTCGGCATGGCGGTCCCTCGAAGGCTGGCGGCAGGTAAATCGTCCGGGGTTATAGCCATGACCCGCGAAGTCGCAAGGGTCCGCGCGGCAAGGCGGGGTAAAAAAGCCGGGGGCCGGCGCATAGGCCGACCCCCGGCAGGGATCGCGGCGCGGCCCTACAGGATGAAGTCGCTGGCGGTCAGGCCGTGGATGCCGGCAAGGCGGATCACCGCCTCGGCATCGCGGTCGGCGTCCGTGTCGATACGGATCACGGTCACGTCATTCGCGGTGCCCGCCCGGTCGTAGGTCTGGAACGAGACCTCGCCCCGCGCCGAGGTGCCGATGGCGTTGCGGCCGATGAAGGTGAAAGCCTGGTTGCCGGACTGCCCCGCCATGGCGTCGATGCCCGACAGGTCGATCTTGTCCTGGCCTCGGGTGAAGTCGGCGATGGTATCGGTCGTGGCGACGTTGCGACCAAGCTGGGCGACATCGCTGAAGACGAAGACATCGGCCCCTGCCCCGCCGTGTTGCCAGTCATTGCCGATGCCGCCATGAAGGCGGTCGCTTCCCGCGCCGCCCCACAGATGGTCGTCGCCGGTGCCGCCGAACAGCCGGTCATGCCCGGCGCCGCCCCTGATGCTGTCCTTGCCCGCGCCGCCTTCCAGCGTGTCGTTGCCGCCATTGCCATACATCGCGTCATGGCCGCCATGGCCCTGGGCGCGGTCATCGTAATCGCCAAGGTCGAAGCGGTCGTTTCCGGCCAGCGCCTTGCGGATCAGCGCCTGGTCGTCCTGGCTGCCCTGGGTGCTGGTCGCGCGATAGAACTCGGCGCCCGAGACCGAGATGCCGGTCATGAACACCTGATCGTAATAGTTGGAGGAGCTTAGTCCCACCGCCTGGAAAAGCCCGGTGATATTGCCCGAGACCACCTCGCCCCAGCCATTGGCGCGCAGGCCGTTTCCGGCGACGATATTCAGGTAATAGAGTTCGCCATCGTCATAGGTGACGACCGAGGCGTCCTGATAGACACGGCCCGCCAGCGACAGCGAGGTATTGTCGTAAAAGGTCGAATCGCCCCAGTAAAGCGCATTGAAGTCAACGATGGTCTGATCGAAGGGAAGGAAAGTCTGAACCCGTGCCATGGTTAAAAATCCTGTCGAAAGGGGCTAGGCCGCGCGACGCGGCCGGCGGGGGCGGCGCCCTGAACGAATTCCCCCACAACCATGTCTTGCATCGAAGACGGTCGGCCGGGCAACCTGTCCAATTAGTAGCAGATTAACCAGATTTCGCGCAGGCACCGGGATTTCCCCAGCAAAAAGGCCCCGCCAAAGGGCGGAGCCTTCGCGGTCGCACCGGCTCTCACGCCTCGATGAACTGGCGGACGAAGGGCGTGGCGGGGCGGGCGCGGATGTCCTGGGGGCGGCCGATCTGCTCGATCCGGCCCATGGACATGACGACGACCAGATCGGCCAGCTCCATCGCCTCATCCTGATCATGGGTGACGAAAACGCTGGTGAGGCCGGTGGTATCGTGGATCTCGCGCAGGCCCTGGCGCAATTCCTTGCGCACGCGGGCATCAAGCGCCCCGAAGGGCTCGTCCAGCAGCAGCATGCGCGGCTCGATGGCCAGGGCGCGGGCCAAGGCCACGCGCTGGCGCTGGCCGCCGGAAAGCTGGCTTGGGAAACGCTTGGCGATCTGGGGAAGCTGGATCAGGTCCAAAAGCTTGGTGACGCGGCGCTGGATCTCGCCCTCGGCGGGGCGGGTGCCGCGCGGACGGGCGCGCAGGCCGTAGGCGATGTTCTCGAACACGGTCATGTGCCGAAACAACGCGTAGCTTTGGAAGACGAAGCCTGCGCCGCGCTCTTGCACCGAGAGGCCCGTCGCGTCCTGCCCGTCGAAGAGCACGCGCCCCGAGGAAGGGAATTCCAGCCCCCCAAGGATACGCAGAAGCGTGGTCTTGCCCGAGCCGGACGGCCCCAGCAGCGCCACCAGCGCCCCCGAGGGGATGGACAGGCTGACGGGTTGCAGCGCGGTGGTGGCACCGAACTCCTTGGCGATCTCGTCGATCTCGATATGCATGGGGAACCTCGTTGCGGGATCAATGGCGGCGGGTCGCGGCAAGCTGGTCGGCATGGCGCCATTCCAACCCGGTCTTCAAGGTCAGCGTCACCAGCGCCAGAGCCGCCAGCACGGCGGCCAGGCTGAAGGCCGCGACCGAAAGATATTCGTTATACATCATCTCGATGGTGATCGGCATGGTGGCGGTCTGGCCTCGGATCTTGCCGGACACGACCGCGACGGCGCCGAACTCGCCCATGGCGCGGGCATTGCACAGCAGGACGCCGTAAAGCAGCGCCCATTTGATATTGGGCAGCGTCACGGTGCGAAACACCCGCCAGCCCGAGGCGCCCAGCGTCAGCGCGGCCTCTTCCTCGGCGCGGCCCTGCTCGATCATCACCGGGATCAGCTCGCGGGCAACGAAGGGGAAGGTCACGAAGACCGAGGCCAGGACGATTCCCGGCAGCGCGAAGATGATCGGGAAGCCCGCCGCGACCAGCCAGCCGCCGATCAGGCTGTTGGTGCCGAAAAGCAGCACCAGCGCCAGGCCCGCCACCACCGGAGAGACGGAGAACGGCAGGTCGATCAGCGTGATCAGGAAAGCCTTGCCGCGAAAGTCGAACTTGGTGATGGTCCAGGCGGCGGCGATGCCGAAGATCGCGTTGACCGGCACCGCGATCACCGCGACCAGCAGCGTCAGCCACACCGCCGAACGCGCGTCGGGCTGCGCGAGCGAGGCGATGGCCGCGCCCGCGCCCTTGGCCAGCGCCTCGGCGAAGACCACGGCCAGCGGCGCCACGACCAGAAGCGCCAGCCCGACCAGGGCCAGCCCGATCAGCAGCCGGCGGACGGTCGCGCTTTCCTCGGTCACCGGGCGCCAGCCGCCGGCGCGGGGCCTTGCGGCCGGGGTCGGACTAGGGGTCGGCACGGGTTGTTCCGGCAAGCTGCTGTCAAACATGACCGATCCTCCGGCGGCTCCAGATCTGGATAAGATTGATCACCAGAAGCATGGTGAACGAGATGACCAGCATGGCGATGCCGATGGCGGCGGCGCCGTCATAGTCGAATTCCTCAAGCTTGATGACGATCAGCAGGGGCGCGATCTCGGTCTTCATCGGCAGGTTGCCGGCGATGAAGATGACCGAGCCGTATTCCCCCACTGCCCGCGCCAGCGACAGCGCGAAGCCGGTCAGCGCGGCGGGGGCAAGCATGGGCAGGATCACCCGATACATGGTGTAAAGCCGCCCCGCGCCCAGCGTTGCGCTGGCCTCTTCGACCTCGCGCTCGATCTCGGCGACGATGGGCTGGACGGTGCGGGTGACGAAGGGCAGGCCGACGAAGATCAGGGCGATCAGGATGCCCCATTGGGTATAGGCGATCTTCAGCCCCAGGGCCTTGGCGACGCCGCCGAACACGCCGTTCGGCGCGTAAAGCGCGGTCAGCGCGATCCCCGCCACGGCGGTCGGCAGCGCGAAGGGCAGATCCACGATGGCGTCGACCAGGCGGCGGCCGGGAAACTCATAGCGCGTCAGCACCCAGGCCAGAAGCGTGCCGAAGACCAGGTTGAACAGCGCGGCCAGGAAGGCGATGCGAAAGGACAGGAAAAGCGCGCTCCAGACGCGGGGCGTGTTCACCGTTTCCCAGATGCCAGCCGCGCCGTAATGCGCACCCTGGGCCAGTAGCGCGCCGATGGGCAGCAGCACGATCAACGAAAGCATCGTCAGCGTGATGCCCATGCCCAGGCCAAAGCCGGGCATGGGGGATTTCTGGGTGCGAAGCGCAAAGGCCATGGCTCACTTCCCGGAATAGATCTGATCGAAGGTGCCGCCATTGCCGAAATGCTCGGGCTGCGCCTTTTTCCAATCGCCGAAATCGGCGATGGTCACCAGATCCAGCTTGGGAAACCGTGCCACATCGGCCGGATCGGCGGCGCTGGCATCCCAGGCACGATAGTAGTTCTTGAAGGCCAGCGCCTGCCCTTCGGGGCTGTAGAGAAAGTTCAGATAGGCATCGGCCAGCGCCTTCTGCTCGTCATCGGCGATGTTCTTGTCCACCAGCGCCACCGGCGGTTCGGCCAGGATCGAAACCGAGGGCACCACAATGTCGAACTGGTCGTCGCCCAGCTCGTTCAATGCCAGATAAGCCTCGTTCTCCCAGGCCAGCAGCACGTCGCCGATACCGCGCTGGGTAAAGGTCGTGGTCGAGCCGCGCGCCCCGGAATCCAGCACCGGCACATGCTGGAAAAGCTCATGCAGGAATTCCTTGGGATCCTTGCCGTTCTTTTCGGCCCAGGCCCAGGCGGCCAGATAGTTCCAGCGCGCGCCGCCCGATGTCTTGGGATTGGGGGTGATCACCTCGACACCCTCCTTGACCAGATCGCCCCAGTCGCTGAGCCCCTTCGGGTTACCCTCGCGCACCAGGAAAACGATGGTCGAGGTATAGGGCGAGGAGTTGTGCGGCAGCCGGCCCTGCCAATCCTCGGGCAGCAGGCCCTTGGCGGCGATCTGATCAATGTCCGAGGCCAGGGCCAGCGTCACCACCTGCGCCTTCAGCCCGTCGATCACCGCTCGCGCCTGCGCGCCCGAGCCACCATGCGAGCTTTCGACGACCGGCGCCTTGTGACCCTCGGCCTCCCATTTCTTGGCAAAGGCCGCGTTCACTTCGCGGTAAAGCTCACGCGTGGGGTCGTAGCTGACGTTCAGCAGGCTGTTCTCGGCATAAGCCTGCCCCCCGGCCAGCCCCAGCCCCGCGACCGTCGCCAATACCGCAAGGCCGCGACCCAGACCGCCCCGCAAAAGGCGGTCCAGAAGGGTCGGATGCAGCGGAACGCCGGTCATACGCTTGATGCCATCCTGGATGGTGATGCGGCCACCCGAATGACGGCGGATGACGCGGCCATGGGCCAGTTGGCTGTCGTTGACGCGGATGGTGCGGATCATCGGATCTTCCTTCTAGGGGCCGGAACACGGGTAAGCGGCACGAGTGTTAATTCCGTAATTACGACAGGACTAGTAGATAAAAGCAAGAGAAAAGACGAATTCTCCGATGGAGATTAATTTTCTCTTTTATCAGATACTTGCGAACAATTCCTTTATTTATCGCTGCTTATACGCAGATCACGAACCCCGCACCGCCCCGATTCGCAGCAGCCCGATGCCCCTCCCCGAAGCGCGCGGCTCGGCCTTCTTTGCTTCCCAAATACCCCGGCGACGGCGCATCCGGCGCTTGCATATCCGCGACGCTCCAGTCGCGCGGCACGAAAAAACCGCGCCTCTCGTAGAAGCGCGGCCCTGGGCTTTCACCGTTTTCCCGATCCCGGCAGCGCGACCGCCGGCGGCCTACTCGGCCAGTTTCTCCTCGGCCTTCTGGGCCAGCGCCTCGGCGCGGGCGGCAAGCTCGGCCATCGCCTCGGACAGGCTTGCGGGCACCACCGGCACCTCGACGCGGGGCGGGTTCTGCTTCAGTCGCGCCAATTCGCGCTCGGCCGCGATGGCGCGGTCCTCCAGTCCCGAGGTCCGGTCGGCCAGCATCAGCCCTGCCAGCAGCAGCAGGCGCGGCTCGGGCATGCGGCCCGCCTGACCCAGGATCGCCTGCGCCTCGGTGTCCAACAGGACGGCGGCACGCCTCAGCAGCCGCTCCTCGCCTTCCTGACAGGTCAGAGAGTAGCTCTTGTGCCCGATCGAGAGTTCGACGACAGCCATGGTTCAGTCCCTTTCCTCGGCGGTGACGGTGGCATCGACGCGCGGATCCGGGGACACCGGCGCCTCGACCTGGACCGGCGCGCGGCCCGCAGGCTCGGGCTGGGCCAACATGCGGTCGAGCGAATCGATGATATCGCCCATCTGGCCCATCTCGGCGGCGCGGGCGGCCTTCAAGGCGGCGATCTCGGCCTCATGCGCGGCCAAGGCGGCGGGTTCGGCCCCCTGCCCCGCCTGGGCGGCGATCAACTGGCGGTTCGCCTCGGCCAGGGCTTCGTTGGCGGCGGCAAGCGCGGCGGCCTCGTCTCCCGCCGCGTTCAGCCGCTCGTTCGCCTCGGCCAGGCGCGTCTCGAACCCGGCCAGAAGCTTCGCCTCGCGCTCGCGCAATTCGGCCAGTTCCGCGTTCAGGCGCTGGTTCTCGGCCCGAAGCGCGGCAGGCGCATCGCCTTCGGGCGGGCGGGTGGCGCGGTCAATAAAGTTGTCGATGCGATCAAGCGCGGCGATCAACCGCTTTTCGCTGGCGTTCAGGTCGTCTTTCATCGGCCAGGATCCTTTTGGTAGCTGGTCGTTCGGCAAATATGCACAGATTCAGGCTGCACGCTTGTGACTTTTTGGCATCGCCCGGCGCGTATGACAAGAACAGGCGGGGCTTTCGGCACTCCTGCGGCGGTTTCTTGTGCGCGCCGGCGCCATGCGCGGCCCGGCTGGCGCTTTTCCAGATCCGACTTTCCAGATCATGGACCCGCCCCTATAAGGCGGGCGAGCCTGCCCTGAGGAGACGAGATGCGCCGCGCCACCATCAGCCGCCAGACGGCCGAGACCTCGATCGAGTTGGACCTGAACCTGGACGGGACCGGGCGTTATCAGAACGCGACCGGCGTCGGTTTTTTCGACCATATGCTGGACCAGCTCTCACGCCATTCGCTGATCGACCTGACCATCCGGGCCAAGGGCGACCTGCATGTCGACGACCATCACACGGTCGAGGATACCGGCATCGCGCTGGGTCAGGCGCTGGTCAAGGCCCTGGGCGACAAGAAGGGCATCCGCCGCTATGGCCGCTTTCACCTGGCCATGGACGATGCACAGGTCGCGGCGGCGCTGGATCTGTCGGGCCGCGCCTATCTGATCTGGAACGTCGATTTCCCGACCGAGAAGATCGGGACATTCGACACCCAGCTTGTGCGTGAATTCTTCCAGGCGCTCGCCACCCATGGCGGGGTGACGCTGCATGTGGACCGCATCCACGGCTTCAACAGCCATCACATCGCCGAGGCCGCCTTCAAGGCCGTCGCCCGCGCGCTGCGCGAAGCGGTCGAGCACGATCCGCGCATGGCGGGCGTGCTGCCCTCGACCAAGGGGGCGCTCTGATGCGGGTGGCCCTGGTCGATTACGACAGCGGCAACCTGCATTCGGCAGAGAAGGCATTCGCGCTGATGGGCCGCGAGGTCGGCGCCGAGGTGGTCGTGACCTCGGACCCGGCGGCGGTGCTGGCGGCGGATCGGATCGTGCTGCCCGGCGATGGCGCCTTTCCGGCCTGCAAGGCCGCGCTGGAAGCCGTGCCCGGCATGGTCGAGGCGCTGCGCGAGGCGGTCCTGGATCGCGGCGCCCCCTTCATGGGCATCTGCGTCGGCATGCAGATGCTGGCCGATCTGGGCCATGAATATCGCGACACCGAGGGGCTGGGCTGGATCGGCGGAGAGATCGACGCCATCGCCGCGCGCGAGGCAAATCCGGGCCTGAAAGTGCCGCATATGGGCTGGAACGACCTTCAGGTGCTGGGCGGCCATCCGGTGCTGGAGGGGGTCAATTCGGGCGATCACGCCTATTTCGTGCATAGCTGGCAGTTCCGCGTAGCCGATCCCGCGCATCTGCTGGCGCGGGTCGATTACGGCGGCCCGGTCACGGCGGTGGTCGGGCGCGACAATATCCTGGGCACCCAGTTCCACCCCGAGAAGTCGCAATCCGTGGGCCTTCGCATCATCGCAAATTTCCTGCGCTGGCGTCCCTGAGCGGCAGTGACGGGGGCTTTGCCCCTGCGTCGCCACCGGGCTCGGGATCCATTTCCTTGAGCGATCAGCGTGATTCAGCCGCCGCAAGCAGGCCGACGCATGAGCGATCCTGTCGGCTGGCAAAGATGTGGATGGCGCGTCCCGAGTCCTTCTTTCCCAGGCGTCACGGCAGGCCGCGTGCCGAAAATCGGCGGATCATGATGCTGACGGATTAGAGAGCACGTTGAAAAAGCGGAGAAACCCTGCAATCCAGGCGGGAGATCCCGCAATGGGATCGAGACCGTGTTGCCGGTATCGGCTGCGGCATGCTGGCTTTGTCGGCCTATTCGATAACCTGGCTCGATGGGCTGGTCGCCTTCCTTTTCCTGTCGCGCCTCATGCTGTTCGCCGACGGTGCCGGCCCGCTCCCGCGCCGCCCAATGCTCGCATGAGGGCCGATCACGTTGCCATTTCCCACAAATGACTTCAGCAAAAGACCTTTGATTTTGCAGGAAGCGCGGTGCCACACTTCGCTTCAGCAGCGCCCGGATTGCACAGAGGATCGGTCTGCATTTCCAGATATAGCTTCAGCATCGTGCGGATTTGGACCCGGCATGGTGGATTTGGCGACGATTTCGGAGACGCAGTGGATAGAGGCTCGACGCCGCGCTGAATCCGGTCGGCCGCACGGGAGCTTGGGATCGGAGCGTCACGTCTATACGCTGGTGCGGCGCATGAGGGAGGCCGGCGGCGCGGTCAGTGCGCTCCTGCCGAAGGATGGCCGGGGTGGTCGCGGCCGGATCCGTCTGGCGCATCCGGCCGAAGAACTGATGACCGGCATCATCGAGGGCGTTTATCTGACCTCGCAAAAGAGAAACGCCGCCGATGTCGTTCGTGAGGTGCGACGGCGGTTTGCGGCCAGCGGGCAACCGGCTTCTTCTGCAAACACGGTCCGCCGGCGCATCAAGGCCCTGCTGCCAGCCCCGATCTGTCTTATTATGGTCGATCCCGTCGGACGGTTGCCGATTGGCCGGCCCTATCTGACGGCCCTATCTGACGGCCGCCATCGACGTTTTCAGCCGGTGCATCGCCGGGTTTCACCTTTCGCTGGATACGCCCTCGGCAACCGGCGCCGGGCTTTGCCTGACACATGTTGCCTCGGACAAGACACCGCGGCTGGAAGCGCGCCATCGGGATCACGCTCCACGGCCTTGAAGCTGTAGGGCGTCGATGGCGCGATCCCCAGAACCCGGCGGATCGGCCCGACGGCAAGGACGCCACGATGATCGTCGGGGAACACGATCATTATCCGATCCTTCTCGGCGCTCGTCAGGCCGCCGCGCTGCCCGGCGTCACGTTCGGCCTGCCGACGCCAGACGCGCAGGCTGCCCGGAACAGCCAAGCTTCGGTGCAATCGCCTTGTAGGCGGTGAACCTTTGCTTCGTCATAGGGCTCATCCTTTGAGTGCTCTACTCTCCGGCAAACACGGGGCGGTCCTGCATGCCAGCGGTTTTCAGGATTATCAGGCCCGTTCCAGGTTAAGCCGGATCAGTTCCGCGACTTGGGCGGGATGGGTGATCGGCAGCATATGCCCGGCATCGGGCAGGGTGGCGCGTCCGACATCGGGCAACCGCGCGGCCAGGGCCTGGGCGATGGCGGGGATCGCGGCGGGGGAATTGCCGCCCATCAGGATCATCACCGGCGCGTCGATCCCCTCAAGCCCGCCCGGCCGCAGGATATTGGCGCTGTCCCGCATCAGCGCGTCATTCCCCGCGATCACCATGTCGATCTGTCGCGCCAGCCGCGCCTGCCCGGCCTCGCTCTGCCGCTCCCAGGGAACGCCGCCCCAGATCGAGATGAAACGCCGCGCGGCCTCATCCTTCCGGCCTGTCCGGGCCAGCGCCTCGATCCCGTCCATGATCTCGTCGTTGCGTGGATCGGGGGCGGCCGCGAACAGGACCGGCTCAATCAGGGTCAGGCTGCGCACGGCCTCGGGAGCGGCGACCGCGATGCGCAGCGCGACGGTCGCGCCCAGGCTATGACCGATCAGGTCCAACGGCCGGGTGATCAACGGCGCGACCAGCCGGGTCACATGGCTGTGATAATCGGCAGGCTCGCCCGTCCAGTCGGGGCTGGCGCCATGGCCCGGCAGATCGGGGGCCGCGACCTGAACCAGATCGCGCAGCTTGCCCGCGACCGGCCCCCAATAGCTGGCATTGCCCATCATGCAATGCAGCGCCAGGGCGGGACGGCCCTCGGCGCCGGGCCATTGCCGAAGATGCAGCGCGCTCACAGGCTGGCCAGATGCCGGTCCAGGAAGTCCAGTCTGTCCTGACCCCAGAATTTCTGCCCCGTCTCGCGCAGAATATAGAAGGGCACGCCGAAGGCCCCGTCCGCCACCGCCTGTTCCAGGTTGCGGCCATAGGTCTCGGCGCCAAGCAGCAGGCCGGAATCGGCCAGCCCCGCGTCAAAGCCCGCCTGGGTCAGCAAATCGCGGATCACCGCATCATCGGCGATGTCGCGGTTCTCGGCCCAGAGGGCGCGCAGGATGCCTTGCACCAGCGCGCCGGTATCGCCGCCCCCCGCCGCCTGCGCCGCGATGACCGCATAGGAGGAGGGGGCGGTGTTCACCGGAAAGAAGGCCGGCTTCGGTTGCAGCGGCAGGTCCAGGTGCCGCGACCAGCGCGCCAGTTCCTGATCGCGGTATTCCATCCGGCTGGGATGGCGGTTCGCGGGACGGATGCCGCCGGTCCGGTCGAAAAGCTGCCAGCTATCCAGCGGCTTGTAGGTGATTGTCGCGCCATGCTTTTCCGCGATCCGCTCCAGCCTGTCGCCCCCGAGGTAACAATAGGGGCTCTGAGTGCTGAGGTAATAGTCAATATGCGCCATGATCAGGACTCCGGGGTTTGCGGGCAGGCTAGCCCGGTGCTAAGCGGGGTGCAATCGCACGAATCCACGGAGCAGCCATGCCCGCCATGACCGAACCCAAGCTGATTGCGGGCAATGCCAATCGGCCGCTTGCCAACGCCATCGCCCGCCGCATGTCCATGCATCGCGGCATGAACGTCGCCCCCATCGAGGCGCGGGTCGAGCGTTTCAACGACCAGGAGATTTTCGTCGAGGTCTATGAGAACGTCCGGGGCGAGGACATGTTCATCATCCAGCCGACCTCGAACCCGGCGAATGACAACCTGATGGAACTGCTGATCATGACGGATGCGCTGAAGCGTTCGTCCGCCGCACGCATCACCGCCGTGATCCCCTATTTCGGCTATGCCCGCCAGGACCGCCGCGCCAAGGCCCGCACGCCGATCAGCGCCAAGCTGGTAGCGAACATCCTGACCGAGGCGGGCATCGACCGGGTGCTGACGCTGGATCTGCATGCCACGCAGATCCAGGGCTTTTTCGACATCCCGGTGGACAACCTCTACGCTGCGCCGGTCTTCGCGCTGGACATCCGGCATCATTTCCGCGACCGCATGCAGGATCTGATGGTGGTCTCGCCCGATGTGGGGGGCGTGGCGCGCGCGCGCGAACTGGCCAAGCGGATCAACGCGCCCCTGGCTATCGTGGACAAGCGCCGAGAGAAGCCGGGCGAAATCGCCGAGATGACCGTGATCGGCGAGGTCGCGGGCAAGAGTTGCATCATCGTCGATGACATCTGCGACACGGCCGGCACGCTCTGCAAGGCCGCCGAGGTGCTGATCCAGCATGGCGCGACCGAGGCGCATGCCTATATCACCCATGGCGTCCTTTCCGGCCCGGCGGTCGAGCGGGTGCGGAACTCGGTGATGAAATCTCTGGTCATCACCGATTCCATCGAGCCGACCGAGGCGGTCAGAGCCGCCGCCAATATCCGCATCGTGCCGACCGCGCCGATGTTCGCGCAGGCGATCCTGAACATCTGGAACGGCACCTCGGTCAGTTCGCTGTTCGAGGTCGATACGCTTGGCCCGATCTACGAAGGTCTTTACACCGCGTTCTGATCCCCGGACACGCGCCGGACTTCATGCCCCGGTCCCATTGGGCCGGGGCATCTGCGTTTCGGACCGCTTAAAGAAAGCGCGGGAATTCGATCTTCGGGCAGCGATCCTCGATTACGGTCAGTCCGCAGGCACGGGCGCGGGCGGCTGATTCGGGGTCGCTGATGCCCAGTTGCAGCCAGACCGTGCGCAGATGGGGTAGCTGGTCGATGGCCTCCTCGATGATCCCCGCCACGGCCTCGGCGCGGCGGAATATATCTACCATGTCCACCTTGATCTCGCGCGGGATGGAGGCCAGGTCGGCATAGGCCGACTCGCCCAGGATGGTCTGGCCGGCATGGCCCGGATTCACCGGAATCACGCGAATTCCCTGCGATTTCAGATAGCGTGCGACGCCCCAGGCGGGGCGCGCCTCGTTCGGGGACAGGCCCACGATGGCCACGCAGCGGGTGTCGCGCGCGATGCGGGCAATGTCGTCGTCCACTGGCGAAAAACCGATGTCGCGGGCGATGGCGGATGTCATTTGATCCTCCCCAAGATCTGGACGCAAAGTGGCATAGAAAAAGCGCCCGGTCCAGATGTCCGGCCGGGCGCAAGTCGCGGAACGAGGGACAGTGATCTGAACAAGAGCGTTCCGTGCTCAGGTTCACCTAATAAACTAGAACTGTGGCTGAAAAGTTCCACACCAATCGCGCGAATGTGAGCGATTTATTTGTGTGAGCGGCTCCAGGCGGCCTTTGCCTGCCGAAGGATAGCGTCTGGATCGGCCAGAAAACGCTGCCGTGCCTGCTCCGAGCGCATCAGATAGGTCTTGTGGCCCAGGACGGCGAAGAAGCGCGGATTGCCGGGCTCGGAGCGCCCCTCGCTTAGCGCGACCACGCAAAGCCCGCCCCAGACCGGGGCAAAGGCTTTCGGATTGGCCTCGAAGGCGTTGCGGTTCTGCTCGCTGGCGAAATGCCAGGCTTTGCCCTTCCACATGGTCACGATGTCCGAACGTCCCGGCACCGCCGCGCCCTCGGCCGAATATGAGACAGGGTCCATCCCGTCCAGCGCCCAGTCCTGGGCAAGCAACGCCTGCGCGGGAAGCGCAAGGCCAAGGGCAAGGGCGGCAAGTCGAATCATGGGTGGATCGGCGAGGCGGTTTTTGTGACGGTCTTCCAGCATCTGGCAAATCGCCCCCGGAATCTCAACCGAGACGAAAATTTTCTATCCGCGATGTGATCTTTCCGCGCGCGGCCGTGAGGGGATCTGGGTTGGAGCCACGGAAAGCCATCCGCGAAAGCCGCTTTTGCGCCGACGCCCGGCACGGGCCAGACACGGCCCGGACACGGGGGCAATCCCCCTCGGCCTACCCCCGCGAAGCCGCATAAAGCCCCACCGCCGCCGCGTTCGACACGTTGAGCGAGCCGAAATCCGCCGCGAAGGGGATCCGCGCGACATGGTCGCAGGTTTCACGCGTGCGCTCGCGCAGCCCCGGCCCCTCGGCGCCCAAGACCAGGCAGATGGCGCGGTTAGGCAGTGCCTCCAGCACCTCGGGCAGCGTCCGCGTGCCGGTGCCGTCCAGACCGATCACGATATAGCCCATCGCCTGCAATTCGATCAGCGTATCGGCCAGATTGCCGACCCGCAGATAGGGCTGGCGCTCCAGCGCGCCCGATGCAGTCTTGGCCAGCGCCCCGGTCTCGGGCGCGGAATGGCGCGAGGGCGCGATCACCGCCCGCGCCCCGAACACCTCGGCCGAGCGCAGGATCGCACCCACGTTATGCGGGTCCGTCACCCGGTCCAGCGCCACCAGCAGGGGCCGGCCCGCGCCCGACAGCACCACATCCTCAAGCCTGCCCCATTTCAGCGGCTTCACCTCAAGCGCCGCGCCCTGATGCACGCTTTCCGGTGGCAGCGGCACGATCTTGTCGAAGCTGCGCGCATCCGTGATCTCGGGCTGGGTGTTCGGGGGCAGAGGCCCCAGCCGATCCAGCGCGTTCTGCGTCACCACCAGGCGCAGCTTTTCCCGCGCGGGGTTGGACAGCGCATCGCGCACCGCATGCAGGCCGAACAGCCAGACGGTTTCCGCCGCCGCGGCGCGCCGGGCGCGCTCCTTGTCGATGACCCAGGTGGGTTTCTTGGTCTTCTGCGGTTTCTCGGCCATGGTCCCGGCTTTTGCTTGGCGCTCTCGTGCTTTGGGTTGCGCAGAAAACGCTCGGGAATGCAAGTTTCCCGGCCGTTCGTCCCGGAGACGGTCCCGCGAATTTTTTCCGCCCGACTCCGCTTGACGCCCCCGCAAGGGACGGGTAATCACCCCCCCACGCCGAGGCGTTCGGCGGGCGACGTGCTGCAAGGTGCGGCAGCGGACTGTAACTCCGCCGGGGAGACCCATGCCTGGTTCGATTCCAGGGTCGCCCACCATTTCCTCTGAAAACCAAACAAAATCAACGAAGTGGTGTCCCGCATTCGTGCAATGCGGCAGCATGCAAATCAATGGGTTATGACGCAGGTGTCCCGCAGCTCCGGGCCTCGCCTGCATAAAGAAAACCGCCGGAGGAGCTGGCACTCCATCCGACGGCGCTATCGAAGGTCTTCTGACAAAAGAATATGTCACAGCGCCTCGCCGCGCAACCCCGTTGGGAGGTGTGGCATGAGCTGGAAGGTTGCGAACCTTTGCGCCGCACGGCGCTTCGGCAGTCCGGTCCGAAAGCAGATCATCATGTTTCTGGCTGACAAGGCCAGTGACGATGGCTCGGGCATCTGGTGTTCCAAGGGCACGATTCAGCGGCACACCGAGCTTGGCGAAACCACCGTCAAGCGCACGATCAACGAGTTCCTGAGCGAAGGCATCCTGATCGAGACCGGCCGCCGCGCCTGCAAGAACGGTTTCACCATCGTCTATCGCATCTCGCTCGCCGCTGTCCGCACATTGGAGCGCATTGCGGAGCCGGAAGACGAGACGGGGTCCACAGAGGACGGGGTCTTCCGTGAACCCGGAACAGGGTCCGTAGCGGACCCGGTACCCCGTCCACAGCGGACCCCAAACCATCCTGAAACCATCCATAAACCACCTACGCGCGCAGGTGCGCGGGAGGTGGAAGAAACCTGGTCTGCTTATCCAGAGGACAGGCGGCGGGATCAGCCCTCCTGCGAACGCTGGATCTCGGAAGCACTGGATGAGGTCGATGCAGCGGTCCTGCTGGCCGCAGTCAGGGCCTATGCGAAGGACAGCGCCGGCTTTACCCGATCAAAGGTCAGTTTCTCGGACAACTGGTTCCGTCTTGGCAGATGGCGCCCCTATGTCGCGACCTTGCGCGCTCAGGATGCCACCAACGCCAAACTCGCGGCGGCGTCCCTTTCAAAGGCCGCTGACTGGATCAAAGCCCGGCACGGGATGTGCCGTCACCTCTCCGCTCGGCAGGTCTATGATGCGGTCACTCTCGGGCTGGTGAGTGCGGCCGAAGCAGCGAAGGCAGGCTTTGGGCCGGATGGTCGCCATGTCTGACCGCTTTGGAAAGTCGATCTTCGCGCATAAGCAAACCTATTCTCGCAAGGGCAACAGCAAGAGCAGGTCGGTCAGCGACATCGCGGATGAGGCCGAGCGGCTGGACGGGGCCTGTCCGCATGTCGCAAGCCCGCAACCGCCCAACATCCTCGAAGGCATCCGGCCCTCGGAGGTGGTCGCGCTGATCGAGCAGCGTATCACGGAGCAGAACAAGCTACTGCGGCGGTTGCGCAAGGAGCAGCCGGATCGCAAGGACGATTTGCGCGGCATCCGCGTCGATACCCACGTGCTAATCGGCAGCGTGTTCAGTTTTCCCGATCCGGTGGAGGACATGGACCAGGCCGAGTATCTGCGCTGGCGCCGGGACGTGATCGCCTTCGCTAGGGACGATGCGGCCCGCAACGGGGCCGAGGTGCTTAGCATCGTTGAACATCTCGATGAAGCCCACCCGCATGTGCATGTGCTGGCCGTGCCCCTCTGTGCCGATGACAATATGCGCATGGACGCCAAGCGCTGCCATGAGGGCCATCGCGAGCAGGACCGGCACAAGGATCACGGCTGGTCCGGCTCGCCGTCGCGCAGCTACAAGCAGGCGATGCGCGGCTGGCAGGACCGCTATCACGCCGAGGTTGGCGCGAAGCATGGGCAGGCCCGGACGGGGCCGCGCCGCCGCCGTCTGGACCGGGCTGCGTGGAAGGCCGAGCAGGAGCGGCTGAAGGCGCAGAAGGAGGCGGAGATTGCCATCTTGCGCGCCGCAGAAGCCCGTCGCCTTGCCGACGAGGAAGTGCGCCGCCACGACTTAGTCATGCAGGACACGGTCGCCAGCCGGCTTCAGGAGGCCGAGACGATGCATGCCATCGCCACCGGCGGGCTGATCGCCGCCATCCGGCAGGTCGATCCCGACCCGGTGCTGCTGGAGCGGCTGGAGACCTCCGGACAGATGGGCAGCTGGGCGAACCACGATGCGGATCGCAACCGCGAGATGTCCCTCGCGCTGGCACCGGTGCTCAGCGACGGATTGGAGGCCCTGCGCCAACCGCCGGCAGGACGGGGGTTGCTCGAAGGGCTCTCCGGCTTCCTGCGCGGGGTCGCGGGTTGGGTCAATAGCCTCGCCGGTGCCAGTCCGCGCTGGCTGAAATGACCGGAAACCGTGACCTATGTGGCGCAAGGGGCGAAGCAGGCGTTTGATACGACTTACACAGCCTCGACCCTGGCCGGAGTCATCGAGGCCTCGCCGGCATGGCAATCCTTCACCGGCGAGGCGCGGGCACGGCTGGATCAGGCGCGGGCGGTGCAAGCGCTGACGAATCCGCGAGCCTCTCGACCAGACGCTTCATCGCAGAGGGGCATATGACAGCATGCGCTTATGCCAATATGCGCATCCGGCGGAGGGCAGGCGATTGCGTCCGATACGATTTCTTGGTAATATCCGGTATCGATGCACAGGAGGTCTGCATGTCCCGCAACACTTCGGTTTCGCTCGGCGACCACTTCGTCAGCTTCATCGACGCGCAGGTGAAGGGCGGCCGCTATGGCTCGGCCAGCGA
>NZ_JASGGO010000022.1:0-70024 GCF_047605025.1 Paracoccus sp. (in: a-proteobacteria) | reverse complement strand
GCGATGCTGTCGGGGATCGCGGCGGCCGAGGCGGCGGCGGCGGCCATCGCGGCGGGCCGGATGGGCGACGAGCTGACCGATTACGAGGCCGAAGTGCGGACCGGCGCCATCGGCCGCGACCTGCGCCCGGTGCGCAACGTCAAGCCGATCTGGTCGCGGCTGGGGCTGTGGCCGTCGCTGGCCTTGGGCGGCTTCGACATGTGGGTGGCGAACCTGACCGGCTGGAACCCTCTGGGGACGTGGCGCCACGGCAAGACGGATGCCGAGGCCACCGGCAAGGCCGCCGATTTCCAGCCCATCGACTATCCCAGGCCCGACGGCAAGCTGTCCTTCGACCGGCTCACCAATGTCAGTTTCAGCTTCACCAACCACGAGGAAAGCCAGCCCTGTCACCTGAGGCTGAAAGACCCCGCGACCCCCATCGCGGTGAACCTGCCGGTCTACGCCGAGCCCGCGCAGCGTTACTGCCCCGCCGGCGTCTATGAGGTCCTGGAGAGCGAGGCCGGCCCGAAGTTCCAGATCAACTTCCAGAACTGCGTCCACTGCAAGACATGCGACATCAAGGACCCCTCCCAGAACATCAACTGGACAACACCACAAGGCGGGGACGGGCCAAACTACCCGAATATGTGATCACGCACCGGGCGATGCCGGGGAATCCCTGCGTTGCCCAATGCCGCCCTGGCGGCTAGGGTCACGCTCGCAACCCGCCAAGAACAGGCCCATGCCCGTGACGACAAGACTGATCCCGCTGGCGCTGATCGCGCTGACCGCCGCGCCCCTGATGCCGCAGGCCGTGCTTGCCGCTCCGCAATCCGCCTTTCGTCTGGCGCAGGCCGCGCCCAAGCCGCGACCGGCCCATGCCGCGCCCCCCGAAGCGCCGGCGGCCCTGCCCCAGCCGGTCGTGCGCGGCATGGCCGGCCCCTATCTGGCCGCCAGGCAGGCCGCCATCGGCAACGATTTTCCCGCCGCCGCGAACTATTTCCTGCAAGCCATGGCGCAGGACGACACCGATCCCTTCCTGCAAGACAGCGCGCTGATCTCGCTGATCTCGGCCGGCGAGATGGAGCGGGCGGGCGCGCTGGCCGTCACCATGTCCAACCAGGGCCGGGCGACCGAACTGGCACGGATCATGCAGCAAACGGAGCTGGCCCGGAACGGGCGCTGGCAGGATCTGGTCAATGCCATCGACCGTGCCCCGCCCCTTGATCCCGACGACAGCATGGAGGGCGCGACCCCAGGCGGGAACGAGCTTCTGGACAAGATGATCCGGGCCTGGGCGCTTCTGGGCGCGGGGAATGCCCGGCAGGCGCTTTCCGCCTTCGAGGAGATGGGCAAGGTCCGGGGCGCGCGGCCGATGGTGAACTATCACCTGGCGCTGGCCAAGGCAAAGGTCGGCGATTACGAGGGCGCGGCCCAGCTTCTGGCCGATCCCGCGACCGGCATCCATATCCTGGGCCTCGTCGCCAGGGCCGAGATCCTGTCGCAACTGGAGCGGAACCAGGACGCCATCGCCATGCTGGAAGGCACGCCCGGCTTCGCCGAGGAACCGCAGCTCGTCCGCCTGCGCGACAAGCTGCAAAAGGGCGAGACCCTGCCCTTCGAAACGATCCAAAGCCCCGCCGACGGCATCGCCCAGGTCTATCTGACCTTCGCGAGCGTGCTGGCCTCGGGGGATGAGCCCGATCCGCTGGCGCTGATCCATACCCGGCTGGCCTCTTATCTTTCGCCGCGCCTGGGCGAGGCGCATCTGCTGGCCGCGCAGATCCTGCAAGGCATGGGCCAGTATGACCTTGCCGAGCGGGAATTCGACGAACTGCGCGAGTTGGGCGACATGCGCCCGGTGGCGGAACTGGCGCGGATCGACGCCCTGGCCCGCGCCGAGCGGCCGGACGACGCCGAAAAGGCGGCGCTGGCGCTGACCGCGACCCATCCCGAACTGGCCCAGGGATGGATCGCCCTGGGCGATCTCCTGCGCCAGCAGGACAAGTTCGGCCAGGCCATTCCCGCCTATGACAAGGCGCTCAGCCTGATCGGCGACAAGGACGCCCAGGCCCGCTGGTTTCCGCTTTATGCCCGCGGCATGGCGCAGGAACGCGCCGGCCAGTTCCCCAAGGCCGATGCCGATTTCCGCGCCGCGCTGAAGATCCGCCCCGACAGCCCGCAGGTGCTGAACTACCTGGGCTACAGCCTTGTGGACCGCAACCAGAACCTGGACGAGGCGCTGACCCTGATCCAGCGCGCCGTCGATCTGCGGCCGGATGACGGCTACATCCTGGATTCGCTGGCCTGGGCCTATTACCGCATGGGCCGCTTCCAGGAGGCCGTCGCGCCGATGGAGCGCGCGGTCTCGGCCATGGCCTCGGACCCGCTGGTCAACGACCATATGGGGGACATCTATTGGATGGTGGGCCGCCAGCGCGAGGCCGAGATCCAATGGCAGCGCGCCCTGTCCCTCAAGCCCCAGACCGAGGCCGAGGCGGTGCGCATCCGCGCCAAGCTGGACCGGGGCCTGGACGCGGTGCTGGCCGAGGAAAAGGCCAAGGGCATCTTGCCCGACGCACCCCGCGCCCCCGAGGCGCCCAAGGACTAGCGCATGGCCCTTTTCCGGCGCGAGCTTGCCCCCGCCAAGCTGAACCTGACGCTGCATGTCACCGGGCAGCGGCCGGATGGGTATCACCTGCTTGATTCGCTGGTGGTGTTCCTTGGGGTCGGCGATGTCGTGACCCTGACCGATGGCCCGCCGGGCCTGTCCCTTTCCGGCCCCTTCGCCGCCGGACTGTCCGATGGCCCCGACAATCTTTGCCTGCGCGCCGCCCGCCTTGCCGGGCGCGATGAAGTGGCGATCGGACTGGAAAAGAACCTGCCCGTGGCCTCGGGGATCGGCGGCGGCTCGGCCGATGCGGCGGCGGTGCTGCGGATCCTGGGCACGCGCCCGCAAGGCGCCGAAGCCCTGGGGGCGGACGTGCCGGTCTGCCTTGCCGGCCGCGCCACCCGCATGCGCGGCCTGGGCGAGATCCTGGACCCGCTGCCCCCGCTGCCCGCCTTGCATCTGGTGCTGGTCAACCCGCTGATGGCGCTTTCGACCCCCGCCGTCTTCCGCGCGCTGGATTGCCGCGAGAACCCGCCGATGCCCCAGGCGCTGCCCGACCTGTCGGACCTTCCGGCGCTGATCGCCTTCCTTGCCGCCTGCCGCAATGACCTGCAAAAGCCGGCGATACGGCTGATGCCGCGCATCGGCGATTGCCTGACAGCACTTCAAGCCCAGGGCGCGATACTGGCGCGCATGTCCGGCTCGGGCGCGACCTGCTTCGGAATTTTCGACACGGCCCGGACGGCGCAACAGGCCGCCGCCCGCCTGTCCCGCGAATATCCGGGCTGGTGGTCAGTCGCATCGGGACTCGCCCCCGCGCCGATCAGCGGCTAGACCGGCCCCATCACCAGGAGAGTCCCATGCTTCGCCTCGGCGTCAACATCGATCACGTCGCCACCATCCGCAACGCGCGCGGCACGCCCTGGCCCGATCCGCTGCGCGCAGCCCAACTGGCCGAGGCCGCCGGCGCCGACGGCATCACCGCCCACCTGCGCGAGGATCGGCGCCATATCTCGGACGCCGATATCGACCGGCTGATGGCGGGGCTGCGCCTGCCGCTGAACCTGGAAATGGCGGCCACGGCGGAAATGCAGACCATCGCGCTGCGCCACCGCCCGCATGCGATCTGCCTTGTCCCCGAAAAGCGCGAGGAGCGCACGACCGAGGGCGGGCTGGACGTGGCGGGCAACGAGGCCGCGCTTGGCCGCTATATCGAACCCCTGCGCGCGGCGGGATCCCGCGTCTCGCTTTTTATCGGGCACGAGGCGCGCCAGATCCAGGCGGCCGCCCGCATCGGCGCGGCGGTCGTCGAACTTCATACCGGGGCCTATTGCGATTTCGACACCGAAGGGCGGGTCCAGGAACGCGATGCCGAACTGGCCGCCCTGCGCCAGGGCGCGGCGCTTGCCCATGGGCTGGGCCTGGAGGTTCACGCCGGCCACGGCCTGACCTTCGACACGGTCGGCCCCATCGCCGCCATTCCCCATTTCATGGAGCTGAACATCGGCCATTTCCTGATCGCCGAGTCGGTCTTCATCGGCCTTGAAGAGGCGATCCGCCGGATGCGCCGCCGCATGGACCAAGCCCGCGCCTGAAGTCATTTCTGTTTCCCGAATAGCCGTTCAACGTTTTCCACCCAAACCCAAGGCCGAAACATGATCCTGGGCATCGGCTCGGACCTCGCGAATATCGAACGCATCGCCGGCGTGCTCAGCCGCCACGGCGACCGCTTCCGCAAGCGCGTCTTCACCGACCTGGAACTGGCCTTGGCGGCGCGCCGCGCGCATGAGGCCGCGACGCTTGCCAAACGCTGGGCCGCCAAGGAAGCCTGCTCCAAGGCGCTTGGCACCGGCCTTGCCATGGGCATCGCCTGGAAGGACATGGCGGTCCGCAACCTGCCCTCGGGCCAGCCGACGATGGAACTGACCGGCTGGGCCGCCGAGCGCCTGGCCGCGATGACACCCGCCGGCCACCGCGCCCATGTCCATGTCACCCTGACCGACGATCACCCCTGGGCGCAGGCTTTCGTGCTGATCGAGGCACTTCCCGAAGACGTGAGCCCCGCGCCTATTCCCGGCAAGCCAGCTTGACTTTCCGGCGCCGCCCGGACCATGAACGCGCGACTTCCGCATGAAGGGACGGCATAAATGGCCAAGAGCAACGCCCGCAAGGATGGGGGCATCTGGGAAACCATCAAGACCATCTTCTGGGCGCTGATCATCGCCGGGATCTTCCGCACGCTGTTCTTCCAGCCGTTCTGGATACCCTCGGGCAGCATGAAGGACACGCTGCTGATCGGGGATTTCCTGTTCGTGAACAAGATGGCCTATGGCTATTCCAGCTATTCCTGTCCGCTGAAGGGCTCGCATATCCCCGGCACGGATATCGCGATCAACCTGTGCCCCTTCTCGGGCCGCATCCTTGGGGCGGAACCGCAGCGCGGCGACGTGGTCGTCTTCCGCCACGCGCGCGGCGACGACTTCATCAAGCGCCTGATCGGCCTGCCTGGCGACCGCATCCAGATGCGGGACGGCACCGCCTATATCAACGGCGTGGCCGCGCCCCAGGTTCCGGCGGGCGAGTTCGTCGAGGCGCAGCAGCCGCAAGGCCCGCAAGGCAGCCTGCCTTGCCCCGCCGGCATCCGCGCGCCCCAGGACGGGCAATGCGTGGCGCCACGCCTGACCGAGACCCTGCCCAACGGCGTCAGCCATGACGTGCTGAACCTGACCGATGGCGGGCCGGGCGACAATACCGAGGAGTTCCTCGTCCCCGAGGGGCAATATTTCTTCATGGGCGACAATCGCGACAATTCCGGCGATTCGCGCTGGCCCGCCTCGCGCGGGGGGGCGGGCATGGTGCCGGCCGACCGCATCATCGGGCGTGCCGACCGGATCATGTTCTCCTCGGCCGGGAAATCGCTGCTATATTTCTGGACCTGGCGCGCCGACCGCTTCCTGAAGGCGGTGGACTAGGGTGCCGGGGCCAGCAGGGACCGCCTCGCGGCGCGGCCGCGACCTGAAACCTGTCGCATAAGGGAAGATTGCCGGGACCGCCCCGGCCATGGCACAATCGCATGATGAAGATTTCCGCCGACCTCCGCGCCTTTTCGGAACGCCTGGGCCACGATTTCGCCCAGCCGGAACTGTTGCAGCGCGCGCTGACGCATGGCTCGATCTCGACCGCGACCCGGCCCGACAATCAGCGGCTGGAGTTCCTGGGCGACCGGGTGCTGGGCCTGACCATGGCCGAGGCGCTGTTCTCGGCCGACCGCTCGGCCACCGAAGGACAACTGGCGCCGCGCTACAATGCCCTGGTCAAGGGAGAGACCTGCGCCGCCATCGCCCGCCAGATCGGGTTGGGCGACGTGCTGAAACTGGGCCGGTCCGAGATGATGTCCGGCGGTCGCCGGAAAGAGGCGCTGCTGGCCGACGCCATCGAGGCGGTCCTGGCCGCCGTCTATCTGGATGCGGGTTTCGAGGCCGCGCGGGCCGTCATCCTGCGGCTTTGGGCCGAGCGACTGGAAAACGTGGACGACGATTCCCGCGACGCCAAGACCGCGCTTCAGGAATGGGCGCAGGCCCAGGGCATGGGGCCGCCGCGCTATGTCCAGACCGCGCGCTCGGGTCCCGACCACGCGCCGGAATTTCAGATTACCGTCCGGCTGGAGGATGGCCGCGAGGCCATGGCCAGCGGCAAGGGCACCAAACGCAGCATCGAGCAGGCCGCGGCCGCCGCCTTGCTGGCGCAGATCGAAGGAACCACATGAGCGAAACGCGCGCGGGCTTCGTCGCCCTGATCGGCGAACCGAATGCCGGAAAATCCACTTTGCTGAATCGAATGGTCGGGGCAAAGGTCTCGATCGTGACGCATAAGGTGCAGACGACGCGCGCCCGCATCCGGGGCATCGCCATGCATGGCGCGGCGCAGATCGTCTTCGTCGACACGCCAGGTATTTTCCGGCCCCGCCGCCGGCTGGACCGCAGCATGGTCAAGGCCGCCTGGGGGGGGGCCGCGGATGCGGATGTGATCTTGCTTCTGATCGAGGCGCATCGCGGGCTGACCGACGGCGCCTGCGCCATCATCGAGAGCCTGCGCGAGCATGCCGGCAAGACCCCGGTGGCGCTGATCATCAACAAGATCGACCGGGTCAAGGCCGAGCAATTGCTGGCCTTGTCGCAAGAAGCGAATGGCGCGTTCGAATTCGCCAGGACCTTCATGCTTTCGGCGGAAAAGGGCTATGGCTGCAACGACCTGGCCGACTGGCTGGCGGGCGAACTGCCCGAAAGCCCCTGGCTTTACCCCGAGGACCAGGTGGCCGACCTGCCCATGCGCATGATCGCCGCCGAGATCACCCGCGAGAAGCTGACGCTGCGCCTGCATGAGGAAATTCCCTATCAACTGACGGTCGAGACCGAACGCTGGGAGGAAAAGAAGGACGGCTCGGCCCGCGTCGACCAGATCGTCTATGTCGCCCGCCCCGGCCATAAGGGCATCGTGCTGGGCAAGGGCGGCGAGACGATCAAGGCCGTCGGCCAGGCAGCGCGGGCGGAGCTTTCGGAATTCATGGGCCGGCCTGTGCATCTGTTCCTGCAAGTGAAGGTGCGCGAGAACTGGCTGGACGAGGCCGAACGCTATAACGAGATGGGCCTCGATTTCCGCGACGGCGATGCCTGAAGCAAGGCTGGCGGCGGGGATCTGGGTCTCGGCCTATCTGCGGCGGCTGGGACTGGCCGATATCCCGGCCTATGTGACCCGGCACGGCGACGACACCGCCGGCAGCGTGATGGTGAAATGCGCCACCCTGGACGGCCGCGCCAGCCTGTGGTCGCGGACATGGGATTTCCAGACCGACCAGCGCCCATGGCTGCGGCTGGAGGAAGCCCCCGAGCGCGAGATCGACGCCCGCATCGCCCGCGACGCGGCCCGCGATCCCGACCTGTGGGTGATCGAGATCGAAAGCCGCGACGGCCGCACGCTTCTGGACCAGGACGGGCTGGCGTAAGCCCGGCGGCACGGGCGGCATGGGTATTTGAAAAGCAAAGAAGGGCGAGGCGGCGGGGCGGCGATCCTTGCCGCCTCGGCAGGCCGCGAGCCGCTAAATCTTGTGGCTTTCCCGTGACATTCCCCGGCTTTGCCCCTATAAGATGCGAGTCCAAGGCAGGATAAGAAGACAATGAACGAACCCGCCCCGCAGATCTCGGAATATGGCGCCGATTCCATCAAGGTTCTCAAGGGCCTGGAAGCCGTGCGCAAGCGTCCCGGCATGTATATCGGCGACACCGACGACGGCTCGGGCCTGCATCACATGGTCTATGAGGTCGTGGACAACGGCATCGACGAGGCGCTGGCGGGTCACGCCGATTTCGTGCGCGTGAAGATCCATGCCGATGGCAGCGTCTCGGTCCGCGACAACGGGCGCGGCATTCCCGTGGACCTGCATCCGACCGAAGGGGTTTCGGCGGCCGAGGTCATCATGACCCAGCTTCATGCCGGCGGGAAGTTCGACCAGAACAGCTACAAGGTCTCGGGCGGGTTGCACGGGGTCGGCGTGTCCGTGGTGAACGCGCTTTCGGACTGGCTGGAATTGCGGGTCTGGCGGGGCGGCAAGGAGCATTACGCCAAATTCGCCAATGGCGACACGGTCGAGCATCTGCGCGTCGTCGGCGAGGCCGGCCCCGGCGAGAAGGGCACGGAGGTGCGCTTTCTGGCATCGTCCAAGGAGGACCGCGAGGACGGGACCTTCTCGAACCGCGATTACGTCTACAAGACCCTGGAGAACCGGCTGCGGGAACTGGCCTTCCTGAACTCGGGCGTGCGGATCATCCTGGAGGATGAACGGCCCGCCGAGGCGCTGCGCACCGAGCTGTTCTATGAAGGCGGGGTGCGGGAGTTCGTGAAGTTCATCGACCGTTCGAAAACCCCGGTCATGGCCGACCCGATCTTTATCCAGGGGGAAAAGAACGGCATCGGCGTCGAGGTCGCCATGTGGTGGAACGACAGCTATCACGAGACGGTGCTGCCCTTTACCAACAACATCCCGCAGCGCGACGGCGGCACGCATATGGCGGGCTTCCGCGGCGCGCTGACCCGCGTGATCAACGCCTATGCCCAGACCAGCGGCGCGGCCAAGCGCGAGAAGGTCGATTTCACCGGCGACGACGCGCGCGAGGGGCTGACCTGCGTGCTGTCCGTCAAGGTGCCCGATCCGAAATTCAGCAGCCAGACCAAGGACAAGCTGGTCTCAAGCGAGGTGCGCCCGGCGGTCGAGGGGCTTGTGGGCGAGAAGCTGGCCGAGTGGTTCGAGGAGAATCCGGCCGAGGCGAAATCCATCCTGGGCAAGATCATCGAGGCGGCGCTGGCCCGCGAGGCCGCCCGTAAGGCGCGCGAGTTGACCCGGCGCAAGACCGCGATGGATGTCGCCAGCCTGCCCGGCAAGCTGGCCGATTGCCAGGAGAAGGACCCCTCGCTTTCGGAGTTGTTCATCGTCGAGGGCGACTCGGCCGGCGGCTCGGCCAAGCAGGGACGTTCGCGCCAGAACCAGGCGGTGCTGCCTTTGCGCGGCAAGATCCTGAACGTCGAGCGCGCGCGTTTCGACCGGATGCTGTCGAGCGATCAGGTCGGCACGCTGATCACCGCGCTGGGGACCGGGATCGGACGGGACGAGTTCAATCTGGACAAGCTGCGCTATCACAAGATCGTCATCATGACCGATGCCGACGTGGACGGCGCGCATATCCGCACCTTGCTGCTGACCTTCTTCTTCCGCCAGATGCCGGAACTGATCGAGGCGGGGCATCTGTATATCGCGCAGCCGCCGCTTTACAAAGTCAGCCGGGGCCGGTCCGAGGTCTATCTGAAGGACGAGGCCGCGCTGGAGGATTACCTGATCGAGCAAGGCATCGACGGCGCCACGCTGCGGCTGGGCAATGGCGATCATATCGCCGGTGCCGATCTGGCCCGCGTGGTCGAGGAGGCCCGCACCACGCGGCGCATCCTGCGCGCCTATCCGACGCATTACCCCGCCCATATCACCGAGCAGGCGGCCATCGCGGGCGCCCTGCTGCCGGGGCGGATCGACCAGGACGCGCAGGGCGTGGCAAGCGCGGTGGCCGTGCGCCTGGATCTGATCGCCGAGGAATACGAGCGCGGCTGGTCCGGCCGCCCGACTCAGGATGCCGGCATCCGCCTGACCCGGTTCCTGCGCGGGGTCGAGGAAAGCCGCACCCTGGACGGACAGATGCTGCGCAGCGGCGAAAGCCGCCGCCTGGGCGCGATGACGCCGGGCCTGCAAGAGATCTATGGCGCGGGCGCGCATCTGATCCGCAAGGACCGCGACATCGCGATCCACGGCCCCCTGAGCCTGTTGCAGGCGATCTTCCTGGAGGGCGAAAAGGGTCTGTCGCTGCAACGCTACAAGGGCTTGGGCGAAATGAACCCCGAACAGCTTTGGGAAACCACGCTGGACCCCTCGGCCCGGACCATGCTTCAGGTGCGGATCGAGGATCTGAGCGAGGCGGACGACATTTTCACCAAGCTGATGGGCGACGTGGTCGAGCCACGGCGCGATTTCATCCAGCAAAATGCCCTGAGTGTCGAAAATCTGGACACCTGAACAGATAAGTTCAGATTTTCGCTTTCATCCCTCGACAACCCGTCGCAACCTAGGGATTATTGTTGCAGTCAGGACGCTTCTTGACTGTAGCTAAACCTATTCACAGCAGCGTATGTTGCGACGCGATCAGTGTGGATTTATGTCTACGCCAATGGCGTTGCCTTTCCGCAAGGCGGCTTGCCATGTCGCTGTGACAGGTCCGTGGACTGCGCAGCCAAAAGGGAGATTTGGGAATGAACTTGATGAAAGCGGGCGCTCTGGCCGGCACGATGGTCCTGGGCGCCGCTACGGCGCAAGCCGGCGGCTACGTCGCTCCGATCGTGGAAACCGAACCGGCGGCGCCGGTCGTGGCGCCGGTCGGTGACTGGCAGGGCGCCTATGCCGGCGTGACCCTGGGCTATGCCTTCAAGGGCAAGGATCAGGTCGGAGTCGATACCACCGAGGTGAACACTCTCAGCAAGTTGGAACTGAGCGGCGCCAATGCCGGCATTCGCCTGGGCTATCGCTGGCAGAAAGACCGCTGGGTGTTCGGCCCGGAACTGGGCTATGAGGGCGGCGACATCAAGGACAGCTTCTCTAGCGGCGGTTACGATGCCGAATCGAAGGTCAAGAACGTTTTCGCCCTTCGCCTCAAGACCGGCTACGACTTGGGCAACGGCACGCTGGTCTATGGCATCGCGGGCGTGGGCCGGGCCAAGGTCGATTATTCCGTCATCGGAACCAGCACGAGCAGTTCGATCGCGGTGGACGACAGCTTCTCGCGCACCGGCTATATCCTGGGCCTGGGCGTCGAGAAGAAGCTGAACGACAGCCTGTCGCTGACCGGCGAATATGAATATGCTAATTTCGGCAAGGAAACGCTGGCGGATGCCGACGGGGTCAAGACCAGCGCGACGGCGCAATACAACAACATCAAGCTGGGCCTGAACTTCAAGTTCTGATCCTGCCGAGCCGATTTGCTTCAGGGGGGCTGCCCGTCAGGGCGGCCCCTTTGCCATGCGTGGCGGATCTAAAGCATTTCGGCCGAACCCTGAATCGCTTGGGGTCTTCTTGTGGTGCTGATCGTGTTTCCCTTCCGTGTGGGAAGACGGATCGAGATGGAAATCGCCCCGAGTGGTGAAGCCCGGCCCCGGTCGGGAACAGGATGTGATCGACGCATACCGGCCCAAGCTCCGAAGCATTCCGTGAAAATCGGGCAGGGTGAACCGCGGGGCACCGTCTTGCGGATCACGGCGTCAGGCGTGATGCGGCCCCTCGGCCCGCTCGGTCAGGTATTCGCGCAGCAGCGCCACGCGGTGGGGGCGAAAGCTGGCGCCACCCGGCCGCATCGCCTGGATGCGGGGCACATGGAACAGCCGGAAATCCTGGCGTAACCTGCAATGCGCCAGCAGCAGCATGCTGCTTTCGCAATAGCTGAGGCCCAGGGGCCATATCTCGCGCCGGGTCCGGGCCTGGTTCAGGTCCAGATAATCGATATCCAGGCTGCGCTCATCCCAAAGCGCCTGGCGCAGCAGGGCCATGTCGATGCGAGGCTGGGCGCGGGGCGCAGAATTGCGAAACAGCCGCATCGTCGCGTGCATGGCGTGGCGGCCCTGGCTTTCCGGCAGGGTGGCGATGATGCGGGCCAAGGCATCCTCGCCCGCCCGCGTCAGCGCCGCATCGTCCAGCAGCCGCAAGCCCGAGACCGCCAGCAGCAGCGCCTCGATCTCGATGCGCGAGAAGCTTTGCGGCGGCAAGGCCGGATCCTCGGTCATCGTATAGCCCAGCCCCGCCTCGCCATCGATCAGCGCGCCGCCCGCGCGCAGCGTGGCGATGTCGCGGTAAAGCTGGCGCAGGGAAACCCCGGTCTCTTCGGCCAGCCGCGCCGCCGTGACCGGGGCCGGCAGGCGCCGCAGCGCGTCCATCAGGCGCATCAGCCGGTCGGTGCGGGACATGCTGTCACCTTTTGTCAGGAGCCGGGATCTATCGTCATGCGGCATTCACCTTAGCAGGGACAAGACATGCTGACATTGTATCATTCGCCGCGAAGCCGCTCGACCAGCATCGTGCAATTGGTCGCCGAGCTTGGGATCGACCAGCAGATCCGCATCCAGACCGTCACCATTCCCCGGCAGGACGGCAGCGGCGGGCGCGATCCGGCCAATCCGCATCCCGAAGGCAAGGTGCCCTATCTGACCGACGGCACGGACCATGTGCGCGAACGCGCGGCCATCGTGATCTATCTGACAGACCGCTTTCCCGAGGCGGGACTGGCGCCTTTGCCGGGCGATGCCGGGCGCGGCCAGTATCTGTCATGGGTGATCTGGTATCAGGGCGTGTTCGAGCCGGTCGCGATCCTGTCCTGGGCCGGCGTCGATCATCCGGCGATCAAGGCATCGCTGCGCGATTACGACACGGCGCTGGCGCGGCTGGATGAGGTGCTGTCGCGGCAGCCCTATCTGCTGGGCGACAAGTTCAGCGCGGCGGACCTGCTGTGTTCGGGGCCCTTCGCATGGTTCGGCGACATGCTGCCGACGACACCGGCGGTCAAGGACTGGGTGGCGCGCTGCCAGGACCGCCCCTCGGTGCGCGCCCTGAGCGCCGCCGAGGGGCGCTGATCAACGCCCGGCCGGTCGCTCGGGCGCGGGGATCCGGGCCAGTTGCACCATAAGGATCCCCGCCGCCACGATCAGCGCGCCGATCACGTCCGAAAGGCCGAACCGCTCGCCCAGCAGCGCCGCGGCGGTCGCGACCCCGAAGATCGGGGAAAGGAAATGGAAGGTCGCGGCGCGCACCGCGCCCACCCGCCCGACCAGCAGGAACCAGATCCAGGTCGCGGCGACGCCGGGCGCCAGTATGGTATAGATGAAGGAAAAGACCAGCGGGCCGCTCCAATGCACGGGGCGGCCCCATTCCATGACCAGCGCCGGAAGCGCCAGGGCCAGCGCGCCGACCGCCATCTGCATGGCCACGATGGTCATGATGTTGCGGCTGCCCCCCACGCCCCGCGCGGCAAGCGTGGCGAAGGCCAGGGCGACCACGGCGATCATGCACAGCATCGCGCCCGGCACGTCCAGCCCATGGCGCAGGCGCACGCCCATGATGATCACGACGCCCAGCACCCCCGCGACAAGCCCGGCCACGGCAAGCGGACGCAGCCGCTCACCATATAGCGACCAGCCCAGGAAGGCCACGATCAGCGGCATCATCGAGGCGATGATCGACGCGGCCGATGCCTCGACATGCTGCATCGCGATCCAGTTCAGGCCCAGGTAAAGCGCGTTCTGGCACAGGCCGAAGATGATCACGGTGCGCCATTCCGCGCGGCTCAGCCGCAGGCTCTGGCCCATCAGCCGCGCCAGCACCAGCGCCGCCACGGCGGAAAGCGCGAAGCGGATCACCAGCGCGGTCAGGGGCGGCGATGCCAGCACGATGATGCGCGTGGTGGTAAAGGCCGAGGCCCACATCAGCGCAAAGCCCACGCCCATCAGAATGGCCTTGGCGTCCATCGCCGTCCCTTCCCTGCCTTTTCCCCCATGGGCTAGCAGAAGGCCCCGCAGGCGCAAGAGGGGGCGGTGCCAAAAGCAAGGGGGCCGCGCGATCCCGCGCGGCCCCCTGCAAAGCGAAACTCCGACGGATCAGGCGTTCACGCTGTCCTTCAGCGCCTTGGCGATGGTGACCTTGACCACCTTGTCGGCGGGTTTCGTCATCATTTCCTGGGTCTGCGGATTGCGGACCTGACGCTCGGGGCGGGCGCGACAGGCGACCTTGCCAATGCCCGGCAGGGTAACGGCACCGCCATCCGCGACGGCTTTCGAGACAACGGCCGACAGCGCATCCAGCGCGGCGGCAGCGGTTTTCTTGTCGCTGCCCATCTCTTCGGCCAGCGTGGCAACAAGCTGGGTCTTGGTCATCGGTTTCGAAGCGGCCTGGGCCATTCTCTGTCTCCTCGTTTTTTCCCATTCGGGAAATTTTCGGACGCCGCCTTGGCGGCATGGATGTCGCTACACAGGTTTTTTGCGCGCAATTCAAGCGATTTCGGCAGTTTTCCCCAGCAAACGCGGTGAAACAGCCGACGCTGCCCGCTCTACAGGAACGCCGTCTCGTTAAAGGATCGCAACTTGCGCGAGTGGATTCGCTCAACCGGGGTGGCACGCAGCTTTTCCATCGCACGGATTCCGATCAGCAAATGGTTCGCCACCTGCGTGCGGTAAAAGTCCGTGGCCATGCCGGGCAACTTCAGCTCTCCGTGCAATGGTTTGTCCGAAACGCAAAGCAGCGTGCCGTAAGGCACCCGGAAGCGAAAGCCGTTCGCGGCGATGGTCGCGCTTTCCATGTCAAGCGCCACCGCGCGCGATTGAGACAGGCGTTGAACCGGGCCGGACTGATCATGCAGTTCCCAGTTGCGGTTGTCGATGCTGGCGACGGTGCCGGTGCGCATGATGCGCTTCAACTCATAGCCCTCAAGCCGGGTGACCTCGGCCACGGCCTCCTGCAAGGCGACCTGCACCTCGGCCAGCGGGGGGATCGGCACCCAGATCGGCAGGTCGTCGTCCAGGACGTGATCCTCGCGCAGATAGGCATGGGCCAGGACGAAATCGCCCAGCGACTGGCTGTTTCTAAGCCCGGCGCAATGGCCCACCATCAGCCAGGTATGCGGCCGCAGCACGGCGATATGGTCGGTCGCGGTCTTGGCGTTCGACGGACCGACGCCGATATTGACCAGGGTGATGCCGTCGCCATCGGCCCGCTTGAGGTGATAGGCGGGCATCTGCGGCGTCTTGGCCCCGGTCGCCAGCACGTCCTCGGGCCGCTCCAGCACCTGGTTTCCCGGCCCGACGAATTCGGTATAGCCGGAATCGGGATCCGCCAGGGCGCGGCGGGCGAAGGCTTCGAATTCGTCCACATAGAACTGGTAATTGGTGAACAGGACGAAGTTCTGGAAATGCTCGGGCAGGGTCGCGGTGTAATGCGCCAGCCGCGCCAGCGAATAATCCACGCGCTGCGCCGTGAAGGGGGCCAGGGGCTGGCTGCCATCGGGATTGGGTCCCGCCGTGCCGTTCACGATGTCGTCGTTGGTGTTGCGCAGATCGGGCACGTCGAACACGTCGCGCAGCGAAAATTTCAGCACCCCCTCCTGCGGGACGTTCAGGTCGCTTTTGGTCGCCACCGCGAAATGCACCGGCATCGGCGTCTGGCTGTCGCCGACCGAGATCGAAATGCCGTGATTCTTCATCAGCAGGCCGATCTGTTCGGTCAGATAGCCGCGAAACAGGTCCGGCCGGGTGATCGAGGTGGCATAGCTGCCCGGCACCGCCACATGGCCGAAGGACAGCCGCGAGTCGGTTTTGGTATGGCTGGGCACGACCATGCGCACCTCGGGATAGAAGGCGCGGAAGCGGGCATGCGGCGCGGCGCCCTCGAAGGTCTCGACAAAGCGGCGCAGCAGGAAGTCCGTGGCCCGGTCGTAAAGCGCGATCAGGTATTCGACCGCCAGGGCGGGATCTTCGAAATGCACCCGCTCGGCGGGCTCGGGGGTTTCCACGGGCAGTTGTCGACGCTCGATCAGCATGCGGCCAGTCTCCTTTTGCGCGAGAGTGCCAGCCCATCCCCGGACTGGCAAGCCGCCTGCCGCGCGCCTATCTGACAAGCAAAGGAGTCCGCAGCATGCAATTTTCCATTCTAGATCTGGCGGTGGTGGCCGAGGGGTCCGATGCCCGCCAGGCCATCGCCAACTCGGTCTCTCTGGCCCGCGCCGCCGAGGATTGGGGCTATCACCGCTTCTGGCTGGCCGAGCACCACAACATGGCCGGAATCGCCAGCGCCGCGACCTCGGTGCTGATCGGCCATGTCGCCGCGCAGACCCGCCGCATCCGCGTCGGCGCGGGCGGGATCATGCTGCCGAACCATGCGCCCCTGGCGATCGCCGAGCAATTCGGCACGCTGGCCACGATCCACGGCGACCGCATCGACCTGGGCCTGGGACGCGCGCCGGGGGGCGACGGCGCCGTCATGCACGCCCTGCGGCGCGGCCATTCCCGGAACGAGGATTTCCCGAACGATGTGGTCGAGCTGCTGCGCTATCTGGGTCCGCCCCAGCCCGGCGCGCCGGTCGCGGCCCATCCGGGCCAGGGGACGAACGTGCCGGTCTGGATCCTCGGCTCATCGCTTTATGGCGCAAGCCTGGCGGCGGCGCTTGGCCTGCCCTATGCCTTCGCCAGCCATTTCGCACCCACGGATCTGGACCAGGCCGTTCAGCTTTACCGCGACCGCTTCCAGCCCACCGAATTCGGCGAGCGTCCGCGCTTCATGCTGGCCGTGAACGCCATCGCCGCCCGGACCGACGCCGAAGCGCAGCGCCTGCGCACCAGCCAGATGATCAGCTTTGCCCGGCTGCGGCTGGGGCGGCCGGGGCTGTTGCCGCCGCCGGTCGATGATGTGCTGGACGCGGTGCCGGCGCATATCCTGCCCACGGTGCAGGGCGCGCTTTCGATCAGCGCCGTCGGATCGCCGGATACGGTGGCGCGGTCCCTGGACACGCTCATCGACCGCTATCGCCCGGATGAACTGATCCTGGTCGGCAATATCTACGACCAGGAGGCGCGGCACCGCTCGTTCCAGATCGCGGCGGATATCCTGGCGGCCAAGGCATGAGGGCGCTGGTCCTGGGCCATGGCTACAGCGCGGGCTTCCTGACGCCGCTTCTGCTGGCGCAAGGCTGGCGGGTCGCCGGCACCACCCGAAGCGCGCCCCAGCGGGTCGCCGCCGCTGGCGCCCTGCCCCTGCTCTGGCCCGGCGACGAGGCCGCGATTCGCGAATGGATCCAAGAGGCCGATGCCATCCTGGTCTCGGCCGGTCCCGACCAGGGCCGCGATCCGTCGCTGGCCGCGTTCGGCGAGGCGCTGGCGCTGGCCCGGCCCCGCTGGCTGGGCTATCTTTCGACAACGGGGGTCTACGGCGATCATGGCGGCGGCTGGGTCGACGAAGAGACACCTCTGACCCCCTCGACCCGGCGGGGCCATGAGCGGGTGGCGGCTGAGCGCGCCTGGCAGGATCTGGCCCGGCGCCACGACCTGCCCTTGCATATCTTCCGCCTCGCCGGGATCTATGGCCCTGGGCGCGGGCCTTTCGCCAAGGTCCGCGCGGGCACGGCGCGGCGCATCGTCAAGCCCGGCCAGGTCTTTTCCCGGATCCATGTCAGGGACATCGCCCAGGTGCTTCTGGCCTCGATCCAGGTTCCCGCGCCCGGCGCGGTCTATAACGTCTGCGACGACGACCCCGCCCCCCCCGAGGAGGTCATCGCCCATGCCGCCCACCTTCTATCCCTGCCCCCGCCCCCGCCCGAGGATTACGCCCAGGCTCCCATGACCCCGATGGCGCGCAGCTTCTATGCCGAAAGCAAGCGGGTGCGAAACGACCGCATCAAGAAGGATCTGGGCGTCAGGCTGCTTTATCCCGACTATCGCGCCGGCTTGCGGGCGCTGCTGGCGGAAAACTCCATGGAATGACGGCAGGTGTCAGACTGAGCTGGTGCAGCAGGCTTGGGCCGGCTCAGGCCGGGCCAGGTTGTCGATACCGCGATGTGGGCCGGGGCAAGCTCGCTGCTCGCGGCCTTCTGCGGCATGCGGGCGGCGGGAACGTGGAGCGATTCCCGCGCGGCCAATCCGCTGGATGGCGGCATGGCCTGTCATGGGGTCTATGAATGTGCCGATGGCGGCCATATCGCCCTTGGCGCGACAGAACCGCAATTCTGGCGCCGCTTCTGCAAACTGGCCGGAATCGACCGCGACGCCCCCGGCGCCAGCGCGGCGATCCGGGCGGAACTGGAACGCACCTTCCGCCGCGATACCAGGTCTGGGCCCAGTTCAGGGCTCCGATAAGCTGAAGCCGCTAGAGATTGCGGTCAGGATCGTCCGGCAGGTTCAACTGCGCGATCACATCGGCAAGAATCTTTTCATACCCGTTGCGCTGACCGGCAGGTCCGGTCTGCATATCGCCCATCCCGACAGGAAACCGCCGAAAGACCATGATCATGAACCCCGCATTCTCCAGAAGGGCGCGGCGGCGGCGGCGGCGCATGCCGGCCCTGTGGACATCGACGAAGATTTCTTCCCTGAAGTTGAAATAATAACAGAGGGAACCCGAAAGGATGCCTGCCGCCGTCCCGATGTCGCGGGTCGATGTGCGGTCGAAGCCGTGTTCGGTGAACTGCGCGGCTGCGGCGTTGATGATCGCCTCGCGCCGGTCGATGCCGGCTTCCTGCTCAACCGCCGCCCGCTCGACCGCGCGCCGGCTTGGCCGCCCGATCCTGCGAGGTATCGGCTTCATGAGAGTGCCGCTGGTGCTCATGGCCTCGATCCATCACGCTGTTCGGAACGAACGCCGCCAGCATATGTCCTTTCCGCAAGGCCGGCGGCAGCCGCGTCAGGGTCGCGGGGGGGCTGCTGCCCCGCCCCGCATCCTTCACGACGGTTCCGGCAGGGCCTGCAACTCCCGCCTCTCATCGGGGGAAAGCCCTTCGAGCAGACTGACCGGCGTGCGCCCGAAACGCAGCGCCTCGCGCGCGCCACGGTCCAGATCGCCCGCCGCGACCACGCCCTCGGCCAGAACCTCGGCCGCCGGCCGGCACAGCGCCATGGTCAGGCGGCGGGCGACCAGTTGCCGCGCCGCGTCGGGCAAAGGCGGCGGATCGTCGTCGATCAGCCAGTCCGCGCCCTCGCCCCCGGTCCGCAACAGCCCATGCGCCGGGCGATAGGATGCGCCCAGACGCTCCAGCCCCTGCATCGCCCGCAGCATGATGACGGGCTTGGTCAGGTTCATCACCCGGAACGGCCCCGCCGAGACTTCGAAGCTGTCGCAGGCCACCCGGTCGATCTGGCCCGGCGTGGCGATGCCTTCGTCCAGCAGCCGCACTGCCTCGTTGCAATAGGGGCAGAAGAAACGGTTCAGCGCAAAGCCGGGGCTGTCCTTGCAGGGCAAGGGCGATTTTCCGGTCCGGGCCAGGAAATCCAGCGCGCGCTGCCGCACCCCGGCCCGGGTTTCCGGGGTCGAGACCAGCTCGACCGTGGGGCAGACCTCGGCCGGGCTGAAGTAATGCAGGCCCAGCAGCCGCCCCGGATCGTCCAGCGCCCCGGCGATCTCGCCGACCAGCAGGCAGGATGTGTTCGTCGCGATCACCGCATCCGTTCCCAGCACCTTCTGCACCCGCGCCAGAAGGTCATGCTTGACGGCCAGATCCTCGAACACCGCCTCGATGAGAAGGTCGCTGTCCGCGACGGCGCCTATATCGGTCGAAACCGCCAGGCAGGCGCGCGCCGCCTCGGCCCGCTCGGCGCCCATGCGGCCCTTTTCGACCTCGCGCATCAGATGCCGGTCTATGCGCTGCCGCAGCCGGTCCAGCGCGGCGTCGGTGGTATCGACCACCACGGTCGGGATGCCGGCCTTGAGGCTGGTGATGGCGATGCCGCCGCCCATGGTGCCGGCGCCGATGATGGAAAGCCTCATGCCGCGTGCCCCAGGGCTTCGATGATCACCGCGATGCCCTGGCCGCCGCCGATGCACATGGTCGCAAGGCCGTAGCGGCCGCCGGTGCGGTTCAGCTCATGGATCAGCTTGGTCAGGATGATCGCGCCAGAGGCGCCGATGGGATGGCCAAGCGCCACCGCGCCGCCATTGGGATTGACCCGCGCCGGGTCAAAGCCCAGCTCGGCGCTGACTGCGCAGGCCTGCGCGGCGAAGGCCTCGTTGCTTTCGATCACGTCGAGATCCTGCACACCCAGCCCGGCGCGTTCCAGCGCCTGGCGCGAGGCCGGGATCGGCCCCAACCCCATGACATCGGGCGCGACCCCGCCCAGCCCATAGGCGACGATCCGCGCCAGCGGCCGCACCCCGGCGGCGCCGGCCGCCGTCTGGTCCATCAGCACCAGCGCCGCCGCGCCGTCGTTGAGGCCGCTGGCATTGCCCGCGGTCACGCTGCCCTCCTTGCTGAAGGCGGGGCGCAGTTTGGCAAGGTCGTCCAGAGTCAGGGCGGGGCGGACATGCTCATCGCGGTCGAACAGGATTTCCTTGCGTCCCTGCCGGACCGTGACGGGCAGGATCTGGTCGCGGAAATGCCCGGCCTCGATGGCGGCGGCGGCCCGGCGATGCGATTCCAGCGCGAAGGCATCCTGCGCGGCACGGTCGATGCCATGGCGCGCCGCCACGTTTTCGGCGGTGATCCCCATGTGGATCCGGCCGAAAGGGTCGGTCAGCGCGCCGGTCATCATATCCACGGCGCGCACGTCACCCATCTTCTGGCCGACGCGCGCCGACAGCAGATGACCGGCGCGGCTCATGCTTTCGGCGCCGCCGGCCAGGGCGATGGCGGCATTGCCCAGCATGATCTGCTCGGCCGCCGTCACCACCGCTTGCAGGCCCGAGCCGCAGAGCCGGTTCAGCGTCAGGGCCGGCGCCGTTTCCGGCACCCCCGCGCGCATGGCGGCGACGCGGCTGATATACATGTCCTCGGGCGCGGTATGGATCACATTGCCGAAGACGGTCTGCTGGACGGCATCCGCCGCGATGCCCGCGCGGGCTATCGCCTCGGCCGCGACAAGCGCGCCCAGGTCGCAGGGCGGGATCGACGCAAGCGCGCCCTGAAAATCACCTATGGCCGTGCGCACGGCACTGGCGATCACAACATTGGTCATGGTTCATCCTTTCCAGACATGGCCGGTCCTGCCACAGGCGGGCATGATACGGCGAATGGCTTCGCCGCCCGCGCGGCGAAGAGTTCAGCTTGGATCGGGGCGCACGGCGTTCAGCCGAAGCGTTCCTGTGTGCGCTGGTCGATCGGGATCGGCGCGCGCAGGTCAAAACCGGCGACCTCATATCCGCGCCGGAAATCCTCGATATGGCGGGCCATCCAGCGCCGGGCGGCGGTGCTGTCGCCCTTTTCGATCTCGGCCAGGATGGCGCGATGCGCCGCCAGCAGGCGGTGGCGCGCCTGCGGCACGGTCTCGTAAAGATCGACCGTGGCCGAGAAAAGCAGCACCCGGATCGGCTCGCCGACCAGCGACAGCGCGGCATTGCCGGCAGCCTGGCCGACGAGCCGGTGAAACTCAATATCGTTTTCGATCACCCTCTCGTCGTCGTCCAGATGTCCCTCCAGCCGGGCGACATTCTCGCGCAGCGCCTGCACCAGGTCCGGCGTGATCCGCTCGGCCGCGACCGAGGCCGCGAAGGGCTCGACCTGCAACTGCAACTCCCACAGGTCGAGAAAGCTGACATGCATCAACCCCAATGCGCGGCTGTTGACCCAGGCGATCTTGCTGGCCTGCGGCACCCGCACCACCAGACGCTTGCCGCCCCCGCGCTTGATCAGGTCGGCATTCTCCAGCGCCCGGATCCCCTCGCGCACCGTGGAGCGGTTGACGCCCAGTTGCGCGGCCAGTGCGGTCTCGGTCGGCAGCGTGTCGCCGGTCTTCAGGCGGCCCGACATGATCGCCTCTTCGATGGCCTTGGCGACGCGCTTGTAGGTCGGATCGGTATCGACCTGGATCAGCGCGGCATTCGAGAGTGAACGGGCCATCTGCGGCTACTCCGTATCATGCATGCGGTTTCGGCCGTCTTAACACGGCTTTCCCAGCACCTGCCATGCGCGCAGCGCAAAACGGTGCGCCAGCGGCCCGTAACGCGCCGCATCGGGATCGGCGGCCGTGCCCGCCGCCGCCCGGTCGGCGATGCCCACGAAGATCACCGCGAAGCGGAACAGCGCGAAAGCCAGGTGGAACGGAGTCGGCTCGGGCACCACCGGCAGGTGCGAGCGGTAATGCGCCACGAACTCGGCCTCGGCCGGGACGCCCTCGGCCTCGGCGCCCAGGATGCCGCCATATTCCTGCGGATCGGTATGCCAGGGCATGCAGCAAAAGCCCAGATCGGCCAGCGGATGGCCCAGCGTCGAAAGCTCCCAGTCGAGCACGGCGACGACGCGCGGCTCGGTCGGGTGAAACAGCATGTTGCCCAGCCGGAAATCCCCATGCGCCAGCGAGACCAGCCCGTCATCGGGCGGGATCATCCGTTCCAGCTCCTCGGCCAGGGACAGAAGCGTCTGGTCCTTGTTGGGTGAATCGCGCAACTGCCCGCCCCAGCGTTTCATCTGCCGGGAGAAGTAATTGCCGGGGCGGCCGTAATCGCCCAACCCCACGGCCTCAGGCCGCACGGCATGCATCCGCGCCAGCGTCTCGGCCATCGACAGATAGATCGCCCGGCGCTCATCGGGGCTGCTGTCCGGCAGGGTGCAATCGGTGAACACCCGCCCCTCGACGAATTCCATCAGATAGAAGGGCGTGCCCAGCACGAACGGATCGGCATGGAACAGCACCACCGGCGGGACGGGCACATCGGTCTGCCCCAGTGCGGCCATGACGCGATATTCGCGGTCGATGGCATGGGCGCCGCGCAGGATCTCGCCATTCGGCTGCTTGCGCAGCACCATCCTGCGGCCGCCCCATTCGATCACATAGGTCGGGTTGGACTGCCCGCCCGAGATGCGGGACAGGCCCAGTCGGCCGGCGCCGAAGCTGTCGGCCAGAAAGCCCTCCAGCCGGGCGATGTCGAAATCCGCCTCAGCCATGGGAGGCCCCCGCCACGTTCCAGCGCCAGAAATCGCGGCCCTCGCCGGCCAGAGAGCGGCTCAGGATCATCCGGTGCACCTCGTCGGCGCCATCGACCAGACGCGCCTGCCGGGCATAACGATAGATCCATTCGGCCACCGTATCCCTGGAATAGCCGCGCGCGCCGTTGATCTGGATCGCCGTATCGGCCGCACGGTGCAGCAGGTTCGCCACATGCACCTTGGCCATGGAAACCTCTTTCTGCGCGAAGCCGCCCCGGTCCAGTTCCCAGGCCGCCTTCATGACCAGAAGCCGCCCGACCTCGATATCAGCGCAAAGCGTGCCCAGCATGATCTGCACACTCTCGCGGTCGGCCAGGCGGATGCCGAAGCCCGCGCGCCGGTCGGCATATTCGGTCGCGATCTCGATGCAGCGTTTCGCCAGCCCCAGCCAGCGCATGCAATGCGTCAGCCGCGCGACGCCCAGCCGGGTCTGCACGACCTTCAGGCCGCGCCCCTCGTCCAGCACGACATTGCGCGACGGGATGCGCAGCCCGTCGAAGACCAGCTCGCAATGGCCGCCATGCTCCTCGGGGCCCATGATCGGGATGCGGCGGGTGATCCGCCAGCCGGGATCGTCGCGGTGAAACAGAAAGCAGGTATGGCCGCGCCGGGCGTCGTCCGAGGTGCGGGCCAGCAGCATGAAATGCTCGGCCTCGCCCGCGCCGGTGATGAACCATTTATGGCCGTGGACGACGTAATCGTCGCCATCGCGCGTGGCGCGCGTCTGCATCATGCCCGGGTCCGAACCGCCGCCCGGCGCCGGTTCCGTCATGGCGAAGGCCGAGCGCACCCTGCCCTCGACCAGCGGGCGCAGCCACCAGTCCCGCTGTTCGGGCGTGCCAAGCGCGGCCATGACCATCATGTTGCCGTCATCGGGCGCGGCCGAGTTGAACACCACCGGCCCGAAGATCGAGCGGTTCATCTCTTCGTAGCAAACCGCCATGCCGACCCGGCCGATGCCCCGACCGCCAAGGCTTTCGGGCAGTTGCAGGCACCACAACCCCTTGTCGCGCGCCTTGGCCCGCAGGCGCTCAAGAAGGTCCGGGGCGATGTTCTCATGCGCATCGTAGCTGGCGGGATCGGCCTCCAGCGGCAGGATTTCATCCGCGACAAAAGCGGCGATGTCGCGGCGCAGGGCCTCGATTTCGGGGGAAATGGAAAAATCCATGCTCATCTCCTCAAAGGCTCGAAACCAGATGGCCGCCATCGACCGCCAGCACCGCGCCGGTCAGATAGGTCGCGCCGTCGGAGCACAACAGCCGCAGCGGCTCGTCCAGATCGGAAAGCTGGCCCAGCCGGCGCTGCGGGATGCGCCGGATCAACGCCTGGCCGGCATCGGTGGCGAAGAAGGCGCTGTTCAGCGGTGTCTCGATATAGCCGGGGCAAAGCGCGTTGACGCGGATGCCGTGACGCGCCCATTCCAGCGCCAGCGCGCGCGTCAGCTGCACCACCGCCGCCTTGGACGCCGCATAGGCCGCGACATTCCCCGCCACCCGCAGCCCCAGGATCGAGGCCACGTTGACGATGGCGCCGCCGCCCGTCCGCTGCATCCGCCGCGCCGCCGCCTGGGCCGACAGGAACACGCCCTTAAGGTTGGTGTCGATCACCCGGTCGAACCCTTCCGCCGTGGTGGTCAGCGCCGGTTCGTTGTTGCTGATGCCCGCGTTGTTCACCAGCACGTCGATGCGTCCCTCGATGCCGTCGAACCCCGACGCGACCGAGGCCGGATCGGTAACATCCACCACCGCATATTCGGCCGTGCCCCCCGCCGCGCGAATCTCTTGCGCGATCCGCTCAAGCCTGTCGCCGCTGCGCGCGGTCATCACCACGCGATGCCCCTCGGCAGCAAGCGTGCGGGCGAAATGCTCGCCCAGGCCGCTGGAGGCGCCCGTCACCACGAAACAGCGTTGCGTCATTCTTTCCCCCCGCTTTATCCGCCATAAAGCCCTTGACTGTTGTTTCGTTGTCCGACAATCTAATTGTCATCACCATAAGTCAAGCGGTTTGTTGAGGAGCGCCGCGGGCAAGGGGGAGGAGACATGGGAAAGGTTTTCGACAGGCCGGAACAGGCACTTGCCGGGATCTTGCGCGACAGGATGCCGATCACGGCCGGACGCTTGGATAACGCGATCTTTCGCAAGACCGCGCATGACTTCGACGTGCCGGCGGGGAAATGCGGGAGCATCGCCGAAATCCGGGAAATCGCGCCGACCGGCGGCCTGGAGCTCATGCCCGGCATCCATGTGCGCCGGCTGATCCAGGACATGCACGAAAAGCGCATGCCGCGCGCGGCATAAAGGGGGTGATGGGGATGGCTTGGGATCGCGATCAGATGGCGCGCCGCGCCGCCGCCGAACTGCAAGACGGCATGTATGTCAACCTTGGTATCGGCATTCCGACGCGGGTGTCGAATTTCATCCCCGAGGGGGTGACCATCACCTTTCATTCCGAAAACGGCATGCTGGGCGCCGGCCCCTATCCGACCGAGGACGAGGTGGACGCCGATCTGGTCAACGCCGGCAAGCAGACGGTCACCGCCCTGCCCCATGCCGCGTTCTTCGACAGCGCCGAAAGCTTCGCCATGATCCGGGGCGGCAAGATCGCCACCGCCATCCTGGGCGCGATGCAGGTCTCGGAGGGCGGCGACCTTGCGAACTGGATGGTGCCCGGCAAGCTGGTCAAGGGCATGGGCGGCGCAATGGATCTGGTCGCCGGCGTCGGGCGGGTGATCGTGGTCATGGAGCACACAAGCAAAGGCGGCGAAAGCAAGCTCTTGCGCGAATGCACCCTGCCGCTGACCGGCAAGGGCGTCGTGGACCGCATCATCACCGATCTGGGCGTTTTCGACGTGGTGCCGGGCGGGTTGCGCCTGATCGAACTGGCCGAGGGGGTGGCCATGGACCAGATCCGCGCCGCCACCGAAGCCACCATCGTCGACTGAGCATTTCGCGTCACGGCCTGGGGAGTTGGCCGGGAAGCGCAACAATGGGAGGAAGCAATGAAAAGATTTCTGACAATTCTGGCCGCCACGACCGCGCTTTCCACGCCGGCCCTGGCCGAGATTTCGGACGGCGTCGTCAAGATCGGCATCCTGAACGACCAATCCGGTGTCTATGCCGACACGACCGGCCGCACCTCGGTCGAGGCGGCGCGCGTCGCAGTCGAGGAATTCGGCGGCACTGTCCTGGGAAAACCCATCGAGGTGATCTTCGCCGACCACCAGAACAAGACCGACATCGCCTCGAATATCGCGCGGCAATGGTATGATACCGAGCAGGTCGACGTTATCATGGACCTGCCGAATTCCGCCGTGGCCCTCGCCGTGCAGGCGCTGTCCAAGGACATGAAGCGCATCACCTTCGTCGTCGGGGGCGGTGCCGCCGACCTGACCGGCAAGGCATGCACGCCCTATGGTTTCCATTGGGCTTACGACACCAACATGCTGTCCAATGTCGTGGGCGGCGCCCTGGTCGAGCAAGGCGGCGACAGTTGGTATTTCCTGACCAGCGACTATGCCTTCGGCCACAATCTGGAAGGCAGCACCTCGGCCGTCGTCAAAGCTGCGGGCGGCTCGGTGGCCGGGGCGATCCGGCATCCGCTCTCCACCTCGGATTTCTCGTCCTTCCTGTTGCAGGCGCAGGCATCGGGCGCGAAGGTGATCGGCCTGGCAAGCGCGGGGCTGGATACCCAGAACGCGATCAAGCAGGCGGCCGAATTCGGCATCACCCAGGGCGGGCAGAAGCTGGCCGCGCTGCTTTTCACGCTGGCCGAGGTGCGCGGCATCGGCCCGGAGGCCGCGCAGGGCCTGTATCTTGCCGAATCCTATTACTGGGACCGCGACGACACCTCGCGCGAACTGGGTGAAAGGATCAAGGCGAAGGCCGGCGTTTATCCCAACATGATCCATGCCGGAACCTATTCGGCGGTGACGCAATATCTGAAGGCGATCCAGGCGGCCGGCACCGACGACGCGGATGCGGTCGCGGCCAAGCTGCACGAGATGCCGGTCGAGGATGACTTTGCCCGCAGCGGCAAGGTCTGGCCGAACGGTCGCATGGTCTCGGATGTCTATCTGGTCGAGGTCAAGGCCCCGGCGGACATGAAGGGGGATTCGGATTTCTACAACGTGCTTGCCACCGTGCCCGGCGATCAAGCCTATCCCGATCCCAGCACCGTCGGCTGCCCGCTGGTTCAGTAACGGTTGCGCAGGCGTTGCGGCCCGAAGCTGGGTTGGCCCTTTCGGCTCGGGGTCTTGGGCGTGACTTCGCGGGTTTCACGGCGGTGGATGCCGTGGATCTGGACGTGCATCACGCCCGGATCCACGCGCTGATCGGACCGAACGGCGCTGGCAAGACCACCGTGTTCAACCTGCTGACCAAGTTCCTGCAACCCAGCCGCGGCCAGATCACGCTGCTGGGCCAGGACATCACCCGCACGCCGCCCGACAGGGTGGCGCGCATGGGGCTGGTGCGCAGCTTCCAGATCTCGGCCGTCTTCCCGCATCTGAGCGTGCGGGAAAACGTCAACGCCCCGCTGCAACGCCCCGCCGGCCTCGCCACCCAGTTCTGGTTGCCGCTCTTTGGCTGACACCCGGCACGCGGCACATCCGGGTTATCGGAAAGGCTGGAGCGCTTCTGCGTCTAACAGACCCAGGCATCACAGGGCTTCAAGGCGTTTCAGACACCCTGGCCCGCGTTGTCGCCGATCAGCTTGTCGCCGCCCCGGTGGGTAGCGAACCCGAAAACATTCATGTCGTCGAGCATGAAGGCAGGGCAGAGGCGGCGTATCCCAGAACAACGCATCCAGCAGCCGGGTGACATTGCCGTTCGACTGGCCGAAGGTGCTGTCGATGCTGGCACGGCGCCGGGTGCCATTGCCCGCCCCCGACGAGATCATCGCCGGCCTGCCCGGATTTGTCGGTGCCTCGGGCGCGCTGATGGCCATGACCGAGTTCCGCATCAAGCGCGGCGCCACCTTCCATGCCGAACTGCTGATGGACGATGCCGAGGAATGGGAGGCGTTCGCCCATGATCGGCTGCGCGCGGCGGTCAGGCAGGGCGCGCGGATCCACCCGGTCACGGTGGTGGCCGACGACGTGCTCCAGGCCGTGATCTTCACCGCCGCCACCGACAGCTGGCCCCCCCGGCCGGGCGGTGTTCGATGTCTGGCTCGACCTCGACGGCCGCCGCACCCCCTTGCCCTACGAGGCCAACATCCTGCTGTCCGTTTTCGAAGGAGTCGCCGCATGAGGCTGGTCGTCTATGGTCCCGGCAGGCTGCCGGTCATGGCGCTGCCCGTCACCCAAAGCCTGGCCCATGCCGGGACCGGCGCGCGCAAGGTGCTGGACTGATCATTTCCGAGGCTGAAGCCCTGGCCGCAGTCCCGTCGCCGCAACTGGCCCTGACTCGGATCCTGCAAGATGAATACAGCTTGCACAATGCGACCAATCTGCGGACCTGATCCGTGGCCGCGCTCGCTGGGCTGGACGGGACCGCCATCCGTGAGTGCTGGCATGCAGGACTGATCGTCCCGCCCGCGCCATCTACCGGCCCCCGTCGCCGGGTGCGCGAGGCCGCGTAGCCTGATCGGCAACAGGATCATGACGGCCACATCGAGGGCATGCCCTTAGCCAGCGAGCGACCTATCAGACCAACCTGTTACCCAGGCGTTACCCGCAAGGCATATGGGAACGAATAAGGGGTTAGCCGTTTCCAGCTAACCCCTTGAATCTTTTTGGTGAGCCCGACAGGATTCGAACCTGTGACCCACTGATTAAAAGTCAGTTGCTCTACCAACTGAGCTACGGGCCCACTTCACGGGGGGCTAACTAGGGTCAGCGGCGGGTGGGGTCAAGCGGAAAAATCACCACCTCTGGCAAAAACTTTCGGACGGGAGTATGGGGGCGCCATGGAACACCAGCAAAACCTGACCGATGCCCGGCCCCTGCCCTTCATGAAGATGCACGGGCTGGGCAATGATTTCGTCGTCATCGATGCGCGCGCGACCGGCAAACTGCCGGAGGCGGGGATCGTCACGGCCATGGCCGACCGTCATCGCGGCGTCGGCTTCGACCAGTTGGCCGTGATCCTGCCGGGCGAAAACGCCGATGCGCGGCTGGTGTTCTATAATGCCGATGGCTCGTTTTCGGCGGCATGCGGCAATGCCACCCGCTGCGTCGCGCGCTATCTGCTGGACCGGACGGGCACGCGGGCGCTGCGGCTGGCCACCGATCATGCGGTGCTGCTGGCCCAGGATGCGGGCGATGGCCTGACCCGCGTCAACATGGGGCCGCCGGTGCTGGACTGGGCGGCGATCCCGCTGGCGCGGGATCTGGACCTGCTGCATCTGCCCATCGAGGGCGATCCGGTGGCGACCGGCATGGGCAACCCGCATCTGACCTTCTTCGTGCCCGATGCGGCGGCGGTGGACCTGGAACGCTTCGGCCCCGCGCATGAACATCACCCGCTTTACCCCCAGCGCACCAATGTCGAGGTGGTTCAGATCGTCTCGCCCGACGAAATCATCCTGCGCATCTGGGAGCGGGGGACGGGCATCACGCTGGCCTCGGGCTCATGCTCCTGCGCGGCGGTGGTGGCGGCGGCGCGGCGCGGATTGACCGGGCGGCGGGTCAGGGTGAACGTGCCCGGCGGCACCCTGCATATCGACTGGCGCGAGGACGGCGTCTGGATGACCGGCCCGACCGCCCATGTCTTCGACGGGGTCTGGCACGGATGAACGTCAAGCCGCCCGTATTCGCGACCCTCGGCTGCCGGCTGAACGCCTATGAGACCGAGGCCATGCGCGAGATGGCCGAGGCCGCCGGGCTGCAAGGCGCGGTGATCGTGAACACCTGCGCCGTCACCGCCGAGGCGGTGCGCAAGGCCCGGCAGGAGATCCGGCGTCTGGCACGGGAAAACCCCGGCGCGCCCGTCATCGTCACCGGCTGCGCGGCGCAGACCGAGCCCGAGACCTTCGCCGCCATGGCCGAGGTCAGCCGCGTCATCGGCAACCACGAAAAGATGCAGCCGCAGACGTGGCAGCGCATCCAGGCCCCCGACCTGATCGGCCAGACCGAGAAGGTCCAGGTCGACGACATCATGTCCGTGCGCGAGACGGCCGGCCACCTGATCGACGGCTTCGGCCGCCACCGCGCCTATGTCCAGGTCCAGAACGGCTGCGATCACCGCTGCACCTTCTGCATCATCCCCTATGGCCGGGGCAATTCGCGCAGCGTTCCGGCCGGGGTGGTGGTCGATCAGATCAAGCGGCTGCGGGACCGGGGCTTCAACGAGGTGGTGCTGACCGGGGTGGACCTGACCAGTTGGGGCGCCGACCTGCCGGGCCAGCCGAAGCTGGGCGATCTGGTCATGCGCATCCTGCGGCTGGTCCCCGACCTGCCGCGCCTTCGCATCAGCAGCATCGACAGCATCGAGGTGGATGAGAACCTGATGCTGGCGATCGCGACCGAGCCTCGGCTGATGCCGCATCTGCACCTGTCCTTGCAGGCGGGCGACGACATGATCCTGAAGCGGATGAAGCGCCGCCACCTGCGCGACGACGCGATCCGCTTTTGCGAAGAGGCGCGCCGCCTGCGCCCCGGCATCGTCTTCGGCGCCGACATCATCGCGGGCTTTCCGACCGAGACCGAGGCGATGTTCGAAAACAGCCTGAAGCTGGTCGCCGACTGCGGGCTGACCTTCCTGCATGTCTTCCCTTATTCCGCGCGCAAGGGCACGCCGGCGGCACGGATGCCGCGCGTGCCCGGCCCCGCGATCAAGGAACGCGCCGCGCGGCTGCGGGCGGCAGGCGATGCCGCCCTGCGCTTGCATCTGGATGCGCAGATCGGGCGGACCCGCACGATCCTGACCGAAGGTCCCCGCCTGGGGCGCACCGAGCACTTCACCGAGGTCTCGTTCGACCGCGACATGCCCGAAGGCAGCCTGCTGGAGCTGGCCATCGCCGGCCATGACGGGCAACGGCTGACCGCCTGATGGGGGGCCGGGGCTGTGACCATGAAAGCGGCTGATCGCGGGAAGGCTCCTTCCTGCTGCAAAGCGGCTGGGCATTTGCCTTGCGGCTGAGCGAATCTTTACGGCAAGCGCAAGAACACCCTTTTGCCCAGGGAAAATGACCTGCATAATCGTCAAATCCATGACACTCTTGTATACTCATCCCTTGGGCCTTCGGCATGTGACGCCGCCCAGCCATCCCGAACAGCCCACGCGGCTGACGGCGGTGCTGGACGCGCTGCAAGACCTCGCGCTCGAACATCGCATCGCGCCCGATGCCGAGGATGAGGACATCCTGCGTTGCCACCCGCTGACCTATCTGTCGATGATCCAGCGCAAGGTGCCGGATCAGGGTTGGACCATGCTGGACCCCGACACCTATCTGTCGGCCGGAAGCCTTGCCGCCGCGCGCCATGCGGTGGGCGGGGTCGCGGCGGCGGTGGACGCGGTGCTGGCGGGCGAGGCGCCGAACGCCTTCGTCGCGATGCGTCCGCCAGGCCATCACACCGAGCGCGCCAAGGCGATGGGCTTTTGCATCTTCAACTCGATCGCGATCGGGGCGCAGCGGGCGCTGGACCATCACGGGCTGGACCGGATCGCGGTGCTGGATTTCGACGTGCATCATGGCAACGGCACCCAGGATCTGCTGTGGAGCGAGCCGCGCGCGCTTTTCGCCTCGACCCATCAATACCCGCTTTATCCCGGCACCGGCGCGGCAACCGAGCGCGGCACCCATGGCCAGATCATGAACCTGCCGCTGCACGCCGGCACCGACGGGGCGCCCGCCCGCTCTGCCTGGCAGGGGATCTGCGAGCGGGTGGCGGACTGGCAACCCCAGCTTGTGCTCGTCTCGGCCGGGTTCGACGCCCATGCCGCCGACCCGCTGGCGACCCTCGCCTGGGACGAGGACGATTTCACCGCCATCACCCGAATGATCTGCGACACGGCGGCAGGTTGCGCGGCCCCTGTGGTATCGGTGCTGGAAGGCGGCTATGATCTGGCCGCTTTGGGCCGCTCGGCGCGCGCCCATGTCCAGGTGCTAAGGGAGACGACCTCGTGACCAAGATCGACGACATGTCCTTTGAAGAGGCGATGAAAGAGCTTGAGGCGACGGTCGGCAGGCTTGAGCATGGCGAGGCCACACTTGAGGAATCGATCAAGCTTTACGAGCGCGGCGCGGCCCTGCGCACGCATTGCGACAAGGTGCTTCGCGCCGCCGAGGAGCGGGTCGAGAAGATCACGCTGGCGGCCAATGGCCAGCCAGCAGGCACGGTTCCGGTCGAGGGGCTGTGATGCGGGAACGTCTGGCCGAGGTGAAGGCGCTGGTCCAGTCCGGCCTGGACGAGGCGATGTCCAATCTGCCTCGGGGCCAGCTTGCCGATGCGATGCGCTATGCCTGTCTGGGCGGCAAACGGTTGCGGGCCTTTCTGGTGATGGAATCGGCGCGGCTGCACGAGCTGCGCGACCGCGAATCGCTGCCCGTCGCCGTCGCGGTCGAGGCGCTGCACGCCTATAGCCTGGTCCATGACGACCTGCCCGCGATGGACGATGACGATCTGCGTCGCGGCCTGCCGACCCTGCATGTGCAATGGTCCGAGGCAACCGCCATCCTGGCCGGGGACGCGCTGCAATCCCTGGCCTTCGGCCTGCTGACCGATCCGGTGATCGGCCCGCCCGATGCGCGGCTGGCACTGATCCGCATGTTCTCGGACGCGGTGGGCGGGCGCGGCATGGTCTGGGGCCAGGCGCTGGACATCGCCGCCGAAACCGCCGTCGAACCTCTGGACCTGGCCGCGATCAAGCGGCTGCAAGGGGCCAAGACCGGCGCGCTGATCCAGTTCTCGGCCGTCTCGGGCGCGATCATGGCGGGCGAGGATCATGGCCCGCTTTCCGATTACGCCCGCCATCTCGGCCTCGCCTTCCAGATCCAGGACGATATCCTGGACGTGATCGGCGAAGAAGCCGAGATGGGCAAGCGCCTGAAAAAGGACGACCAGGCGAACAAGGCCACATTCGTCTCGCTTCTGGGGCTGGAGGGGGCGCAGGAAAAGGCGCGCAAGCTGTCCCGCGCCGCCGAGGCCGCGCTTGCCCCCTATGGCGAGGCGGCGGGAAACCTGCGCGCCCTGGCACGTTTCGTCGTCGAACGCGACGCCTGACATCCGCGAATGAAAGGGTCAGCCATGAGCCAGACCAACGATCACCGCCCCGCGACCCCGGTTCTGGACCGGATCCACCTGCCCGCCGACATGAAGACGCTGAGCGACCGCGAACTGGCGCAATTGGCCGACGAGCTTCGCGCCGAGACGATCAGCGCGGTATCCGTGACCGGCGGCCATCTGGGCGCGGGACTGGGCGTGGTCGAACTGACCGTGGCGCTGCATGCCGTCTTCGATACGCCGCGCGACAAGATCATCTGGGACGTGGGCCATCAATGCTATCCGCACAAGATCCTGACCGGCCGTCGCGACCGCATCCGCACGCTGCGGACCGAGGGCGGGCTGTCGGGTTTTACCAAGCGGTCCGAAAGCGCCTATGACCCGTTCGGGGCGGGGCATTCGTCCACCTCGATCAGCGCCGCTCTGGGTTTCACCATGGCGCGCGAGCTTGGCGGGGATCCGGGCGACGCCATCGCGGTGATCGGCGACGGCGCCATGACGGCCGGCATGGCCTTCGAGGCGATGAACAATGCCGGCGATCTGGGCAAGCGCCTGTTCGTGGTCCTGAACGACAATGAAATGTCCATCGCGCCGCCGACCGGGGCGCTGTCGCGCTATCTGACCCGGCTTTACGCGGATGGCCCTTTCCAGGAGTTGAAGGCCGTGGCCAAAGGTGCCGTGGGCTTCCTGCCGCCGCCCCTGCAAGAGGGCGCCCGCCGCGCCAAGGAGATGCTGAAAGGCGTCACCGTCGGCGGCACCCTGTTCGAGGAACTGGGCTTTTCCTATATCGGCCCCGTCGATGGCCATGACCTTGAACAGCTTCTGCCCCTGTTCCGCACGCTCAAGGCGCGGGCGACGGGGCCGGTGCTGATCCATGCGGTCACGAAAAAGGGCAAGGGCTATGCCCCGGCCGAGCGCGCCGCCGACCGCGGCCATGCCACCGCCAAGTTCGACCTGGCGACCGGCACGCAGGCAAAGGCGAAATCGAACGCGCCCAGCTATACCTCGGTCTTTGGCACGGCCCTGGTCGATCAGGCCAGCCGCGACGACAAGATCGTGGCGGTGACGGCGGCGATGCCGGACGGCACCGGCCTGAACCTCTTTGCCGAGCGTTTTCCCCGCCGCTGCTTCGACGTGGGCATCGCCGAACAGCACGCCGTGACCTTCGCGGCCGGGCTGGCGGCGGGCGGGATGAAGCCCTTCTGCGCGCTTTATTCGACCTTCCTGCAACGCGGCTATGACCAGGTGGTCCATGACGTGGCGATCCAGCGCCTGCCCGTGCGCTTCGCCATCGACCGCGCCGGCCTGGTCGGCGCGGATGGCGCGACCCATGCCGGCGCCTATGACGTGGCCTTCCTGGCGAACCTGCCCGGCTTCGTGGTCATGGCCGCCGCCGACGAGGCGGAACTGGCCCATATGGTCGCCACCGCCGCCGCCCATGACGACGGCCCCATCGCTTTCCGCTATCCGCGCGGCGAGGGCATGGGCGTCGAAATGCCCGAGCGCGGCCAGCCGCTGGAAATCGGCAAGGGCCGCGTCATCTGCGAGGGCAAGCGCGTCGCGATCCTGTCCTTCGGCACGCGGCTGGGCGAAGTCATGCGCGCGCGCGAGGAATTGCTGGCCTCCGGCATCTCGCCCACCGTGGTCGACGCGCGTTTCGCCAAGCCCCTGGACCGCGACCTGATCCTGCGCCTGGCGCGCATGCATGAGGCGCTGATCACCATCGAAGAGGGGGCGATCGGCGGCTTCGGCAGCCTGGTGGCGCAGCTTCTCTCGGACGAGGGGGTGTTCGACGCCGGCCTGCGCTTCCGCCAGATGGTGCTGCCCGACACATTCATCGACCATGCCAGCCCCGAGGCCATGTATCGCGGTGCCCGCATGTCCGCCCCGGACATCAAGGCCAAGGTGCTTGAGGTTCTGGGCGTGGCGCAGCTTCAAGGCAAGCGCGCATAGGCGGATTTCCGTCCATCCTCGGCGCCCCGGCATTACCGGGCGTTGATGAATCACCAAGCCCTTGATGTTATCCTTTTTTCGAAAGCGGCGACCTCCGCCGATTCCGCCAATGAGGTTTCCATGTTCCGTATCCTGTTGACCGGGCTTCTTCTGTCCCTGCCCGCCGCCGCGCTTGCCCAGCAAAGCGACAGCGACCCGGCCTCGGATCAGCCCAAGGCTGCCGCCCCGGCGGCGGAAACCGTGGCCAAGCCGGTTCCGAAACCCGCCGAGGCGGCGAAGGCGGCCGAAGCCGAACGTCCAGAGGACAAGCCCAAGGCCGCGCCGGTGGAAAGCCCGCCGCCGCCCGCCCCGGTTCCCGCCCCCGCGACCCAGCCGCCCGCACAGCCCCCGACCCCGAAACCCGAGACCGAGGCTGGGGCCAAGCCAGCCCCCGCTCCCGCCTCCGACGCGCAGGCGCAGGCGCAGGCCGCGCCAGGCGCCGGGACCCCGCCAGCCCCCAGCCAGGCCCTGACGAACGACCTGCCGAACCTCTTCGATGTCACCGTGATCGAAACCTGGGACACGCTGAACGTGCGCGAAAGCCCGGACGGTCAGGCCAAGGTCATCGCCACCCTGCCCGCGACCGCCAAAGGGGTCGAGCTTCTGGCCCGCGATCCCGGCGGCAAATGGGGCAAGGTGAATGCGGGCGAGCACTCGGGCTGGGTGGCGCTGCGCTTTCTCAAGCAGCAGGCCGGCGTCTGGCAGCCCGCCGCCATCCCGCAAACCCTGGCCTGCGCGGGCACCGAACCCTTCTGGTCGCTCAAGGCCAGCAAATCCGGCATGACCTTCGCCGAACCGGACCAGCCCGACCGCGCCCTGTCGCTGCGCAAGGTGCTGGATCGCGGGATCGAGGGAGAGCCGACGCGCGGCCTGATCGCGGGCGACGACAAGTCCCGCTTCACCGCCTTCATCCGCCCCGCGCAATGTTCGGACGGCATGTCGGATCGCGGCTATGCGCTGGCCGTCTCGGTCATCGTGGACGGCCAGGACATCCCCTCGCGCATGCTGAGCGGCTGCTGCTCGATCGCGCGCTAGCCGGGGCGACGGCGGGCACAAGGTGCAAGGCGCGGGAAAGGCTTTCCCCGCCCCTGGGCGGCGGCGATGCGTGCCGTCTCTTTTGATCGGGGCCACCGCCCTCGGGCTTGCATCCCGAAACGCGCTATGGGTTGATGCCGCGAACGCGCGCCCGGTAGGTGCGCCTTGAACCAACCAACAGGAGTTCGCCATGTCCCGCCCCCCGCATCTTGGCGCCAGCGCGCTGGCCCTTGTCCTGACCGCCGGCCCTGCCCTGATCGCCGGCCCCGCCCTGGCCCAGGATCCCGCCAACTGCGCGGCCGTGCGCCTGTCCGACCCCGGCTGGACCGATATCACCGCGACCAATGGCGTCGCCAACGCCCTGCTGGCAGGACTGGGCTACAAGCCCGAGATCAAGACCCTCTCGGTCCCGGTCGGCTACGAGGCGCTGAAGAAGGGCGATACGGATGTCTTCCTGGGCAACTGGATGCCCGCGCAGCAGAAGTTCCGCGACGACCTGGAAGCCTCGGGCAAGACCGAGGAACTGGTCCAGAACCTTGCCGGCGCCAAGTTCACCCTGGCCGTCACCGATAAGGCCAAGGATCTGGGGGTCAAGGATTTCGCCGATCTGGACGCGCATAAGGACGCTTTCCAAGGCAAGATCTACGGCATCGAGCCGGGTGCCCCGGCCAACCAGTCCATCGCCAAGATGATCGAGGAAAACAAGTTCGGCCTGGGCGATTGGGAACTGGTGGAATCGGGCGAACAGGCGATGCTGGCGCAGGTCGCGCGCAATGACGGGGCGGGCACGCCCTCGGTCTTCCTGGCCTGGGCGCCGCACCCGATGAACGTTAACCTGAACATCACCTATCTTTCCGGCGGGGATGCGGAATTCGGTCCCGATTTCGGCGGCGCCACGGTGCATACGGTCGCGCGCAAGGATTGGGTCGCGCAATGCCCGAACGTCACCCGACTTTTCAAGCAACTGGTCTTTACCGTCGATCAAGAGAACCTGCTGATGGGCAAGATCCTGGACGAGGGCGCGGATGCGACCGATGCCGCCAAGGGCTGGATCGCCGAAAACCCCGATGCGGCCGCGAAATGGCTGGACGGCGTGACGACGCTGGACGGCCAGCCCGGCGCCGATGCGGTCATGGCTTCGGTGAAATAGACGCGCGCGGCCCGGCATCACCGCCGGGCCACCGTTCCGGGGCTAGAACAGGTCCAGCGTCCGGGCCAGATCGTCCCAGTCCAGGGTAAAGACCGAATCGTTGCCCTGGGCCACGACCAGGCCATAGCGTTGGCCCAGCCGGTCGGAAAGCTGCTTGAGCGTCGCCGCGACCCGGTCGGGCGGCTGGATCGGCAGGATCGCGGCATCCGGGGGCGCGGCGATGATGCCATGGACCAGGTGGCTGCCCTCGACGCCGACAATGGCTTGGGCGGCACCGCAAGCCTCGATCAACTCGTCCACCGTGGCGGCCAGCGGGTCGATCACCAGAAAGCCGCGCTCGGCCGCCAGGCGCTCGGCCAGGTCCCGTTCGTTGCGCAGATGGCGCAGGTCGCCGCTTTGCCCGCGCAGCAGGAAGACGCCCGGCACCGGCCTGGGCGCACGGCCAGCCAGCAGCGCCTCGCGCATCTCGCACTGGCGGCGCCAGCGGTCGGCATTGTTCGCCAGGTCGCCAAGCAGGATCAGTTCGTCGAAATGCACGTCGCCCTGAATGCGGCCCGGCGCGATGCCCAGGATCTGCTCATAGCGGGCGGCATGGCTGCCGGGTTTCGGCGCGGGCGCGGTGGTCATCGCCATGCCGGTCGCCCGCGCCAGCGGCCAGCTTGTGGTCGCATCCATCAGCCAGCTTCCGAACCAGCGATTCGTCGTCCAGGTCTCATACAGGGCGGCGCTAAGGGTCTGACGGGGACGGAAGGCCAGGCCGAATCGACGCGCGCGGCCGCGCAGATGCATCTCGGCGCCGGGGCGATAAAGCACCCCGTCCACCAGATCGACACCGCGAAAGCGCCAGCCCATGGTCGGGCCTTCGCGCGCCTCGCCGTCGCGGGTCAGCGCCTCGACCGTCTCGGGCAGGGTGGCGAAGACCGTGGCACGGATCCGCTCGATCTGGCCGGGCAGCGCCAGGGCCGGGCGGAAACGCAAAAGCCCGCCCGGCGCATGTTCCCAGGTTTCCAGCGCGCCTTCGGCAAAACCCGGCTCGGGGCGGTTCAGCAGCCTGCGCATCCGGGCGCTGTAGGAGCGAAGCGGGTTCAGCATCGAACGGCCCCCGCGGGCGGTCGCCGCGACGCCATCAGGCGCGATCCGCCGCGCGGCCCTCGACCAGCACCGGCGCGAAGAGGCGTTTGCTGCGACGCGACGCGCAAAGCGGATCGATCAATTCGATGCATTGGCGGTAATGCGGCGTCGTCAGATGCGCCTCAAGCGCGGCCTGATCCTGAAAGATCTCATAGACCGAAAAGCGGTTCTCATCCTCGGGGTCGCATAGCAGATCGAAGCGGATATTGCCCGGCTCTGTCCGCGCGCCCTCATAGTTGATGCGGAACGCCTGGATGAAGGCGTCGCGCGCACCTGGGCGCACTTCGATCTGGACAAGCTGGATCAGCATGGAAAACCTCGCGAAAAATGGCCTGGTGACGATGCGCCCATTTGGCACGAATTGGCGGCCCCATGACAAGAGCGGAACCGCCCTCAGCCTGGGTAACCCGCGTTTTTGCCGTCAGAAGACCCGCCGGACCCCGCGAAGCGGGAACGAAGCGGTGCCGCCCCGCGTTGCTTGTCGGTCCCCTTTGACGATTGCCATGAAAAAAAGGAGAAGCCATGTCCGATCTTCTTGTGATCGCCTTCGACGACGAGGCCAGCGGGTTCGAGTTGCGCGGCGAACTGGTCAAACTGCAAAAGGAATATCTGATCGAGCTTGAGGATGTCGTGGTCGTCACCCGCCCCTCGGCCGAGGATGTCCAGCTTCATCAGGCCGTGAACCTGACCGCCGCAGGCGCGATCGGGGGCGGGTTCTGGGGCACACTGGTCGGGCTTCTGTTCTTGAACCCGCTTCTGGGCGCGGCGGTCGGCGCCGCCTCGGGCGCCGTGGCCGGGCGTTTCACGGATACGGGCATCAACGACGATTTCATGCGCGAGCTTGGCCATTCGATCCAGCCCGGCGGCTCGGGCGTGTTCATCCTGCTGCGCAAGATGACGGGCGACAAGGTGCTGGCCCGGCTCGAAAGCTTCCACCTCAGGGGCCGGGTGCTGCAAACCTCGCTGCCCGAGGCACAGGAAGAGAAACTGCGGGAAGCCTTCGCCGGCGGCAAGCTGGGCACCGCGCTTGGCGTGCCGCAGGCGGATGCGGCGGCAAAGGCGCCCGAACCCGCCCCCGCGCCCAGTCCGGTGGGCTGATCCGCGCGCAATCGCTTGACGCAAAGGGCATGGCCGTGACAGGACGCGGCCATGCCCCGCCGTATCACCATGCCCCCAGAGGACCCCGAGGCGCTGACCGAGGATCTGCCGCAGCCACCGGCGCGGTCTTCGCGTGCCATGCGCCCGCTTAACCGCGCCCTGCGCCGGGGCTGGGGTTGGGTGCGCTGGCTGGGCCTGCGGCTGATGGCGCTGATGTTCGTGCTGGTGCTGCTCTTTTCCTTCGTCAACCCGCCGACAAGCTGGACCATCCTTCAGGGGCAATGGGAGTTCCCCGGCCGCGCCGAACGGCAATGGACCGACATGGACCGGATTTCGCCCCATATGGCACGGGCGTTGGTCGCCGCCGAGGATGCGAATTTCTGCGCGCATTGGGGATTCGACATGCACGAGATCCGCAAGGTCGTGGCCTCGGGATCGTCGCGCGGTGCCTCGACCATCACACAGCAGGTGGCCAAGAACGTGTTCCTGTGGCAGGGGCGAAGCTGGCCGCGCAAGGTGATGGAAACCGTCTACACGCCGATGATCGAGGCGCTTTGGTCCAAGCGCCGCATCGCCGAGGTCTATCTGAACCTGGCCGAGTTCGGGCGCGGCGTCTTCGGCGTCCACGCCGCCGCGCAATATTACTTCAAGACCACCCCCGACAAGCTGAGCCTGGCGCAGGCGGCCGCGCTGGCCTCGATCCTGCCCGCGCCCAAGACGCGCAATCCTCAGACCGGCTCGGCGCGGACGCGCTCGATCATGTCGGGGGCGCAGACGATCCAGGCCGACGGGCGCGACAGCTGCCTTCTGCTGATCCCACGCTAGCCCCGCCATCGCGGTTGAAACGCCGGCGCGCGAGGCGTATCACCGGGGGCAGCCCGTGAAACAGCCGGTTTTTCCCAATGAACAATTCCTCGCCCAATTCCACGATCCGCCTCTATCACATCGCGCTGTCGCCCTTTTGCCGCAAGGTGCGGCTGGTGCTGGCCGAAAAGCGCATCGAGGTCGAACTGGTCGAAGACCGCTATTGGGAGCCGGGCTCCGAGGTTCAGCGCCGCAATCCGGCCGGCAAGCTGCCAGTGCTGCGCATGGATGGGCGGCTGATGGCCGAAAGCCAGGCGATCTGCGAATACCTGGACGAGACCTATCCCCACCCCGCCCTGATGCCGCATTCGGCCATAGACCGCTATGAGGTGCGCCGCCTGTGCGCCTGGTTCGATGACAAGTTCAACGCCGAATGCACCCGCCCGGTGATGAACGAACGGGTCTGGAAGAAGGTCATGCGCGCCGGCTACCCGGACAGTCGCACCGTCAAGGCCGGATTGGCCGCGATCCGCCATCACATGGATTATATGAAATCCCTGCTGGAACATCGCCGCTGGCTGGCCGGAGACGTGATGACCCTGGCCGATTTCGCCGCCGCCGCGCATCTGTCCTGCCTGGACTATATCTCGGACGTGGACTGGACCCATTCGACCGAGGTCCAGGAATGGTATGCCAAGATCAAGTCGCGCCCCGCCTTCCGCAGCATCCTGGCCGATCACCTGCCGGGCGTCCATCCGGCGCCGCATTATGCGCTGCTCGACTTCTAGACAGCCGCTTTCCGACCCGGCCGAGATCCGCTCCCGGCTGGAAGCGCAGGCACGGGCCGAGGGTTTCTCGGCCCTTGGCATTTGCGCCCCCGACGCCGCGCCCGACCTGCCCCGGCGGCTGGCGGCCTTTCTGGACGATGGCCGCCACGGCCAGATGGAATGGATGGCCGAGCGGACGCATTGGCGTGCCTCGCCCGCCAGCCTGTGGCCCGAGGCGCGCTCGGTCATCATGCTGGCCGAGCTTTACACCCCCGAACACGACCCGCTGGAGATCATCCGCCACAAGGATCGCGGCGCGGTCAGCGTCTATGCCCAGGGCAGAGACTATCACGATCTGGTCAAGAAGCGGCTGAAGCGGCTGGGGGGCTGGCTGGTCGGACTGACCGGGGCCGAGATCAAGGTCTTCGTCGATACCGCGCCCGTCATGGAAAAGCCGCTGGCCCAGGCGGCGGGGCTGGGCTGGCAGGGCAAGCACACCAACCTTTTGTCGCGCGAACTGGGAAGCTGGTTCTTCCTGGGCGCGATCTTCACCACGCTGGACCTGCCCAAGGATGCGCCCGAGCGCAGCCATTGCGGATCCTGCCGGTCCTGCCTGGACGCCTGCCCCACCGGCGCCTTTCCCGCGCCCTACCAACTGGATGCGCGGCGCTGCATTTCCTACCTGACGATCGAGCACAAGGGGCCGGTCGATCCCGAACTGCGCCCGCTTCTGGGCAACCGGATCTATGGCTGCGACGATTGCCTGGCGGCCTGCCCCTGGAACAAGTTCGCCCAGGCCGCGACCGAACTGCGCTATCACGGCCCCCATGGCGGCCCGGCCCTGGCAGAGTTGGCCGCGCTGGATGATGCCGGGTTCCGGGCGCGCTTCTCGGGCAGTCCGATCAAGCGCATCGGACGCGGCCGCATGGTCCGAAACGCGCTTTATGCCATCGGCAATTCTGGGCTTGCACATCTGCGCCCGCTGGCAGATGCCTTGCGCGACGATCCCGACCCCACCGTTGCCGATGCCGCGGAATGGGCCAGCCAGAAACTGAAATGAGCCTGAAGAAGCCCCTTCCGCCCCCCGCCCAGACATCGCCGCCAAGCCCCTTGCACGGCATCATGCTGAAATGCGCCAGCGTCTTTGTCTTCACCCTGATGGCGACGCTGATCAAGGCGACCTCGGCATCCGGCCTTGGCGTGCCTCCTGGGCAGCAGGTCTTTTTCCGCTCGTTTTTCGCGATCCCGGTGATCCTGGCCTGGCTGGCCTGGCGGCACGATCTGGACGTGGGGCTGAAGACCCATCGTCCGATGGGCCATTTCCTTCGCGGCGTGATCGGCACCGCCGCGATGGGACTAAGCTTCTGGTCGATGGCGCTGCTGCCCTTTCCCGAGGTCACCGCCATCGGCTATGCCGCGCCGCTGCTGACGGTGATCTTCGCCGCCATGTTCCTAAGCGAGAAGGTGGGGGCGTTTCGCGCGGGCATGGTCGCGCTGGGGCTTCTGGGCGTGATCATCGTGCTTTGGCCGCGCCTTGGATCCGTGGGGGCGCAGCCGGGCCTGCGCCAAAGCCTGGGGGCGGTGGTCACGCTGGCCGGGGCGGTCTGCACGGCGCTTGCCATGATCTTCGTGCGCAAGCTGGTCCGGCAAGAGCGCACATCGGCCATCGTCTTCTGGTTCTCGATCACCTCGACGCTGCTCAGCCTGCTGACCCTGCCCTTCGGCTGGGTGATGCCGGATGCGGGCACGGCGGTGCTGCTGGTGCTGATGGGGCTGCTGGGCGGGCTGGGGCAGATCCTGCTGACCTCGGCCTATCGCCATGCCGACGCCTCGCTGATCGCGCCGTTCGAATATGTCTCGATGCTGCTTGCCATCGTCATCGGCTGGCTGGTCTTTTCCGAGGCGGCGACGCCGAACATGCTGGCCGGCGCCGCGCTGGTCATGCTGGCGGGCATCCTGATCATCTGGCGCGAGCACAAGATGGGCCTGGAACGCCCGCATCAGCGCAAGGCGATGACGCCACAGGGCTAAAGCGGCTGGGCTAGGGCTTGCCCCCGAAGCCAAAGGCGACGTAATCGCGCAGATAGGCTTTCCTCGCCGCCCCGCGCAGGGATTGTTCCGAAAGAAACGCCGGAAAGACCTCGGGCGCGGGCATGTCGGCGGGCTTGCCGATCCCGGCACTGGCCGCAAGCCAGGGCAGATCCCGCGCCAGATCTGCCTCGCGCAGGACCATGTCGGGACTACCGAACCGGGCATAGCCCGCCAGGATCTCGGACTGGCTGGCCCAGCCGGGATAGACCGGCAGCGAGGTCTGGCCGTTCAGGTTGCGGCGCAGGAAATCCAGAAACGCCTCGAAAAGCTGGGCCTTGCGGGCATCGTCCAAGGCGCCAAGCTCGGCCTCCGGGGGCAGCGGCACACGGTGGATCTGGCGCATCAGCGCGCGCAGTTCCACGTTCCCGCCGGTCAGCAGCGAGTCAAAGGCCGACCAGGCGCGCAACAGCGGATGGCGCAGGACGGTGAAGCTGCGATGCCCGGCATGGTCGCGCTTCCATTGCCGCAGCGCGTTCTGGTTCATCTTGCCCTCGACCGGCCCCATCGCGCCCAGCCAATCCTGCACCGGCTCCGATGGCCCGCCCTTGACCGGCATGAAGACCAGCCCCCGCCCGGCCCCGGCCACCAGGAAGCTGGGCACGTTCGGCCCCTTGCGCGGCTCGAAATTCGGGATCTTGCGCAGCAGGAAAGGGTCCAGCCGGGCAAGCTCGGCCTCCATCTCGGCGAAATTCTCGACCTTCTCGGACAATTCGCGCGGGTTCTGCGGCACCTGGTCATTCGCCGGCTCGACCCGCTCAAGCTCGGTCCGGCCCAGCCAATGCAGCAGACCCGTCATCACCTCGGTGTCGCGAAGATCCTCATAGCCCAGCCAGAAGGCGCTTTGCCCCGAGACCTGGAGCCGGCGCATGACGCCAAGCTGGAACTCCTCGACCACGCCCAGGGCCTGGCGGAACTCGGCGCCGTCGAAGCGGATGGCGGCGGGAATCGGGGTCTCGGTCTCGTTCAGTTTCCATTGGTTCGTCTGCCGTGCAAGCGCGGTCGAGACGAAGCTGTCCAGCGGATTGCGGGTCAGGATGATCTTGGCGCAAGCCCGGTCATCCAGGATCGCGTCCAGAACGCGCGGGTCGTGGTCGTGGAAATAGCGAAAGCCCGGCAGGTGGTTCGGCTTGTCCCAAAGCGCGTGCAAAAGCCGGTGCGGGTCCGCCTCGCGCTCGGCCATGGTGACGCCCTTCAACTGGTCCTTGTCGGGCCAGCCCATCATGAAGGGGTTGAACGCCTCGCCGAAGCAGGTGACGCGCTTGACCGCGTTCAGCGTCGCCTCAAGCAGGTTCGATCCGGTCCGCATCTCGGCAAAGATCACGAATCGCTGAAAGGTCATGTCAGAAAGCATCCTTGCTGGGCACCGGGTCCGAGACGGGGAAATCACCCATCAGTTGCGGACGCAACCCCGCATTGCGCAGACGTTGCAGGAATCTTCCCATCCCGGCCAAGTCGCGCATCTCGGGCAGGTTCGCCGCCATCTCGGGATCGGCGCCAAGATGGCGCAGGACCACGCGCAGGATCGCCACCGGGCGGGCGCAGAAATCGCCCAGATCCCAGATCCGTGTCCGGGCCTTCAGCCAGACCGAATTCAGGATCTCGACCTGGGCCAGCTCGGTGCGTTGCAGGATGGCGGCGGCGCGGCGGATATCGTCGAAGGGCATGCCGGAATGCAGCAAGGGCAGCGCCCAGGCCCCCGTGATCACAAAGATCCGCGCATTCGGATCGGTGGCCATGAACCAGTTCATGCCCTGCTGGTCACGGGGGCTGTATTGCATGATCTGCATCCGGTGCTGGATGCGGATCAGGTTGGCGACGAAGCCGCGCGGGTCCATGTCGCGGATCAGCGCGCTGTCCGACAGCCCCCCCGGCCCGATATGGCCGCGCCCGGCGAACTCGACGCCGTGCTGCGCCCAGATATGGCCATGCACATCGGCATCGACCCTTTCGCCCAGCCAGCTTTCGAATTCCGGGAAAATGTCGCTGAAGCCTTGCAGCACCGCATAGGGAGCCGAGGTCTTGCCGTTCTCGCGGTCCTTCTGGGGATAGCGGCTTTGCATGTAAAGGCCGGGCCGGCCCAGACGGCGGCGGGCGACGGCCTGGCTGATCACGCGGTCCAGACGCTCGGGCTGAGGCTCGGTCCAGGCGGGCACGCCATGAACCGGGCGCGGGAAATGCGCGTAAAGCCCGGCGGCATTGGGCCAGATCTTGCGGGCGATGAAGCAGCGCGATTCCTCAAGGATGTGGCGATGATCGTCGTAAAAGACGTAAGGCTTGCCCTGGCCGTCGAACTTCGCCAGCGTCAGCGACCGGCTTTCGATGCGGGTCGAATGCACCCGCGCCAGAGTCTGGAAATAGCTCTCGTCCGGGATCCAGACGCGGTTGAAATAGCGGTCGAATTCGGGCCGGCGCGGATCCTTCAGAATCGCTTCCAGCGTGATCCGGGTCAGGCACCACCATTGCGAACCCAGATGCGGCACCAGCCCGTCGGGAATGCGACGCGCGATCTTCCAGCGCCGTTGCAGATCGACATATCTGTCGAACAGCCGCCGGTGCTTGCGATAAGCGAAGGGGAAGCGCAGGGTAAAGCGTTCCTCGTTCAGCCCGCCCATGGTCCAGCCCACATCCTCGGCGGTGACGCTTTCGATGAAGTCCCGCGTCGGGTGCTGCGCGAGAAACGCCGTCAGGTCCGAGACCGGACGCAACGGCAGGCAGGAACCCGAGACGCAGATCACATGCGTCACCTCGGGGAACCGCTCCAGCAACAGGCTCGCCGCGTCGATGGTTGCCCGGACCAGGCTGAACGTGCCCCATTCGCAGGAATGGCGCATGGAAAACACGATGTTCGGCGCGCCGCCCAGATCGGCTGCCATGGCCTGCATCGCGCCGCGCTCGACCTTGGCATCGACATGAATCGCGACCGGCGCGCCGCCCTGCACCCAGACCTGCGCCATGCGCGTGGCGGTGGGTATCTCGTTATGGCACAGCATCACGACGCCCAGCTTCGGCAGCGGCACGGCCTGACCAAGGGGGACGGCGCTCATGCCCAGTTCCCCTTGGAGATCAGTCCAAGATCCTCAAGCTGGCGCCAGTCCTCGTAACGGCGCGACTGTTCGCACCACAGATCCACCTCCGAGCGCAGCCCGGTGTGATAGGCGACATATTCTTGGCTGTCCGAGTAATGCTGCCGCCGCCGAAGCTCTTCATCGGCCTTCTGCGCGAAGGTGGACAGGAACTTGGCGTGCAGCAGGCAGCCCGACGCCTTCTCTCCGCCATCCTCGTCATAAACCAGATTCAGCGAGCGGGGCAGCAGCATATGCGTCGAACTAAGATAAGCGTAGCCGCGTTCCCAGCGCACCAGCGGGATCTTGTTCAGTGCCGGCCCCTTCTCGGGCTCGTGCGGAAAGAAGATCCGGCCCCGCGGGCCGCCCTGGATCCACAGGTTCCAATATACGCCATTCTTGCGGATGGTATAATTCGCCGGATCGAACCAGCAGGCGATCTGGAACGGATCCTGCCCCTCGCGATAGGGCTGGGCAGAAATCGCGCCCTTGGGATACATGTCCAGCAGCATCGCCGAAAAGGACTTCAGCGCCGAGGCGTCCAGCCAGTCGGTCAGCGCCCGCAGGGGCCGCGAATCATGATGCGGATAGATCAGGAATTCGTCGGGATCAACCGTCAGGCACCAATGCCCCGCGCCATAGCGGTGCAGCAGCCAGTTCATCCAATCCATGCCGAAGCGCGATTCGCGATAGCCCGAATGGGTCAGCCACAGCGATACGTCGGACTGCCGCGCCAGATATTCGCGCCCGCCATCATCCGAGCCATTGTCCACCACCAGGAAGTGCTGGACCCCGATCTTGCGGTAATAGTCCAGGAAATAGGGCAACCGCACCGCCTCGTTCCGCATGGACATGAAAAGCAGGATGTCGCCCGGCCGGATGCGCCGGGTATGGATCGAGACCGGCTTCAGCCTGCGCCGACGCCGGATTGCGCGCGCCAGCAGGTATTGCCTGAGGGCACGAAGTCGCAGTTTTCGGCGCAGGATCCTGACCAGGCGAGGCAATTCGATCTTCACTTTCTGTTCGGCATAGCGTCGGCCACTCAGGGCTGCAATCTTTACCTCATCGCCTGGGCGACAAGTTGGAAGTGACTGTCCCATTGCTGCACCGGATGGGCGGGGCCGCGCCAAGGCGGTCGGGCCGCCATGGTCATGATCTCCGCCGCCCAGGCGCCGGGATCGTCGGCGGGCAGATAGCGGGCGTAATCGCCCAGCAGTTCCCGCGCGGCGGGAAGCGGGGCGCAAAGGACGGGAATGCCGCGCCCCGCCGCCTCGGTCAAAGGCAGGCCATAGCCTTCGGCACGGCTGGGCATCAAAAGCCCGTGACTGCGGCACAGAAGCTGGGCCAGCGCCGCGTCCGCAAGGTCGTTCAGTTCACGCACGGGGCCATCCTTGGGCAGGGCGTCCAGCCGCGCGAAGGTCTGATGATTCTCCCACCCCCGGCGGCCGGCGATGATCAGGCCGGGCACACGGTCGGGCGGCAGGCGCCGGGCCAGCTCCTGCCAGGCATCCAGCAGCAGAGCGTGGTTCTTGCGCGGCTCTATGGTGCCGATGGTCAGGAAAAACGGAGATTTCAGGTCCAGGCCCAGGTCCAGATCCGAGGGCGCGGCCAGACGGGTGCCGATAGGCGTGGCGATCACCGGGGCGCGGTCGGGCAGTCCCATCGCCTCGCGCCAGCGCAGAAGATCCGCGCGCGTCGCGCGCGAGATCGTCAGGATCAGATCGGCCTCGCGCAGCACGGTTCGGATGCGGGCGCGGAACTTCTCGGACTGGCCGGCGCGGGTATATTCGGGGTGATCCAGCGGGATCAGGTCATGGATCAGCGCGACCCGGCGCAGCGGCGCAAGATTGGACCACAACGCCGAAGAGATATTGCTGTGGCCGACATTCAGATAGATGGCCGGGCCCAGCCTGCGCCGGGCCCGCGCGGCCATGCCGCGCCCGCTGGCGCCCGTCCGCGCCAACGCCATGCGCCGCAGCGCGCGATGCGCCCGCTGGATCGCGCCGGTCCGGCCCCGCAGCCGGTCCCAAAGCCCCGGTCGCGGCAGATCCCCCTGCCCGGCCAGCCAGGACAGAAGCGCCGCCCCGGCCTGGGGCGGCAGCAAAAGCTGCCCGCGCGGCACGCGAGCCAGCAGCAGATGCGGAATGCCCGCCTGGGCCAGATGGGCCAGCCATTCGGCCTCAACCCGGTCGATGCCAGTGGCAGGCCCCTGCCCCAGGCGCGAGATCAGGCGCGAGATGTCCAGCAGGATCGCCGGATCAGGCGCCATAACCGCCGTTCTGGTGCCAGCGCCAGGCGTCCGCGACCATCTGCTTCATGGTCGAGCGCGCAGGCTTCCAGCCCAGGACCGAAACCGCCTTTTCCGAGCCCGAGACCAGCTTGACCGCATCGCCGCCACGGCGCGGGCCTTCGGCCATAGGCACGGGGCGGTTGGTGACATGCTTGGCTTCGGCCACCACCTCGCGGACCGAAAAGCCGTTGCCTGTGCCCAGGCAGAACACCTCATGCCCGCCCTCGGCCACCTTGCCGGCCAGCAGGTGGCGCAGGCCCAGCACATGCGCGTCAACCAGATCCATGACATGAACATAGTCGCGGATGCAGGTGCCGTCGGGGGTCGGATAATCGGTGCCGTGGATGGTCAGTTCGGCCCGCTTGCCGTCGACGGCGTCCAGAATCAGCGGGATCAGATGCGTCTCGGGCTGGTGAAACTCGCCCACCTCGCCATCCGGGTCGGCGCCGGCCACGTTGAAATAGCGGAAGATCACCGATTTCAGCCCATCCGAGGCACCAAAATCCTTCAGCATGTCCTCGATCGCGCGCTTGCTGGCGCCATAGGCATTCAGCGGGGTCTGAACGGTATTTTCGTCCAGAACCACGCCGTCATGGTCGCCGTAAGTGGCGCAGGTCGAGGAAAAGACGAAGTTCTTCACCCCGGCGGCCAATGTCGCCTCGATCAGGTTCAGCGAGGCGCTGACATTGCCGCGCCAGTATTTCCCCGGCTCGCGCATGGCCTCGCCCACCTGGCTCAGCGCGGCGAAATGCATCACCGCGACCGGCTTGTGGATAGCAAACACCTCGTTCAGACGCGAGCGATCCATCAGGTCGCCCTGCTCGAAGGGACCGAATTTCACCGCCTCGCGCCAGCCGGTGCCGAGATTGTCGAAGGTGACGGGGACAAACCCCGCGTCACGCAACGCCTTGCAGGCATGCGAACCGATATAGCCCGCCCCACCCGTAACCAGAACCGAATGCGACATGATTATTCGGCGGCCTTCCGCATCGCCATCACATCGGCCAGATAGTCGCTGAATTCGTCCTTCAGCTCATCGCGCGCCAGGCCGAAGGCCACGGTCGCTTGCAGGAAGCCCGCTTTCGAGCCGCAGTCGAATCGCTGGCCGCGGAAGCGCAGGCCGAACACATCGCGCCCCGCCTCGATCTCGTCGGCGATGGCATCGGTCAACTGGACCTCGCCGCCGGCGCCTTGCTTGAGCTTGTTCAGGTTGTCCATCACCGTCGGCGCCAGGACATAGCGGCCGATGACGGCGAGGTTCGAGGGCGGGTTCTCTTTCGGCTTCTCGACCATGCCCTTGGCACGGACGATGGCGCCCATATCCTCGGCCACGTCGAGCACGCCATAGGACTTCGTTTTCTCAAGCGGCACCTCCATGGTCGCGACCATGGTGCCCCCGGTGTCCTGATAGGCTTCGATCATCTGTTGCAGGCAGGGCGGTTCGCCCATGATCACGTCGTCGGTCAGGATAACGGCGACCGGCTCGTCGCCCAGCAGGCGGCGGGCGCACCAGACCGCATGGCCCAGCCCCAGGGCCTTGTGCTGACGGACATAGGCGATGGCGCCCGAATCCATGTTGGTGCCGCGCAGGATTTCCAGGAGATCGTTCTTGCCGGCTTTCTTCAGGCTGGCTTCCAGTTCATGCGCGTGATCGAAATAATCCTCAAGCGCGCCCTTGCCGCGCGAGGTGACAAAAATGAACTCTTCGATTCCGGCCGCGCGAGCCTCATCGATGGCGTATTGGATCAGCGGGCGATCCACCAGCGTCATAATCTCTTTCGGGACGCTCTTCGTGGCGGGCAGGAAGCGGGTTCCAAGGCCAGCAACCGGGAAGATCGCTTTAGTAACTTTGCGGCTCATAAATTCATGTCTCCTGGTGTCGGCACCATCTTGCCAGAGCGTGGCCGAACTTACTATCGGTCGTGCAACAATCGATTAACAGACGATGGGGTTCGGATGGAACCGGGAAGTCATTGAGCGCGCTTCCAAAATAGGCAGATTCTTGCCCAATCAGCGCAGCAATGCGGCAAAAAAACTCTCTTCACGCATGATCCTAGCGCGTTTCGCGCCCAATTTAAACGCAGAATCACCTGGCTGGGAAGGCCCCCAGATACCGCCGCGCTGTTCCCACCAGCCGCCCGGCGCCATCTTCAAGCGATGGGGCAGCGCGGTCGGCGTCAGCAGCAGCAGGGTCACATGCCCGCCCTGGGCCACCGCGCGGGCGGCGGCGGCGCGCAAAGGGCGCGCGCGCCAATGCCATCCGGCCAGAAACAGCGGCGCGACAGGGGCCGGCGGCAGTTCCAGATATGCCGGGGGCACGCCCGCGCACGGGGCGGGCAAGGCGTGATGCCCCGCCCCTTCGGCCAGCCCCTCGCGCAGGCTGCGCAGGATGCGCCCGACCGCCAGCGGGTCCAGCCGCCCCGCCACCATCAGCCGCAGCAGGCGGCGGCGCTGCGCCTCGACGATCCAGGACGCGTCCCCGCCATGCCGCGCCGCGAAGATCGCGGTCGAGCGGCCGATGGCCCGCAGATCATGCGGCACGCCCGTTCCCGCGCGCGAGGTGCCGGCGGCCAGCCCGTGGATCACCTGCGCCCGCGGCAGGATCGCGGTCAGCCCCTGCGGGAAAACCCGCGCCATGCGCCGGTTCACATCGCTTTCGTCCAGATGATAGCTGAATGCCGGATCGAAGCCGCCGATGGCCAGTAGCGCCGAGCGGCGAAAGGCGCAGTTCGTGCCGATGGTGCTGACCGGATCACCGCCCTCCGGCTCCAGCGCCGCCTGCTCCGGCGTGATCGGATAGCCGCGCCCCGAGGCGGATATCCGCTCGGCACGGCTTTGCCAGTTCAACCCGTCCGGCCCGCGCGTGAAGCCCGTCGCGGCGATGACGCGGGGATCGGTGAAGGCGGCGGTCATCCGCGCCACCCATTCCGTGCCCGCAATGGCGTCGTCATCGACGAACAGCACCACATCCCCAGCCGCCTGGGCCAGCCCCGCATTGCGCGCGGCCGAGATATTGGCCTGGTCAAAGGAAACACGCTTGATCGGCAGGTCGGGGCGCAGGCCGACGGCCTCGGGATCGGCGACCAGGACCAGTTCCAGTCCCCGGCTCTGCCGCGCCAGCGCCGCCAGGCAGCGGGCCAGGCATTCCGGGCGGCGGCGCGAAACGACGACCACGCTGGGCCGCAGTCCCCCGCCCGTCCCTGTCATCAGGCGATGCCCATCCGGCTCATCATCGTTTCCAGCTTGGGCACGTCCGAGGGGTTGTTCAGTTCCCAGAACTCGCGCCCCCGCGCCTCGACCTCGACGCAGAGGATGCGGCGGCCGCGTTCCAGGAAGCGAAGCTGCTCCAGCCCCTCCAGCGCCTCAAGCCGGCCCTCTTCCCAGGCCGGATATTCGGCCAGCGCCTCGGGACGATAGGCATAGACGCCGACATGGTGGAACACCGGGGTCGGATCGCCGGGGGCGAAATCGGCGGCCGCGAAGGGGATCACTTCCTTCGAGAAATAAAGCGCGTGCCGGTCATGACCGAAAACCGCCGTGGTGCCTCCGACGCGCCCCGCCACCCGATCCGCGATCAGGTCCGAGCGCATCGCCCCCGAGCAGCGCAGCACCGGCGTCGCCACATCCGCCGCCGGATCGCCGCGCAGGCCCGAGACCAGATCCTCGATGAACCAGGCGGGCGTCAGCGGCGCGTCGCCTTGCAGGTTCACGACGATCTCGGGGGAAAGGCCCAGGGCGGCCACAGCCTCGGCGCATCGCTCGGTGCCGTTGCGGGCCTCGGTCGAGGTCATCGCGACCTCGGCCCCGAATCCCGCGGCATGTTCGGCGATGCGGGAATCGTCGGTCGCCACGATCACGCGATCCACGCCCTGGACCTGACGGCCCGCCTCCCAACTCCGGCGGATCAGCGAAAGGCCCTGGCCCGTCGCGCCGCGCAGTTCCACCAGCGGCTTGCCGGGATAGCGGGTCGAGGCGTGGCGGGCGGGAATGACGATGATGACGGACATGGATCAATCCTTGGCCAGCAGGACGCCCGGCGCGAAGGCGATGAAAAAGGGATTCTCGAAGCCGGGCTTGCCGTAGGACAGCGGCGTGTGGTCGTCAAAGCGCACCACCTCGCCCCCCGCGGCGCGCAGGACCGCATCGCCCGCCGCCGTGTCCCATTCCATGGTGCGTCCCAGGCGCGGGTAAAGATCCGCCTCTCCGGTCGCGACCAGGCAGAATTTCAGCGAGGATCCCGCCGAAGTCATGTCCCGCACCCCGTAGCGCGCGATATATTCGTCGGTCGCCGCGTCCCGGTGCGATTTCGAGGCGACCACCATCAACCCGCGATTATCGGGCATGGAATTCACGCCGATGGCCGCGCCCTGGCCGGGATCCGCGCCGAACGGCGCCTTTTCCTCGACCGCGCCGCCCTGGGCGGGGGTATAGAAAAGCCGCCCCTTGGCCGGCGCATAGACCACGCCCAGGACCGGCACACCGTTTTCGACATAGGCGATGTTCACGGTGAAATCGCCGCGCCGCTGCACGAATTCCTTGGTCCCGTCCAGCGGATCGACGATCAGGAAGGTCGAGAGGCTTTGCCCATGCGTCCCGGCCTGCTCCTCGGTCACCAGCGCGATCTCGGGAAATTCCGCCCGCAGCCCGGCCGAGATGATCGCATCCGCAGCTTCGTCGGCCGCCGTCACCGGCGAGGCGTCCGATTTCACCCGCACCTCGAAATCCTCGGCGCCATAGATCCGCATGATCTCGTCGCCGGCCTTCAGGGCAAGGCTGCGCATGGTAGCGACCAATTGATCGAATTGCATGGTTTTTCCTTCTCGTCGCGGCCGGCCGGGCGTGCGGCGGCGATTGAACTAAAACGTTCCGCTCCTTATGATCGCAAGGATCGCGCAGGGCAAGCGCCCGCTCCAGCAAAGCCAGGACGGTCCGTCACAGATGTTTACCCAGCGCCGCAATCACAACATGGTCGAGGCAGGTTTCACCACCCTGGCCCTGATCTATCATGTCACCGCCAACAACCTGCGCAAGGGGCAGCGCAACGCGGTGGTGGGGCTGATCATGATCATCGCCCAGGCGATCGCCATGATCGCGGGCTTCTATTTGATGTTCGCGGTGATCGGGGTGCGAAAATCGCCGATCCGGGGCGATTTCATCGTCTATATCATGTCGGGGATCTTCATGTTCCTGGCCCATACCAGGGCCATCGGCGCGATCGCCGGGGCCGGGGGCGCCGCCAACCAGATGATGAAGCACGGGCCGATGAACACGGCGGTGATAATGGCCGCGGCGGCGCTCGCGACGCTTTACCAGGTCACGATCAGCTCGGTGGTGATCCTGGCGGCCTATCACTACCTGGTCCAGCCGGTGCATATCGAAGACCCGCTGGGCTGTTACGGCATGCTGCTGCTGGCCTGGTTCTCGGGCTGCTGCATCGGATTGATCTTTCTGGCCTTCCGGCCCTGGTGGCCGCAGGGCGCGCAGGTGCTTACGGCTTTCTACCAGCGCATCAACATGATCTTCTCGGGCAAGATGTTCGTGGCGAACACCCTGCCCGTCTACATGCTGCACGCCTTCTCGTGGAACCCGCTGTTTCACATCATCGACCAGACGCGGGGCTATGCGTTCATCAACTATTCGCCGCGCAACAGTTCGCTCAGCTATCCGATCTACTGCATCCTGGCGCTGCTGATGATCGGGCTGATGGCGGAATATGTCAGCCGCAAATCCGTGTCGATCTCGACCATGGCCGGGCGCTAGCGCGATTGCCCGAAACAGGACGAATCTGCCGCAAGCTCAGCTTGCAGGCGGTTTCGGGCCTTCCTATATAGCCCAGCAGAGTTCGGAAGGGGCCTTCCCCTCCGGTCAATCCAGGGATCGGGCACTGGGGGCCTCTCGGGGACCCAAGGCCCTCAATATCGCCGCAAGAAAGGTTATTGCATGTCTAAAGTCATCGGCATCGACCTCGGGACCACCAATAGCTGCGTCGCCATCATGGACGGCAGCCAGCCCAAGGTCATCGAGAACTCGGAAGGCACGCGCACGACGCCCTCGATCGTTGCCTTCACCGACAGCGAGCGTCTGGTGGGCCAGCCGGCCAAGCGCCAGGCCGTCACCAACCCCACCAACACCGTTTTCGCGGTCAAGCGCCTGATCGGCCGCCGCACCACCGATCCCGAGGTGGAAAAGGACAAGAAGCTGGTCCCCTATTCCATCGTGGACGGCGGCAACGGCGATGCCTGGGTCGAAGTCCGGGACGAGAAGTATTCGCCCAGCCAGGTGTCCGCCGTCATCCTGCAAAAGATGAAGGAAACCGCCGAATCCTACCTGGGCGAATCCGTCACCCAGGCCGTGATCACGGTCCCCGCCTATTTCAACGACGCCCAGCGTCAGGCCACCAAGGACGCGGGCAAGATCGCGGGCCTGGAAGTGCTGCGCATCATCAACGAGCCGACCGCCGCCGCGCTGGCCTATGGCCTCGACAAGAAGGAATCGAAGACCATCGCCGTCTATGACCTTGGCGGCGGCACCTTCGACATCACCATCCTGGAGATCGACGACGGGCTGTTCGAGGTGAAGTCCACCAACGGCGACACGTTCCTGGGCGGCGAAGATTTCGACATGCGCATCGTGAACTACCTCGCCGAGGAGTTCAAGAAAGAGCATGGCGTCGACCTGACCAAGGACAAGATGGCCCTTCAGCGCCTGAAAGAGGCGGCGGAAAAGGCCAAGATCGAACTGTCGTCCTCGTCCCAGACCGAGATCAACCAGCCGTTCATCTCGATGGACAAGAACACCGGCACGCCGCTGCACATGGTCATGAAACTGACCCGCGCCAAGCTGGAAAGCCTGGTTGGCGACCTGATCAAGCGCACGATGAAACCCGTGCAGGACGCGCTGAAGGATGCCGGCCTGTCGAAAGGCGACATCGACGAGATCGTCCTGGTCGGCGGCATGACCCGCATGCCCAAGGTGGTCGAGGCGGTCAGCGAGTTCTTCGGCAAGGAGCCCCACAAGGGCGTGAACCCCGATGAGGTCGTGGCCCTGGGCGCCGCCATCCAGGCCGGCGTGCTGCAAGGCGACGTGAAGGACGTGGTTCTGCTGGACGTGACGCCCCTGTCCCTGGGGATCGAGACCCTGGGCGGCGTCTTCACCCGCCTGATCGACCGCAACACCACGATCCCGACCAAGAAGTCGCAGATCTTCTCGACCGCCGAGGACAACCAGAACGCCGTGACGATCCGGGTGTTCCAGGGCGAACGCGAGATGGCCGCCGACAACAAGCTGCTGGGCCAGTTCAACCTGGAAGACATCCCGCCCGCGCCGCGCGGCATGCCGCAGATCGAGGTCACCTTCGACATCGACGCGAACGGCATCGTCTCGGTCTCGGCCAAGGACAAGGGCACCGGCAAGCAGCAGAACATCACCATCCAAGCCTCGGGCGGTCTGTCCGACGAGGATATCGACAAGATGGTGAAGGATGCCGAGGCCAATGCCGAGGCGGACAAGAAGCGCAAGGAGCTGGTCGAGGCCAAGAACCAGGCCGAAAGCCTGATCCACTCGACCAGGAAATCGCTGGACGAGCATGGCGACAAGGTCGACGGCTCGACCGTCGAGGTGATCGAACTGGCCGTCGGCGCGCTGGAGGATGCGCTCAAGACCGAGGACGCCGGCAAGATCAAGGGCGGCATCCAGAACCTCATGGATGCGTCCATGAAGCTGGGCGAGGCGATCTACAAGGCCGGGCAATCCGAAGGCGATGCCGCTGACGGCGACGCGCCGCGCGGTGGCCGCGACGACAATGACGACGGGATCGTCGATGCCGACTTCGAGGATCTTGGCGAAGAAAAGCGCAAGTAAGCGACAGTGACCCAACCGGCCGGCCCGTGGCATTTGCCTCGCGGGCCGGCTTTATCATGAAGGACCCCGGACGCGATCGACATGGCGAAACGTGATTATTACGAAGTGCTGGGCGTGGCTCGGGGTGCCTCGGGCGATGAGATCAAGAAAGCTTATCGCAGCAAGGCGAAAGAGCTGCATCCCGACCGCAACAAGGATTGCAAGGTCTCGGAATCCGCGTTCAAGGAAGTGAACGAGGCTTACGATTGCCTTAAGGACGAACAGAAGAAGGCGGCCTATGACCGCTTCGGTCATGCCGCCTTCGAAGGCGGTGGCGGCGGCTTCGGGCGCGGCGGCCAGGCGCATGGAGATTTCGGCTCGGCCTTCGCCGATGTGTTCGAGGATCTGTTCGGCGACATGATGGGCCGGCGTCCGGGCGGCGGCGGCAACCGCTCGCGCGCGACGCGGGGCCAGGATCTGCGCTATAATCTGCGCGTCACCCTGGAAGAGGCGTTCACCGGCGTCCAGAAGGGGATCACCGTGCCCGGCTCGGTCGCCTGCGGCGCGTGCAGCGGCACCGGCGCCGAGGGCGCGGTCGAGCCCGCCACCTGCCCGACCTGCGCCGGCATGGGCAAGGTCCGTGCCAGCCAGGGCTTCTTTACCGTCGAACGCACCTGCCCGACCTGCAACGGCCAGGGCCAGATCGTCAAGAACCCCTGCAAGGAATGCCACGGCGCCGGCCGGATCGAGAAAGAGCGCACGCTTTCCGTGAACATCCCGGCCGGGGTCGAGACCGGCACCCGCATCCGCCTTGCCGGCGAGGGCGAGGCCGGGATGCGCGGCGGACCAGCGGGCGATCTTTACATCTTCATCGAGGTCAGAGAGCATGCGATCTTTGTCCGCGACGGCCGCACCCTGGCCTGCCAGGTGCCGGTCAGCATGGTCTCGGCGGCCCTGGGCGGCGAAATCGAGGTGCCGACCATCGACGGCGGGCGCTCGCGGGTCAAGATCCCGCCCGGCACGCAGTCGGGCAAGCAGTTGCGCCTGCGCGGCAAGGGCATGCCGCCGCTGCGCCACGGTCCCGGCATGAACGGCGAATCGGGCGACATGCTGATCGAGCTGACCGTCGAAACCCCGGTGAACCTGACCGCGCGGCAAAAGGAACTGCTGCGGGAATTCGAGACGATCAAGGCCGACAACAGCCCCCAGGCCCAGGGCTTTTTTCAGAAAATCAAGGGTTTCTGGGACGAGATGAAAGGCTGATTCGGCTTCGACCGCCTTTTGGGTATTTGGGAAACAAAGAAGGCCGGGGGCGCGTTAACCCGGCCTTTACCTATGGCGTGGCAGTCTTGCGCGATGAAGAAGAATCGCGCCTTTCACGAAGCCCCGATGCCGCTGTTCACGCCTCAGGGCGGGGCGGCAAGCGCCCCCGATGAGGCCGCGCCCACACCGGGCGAGCGATTGCCCAGCTATCTTTCGGACCACCGCGCGCGGCTGCGCGAACGCTTCATGCAGGGTGGCGCCTCGGCCATGCCCGATTACGAATTGCTGGAACTGGTCCTGTTCCGCGCCATCCCGCGCCAGGACGTGAAGCCGCTGGCCCGGCGGCTGATCGACCGTTTCGGCGATTTCAACCGCGCGCTCTCCGCGCCGCTGCCCCGCCTGGGCGAGGTCGAGGGGGTCGGCCCCGCCGTCGTGCAGGAACTGAAGATCATCGAGGCGGCGGCGCAGCGGCTGGCGCGCTCGCGCGTGATGCACCGCCCGGTGCTGACAAGCTGGGACGCACTGCTGGACTATTGCCATATCGCCATGGCCCATGGCGAGATCGAGCAGTTCCGCGTCCTTTATCTGGACCGCAAGAACGTGTTGATCGCGGATGAGGAGCAGGCCCGCGGCACCGTCGATCACGTCCCGGTCTATCCGCGCGAGATCATGCGGCGGGCACTGGAACTGACCGCGAGCGCGCTGATCCTGGTCCACAACCATCCCTCGGGCGACCCCACCCCCTCGCAGGCCGACATCGCCATGACGAACCGCGTCCAGGCCGCCGCCGAGGTCATGGGGATCACGCTGCACGACCACCTGATCATCGGAAAGTCGCGGGAACTAAGCTTCCGTGCCGAAGGGCTGTTGTGACCCGGCCCCGATCCCCTGCCGGCCAGCAAGCCTGCGCCGGCATTGGATTCTTCGCTTTGGCCCCGACCGGCGGCGCCGCGCGCAGCCAAAATCCCACACCTTGGCGCTTTTGCTGCGCCTCTCGCCTTGGCGCAAACTAGACTGACAGGAAATTGATCGCTAGAACGGCTGCAAGGGGGGGGAAGTGCGAGGAGGCACGGCCCGCTCTGTCGTATCGCCCGGGCGATCCCCGGGTGCATAAATGGAGATGAACCCGTGTCCCACGCAGACGACCACGCAGGAGACAGCGGCGCCACCCGGAGGGATTTCCTCTATTTCGCGACGGCCGGCGCCGGCACGATCGCGGCGGGCGCCGCCGGCTGGACCTTGATCAATCAGATGAACCCCTCGGCTGATGTGCAGGCTTTGTCCTCGATCCAGGTCGATGTCAGCGGCGTCGAGACCGGCACGCAACTGACCGTCAAATGGCTGGGCAAGCCCGTGTTCATCCGCCGCCGGACCGAGACCGAGATCCAGGCCGGCCGCGAGGTCCAGCTGAACGAGCTGATCGACTCCAGCGCCGAAAACGCCAACAAGCCCGACGAATCCGCGCTGGACCAGAACCGCACCTTGGACGAGGCCGGCGAATGGCTGGTGATGCTGGGGGTCTGCACGCATCTGGGCTGCGTTCCGATCGGCGACGGCGCGGGCGATTTCGGCGGCTGGTTCTGCCCCTGCCACGGCTCGCATTACGATACGGCCGGCCGCATCCGCAAAGGCCCGGCGCCGCAGAACCTGCACATCCCCGTCGCCGCCTTCGTCAACGACACCACCATCCAGCTGGGCTGAGGAGCGCAAGATGGCCGGAATTCCCCACGACCATTACGAACCCAAACCGGGCCTGCAAAGCTGGCTGCACCGTCGCCTGCCCGTGGTAAGCCTGCTTTACGACACGCTTTTCATCCCCACGCCCAAGAACCTGAACTGGATGTGGATCTGGGGGATCGTGCTGACCTTCTGCCTGGCCCTTCAGATCGCCACGGGCGTCGTGCTGGTCATGCATTACACCCCGCATGTGGACCTGGCCTTCGCCTCGGTCGAGCATATCATGCGCGACGTGAACGGCGGCCATATGCTGCGCTACCTGCATGCCAACGGCGCCTCGCTGTTCTTCTTCGCCGTCTATATCCACATCTTCCGCGGCCTTTATTACGGCAGCTACAAGGCCCCCCGAGAAGTGACCTGGATCGTCGGCATGCTGATCTATCTTCTGATGATGGGCACCGCCTTCATGGGCTATGTTCTGCCCTGGGGCCAGATGTCCTTCTGGGGCGCGACGGTGATCACCGGGCTGTTCGGGGCCATCCCCGGCATCGGCTCGTCGATCCAGACCTGGCTTCTGGGCGGGCCGGCGGTCGACAATGCCACGCTGAACCGTTTCTTTTCGCTGCATTATCTTCTGCCCTTCGTGATCGCCGGGCTGGTGATCGTCCATATCTGGGCCTTCCACACCACCGGCAACAACAACCCGACCGGAATCGAGGTGCGCCGGGCCAGCAAGGCCGAGGCACAGAAGGACACGCTGCCCTTCTGGCCCTATTTCGTGATCAAGGATCTGGTCGGCCTTTCCGTCGTGCTGGTCGTGTTCTTCGCCGTCGTGGGCTTCATGCCGAACTATCTGGGCCACCCCGACAACTATATCGAGGCGAACCCGCTAGCCACGCCCGCCCATATCGTGCCGGAATGGTATTTCCTGCCCTTCTACGCGATCCTGCGCGCCTTCACCTCGGATGTCTGGCTGGTGATGCTGGTCAACTGGCTGTCCTTCGGCATCATCGACGCCAAATTCTTCGGCGTGATCGCCATGTTCGGCGCGATCATCGTGATGGCCCTGGTGCCCTGGCTGGATACCTCGCGCATCCGTTCGGGGCGGTTCCGGCCGCTTTTCAAATGGTGGTTCGCGTTGCTGGTCGTCGATTTCGTCGTGCTGATGTGGGTCGGCGCAATGCCGGCCGAGGGGATCTATCCCTATATCGCGCTGTTCGGGGCCGCCTATTGGTTCGCCTATTTCCTGGTGATCCTGCCGATTCTGGGCGTGATCGAGAAGCCGATGGCGATGCCCTCGACCATCGAGGAAGATTTCGCCGCGCATTACGGCGACAAAACCCATCCTGCCGAGTAAGGAGAGGCAACATGACCCTGAGGAAAAAGACGCTCACGGCGGTTGCAGCCCTGACCGTCGCCCTTGCCGGGGCGGCGCTGGCACAGGACAGCGCCGCCCCGCCCGTCGCCGACCAGGCCACCGCCCCGGTCGCGGCAGAGACGCCCGCACCTGCGGAGGCTCCTGCCGCCACGGCGGAACCCCCGGCCCCAGCCGAGATGCCTGCCCCGGCCGAAGCTCCGGCACCTGCCGCAGCCCCGGAACCCGCGGAACCGGAACCTGCCGCACCGGAACCCGCCGCCCAGCCGGCGCCAGAGCCGCAGCCTGAACCGGCACCGGCACCGGCACCCGCCGAAGCCCCGGCCGCGCCCGAACCGGCAGCCGATCACGCCGCCGATCACGCTGCCGCCCCCGCCGATGAGCACGGCGGCGAGGCCGCGCCGGCGGCCCATGCGGCGGCGCATATCGAGGACGTGTCCTTCAGCTTCGAAGGCCCCTTCGGCAGCTATGACCAGTTCCAGCTTCAGCGCGGCTTGCAGGTCTATACCGAGGTCTGCTCGGCCTGCCACGGCCTGCGCTACGTTCCCCTGCGCACCCTGGCCGATGACGGCGGCCCCGCCCTGCCCGAGGATCAGGTCCGCGCCTATGCCGCCAATCTGACCATCGAGGACGCCGAGACCGGCGAGGAACGTCCCCGCGTTCCGACCGACCACTTCCCCACCGTGGACGCTGAGGGCATGGGGCCGGACCTTTCGCTGATGGCCAAGGCGCGGGCGGGCTTCCACGGTCCGCAGGGCCTGGGCCTGAACCAGCTTTTCCGGGGCATCGGCGGGCCGGAATACCTGCACGCCCTGCTGACCGGCTTCAACGGCGAGACCAAGGAAGAGGCGGGCAGCACCTTCTATCACAACGCGGCCTTCTCGACCGGCTGGATCAAGATGCCGCCCCCCCTGAGCGAGGGGCAGGTCACCTATGAGGACGGGACCGAGGCGACGGTGGATCAGATGGCACGTGATGTCTCGGCCTTCCTGATGTGGACAGCCGAGCCGAAGATGATGGCGCGCAAGCAGGTCGGGCTGGTCTCGGTCCTGTTTCTGGTCCTGCTGGCCTCGCTGCTTTACATGACGAACAAGAAGCTGTGGTGGCCGGTCAAGCACGGCAATTCCAAGCCGGAATAGCTCCGTCCCGGCGACCGCCGCCCTGGAAAAGACAAGGCCAGCGCGCCCCTTGGGGCGCGTTGGGCATTTCCGGCGCTGGACAAACCGCGCGGCAAAAGGTTCGATGCCCAGCCGGCAGGCATCAGGCCGGCGCAAGTTTCTGGGGGCAGCATGACCATTTTCAACCTCGGCTCGATCAATATCGACCATATCTATCGGCTGGCCGCCCTGCCCCAGGCGGGCGAGACCATCTCGTCGCTGGGCTATTCGCTGGGGCTGGGCGGCAAGGGCGCGAACCAATCCGTCGCCGCCGCCCGCGCCGGGGCCAAGGTCGTCCATCTGGGCGCCATGGGCACGGGCGACGGTTGGGTGACCCAGCGGCTGGCCTCGGCCGGCGTCACCACCGGCCATATCGCCCGCCTGCCCGATCAGGCGACCGGCCATGCCATCATCCTGGTCGATGCCAGCGCCGAGAATTCGATCGTGCTGCATGGCGGCGCGAACCAGGCCCTGCCGCGAAGCATCCTGGCCGACGACCTGGCCGGGATCGGTCCCGGCGACATCCTGCTGATGCAGAACGAGACCAACCTTCAGCCCGAGACGGCCCAGGTCGCGCGGGCCGGGGGCGCGACGGTGATCTATTCGGCCGCCCCCTTCGAAATCGAGGCCCTGCGCGCCGTGCTGCCCCATGTCTCGATCCTGGCGGTGAACGAGGGCGAGGCGCGCCAGACCTTCGCCGCCTTCGGCGAGGATCTGCCGGTGCAAGGGATCCTGATCACCAAGGGGGGCGAGGGCGCGGAATATCGCGACCTGGCCGGGGGCCGGACCTTCGCGCAGCCCGCCTTCCAGGTCCAGCCGGTCGATACGACCGGCGCGGGCGACTGCTTCGCGGGCTGGTTCGCCGCCGGCCTGTCGCGCGGCGAGGATGTGCCGACCGCGCTGCGCCATGCGGCGGCGGCGGCGGCGGTGCAGGTCACGCGCCGGGGCGCGGGCGATGCCATGCCCGACCGGGACGAGGTAATCGCCTTCCTTGCGGACAAATAACCCCCGGCGCTTGCCGAAAGGCCCCGCCGCACCTATCTGGCACAGCATGAAAATCCCATTCCTGAACCGCATCGTGAACCGCCCGCCCCAGATCGCCGTGATCCGCCTGCAAGGCGCGATCGGCATGGCCATGCGAGGCGGCGGCGCCAGCCTCTCGGATGCCGGCCTTGCGCCGGTGCTGGAGCGCGCCTTCAAGCGCAGGAAGCCGGTCGCGGTCGCGCTGGCGGTGAACTCGCCCGGCGGCTCTCCGGTGCAATCCAGCCTGATCGGCGCCCGCATCCGCCGCCTGTCCCAGGAAAACAACGTTCCCGTCCACGCCTTCGTCGAGGATGTGGCGGCCTCGGGCGGCTATTGGCTGGCTTCGGCGGCGGACCGGATCTGGGCCGATGAAAGCTCGGTCCTTGGCTCGATCGGGGTGATCTCGGCGGGTTTCGGCTTTCAGGAACTGATCCAGCGTTGGGGGATCGAGCGGCGGGTCCGCACCGCCGGGCCGTCGAAATCCATGCTGGACCCGTTCCGCCCCGAAAAGCCCGAGGATGTCGAGCGGCTGAACCGCCTGCTGGTCTCTATCCACGAGGCGTTCACGCAGCATGTCCGCAGCCGTCGCGGCGACCGCCTGGCCACCGACCGCGACCTTTTCACCGGCGAGATCTGGACCGGCCGCCAGGCGGTCGCCCTGGGTCTGGCCGACGGCATCGCCCATCTGGTGCCCAAGATGCGCGAGCTTTACGGCGAGAAGGCGAATTTCCTGACCTATGGCCAGCGCGTGCCGCTGATGAAACGCTTCGGCCTGTCGGCGGATCATGTCGTGGACAGCCTTCAGGAGCGCGCCGCCTTCGCCCGCTTCGGGGCCGGCGGCTGATGGTCAAGACCGTCCTTCTGTGCCTGCTGATCCTGATCGCGCTGGCCCTGGCCGCCGGGCCGGGGGTGCGGCGGCTGATCGCGAAGCTTTTGGGAATTCGCTGGAAATGACGGCGCTGGTCACGGGGGCCGCGAAGCGCCTGGGGCGGGCTATGGCGCTGGAACTGGCGCGACAGGGCCATGACGTGGCGATCCATTGCCACCGCTCGGCCGATGCGGCGCAGGACCTGGCCCGGCAGATCCAGGCCCTTGGCCCCCGCGCCCAGGTCTTTCAGGCCGATCTGCTGGATCTGGACCAGGCCGAGGCGCTGCTGCCCCGCGTGGCCGCCGCCATGGGGCCGGTGCTGGTCCTGGTCAACAACGCCTCGGTGTTCGAACCCGATTGCATCGCCAGCGCCAACCGGGAAAGCTGGGACCGGCACATGAACTCGAACCTGCGGGCGCCGTTCCTGCTGACCCAGGCCCTGGCGGCGCAGATGCCCCCCGCCGAGTGTGGCCGCCCCGAGCCGCGGGCGCGCGGACTGGTCGTCAACATGATCGACCAGCGCGTGCTGCGGCCCCGGCCCGATTTCATGACCTATACGCTGGCCAAGTCGGGCCTGTGGTGGCTGACCCGGACCTGCGCCCAGGCGCTGGCGCCCGATATCCGCGTCAACGCCATCGGCCCCGGCCCCACCCTGCAAGGCAGCCGGCAGACGCCCGAGGCGTTCCAGGCCCAGCGCGCCGCCACCCTGCTTCAGCGCGGCGCGGACGAAGCGGCGATCTGCGCCGCCCTGCGCTATCTGCTGGAGGCCGATTCCGTCACCGGACAGATGATCTGCGTCGATGGTGGCCAGCATCTGGCCTGGCGCACACCCGACACGGTTGGGATCGAGTAGATCCCGGCAACCCTTGGGCGGCGGCGACTTGTCCACCTCAGGAACATTCGTCGCAATTTCTTTACGATTCTTCCAAAAGATTCAGCGCATTGTTGCCATGATAAAAAATATCGTTGAAAATCAATGTCATGATAAATTGCACAAAAAACATGCAAGTTAACAGAACCCCAATAAACGCTAGCCGCAGCACCACTGCTCCCAAGGGGATTCACAGAGTTATCCCCAGATTCCGTGGACAGGTTCGGCCTTGCATTTCCTGGGATGCGGCCGAACAAGGCCGGGAATCAGCGCGGCCGCCCTTCACTCGCGATAGGTGCAATTGATCTTGCCGTTACCCCAGGCGCAATGTTCATAGCTGCGGATCAGCGACCAGCTTCCACCGACATGCTCGAACCCGCCATAGGACCAGGCGCCAAGGCTCAGGCCCAGATTGGCCAGGTCCGCCACCTGGCCCATGGTGCCCTGGCCGCGCATCTGGGCGTCGACGCGATAGCGGCAATAGGCGGTGGCATCGTCGGCACGCACGCATTCGCCCAGATCGACGCCATGGATCGTCACGCCCATGTTCTGCGAACTCGCCATGCCGAACCCCGACATCATGCAGGCCAGCGCCGAGACCGGATTGTCATTGCGCAGGTTGTTGCACTGATCGGCCATGCCGTCATAGACGCGCATCTGCTGCGCGATCCGGGCCTCCAGCGCGGCCTTGATCTCAGCCGCATCCGGCGTCCAGGCCGAGGCGGTCGCGGCGCGCGGTGCGGGCGCGGCGGCACCCCCGGCGCAAAGGTCCAGCAGCGGCCTGACATCCTGCTGGAAGGTCGAAAGATCGCCGCCGCCGTCCAGGCGCTCATAGCGGCCATCGGCCATCAATTGCACCTGAAGATTGCTCGTCGCGCGCAGATCACGCAGGAAGGGGGAATCGGCGGGGATGCGGCCATGCACGCGGATCAGCACATAGGGCGCATCCAGGGTTTCGATCAGCGTGACCGGCATCACGAATTCGTCTTGCCCATAGGGCTTGATCGACAGGGCCAGCCGCGCCGTCCGGGGCGGAACCGCGCCCCCGCCGAGACCGGACAGCACTTGCGTGATGTCCACCGTCCGGTCGGGGCCGCAACTGAAGGTCACGTCCGGCTGCCGGCCGTCCTTGTCGTAGGTGCTGGGCCGATAGGCCAGGACCGGCACGCCGTCACGGGTCACGGCGATCACCCTGCCGCGATTGCCGCTTTGGCGGGGATCGGGGGCGCTGGCCTGGAACTCGGAATCGCCGGCCGAATGGGCCATGGCGATGGCCTGCTCGATCCGCGCGAAGTCGAAGGGGCCATCGTTCAGCGCATGCTCCTGCGCCGAGGCCGCCCCCGCCATCAGCGCCAAAGTGGAAAGAAACGTAAGCAACCGCATCGCAAACCTCGACATCTTGAAGAACCGCAATGAAAATGGGATGCCTGCAAGACTAGGTGCGGGACCGGGATTCGGTCAAAGCCTTTCGCCCTGCCGGACCCTCGCTTTTTGGACAGTCCGGCCCTTGCAGCCGGCAGCCGGAACGCCTTTCTTTGGGCCATGACACAAAAGACCGGCCATTCCCTGATCCAGGACTATGTAAGGACGCTCGACGGCTCGCCGGGGGTCTATCGCATGCTGGACCAGCAGGGCGCGGTGCTTTACGTCGGCAAGGCGCGCAACCTGCGGGCCAGGGTTTCGAACTATGCGCGGGGCACGGGGCATTCGGGACGCATCGCGCGCATGATCCGCGAAACCGCCTCGATGATGTTCCTGACCACCCGGACCGAGACCGAGGCGCTGCTGCTGGAGCAGAACCTGATCAAGCAGTTGAAGCCGCGCTACAACGTGCTGCTGCGCGACGATAAAAGCTTTCCGAACATCCTGGTCGCCAAGTCCCATCCCTTTGCCCAGATCAAGAAGCATCGCGGCGCGAAATCGGAAAAGGGCGACTATTACGGTCCCTTCGCCAGCGCGGGCGCGGTGAACCGGACGCTGAACCAGCTTCAGCGCGTGTTCCTGCTGCGAAGCTGCACCGACGCGACCTTCTCGGGCCGCACGCGGCCCTGCCTGCTTTACCAGATCAAGCGTTGCTCGGCCCCCTGCACCGGCCGGATCGAGCGGGCGGATTACGATGTCCTTGTCGCCGATGCCGAACTGTTCCTGCGCGGCAAGTCCACCGCCATCCAGACCCAGCTTGCCCGCGAGATGGCCGAGGCCGCCGAGGCGATGGAATACGAACGCGCCGCCGCCCTGCGCGACCGGATCAAGGCGCTGACCGCCGTGCAATCGGTCCAGGCCATCAACCCGCGCGGCGTCCCCGAGGCGGATGTGATCGCCCTGCACATGGAGGGCGGCCAGGCCTGCGTTCAGGTCTTTTTCATCCGTGGCAACCAAAGCTGGGGCAACCGGGATTTCTATCCCAGGCTGAACGGCGTCGAATCCGCCGATGAGGTGATGCAGGCGTTCCTGGCCCAGTTCTATGACGGCAAGGTGCCGCCGCGCCTGATCCTGCTTTCGCACGGGATCGAGGATCCCGACCTGATGACCGAGGCGCTGTCGGACAAGGCGGGGCGCAAGGTCGCGCTTGGCGTGCCCCGGCGCGGCGAAAAGGCCCAGCTTGTCGAGAACGCGCTGCGCAATGCCCGCGAAAGCCTGGCGCGCCGCATGTCGGAAAGCGCGGCGCAGGCCCGGCTGCTGGAAGGTCTGGCCGAAGCCTTCGATCTGTCTGATCCGCCCAAGCGCATCGAGATCTATGACAACAGCCATATCCAGGGCACGAACGCCGTCGGCGGCATGGTCGTCGCCGGCCCCGAGGGCTGGATCAAAAGCCAGTATCGCAAGTTCAACATCAAGGGCACCGAGATCACGCCGGGCGACGATTTCGGCATGATGAAGGAGGTCCTGACCCGCCGCTTCGCGCGCCTGCTGAAGGAAGACCCGGACCGCCAGTCGGACGCCTGGCCCGACCTTCTGCTGATCGACGGCGGCGCCGGCCAGGTTAGCGCGGTGCATCAGATCATGGCCGAGATAGGGGTCGATGACATCCCCATGCTCGGCGTCGCCAAGGGCGAGGACCGCGACCACGGCAAAGAGGAATTCCACCGCCCCGGCGCCCGCCCCTTTGCCCTGCGCATGAACGACCCGGTGCTGTATTTCATCCAGCGCCTGCGCGACGAGGCGCATCGCTGGGCCATCGGCACCCACCGCGCCAAACGCGCGAAATCGGTGATGGCGAACCCCCTGGACGAGATCGCGGGCGTCGGCGCCTCGCGCAAGCGCGCGTTGCTGACGCATTTCGGCAGCGCCAAGGCGGTCAGCCGCGCGGGCCTTGCCGATCTGGTCGCGGTCGAGGGGATCAGCGAAGCGCTGGCCCAGAAGATCGTGGATCATTTCCAGAAAGGGTGAATGCCCGGCTTCGGAACGTCCGCGAAAAGGTCAGCAAGCCTTTGGCAACGCCCAGGGTTCTTCACGACGAAACGCCGCCTCCCCCAAACGATCACAGCCCCAGGCAAGATAGCGCATGCGACAAAGGCTCGTGACGACGAAATGCCCTGGCTCTCTGGACGCTGCCGATCTGCCGCGGGTTTCAGGCGCTGCGCGACATGATCAACAGAAATATCAGCCGAAATACCGTAGCATAGGCAGCTTTCAGCCAGATCCCGTTTCACGCGCCTAAGCTGGTAACATTCTCTTGACAGTTGTTCACGGCCTCGTGCTCAATCCCCGATATGAACGTGGGAGATTATCGTGTTTCGGAAAAAACCATTCCACAGCCTGATGTCACATGACAGCGAACATAAGCTGGTCCGGTCGCTGACCTGGGTGCATCTGGTGGCTTTGGGGATCGGCGCCATCGTCGGCACCGGCATTTTTACCCTGATCGGCGTCGGCGCCGAGCGGGCCGGGCCCGCCGTGCTGCTGTCCTTTGCGCTGGCCGGCGTCGTCTGCGCCTGCGCGGCGCTTGCCTATGCCGAGATGGCGGCCATGGTCCCCGCCTCGGGCGGCGCCTATACCTATTCCTATGTCGCCCTGGGCGAGCCGATCGCCTGGCTGGTGGGGTGGTGCCTGATCCTGGAATATTCGCTGGTGGTCAGCACCGTCGCCGTGGGCTGGTCGGGCTATGTCGTGGGCTTCCTGCACGGATTCGGGATCGAACTGCCGCTGGCCCTGACCGCCGGCCCCCATGCGGGCGGGGTGCTGAACGTGCCCGCGATCCTGATCACCATCGCGGTGGCCGCGCTGCTGATCCGGGGCACGCATGAAAGCGCCAAGCTGAACACCATCCTTGTCTGCATCAAGATCACCGCCCTGCTGATCTTCGTTGCCGTCGCCCTGCCGCATTTCAACCCCGAGAACATGAAGCCCTTCATGCCGCATGGCTTCGTCAAATCCCTGGGCGCGAACGGCATCGAAAGCGGCGTCATGGCGGCGGCGGCAATCGTCTTCTTCGCCTTCTACGGCTTCGACGCCATCGCGACCGCCGCCGAAGAGGCCAAGAACCCCGACCGCGACCTTGCCATCGGCATCATCGGCTCGATGGTGGGCTGCACCATCATCTATATCCTGGTGGCGCTGGCCGCACTGGGTGCCGTCAGCTACACCGTCTTCGCCAACAGCGCCGAGCCTTTGGCCCTGATCCTGCGCGAACTCAACCAGAGCGCGCTGTCGACCGTCATCGCGGCGGCGGCGGTGGTGGCGCTGCCGACCGTGCTGCTGGCCTTCCTTTACGGGCAAAGCCGGATCTTCTTCGTGATGGCGCGCGACGGACTGCTGCCGAACCGGCTGGCCAAGATCAACCCCAAGACGGGCACGCCGGTCACCATCACCGTCGCCACGACGATCCTGGTGGCCTCGCTTGCCGGGGTGGCACGGCTTGACGAAATCGCGGCCATGGCCAATGCCGGCACGCTGGTGGCCTTCATGGCGGTCGGGGGCAGCATGCTGGTGATGCGCAAAACCGACCCGGACCGCAAACGCACCTTCCGCGCCCCGGCGGCCTGGCTGGTGGGAACGGTCGCGATCTCGGGCTGTCTTTACCTGTTCCTCAGCCTGCCGACGAAGACACTGATGTGGTTCGTGGTCTGGAACGCCATCGGAACCATGGTCTATGCCCTCTACAGCCGCCGCAGCAGCGCGCTGAACCACACCACCGCCAGCGGAGCCTGAAGGCCCGCGCCTCCTGGCGGATGACGACTGCCCCGGCCCTCTCATACGGGGGGCCGGGGCAACTCGTTTGCACAAAGCGGACAGGCTCGCAAGAAACAGGGGGGCGCGGCCGCCCCCGGCCGGATCAATGCGCCTGCATCTCGGAGACGACTTCCTCGGTGCTCAGCGCGCTGGGGTAATAAGTCGGCCAGTTCGTGACCTCTTGCAGCAGCGCCGCGCGGTCATCGCCCCAATAGATGTGGAAATGGTCGGATTTCACCGGCGCGATGTTATGGTCGCTGAACTGGATGAAACCGGGCGCGGCGGCATCGCCGCCGGTCTTGCGAAAGATGAAGCGGACGCCGCGATTGCCCTTTTCGTAGGTCAGGATCTCGTG
>NZ_JASGGO010000021.1:0-71236 GCF_047605025.1 Paracoccus sp. (in: a-proteobacteria) | reverse complement strand
CCAAGTCATCCAGAAGATGAAAGCCCGCGTCGAAAGCGGCTATTGGGTGTTCCGCGTTCCGGTCGGCTACAAATACGTTTCCGGCAAAGGTCACGGCGGCAAGGTGCTGGTGCCGGATGAACCGCTGGCAACGGTCGTGCGTGAGGCGCTGGAAGGCTTCGCCTGCGGGCGCTTCGCCTCACAGGCCGAGGTGCAGCGCTTTCTGGAAGGCGACCCCTACTTCCCGAAAGACCGCAAGGACGGCAGCCTGCGTCCGATGACGGTTTCCCGGCTGCTGCGCAAGGTCGTCTATGCGGGCTATGTCGAAGCGCCCGCATGGGGCGTGCCTGTGCGCGAAGGCCAGCATGAGGGGCTGATAGACTTTCGCACCCATCAGCGCATTCTGGACAATCTGGACGGGCGCAAACGGCCAGCCGCCCGCAAGGACTTCAACGAGGACTTCCCCTTGCGCGGGTATGTCTACTGTGCCGATTGCGGTCATGCCATGACCGCCGCATGGTCGAAGGGCATGACGCGCCACTACGCCTATTATCTGTGCGACACGCGCGGTTGCGTATCCAAACGCAAATCCATCCCCCGCGCCAAGATCGAGGACGGTTTTGCTGAAATCCTGCAAGCGTTGCAGCCCACGAAGGGCTTGTTCGACGTGGCGAAGGCCATGTTGCGGGATGCGTGGGCGATGCGGCTGGAAGCTGCGCAGAGCGCCAAGGAAGAATGGCAGCGCCAGCTATCCGAGGTTGGCAAGCAGATCGACGGTTTGCTTGACCGGATCGTGGACGCGACCAACCCCACCGTTATCGGTGCCTATGAGAAACGCATCGAAAAGCTGGAACGGGAAAGATTCGTGCTGGCCGAAAGGGTCGTGCAATCCGTGCCGCCAAAGGGACGGCTGGAGGAAGTTATTGAACTATCCCTAAAATTCCTGTCAAGCCCTTGGAATATATACAAAAATGGAAGCCACGCAATGCGCCAGACAGTGCTGCGTTTGGCCTTTTCGGAACCCCTGAAATACCAACGGAATGAAGGTTATCGAACTCCTGAATTATCCTTCCCTTTCAGGGCTTTAGGTGGATTTTCAGGGCGAAAAAGTGAGATGGTGCTGTGAGAGAGGATTGAACTCTCGACCTCTCCCTTACCAAGGGAGTGCTCTACCACTGAGCTACCACAGCAACGTGGAGGGGCGTTTAGACCGAGTGGCGGGCCCTTGCAAGGGGCTTGATGCAAAAAATCCGCAAATCCGTGCACCCTCTCGGCAGCCCGGCTGGACGGATATGAGCGTTAAGGATAACAGGGGGCCATGACGAAGGGACCTCGTAAAACGGATGCCGCGCAAAGCCGCGATGCGCGCCTCAGGGCGGCGCTGCGGGCCAATCTGGCGCGGCGCAAGGCCCAGGGCCGGGCGCGTGCCGGGGCCGCCGAAGAAGGCTCCCCGCCGGATGAGCAGCAAGGGCAAGCGACCCCGAACGGGGCGGCCCAGAACGAGGCCCGCGACAACGAGGCCCCTTAAAATGAGGACGAAATGGATCAGATCATCGTAAGAGGGAATGGGCCGCTTCATGGCGAGATCCCGATAGCCGGCGCCAAGAACGCCTGTCTGACCCTCATGCCGGCGACGCTTTTGACCGACCAGCCGCTGACGCTGACCAATGCGCCGCGCCTCTCGGACATCCGCACCATGACCGCGCTTCTGCAATCGCTGGGGGCCGAGGTCGCCAGCCTGCAACAGGGCCAGGTGCTGGCCATGTCCAGCCACGACCTGAGCAACCATACCGCCGATTACGACATCGTGCGCAAGATGCGGGCCTCGATCCTGGTGCTGGGGCCGATGCTGGCGCGGGACGGGCATGCGGTGGTCTCATTGCCCGGCGGCTGCGCCATCGGGGCGCGTCCGGTGGACCTGCATCTGCGGGCTTTCGAGGCGATGGGGGCGGAACTGGATCTGCGCGACGGCTATGTCCATGCCAAGGCGCCGGCGGGTGGCCTGCGGGGCGCGGTGATCGACTTCCCCATCGTCTCGGTGGGTGCCACGGAAAACGCGCTGATGGCCGCGACGCTGGCGCGGGGCACCACGGTCATCAGGAACGCCGCGCGCGAGCCCGAGATCGTGGATCTGGCGCAATGCCTGCGTCGCATGGGCGCGCATATCGAGGGCGAGGGCAGCTCGACCATCACCGTCGAGGGGGTGCGGTCGCTGGGCGGCGCCACCCATCCCGTCGTCACCGACCGGATCGAACTTGGCACCTATATGCTGGCCCCCGCGATCTGCGGCGGCGAGGTGGAGTGCCTGGGCGGCCGCATCGACCTGGTTGCCGCCTTCTGCGAAAAGCTGGACGCGGCGGGGGTCGATGTGACCGAGACCGATCGCGGGCTGAAAGTCTCGCGCAAGAATGGGCGGGTGCGCGCCGTCGATGTCGTGACCGAGCCTTTCCCCGGCTTTCCGACCGATCTTCAGGCACAGATGATGGCGCTGCTTTGCACCGCCGAGGGCACCTCGGTGCTGGAGGAGAAGATCTTCGAGAACCGTTTCATGCATGCCCCCGAACTGATCCGCATGGGCGCGCGGATCGAGGTTCATGGCGGCCATGCCACCGTCCAGGGTGTCGGCAAGCTGCGCGGGGCGCGGGTCATGGCGACGGATCTGCGCGCCTCGGTCAGCCTGATCCTGGCGGGCCTTGCCGCCGAGGGTGAAACCATCGTCAGCCGGGTCTATCACCTGGATCGCGGCTATGAGAAAGTCGTGCGCAAGCTGCGCGGCGTGGGCGCGCAGATCGAGCGGATCAAGGAGACGCAGGCCGATGACTGACGCGCGCTTCGCCGATGCCGATCCCGCCCCCCTGGCGCTGTTGGCGGGGGATGCGGAGGATCTGACGGTCATCTCGTCGCTGGTGCAGGATTCGATCCTGCCGGTGACCGAGATTACCTATGACGCCCGCCACCGCCAGCTTGCGCTGTTGCTGAACCGGTTCCGCTGGGAGGATGCCGATTCCGCCCGGCGCGAGGAGCGCCCCTATGAGCGGGTGCGGGCGGTGCTGCTGATCCAGGATGTGCAACGGGTGCAAAGCGACGGCATCGACAAGGCGGATGCGGATCTGGTCCTGGAACTGCTGGCGCTGCGTTGGCTGGCTGGCCATGACGGCGCGGGCCGGCTGCTGCTGGAATTCGCGGGCGACGGCACCATCGCGGTCGATGCCGAATGCCTGAATGTCGAGTTGCGCGACGTGACCCGGCCCTATGCCGCCCCCTCGGGCCGCGCGCCCGCGCATCCCGAGGGCTGAGCATCGGCGGCGCGCCGCATGACCGCAGCGCAAACCGCGCATCCCGCTTGAGCCTTGCGCGCGCTGCGGCTAACACTATCACGACCTTGCGAGCGTGATCATGCCCCTTTTCCTTTCGACCGCCGACCCCGACTTCGAGATCCGCTTCGCCGATATGCTTGCGATGAAGCGCGAGGATGCGTCGGACGTGAACGACGCGGTGGCGGGAATCGTTGCGGATGTGCGGGGCCGGGGCGATGCGGCGCTGGTCGATCTGACCGCGCGCTTCGACCGCCTGGACCTGACGCCCGCGACGCTGGCCTTCGCGCCCGACCAGATCGCGTCCGAGACGGCCAAGGTCTCGGACGAGGACCGGGCCGCGCTGACCACGGCCGCGAATCGCATCCGCGCCTATCACGCCCGCCAGATGCCCGAGGACATGTCTTGGACCGATCCCGAGGGCGCGATGCTGGGCTGGCGCTGGACGCCGGTTTCGGCGGCGGGGCTTTATGTGCCGGGCGGGCAGGCAAGCTATCCGTCCTCGGTGCTGATGAATGCCATTCCCGCCCGCGTCGCCGGGGTCGAGCGGCTGGTGGTCTGCGTGCCGACGCCCGACGGCGTGGTCAACCCGCTGGTCCTGCTGGCCGCGCAACTGGCCGGCGTGGACGAGATCTATCGCATCGGCGGCGCTCAGGCGATCGCGGCCATGGCTTATGGCACCGCGACTGTCCGGCCGGTGGACAAGATCACCGGGCCGGGCAATGCCTATGTCGCCGCCGCCAAGCGTCAGGTCTTTGGCCGCGTGGGCATCGACATGATCGCCGGCCCCTCCGAGGTTCTGATCATCGCCGAAGGCGCGCAGAACCCCGAATGGCTGGCGCTGGACCTGCTGGCCCAGGCCGAACATGACGCCGATGCGCAATCGATCCTGGTTACACCCGACCGCGCGCTTGCCGATGCCGTGGTGGCCGAGGTCGAGCGGCTGCTGCCGACCCTGCCGCGCGCCGCTGTCGCGGGGGCAAGCTGGCGCGATTACGGCACGGTCATCATTGCCCGCGATCTGGACCAGGCGGCGGCGCTTTCTGACCGCGTGGCGCCCGAGCATCTTGAGCTTTGCGTCGACGACCCCGATGCGCTGGCGGCGAAGGTCCGCCATGCCGGGGCGATCTTCCTGGGCGGCTGGACGCCCGAGGCCGTGGGCGATTATGTCAGCGGCCCGAACCATGTGCTGCCCACGGCGCGTTCGGCGCGCTTTTCCTCGGGGCTGTCGGTGATGGATTTCCTGAAGCGCACGACGCTGGCCAAGCTCTCGCCTCGGGCGTTGGGGGCGATCGGCCCCGCCGCCGTCCGCCTTGCCGCCTCCGAGGGGCTGTCGGCCCATGGCATGTCTGTCGCCGCGCGGATCGGCGCCCTGAACCAGGAGAATGCATGACGACCAGCACCGACCGTATCAGCCGGATCGATATCGACGACAGCGCCATGGCCCCTCCGACGGCCGAGATGGAGCAGGACCGCCGCGTGGCCGTCTTCGATCTTCTGGAGGATAACAGCTTCCGCCTGCCCGGACGCGACGACCAGCCTCCGCTCGCGGGGCCTTATGCGCTGCTTCTGGCGATGCGCGACAAGCGCCTGGTCTTCGACATCGGCACCGAGGACGGCCAGAAGGTGGCCGAGTTCCATCTGTCGATGGGTCCGTTCCGGCAGACGGTGAAGGATTACTTCCAGATCTGCGCCAGCTACGTCGATGCGGTGAAGCGCCTTCCCACCGCCCAGATCGAGGCTATCGACATGGCCCGCCGGGGCATTCATAACGAAGGCGCGCGCACGCTTCAGGAGCGGCTGGAAGGCAAGGCCGAGATCGATATCGATACCTCGCGCCGGCTCTTCACCCTCATTTGTGCTTTGATTGAGGGGTGATTCGTGACCGAACCGATTCCGAACTCAGTGCTGTTCTGCTGTGATCACAACGCCATCCGTTCGCCCATGGCCGAAGGGATGATGAAGAAATTCTATGGCCGCGCCGCCTATGTCCAATCGGCCGGGGTCAGGAATGACATGGAGATCGACGGCTTCGCCATCGCCGTCGCCCATGAGATGGGGATCGAGATATCCAAGCATCGCTCGCGCTCGTTCGAAGAGATGAAGGAATGGGGCGACGATCTGGGCAGTTTCGATCTGGTGATCGCGCTGACCCCGGCAAGCCAGAGGCTGGCCCTTGAACTGACACGGGTTTCCCATCTCGAAGTTGAATATTGGCCGATCATGGATCCAACCGGCCTTGCCGAGGGACGCGAGGCGAAGCTGGCGCTTTACCGCCAGGTCCGCGACCAGATCCGTGACCGCATGATAGCGCGTTTCGGCCAACCGACCGAGGCCGAGACAGAGATTCAGGGCGGTTGAGCGCGCTAACCGAATCTTAGGGGATCTGCCTTAGACCTTGGCCTGCAACCGATGCGGAGATGCCAATGTCTGATCACCTGTTGATGGCCCAGGGTCTGGAGCGCGCCATGACCTCGCTTCAGACGCATCGCGCCGTCCTGGCGCTGGATTCGGTGGGGCGCATCGCCGCGATCAACCAATGCTATCTGCGGCTGACGGCTTTTCGGCGCGAGGAACTGGTGGGGCGACCGATCTGGATGCTTCTGGACCTGCCGGAGCGTTGCGCCGGGCGGCTGAGCCAGTTTCTGGACTTGCCCGAAACTGGCGAGGCGCATCTGGCCGACCTTGCCCATGTGACGAAATTCGGCCGCCGCTTCCGCGTCGATGCCCGCATCTTCAGCCTGCGCGATCCAGAGGGACAGCCCGGCGTGAGCGTGCTTTTCGCCCGCCCCGAGGAGGGCGGCGATCTGATCGACATACGGCCCATCCTGCAAAAGATGTCGGACCGGCCCCCGGTCAGGCTGAACCGTGTCGGGATGGAGCACCCGCGCAGCCGTGTGCGGCGTCATGATCATTAGCGGGCCGCGGAAATAGCGGCGCCATTTCCGTGAGCCGAACGATATTCCGGGGTAGGGTGGCATCCTTGGGCCGCGCGATCCCACGATGGTCGAAAGCCCAAAGATCAGTTGCCGCCATCGGGGTCTATGGGATCGGGTGAACACGCATCAATTAAGACGTATCCGATCAGATATCATGGCGATATCGCGGAGGTGCGGGCCGCGAAGGGGGCTCTATCGCGACCCGCGCTCCCATCCCGGATGACGCCCAGGGTGATGTAGACCGCCTTGTTCTTGACCATCCGCCTGTTGGCATCGCGGATCTTGACCCGCAGCGCGTCGAAAATGACGATCGGATACATTCGATCCAGCGCCCGGTGCCGCCAGTCGCGAACCTCGTCCGGCACGGCATCAATGACGCGGCTGATCAGGTCGGGCGAGACCTTCAAGCCATAAAAGTCCTTCAGATGCGCCTGAATGTAGCGCACCGTCATGGCCGCTCAGCCATTGATGGACAACCGCGAAACCGGCCTGCAGATCCTGGTCCCGGAGGTCGCGTGATGGCCTTCGGTTCGATCCGCTCGATCCGGCTTGCGACCTGCCGCAGTCGCGCGGGCATGACCCCGGCGCGCGATGTTCAATCCCTTGATTTCCCAAATGCCGTCACCGCGCATGCTCGGATATCAAGCGCCAGGACCATCCGCGTCGCCGCGCTTGGTCCTGGCGCCTTGGCCTGCGGCGCGGCATGGCGGGGTCAGTCCCGTCGAGAGGCTTGGGGTCGGCTCGGCCTTGCTGCGGTTATCGGTATCCGCATGCGTCGGGTCGATCGGCTTTGCCGCTCGGGCAGGGGAAATGCCGGCCTTGCCTTTGCTCTTGGCCCCCCGAACGATCTTGAACCGCTTGACCTTGCGCCGCCTTCGCGCTCGGATGGGGCGGCAATTGCCCGAGGCTTGAATGTCCCAGCACGCTTCCGACGGAACCGAGCGGCCCCTTGGCCCCCTGTTGCCCGGCTTCGCGCCTCCGCCGCTTCCAGGGCCGGATCGGATCGCCGGGCATCATGTCACGCTGGAACGGCTGGATCCGGCGCACCATGCCGAGGAGCTTTTCGGCGCGAACCGGGGCCAGGATCAGCTTTGGGATTATCTGGCCTATGGTCCTTTCGCCGATCTTGCGCAGTATCGCGACTGGCAGGCGCGGATGGCGGCTAGCCCGGATCCGCTTTTCTATGCCATGCGCGACCGGCGCGGCGGGCGGGTCGGGGGTGTGGCCTCGTATCTGCGCATCGATCCGGGCAATGGCGTGATCGAGATCGGTCATATCCAGATCGCCCCCGTCCTGCAACGAAGCCCCGCCGCGACCGAGGCGATATCGCTGATGATCCGCTGGGCCTTCGACGCGGGCTATCGTCGCGTCGAGTGGAAATGCAATGCGCTGAATGCGCCGTCGATCACCGCCGCGCGGCGTTATGGCTTTACCTATGAGGGCACGTTCCGTCAGCATATGGTCACGCGTGGGCGCAACCGGGATACGGCCTGGTTCGCGATCCTGGACCGGGAATGGCCCGCGCTTGAGGCCGCGCACCGGCTTTGGCTGGCGCCGGGGAATTTCGATGCGCAAGGGCGGCAAATGTGCCGCCTCTCGGACCTGACCCGCGCCGCGAGGGCAGGGGCCGAGCCGCCCTCTCAAGGCGCGTGATTGGCCGTCAGCCGATCCTGCACAATGCTGCTGATCCGCGCCAGGTCCACGGCCAGCGCCTGGCCCTGGGCGTGGCCGCGCACCAGCGTCGTGGCCGCGTCCTCAAGCACCGGATCATGCGAGGACCGGGCCACGCCGGCCAGGAAGCGGGCGATATAGTCGATGGCGGCGATGTCGTCGGCCTGGTTCAGCACCTCGGCTACATGGGCCAGATCGTCGCGCAGCGCGTCGGCATCGGGCACGATCATGTCATCGGGCAAAAGCCGCAATCCGCGCGGCTGTGCATCCATGGGCAGGGCGCTTAGGATCGCCTGCTGGAAATTCGCCAGGCTTTCGATCGGCTTGACGATGAAGCCGTCCGCCCCCGCCGCCATCGCTCCCGCCCGGTTTTCGGGATCGCCGGAGGTTCCCAGGATCACCGGCACGCGGGGCGTGGCGCGCGCGATGGTCGCGATCACCTCGGCCCCGTCGCCATCGGGCAGGCCCATATCCACGATCACCGCGCCGGGGTGATAGGTCTGCAAATGTCGCAGCGCCGCCCTGACCGTATCGGCCCGCCGGATCCGCGCGCCCGAGCGCAGGCACAAAAGCCGCACCGCCTCGGAGGCGAAGCGCGAATCCTCGACCACAAGCACCGTCAGGCCGGTCAGCGGCCGCCCCGGCAAGCTGGTAAGCCGGGTCGGGATATCGTCCATGGGATTCATCAGATCGTCGCTCATCACCAGTTTCCCGTCTGAAAGGATCTTTCCTGTCCTCAGATCTCTGCTGATTCGGCTAAGAACCCGTTAACGGCGCCGGTTTTCCTTTTCCCCGGCTGCCTCAGCGCCTAGAAAAGCCTCAAACCGGAGGGAAAGATGATCGGACGCCTGAACCATGTCGCCATTGCCGTGCCGGATCTTGCGGCGGCTTCGGCGCAATATGCCAATACGCTGGGCGCCAAGGTCGGCGCGCCGCAGGACGAGCCGGATCACGGCGTCACCGTGGTCTTCATCGAACTGCCGAACACCAAGGTCGAACTGCTGTATCCCCTGGGCGAGAACAGCCCGATCCAGGGCTTTCTGGACAAGAACCCCTCGGGCGGCATCCATCACATGTGCTTCGAGGTCGACGACATCATCGCCGCCCGCGACCGCCTGAAGGCCGAGGGAGCGCGCGTCCTGGGCACGGGCGAGCCGAAGATCGGCGCCCATGGCAAGCCGGTGCTGTTCCTGCATCCCAAGGATTTCAACGGCTGTCTGATCGAGTTGGAGCAGGTCTGATGAGCCTGACCGGCGGCATCGTGCTTTATTCGGTCCTGTGGTTTCTGGTCATGTTCGTGCTCTTGCCGATCGGCCAGAAAAGCCAGGCGGATATGGGAGAGGTGACGCCCGGCACGCCGGCGGGCGCGCCTTACCAGCCACGGCTGGGGCGCAAGGCATGGCTGGCCACGCTGATCGCGGGGGTGATCTGGGCGCTGATCGCCTGGGTCATCATCGGCGGGCTGATCACCCGCGCCGACCTTGAGGCATGGACCCGCTGACAAGGTGAAATAGGTGGGTGAACCCCGCCGCCGCCAGCACCGGCACCAGCACGTTCAGCACCGGCACCGTCAGCAGAAGGGCGATCAACACGCCCAGCACCGTCGCCTGCGTCATGCGTGCCTTGCGCAAGGCCGTCGCCTGCGGCTCGTGCAGGTGGCGCCGGGCGGCCATCTGAAAGAACTCGCGCCCCAGAAGCCAGCCATTGCCCAGATAGAACAGGACCGAGGCCAGCGGCCCCAGGAAGGGTGTCAGCGCCAGCGTCAGCAGCGTCACCCCAAGGACCGCGCCCAGCACGGCCAGGCTTTCCAGCAGCCCGTCCCAGAAATCGACGGGCAGTCCCCTTGCGGCCGGATAATGCACATCCTCGACCGCATCGGCCACGCGCTCGGCGAAAAGCCCGGCGAAACCGGCGGCGACCGGGGCCATCAGAAAGATCGACATGACCGGAAACAGCAGAAGCGAGCCCCAGGACAGCGCCGCGTTGACAGGGACGGGGCCGATCCAGGGCAGCGTCAGCGTCTGGGGCGCGAAATACTGCACCGCCCAGACGGTCAGCGCCTGAAGCGCCACGAATAAAAGCAGCGTCAGCCCGACCCCCAGCAGGACGACCCCGAAGATGCGGGGCCGCAGCAGGTCGCGCCAGGCCAGGACCAGCGCGCGGATGGGCATCACAGGAACCGGGTCTTGGCGGCGATGTCCGGGCGCGGACGCTCGGGCGGGGTGGCGCCGCGCTGGCCGATATGGACCAGGCCCACGATCCGCTCGTGCGGGGCAAGGTCCAGATGGGCGCGCGCGAAATCGGCCTGCGCCGCCGGCCCGGTCAGCCAGGCCGCGCCATAGCCCAAGGCCAGCGCCGCGTTGACCAGCCCCAGACAGACCGCGCCCGAGGACAGGAACTGTTCCCATTCAGGGATCTTGGGGCTTTCGACCGGGGCGAAGACCACCGCCACGATCACCGGCGAATCAAAGGCCGAGCGCGCCTTTTCCACCGCCGCCGCATCGCCGCCCCGCGCCGCGACATGATCGGCCAGCAGCGGCGCCAGCCGGTCCAGCGCCGCGCGTTCCAGCACGATGAAACGCCAGGGTTCCAGCTTGCCATGGTCGGGCACGCGGGCCGCGATTCCCAGCAGGTCCAGCAGTTCCCCGCGCGCTGGTGCGGGGGCGCTTAGCAGCTTGGGCGGATGCGAGCGCCGGCCGCGCAGGAAGGAAAGCACTGTTTCGTCTTTGTCTTGCACGTCAAACCTCAAAGAATTCCGCAAGCTCGCGCAGATGCGCCGAGACATGGTTGACCCAGGCCGCGCCGGGTTGGCGGGCGGCGATGACCTCGGCCAGCGGATCGGGCGCGAGGATGCGCGAACGCGCCAGCCGGGCGATGGCGGCATGGCCGCAAAAGGGCACATACGCTTCGGAATAGCCGCCTTCATGGACCAGCGCCAGCCGCCCGTCGCAAAGATCGTCGGCCGCGACCTGGACCTGCGCGGCCATGGTGCGGAACGCATCGGCCGAAAGCAGCATCCGCCCCAGCGGGTCCAGCGCCGAGGCGTCGTAGCCGCAGGCGACGATGATCATCTCGGGCGCGTGGCGTTCCAGCGCGGGCAGGACGATCCGCTCCATTGCCTCGTGATATGAGGCGTCGCCGCAGCCGGGGGGCAGGGGGATGTTGATATTCGCGCCCTCGGCCCCGCGCAGGTCCGCGTCGCCCGTATCCAGCGGATAGTTGCGTTCCTGGTGGATCGAGATGGTCAGCACATCGGGATCGTCCAGGAAGATCGCCTCGGTCCCGTTGCCGTGATGCACATCCCAGTCGACCACCGCGAAACGCTGGGCCAACCCGTCGGCGCGGGCGGCCTGGATGGCGATGGCGATATTGGCCAGCAGGCAGAAGCCGTTCGGATCGTCGGGCAGGCAATGATGGCCGGGGGGGCGCGTCAGCGCATAGGCATTGGTCAACTCGCCCCGCAGCACCTGGGCGACTGCGGCCTTGGCCAGCCCCGCCGACAGGGCCGCCATCTCATAGCCGCCCTTCTGGAAAGGGGCGTGGTGGCCGATCTCGCCCCCGCCGGCATCCGAGAGCGCCTTGAAACGGTCCAGGTAATGCGCCGGATGGACGCGCAGCAGATCCTCACGCGTGGCGGGTGGTGCCGAGGCGGGGCGCAATTCGGTCATCAGCCCGCTGACGCGCATCAGGTTGACCAGGCGGCGCTTGCTTTCGGGGCTTTCGGGCAGGCCCGCGCCGGGCTGCACCAGGCCGCCCACGGGCAGGGTCAGCGCATAGTCGCCGCCGCCATGCCAAAGCGTCCATTCGTCGTGAAAGAACCCGGTCGCCATTGCCTTTTCCGTTCCTTTTCCGTTTCAAGGAAGCATGACCGATCTAAGCCATCTTGCGCAAGCGGGCGCCCTGATCACGGTGCGGGTGACGCCGCGCGCCGCCCGCAATGCCGTGATCGCGCAAGAGGGCACGCTGCGCGTGACCGTCACCACCGTTCCCGAGGACGGCAAGGCCAATGCCGCCGTGATCAAGCTTCTGGCGAAATCGCTGGGCATCGCCAAGTCGCGGCTGGTGCTGGTCAAGGGGGCCACATCGCGCGACAAGACCTTCAGGATCGACTAGCGCCGCTCCAGCCGGTAATTCCCCTCGGGCAGGTTCAACGCGGCGCGCAGTTCCTCCAGTTGCTCGATGGTCAGCATGATCTGCACCAGTTCGCCCGTATCGGGGTCGAACTGCTCGATCAGCACGCGGTCGTCGAAGCTTTGGATCACCACATCCTCGTTCAGCGGCCGCGCGCCCACGGTCGATCCCTGGGGCAGTTCATCGACCAGGGTGATCACGGTGGCGTCGAAATCATGCTCGATGGTGAACATCTGAAAGGGTCCTTCCTTGGCCGTCCTGGCCAATTTTTGCGTGAAGCGGCGGGCGTGGCAAGCCCGGTGCTTGGCATCCTGGGGCGCGCGCGGCTAGATTAGCACGAACAGGCGGCGGGTTCGCGATAGGGATGCTGGCAGGGGATGCGAATGTTCAGGAGATGGCAGATGGCGGCGGTGGCGGCACTGGCGGCGGCAGGCTGCGCGGTCCAGCCCTATCCCCAGCCGACGACGACGCCCGAGCAGAACGTCCCCGTCGCCATCAAGCCGTCGCCGGATCGTGCCGAGGGTGCCCGCGCCTCGGCTCGGTCCTTCGTCCAGGTGATCAGCCGCATGGAACCCGCGGTCGAGCGTGAATGCCTGCAACGCCGCACCCAGCCGATCAATTGCGACTTTCAATTCGTCGTGGACGACCGTCCGGGGCTTGAGCCGAACGCCTTCCAGACCGTGGACGACAGCGGCCGCCCGATCATCGGCTTCACCCTTTCGCTGATCGGCGAGGCGCGCAATGCCGACGAACTGGCCTTTGTCGTGGGCCACGAGGCCAGCCATCACATCCTGGGCCATATCAACCGCAAGAGCAGCGCCGCCGCGATGGGGGCGGTGATTCTGGGGGGGCTGGCCAGCGCCTATGGCGGCAATTCCGAGGCCATCGAAAGTGCCCAGCAGATGGGGGCCCAGTTCGGCGCCCGCTATTATTCCAAGGAGTGGGAGCTTCAGGCCGATTACCTGGGCGCGATCATCACCCTGAAGGCCGGCTACGATCCCCAGCACGGTGCGCAGTTTTTCGCTCGAATCCCCGATCCGGGCGACCGCGTCTTAGGCACTCACCCCTCGCGTGCGTCGCGCGTCGCGCAGGTTAACCGCGCGGTTGCCGACTATTTGGCAGGCAGAGCACGATAATTTTTCAACCTGTGGCAGGTTTGCAGCAGATGCTGGGATCGGCATAATGTGTTGCTATAAAAGGGAAATCCCCTCAGGTGCGCATCAGGATTGTTACGATTTGATAAGGCGGACCGCGTGTTTGAAATATTTGTTCGCGTCATGGATGTGATGGTGTTGAGAATTCGCTTCCGTAAGCGAGAGTTCGCCGATAACGTCGGCTTAATTCATGCGGTGGCCCGCCAAACCGGGCAGTTTACTTAAGGACAATTCATGATTGGTGTCATCCTCTGGAGTAGCGTGGTCAAGGAAAAGGCAGTGATCTGGTGCGAGGATCACGCGTCCTTGGCCTATCTCCAGGGCCGCGAAAACCTGACCGAGGGCAGTATCTGGCCCGAAGCCGGTGATTTGGTCGAGTTGGAATCAGAGACGATCGAGACCCTGCGCCATGCTCGCTCGGTCATCCTGGTTCCGGCGCTGAAACGCTCGGAACTGCCCAGCCTGCTGGGCGAAATGGGCCAGGGCGCGACCACCAGGCAGCAGCCCGTGCTGCGGGTGATATCGAACTCAAACTACGCGGAAAAACCGGCCGCAGCGCAGAAAGTCGCAGTGGCGGGCTGATCGAAGGCCCATTTCACGTCGAAGCGCAATAGGAAAGGTTCCGAGCCATGGCCCGGAACCTTTTTTGTTTTCATCCCGCGCGGGGCGGGTTTAAGGTTCCTAGAGGCCGCGTGCCAGGGCCGCGACGCCGGTGCGTGCCATGTCCGTCAGTCCCAGCGGGCGCATCAATTCGGCAAAGGCGTCCAGCTTTTCGGGCGTGCCGGTCATCTCGAAGACAAAGCTCTCCAATGTCGAATCGACCACGTTGGCGCGAAAGATCTCGGCGATTCGCAGCGCCTCGACCCGCTTTTCGCCCTTGCCACCGACCTTGAAGAGGCCAAGCTCGCGTTCGACGCTGGGGCCTTCGACGGTCAGGTCGTGGACATCGTGGACCGGGACGATACGGCCAAGCTGGGCCTTGATCTGTTCGATCACCGCCGGGGTGCCGCGCGTGACGATGGTGATGCGCGAGCGGTGGCCCAGATGGTCCACCTCGGCCACGGTCAGGCTGTCGATATTGTAGCCCCGGCCGGAAAACAGGCCGATCACGCGGGCCAGGACGCCCGGCTCGTTCTCGACCAGCACGGCCAGGGTGTGGCTTTCGTTCAGCTCGGCATTGGGGTCGCGCAGGTCATAGGCCGAATGGCTGGACGCGCCCTTATGGATGTTCAGTGCCGCCATGTTCATCTCGCTTTCCGTATATCAGACCAGGGCCGCGCCGGCGCCGGTGATGGCGCCATCGGTCGAGGCTTCGCCCAGCAGCATCTCGTTATGCGGCTTGCCCGAGGGGATCATCGGGAAGCAGTTCTCATGCTTCTCGACCATCACGTCCAGGATGAAGGGACCGTCATAGTCCAGCATCTCCTGGATCGCTGCGTCCAGGTCGGCCGGATCGCTGACCAGCCGGCCCTTGCAGCCGAAAGCCTCGGCCAGCTTGACGAAGTCGGGCAGGCTTTCGGACCAGCTTTGGCTGTAGCGTTCGCCATGCAGAAGCTGCTGCCATTGCCGCACCATGCCCAGCCGCTCGTTGTTCAGGATGAACTGCTTGACGGGCGCGCGGAACTGCACGGCCGTGCCCATTTCCTGCATGTTCATCAGCCAGGACGCCTCGCCCGCGACGTTGATCACCAGCGCCTCGGGATGGGCGACCTGCACCCCGATCGAGGCGGGCAGGCCATAGCCCATCGTCCCCAGGCCGCCCGAGGTCATCCAGTGGTTCGGTTCCTGGAAATGCAGGAACTGCGCGGCCCACATCTGATGCTGGCCCACTTCGGTGGTGATGTAGCGGTCGCGGCGGTGTTTGGTCAGCGCCTCAAGCCGTTCCAGCGCGTGCTGCGGTTTGATCACCTTGTCCGAATTGCGGTATTTCAGGCAGCCGACCGATTTCCACGCCTCGATCTGCGCCCACCATTGCGTCAGGCCCGCGCGGTTCACCTTGCGGCCGCGCGACTTCCAGATGTTCAGCATGTCTTCCAGCACATGGCCGACATCGCCGGGGATCGGCAGGTCCACATGGATGACCTTGTTGATCGAACTGGGGTCGATGTCGATCTGCGCCTTGACCGAGCCGGGGCTGAAATCCGCCACCCGCCCGGTGATGCGGTCGTCGAAACGTGCGCCGACGGCGATCATCAGGTCGCAGTCGTGCATGGCCATGTTGGCCTCGTAAAGCCCGTGCATGCCCAGCATGCCGATCCACGCCTTGCCCGCGGCAGGATAGGCCCCCAGCCCCATCAGCGTCGAGGTGACGGGAAAGCCCGTCGCATCGGCCAGTTCGCGCAGAAGCTGGCTGGCACCGGGACCGGAATTGATGACGCCGCCGCCGGTGTAGAGGATCGGCCGCTCGGCCTTTTCCATCAGTTCGACCAGCCGGGTGATCTGTTCCGGGTTGCCTTTCTTCGCCGGCTGATAGCTGGGCTTGGCGATCTGCCTGGGACCGACATATTCGCCGGTCGCGAATTGCACATCCTTGGGGATGTCGATCAGCACCGGCCCCGGACGCCCCGAGGTCGCGACATGGAACGCCTTGTGGATGGTCGTCGCCAGGTCGTCGGTTTCCTTGACCAGCCAGTTATGCTTGGTGCAGGGGCGGGTGATGCCGACGGTATCGGCCTCCTGGAAGCCGTCGGTGCCGATCAGGAAGGTCGGAACCTGACCCGACAGCACGACCAGCGGGATCGAATCCAGAAGCGCGTCGGTCAGGCCGGTGACCGCATTGGTCGCGCCCGGCCCCGAGGTGACCAGGACGACGCCGGGCTTGCCGGTCGAACGCGCATAACCCTCGGCCATGTGGACCGCGCCCTGTTCGTGGCGCACCAGCACATGCTTGATGTCGTTCTGCTGGAAGATCTCGTCATAGATGGGTAGCACCGCGCCGCCCGGATAGCCGAATACCGTATCGACGCCCTGATCGCGCAGAGCTTCGATAACCATTCTTGCACCCGTCATGCTTCGGGACATGCCCATTCTCCTTGATCCAGAACGAAAGCGGCGGGTCATGGGGTGATCCGCGCCGCGCTGGCGGAAACTATGGGCAGAGTCGGGCGGGGTCAATGCCGAATATCCAAGAAAATGACCCTGAAACCCAAATTATTGAAATTTTATTACCGAATATTGATCTTTCTGGCAATTATTTCTGTTTTTGTGGTAAGGTGATCCTGGCCACCTGCTCGACGATGGGGTCGATGGAAAGCGGGTGGATGTCTGACGCGTGCTGCGCCGGGTCGCCGATGGGCTGCCAGACGCCGCCCTTGTAGATCTCCAGCGCCGAAAAGCGGGCCTTGTAATCCATCTTGCGGCTGCCCGGCACCCAGTAGCCTAGGTAGACGAAGGGCAGGCCCGCGCTGCGCGCCAATTCGATATGGTCCAGGATGATATAGGTGCCGATGCTCGACCCCTCGAACCGAGGATCGTAGAAGCTGTAGACTAGGCTCAGCCCGTCATCCAGAACGTCGGTCAGGCAGGTCGCGATCAGCCGGTCCCCGTCCGAGACCGGCGCGCCCGGCTCGGTCAGCCGGTATTCGATGACGCGGGTGCGGACCGGCGTTTCCTCGATCATGGCGGCGAATTCGAAGATGTCCATGTCGGCCATGCCGCCATCGGCATGGCGTTCGTCCAGGTAGCGGCGGAACAGCTCATACTGCTCCTCGGTCGCCCAGGCGCTGGTGGCAAGGCGCCGCAGCCCCTGGTTGCGCCGCAGCACCCGCCTCTGCGTGCGCGAGGGCTGGAATTCCGAAATCCTGATCCGCGCGGACATGCAGGCCACGCAGCTTTCGCAGCTGGGCCGGTAAAGCACGTTCTGCGAGCGGCGGAAGCCCTGCCGCGACAGCGCGTTGTTCAACTCGTTCGCATTGTCGCCCGCCAGGGCGGTGAACAGCTTCCGTTCGGCGCGGCCATGCAGATAGGGGCAGGGCTGCGGCGCCGTCACATAGAACTGCGGCGCGTGGGGAAGGGTGTGGCGCATCAGCCGCGCCCTCGTGCGGACGGTCCATGCGGCCACGGCGAGCGGGGCGAATCTGATCGGTCTGGACTGGCGCGCATCTGTCTGAACGGCGTTTTTCGGTGAAACATGGAATGGAATGTGCCGGAGCCTAGCAACAGTTCCCGCGCCCGCCAAGCGTCGAAACCCGAAGTTTTTCTCGATCGCCGCCAAATCCCTGTCCGGGCGGGCGAAAGCGGTGCCAGACGCGGCCCGTTCGCGTGGCGCGGCGCACCCATTGACCTTGCCCCGGCGCCGTTTAGGCTTTGTCCCATGAGCTTTTCATCGCGCATGACCCGCCTTCCGATTCCCATGGTGCCCGCCCGCGGCCAGGCGGCGGCCGAGCGTCTGGGCCTGTCCGATTCCGCCCTGTCCGACCTTCTGCGCGGCGCGGCGGGGTCCAGCCCCTATCTTGCCGGGCTGATCGAGCGCGAAGCCGAGTGGCTTTCCGCGCGTTTTGGCGGGACGGTCGTCGACCCCGGCCAATTGGTCGCCGAGGAAACGGCGGGCTTCGGCGATCTGACGGCCGACCGGCTTGGCCCATCCCTGCGCCAGGCCAAGCGGCGCGTGGCGCTTTGGACCGCGCTTTGCGATCTGGGCGGGGTGTGGCGGCTTGAGCAGGTGACAGGCGCGCTGACCGACCTGGCGGATCGGGCCACGGATCTGGCGCTGCGCGTCCATGTCGCGCAAGAGCGCGCGCGCGGCAAGCTGCCGGCGACCGATTCCGACGCGGGCGGGATCACCGCGCTTGCCATGGGCAAGATGGGGGCGGGGGAACTGAACTATTCCTCGGACATCGACCTGATCGTCTTTTACGACGATGCCGCCTATGCCCTCGACGACCAGCATGAGGCCCGCGCGGCGCTGATCCGCGCCACCCGCAAGGCGGCGGCGACGCTTTCGGACATTACCGATCAGGGCTATGTCTTCCGCACCGATCTGCGGCTGCGCCCCGACGCGGCGGTGACGCCGGTCTGCATCTCGGTCTCGGCGGCGCTGGCCTATTACGAGGCCGAGGGGCGCACATGGGAACGCGGCGCCTATATCAAGGCGCGACCCTGCGCAGGAAACATTGCCGTGGGCGAGCGTTTCCTGCGTGACCTGACCCCCTTCGTCTGGCGCCGGCACCTGGATTTCGCGACCATCCAGGACACCGACGACATGCGCCGCCGCATTCGTGATCACAAGGGCCTGAACGGCCGGATCGAGGTGCCGGGCCATAACATGAAGCTGGGCCAGGGCGGCATCCGCGAGATCGAATTCTTCACCCAGACCCGGCAATTGATCGCCGGCGGACGCGACCCCGACCTGCGCGTGCGCGGCACCTTGCCGGGCCTGGCGCTGCTGGCCGAAAAAGGCTGGGTGCCGCCCGAGGTGGCCGAGGCCCTGGCCCGCCATTACCGCGAGCATCGCGATATCGAACATCGCATCCAGATGGTGAACGACGCCCAGACCCATCTGGTGCCCTCGACGCCCGATGGGGTGGCGACCATCGCCCATCTTTCGGGCGAGGCCGACACCGCCGCCTGGTCGCGGCGCCTGGCCGGACGCCTGGCCGAGGTCGAGGCGCTGACCGCCGATTTCTTCACCCCGGCGGATCGTGGCAGGCGCCCGGACCTTCCTTCCGAGGCCGAGGCGCTGGTCGCCCGCTGGCCCGCCTATCCGGCGCTGCGTTCGGAACGCGCGCGGCAGGTCTTCACCCGGATCGAGCCGGAACTGCTGAACCGCCTGACCGCCGCCGCCCATGCGGGCGAGGCGCTGGCCCGGTTCGACTCTTTCCTTTCGCGCCTGCCCGCCGGGGTGCAGCTCTTCTCGCTTTTCGAGGCCAATCCGCAGTTGATAGATTTGATCGCGGACATCTGCGGCACCGCGCCGGGCCTGGCCGCCTATCTCGCGCGTCATGCCGAGGTTCTGGACGCGGTCCTGGGGGGCAGCTTCTTTTCGGAATGGCCGGGCGGCACGGCGCTGCGCCGGGATCTGGAAACCACGCTGGCGAATGTGCTGGCCGCACCCGGCGGCGGGTATGAGCGCGCGCTGGACGCGGCGCGGCGTTGGGCGCATGAATGGCAGTTCCGCACCGGGGTGCATCACCTGCGTGCCCTGATCGGCGCCGAAGAGGCCGGGACGCAATATGCCGACATCGCCGATGCGGCGGTGGGCGCGCTGTTTCCGGTGGTGGCGGGCGAATTCGCCCTGCGCCACGGTCCGCCCCCCGGTCGCGGCGCGGTCGTGCTGGGCATGGGTTCGCTTGGCGCGCGCCAGCTTAATGCCGCCTCGGACCTGGATCTGATCGTCATCTATGATTCGGATGGAGCGGAAAGCTCGGCCGGACCGAAGCCGCTGGCGCCGCGCGCCTATTACGCGCGGCTGACCCAGGCGGTGATCACCGCGATTTCCGCGCCGACCTCGGCCGGCAGGCTTTATGAGGTGGACATGCGGCTGCGCCCCTCGGGGCGGCAGGGGCCTGTCGCGACCTCGGTGCAAAGCTTCCGCGACTACCAGATGACCGAAGCCTGGACCTGGGAACATCTGGCCCTGACCCGCGCCCGCGTCATCGGTGTCTGCGGGGCCAAGGGCGCGGAATTGGGAGACCTGGTAGAGGCGCTGCGGGTCGAGGTGATGGCCGCGCGTGGCAACGACGCGCGTGTGATCCCCGACCTGGCCGAGATGCGGGCGCGCATCTTTGCCGCCAAGGCCCCGGATGGCGCCTGGGAGGCCAAGATCGGCCGGGGGCGCTTGCAGGATATCGAGCTTCTGGCGCAAAGCTTCGCCCTGCGCGCCGCCACTCCTGCCCGAGGCGCGATGGCGCAGTTGCGCGCCGGTCCCCGCGCGTCCCTGATCGACCGCGCCCGCGCCGAGGATCTTGCCTCGGCTCGCCGGTTCCTGTGGAATCTGCAAGCGGCGGGCCGGCTCTTGACGGAAAAGCCGCTCGACATGGAGAATATCGGCAAGGGCGGCCAGGCATTTCTGCTGCGCGAGACCGGGACGACCACCCTGGACGAGCTTGCCGCGTGCCTGACCGCGCATGTCGAGACCGCCGGCCAGATCATCGACGCAGCCCTGACCCCTGCCGTGGCCAAAGATTGAAGGCGCCTGCCGCCCGAACCGCCCTCGGAGTGATCGGTGGCTGGATCAAGGATGAAGCCACCCGCATCCGGGGTCGAAAGCGCGCATCGCGCGCGAGTTCACCCCAGTTCGACCCGCAGCCGCCTGGCTGTCGGGTAAAACCGGGGCAGGACCAGATATCCGGGCGTGGAAATCGGATCAGGTCGCGTCCATAAGGACCTGGGCGTTACGCATTGCGGATGGCTCTTTGCCGTCCGGGCGGAAGCGCGGGTTCTTTGGGCGGCGGTGCGTCAGCCTTTCGCCTCCGGCTGGGAATTGCCCTGGGGCAGGGAACCCGCCGGACGCAGGGTCCAGACCTGAACCGTCCCGACCGCATCGGCATCGCCATGAAACCGGATCCCGGTGAATGGTTCATCGCTGTCCAGGCGCTTCGTCGCGCACCAGCGGCCATCGTCGGCATAGATCTCGATCAGGCCGGTATCGACGAAGATGCGCAGCCGGGTGATCGCGGCCTCCTCGGCGGCATAGCGCGGAACCGTCCGTGTGCCCGGCGGATCGAATTGCAATTCCAGCGACGTGCCGGTCGAGACCAGCGCGACATGATGCGTCGGATGCGTCAACTCAAGCGAGAAGGTCGCGCCGGGCGAGGTGAGCTCAAGCTCGATCTCGGCCAGTCCCTGCGGCAGGGCCAGCGGCTGGGCCCGCGACTGGGCCAAGGCGGCGGGATCGTTCAGGATCAGATCCTGGCGCAACTCGGCCACCGTCTCGACCGGCGGGGTCAGCAGCCTCCCGTCCCGCCACAGCAGGCGGCGCGGAAAGGTCATGGCGCTGGGGAAGTCGCGGTCCTTGAACACATCGGTCCAGTTCGCCGCCCAGGCCATCGCGATGGGGCCGTGCTGGCCGTGGCGGAAGCTTTGGAAAGCATAGGCGTCGGTGGCGAAATCGGCCTCGCGCCGGGCGATTTCGTGGAAGCGTTGCCCGTCGAAGCGACCGACCAGCGCATAGGACATGTTGCGCCGGCGCGAAATCTCGTCCCGCGCGCCGATCAGGCCGAAGAACAGCACCCAAAGCCCTTCGCCCTCGCCCTCAAGCGCGATCATGCAGGGGCATTCGACGGGAATGCCTGCCCGCATCGGCTCGGCATGCAGCGGGCCTATGAAGGTCCAGCCGTCGGCGGCCTCGGGGTCGGCGGTTTCGTAAAGCAGCACCAGCCCGCCCGCGTCGTCGCCGCCGCCCAGCAGCATCTTCCACCGCCCGTCCGGGCCGCGAAAGACATAGGGATCGCGCATGTCGCGCCGGAAGCCGGGCAGGGGCGGGCGGTCGCGGACCACGGCCCGCGATTCCGCGGGTGTCAGAAGATCGGCCGTATCGGTCAGCATCTGCCATTCCCAGTTCGGTTCGCGGTCGTCCTGCCGGTCGGTATAGAACAGCCGCAGCGAACCATCGGCCCGGACGATCGCGGAACCCGAAAACGCGCCGCCGACCTTGGCGTCATCGGCCAGCAGTTCCGGCCGGGGATCCAGGAAGATCGGCAGATGCACCCAGTCGACCAGGTTCGCCGAGCAGGCATGGCCCCAATGCATGGTGTTCCAGCGGCGGCTGTGCGGATAGTGCTGGTAAAAGGCATGGGTCACGCCGCCGATCTCGATCATGCCGTTGGGGTCGTTCATCCAGCCCCATGGCGGTTGCAGGTGCAACTGGTAGCGGCGGCCGTCATTGGCATTGCGGGGCGTGGTCCACAGCAGGCGTACGCCGTCCTGGAGCACGCGATTCCCATAGGCATAGGCCAGCGAGACCTGGGTATCGTCATCGGCCCAGCGGACCGTCACCGGACCCGGCGCGGCGATGCGATGGCTGGCCCGGCGGTAGTCGTCGCTTGCGCTGCCCGCCAGTTCCGTCCGGCCGCCCTTGGCGTCAAGGATCTCGACGCGCCACTCGCCATGGTCGGGGCAGGGGCGGGCCCAGATCTCGATGAGGTCATCCTGGGCAAGGACGGTGTCGAAGGCTGGCATGTTCGTTCATTCTCCTAGTGCGCGACTTCGGGTCGCGGAGCCGATGGGTTTGCAGGCGGAAGGCTGGCGGTGATGGGGTTGCCAGCCTTCGTGGTTCTTAAGACTTGTCGGCGCGTTGGCCAACCGGCTGGCTCAGGACAGGCTGCCCTCGGCCTGGGGGCGCTGCCCGTCGCGGATGAACGGCTCGCCCTCGACATCCTCGTCGTCCTTCTTCAGCGCGAAGAACGCCCAGACGCCGGAACAGGCGACGATGCCCGCGATCACGAGGAACGTGGGCTGGTATCCCAGCGCGTCCCGGATGTAACCGAAGGGTGTCGAGAAGAGGGCACTGCCGAGTTGCGCCGAAATCTCGAAGCCGACCATATACATCGTCGCCGAGAGCGATGCCGGGAAATGCAGCGTGAGGTAGCGGAAGATCCCCAGCACGAACAGCGGCACCTCGACGGCGTGGAACATCTTGATGACCGAGACGGCCACCGGGTCGGTGAAGATCGCCGAACCCAGGATGCGCAGGCACATCACCGAGACGCCCATCAGCAGGATGTTGCGCACGCCCACGCGGCGCATCAGCAGCGGCACGAGCATCATGCAGAAGCCTTCCAGGAAGACCTGCGCCGAGTTCAGGACGCCGTAGGTGCGCAGGCCGGTATCCTCGTTCTCGAACAGTCCCCGGTAGAAGTTCGGGAACATCTGATTGTCGTAAAGGTTGTAGAACGTCCAGCTGAAGACCACGAAGCCGATCACGACCCACAGGTTCTTGTATTTCAGCACCGACAGGATTTCGCGCAGGCTCGGCGCGGTCGGGTGTTCGCTGTGCCCCGGCGCGAGCGGCACCTTGTCGGTCTTCCAGAAGATCTGCACCAGCAGGCAGATGATGCCAAGCAGCGAGCCGAGATAGAAGTTGATGTGCGGGTTGATGGTGAAGATGAAGCCGGTGAACAGCGCGGCGACGGCATAGCCGAGCGATCCCCAGCCACGGGCCTGGCCGTAGTCGAAGCCGTAGGTGCGGCTCAGCCGTTCGGAATACGCCTCAAGCAGACCCACCGCGGCGGTATAGCCGAACGGCAGGTAGATGGCGCCGATCAGCACGCCCATGGCGAAGTTGCTCATCATCGGTTCGTAGACGAAGATCACGAACGGGGCCAGGCAGGCCATGACGAAGGACGCCACGATCACCAGGTGCCGCTTCAGCACGAGGCGGTCCTGCGCCATACCGTAAAACAGCAGCACCGCGATGGTGGTGAGCGAGTTCACCGAATAGATCGTGCCGATCTGGCCACCGCTCAGCCCCAGGCTCTTGTCGAGCCAGGTCGAGAAGAACGACCACCAGATGCCCCATGAGGCAAAGAAGATGAACAGCGTCGTGGAGCTTTGCAGATAAGCCCCGTTCTTGAAGAGTTTGGCGGTGTTCGCCATGGATGAACCTCCCTTGTGCCCCGCAGCGCCGTCGCGTTTCGATCGGTCGGGCGGGGCGATGATGATCTGCGAAAATCGAATCCGCGCGACCCTCAGGCCGGCGCGGGTGCAAGGGTGTCGAGAAAACGATTACCCATGCCGATCCTTCCTCCCTCTCGTATTGCCCCCCTCGCCGCCCGCTCAGACCGAGGCGCGCTCGACCAGGCGGAACGGTATTTCCTCCACGTCCTCCGGCGGGCGTCCCACCCCCGCCAGGATTTCCCCGGCCCTGCGCCCCATCTCGCGATGCGGCAGGGCCATGGTCGTCAGCGGCGGGTCCAGCCGCGCCGCGATCTCGACCTGGTTGTCGAAGCTGGCGACGCTGACATCCTGGGGGATGCGCCAGCCGCCCCGGCGCAGGGCGCCGTAAACCTCAAGTGCGATGCGGTCGTTGCCGCACAGGATGGCGTCGGGGCGTTCCTCGGCGGCCATCCACTGGCCGATCCGGTCGTAAACCAGGCTATGCGCCCGATCCCTATAGGCGGGGCCGCGCGTAGCGGATGCCAGCCAGCTTTCCCGGACCGCCAGGCCGTGGGCGGCATGGGCGCGGCGAAAGCCCTGTTCGCGCAATTCGCCGGCCAGCAGTCCGGGCAGGTTCAGGAAGGCGATGGCGCGGCGCCCGCGTTCGATCAGGTGGCTGGCGATGGTGAAGCCGGCCTGCTCCTCGGCCGGGACCAGGGCGGGGATGCCACCGCCCTCGGCGCGGCAGTTGATCAGCAATTCGATGGATTCGCCCGTTCGCGCCGGCATCGGCACCATGCGGTGATACATGCTGGCATAGGCGATGCGGCTGGGCATCAGACGCTGGATCTCGGCGATGCCATGTTCGACGCCGCGCCGGCCGCCGATATCGGTGACCAGCACGCTGAGTCCGTGCATGCGCAGCACATTGTCCAAGCTGCGCATGATCTCGGTGGCGAAGGGCTGGGTGATCAGCCCTTCGCCGATCAGGCCGACGATGGGCAGCGCGCCCTGGCGCATGCCGCGCGCCACCAGATTGGGCTTGTAGCCAAGCTCCTCGGCCAGCTTGCGGATGCGCTGGCGCGTGTCGTCCGACATGCGGATCGAGCTGTTGTGCAATGCGCCCGACACGGTCTTGACCGACACGCCCAGTTGCCTGGCGATATCTTGCAGGGAAACCTTGGGCTGCGGCATGCGGGTGGAATCATGAGTTAACGATTACGCAGTCCTATTGCGGCAACCCCCAACCCGTCAAGGATGCGATCCAGTGGCGCACAAGCGCCTTGGAGACCGGAAGGCGCAAGTTCGTCAGTCGAAACCCGGCACGCGCCCCTCGACCCAGGCTTGCAGGATCGTCCGGGCTATGGCGCCGGGGCGGGCGGGGATGATCCGGTCATTGCGGCCCGCCAGGGCCTCGGCGATCTCGGCCTTGCTGGTCCATAGCGCGTCCTCCATCTCATGCGGGTCGACGGTGATCTGGCGCGATTCCGCCCGCCCCGTGCAGCCCAGCATCAGCGAGGCCGGGAACGGCCAAGGCTGCGAGGTGACATAGCGCACCGCGCCCACCCGGACGCCCGCCTCCTCGGCGACCTCGCGGCGCACGGCCTCTTCGATGGTTTCGCCCGGCTCGATGAAGCCGGCAAGCAAGGAATACATCCTTTCGGGCCAGGCCGCCTGACGGCCCAGCAGCACCCGGTCGCCGTCAAGGATCAGCATGATCACCACCGGATCGACGCGGGGGAAATGCTCGCGTTCGCAATCCGCGCAGCGCGCCCGCCAGCCGCCATGGCTGACCTGATTTCGGCCGCCGCAACCGGCGCAGAACCGATGCGTCCGCCGCCATTCGAAGACGCCCTTCGCCGCCGCCGCGATCCCGGTTTCGGCATGCTCCATCTCGGCCATGACCGAGCGCAGTTCAAGAAAGACGCGGCTGTCGGGCAGTTCGGCCGGGGTCTGGTCCGGCTGCGCGAGATGCGAGACATCGACGGCGAAATGCGCGGTCCCGCCCCCGTCCAGGCCCAGGAAAACCGCGGGTTCCGGGCCTTGGGCAAGCAGCGGATCGGCGGGGGACAGCCAGGCCAGGCGTGGGCCATTCGCGGTCAGATCGAACAGCGGCTGGCCGTGCCAGAAGGGCAGCGCCCGGCTGGATGGATCGGTCAGCAACCGGGCCATTCCCGGCGCATCGGCACGCAGATGGTCGGCTCGATCCAGGTGGTTGCCGGCAAAGGTGACTTCGGATTCGCATATCATGCCGGCAAGCTGCGCCGGGTTGACGCGCTTGGCAAGTGGCTGTCGGCGATGCGGGCATTCCGGCTGCAATCGGAAGCCGCCCGTCATCGGCGGGTCCGTCCCCCGGCGCGGCCATGGGCTTGCCCGCTGATACGCGGCTCATGCCGAAACCGCGCCTGAGGCGGATAATGGAGTATTTTGCGGGCCGGGGGCGGATCTTATATCGGATCGCGGAATTTCGTGGGGGCAGGTCGTCCATCGACTTAAGCTTCTCGGAATGTCCGATTCCGGCGGCTCCGCCCAGCGAAAACGGGATTTCCTGGAACCCTTCCCTGCTAGTCGTGCAGTGAGGACAGGAACTGGCGCAGTTCCGGCGTCTTGGGCGCGCCGAAGATCTCGGCGGGGGGGCCGACCTCATGCACGCGGCCCAGATGCATGAAAACGACCCGGTTGCTGACCCGGCGGGCAAAGGCCATCTCATGCGTGACCATCAGGAGCGTCATCCCCTCGGCTGCCAGCCGCTCGACCACGCGCAGCACCTCGCCGACCAGTTCGGGGTCCAGCGCGGATGTGATCTCGTCGCACAGCAGCACGGCGGGTTCCATCGCCAGCGCGCGGGCGATGGCGACGCGCTGCTGCTGACCGCCGGAAAGCTGGTCGGGGGTGGCGTCGAACTTCTCGGCCAGGCCCACGCGTTCCAGCAGGGCGCGGGCCTGCGCCTCGGCCTGCGCCTTGTCGCGCTTCTTGACCAGCGTGGGGGCCAGCATGACGTTGCGGCCCACCGACAGATGCGGGAACAGGTTGAAGCTTTGGAAGATCATGCCGACGCGCTGGCGCAATTCGCGCATCGCGCCCGCGTTGTCGTGCAGCAAAGGCCGGCCATCGACGATCAACCCGCCCTCCTGGAACACCTCCAGCCCGTTGATGCAGCGCAGCAGCGTGGACTTGCCGGATCCGCTTTTGCCGATGATCGCCACGACCTCGCCCGGCGCGACCTTCAGGTCGATGCCCTTCAGCACCTCGTTCGTGCCGAAGGATTTGCGCAGGCCCGCGATCTCGACGATGGGGCGGATATGGACATCAGCCTCGGGCGGCATGGGTTTTCCTTTCCAGATGGCGCGCGAGCAGGCTGATCGGATAGCAGATCGCGAAATACATGAGCCCGACACAGGCGAAGACGGAAAAAGGCGCGTAGGTGACATTGGCGATCATGTTGCCCGCCCGCGTCAATTCCACGAACCCCACGACCGAGGCCAGCGCCGTGCCCTTGATGACCTGCACCAGAAAGCCGACCGTCGGTGGGATGGCGATTTTCATCGCCTGCGGCAGGATGACATGGCGCAACTGTTCGCCGAAACTCAGCGCCAGGCTGCTCGACGCCTCCCACTGGCCCTTGGGGATGGCGGCGACGCAGCCGCGCCAGATCTCGGTCAGGAAGGCCGATGTGTAAAGCGTCAGCGCCAGCGAGACCGCGACCCAGACCGAGACCTGGATCCCGAACAGCCGCAGCCCGAAATAGCTGAGGAACAGTTGCATCAGCAGCGGCGTGCCCTGGAAAAGCTGGACATAGCCCGAGAAGACCGGCGCGAATGCCCCGGGCCGCCACAGCCGCGCGACCAGCAGCGCCGCCCCCACCACGCCGCCGCCGATAAAGGCGATCAGTGACAGAAGCAGCGTCCACTGGCTGGCGATCAGCAGATTGCGCAGGATGTCCCAAAGGGTGAAGCTGACCATCCCCTACCCTCCGAAAATAAAGCGCGGCCCGGCCCAGTTCAGGGCGCGGCGCAGCGCGATGGCCAGCAGCAGATAGACCAGCGTGGCGATGATATATGCCTCGAAGGTGCGGAAGGTGGCGGCCGAGATGACATTGGCGGCATAGCTGAGCTCCTCGGTCGCGATCTGGCCGCAGACGGCCGAACCCAGCATCACGATGACGATCTGGCTGACCAGCGCCGGCCAGACCCGCTTCAGCGCCGGCGGCAGCACGACGCGGGTGAATGTCTGGAAACCCGTCAGCGCCAGCGACTGCGCCGCCTCGATCTGGCCGCGTGGCGTGGACATCAGGCCCGCGCGCACGATCTCGGTGCCGTAGGCGCCAAGGTTCAGCGTCATCGCCAGCACCGAGGCGATGGGCGGCGACAGCCGGATCCCCAGCGAAGGCAGGCCGAAGAAGATGAAGAACAGTTGCACGATGAAGGGCGTGTTGCGCACCAGTTCGACATAGGCGCCGATGGGCACGGCCAGCCAGACCGGCCCCCGGCTGCGCCCGGCGGCACAGGCGACCGCCACCACAAGGCCGATCGCCATGGCCACGAAGGTCAGGCCCAGCGTCCAGACCACGCCGACCAGCAGCATCGGCCAGTCGCGCAGGACGGCAAGGAAATCAAGCTCGACGTTCATCGTTGCTGCCGCACCCTATTCGCTCAGCGGCAGTTCGCTCTTGATCGGCTGACCCAGCCATTTTTCGGACATGGCGTTCAGCGTGCCGTCCGCCTTGGCGGCCAGGATGATCTCGTTCACCTTGGCGCGCAGCCCGTCCTGACCCTTGGCGATGCCGATGAAGCAGGGGCTGTCCTTGATCAGCAGCTTGAATTCGGCCTCAAGCTTGGGGTTGTTCTGCGTCATCAGGGTCGCGTTCGACACCGAGGTCGCGATCACATCCGTCTGGCCCGCGACGAAGGCGGCGGTCGATGCCGCCTGATCCTCGTAGCGTTTGAACTCCATGCCGGCGGGGCCGAGCTTGACCAGTTCCTGTTCCTCCATCGCGCCCTTGGCGACGGCGATGGTCTTGCCGGCCAGGTCGTCGAAGCTGGCGACGGTCAGCGATTTCGGTCCATAGACCGCCTGGAAGAAGGGCGCATAGGCATGGGTGAAGTCGATGACCTTCATCCGCTCCGCGTTCTTGCCCAGGGTCGAGATCACCAGCTCGACCTGCCCGGTCTGGACATAGGGCACGCGGTTGGCGCTGGTCACGGGAACCATTTCCAGTGTCACGCCCATCTTTTCCGCGATCAGCTTGGCCATGTCGATGTCCAGCCCCTGCGGTTGCAGGTCGGTGCCGACGAAGCCATAGGGTGGATAGTCGGTCGGCACGGCGATGCGGATGGTGCCAGAGCTTTCGACCTTTGCCAGAGCATCCTGCGCATGAACTGCGGGTGCGGCCACAAGGGTCATAAGGGCGGCAAAGGCGGAAAAGACGCGACGGCGACTGATATGCATTGGAATCTCCCTGTCTGATCCCAATGGCGACAGCTCGTCTGGCGGGGTCAATATCGTCGGCGGGCCGATCGGCGGGTTTGCTTCGTCTCGCTGTCTGGATGAACCATGCCGCAGGATTTTGCACAGCAATCGGGCAGCGCGGAAAGGCGCTTGCGGCCCGCTGGCGGCAGAGCATCCAAGGGGATGGGGCGCGTCATCGGGGCCTGGGCTTGATGGCCGGTGGACATGTCCCTGGTCCCCGATCCGCGACGGTCCGCCCGGATATGTGCCATCGCGAGAATCTTCGCGGGCGTGACCGGGGGTGGAAGGGGCGCGAAAAAGGCCGCGGAAGGATTTTCCCGGCGAGGCCCGAAACTGCGAATGGAATGCCTGCGGCAGGCCCATGCTTCGCGACGGCTTTCGCTATGTCCCACTCGTCATTTCATTGGTTTCGGAATAGATTTGGCGCCAGTCAGCCTTTGGAAGGTATCAGGATGAGCTTCACTTTCATGTCTCCCCGCGCGGTCGGTCTGGCATTTTGCGCGCTGGTCGCTGCGGCCGGGCCGGGGATGGCGGCCGATGATCCGGCCGCGATCATCCGCATCGGCTCGCTCTACGAACCGCAGAACCTCGACAATACCGCCGGGGCCGGACAGGGCATCAGCGAAGCCTTCAACGACAATGTTTATGAGGCGCTGTTCCGGCTGAACGACGATGGCTCGGTCTCGCCGGTGCTGGCGGCGGGGCATACGGTCTCGGAGGACGGGCTGACCCACACCTTCACGCTGCAACCCGGCGTGAGCTTTCATTCCGGCGATCCGCTGACCGCGACGGATGTGAAATATTCGATCGAGCGGGTGGCGGCCGAAGCCTCGAAATCCTCGCGCAAGAAAAGCCTTTCGACCATCGCCGGGATCGAGACCCCGGACGAGCGGACCGTGGTGATCAAGCTTTCCTCCAAATCGATCTCGCTGCCCTATAATCTCAGCTATGTCTGGATCGTGAACGACGCGGCGGGCGACATCACCGGCAAAGAGGACGGAACCGGCCCCTATAAGCTGGCCGAGTGGAAGCGCGGCTCGGCGCTGTCGCTTCAGACCTTCGATGGCTATTGGGGCCAGAAGCCCGCGAACGGGGGCGCGATCTTCAGCTATTTCACGGATGCCTCGGCCCAGAACAATGCGTTGCTGACCGATGCCGTGGATCTTATCACCTCGGTCCAAAGCCCCGACGCGCTGGCGCTGTTCGAGGATCCCTCGGCCTTCACCATCTCGGAAGGCAGTTCCACCACGAAAGAGATCATGGCCTATAACGACCGCGTCGCGCCCTTCGACGATGCGCGCGTGCGCAAGGCGCTGGCCCGCGCGGTGGACAAGAAGCGGCTGCTGGAGGCGATCTGGGGCGACCGGGGCGCGGTGCTGGGTTCCTTCGTGCCGCCGACCGATCCCTGGTATGAGGACCTGACCGGCATCGATCCCTATGATCCCGAAAGCGCCAAGGCGCTGCTGGCCGAGGCTGGACATGGCGGGGGCTTTGCCTTCACGCTGGAAACGCCCAATTACGATCCCCATCCCATCGTGGCCGAGTTCCTGAAGGCGGAGCTGGCCAAGATCGGCGTCACGGTGAACATCCATGTCATCACCGCGAACGAATGGTATACTAAGGTCTATCAGGCGCATGACTTCCAGGCCACGCTGCAAGAGCATGTGAACCACCGCGATATCGTCTTCTATGGCAATCCCGACTTCTACTGGGGCTATGACAATCCCAAGGTCTCGGAACTGATCAATGCCGCCGAGGCGTCGGACAGCGAGGACGCGCAGGCGGCGACCCTGCGCGAGGCCAACCGGATCATCGTCGAGGACGCGGCCTCGAACTGGCTTTACCTTTATCCGCAGCTTGTGGTCTCGTCGGCGAAGGTGGCGCACTATCCGGTCAACGGGCTGAACGCGCAGTTCTTCCTGCGCGGCGTCACCAAGTCGCAATGACCTGAAGGGGGCGGGATGGGTCGCTATCTGCTGCGCCGGACCTTCGTGCTGGTCCTGTCGCTGGTCGCGGCGGGGCTGGTGCTGTTCGTGCTGCTGCGGCTTCTGCCCGGTGATCCGGCGGCGGCGCTGCTGTCCGTCGGCGCCGATGAGGCGCAGATCGCCGCCGCCCGCGCCCAGGTCGGCAGCGACCGGCCGCTGCCGGTGCAACTGGGGCTTTTCCTGGCCGACCTGGCGCGGTTCGACCTGGGCATATCCTTCGTCTCGAACGCCCCGGTCCTGCCCGAGATCGTGGCGCGGCTGGGCGTCACCCTGCCGCTGACCTTCGCGGCCTTCGTGCTGGCGATCCTGATCGCGGTGCCTTTGGGCACGCTGGCGGCGGTCAAGTCGGATCGCTGGTATGGCGCGCTGATCTCGGCGGTGTCGCAATTCGGGATCGCGGTGCCGGTCTTCTGGATCGGGATCATGCTGGTCTGGATCGTCGCGGTGAAGTGGCGGCTGCTGCCGGCCTCGGGCTTTCCCATCGGCGGCTGGGCCACGGCGGGCGAGGCCGCGCGCGCCCTGATCCTGCCGGTCGTCACCGTGGCGCTGGTCATGTCGGCCTCGCTTCTGCGCTATGTGCGGGCGGCGGTGCAGGATGTGCTTGGGGCGGATTACCTGCGCAATGCCCGCGCGCTTGGCGCCAGCTTTCCCCAGGCGCTGGTCCGGCACGGGCTGCGCAATGCCAGCGTGCCGGTGATTTCGGTCCTGGGGATCGAACTGGCCTCGACCCTGCTGGGCGCGGTGGTGGTCGAGCGGGTCTTCGCGCTGCCCGGCCTGGGCTCGATGCTGCTTCTGGGCATCCAGCAGCGCGACTATCCCAGCGTGCAGGGGGTGCTTCTGGTGACGACGCTTCTGGTGCTGCTGATCGGCTTCGCCGCCGATGTCATCCAGCGCCTGATCGACCCGCGCCTGCGCGACGCCAAGGGGGGCAGGGCATGAGGCGCCCGGCATTGTGGATCGGGCTCGTTCTGGTCGGGATCAACCTGGCGGTGGCGCTGCTGACGCTGGTCTGGCTGCCCTATGATCCGACCGCGATGGCGGGAGGGCGGCTGAAGCCGCCCTCTTGGCAGCATTGGGCCGGCACCGACCGGCTGGGCCGGGACTACTTCACCCAGGTCATGATCGGCGCGCGCATCGCGCTAAGCGTGGGCATCGGCGCGGCGGCGCTTGGCGGGGTGATCGGGACCGTGCTGGGGGTGCTCGCGGCTTTCGCGCGGCGCGGCGCGGATGATGCGCTGGCGGCGGCGCTGGACATCCTGATCGCCTTTCCGACGCTTTTGCTGGCGATGCTGGTGGTGGCGGCCAGCGACGGGGCCAGCCTGGGCACCGCGATCCTGGCCATCGGCCTTGCCATGTCGGCCATCGTCGCGCGGCTGGTGCGTATTCTGACGAAGCGCGTGCTGGCACAGGATTTCATCACCGCCGCGCGCTGCGCGGGCCTGGGCTGGGGGCGGATCGTGCTGACCCATGTTCTGCCGAATATCGCGCCCACCGTCCTGGTCGCCATCGCCCTGCAATTCGGCCTTGCCGTGATCGCCGAGGCATCGCTTTCCTATCTGGGCCTTGGCGCGCCACCGCCCAACGCCTCCTGGGGCCAGCTTCTGCAACAGGCGCAATCCACGGTCTTTGCCGCGCCGATGGGCGTGATCGCGCCGGGGCTGGCTTTGGTCGCGCTGGTGCTGGGGATCAATTTCCTGGCCGATGGGCTGCGCGACCTGCTGGACCCGGAAAGGAACGCGGCATGACCTTGCTTTCCGTCGAAAACCTGCGCGTCTCGGCACCGGGGGGCGAACTGGTCCACGGTGTCACCTTTACGCTGCAACCGGGCGAGCGGCTGGGACTGGTCGGGGAAAGCGGCTCGGGCAAGTCGCTGACGGCGATGTCGGTGGTGGGTCTGCTGGCGGCGGGCCTGCGGGCCGGGGGTTCGATCCTGCTGGACGGGCGGCAGATGGTGGGCCAGCCCGACCGGCGCATCGTGCCCCTGCGCGGCGCGGTCGCCTCGGTGGTCTTCCAGGATCCGCGCTCGGCGCTTGATCCGCTGATGCGCCTTGGCCGCCAATTGGCCGCTCCGATCCGCCGCCGCGCCGCGCGCGAGGGTCGCGGCCTGACCGCCGCCGCCCTGCGGGCCGAGCAGGCCCGCTGGCTGGAGCGCGTGGCCATAACCGATCCGGGGCGCATCCTGGATGCCTATCCGCATGAGGTCTCGGGCGGGCAGCGCCAGCGCGTCGCCATCGCCATGGCGCTGGCCTGCGGCCCCCGCCTGCTGATCGCGGACGAGCCGACCACGGCGCTGGACGTGACCACGCAGGCCGAGGTGCTGGACCTGCTGGACGGGCTGGTCAGGTCCGAAGGGCTGGCGCTGCTGTTCATCAGCCATGACCTGCCCGTGGTCGCCCGCATCACCGACCGCGTGATCGTCATGCGCCAGGGCGGCGTGGTCGAGACGGGCCCGGCCCGGCGGGTCTTTACCGAACCGCGCCACGATTACACGAAAACGCTGCTCGGCGCCGCGCGCCGGCTGGAAGCCGCCCTGAACCCCGAGGCCGCGCCATGAGCCTTTTCGCGCTGAAGGATGTCTCATACGGCTATGACCGGACAACGCCCGTGCTGCACGGCGTCTCGCTGCGGGTCGAGCAGGGGCAAAGCCTTGGCATCCTGGGGGAAAGCGGCTCGGGGAAATCGACGCTGCTGCGGCTGCTTCTGGGGCTGGCCTCGCCGGGCGCCGGAACGGTCGAGGCCGATGGCAGCCCGCTTGACCTGCGCTCGCGCATGCGGATGACGGCGCATCGGCGCTTTGTCCAGCCGGTGTTCCAGGACCCCTATACCTCGCTCGATCCGCGCATGAAGGTGGGCCGGATCGTCGCCGAACCCCATGCCGCGCTGGACCTGCCTGGCGACATCTCGGCCGAGGTCGCCCGCGTGCTGGCCGCCGTCGGTCTGCCCCCCGACAGCGCCGGGCGCTATCCGCGCGCCTTTTCGGGCGGCCAGCGCCAGCGCATCGCCATCGCCCGCGCGCTGATCGCCCGCCCGCGCGTCCTGATCGCGGACGAGCCGGTCAGCGCGCTGGACCTATCGACCCGCGTGCGCGTCATCGACCTGCTGGCCGATCTTGCACGCGAATTGACGCTGGTTCTGGTCTCGCATGACATTGCCATCGTGGCGGCGCTTTGCCCGCGCATGGTGGTGCTGCAACAGGGCCGCATCGTCGAGGCGGGCGCCACCCGCGACATCCTGCGCGCGCCGAGTCATCCCTATACCCAACGGCTTCTGGCCAGCCTGCCCAAGCTGCCCCGGCCGCAACAAGGACAATCCGCATGACCGCCTATCAGACCGAGATCGCCGAATGGCGCGAGGCCCGCCTGGCCGCGCTTACCGCCGAGGATGGCTGGCTGGACCTGACCGACCGCGTCGAGATCACGCCCGGTCGCATGACGGTGGGCACCGCGCCCGAAAACGACGTGGTGATTTCGGCCGGCCCGGCGCATCTGGGTGTGCTGGACCTGGCCCCGGACGGGCGCGCCAGCTTCGACGCGGGCGAGGGGTCGCGCGACTTCGCCCCGGTGCCCGACAATCCGCCGCGCCTGAAGGTGGGCGCGCTGCTGCTTGAGGCAACCGTGGTCGAGGGGCAGTATGCGTTGCGGGTGCGCGACACGCTGGCGCCCGCCCGCACCGGCTTTCGCGGCATCGACAGCTTCCCGATAGATCCCGCCTGGCGGATCGAGGCCGATTGGCAGGCGCTGGAACAGGCGCGAACCCTTGGCATAGACACGGTGACCGGGATCGCGACCTCGGTGCAACTGACGCACCAGGCGCGTTTCAGCCATGAGGGGGTGGAGATCACGCTGCTGCCGACGCATTGGAAATCCGGCAAGCCCATGTTCGTCATCCGCGACCGCACCTCGGGCCGCGAGACCTATGGCGCCTCGCGCTTTCTGATCGGCGAGGTCAGTGGCGACAAGGTGGTGCTGGATTTCAACAAGGCGTTTAATCCGCCCTGCGCCTTCAGCGAATTCGCGGTCTGCCCGCTGCCTCCGCCCCAGAACATCCTGCGCTTCGAGATCCGCGCCGGCGAAAGGAAGCCTCGCGCTTCCTGAATCTTACGGGGCCAGGCCAGATGCTGCGCCGCGTTCGTCCGATCTGGACGCTTCTTCTTGCGCCCGCCGGCGCAGTAGGGCGTCATGGCCGGCCGTGCGCGCGGCGACCGCCTGATCTCCGGCCTGGAGTTCCTGTCTTCGCGCGATGCCTGTCGCCATATCCGCGGGCCCGGTTGTCTTTCATGCCCAGTATCGTGGTGGGTTCAGGCCGGGAAGGTAGAGCCGCGCGGCACCAGTTCACCCGACAGCATCACCGTGCGGAAGGGTTGCTCCACGCGCGAGATGCGGGATTGCAGCATCAGCATCGCCTCGCGCCCGAAGGCGTCCACGGGCTGGCGGATCACGGTGATGCCAGGATCGACCAGCGCGGTCCAAGGCTCGTCATCAAAGCCGGCCAGCGCAAGATCGCGGGGCACGGACAGCCCTTGCATGCGGGCGACATGCAGGGCGGCGCCCACGAAAAGGCCGTTCGACAGGATCAATGCCTGGGGGTGATGTCGCGCGATCAGCGCCGCGATCGCGGCGCGGCCGGCCTCGGGACTGGGGAGCGCGTTCAGGGCCAGCGGATCAAGGCCGTGGTCCCGCATCCGGGCCTGGAACGCCTCTTGCCGCTCGATCCCCGTGGCCGATGTCGCGCCGAAAAGGCCCGCGATGCGCTGGCGCCCGGTGGCGACCAGGTGATCGACCAATTGCGTGGTCGCGCCGCGATTGTCCAACACCACCGCATCGCGCCCCCCGCCGGGCAGGTTGCGGTCCACCAGCACCACCGGCACCCGGAAATCGGCCAGGGCGGCGGGGTTGAGCGTGCGCGTGGGGGCCAGGATCAAGCCGGCCACGCGTTCCTCGGCCATAAGCTCCAGATACATCGCCTCGCGCGCGGGGTCTTCGTCGGTATTGCACAGAAAGACCCGCATGCCGGCGCGATACGCCTCATCCTCGACCGCGCGGGAAAGCTGGGTGAAGAACGGGTTGCGGATGTCGGCCACCACCAGCCCCACCGTCATCGACTGCTGCGAGCGCAGTTGCCGCGCGGCCAGGTTCGGCCGGTAGCCGATCGCGGCCACCGCGGCCTCGACCTTGCGGCGAACTTCCGCGCTGACGGGGCCTTTGCCCAGGGCGCGCGAAACCGTCGAGGGGGCCACCCCCGCCGCGCGTGCCACATCCTTGATGCCGACGCTCATTTTTTATGGAAACGTTGCTACCCCTGCCTGACGCCGACCATCACCGATCTGTTCCCGCATTGCAAGGATTTCAGCAGAATCGGCGTAAAAACAGGCTTCACCGCGCAAAAAACAAGTGGAAACGTTTCCACATTTACGTTACGAATCGTAAATCTTAGGAGATTGGGAGGAGCCAGTGTCCCCTACTGAAGAAGCGGGTATCTTGCCGCGTGAACTCGTTTGCCTGAAGGCCACGGTCTCGGGCAAGTCCGATGCCATCGCTCAGGCGGCGGCGCTTCTGGTCGCCAACGGCTGTGTCAGGCCCGGATTCGAGACCAGCATGAACAAGCGCGAGGCGGCCTCGAACACCTATCTGGGCAAGGGCATCGCCATTCCCCACGGCATGGTCGAGGATCGCGACCTGATCCTGCGTGACGGCATCGCCGTCTTGCAGGTGCGCGACGGCGTGGAATGGAACGAGGGCCAGCACGCCAATCTGGTCGTGGCCATCGCCGCGCGCTCGGACGCGCATATCGGCATCCTGCGCCGCCTGACCCGGCTGATGCAGGATGAGCCGCGCATCGCCGCGCTGTCGGTCACCGACGATCCGGCCGTGGTCATCGCGGCCCTTTCGGGCGAACCGGCCGAGGCCGCCCAGGCCGCCGAGCCGGTGGGTGATTTCGCGCAGAAATTCGACTGGACCTGCGATTATCCGAACGGTCTGCACGCCCGTCCCGCGACCGAATGGGCCGAGACCGCGCGCCGCTTCGCCGCCCGCATCCGCGTCCGCAACGGTGCCGAGACGGCCGATGCGCGCAACATGATCTCGCTTCTGCAACTGGGCCTGAAGGCGGGCGAGACGATTGCGATCTCGGCCGAGGGCGCCGATGCCGCGGATGCGCTGTCCACCTTGCGCGTCGTCGTGACCGGGCTGAGCGCGCGCGAGAAGGCCGAGGCGAGGAAGGCCGAGGAAAAGCGCAATGCCGCCGCTTTGGCCGGTGGCTGGATCGCCCCCGAGGGCGCCGATGTGGTCGAGGGGGTCGCGGCCTCGCCCGGCCTTGCCATCGGACAGTTGCATCACCTGGAAGCCGGGCCGGTGGTGGTGGCGGATCAGCCGATCGAACTGTCCGTCGCCGCCGACCGGCTGCATGACGCACTGGGCCGCGCGCGCGAACAGCTTGCCGCGCTGGCCGACGATACCGCGCGCCGCCTTGGCGAATCCGACAGCGCCATCTTCCATGCCCAGGCGGAACTGCTGAACGATCCGCAACTGGTGACGGTTGCCTCGCAGAAGCTGGTCGAAGGGCACGGCCTGGCCTGGTCCTGGCATCAGGCGGTGCAGGAAACGGCGCAGGCGCTGCTGAATGTGGGCAATGCCGTGCTGGCGGGCCGCGCGGTGGATCTGCGCGACGTGGGCAACCGCGTGCTGGCGCTGATCGATCCCAGCCTGGCGAAACCGGCTCCGGCCGAAGTGCCGCAGGGCGCGATCCTGATCGCCGACGACCTGACCCCGACCGACACCGCCACCATGGATGCCGAGCGGGTCGCGGGCCTGGTGACGGCGCAGGGCGGGCCGACCTCGCACACGGCGATCCTGGCGCGCACGCTGGGCCTGCCCGCCGTGGTCGGTGCCGGCGCGGCCCTGTCGCGGCTGGTCGATGGCGCGCCCGCGATCATCGACGGCAATGGCGGGCGGCTTTACCTGAACCCGTCCGAGGCCGACCTTGCCTCGGCCCGCGCCTGGATCGCGGATGAGGAAACCAAGCGCGCCCGCGCCGCCGAGGCCCGCGCGCTGCCCGCCCGCACCCGCGACGGGCACGAGGTGCAGATCGGCGCCAATATCAACCTGGCCGAACAGGCTGCCTTCGCGCTTGAGCAGGGTGCCGAGGGCGTCGGCCTGATGCGCACCGAATTCCTGTTCCTGGAGCGCGGCGACAGCCCGACCGAAGAGGACCAGTATCGCGCCTATTCCGCCATGGCCCGCGCCATGGGCGACCGGCCTTTGGTCATCCGCGCGCTGGACATCGGCGGCGACAAGCAGGTAAGCTATCTTGACCTCCCGCGCGAGGAGAACCCGTTCCTGGGCGTGCGCGGCGCGCGGCTGCTGCTGCGCCGCCCCGAACTGCTGGTGCCGCAGGTCCGGGCGCTTTACCGTGCCGCCAGGGACGGGGCGCGGATCCAGGTCATGTTCCCGATGATCACCTCGGTCGCCGAGGTTCTGGCGCTGCGCGAGACCTGCGAGCAGATCCGCGCCGATCTGGACGCGCCGCAGGTGCCCTTGGGGATCATGATCGAGGTGCCCTCGGCCGCGCTTCTGGCGGATCAGTTGGCGAAACACGCGGATTTCTTCTCGGTCGGGACGAACGACCTGACGCAATATGTGCTGGCCATCGACCGGCAGAACCCGGTTCTGGCGCCCGAGGCCGACAGCCTGCACCCGGCGGTGCTGAAGCTGATCGACCTGACGGTGAAGGGCGCCCATGCGCATGGCCGCTGGGTCGGGGTCTGCGGCGGGCTTGCGGGCGATGCCTTCGGCGCCACGCTGCTGACCGGGCTGGGGGTCGACGAATTGTCGATGACCCCGCGCGACATCCCGGCGGTCAAGGAGCGTATCCGCAACTCGGATCAGGCGGTGCTGAAGCTGCTGGCGAGCCGCGCGCTTGACGCAGCCGATGCCGCCTCGGTCCGCGCCCTGGCCGCCGAGCCGGCAACGCGCGAGGCCGCGGCATGATGATCCGCACCGTCGCGCTGAACCCGGCCATCGACCAGACGGTGACCGTGCCCCGCCTTGAGCCGGGCGAGGTGGTCCGCGCCAGCGCCACCCGGCAGGATCCGGGCGGCAAGGCGGTCAACGTCGCCTCATGCCTGGCCGACTGGGGCATGAGGGTGGTGATCACCGGCCTTCTGGGCCGCGACAATGCGGCGAGCTTCGAGCAGCTTTTCGCCGCCAAGGGCATCGCCGACCGCATGATCCGCGTCGAGGGCGCGACCCGCACCAATATCAAGATTCTGGAGCAGGGCGGGCGCACCACGGATGTGAACCTGCCCGGCTTCCAGGCCGGGGCCGCGGACACCAAGGCGGTGTTCAACCAGCTTGATCAGGTGGCGGCGGGGGATCTGGTCGTGGTCTCGGGCAGCCAGCCCTCGGGCCTGCCAGAAGATACGACCGCCCGGCTGGTGGCCGATCTGGCGGGGCGGGGCGCGCGGGTGGTGATGGATGTCTCGGGCGATCCGCTGACCCGTGCGATCGCGGCGCCCAGGGCCGAGCTTCCTTTCGCGATCAAGCCCAACCGGCACGAGCTTGAGGCCCTGCTGGGCCGTGCCCTGGACGATCCGGCGGATCTGCTGGCGGCGGCGCAGAACCTGGTCGCGCGGGGGATAAGCCTGGTCGTGGTCTCGATGGGGGCCGAGGGGGCGCTGTTCGTCACCGCCGATCAAAGCCTGGTCGCGCGCCCGGTGGCGCTGGCCACGGGCAGTTCGGTCGGCGCGGGCGATGCCATGGTCGCCGGGCTGACGGCGGCGCTGGCCGAGGGGCTGGACCTGCCGGGTCTGGCGCGTCAGGCGACCGCCTTCGCGGGCGCCAAGCTGCGCAACCCCGGCCCGCACCTGCCGCCCATGGCCGAGGTCCGGGCGCTGGCCGCCCAGGTCGCGACTACGCCGGCGGCGGCGGCTTTCGCGGCCGGATAAGGAACGGATCGGCCCGCGCCCGCGCGGGTCCAAGGGAATGTCGCGGCGCATGCGCCCGCACAGGAGGACATCATGCAACAGATCATTGCCGTCGTCGGCGCCGGGGATCTTGGCACCCACGCGGTTCTGGCGCGAGAGGCGCTGAAAAAGGCAGCAAAGTCCATCGGCAAGGCCATCACGGTCGAGTTGCGGACTTCGGACGGGGTGCTGGATCCGCTGGACCCGGCGGCGGTCGAAAAGGCCGATGCCGTGCTGCTGGTGGGCGAGATCGCCGAGGAGCCGCGCTTCGCGGGCCTGGCCAAGATCAAGGCGAGCATCGCCGAGGTGCTGGACAATGCCGGCGCCGTGCTGGGCCGCGAGCCGGGCGCCGCAAGCGGGGCCGCGGCCCAGGCGGGCGCCGCCTCGGGCGTGCTGAGGATCGTCGCGATCACCTCGTGCCCGACCGGGATCGCCCATACCTTCATGGCCGCCGAGGGGCTGGCCGAGGGCGCGAAATCCCTGGGCCATCAGATCCGGGTCGAGACGCAGGGCTCGGTCGGTTCGCAGGACCCGCTGACCCCCGAGGAGATCGCCGCCGCCGATCTGGTGATCATCGCCGCCGACCGCCAGGTCGAACTGTCGCGCTTTGCCGGCAAGCGGGTTTATCAGGGACCGACCAAGCCCGCGATCAACAATGGCGCGGCGCTGATCGGCAAGGCGCTGGCCGAGGCCACGGTCCAGGCCGGGGGCGCCGCCGCCGCGCAAGGCTCTGCCGCGACGCCCGCGCACAAGACGGGCGTTTACAAGCACCTGATGACGGGCGTGTCCTTCATGCTGCCCTTCGTCGTCGCGGGCGGTCTTCTGATCGCGCTCGCCTTCGCGTTGGGCGGGATCTATGTCTATGAGGACCAATATGCCGGGACGCTGGGCTATACCCTGTTCCAGATCGGCTCCAAGGGCGCGATGACCCTGATGGTGCCGGCGCTGGCCGGTTATATCGCCTATTCCATCGCCGACAGGCCCGGCATCGCGCCGGGCATGACCGGGGGCGTCATCGCCGGGACCATCGGCGCGGGCTTTCTGGGCGGCATCCTTGCGGGGTTCATCGCGGGCTATTCGATCATGCTGCTGAACCGCGTGATCAAGATGCCGCGCACGCTTCAGGGGCTGATGCCGGTCCTGATCCTGCCGCTGCTGGGCACCGCGATCACCGGGCTTTTGATGTTCTATGTCGTGGGCGCGCCGACGGCCAAGGTGCTGGCCGGGCTGACCGCCTGGCTGCAAGGGATGCAAGGCAGCTCGGCCGCGATCCTGGGCCTGATCCTGGGCGGGATGATGGCCGTGGACATGGGCGGGCCTATCAACAAGGCGGCCTATGTCTTTGGCACCACGCTGATCGCCTCGAACGTGACCGAGCCGATGGCGGCGGTGATGTGCGCGGGCATGACGCCGCCGCTGGCGCTGGCCATCGCCTCGAAGCTGCTGCCGTCGCGCTTCACCCCGGAAGAGCAGGAGGCCGGCAATGCCGCTTTCGTGCTGGGCCTGGCCTTCGTGACCGAGGGGGCGATCCCCTTTGCCGCCCGCGATCCGCTGCGCGTGATCCCGACCCTGATCGCCGGTTCGGCGGTGGCCGGCGCGATCTGCATGATGCTGGGCGTGCAGTTGAAGGTGCCGCATGGCGGGGTGTTCGTGCTGCCGATCCCGAATGCGGTGGTGAACCTGCCCGGCTTCGCCATCGCCCTGGCGGCGGGCACGGCGGTCTCGATCCTGGCGCTGGCGCTGGTCAAGCGCCCGATCCAGGCCCCCGAGGCGGCGGCCGGGCAAGCCGCCTGAGGCTGAAAACCGCGAACGAAGACAGAAACGCCCCCGGAGGATCTCCGGGGGCGTTTCCTTGTGTCGGACCTTGCGGATCGCGGCGCGCTTGGGCGATGCCTTGCCCTTCCGCGCCGGACAGTCGAAAGGATCAGTCGGGGCTTCTTTCGTTCAGTTGCAGCCCGGCGGGGGCGGCTTGCAGTTCGGGGGCGGGATACAGGTCGAAATCCTCATCCACCTCGCCGTTCAGGGCGCGCTCCAACTGCGCGCGGTCCAGCGCGCCTTCCCAGCGGCTGACCACGATGGTGGCGACCGCATTGCCGATGAAGTTGGTGATCGAGCGGCATTCCGACATGAAACGGTCCACGCCCAGGATCAGCGCCATGCCTGCGACCGGCACGGTCGGCACCACCGACAGGGTTGCCGCCAGGGTGATGAAGCCCGCGCCCGTCACGCCCGCCGCCCCTTTCGAGGACAGCATCGCCACCAGCAGCAGCAGCACCTGCTGTTGCAGCGACAGATCGATGTTCGTCGCCTGGGCGATGAACAGCGCCGCCAGCGTCATGTAGATGTTCGTTCCGTCCAGGTTGAACGAATAGCCGGTCGGCACGACCAGGCCCACGACCGAGCGTTTGCAGCCGGCCTTCTCCATCTTCTCGATCAGCGCGGGCAGCGCCGATTCCGAGGAGGAGGTGCCCAGCACCAGCAGGATCTCGGCCTTCAGATAGCGGATCAGCTTCAGGATCGAGAAGCCGTTCACCATGCAGACCGTGCCCAGGATCACGACGATGAACAGCGTGGCGGTCAGGTAGAAGGTGCCGACCAGCGTGGCCAGGTTCACCACCGAGGCGATGCCGTATTTGCCGATGGTGAAGGCGAAGGCCCCGAAAGCGCCGATGGGCGCGGCTTTCATCAGGATGTCCACGACGCGGAAGATGACGTGGCTGATCGCTTCGAAGATGGCGATGACGGGCTTGCCCTTGTCGCCGATCATGATCAGGCCGATGCCGAACAGGATGGCGACGAACAGGACTTGCAGGATATTGCCCTCGACGAAGGCCGAGGTCATCGTGGACGGGATGATGTCCATGACAAAGCCGGTCAGCGTCGATTCATGCGCCTTTTCGGCATAGGTGGCGATCTTGCTGGCATCCAGCGTGGCAGGGTCGATGTTCATGCCCGCGCCGGGGCGCACGACATTGGCGACGATCAGGCCGACGATCAGCGCCAGGGTCGAGAAGGTCAGGAAATAGGCGAAGGCTTTGCCCACGACCGCGCCGACGCCCTTCAGCGTGCCCATGCCGGCAAGGCCGGTCACGATGGTCAGAAAGATGACGGGCGCGATGATCATCTTGACCAGCTTGATGAAGCCGTCGCCAAGGGGTTTCAGGGCCTCGCCCGTCTGGGGAAAGAAATGCCCGATCAGCGCGCCCGCGGCAATGGCGCAAAGCACCTGGAAATAGAGGTGGCGATAGAAGGGGCGGGGGGTGTGATGGACCGGCTGCGCCGAGGTTTCAAATTTCATTGAGGTCTCCTCCAAACCTACGATCTCGTGATGTGCATGTTACGATGCGTGATCTGGCGGCCCAAAACCTGTGTGCATAGCAGCAATGCGCTGATTTCATGGAGGATTGGCTATCAGCAGCGGGCTGGAATGTGTGGTTTTCCGCACAGCCTTGCGCTAATGGTGTGGAAATTCGCACAAAAGCACATGGGAGTGCCGCCTTGCCTGACTCGCCCGTGCCCGATTCGCCGGGGCCTGATTTGCCGGGGATTGGTCCCCGTCCGGTCTGGCTGGTCCTGGCCGTGCTGGGCGCGCTGGCCATCCTGGCGGCCTGCTTCGTGCTGATGCTGCGATCCAGCCGGCACGATCTGGAGGTGGCGCAGCAGGGCGCGGCGCGTTCCCACGCCCAGGCGTTGGAAAGCGTGCTGTCACGGCAGCGGGCGGTGGCGACGGTGCTTTCGGACGATTCGCTGGTGCGCCGCGCGCTGGTCTCGCCCACCCCCGAGAACCGCAAGCTGGTCTCGATGAAGCTGGAGCGGCTGCGCGACCAGACCGACAGCGCGGTGATCTATCTGCTGGACCGGAGCGGCGTGGGCATCGCGGCTTCGAACTGGAACGAAACGCAAAGCTTCATCGGCCAGGATTACAGTTTCCGCGACTATTTCAGCCAGGCGCTGCTGCGGTCCGAGGCGACGCAATTCGCCCTGGGCACGGTCAGCGGCAGGCCGGGGCTGTATCTCTCGCATGATGTGACCCTGCCCGAACCCGAAGGACCGGAGACCGCGCGGGGGGTGATCGTCGTCAAGGTCGAATTCGATGCGCTGGAGGCGAGCTGGGGCGGCGATGGCGGCCTGACCTATGTGCAGGAGGGGTCGGGCCGGATCATCCTGTCCTCGCGCCCGGCGCTGCGCTTCGGCCAGCCGCCGCCGGCGCCCGGACAGATCCGGTCCAGCCTGCCGGTGCCGGGCATGGACTGGCGGCTGGCGGTTCTTTCCTCGGCGGCGCCGGCCTATTACGCGGCGGCGCTGGGGACGGGCACGGTGGGATTCGTGCTGCTGGGGCTGGCGGTGCTTGCGGGCTTTCGCCTGCGCGCCCGCGCCCGGATCGTGCGCGAGGCCGAGGCCGCCCGCCGCTATCGCGCCGATCTTGAGCGCGCGGTCGAGCAGCGCACCCGCGCCCTGTCCGACGAGATGCGCGAGCGCCGCGCGGCCGAGGCGCGGCTGGACCGGATGCAGGCCGATCTTGTGCAGGCCAACAAGCTGGCCGCCCTGGGCCAGATCACGGCGGGCGTCGCGCATGAGGTGAACCAGCCACTGGCGACGATCCGGCTTCTGGCCGAGAACGGCCAGACTTTGCTGGCGCAGGGCGAGATGGGCGATGTCGAGGGCAATCTGGGCGCCATCCGCCGCATGGCCGACCGCATCGCCCGCATCACCGAGCAATTGCGCGGCTTTGCCCGCAAGGCCACGGGCGAGGTGGCGCCGGTGCCTCTGGACCAGGCGATCCGCACGGCGGCCCTGCTGACCGAGAACCGCCGCGAGGCGCAGCGCGTGCGGCTGGACCTGCCGGAACTGGACCCCGCGCTTCGTGTCATGGCCGAGACGGTGCGGCTGGAACAGATCCTGGTCAACCTGCTTCAGAACGCGGAAGAGGCGCTGCGGCAGACGCCCGATGGCCGCATCGCCATCTCCGTCGCGCTTGACGGTCCGGTGGCGCGGATCACCGTGACGGATAACGGGCCTGGGCTTGATCCGGCGATCGCGGCGCAGCTTTTCACCCCCTTCGCCACCTCGAAGCCGCGCGGGCTGGGCCTGGGCCTTGTCATCTCGCAAGAAATCGCACGCGATTTCGGCGGCAGCCTGCATGCTGCGCCTCCGGTGCCGGGCCGGGGCGCAAGCTTCATCCTGGAACTGCCGAGGTGCGCATGAGCGAGCATCCCCGTCTTGTCCGTCTGGTCGATGATGACGAGGATCTGCTTTTCGCGCAGGGCCAGGCGCTGAAGCTGGCGGGCTTCACGGTCGAGCCCTTCGCCTCGGCCCAGGCGGCGCTTGCGGGGCTGGGCCGGTCCTGGCCCGGCGTGGTGCTGAGCGATGTGCGCATGCCCGGCATGGATGGGTTCGAATTCTTCGAAAGGCTGCACGCGCTGGACCCGGATCTGCCGGTGGTGCTGCTGACGGGCCATGGCGATGTGCAGATGGCGGTCGCGGCGCTGCGGCGCGGGGCCTATGACTTCCTGACCAAGCCCGTGGGCGCCGATGTGCTGGCCGCCTCGCTGAACCGCGCCTGCCAGTCCCGCGCGCTGGTCATGGATAACCGCGCCCTGCGCCAACACCAGCAAGAGACGTTGGCCGGCGAGACCCGGCTGATCGGGCAGAGCGCCTTCATGCAGCATCTGCGCGACAGCGTGGCCCGGCTGGCCGAGACGGGGGGCGACCTGCTGCTGACCGGCCCTTCCGGTTCCGGGAAAGAGACCGTGGCAAGGGCGATCCACCGCCAGGGGCCCCGCCGGGTGCGGGGATTCGTGCATGTCCCCTGCGCGACGCTGGACGAGGCGCGTTTCGACGCCGAGCTTCTGGGCAGCGAGGGCGCGGCCCGCCAGCCGCGCGGCGCGGGATGGCTGGAAAAGGCGCATCGCGGCACGCTCTACCTGGACGAGGTGGACAGCCTGCCCCCCGCCTTGCAGGCCCGCATCCTGACCCTGGTCGAGGCCGGGGAATACTTGCCCGCCGGCGCGTCCGCCCCGCGCCCACTGGATGTGCGCGTCATTGCCTCGACGCGGGACGACCCGCAGCGCGGGCTGCGCGATGGCGCGCTGCGGCCGGATCTTTACTACCGCTTGTCCGGCGTGGTCTTGGACCTGATCCCGCTGGCCGACCGCCGCGAGGACATCCCCGAACTGTTCCGCCATTTCCTGCTGGAAGCCAGCGACCGCCTTGGCCTGCCTGCGGCGGCCGTTACCCCGGCGGTCAAGGCGCGGCTCGAAGGCCATGACTGGCCGGGCAATCTGCGCGAACTGCGCCAATTCGCCGAGGGCCATGCCCGAGGTCTCTCGCCTTTCGACAGCCGAGACGAGGGCGGGCCGGGTCAAAGCCTGTCGGAACTGGTCCAGGAATACGAGGCCGGTCTCATCCGCGAGGCGCTGCGCCTGTCCGCCGGCAATGCCAGCCGCGCGATGGAGCGGCTGCAATTGCCGCGCAAGACCTTCTATGACAAGCTGACCCGCCACGGCATCCGGCCCGCCGATTTCCGCAGCGATGGCATGGCCTAGCCGCGTGCCGTCACGCCCCTGTCTGGAAAACGGTGAAAGGCACCGTGCGGTCCGTGCGGGCAGGCGCATGTCTTCTTCGTTTCATAAATACCCAAGCGGCGGTGGCGGCCGGGACGGGCGGCGGAATGCCTTGGCCTTGGCCCTGCGGCGGGTTATCACCCCGGTCCTGGATCAAGGAGTTTCGTCATGGATGCCGCAGCCCGCATTTCCCGCCGGATCGCGACCGAGATCGGCGCCTCTGCCGCGCAGGTCGTCGCGGCGACCGGCCTTCTGGATGGCGGCGCGACGGTGCCCTTCGTCGCGCGCTATCGCAAGGAGGTGACGGGCGGGCTGGACGACACGCAACTGCGCAACCTGGCCGAGCGCCTGACCTATCTGCGCGAGCTTGAGACGCGGCGGACGGCGATCCTGGACTCGATCCGGGGTCAGGGGAAACTGACCGAGGACCTGGCCCGCGCCATCGCCGGGGCCGAGACCAAGGCGACGCTCGAAGACATCTACCTGCCTTTCAAGCCCAAGCGGCGCACCAAGGCAATGATCGCGCGGGAAAATGGCCTTGAAGCCCTGCTGCGCGCGATCCAGGCGGATCGGCAGGCCCAGCCCGAGATGCTGGCGTCGGGCTATCTGGGTCCGAATGTCGCCGATACGAAAGCCGCTTTGGACGGCGCGCGCGACATCCTGGTCGAGGAGCTATCCGAGAACGCGGCGCTGCTGGGGCGCCTGCGCGAGTTCATGCGGGCCGAGGCGGTCATCACCGCGAAGCTCGTCGAGGGCAAGGAGCAGGTCGGCGCCAAGTTCAGCGACTATTTCGACCAGCGCGAGAAATGGGCCGCCATTCCCGCCCATCGCGCCCTTGCGATCCTGCGCGGGGCCAAGGAAGAGGTGCTGACCGTCGAGATCGCCCCCGAAACTGCGACGGGCGAAACTGCGACGGGCGCATCCGAGGCCGGCGCCGCGCGGGCCGAGGGCATCGTCGCCTCGGCCCTGGGACGGTTGGGCGAAGGGCCGGGCGATCGCTGGTTGCGCAAGGTCGCGGGCTGGTGCTGGCGCGTGCGGCTGTCGAATACGATGTATATCGACCTTCTGGCCGAGCTGCGCGCCCGCGCCCATGCCGAGGCGATCAGGGTCTTCGCCCGCAATCTCAAGGATCTGCTGCTGGCCTCGCCCGCGGGTGCGCGGCCGACGCTGGGTCTTGATCCGGGTATCCGCACGGGGGTGAAGCTGGCCGCCGTGGACGCGACCGGCAAGCTGGCCGAGACCGCGACGCTTTATCCCTTCCCGCCCAGATCCGACCTGCGCGGCGCCGAGGCTGCCTTGGCCGCCGCCATCCTGCGCCACAAGATCGAATTGATCGCCATCGGCAACGGCACCGCCAGCCGCGAGACCGAGCGCTTCGTCTCGGACGTGCTCAAGCGCCTGCCCGCCGGGACCAGGGCGCCGCTGAAGGTGATCGTCAGCGAGGCGGGGGCCTCGGTCTATTCGGCCTCCGAGCTGGCGGCGAAAGAGTTTCCCGACCTGGACGTGTCCCTGCGCGGCGCCGTTTCCATCGCGCGGCGCCTTCAGGACCCGCTGGCCGAACTGGTCAAGGTGCCGCCCGAGTCGATCGGGGTCGGGCAATATCAGCATGACGTGGATCAGCGGCAATTGGCCAAGGCCCTGGAGGCGGTGGTCGAGGATGCCGTGAACGGGGTGGGCGTCGATCTGAACACGGCCTCGGCGCCCTTGCTTGCCCATGTCGCGGGACTGGGACCGGCCTTGGCGCAAAACATCGTCGCGCATCGCGACGCCCAGGGCGCCTTTGCCTCAAGGGCGGCGCTGAAGAAGGTCGCTGGTCTGGGGCCGCGCGCCTTTGAGCAATGCGCGGGCTTTCTGCGCATCCGGGATGGCAAAGAGCCGCTGGATGCATCCTCGGTCCATCCCGAGGCGTATGGCGTGGCGCGCAAGATCGTCGCCGCCTGCGGCCGCGACATCCGCCAGATCATGGGCCGCCCCGAGGCGCTGAAGGGTATCCGCGCCGAAGCTTTCGTCGATGCGCATTTCGGCCTGCCCACGGTGCGCGACATCCTGGCCGAACTGGAAAAGCCCGGTCGCGATCCGCGCCCCAGCTTCGTCACCGCAAGCTTCGCCGAGGGTGTCGAGGATATCAAGGATCTGCGCCCTGGAATGCAATTGGAGGGCACTGTCACCAATGTCGCGGCCTTCGGGGCCTTCGTCGATATCGGCGTGCATCAGGACGGGCTGGTTCACATCAGCCAATTGGCCGACCGTTTCGTCAAGGACCCGAACGAGGTGGTGAAGGTCGGCGATGTGGTGAAGGTGCGGGTGACCGAGATCGACGTGGCGCGCAAGCGCATCGGCCTGACCATGCGCAAGGACGCGGGTGCCTCGGCCCGCGAAGCGGGTCACGAGGTCAAGCCGGCAATTCCCGCGCGCGGACCGAAGGTGGCCGCCCCCAAAGCGCAGGCACCGGGCACCTTGGGGGCGGCGTTGATGAATGCGCTGAAGAAAGGCTAGGGGCGCTGCCCCATGCCTGCCGATCCCGTGATGGGCGTTGCCTGATGCCGGGCTTGATGCGCGAAGACCCATGTGGTCCTTGCGCTTATCAGGAAGGTCGTGGGCCTTTGCGCAGGCGCAGGCGCAGGCGCAGGCGCAGGCGCAGGCGCGGTGCTCAGCGGTGAATGGTGATCGAGTGGACGCGGCGCTTGGGCGGAAGATGCCGCCGCAATCCGGTGATAGGGTCAGCGCGTCCCGCCGCGCGGCATTGCCTGAAATATGCCATCTTCCGACCCTGAGTGGATGAATGTCCCAGGCTTTCGGCATTGCTGGATCGCGACCCGCGCTTTCAACAGTATCCGGGACGAAGCGGTCACTCGGCGGGGCGGAGGGTCTGTCCCTTTCGCGGCTCTCCCCGGTCGATCAGGGTGCCGTTCGCTTGATAGTTCGTGAATTGTGCAGGCAAACCTTCGCCATGACCAAGTTTGGGACTGGTCTGCATGTGAAAATGCAGGTGCGGCTCGGTCGTATTGCCACTGTTGCCGCACTGACCGATCTGCTGTCCCAAGGTCACCGGGTCACCTTTTGCGACTTGGACACTATCCTGCCGCAGATGGGCGAGGAACCCGTATTCGCCATTCCCGAAATCGATCACTACATGATTTCCGGCTGGATTAGCCGTATCATTCAAACCGATGACTTGATCCGGCAACCCATCGATGGCCCGCATAACCACGCCGTCGGCCGGAGACAGGATCGGCTGCCCCCAACAATGATAGCTTTCGAGCGACTTGGGGTCTGCGATATGGCTTTTCCCATTCCGCAGGATCAGCAGGTCCAGAGCAAATCTTTGTCCCGCATCGACGGCATGGTAATTATCTTTGATATCGCGCCCACCCCAATAAACGAACCACTCGCCTTCAAAGGGCAGATGCAGTCTCGTCTTCGTTTGATAGTCCAGATATGAACTGGAAGCGGTCGCAGCCTGCGGTCTTATGAAGAAACCGGCGATCTGCTTTGCATCGTCAAAGGCGATGAGAAACTCTATCGGCGCGGTGCTTTCTGTCCAGCGCGAAATGCGCATATATATATCGTGGTCTGCCTTATCCTCTGTTCGTTCGGACAGGATGGTTTCCTCTGTGCCGAAATCGGTCAGCAGGTCATCTCTCATCAACTCCAGATGTTCGACTGATCCAAAGGCGCTCTGCATTTCCGATGTCGATCTTGACCAGATGGCCGCGACATCCCCGCCAAGAAACATCTCCACCGTTTGTCGCCCGATCAAGAGCGGATCTGCCTGCGCGGCGGCTGCGATCATCGTCTGGGATAGGACTGCCACGATCCAAAACTTCATCGTTCTTCCTGCGCCATTCCCGTGCAGTATCGGGGAAAGGACAAGTATCGGCAATTGGTTTTTATGCTCTCTTGAAAAGAACGTTGCCGTGACTTGTAATTCATTTGTCAGGATTATGTCCGAATAGCTCTTGGCATAGGGATGCCTTTATCGCGGACTGGCTGGATGACAGGATGGCATTGCCCTAATGATAACTCATCCCCAGAGTGTTCCGAAGATGCTTTCATACGCATTCTGGATGCGGAATTTCAAGTCTAAGCAGGGATACGGTAAAAGGTAAGATCTTCGGATCTTTATCGTGGCTGCTGATCGGACGCTCGAAGGGCGGGCTGAACTCGAACTCCATGTGCAGCTTGTCGATGCGATGCATCAGCCCGGCGATCAGACGCGGCGAAGTCGCCGGGCGGCCCGCCGCTGCGGGGAAGAACCCGGCCCATTCCCGCTTGAAAAATGCCCAGTCGATCAAGGCGCCAAGCTTTACCAACTCGTGGCGCGGATCGATCATGTCCACCAGCCTGCGGCGCAAAAGGTCGTCCTGTTCGGAGGCGCGGAAATGGGGCTTCACCGCCGACCGGAAATTGCAGGGTTGTCGCGTCCAGATGATGAAACCCTGCGATCCAACGTCAAAAAAAACAGATAGATCATCACATAGTATCAATTTATTCAGAGCCGACGAAAAAGGGCCGGTCACGCGTTGCCCAAAAATACATGGGTATGAAAACGGGCTTAAAGCGACAGAAGCGCCGCGCGGAAGTCAGGATCCGAAAGCACCACCTCTTTCGCCCTGAGCCGGGCGGCACAGGCCAAGGCGCGTGATGTCTGGATCTGGGCGAAGTCGATCGCCTGGGGCAGGGCGCGGCCGCGACCCAGGGCCGCCGTGATCAGGCCCAGGAAAAGATCGCCCGTTCCCGCCATCGAGACCGACAGGCGGGGCGTCGGGTGGCGCGAAATCCCCTGCGGTTCCAGCAGAACGCTTTCCAACATGCCGGGCGGCGTGTCCAGAAGCTGGCAGCCTGTGGCGATCAGCCGGGCGCCGTCAGCCAAGCGCAGATCGGCGAAGGCACGGGGCAGATCCTCGATCCGGGCAATCGGCCGGCCTGTCAGATAGGCGATCTCGAAAGGGTTGGGCGAGGCCAGATCCGCCTGTGGCAGAAGCTGCTCCTTAAGGATGCGCGCGATCGTTTCGGGGACATAAAGACCGGGGTTTTCATCACCCATCACCGGATCGCAATGATAGCGCAGGCCGGGATTTTCCGCCTTGGCACGGGCAATGAAATCCGCCGTCATCCGTGCGATCTCGACCGAGCCGATATAGCCGGTCACGATATAGCTCGCGCGCCGCGGCAGGGCGCGTTCCCACGCGCCTCGCAAAAGCTCGGCGAAGAAATCGGGCGGTATGGCCCGGCCGCGCAGCGTCGGATAATCGGGCGTGTTCGAAAAGACCACCGTGGGGATGGCCGCGACCTCAAGCCCCGCCGCCTGCATCGGAAAGACCGCCGCCGAATTGCCGACATGGCCCAGGACGACCTGGCTTTGAATGGAAATCACCAGGGGCGGGTTCATGGGCGACCCTCAAGGCGGGCGGTCCAATCCTCGACCCGGCCGGTTTCCAGGCGGCGGATGGCATAGTGGCGCCAGCCCTCGGCCAGCAGGTCCAGCGCGGCGATCCCCTGTAACTCCGCATGGTTCAGGCGGTCGACGTAAAGCGCCCGCCAAAGCCGGGCCAGAGTCCATTCGGGTGCAGGGCGGTCTAGCAGCGCAAGGCTGTCGCCGGGCGCGACGCGGCCGGGTTGCAGGACGCGGTAATACCAGCCGGTGCGGCCGGTTTCCTGGACGCGGCGTGCCATGCCGGGGACACCGAAGCGGCGCGAAAGCTTCCAACAGGGTTGCCGGCCCTGGCTGATCTGCACCAGAGCCGTGCCCAGGCGAAAGATGTCGCCGACCGCGACTCGATCCTCGGTCATGCCGGTGGTCGAGATATTTTCTCCGAAGGCGCCCGGTTCGGCCAAAAGGGGCAATGCGCCAAGCTCGGCGGCCCAGGCCGCGTAATGGTCGCGCGGATAGTGATGCACTGCCTTTTCGGGGCCGCCATGGACGCGCCGGTCGGCCTGATGGTCGCCGGCCAGCCCCTCGGCACCAAGGGCGAGCGTGCCAGACACGGGCACCTTGGCGATGCCGCTCAGCGTATCGCTGTCGGGCAGGGGGGCAAGGCCGCCCGTAAGAAGAAGGATCCCGGTCATGGCGCGCAGATTAGCGGATCGGCCCCGTGCGGCAAGACCCGCCGTGCCGGCTCAGAAATCCCAATCCTCGTCCTGCGTCGCGACCGCTTTCCCGATCACATAGCTGGAACCCGAGCCGGAGAAAAAGTCATGGTTCTCGCTGTCGGGCGACAGCGCGGCCATGATGGCGGGATTGACCTCGCAGGCCTGGGGCGGGAACAGTGCCTCATAGCCCAGGTTTTGCAGGGCTTTGTTGGCATTGTAATGCAGGAATGCCTTCACATCCTCGGTCAGGCCGATGCCATCATACAATTCGGCGGTATATTTCGCCTCGATGTCGTAAAGATCAAAGATCAGTGCGAAGGCAAAGTCCTTCAGCTCCTGCCGACGCTCGGCGCTTTCCCTTTCCAGCGCGCGCTGGAACTTATAGCCGATGTAATAGCCGTGGACGGCCTCGTCGCGGATGATCAGGCGGATAAGGTCGGCAGTATTGGTCAGCTTGGCACGGCTGGACCAATACATCGGCAAGTAAAATCCAGAATAGAACAGGAAGCTCTCAAGAAAAACGCTCGCCACCTTGCGCTTGAGTGGATCGGCCTCGGGGGCGTATTTCTCAAGCACCATGCGCGCTTTGGCTTGCAGATGCGGATTTTCCTCGGCCCAGCGGAAGGCTTCGTCCACTTCCTTGGTCAGGCAAAGTGTCGAGAATATCGAGGAATAGGATCGCGCATGCACCGCTTCCATGAAGGCGATATTCGAGAGCACGGCCTCTTCATGGGGGGTCTGCGCATCGGGCATCATCGAGGGTGCGCCGATAGTATTCTGAATCGTGTCCAGAAGAGTCAGCCCGGTAAAGACACGAATGGTCAATTCGCGCTCCTCGGGGCGCAATGTCGCCCAAGACGGCACGTCATTCGATAGCGGCACCTTTTCGGGCAACCAGAAATTCACCGTAAGCCGGTTCCAGACCTCCAGATCCTTCTCATCTTCAAGCCGGTTCCAGTTGATCGCCCGCTGAGGCGTATGCGGCACATGATCCTTCATCGCGAAGAACCCCTTTCTTCGTTTTTCAAATACCCTCGGGGGTGCGGGGGCGGAAAGCCCCCGCGATCACAGCGAGCAGCTCACGCAGCCCTGGACCTCGGTTCCTTCCAGCGCGGTCTGGCGCAGGCGGATATAATAAATCGTCTTGATGCCCTTTTTCCACGCATAGATCTGGGCACGGTTGATGTCGCGGGTCGTGGCCTCGGCCGGGAAGAACAATGTCAGGGAAAGGCCCTGGTCCACATGCTCGGTTGCGGCGGCATAGGTGTCGATGATCGCCTCGGGGCCGATTTCATAGGCATCACGATAATAATCCAGATTTTCGTTCGACATGAAGGCGGCGGGATAATAGACTCGGCCGATCTTGCCCTCCTTGCGGATCTCGATCTTGGCGACGATTGGATGGATCGAGCTGGTCGAATTGTTGATGTAGCTGATCGAGCCGGTCGGCGGCACCGCTTGCAAATTGCGATTATAAAGCCCATGCGCCATCACGTCGCGTTTCAACGCGGCCCAATCCTCGCGCGTGGGCAGGGCCTTGTCTTCGAAGACACGGGCGACATCTGGCAGGGTAGGCAGCCAGTCCGCTTCGGTATATTTGTCGAAGAAACTGCCATCGGCATATTTCGAAAGCTCGAAACCTTTGAAAACGCTTCCATGCTCTTGTGCCAACAGGTTCGAGGCGCGGATGGCGTGATAGGCTACGGCGGCGAAATAGACGCTGGTGAACTCAATGCCTTCGGGGCTGCCGTAATGGATGCGTTCGCGGGCAAGAAAACCATGCAGGTTCATCTGGCCTAGGCCCACGGCATGGGCCTCATCATTGCCGCGCCGGATCGAGGGCACGGAGTCGATGGCCGACATTTCCGACACGGCGGTCAGCGCGCGGATCGCGGCTTCGATCGTGACACCGAAATCAGGGCCGTCCATGGTTGCCGCGATATTCAATGAGCCGAGATTGCAGGAAATATCCGTGCCCAGATGCGAATAAGACAGGTCCTCGTCGAACTCGCTCGCCTCGTTGACTTGCAGGATCTCGCTGCACAGGTTCGACATGGTGATGCGGCCATGCACAGGATTGGCGCGGTTCACCGTATCCTCGAACATGATATAGGGATACCCGCTTTCGAACTGGATCTCGGCCAAGGTCTGGAAAAAGGCGCGGGCATTGATCTTTTTCTTCTTGATACGCTTGTCGTCCACCATTTCGGCATATTTCTCGGAGACCGAGATTTCCGAGAAGGGAACCCCATATACCTTTTCCACGTCATGCGGCGAAAACAGATACATGTCGGCATTTTTCTTGGCCAATTCGAAGGTCACATCGGGAATGACCACGCCCAGGGACAGCGTTTTGATGCGGATTTTTTCATCGGCATTCTCGCGCTTGGTGTCCAGGAAACGCAGAATGTCGGGGTGATGCGCGTTCAGATAGACCGCACCCGCGCCTTGCCGCGCCCCCAATTGGTTCGCATAGCTGAAACTGTCTTCAAGCAGTTTCATCACCGGGATCACGCCCGAGGACTGGTTTTCGATCCCCTTGATCGGCGCGCCCATCTCGCGCAGGTTGGTCAGCATCAAGGCCACGCCGCCGCCGCGCTTGCTCAGTTGCAGCGCCGAGTTGATGCTGCGGCCGATGGACTCCATGTTGTCCTCGATCCGCAGCAGGAAGCACGAGATCAATTCGCCGCGTGATTTCTTGCCTGCATTAAGAAAAGTCGGCGTCGCCGGCTGGAAGCGGCCCGAAAGGATCTCTTCCATGAAGCGCATCGCCAGCCCCTCATCCCCGCGCGCGAGCGCGAGCGAGACCATGACAACGCGATCCTCATATCGCTCCAGGAACCGCTGGCCGTCGCGGGTCTTCAGCGTATAGCTGGTGTAATATTTGAACGCACCCAGGAAGGTGGGGAAACGGAACTTGCGGGCATAGGCGGCATCCCAGATCGCGCGTTGGAAGTTCTTGGAGTATTGATCCAGAACCTCGGGTTCATAATAGCCTTCGTCGACCAGATAGCGCAGCTTCTCGTCCAGGTTATGGAAGAAGACGGTATTCTGGTTCACATGCTGAAGGAAATACTGGCGTGCGGCCATGCGATCCGCGTCGAAGCGGATCTTGCCGTCGCTGTCGTAAAGGTTCAGCATCGCATTCAGCGCGTGATAATCCAGATCAGCCTTTACGCCATGGTCAAGCATTCTGTCCCCCAAAACTGGTCCAGGCCCGACTGCACGCGGGCGATATCAAGTTCATCGCCCGCAAGCTCGAAGGAATAGAGCTGGGGCACATTGCATTTGGTTGCGATGACGCGACCCGAAAGGGCATAGGTCGCGCCGAAATTTCGGTTCCCTGAGGCGATGACGCCGCGGATCATGGCCCTGCGGTCGGGATCGTTCAGGAAATGGATCACCTGCTTGGGCACCGCGCCTCGTCCCTGTCCATCCGAATAGGTCGGGCAGATCAGGACAAAGGGGTGCTCGGGGCGGGGCATCGCCTCTTTGGGCGAGATCGGGATGCGGCTGGCAGGCCGACCAAGCCGCGTGACGAAGCGCGCGGTATTCCCCGATCCCGACGAAAAATAGACCAGCCCGCCCATCGCCCCAAATCAGGACAGGCGGCCGATCATGTCGGGACGGAACCCGGCCCAATGCGCCTCGCCTGCGACCACGACCGGCGCCTGACGATAGCCCAGCGATGTGACAAGTTCCATCGCCGCGTCATCCTCGGTCAGGTCCACGATGTGATAGGCGACGCCCTTGGCATCCAGCGCGCGGGTGGTGGCGGTGCATTGCACGCAGGCGGGTTTGGAATAGACGGTGATGCTCATGCCTGTGGTCCTTTTTTTCATGTCGTCTCGCGGTCGCGGGCTGCCTGCCGGGGACATGCCGACTGGGGGATCCCCATTCATCAACAATGACAACCACTTGCAGTTGCGGCATCTGGCGAGGTGCGGCGATGCTGGGATCGCCCTCCCGACTCGACGCAGCGGAGCCAAGGACCACTATATAACTAGCCGCCGATGATTGTCACCACAATATATGGTGGTCCATTTGCGGAACATCGGGTTTACACAGGGGGGCATCCGGCACCCTTCCCAGCTTTTCCGAGGTGCTGGAAAGACGCGATTCTATCAGGGATTGTGACGATCCCGATGCGCGGGGCCTGTGTCTAGCCCCCGCCACGCCACCCGTCCAGATCAGAAATCGCGCGGAAAGCGCCTTTCCAGATCGGCGACCTGCTCGGGGGTCAGCGGGCGCGTGCGCATGCCGCGCAGCGCCAGGAAAAGCTTTGCCGTTTCTTCAAGCTCTTCGGTGGCATGGACGGCATCCTCAAGCGATCTGCCCGCCACGACAGGCCCGTGATTGGCCAGCAGCACGGCGTGATGGGCCGAGGCCATCTCCTCGACCGCGCGGGCAAGATCCAGGTCTCCGGGCGCGAAATAGGGAATCAGCGGCAGGCGCCCCACGCGCATGACGTAATAGGCCGTCAGCGGGGGCAGCACATCCGCGTGATCGATGTCATGCAGGCAACTGACCGCGACGGAATGGGTCGAGTGCAGATGCACGATGGCCCCCGCGCGGGGCCGCTGGCGATACATCGCCATGTGCAGAAAGCTTTCCTTGGTGGGCCTGTCGCCCGAGATCAGCCGCCCCGTGCCGTCCAGCCGCGAGATCCGGCCGGGATCGATCGCCCCCATGCTGGCGCCGGTGGGCGTCATCAGCCAGCCGCCATCCTCCAGCCGGACCGAGATATTGCCCGAAGATCCAAAGGTCAGCCCCCGCTGAAACAGGGATTTCGCCAGCCGGGCAATGTCGTCGCGCAGCGCGGTTTCAGCCATCCATCATCTCCAGCGCCTCGGGGAACATGGCCGGGCCGCCGAAATTGCCGGATTTCAGGCATAGGGCCAGGGGCTTGCCGGCGACCGTCGCGCCGCACCAGGGCACGCCTGGCGCGACCTCGGGGCCGATGGACATCTCGCGCACCCCAAGGGCCGAGATCACCGCGCCCGAAGTCTCGCCCCCCGCGACGACAAAGCGCGACCAGCCACGCGCCAGAAGCCCGCGCGCGATGCCCGACAGGGCATCCTCGACCATCGCGCCCGCCTTCATGACGCCGTGGCGTTCCTGGTTGCGCGCGACTTCGGCGGGATCGGACGAGCCATAGATCAGGATCGGCCCGTCCTGCGCCTCGGCCCAGTCCAGCGCCTGGCGGACCACATCCTTGCCCGCCGCGATACGGTCCACGTCCAGCTTCATGCTGGGCCAGATCTTGCGCGCATGGGCGATCTGGCCCCGCGTCGCGGTCGAGCAACTGCCCGCCAGCACCACCGAGCGCCCCGGCGCCTCGGGCAGCGCGGCATCCAGCGCCGCGCCCAGTTCGCCCGACTGGCGCAGATTCTCGGGCAGGCCCATGGCGATGGCCGAGCCGCCGGTGACCAGCGCCATCCCGTCCAGCGCCCGGCCAAGGGCCAGCATGTCGGCATCCTTGACCGCGTCGGGCACGGCATAGCTGAAGCCCTCGGCCCGCAGCCGGTCGAAGGCGGCGCGGATCGCGTCCGGGCCCCGCCGCACGGTTTCCAGCGCCACCAGCCCGCAGCGCCCGCGCGCCTGTGCCTGCATCAGCCGGATCAGACTGGAATCGCGCATCGGCGTCAGCGGATGATCCTTCATCGAGCTTTCGGCCAGGGGCAGGTCGCCCACGAACAGGTTGCCCTTGTAGATGGTGCGTCCGTTCCTGGGAAAGGCGGGCGAGATCACGGTGAAATCCTGGCCCATCGCGTCCAGCAGCGCGTCCGTGACGGGACCGATATTGCCCCGCGCCGTCGAATCGAAGGTCGAGCAATATTTGAACAGGATCTGCCGCGCGCCCTGTTCCCGCAGCCAGTCCAGCGCCGAAAGCGATTGCGCGATGGCCTGATCGGGGGCGATGGTGCGCGACTTCAGCGCCACGACCACGGCATCGGCGCCCTCGGGCACGAAACCCGGCTCGGGCACGCCGATGACCTGGATCACGCGGATGCCCGCCTTGACCCAGGTGCTGCACAGGTCGGTCGCGCCGGTGAAGTCGTCGGCGATGGCGCCCAGGATGATGCTCATGTCTTTCCCCCTTCTCCGGCCCCGGATCAAAGCGGGGACGGGGGGGAAGGTCAACGGATCATCATCATCAGGCCGGCGGCAAGCTTCGCGCGTTCGGACAGGCTGTCGATCTGGATATGCTCTTCCAGCGTATGCAGGCCCTTGCCCCGGACGCCCAGAGAATCCAGCGTCGGCACGCCCATGGCGCCGGTGAAATTCCCGTCCGAGCCGCCGCCCGAGCGATGGGCGGTCAGGGTGAAGCCCAGTTCCGCCGAAAGCACCTTGGCCAGTTCGAACAGTTCCATCGTCTGCGGACCCGGCTCCCAGACAGGGCGGGTGACGCCGCGCGCGACCTTGAAGGCGACGCCGTTCCACTCGTCCTGAAGGGCCATGATCGCGGCGACGCCCCGGTCCAGGTCGGCCTGGGTCTTGGCCATGCTCAGCGCCTCGGCCCGGCATTCCGAACTGACGCAGTTCACCCATTGCCCGGCATGGATCACACCGACCGAGAAGGTGCAGTCCTCGGTCGTCATCGCCTCGACCTCGATGATCTTGCGCGCCATGGCCGCGATGGCCGAGCGCCCGTCCTTGAGCGCCCAGCCCGCGTGGCTGGGGCGGCCCTCGGTCAGCAGGTTGAAGCGGGCGATGGCATAGCGGCCCACGACCGCGCCGCCGTCATGCTCGGCCGGTTCGGGCAGCAGCACGGCGCGCTGGCCGCGGGCGTGATCCTCGATCAGGCCGCGGGTGGCGGGGGTGCCCACCTCTTCGTCGGGGGTAAAAAGGAAGGTGACGGGCAAGGGCGTCGTCAGGCCCGCGCGCAGGATCTGGCGCATCGCCTCCATATAGACGTAATTGCCGCCCTTCATGTCCATGATGCCCGGCCCCCAGGCGCGGCCGTCCTGGACCCGGAAGGGCAGCTTCTCCAGCGTGCCCATGGGGTGGACCGTGTCCATATGCCCCGAGATCAGGATGCCGGGCTTGCCCTGGTCGGGATGCGGGAAGCTGGCCCGGATCGAGGTGCCGAAGCCCATGGTGCCGGGGATCGTCTCGACCGTGGCGCCGATGGCCGCCAGGTCGCGCGCGGCCAGGTCCATCATGCGGCTGACCGCCGCGCCGTCCCAGGTCGGGCTTTCGCATTCGATCCAGGGCCGCAGCCCGGCCAGCATCTGGTGATCGTCGAAGGGAAGGTTCAGCGGGTTCATGCTGCGGTCTCCGGGGCAAGGCGGCGTTCGACCAGCCGGGCATAGATCGATGCGCCGACGGGCAGGATGGCGGGGTCCAGGACGAAGCCCGGATTGTGCAGCGGCATGGTGCCGGCATGGCCCAGGCGGCCATAGGCGCCGGGCACGACCTGAAGCATGTCGGCGAAATCCTCCGAGCCGGTGGCGGGTGCCTCGCCATCCGTGACCAGATCCGCGCCCACCACGTCGCGCGCGGCCTCAAGCCAGGCGTCGGCCAGCGCGTCGTCGTTCATGAGCACGTCGAAGACATTGCGCAGGTCGACGGTGATCTCGATCCCATAGGCTTGGGCCATGCCGGCACACAGCTCGCGCATCCGGGTTTCGACCAGGGCGATCACCTCGGGCTTGAAGTAACGGATCGTGCCCGCCAGGGTCGCGGTCTGGGGCACGACGTTATAGGCGCTGCCGGCATGGATCTGCGTCACCGACAGGACGCAGGTGTCCAGCGGCGGCAGGTTCCGGCTGATGATCGTCTGCAATTGCCCGACCAGCCCGCTGGCGATGACCAGCGCATCGCGCGACTGATGCGGCATGGCCGCGTGGCTGCCCTTGCCGTTGACGGTGATGTCGAAAAAGGACGCCCCCGCCATCGCCGCGCCCCGGCAGATCGAGGCACGGTTTGCCTCGCCGCTGGGATTGTTGTGCATTCCGTAAACCTCATCCACGGGGAACCGCTGGAACAACCCCTCGGCGATCATGCCGCGCGCGCCGCCCAGACCTTCCTCGGCGGGCTGGAAGATGAAGACGGCGGTGCCGTCGAAATCGCGGCTTTCGGCCAGGTATTTCGCGGCGCCCAGCAGCATGGTCGTATGGCCGTCATGGCCGCAGGCATGCATCCGCTGCGGCGTTTGCGAGGCATAGTCCAGCCCCGTCGCCTCGGTGATCGGCAGAGCGTCCATGTCGGCGCGCAGCCCGATGCGGCGATTGCCGCCGCCGCGCCCGCGCAGGATGCCGACGACGCCGGTTTTCGCCACGCCCTCATGCACCTCGTCAAAGCCCCAGCCGCGCAGCTTTTCGGCGACGATGCCGGCGGTGCGAACCTCCTGAAAGCCGATCTCGGGGTGGGCATGCAGGTCGCGAAAGATCCTTTCAAGCGCCGGGGCGTCGGCCTGGATCTGGGGCAGGGTGGGCATTCTGGCTTTCCTTCATCGAGCGGAAGTTCTGGAAATCCCAATCGCGGCCGGGGGCGGCGTCGATCAGGGCGCGGGTATAGGCATGGGCGGGATCGGCCAATACCTCGGCGGCGGGGCCTTGCTCGACGACCGTGCCGCGCTGCATCACGATCACCTCGTCGCAGATCTGGGCCGCGACGCGCAGGTCATGGGTGATGAAGACGATGGCGATGCCCAGATCGCTCTGCAACTGGTCCAGCAGTTCCAGCACCTGGGCCTGGACCGAGACATCCAGCGCCGAGACCGCCTCATCCGCGACCAGCACGTCGGGGCGCATCATCACCGCGCGGGCGATGGCGATGCGCTGGCGCTGCCCGCCCGAGAACATATGCGGATAACGCTTCAACGCATCCTTGGGCAGGCCGACGACATTCAGCAGCCGGGCCGCCTCGGCCAGCGCCTCGGGGCGGGGGGTGCCATAGTTCAGGGGCCCTTCGATCAGGCTTTCCGCGATGGTCCAGCGCGGGTTCAGGGACCGCATCGGGTCCTGGAACACGACCTGAAGCTTCTTGCGATGCGGCCGCAGCTTGCCGCGCGACAGGTGCGCGATATCGGCCCCGTCCAGTTCGACCGCGCCCGAGGTCGGGTCGATCAACCGCATGATGCAGCGCGCGACCGTCGATTTCCCCGAGCCGGATTCGCCCACGATCCCCAGCGTCCGCCCCCGCGCCAGGCTGAAGCTGACATCCTTGGCGGCATGGGCCTGCGGCACCTTTTTCAGAAGGCCGCTGCCGCCGTAGACCTTGTTCAGGCCCGTGACCTTCAGCACCGGCTTGGTCCCGGCGGGACGGGCGGGACGCGGCGACAGGCTGGGGACCGAGGCCAGAAGCTTGCGGGTGTATTCCTGGGTCGGCCGGCGCAGCAATTGCTCGACCGGGCCGCTTTCGACGATCTCGCCGTATTTCATCACATAGACGGTATCGGCGATCTCGGCCACCACGCCCATGTCATGGGTGATGAACAGGACGGCGGTGCCGTGCTTGCGCTGCAATTCGTCGATCAGGGCCAGGATCTGTTTCTGCGTGGTCACGTCCAGCGCCGTGGTCGGCTCGTCCGCGATCAGCAGCACGGGTTCCAGCACCAGCGCCATGGCGATCATGATGCGTTGGCGCTGGCCGCCGGAAAGCTGGTGCGGATAGCTGCGGAAGATGCGCTCGACATCGGGCAGATGAACCTGCTCCATGATCTCGATGGCGCGCTGGCGGCGCGCGGCGGCGGAAAGCTGGGTGTGAAGCTCCATCACCTCCATGATCTGTTCGCCCACGCGCAGGACCGGGTTCAGCGCGGTCATCGGCTCCTGGAAGATCATTGCGACGCGGGCGGCGCGCAATTCGCGCATCTGCGCCTGGGACAGGGGCAGCAGGTCCGAGCCTTGCAGGTTGATCCTGCCCCGCGTGACCTTCAGCGCCTGGGGCAAAAGCCCCATGATCGCCAGCGAGGTGACCGATTTCCCCGAGCCGGATTCGCCGACCAGGCAGACCGTCTCGCCCTGGCGGATGGTCACGTCGATGCCCTTCAGCACCTGCGGGCTGCCTTCGGTTTCGGGAAGGGCGACGGCTAGGTCCTGGATCTGGACCGCGACCGAGGCGGCGTCGAAATTGCGAGACTTGAACAGCATGGCTTACCCCGCCCGTTTCTTGAGGCGCGGGTCCAGCATGTCCCGCGCGGCATCGCCCAGAAGGTTGATCGACAGGATGCAAAGCGACAGCATCAGGCCGGGATAGAGGATGAGTTCAGGCTTGATGCGAAAGAACATCCGCCCCTCGGCCATGATGTTGCCCCAGGTCGGCGTCTCGGTGCTGACGCCCGCGCCCAGGAACGACAGGATCGCCTCGGTCAGGATAGCCGAGGCCAGGATATAGGTGCCCTGCACGATCAGCGGCGCCAGCGTGTTCGGCACCAGATGGCGGATCAGGATCTTGGGCATCGAGGTGCCAAGCGCGATGGCGGCCTCGACATAGGGCTCTTCGCGGGCCGCAAGGACCACGGCGCGGACCAGGCGCACGACGCGCGGGATCTCGGGGATGGTGATCGCTCCGATGACCGAGCCGACCGAGGGGCCGTTCAGCGCGACCAGCGCGATGGCCAGCAGGATCGCGGGGATCGCCATCAACGCATCCATCATTCGCATGATGACGGCATCGGCGCTTCGGAAGAAGCCCGCGACCATGCCGATCGCCAGTCCGATCAGGACCGAGACGGCGGCGGTCAGGATCCCGATCAGCAGCGACAGCCGCCCCCCGATCAGCACGCGCGACAGCACGTCGCGGCCGAAATTGTCGGTGCCCAGCGGATGGCCGGGCATCGGCCCCTTTAACCGGACCAGCGGGTCCATCTTCAGCGGATCGTGCGGGGCAAGCCAGGGCGCCATGAGCGTGATCAGCACGATCAGCACCAGCACGGCCAGCGCGATGCGCGGCCCCCAGCCGAATTGCGGCAGGCGCAGCAGGCGCAGGACGGATTGGTTGGCCGAGGCGGGGCGGGGAGGCTGGGACATCAGTAGCGGATCCTCGGGTCAAAGAAGGAATAGCTGAGGTCGATCAGCAGGTTGACCAGGACGTAAAGGAAGCTGGTCAGCAGGATCATCGCCTGGATCACCGGATAGTCGCGGGCCAGGATGGCATCGACGGTCAGCCGCCCGATGCCGGGGATGTTGAACACCGTCTCGGTGACGACGACGCCACCGATCAGCAGGGCGAAGCCCGTGCCGATGACGGTCAGGATCGGGACGGCGGCGTTCTTCAGCGCGTGGCGGAACAGCACCCGGCGCTCGGGCGCGCCCTTGGCGCGGGCGGTGCGGATGTAATCCTCGCCCAGCACTTCCAGCATGTTCGCGCGGGTCATGCGCGCGATCAGCGCCACATAGATCGTCGTCAGCGTCAGCGCGGGCAGGAAGGCGTTTTTCAGGAAGGCCAGCGGCCCCGCCGTGATGGGGGTGAAGCCCTGCACCGGGAACCAGCCCAGCTTCAGCGAAAAGACCAGGATCAGCAGATAGCCGATGACGAAGACCGGGACCGAGAAGCCCAGGACCGAGAAGGTCATCACCGCGTAATCCGCCGCGCTGCGATGCTTCCAGGCGGCCAGCACCCCCATGGGCACCGCCAGCGCCACCGACATCAGGATGGTCAGCAGCGCGATGGACAGCGTAGGCCCCATCCGGTCCGCGATCATCGCCGAGACCGGCGTATGCGAGATCAGCGAGGTGCCCAGGTCGCCGCGCAGAAGCTGCCCCACCCAGGTCGCGAACTGCACCAGGATCGGCTGGTCCAGGCCCATGGCCTCGCGGATGCTGGCAAGCTGTTCGGGCGTGGCCATGTCGCCGGCGATGATCGCCGCCGGATCGCCCGGCGTCAGGCGCAGCAGCAGAAAGACGAAGACGGCGACCAGCAGCATGACCGGAATGACGGCCAGGACGCGGCGCAGAAGGTATCCAAGCATCGTGACACGATCCCCCTGTCAAGACGAAGTCAAGGGGGCGGACCCGCCGCCCCCCGCAAGCACGGGGCCTTACTCGGCCTTCTTGAGGTTCCAGAACACCGGCACGGGCGACGGGATCATGTCGGTGATCGTGGTCCGCCGTGCCTGGGGCAGGCTGTATTGTCCCAGCGGCACCTCAAGCACCGTCTCGATCGCATGGGCCTGGATCTTTTCGCCCACGGCCTTTTGCGCCTCGGGCTCGGCGGCGGCGATATAGTCGTTCTTCAGCCCCTCGATCACGTCATCCTTGGGCCAGCCGAACCATGCCTTGTCCCCGCGCCCGTTCAGCATCGGGTTCGAGATCGGGTTCGAGATTTCGGGCACCATCCAGTTGGTGATGAACATGCTCCAGCCGCCATCCTTGGGCGCGGCCTGGCTGGCGCGGCGCGTGACCAGCGTTTGCCAGTCCATCGGCTGCATGTCCACGGTGAAGCCCGCGTCCCGCAATGCCTGCGAGATCACCACCGGCTGGGTAGCCAGCGCCACCAGATCGGTCGGCGCCATCAGCAGGACCGGCGTGCCGTCATAGCCCGATTCCTTCAAAAGCGCCTTGGCCTCTTCCATGCCGTCGCCCTTGGTCAGCGTTTCGGCCCCGGTTTCCGAGCCAAGCGGCGTGCCGCAGCCCAGCACCGCGCCGCAAAGCTGGTAGTAATCGGGATTGCCGATCATCGCCGCCATCACCTGCTCTTGCGAGATCGCCTTCAGCGCGGCCAGACGCACCTTCTCGTTGTCGAAGGGAGGATGCAGGAAGTTCATCCGCGCCATGGTCTGCATGCCGGTCGGCTCGCGCACCTCGACGGCGATGTTCGGATCGCCTTCCAGCAGGGGCAGCAGATCGACCTGCATCTGTTCGATATAGTCGATCTCGCCACCGGAAAGCGCGTTCACCGCGGTCTGGATGTCGGGCATGTTGACCCATTTCACCTTGTCCACGTTGACGACCTTGCCGCCGGCCATCCAGTTCGCCGGCTCGCTGCGCGGGACGTAATCGGTGTTCTTCTCATAGGTGACGCTGACGCCGGGCTGGAACTCGGCCTGCACGAACTTGAACGGCCCCGAGCCGGTGTAATCCGTGATCGGCTGGTCCACCGGGGTCTCGGCCACGCGGGCGGGCATGATGAAGGGCGGCACGCCCGACTGCTTGGACAGCGTGTCGAGCATCGGCGCGAAGGGCTGTTTCAGCACCCAGGTGACGGTCTTGTCATCGGTCGCGGTCAGGCTGTCGGTATGGTCCATGATGACCTGCCCGCCGGCATCCTTCTGCGCCCAGCGTTTCAGCGAAGCCACCGCGTCCGCCGCCGTCACCGGCGTGCCGTCGTGGAATTTCAGGCCGTCGCGCAGGGTGAAGGCATAGGTCTTGCCATCCTCGGAGACGGTCCATTCCGCCATTTGCGGCTGGGGCTTGAACTCGGAATCCTGGGCGATCAGCACGTCATAGATCATATAGGCGTGGTTGCGGGTGATATGGGCGGTGGTGATCACCGGATCCAGCACGCGCAGGCCGGAATGCATCACGGCGGTCACGGTGGTTTCGGCCCAGGCGGCGCCGGCCAGGATCGTCGAGGCCAGCATGGCGGCGGTCAATCTGTGAAACATCGGTCCTCTCTGTGTGTGTCGATGGGGCGGCCCGGTCTTGTGCCGGTTCCGCGGATTTCAGGTCTCAGGGTGCGAATGCGGCTCCGTTCGGCTCCAGCCGCAGGCCGGGGCGCAGGTGCCGCCAGGGCAGGCTGGCCGGGCTGACGGGCATCGGGCCGGGGGCGATCCCGGTCAGGACGCATTCGGCGATGTCCTGGAAATCGGCGCGGAAATGGACCGAGCTTTTGACCACCAGGATCTTTTGTGTTTCGGGCGGGATGCCCAGGAAGCGGAACATTTCCCGATCCGCCATCTGCGCCTTTTCCGAGACCAGGGCGATGCGGATGCCGCCCAGCCGCAGGCAGGCCGAGGGGCCAAGCCGCAGATGCGCGCCGCCGTAATAGCCGCCCGTGGCATGGCATTCCCCGTCCGAGACGGTCTCGACCAGGAATTCGGCCTCAAGCGGCGCGTCGCCGGCGATACCCGAGGCGCCGCCCAGCGACAGCGCGACCCGCGCGCCGGGACCGGCCGCATGGGCAAGCGCGGCCGACCGGGGATCGGCGATCAGGCCGATGGCGGCGTCCCGCGCATCGCGCGCGACCAGTGCCCGCAGCATCCCCATCGTGTCGCTGTCGCCGCCCGCGCCGGGATTGTCCTGGGTGTCGGCGATGATGACCGGGCGGCGCGAGGTCGCGGCCAGGCGCATCGCCTCGGCCACGGCCTGATGGGCGGGCAGGGGGTGGCCTGCGAATTCCGGCTCGGCCGCCGCCACCGCCGCCGCGATCCGCTCGACCGCCGCATCCGCCGCCGCCTGGCTGTCGCCATAGGCGATGACCGAGGGACCGCAGCCCGCGAAATCCGCCGCCGGAAAGCCCATGAAAAGCGAGGCGTCGTGCAGGCCCGGCGCCGGCTCGGCCGCAAGGCGGTAAAGCCTGCCGCCCGGCTCGCCCAGGGTGGACTGCCAGGCGATGGGGATCAGGAAGTCCAGTTGCCGGAATGCCTTGTGGCTGTGCCCGCCCGCCATCAGCCGATCCAGTTCCGCCGCCGCGCGCCGGCCCGTCCGGGCCATGTCCACATGCGGATAGGTGCGAAACCCGGTCAGCAGATCGGCGGACTGGACCATCAGCGGGGTGATGTTGCCATGCAGATCCAGCGCCGCGACCACCGGCACGCCGGGACCGACGGTCTGGCGGATACGGGCCAGAAGCGCCCCCTCTCCATCCGGCTCGCCCTCGGCCAGCATGGCGCCATGCAGGTCCAGAAACACCCCGTCCAGGGGCAGGGCGGCGGCGATGCTCTGGACGATTTCATCGCTGATCGCGCCGTAGCATTCGGCGGTCACGGGGGCCGAGGGCACCGCCCCCGCCCAGACCAGCGGCACCAGATCCCAGCCCCGCGCCCGTGCATGGCGGATCGCGCCCGCGACCGGAAGGTTCACGCCGTCCGCCCGCTCGGCGATCTCGGCGCCGCGCGACAGCGGCAGATAGCCGCCGCCCTGCCGGAATGCCGCCATGTCGGCGGGGCTGGGGGCGAAGGAATTGCTTTCATGCACGAAGCCCGCCAGGGCCACCCGTTTCGGTTTCGTCTCGGTCTGGACGGTGGCGGCCATATTGTATTGCTATCCAATACGATTGCATTGCATAATGAATTAAGCGAGATCGTCATCGGCCTGTCAACAGTATGAGCACCTTCATCGGCAAAAACGCGGCTTCTGCCCGCCAGCCACCAGAGGATCCTCTTTTCGTGCAGTCGCTTGGCCGGGGCATGCAGGTTCTTGCCGCTTTTTCCGGGGCCGAGCGGGCGCTGAGCCTGTCCGAAATCGCCCAAAGAGCAGGTATCACCCGCAGCGCGGCGCAGCGCATCGTCCATACGTTGCGTGTGACGGGGCATTTGCGGCTTAGCGAGGACGGGCGCGGCTTTCTGCCCGATCTGGGCATCCTTGATCTGACATATGATTACCTGCGGTTGAACCCGCTGATCCGCCGCGCCTCGACCGCGCTGCTGGAACTGCGCCGCAATCTGCGCGAGCGGGTTGACCTGTCGCTTTTCGACGGTCAGCGCATGGTCTATGCCGCGCGGATGCAAAGCAAGCGCGAGATCTTTTTCGCCACGCTGGTCGGGCATTCGGTGCCCACTTTCTGCACCTCGGGCGGCTGGGCGGTGATGGCGCTTCTGCCCGATGTCGAGGTCGATGCGCTGCTTGCAGGCGCGGACCTGCGCCCGCTGACGCCGCGAACGCTGACCGATCCCGGCGCGATTCGCGCCCAGGTCGCACAGGCCCGCGAAACCGGGCATGCCCTTGCGTTGGAACAGATCGTGATGGGCGAGATCGCGCTTGGCATGGCTATTCCCGACCGCGACGGCCGCCCCGTCGCCGCGATCCACGTCGCCGCGTCGCTCGCGGAATGGGAGCCGGAGGAATTTCGTCGCCGCGTCGCCCCCCTGGCTGCCGAGACGGTGCGCGCGATCACCGGCGGCTGAGGCCGGCGCGGGTTGCGCTTTCGCTTTCCTCGGGCCTGGCGCATAATGGCGGGGAACGCCTGTTCCCCCTCGATAGGAGTTTCAGCTTGAAGCATCGGATCGTCGTCATCGGCGCGGGTTTCGCCGGATTGCAGCTTGTTCACGATTTGCGCGGCACGGATTGCCAGATCACCTTGATCGACCAGCGAAATCACCATCTGTTCCAGCCTTTGCTGTATCAGGTGGCGACGACGCTGCTGTCCACCTCGGAAATCGCCTGGCCGATCCGCCGGGTGCTGCGCGAGCGGCGCGACGTGACCACCTTGCTCAGCAAGGTTCAGGGAATCGACCGTGCCGCGCAAGAGGTCGTTCTGGGTGACGGCCAGCGCATTCCCTATGATACGCTGGTCGTCGCGACCGGCGCGCGCCACGCCTATTTCGGCAATGACCAATGGGAAGCGGATGCGCCCGGCCTCAAGACGCTTGAGGACGCGACGACGATCCGCCGCCGCCTGCTGCTGGCCTTCGAGCGCGCCGAACTGACCGACGACGAGGCCGAGCGTCAGGCCCTGCTGACCTTTGCCGTGATCGGCGCCGGCCCGACCGGGGTGGAACTGGTCGGCATCATCGCCGAACTGGCCTATCGCATCCTCCCTCGCGAGTTCCGCCGCGTCGATACCCGCGCCGCCCGCGTCATGCTGATCGAGGCCGGCCCGCGCATCCTGCCCGCCTTTGCCGACGATCTTTCGGCCTATGCGCGCGGGGCGCTTGAGCGGGTGGGGGTCGAGGTGCTGACAGGCGTTCCCGTCACCCAGGTCTCGGAGCAGGGCATCGCGCTGGGCGACCGCCCCATTCCCGCGCGCACGGTGATCTGGGCGGCGGGCGTGCAGGCATCGCGCGCCAAGGATTGGCTGGAGGCCGAGGCGGATCGGGCCGGGCGGGTGATGGTCACGTCCGATCTGACGCTTCCCGGCGATTCTCGGGTCTTCGTCCTGGGCGACACGGCGCATGTCCTTTCCGAGGGCAAGCCCGTTCCGGGCGTCGCCCCCGCCGCCAAGCAGCAGGGCGCCTATGCCGCCCGCGTCATCCGCGCGCGGCTTCAGGACAAGCCCCGGCCCCGGCCCTTTCGCTATCGCCATATGGGCAATCTTGCCACGATCGGCCGTAATGCGGCGGTGATCGAATATGGCCGCTTCAAGCTGCGCGGCTGGCCGGCCTGGTGGGTCTGGGGCATCGCGCATATCTATTTCCTTATCGGCACGCGCTCGCGGCTGATCGTGTTGCTGAACTGGATGTGGATCTTCCTGTCGGGGCATAACTCGGCGCGGCTGATCACGCAGAAAGAGACGTTGAAGGATAGCGCCGGCTAGCCTTGGCATCTGGTGGCGCGGGTCAATGGGCGCCCGGTTCCAGAGCCGGGATTTGCAGGCATGACCGTAAAGCGTAAGATCGTCGGGCGTCCTTGCCGCCGCCCGCCGGTGCCGCGGGAGAGATCGCGCGGGCAAGTCGTGGGAGCCAGCCATCCTTATGTGTCGCGGGCCTGCGCCATCAAGCGCATCGCCGTTCCCGGCCAAGGGTTGCGACGGGGTGGGATACGGCGCTAACATCCGTGGCCTGACCATGATCGCCGGCGGACATGTCCCCGCCTTTCCTCACCATCCCGAACGGTTGGCGGCGGGGCCCATGCCGGCAAGACGACTGGCGGCAGGATACAGCTTGGTGCGCCTTGCTGCCGTTACCCCTGGGCAAAGCGCGGGTTTCTGGCGCTGGAACTAAAGGAAAGACGATGGAAGTTCGCTATCTGCACACGATGGTCCGGGTTTTGGACCTGGAAAAGACCATGCAGTTCTTCGCGCTGCTGGGGCTTGAGGAAATCCGCCGCATCGACAATGAGAAGGGGCGCTTCACGCTGGTTTTCATGGCTCCGCCCGGCCAGCCCGAATGCCCGGTCGAACTGACCTTTAACTGGGACGGCGATGACGGCCTTCCCTCGGACAGCCGCCATTTCGGCCATCTCGCCTATCAGGTCGAAAATATCTATGAGATGTGCCAGAAGCTGATGGATGCCGGCGTCACGATCAACCGCCCGCCCCGCGACGGCCATATGGCATTTGTGCGCAGCCCCGATAACGTCTCTGTCGAGCTATTGCAGGCAGGTGCCCCGCTTCCGTCGCAGGAGCCTTGGGCAAGCATGGAAAATACCGGGCATTGGTGAGGTGAACCGCGCGGGCCCTGGCAGAGGCATCGCCGGTCCCGAAGCTTCCCCGGCATCGTGTTGCCGGGGAGGGGTGACCGGGGTTCAGACGGTCTCCAGGTCTTTCCCACGGGTCTCTGACAGCAGCAAGGTCGCGATGGCTGTGCCCAGCACCAGCATCAGCCCGTTCGAGATCGGCAGCCAAGTATAGATCACCACCATGCACATGGCGCCAAAGGAAACCAGGATGAACTTCCG
>NZ_JASGGO010000020.1:0-71990 GCF_047605025.1 Paracoccus sp. (in: a-proteobacteria) | reverse complement strand
ACACCTTCAAGCGCAAAAACAGCGCTCCCGTAAACCTTGCTCATGAATGTCCTCCGCCTGTTTCCGGGATTCTTGTGGCGGACCTGCCGGATGGTGTCAACGCGGCCCGGCAATATCGCGCACGGCACCGATAAGGCCCGCGTTCCTGGCCGGAAAGACAGGCAGTTGCAACCAAAAGGAGCGCGTCCCGCCGCGCTCCCACCTGCCGCCCGGTCTTTCTCACCAGCCTTCCCCCAAAAGATCGGCCTTATTCCGCCTGACCCGAGGCATTTGCGGCGCCTTTGCGAGCCGTGGGCTTCTTCTCCGCAACCTTCCTGGCCGCAGGCTTCTTGGTCGCCGCTTTCTTCTCCGGTGCCTTCTTCTCCGGCGCTTTCTTCTCGGCGGGTTTCTTCGCGGCAGCCTTGCGAACCGGAGCCTTCTTGCCCGATTTCCCGACCTTTTCCACGATCAGTTCCAGCGCCCGCTCCAGCGTCACGGAACCGGGCTCCAGATCGCGCGGCAAGGTCGCATTGACCTTGCCCCATTTGACATAAGGCCCGTAACGCCCGCTCAGAACCTGGACCGGACCGCCATCGGGATGCTCGCCCAGTTCGGCCAGCGGCGCGGCGGCGGCGGCCCTGCCACGCGTCACCTTCTGCGCCAGAACCTCGACGGCGCGGTTCATGCCGATGGTGAACACCTCGTCCACATCGGGCAGGTTCGCGTATTTCGGCCCGTGCTTCACATAGGGCCCGTAACGTCCGATCCCGGCCTCGACCGGCACGCCATCCTCGGGATGCGGGCCGATCTGGCGCGGCAACGCCAGCAGCGCCAGCGCCCGTTCCAGATCGACCAAGGCCAGATCCCAGCCCTTGGGGATCGAGGCGCGCGGCGGCTTCGGTATCTCGGCGGTCGCCTCGCCGCGCTGGACATAAGGGCCGAAGCGGCCGTTCTTCAGGCTGATCTCGTCGCCTTGGTCCAGACCCAGGACGGTGTCGCCCACGACCTCGGCATCGGGGCTGCCGATCGGGCGGGTAAAGCGGCATTCGGGGTAATTGTCGCAGCCAAGGAACGCCCCGCCCGAGCGCGCGGTCTTCAGATGCAGCCGCCCCTTGCGGCACAGCGGGCATTCGCGCGGATCGCCGCCATCGGCGCGGGCGGGATAAAGCGCGGGCGCCAGCGCCTCGTCGATGGCATCCAGCACCTCGGTGATGCGCAACTCGCTGGTCGCCCCCAGCGCGGCGGTGAAATCGCGCCAGAAACGGCGCAGCACCTCACGATAGGCGCGCTCGCCCGAGGAGATGTCGTCCAGTTCCCCCTCAAGGTTGGCGGTGAAATCGTAGCTGACATAGCGCGGGAAATATTTCAGCAGAAAGGCCGTGACCAGCCGGCCCTTGTCCTCGGGAATCAGGCGATTCTGCTCCTTGCGAACATAGTCGCGGTCCTGGATCGTGGTGACGATGCTGGCATAGGTCGAGGGCCGCCCGATGCCCAACTCCTCCATGCGCTTGACCAAGGTGGCCTCGGTATAGCGCGGCGGGGCCTGGGTGAAATGCTGCTCGGGGGTGACGGAACGCTTGTCGGCGGCCTCGCCCTCGCGGACCTCCGGCAGGCGGCGGCCGTCCTCGTCATCCTCGTCGTCGCGGCCCTGATCGTAGACCTTCAGGAAGCCGTCGAACAGCATGACCTGGCCATTGGCGCGCAGGCCCACCTGGCCGTCGGGGCTGGCGATTTCGACGGTGGTGCGCTCCATCCGGGCCGATTCCATCTGGCTGGCGATGGTGCGCTTCCAGATCAGGTCGTAAAGCGCCTTCTGGTCCTTGTCGGCGACGGGCAGGCGGTCGGGCGACAGCATCATGTCGGTGGGCCGGATGCACTCATGCGCTTCCTGCGCGTTCTTGGCCTTGTTTTTATACATGCGCGGCGATTTCGGCAGGTAATCCGCCCCGAACCGGGCCTTGATCGCGTCACGGGCGGCCATCACCGCCTCGGGCGCCATGTCGATGCCGTCGGTCCGCATATAGGTGATGTGGCCCGCCTCATACAGCCGCTGTGCCGCCGACATGCAGGCCCGCGCGCCCAGGCCCAGCTTGCGGCTGGCCTCCTGCTGCAAGGTCGAGGTCATGAAGGGCGGCCAGGGATTGCGGCTGGCGGGCTTGGCCGCGACACTGGCGACCGACAGATCGCGCGAGCGGATCGCGGCGACGGCCAGCTTCGCCGTCTCCTCGTCGGCGATGTCGAAGCGCTCCAGCTTCTTGCCGCCAAAGATGGTCATGGTCGCGTCGAACTCGTCCCCGCGCGGCGTGGCCAGGCGGGCATGGACCGACCAGTATTCCCGCGCCCGGAACGCCTCGATCTCCATCTCGCGGTCGACGATGATGCGCAGGGCGACCGATTGCACCCGCCCGGCCGATTTCGCGCCCGGCAATTTGCGCCACAAAACCGGAGACAGGTTGAAGCCGACCAGGTAATCCAGCGCGCGCCGCGCCAGATAGGCATCGACCAAGGGCTGGTCGATCTGGCGCGGGTTGGCCATCGCCTCGGTCACGGCATTCTTCGTAATCGCGTTGAAGGTCACGCGGCTGACGGCGGCGCCCTTCTTCAGCGCGGGCGCCAGGGTCTCCAAAAGGTGCCAGGAAATCGCCTCGCCCTCGCGGTCGGGGTCGGTGGCAAGGATCAGATTGGGATCGCCCGCCAGCGCGTCCTTGATCGCCTTGACATGCTTGCGGCTATCGGCGGCGACCTCCCATTTCATGGCGAAATCCGCCTCGGGATCGACGCTGCCATCCTTGGGCGGCAGGTCGCGCACATGCCCGAACGAGGCCAGAACGGTATAATCGTCGCCCAGATACTTGTTGATCGTCTTGGCCTTGGCCGGGGATTCAACGACGACGACGGGCATGAACATTCCTTCGCATGATTCGGCGCCGGAACATGGGGGCCGCCCGGCGATCTGTCAACGCCGTGCTTCTTTCTTGGGAAAATATCCCACGGGGGTCCGGGGGTGTGAAACCCCCGGCGCGACCTCAGATTCCGTCGCCGACGAACGCCTTCTCGACCACGAATTCCTTGGGATCGCTGTTCGCGCCCTCGCGCAGGCCGAACCCTTCCAGCACCGTCTTCACATCCGTGTTGAAGGCCAGGCTGCCGCAGATCATGGCGCGGTCATTCGCCGCATCCATGGGCGGCAGGCCAAGGTCCTGGAACACCTTGCCCGAGGTCATGTTGTCGGTGATCCGGCCCATCAATGGGCCGTCCTCGCGCGTGGTGGTCGGATAATACAGCAGCCGGCTCGCGAAATCCTCGCCGTAGATCTCGCCCAGCAGCGGGTCGTGGCGCAGGTTCTCGACCAGTTCGCGGCCATAGGTCAGTTCGTCGGCGGTGCGGCAGGTATGCATCATGATCACCTGCTCGAACCGCTCATAGCTTTCCGGTTCGCGCATCAGCGACGCAAAGGGCGCAAGGCCGGTGCCGGTGGCCAGGAACCACAGCCGCTTGCCGGGCAGCAGCGCGTCCAGGACCAGCGTGCCCACGGGCTTGGGGCGCAGGATGATCTCGTCGCCCACCTGGATGTTCTGCAATTTCGAGGTCAGCGGCCCGTCCGGCACCTTGATCGAATAGAACTCCAACTCGTCGTCCCAGGCGGGCGAGGCGATGGAATAGGCGCGCAGGATCGGCTTGCCGTTGTCGCCGGGCAGGCCGATCATCACGAACTCGCCCGAGCGGAAGCGCAGCGACGCCGGCCGCGTCACGCGGAACGAAAACAGCCGGTCGGTCCAGTGCTTGACCGCGGTCACGGTCTGGGCGTCGGGCAGGGTCTTGGCGGGTTTGGCGGCGGCAGCGGCCACGGGCACATCCAGGGTCATGTCAAGGTCCGTGTCTATCTAGGTTACATTCAGGGCCGGGAAAACCCCGGCCCGAGATGCGCGTCGCGGTGGGCGGCCGAATGGGCCTCAACCTGCCAGACGCGCGCGGTGGTCCCATTCCTTCCAATCGGCGCGATAAAGCCATTGCTCCTGCGGCTGGCGGGCGGCAAGGGCGGCCGGGATGCGCACCTCGTCAAAGCCCACGCGCCGCGCCATGGCATATTGATCCGCGATCAGCCCGCCCACGGCCCGCAAGCGGCCTTGATAGCCCTTCTCGCGCAAAAGCCGCGCCAGGGTGAAACCGCGCCCGTCGCTGAAGGCGGGGAAATCCACGGCCAGCAGCGGCTGCTCCAGATAATCGCCCAGGGTCGCGGGATCGGTGCCGGAGGCCAGCACCGGGGCCTCGGCACCGTCATCGGGGTGAAAGCCGTCATCGCGGACAAGGAAGAAATCGCTCATGTGCTCGCTCCTGCGCGGACCATCTTGCCGCCGATGAAATGGATACCGCATTCGGTCTTCTTGCTGCCGCGCCAGCGCCCGGCGCGCGGGTCCTCGCCCGGCTTGATGGGCGAGGTGCAGGGCGCGCAGCCGATCGAGGCGTAACCCTTGGCGACCAGCGGGTGGCGCGGCAGGTTGTTCTCGGCCATGTAATCCTGCACATCCTCGCGGCGCCAATGCGCCAGCGGATTGATGCGCAGCCGGCTGGGCGGCTCGGCCTCGAAGAACTCCAGCTCCTGGCGCTCGCCGCCCTGGAACCGCTTGCGGCCGGTGATCCAGGCGTCGAATTTCGACAGTTCCCGTTCCAGGGGAACGGTCTTGCGAAAATCGCAGCAGGCATCGGTGCTGAACTGATGCAGGGTGCCGTCCGGGTCGTTCAACGCGACCTCGCGCTCCGTCGCCCGGATCACCCGCACATCGGTCAGGCCCAGCTTCTGGGTGACCTCAAGCTGATAGTCCAGCGTTTCCTGGAACAGCATCATCGTGTCGATGAACAGCACCGGCGTGCCCGGCGCCACGACCGAGACCATATGCAGCAGCACCACCGATTCCGAGCCGAAGCTGGACACCAGCGTCGCGTTGCCCAGATCGGGATCGCGCAAGGCGCGGCGCAGAACCTCGGTCGCGGCATGATGCCGATACCGACCGTTCAGCCGCGCGGCGCGGGCGTCAAGCGTGTCGTCAAGCATGGGCGGCCTGATACAAAGCCGCCTTGAACGGCGCCATGCCGACACGGCGATAGGCGTCGATAAAGCGTTCCTCGGCAGTTTCGCGCAGGTCCAGATAGGCGTCGATAATCCGGTCGATGGCACCGACGACCTCTTCGGCGGGGAAGCCCGCGCCGGGCTTCTGGCCCACCTGCGGGATCTCGTAGCCGTCGCCGCCCAGCGTGATCTGATAGTTCTCGACGCCGGCGCGATCCAGCCCCAGGATGCCGATATGGCCCAGGTGGTGATGACCGCAAGCGTTGATGCAGCCCGAGATGCGGATGTCGATCTTGCCGATATCTTCCTCAAGGTCGCGGGCGCGGAAATGCGCCGCGATCTCCTCGGCGATCGGGATCGAACGGGCGGTGGCCAGCGCACAGTAATCCATGCCGGGGCAGGCGACGATATCGCTGATCAGCCCGGCATTGGCGGTGGCCAGCCCGGCGGCCTTCAATTCCTGATACAGCGCGTAAAGGTCCGATTTATGGACATGCGGCAGCACCACGTTCTGGTCATGGCTGATGCGCAGGTCGGAATGGCCGTAACGCTCGGCCAGGTCGGCCAACAGGTTCATCTGCGCGGCGCTTGCATCCCCCGGCGTCTGGCCGGGCGCCTTGAAGCTGATCTTGGCGCTGGCATAGCCCGGCGCCTTGTGGGCCGACAGGTTGGTGTCGGTCCAGCTGCGGAAGGCGGGATTGGCGGCGCGGCTCGCCTCATAGTCGCCATCACCCTCGTTGCGGAAGGCAGGCGCGGCGAACATGCCCTTCAGCGCTGCCAGATAATCTTGGTCGACGCCGGTAAAGATGGCGCGGCGGTTCAGGAACTCGGCCTCGATCTCGTCGCGCATCACCGCCAGGCCGCGCTCGGCCACGGTGATCTTGATGCGGGCCTTGTATTTGTTGTCGCGACGGCCCGAGAGGTTGTAGACCGCGATGATCGCTTCCAGATAGGGCAGCAGGTCGGGTTCGGGCAGGAATTCGCGCACCACCTGGCCGATCATCGGCGTCCGGCCCAGGCCGCCGCCGATCCAGACCTGATAGCCGATCTCACCCTTGTCGTTGCGCTTCAGGCGCAGCCCGATGTCATGCGCCGCGATCACCGCCCGGTCATGTTCCGAGCCGGTGATGGCGATCTTGAACTTGCGCGGCAGGAACTGATACTCGGCATGGTCGGTGGACCATTGCCGGATCAACTCGCCATAGGGGCGCGGATCCGCCACCTCATCCGCCGCCGCGCCGGCATAGGCGTCGGTGGTGGTGTTGCGGATGGTGTTGCCCGAGGTCTGGATCGCATGCAGCCCGACATCGGCCAGCGCATCCAGCATGTCCGGGATGTCCACCAGCTTGGGCCAGTTGTATTGGATGTTCTGGCGCGTGGTCCAATGGCCATAGCCCTTGTCCCATTTCTGCGCCAGCAGCGCCAGCGTCCGCATCTGGTCGGGGCTGATCGTGCCATAAGGGATCGCCACGCGCAGCATATAGGCATGAAGTTGCAGATAGACGCCATTCATCAGGCGCAGAGGCCGGAATTCCTCTTCGGTCAGGCTGCCATCCAGGCGCCGGGCGACCTGGGAACGGAACTGGGCCGCGCGGTGGCGCAGGTATTCGTTATGCTGGGGGCGGGCGTCAAACATGGCTGGCCTCGGTCTCGGCGTCGGTATGGGTGATGTCGGCCTGGATGCCGTGGAAATAGTTCGAGGGACCACGGCGGCGGAACGCCTCGCGGAAATGGGTGGGCTGGGGGCGGCCATCGGCACCGCGGCGGGCCTCGGCCAGATAGGGGCCGACGACCAGATTGGCCTGGGCGGTGGCATCCAGAAGCGCCAGTTGCGCCACGGCCTCGTCCTCGAACAACTCGGCCTCGCGCGGGTCGGCGGTCCATGCCCCATCACGCATCCACACGCAATGCCCCATGCGCAGGTCATTCGCGGTGATGACGGCGGGGGTTGCGGGACTGGGAGTGAAGCCTTTGGACATCGCCTTTACCTTTCGGGTTGGGTACTCTCTATATAGAAAAAAGTCCCGCATGTTGACGAGTGGTGCGGAAAAATAAGAAACAGGTTCCAGATCCACGGCATGAAAACGGGAACAGATTTCACCATGAGCATGGACAGGCAAACGCTGGCACGGCTGGACGAGACGGATCGCAAAATCCTGTCCCTGCTGCAAGAGGACGCGACCCTGTCGCTGGACGATATAGCAGCCCGAGTCGGCGCCTCGAAAACCCCGGTGTGGAACCGAATCCGCAAGCTGCGCGAAGGAGGCGTGATCCGCGCCCAGGTGGCACTGCTGGACCCGGATTCGCTGGGGCTGGATGCGTGCTTCTTTGTCCTGATCCGCACCAGCGAACACGATCCCGACTGGGCGCGGCGCTTCCTGTCGGCGGTGCGCGCCCGACCCGAGGTGATCGAGGCGCATCGCCTGGCCGGCGATATCGACTATATCCTGAAGGTGCGGGTCAGGAATGCCCGCGCCTATGACCGCTTTTACCAGGCGCTGATCTCGGAGGTGAGGATCCACAACGTCACCGCGCTGCTGTCGATGGAAGAGCTGAAGGCAACCACGGCCCTGCCATTGGAATGACCTGCGCCCGGCCCCGGCCTCGCATGGGTATTTGGAAAACGAAGAAGGCCGGCGCGGCGCGCGGATCAGCCCTCGCGCGCCTTGGCCAGGGCTTTGGGTAGGGCTTGGGCGAAAGCGTCCAATTCCGGCCCAGGAGCGCAGGAGACGCGGATGCAGCGATCCATCGGTGCAACGCCGGGGGCGCGGACGAAAATGCCCTCGGCCTCCAGACCGGCCAGGACGCGGCGGGAGAATTCGCCATCCCCGCCGCAATCGAGGGCGACAAAATTCGTGACCGAAGGCAAGGCGCGCAGCCCGTTTCCGGCGGCGATAGCGGCGATACGGTCGCGCGCGGCGGCCACCTGGCGGCGGGTCTGGTCCAACCAGGCACTGTCACGCAACGCGGCCAGCGCACCGATCTGGGCAATGCGGTTGATGCCGAAATGGTTGCGGATGCGGTCGAAGCCCTCGATTAGCCGCTCGGGTCCCAAGGCATAGCCAACGCGCGCGCCCGCCATACCGAAAGCCTTGGAAAACGTGCGAAACCGAATCACACGTTCGTCGCGGGGATCGATACGGGGAATGGCCTCGTCGGGGGCGAATTCGACATAGGCCTCGTCCAGCACCAGCAGCGCGCCGTCGGGCAGCGCATCCAGCATGGCCTCGATCCGTTGACCAGGATGCCAGCTTCCCATCGGGTTGTCGGGATTGGCCAGGTAGACAAGGCGCGCGCCGTGGTCGCGGGCGGCGACAGTCAGCGCCTCGGGGTCTTCGGCATCGTCGCGATAGGGCACCTTGACCAGCCGCCCGCCGAAACCCGCAACGTGATAGTTGAAGGTCGGATAGGCCCCGTCCGAGGTCACCACCACCTCGCCCGGTGCCATCGTCAGCCGCACCAGCAGGCCCAGCAACCCGTCGATCCCCTCGCCCAGCATGAAATGCTCGGGCGCGATCCCATGATGCGCGGCCAGCGCCTGGCGCAGATCATGGCTGTCGGGATCGCCGTATTTCCACGCCTCGGCCGCCGCCGCGGCCATGGCCCTCACCGCGCGCGGCGAGGGCCCGAAGCCGTTCTCATTCGCCCCCAGCCGCGCCAGGAAGGGCGCCCCCCGGCGCCGCTCCAGTGTTTCGGGGCCGGTGAAGGGCACCGTGGCAGGCAGACCGTCGGGAATGGGGGCAAAGCGCAGGCGTTCCATGACCGCCACAAGAAACGCAAATCCCCGCCCCATGCAAGGGCCGACCTGGCCCTGTCTTTCTTGTCCAAATATCCCGGGGGTGAGGCGCAACGCGCCGAGGGGGCGGAGCCCCCTTCCTTCAGAACGCCTTGAAGGTGATCGTCGTCAGTGTGCGCACGATGTCGGGAATGTCGAACAGATTCTCCGACAGGTAATGCCCCACGTCCATGTCCTCGGGGACATAAACCTTGGCCATCAGGTCGTATTCCCCCGAGGTCGAGTAAAGCTCGCTCACGATCTCGCGGGCATAGATCGCATCGGCCACGCCATAGGTCTTGCCGGGGATGCAGCGGAACTGGACAAAAACCGGGCGCATGGCGAAGCTCCTTGATCCTGGGCCTTGTTACGCCGCAGCCTAGACCGCGCGCGCGGCCTGGGTCCAGTCCCCGCGTGCAAGTCCGCGCCAGAAGCGGCGCATCAGCAGGATCGCGGCCAGGCTCAGCCCCGCGACCAGTCCCAGCCAAAGACCCGGCGGTCCCAGGCCCAGGCCGAAGGCCAGCCCATAGGCCACCGGAATGCCGACCAGCCAATAGCTGACCCCGGCGATGACCATGGGCACGCGGGTATCCTGCACGCCACGCAAGAGGCCCAGACCGATCACCTGCATCGCATCGGCAAGCTGGAACAGTCCCGCATAGAACAGCAGCCCCGCCGCCAGGCCGATCAGCATCGGCGTCTCTGCATGGGCAGCGTCCAGATACAGCCCCGCGAGTTGGCGCGGGAACAGTTCGAAGGCCGCGACCGCCAGCAGCGCCCAGACCGCCGAGACGGCGATCACCGTCCGGCCGGCATCGCGCATCCAGGCGCCGTCACCGCGCCCCATCGCCTGGCCCACGCGCACGGTGGCGGCATTGGACATGCCCAGATGCAGCATGAAGGTCAACGAGGCCAGTTGCAGCGCGATGCCATGCGCGGCAAGCTCGCGCGTGCCGATCCAGCCCATCATGATGTTCGAGCCGACGAACAGCCCACCCTCGGCCACCATGGTCAGGCCGATCGGCATGCCCAGCGAAAAGACGGTCCGCAGCGCCGGCCAGTCCGGCCTCCAGAACCGCTGAAGCAGGTGGTGTTTCCGCGCCAGGGGCAGCCAGGCGGCATAGGCGGCGATCAGGGCCAGCCCGGCATATTGCACCGCCACGGCGGCGATGGCCGCGCCCTTCACCCCCATTTCAGGCGCGCCCATATTGCCGAAGATCAGCACCCAGTTCAGGAAGATCACCAGCGGCAGGCCCGCCAGCGTGATCCACAACACGACCTGCGTGCGCTCCAACGCCGCCAGATAACTGTTCAGCGTCAACTGGCACAGAACGGCCAAAAGGCCGAACGCCTCGATCCGCAGATAGTCCTGCGCCAGCCGCGCGATGGCGGGCGCCTGGCCCAAGGCCAGCAGGATCGGCCCCGAAGACCACATCAGCGGAACGACCAGCACGCCGTAACCGACCGAGAGCCACAGCGCCATGCGCGCCGCGCGGCGCACCTCGGACTCGTCGCCACGCGCGATGGCGGCGGCGATCAGGCCCATGACGCCGATGCCGAACCCCATGCCCAGGAAGAACAGGATGTGAAAGAACGAGGTCGCGATGACCAGCGCCGCCAATTCGTTCACCCCATACCAGCCCATCATCACCGTATCGGCGACGCCGATGGCCATGCGGGCCAGATGGCTACCGACAAGCGGAAGACCCAGCGCGAGGGTCGCGCGCAGGTGCGGGGCATAACGATCAAGGCTCATGCGCCCAGCCTTTATCCCCCGCCCCGGACGGCGGCAAGATGTCTGGACATACTCACGGCGTTGAAGCTGTTTCCCGGTTCAGGGACGGATCTCGACCCGCGTGCCCAGGGCGGTCTGGGCAAAGATTTCCTCGATCTCGGCATTCGAGACCGCGATGCAGCCCGCCGTCCAGTCGCCCTTGACGCGATAGCCGTCGGGCACCTGCTTGGGCTGGCCGTGGATCATGATATCGCCGCCCGGATCATAGCCGCCCTTGCGCGCGGCCTCGCGGTGGCGCTTCTGCGGGTAGTCAAGGCCCAGCGACAGGTGAAAGGCGCTGTTCCGGTTCAGCCGGTCGACGCGGAAGACACCCTCCGGGGTGCGCCCGTCGCCCTGGCGGCCCTTGTCGCCCTCGGGCGCGAATCCCAGGGCGATGCGAAAGCTGCGGGGCGTGCCTTCCTTTTGCCAGACGGTCATGCGGCGGGCGGATTTCTCGATCAGGATACGCTCGACCGGGGAGGCCAGGGGCATCGCTGCGACCGGGGGCGCGACCGGGGGGGTGGCCGGGGGCTTGGCCTCGGGCTTCGGGCCGAAGATCTCGGGCAGGGTGATCCGCGGCAGGCGCAATTCGGGCCAATGAAGCTCGGGCCAATCAAGTTCGGGCAAACGGAACTCCGGCCAACGAAACCCTGGCAGGCCGGGCCAGTGCCGGCCCGCTTGCGGCGGGGGCGTGGGCGCATCCTTCGACGGGGGCGCCCAGATCAGCCACAAGGCCCAGCACAAAGCCAGAACGCAAAGCGCGGAAAACAGTGCCGCCAGCCGCCGCATCCGCCAGCCTCCTTCGGCCTATTGCAGATCGGCGAAGGCGGCTTGCAGCCGGGCCACCGCCTCGGCCACGCGAACGCGGGGGGTGGCCAGGTTGAAGCGCAGGAAATTCTCGCCGCCCAGGCCGAAGCTCGGGCCGTGATTGGCGGCGATGCGGGCGCCCTGCTCGACCCGGCGGGTGAATTCCCTGGCACTCATCCCCGTGCCCGAGAAATCCACCCAGGCCAGATAGGTCGATTCCAGCGGCATCGAAGCCAGGCCGGGAATCGCGTTCACGCCCTCGTCGAAGATCCGGCGGTTGCCGTCCAGATAGCGCGTCAGCGCGTCGACCCAGGCCGCGCCCTCGGGCGAATAGGCCCCGGCGACCATGCCCAGACCGAAAAGACCAGGCGAAATCCCCAACGCCGCCATCCGTCCCTGCACCGTCTGGCGCAGCGAATCATCGGCGATGATCAGGTTGCCGATATGGGCGCCCGCGATGTTGAAGGTCTTGGTCGCGGCGCTCAGCGTGATCAGACGCGGCGCGATCTCGGGCACGGCCTTTGCCAGCACTTGGTGGCGGGGGGCGCCGGGCATGACCAGATCGTGATGGATCTCGTCCGAGACCAGGATCAGGTCATGGGCGGCGCAGAATTCGGCCACCTGGCGCAATTCCACCTCGGACCAGACCCGGCCGCCGGGATTGTGAGGAGAGCACAGGATCAGCATCTTCTCGGCGCCGGTCATGCGCCCGGCCCAGTTCTCCCAATCCATGTGATACCTGCCCTCGGCCAGGGCCAGAGGGAACTCGGTGACCTGGCGGCCGGCGGCACGGGTCACGCGGGCGAAGGCATGATAAACCGGCGTCATCAGGATCACCGCATCGCCCGGCTGGGTGAAGGCATCGACGCAGATCGCGGTGCCATTGACCAGCCCATGCGCGGTCAGGATCCATTCCGGGCGGATCTCCCAGCCGTGGCGGGCCCGCATCCACCAGCGGATCGCCTCCAGATAGGCGCGATTCGCCCCCGGATAGCCATAGACGCCATGCGCGGCCATCGCCTCGACCGCGCGCTGGACCGATGCGGGGGGCCGGAAATCCATGTCCGCCACCCACATCGGCAACCCTTCCTGCGGCGAGACGCCATAGATCGCCTGCATATCGTCCCATTTCGAACACGCGGTTCCGACGCGGTCGATGATCTCGTCGAAGTCGGGGCCGTGGGTCGGGTCGGGGCTTTGGGTCATGGCGCTCTCGCTTTTCATCCGTGCGTCCAGCATAGCGTCTTGTTGCGCAAGGCCAAGGCTTGCCCTAGATCAGCGTCATGACCTTGCGCCCCATCCTTCTGCACCCCGATCCCCGGCTGAAAAAGCCGTGCGAACCCGTGGCCCGCATCACCCCCGAGATCGAGAGCCTGGCCGCCGACATGCTGGCCACCATGTATGACGCGCCCGGCGTGGGCCTGGCCGCGCCGCAGGTGGGCGTGCTGTCGCGGCTTTACGTCATGGACTGCACCAAGGACCCCGAGGCGCCCCACGCCCCGATCGTCATGCTCAACCCCGAGATCACCTGGACCTCGGAAGAGCTGAACACCTATGAGGAAGGCTGCCTCTCGATCCCCGACCAATATGCCGACGTGACCCGCCCCGCCCAGGTCCGGGTGCGCTGGCTGGGCCTTGACGGCAAAACGCAGGAGCGCGACTTCGACGGCCTCTGGGCCACATGCGCCCAGCACGAGATCGACCATCTGGACGGCAGGCTCTTCATCGACCATCTCGGCCCGATCAAGCGCCAGATGATCACCCGCAAGATGGTCAAGCTGAAGCGCGAGCGCGGCCGTGCCTGAGCGGTTGACGGGCCAGGACCTGGATGCCGGCCCGGATGGGCCCGATCCGGCCCGGCTGACGCGCGAGGGCGTTGCCCGCTCCATCCGCCAGGGCCAGGACCCGGTGCTGCGGCAAAGCTGCGCCGCCGCCGGGCAACTGGACTGGGAACGGCTGCGCCGCCTTGCCGCCGACCTGCTCGCGACCATGTATCACGCCCAGGGCCGGGGCCTCGCGGCGCCCCAGATCGGCCAGCCTTACCGCCTTTTCGTCATGGATGCGGGCTGGAAAGAGGGCGCGCCCCGCCCCCGGATCATCCTGGACCCGCAGATCCTGGTCACGGACGAGACCACCGAGGTCGCGGTGGAGGCATGCCTGTCGCTGCCCGGCCTGCCGGTCCCGGTCGCCCGGCCCCGCGCCATCCGGCTCGATCACTTCAACCTTCTGGGCGAGGCCGAATGCCTGCACCTGGACGGAATCGAGGCCCGCATCGCCCAGCACGAGGCCGACCACCTGAACGGCCGGCTGATCACCGATCATCTGGAGTAAATCGAGACAAATCCAATCATTTCCAATTTGACTGGTTAAGCCCCTGTTTGCCCGCGCGGGCCTAGGATCGGCCGTGTTCCCTCTGGACGGATCCGCGCCATGTTCCTGCTCGACGCTGCCATCACCTTCTTTCTGGGCCTCTGGCTGGGCGCCCGCTACCGGACGCGCCGCAAGGCCCGCCCGGCGCCCCCGCCGCATGAATGGGCGGCCTATGGCCAACGCCGCATGGACCGGCTGGGATCCGGCCTGCACCGCCCCGGCGCAGCCACGCGGGACGGCTACCCCCCGTCGGGCACTTTCGCGGACATGGACCTGTCGCCCGGACGGATTTACCTTCAGTCCCGCCCGTGATAGCCGCGCCGGATCACGCGGGGCTCTCTCGCGCCGCCCAGCCACAGGCCCGACCATGACCGTCCGTCCCTTCATCCCCTATCACGACCGCCGCCTGCACCAGCCGGCCGAGCCGGTCGAGAGCATCACCGAGACGGTGCGGATGATCTGGGACGACATGATCGAAACCATGGACGCGATGCCCGGCGTGGGTCTGGCCGCGCCGCAGATCGGCATCACGCTGCGCCTGGCGGTGGTCGATGCCTCGGACAGGCGCGGCCAGGCCATCCGCATGGCCAATCCCGAGATCCTGCATGCCAGCCACCAGCTTCGCCCGCATGACGAGGCCAGCCCCAACCTTCCCGGCGTCTTCGCCCGGATCGAGCGCCCCCGCGCCGTCACGGTGCGCTTCCTGAACGACCAGGGCCAGATCGAGGACCGCGATTTCGTCGGGCTCTGGGCCACATCGACGCAGCACCAGATCGACCATCTGAACGGCAAAACCTATCTCGACCACCTCTCGGCGCTGCGCCGCAAGATGCTGATCTCTAAATCCACCAAGCTCGCCCGCCGCTGACGCCGCACCCGCGCATTTCCGTTTGCGAAAATACCCCAAGGAACGCCTGCCGCCACCCCATCGAGGGGTGACGGCAGGCGGGGGGACACAGCCCCCGACCTGCGCCGAGGCGAAACCTCTGGAGTGAGGCCTGGAAGCGCGTGGCCGGCATGCTGTAAAATGCCACATAAATCGTCTTCTGAAATCACGCGAAATCAAATGCTTGATTTATCGTTTGCACACTACTCCTTCCTCATTTTCCAACATAAACTCCCTCACCGTCCAGAGCAGTGCGAGTAAGGTTGGGCTGGCTTTGTCCCGTTTCGTCGGTCACGCACCCCGCTGCTGCGGTCAGATCTGGACGAGACCGTGCCGAAGCCATGCAGCGAACCCGGCTTCTCAGACATCGCCCAAGGGGGAAAGCCGTTCGGGCTGGCGCGGCGCAGCACGCGCATCACCTCAATCGCATCCACCAGCAGCGAATCCAACCGGATCTCGTCGGTCAGACGGGCACGGGCGCGGATCCGGCCCTTGAGCATGTGCATGGCACTGGCCAAATCCGCGCCGCTCTCAGTGCGATCCGGCGCCTCGACGACAGGGGTCACATCTTCGACCACAACACCCGCCCCCCCGAAGGTCCGCGGCGGCGCCACGACATCCCTCGCGGCATGGCCATAGGCGTTACTCAGCACCCATTCGGCCTCCAGCATAACCCTGACCGGCGGGAAGGCGGACCGGCCATCGACCAACGCACATACAGCCGTCAACTCCATAGCTCAAGACGGATGTCTTCATCCACTCCGGCTCCACGCGACCCGCAACGACTATGATACGCTCCGCGACCAGTATAGCGAGCGATCTTCCGTCGATCCGTAGCGGTTCCGGGATGAAATAGTCAGGGGGGAGCCAGCGTCGAAACAGCATGTCGGTCATGTCCGGCCGCTCGGGATTGACTGCGGCATCCTCTCGCGCGGAGATATAGCGCATCTTGTTCTCGAATAGCCGGATTGCCCGTGGAGTGGGGTTCGCGTCGTGCACTGGGGCGGCAACTTCCCGAAGAGCTCGGGTGAATTCCGGACTGTCGTCCTCGACTTCGGTTCTTCGCCGCAACAGCCACAGCCCAAGCAATGTGCTGCCCGGAATGGCCAGCACCGCAGTGATGCCCCACCATGGCAGAGTGTTCGAGGCCCCCTCCCAGCCCGCCTTCACCAAGCCCGCGGGCTTGAAGGGCTCGGTTTCCTCCGCACCTGTGCCCGCTGTCTCCTCTCCTGCCTCCTCTTGGGTTGCAGGCGTATCAGCCAGAACCGTCTTTGCGGGGGCTTCGGTTGCATGTTGGGGAACTGGCGGGTTGGGGCCGGCAGCGTCAGGCAATCCACTGATCGACAGGCCCACGGCAATCCCGATGATCACGGCCAGGCTTACGGCCTGGAATCCTTCGATCAGCCTGATGATGGCATCCTTCCAGCTCCGATACCATCGAGGCCGTGCGCATCCCGATGCGCGTCGATGAAGCCCACCCGGAACAGACCAGGCGGTCAAGAAAAGCATCTTATCGGTCGTCTTTTCCCGCCCGTCTTTCTTGTCCAAATATCCCGGGGTCCGGGGCAGCGCCCCGGTCCGACCTCTCGCCTGGACCGCCCCGCCCAAGCAGGCGGCATGCCTTCAAGCCGCGCTCTCAACCTTGAATGCCTACAAGGATCAAAAAACCTCAGCAGCCGAATTGGGCGAGCGCCAGGGTCCTCGACCAGCACGGGAACAGCCCCGTCGCACGAAAGGCGGCCCTCAGGCCCCCGCGCGACTTTCCAGGCCGGATCACGGCCGAGGACGATCAGGCAAAGCGCACCATGGCCTGACCGCTCGGTCACAGGTGACGCGCAAAAACGCGATCCCGTGCGAAACTGCGCGGGCTGGCCCGCCGTGCCACCGCCGGAAAGCGACGGTGCATGACAGGATGCGCGGCCGACGCGCGATCACGATCAGGGGGCTCCGCAAGCGCATCCGCCTTGGACTCGCAGGTCGCGGCTCGTGGCGGGCTGGGCCTCGGCCCTTTCCCACCCGAGGGGTGTCGCAGGGCCTTCGTCGCAAGTGGAAGCTCTCGCATATTCGGGCCTGCCGGGCAGATTCCGCGCCACAGGGTCGGAATGCGGCAACCCTTCATCCCGCCACGACCACCAGGCCCCCGCCCGAACCGCAAAACCAGCCCGCGCCTTCGCGCCCCCATCGCCAAGCGCGGGACTTCCCAATCCGTGCCCGCGCCCCTAACCTCGTGCCTTGCCGGGACCGGGCGAAAGCCGGCGCGCGGACCATTGCCAGGGGGTGACGCATGTTCTCGATCCTGCCGCTGCTGATGGGCCTGCTTCTGGCGGCAGCTTCGCTGACACCCTCGCTGATCCCGCGCGATTGGGTCATGCAAGGGGGGCTTGCGGGCGTTTCGATGGCGGCGGGCTATCTTCTGACGCAATTCCTGCTGGCGATCTGGCGCACGCTGGAAATCCCCGTTCCGCCGCGTCGCTGGGCCAATATCGCCCATGCGGTCGTGGCGCTGCCGGTGCTGATCGTGCTGATCCGCTGCGTCGCGCTGTCCACCGAGTGGCAGAACAGCATTCGCAGCCGCATGCACATGCCGCTGCTTGAGGCCGCGAACACCACCAAGATGCTTGCGCTGACGGCGGTGGTCTTTCTGGCGCTGTTCCTGACCGGCAAGGCGATCCAGGGGCTTTTCGACCTGCTGCGCCTGCGGCTGGCGCGGCATATCCCTGCGGCCAGCGCCAATGTGCTGGGCCTGGCGCTGGCGACGATCATCGTCGTCGTGCTGACCCGCGACGGGGTGGTGAACCAGGCGCTGCAAATCGCCGACCGCTCTTATGTCGCGGCCCAGCACCTGACCGACCCGACCGCCGCACCGCCCGGACAGGACTGGCAGTCGGGCAGCGCGGCCTCGCTGGTGGACTGGGATCTGATGGGCAAGCCGGGGCGGGACTTCGTGCTGAACGGTCCGCGCGCCGCCGCGATCTCGGGCTTTACCGGCCGCCCCGCGCGCGAGCCGCTGCGGATCTATGTCGGCCTTGCCCAGGACAAAAGCCCCGAGACCCGCGCCCGCCTCGCGCTTGAAGAGATGCGGCGCGTGGGCGCCTTCGACCGCAAGGTTCTGGTCGTGGCCAGCCCGACCGGAACCGGCTGGATGGATCCGGCCAGCTATGACGCGCTGGAATACATGCAGGGCGGCGACGTGGCGACCGTGGCGGTGCAATATTCCTATCTGCAAAGCCCGCTGGCGCTGATCTTCGAGACCGATTCGGGCCTGGAGCAGGCGACCGCGCTGATGCGGCTTGTCTATGAGCATTGGCGCCGCCTGCCGCCCCAGGCCCGGCCCCGGCTTTACTTGCATGGGATCTCGCTTGGGGCCTGGTCCTCGATGTATGCGTTCAACCCGTTCCAGATGATGAACGAGCCGGTCTCGGGCGCGTTCTGGGTGGGGCCGCCCTTTCCCTCGACGCTGTGGCGCCAGTCGAACGCGGCGCGCAATCCCGGCAGCCCCTTCATCCTGCCCGAGATCGACGATGGCGAGGTGATCCGCTATGCCAGCCAGTTCGCGCCGCCCGACCGTTCGGGCCGCGAATGGGGTCGGCTGCGCATCCTGTTCCTGCAACATGCCAGCGACCCCATCGTGTTCTACAACGCCGCCTCGCTTTGGCGCGCGCCGGGCTGGATGCGCGAGCCGGCGGCACCCGATGTCTCGCCCCGGCTCAACTTCACGCCCATCGTGACGCAGCTTCAACTGGCCGTGGACATGCTTGTCTCGACCTCGACGCCGCCGGGCTTCGGCCATATCTACGATGCCGGGGAATATATCGACGGCTGGGTCTCGGTCACCGCCCCCGAGGGGTGGACCGCGGCGGACACGGCGCGGCTCAAGGCGAAATGCGGCAAGGGCGGGCTTATCGGATGCGACAATGGCTGATCCCCCCGGCGGCGGTGCTGGCGGCGGTACTGCTGCTTCTGGCGCTGAACACGGCGCGCAACGCCCTGGGCTGGCAGCCCCTGGCGCAAAGCCCGGCCCAGCGTCAGGCCATGCTGGCGCCCCATTGGCGGATCCTTCGCCCGCCGGGTCCGGGACCGCACAAGGCGGCGATCCTGCTGTCGGGCTGCGACGGGGTGCATGACAACATGGCCTTTTGGGCGGGGCTGATGCTGGATCAGGGCCGGGCGGCGATGATCCTGGACAGCCATGCGCCGCACCGGCTGACGGTCGCGCAAAGCTGGCGCGCGGTCTGCGCGGGCCAGATCCTGCCGGGGGCCGAGCGGGCGGGCGATCTGGCCGTGGCGCTGGCCGCCTTGCGCTGGATGCCGGGGATCGACCCCGGCGACGTGGCGATCCTGGGCGCCTCGCATGGCGGCTGGACCGTGATGGAGCTTCTGGCCGAACTGGCGCGGTTCGCCCCGCCCCCCGGCCTGACCGCCTGGCCCGCGCCCCGCCAGGAGCTTGCCGGCCAAATCGGGCCGGTGGTGCTGCTTTATCCCTATTGCGGGCTTCTTAACGGCGGCGCCGCCGCGACCTGGCCCCGGCAGGCGCGGGGGCTGATGATCCTGGCCCAAGAGGACAGCATCACCAACCCCCGGCCCTGCCGCGAGATGGCCGGCGATCTGCGCGCCAAGGGCAGCGACCTGCGCGACGTGACCCTGGCCGGCGTCGATCACGGCTTCGATCAGCGGGAAAGATCCAGCCTGTCGCCCTTGGAGTTCGACGCGGCGGCGCGGGCGCGGGCCACTGCGCTGGTGCAGGATTTTCTGGCCGGGTTTGCATCGCGGCCCCGCCCCGGCATATGAGAGGGGCCTGAACGGAGGGCGATATGCGCGTGATCTTCATGGGAACCCCGGAATTTTCGGTGCCGGCGCTGCGGGCCGTCGCGGCGCGGCATCAGGTCGTCGCGGTCTACTCCCAGCCGCCTCGCGCCGCCGGGCGTGGGCAAAAGCCGCGCCTTTCCCCCGTGCATCAGGCGGCGCAGCAGCTTGGCATTCCCGTCCGCACGCCAGAACGGCTGAAATCGCCCGAGGATCAGGCCGATTTCGCCGCGCTGAAGGCCGATGTGGCGGTCGTCGTGGCCTATGGGCTGATCCTGCCCCAGCCTGTGCTGGACGCTCCACGGCTAGGCTGCCTCAATATCCACGCCTCGCTGTTGCCGCGCTGGCGCGGGGCGGCGCCGATCCACCGCGCGATCATGTCGGGCGATGCGGAAACCGGCGTCGCCATCATGCAGATGGAGGCGGGGCTGGATACCGGCCCGGTGCTGGCCGAGACGCGCACCCCCATCGGCACCGATGAGACCACCGCCGACCTGCATGACCGCCTGTCGGGCCTGGGCGCCGATCTGATCGCCGATGTGCTGGACCGGATACCCTTGCCCCGCATCCCCCAGCCCGCCGAGGGCGTGACCTATGCCCGAAAGATCGACAAGGCCGAGGCGCGGATCGACTGGACCCTTCCCGCCGCGCAGGTGGACCGGCTGATCCGGGGGCTTTCGCCCTTTCCCGGCGCCTGGTGCCTGATCGGGGGCGAGCGGGTGAAGCTTCTGCGCTCGCGCCTCGTTCCCGGCCAGGGCCGGCCGGGCGCGGTGCTTTCCGGCTTTGCCATCGCCTGCGGGACCGGCGCGGTCGAGGTGCTTGAGGCCCAGCGCGAGGGCAAGCGCCCGATGCCGGCGGCGGAGATCCTGCGCGGCATGGCACTGCCTGCCCGGCTTGACTGAAACCGGCCCAACAGAAACCGACCTGACCGCGCCCCGCCCGACTGGCCGATCCGACTGGCCGATCCGACTGGCCGACCCGACTGGCCGACCCGACTGGCGAAAAAAGCGCCCGTCAGGTGCCGCGTGGCTTGGCGCGCGTGGTCGGATCGGCGTCCAGCGGGTTCTCGGGCCAGGGATGGCGGGGATAGCGGCCGCGCATGTCCTTCCTGACCTCGGCATAGCCTCCCGCCCAGAAGCCGGGCAGGTCGCTTGTCACCGCGACAGGCTTGCCACCCGGCGACAGCATGAAGATCCGCAGCGCCCGCCCGCCGACCACCGGATGCCGGGCCAGCCCGAACAGCTCTTGCAGCTTCAGCTCGATCGAGGGCGTCTCATGGTCGTAATCGATCGGCACCTTGCGGCCCAGGGGCGTGACGAAATGCGCCGGCGCCTCGCGGTCCAGGCGCTGCTGGCCGTCCCAGCCGATACGGGCCTTCAGCGCCTCGGTCAGGTCCAGCGCGCGCAGATCGGACTGGCTGCGGGCGCGGGTCAGGAAGGGCAGAAGCCAATCCCCGTCGGCCAGCAGGCTCGCGTCATCGACCGGGCCAAGATCGGGGACCAGCGCGATCCGCGCCCGCAGCCGGGCAGCGGCGGGGGTGAAGGTCAGGCCGATCAGACGCAGCCCCTCGAAGGCGGCCCGCGCCATCGCCGCGGGGTCGGGATCGTCCAGCGCCCGGTCGGACAGGACCAGCGCGCCCAGCCTTTCCTGCCGCCGGGCCAGAATGCGGCCATCGCGCCGGGACCATTCCACCGTCTCGACCAGTTCGATCCGGTCGCCAAACAGCGCGCGGACCTCATCCTCGGCCAGGGGGGCGGCCATGCGGATGCGGGCCTCGCGCGTGTCGCCGTCCAGATCGGTCGCCACGATCAGCCGCTGTCCCGACAGCGGATCGCCCTCGGGCAATACCGCGCCCTTGCCGCCGGACAGGACATGGCGCGGCTGATCGCCCTTGCGGCGCAGCCCGATGCGGTCGGGATAGGCAAGCGCGGCCATCGCGCCGGGGGACAGGTCGCGCGACGCGGTGGCCATGCGGCGCAGGCGCTTCGCCTCGTCGCGAATGCGGGCCAGAGTGGCGGGATTGGCGGGCCAGGGATGGCGCCCGGCATAGGCGCGGGCGTCGCGGATCGCGCCAAGGCGCAGGGCCAGATCCGTGGGCGCGCCCGACAGCGGATCGCGCTCGGCCAGAAGCGCGGCCAGATCGGCGGCGCCCCGCCCCGCGACCAGCAGCATATGCGCCAGGCGGGGATGCAGCGGCAGCGCCGCAAGCGCCCGGCCGTGATCGGTGATCCGGTCGCCCATGTCCAGCGCGCCCAGATCGCGCAGCAGGGCGCGGGCCTCGGCCAGCGCGCCCCCGGGCGGCGGGGTCAGGAAAGCCAGATCCGTCCCGTCCGAACCCCAGTTCGCCAGTTCCAGCGCCAGCCCGGCCAGGTCAGCCACGGCGATCTCGGGCGGGGCGAAAGCGGGCAGCGCGCCCTCCTCGGCCCGCGCCCACATGCGATAGCAGACCCCCGGCGCGACCCGGCCGGCGCGGCCCCGGCGCTGCTCGGCCTCGGCCCGGCTGACGCGTTCGGTCACCAGCCGCGACATGCCGGAACCGGGATCGAAGCGCGCGCGCCGCGCCCGCCCGGCATCGACCACCACCTTGACGCCGGGAATGGTCAGCGAAGTCTCGGCGATCGAGGTCGCCAGCACCACCCGCCGGCCCGGCGCCGGTTGCAGGGCCGCGCGCTGCGCCTTGAAATCCATCGCGCCGAACAGGGGCACCACCTCGACGCCCACGTCCAGCGCGGCGGCGGTGCGGCGGATCTCTCCCTCGCCCGGCAGGAAGGCCAGAAGCGTGCCGCCCAGTTCGCGCGTCTCGGCCAGGGCCTGGGCGATCAGCCGCACGGCCTCGGGGATCAGGCGGGCGCCGGGTGGCAGGGGACGGTCCAGCCAGCGGGTCTCGACGGGAAAGGCGCGGCCATCAGAGCGGATCACCGGGGCCGCGTCCAGAAGCGCCGCGACCGGCTCGGCATCCAGCGTCGCCGACATGACCAGCAGCGCCAGATCGGGGCGCAGGGCCTGGCGCGCCTCCCAGGCCAGGGCAAGACCCAGATCGGCGTTCAGGCTGCGTTCGTGGAATTCGTCGAAGATGACGCAGCCGATGCCGTCCAGCGAGGGGTCCGATTGCAGCATCCGCGTCAGAATGCCCTCGGTCACGACCTCGATGCGACGGCCCGGCACGGCCTCGCCCCGGATGCGGTAGCCGACGGTCGCGCCCAAAGGCTCGCCCAGGGTCTCGGCCATGCGCTCGGCGCTTGCGCGGGCGGCAAGGCGGCGCGGCTCCAGCATGACGATGCGATCACGGATCACGGGCAAAAGCGCCAGGGGCACGCGCGTCGTCTTGCCCGCGCCCGGCGGGGCCATCAGCACCGCGCGGCCATGGCCCTCCAGCGCCCGGATCAGCGCGGGCAGAACGGCGTCGATGGGCAGAGGGGCGGGCAGGTCCATGCCGCCTTATGGCAAAAGCGGGGGACCGGGGAAAGGGCAGGTCGGGGAAAGGCTGGCCAAGGGAAAGGCTGGGCCAAGGGAAAGGGCGGCCGGGCGCGGCCCCTACACATCCGTGCCGCGCCTGCCTATCTTGATCAGGCGAAAGGCGGGGGATGGAATGGGAATTGCCGACGATCTGATGCAGGGGCTTGGAATTTCGGATCCGGTGATCCGGCTGGGCGTCACGGGACTGTCGCGCGCGGGCAAGACCGTGTTCATCACCTCGCTGGTCGCGAACCTGCTGGACCGGGGGCGGATGGCGGCGCTGCGGGCCGCCGCCGACGGCTCGATCAAGGCGGCGTGGTTGCAGCCCCAGCCCGACGACACCGTGCCCCGCTTCGACTATGAACGGCATCTGGCGGCGATGACCGGCCCCGATCCGCATTGGCCCGAAGGCACGCGCCATGTCAGCCAGTTGCGTCTGTCGCTGCGGATCCAGCCCAGCGGCCTGCTGTCCGGCTGGCGCGGCACGCAGGTGCTGCATCTGGATATCGTGGATTATCCGGGCGAATGGCTTTTGGACCTGCGCCTGATGGAGAAGGATTTCGGCGAATGGTCGCAAGAAGTCCTGGACCGGATGCAGGGCCGTCCCGGTGCCGAGGCTTTCCGCGCCGCCCTTGCCGCCGCCGACCCGGCCAGCTTCGACGAGGCCGCCGCCCAGGCCCTGGCCACCGCCTATACGCGGCACCTGCACCAGACGCGGGATGCGGGCTGGTCGGATTGCACGCCGGGCCGCTTCCTGATGCCCGGAGAGCTTGAGGGCTCGCCCGCGCTGACCTTCACGCCGCTGCCCCATGACATGCGCGACGGTCCCCTGGGCCGCGAATTCGCCCGCCGCTTCGGCGCCTACAAGTCGCGGGTGGTGCGGCCGTTCTTTCGCGACCATTTCGCCCGGATCGACCGGCAGGTGGTGCTGATGGACGTGCTGGGCGCGATCCATGCCGGGCCGCAGGCCGTCGAGGACATGCGCCGCGCCATGGCCGACATCCTGAGCGCCTTTCGCCCCGGCCGCGCGGGCTGGCTGGCGCAATTGCTGGGCGCGCGGCGGGTCAACCGCATCCTTTTCGCCGCGACCAAGGCCGATCACCTGCACCATATCCAGCATCCGCGCCTGACCGGGATCACCAGTGCCATGCTGCGCGAGGCCCGCGACCGCGCCGATTTCCAGGGCGCCCGGACCGAAGCCATGTCGATCGCCGCGCTACGCTCGACCACCGAGGAGATGATCGAGCAGCAGGGCGAGGAACTGCCCGCCGTGCGCGGCACGCTGATGGACGGACGCAAGGCCGCCTTCTATCCGGGGGAACTGCCCTCGAACCCGGCGGAACTGCTGGTGCCCGCAAGCCAGGGCGCAGCGCATTGGCTGGGGGCCGATTACGCGATCATGGATTTCGCGCCGGCGCCGAATACGCTGCGGCCCGGCGACGGTCCACCGCATATCCGACTGGACCGGGCGGCGGAATTCCTGATCGGCGACCAGATCTGAGAGGTGGGGAAGAGGATGACGGAACCAGGAAAGCGCCGCGGCCCCCTGCTGGTCGAGAGGGGCGAGTCCCAGAAAGCCCAGCCGGTGATGATGGAGACGCCTCCGCCGCCCGGCCTTGGCGGCGCTTCGGACGGGCGCGAGCGCAAGGCGCCGCGCGCGTCGACGGGGGACGAGCCTTCGCCCGCCGACGCGCCGATGATCGACGAGGGGCTGCCGCCCGGCGCGCCCCAGCCCCGGACGATGCAGATGGTGGCGCGGCTGGTGGGCGCCGGCCCCAGCCGGCTGACACGGTTCTTCATCAATACCGGCCTGGCGCTGTTCACCTTCCTGCTGTCGGTGGCGACGCTGAACTATCTGACGAACCTGCTGAACAGCTATCCGCTGCTGGGCTGGATCGGCATCGCGCTGATGACGCTGTTCTGCATCGCGGCGCTTGGCATGGCCTGGCGCGAATATCGCGCCTGGGCACGGTTCGGCGCCATCGACGGGATCAACCGCGACGCGGTGGCCGCCATGGGCTCGGGCGACGTGAAGGCGGCGCAGGGCGTGGTCGGGCGGCTGGAAACGCTTTACCGTCACCGGCCCGAACTGGAATGGGGATTGAAGCGCCTGGCTGAGCGGCGCGCAGATGCCTATGAGGCCGAGACCCTGATCGCCATGGCCGAGGCCGAGCTGCTGGCCGAGCTGGACCGCCAGGCCCGGCGCGAGATCGAGGCCGCCGCCCGCACCGTCGCCGCCGCGACCGCGCTGATCCCGCTGGCGCTGGCCGATGTGGTCACGGCCCTGGCCGCGAACCTGCGCATGATCCGCCGCATGGCCGAGATCTATGGCGGGCGCGCCGGCGCCGTCGGCGGCTGGCGCCTGGCCCGCACGGTGATCACGCATCTGGTCGCGACCGGCGCGGTGGCGGCGGGGGACGACCTGATCCACACCATGGCGGGCGGGGGGATCCTGGCCAAGGTCTCGAAACGCTTCGGCGAGGGGGTGGTGAACGGCGCCCTGACCGCGCGGGTGGGGATCGCCGCGATGGAGGTCTGCCGGCCCCTGCCCTTCGTCCACCAGCCCCGCCCCTCGGTCGGCAATCTGATCGCGCGCGGGCTGAAGGGACTGTTCGGCGAGGACGAGGCGAAGTAGCCGCCTCTGGCCGGTGCCGCATGGGTATTTGGGAAACGAAGAAGCGAGGGCGTTTCGCGCCGCTTCCGGCTGGTCTATCCTTGCCGGCATGAATTCGCGCCGCGCCTTCCTGTCGCTGCTGGCCGCCGTCCTGGCCCTGGGCATCGGGGCCGGGGCGCGGGACCGGCTGGACGATTGGGTGCGGGCGACGGCGCTGCCCCGGCTGGAAGTTCCGGTGGGCGTCGAGGTGCTGGCCCGCGACGGCTCGCTGCTGCGGGCCTTCCAGGTGGCGGACGGGCGCTGGAGGCTGGATGCCGGCCCGGTCGATCCGCTGTTTCTGGACATGCTGGTGATGTGGGAGGACCGGCGCTTCGAGCGGCATGGCGGGGTCGATGTCTGGGCCATGGCGCGCGCCGGAATGCAGGCGGCACGGCGGGGGCGCGTGGTCTCGGGGGGGTCGACGCTGAGCATGCAGGTGGCGCGGCTGCTGGAGGAAGGCCCGAGGCGGCAATGGTCGGGCAAGCTGCGGCAGGTGCGGCTGGCGCTGGCCCTGGAGCGGCGGCTGGAAAAGCGCGAGATCCTGAGCCTGTATCTGCGGCTGGCACCTTACGGCGCCAATGTCGAGGGTATCCGCGCGGCCAGTCTGCAATGGTTCGGCAAGGAGCCGCGCCGTTTGACCCCCGCCCAGGCGGCGCTGCTGGTGGCACTGCCGCAATCGCCCGAGACACGGCGTCCCGACCGTTTCCCCCAAGCTGCCAAGGCCGCGCGCGACCGGGTGCTGGCGCGGGCGGCGGATGCCGGGCTGATCCTTGAGCGCGACGCGCGGGCCGCGATGGCCGAGCCGGTGCCGCGCGCGCGCCGCGCCTTTCCCGCGATGGCGCCGCTTCTGGCCGCGCGGCTGGTGCGCGAGCATCCGGGCGCGGGCCGGATCGAGACGACCATCGATCCCCGCTTGCAGGCGCGGGCCGAGGCCCTGGCCTCGCGCGCGGTGCGGGGCGCCGGGCGGCGGCTGTCGGCGGCGATCATCCTGGCCGATCACCGCCGGGGCGAGATCCTGGCCGAGGTCGGGGCGGCGGATTGGACGGATGGCGCCTCGGCCGGGTTCGTGGACATGGCGCGGGCCTGGCGCAGTCCGGGCTCAACCCTGAAGCCCTTCGTCTATGGGCTGGCCTTTGATCAGGGGCTGGCCCATCCCGAGACGCTGATCGAGGACCGGCCCACCGCCTTCGGCCGCTGGCAGCCGCAGAATTTCGACCACATGTTTCGCGGCTCGGTGAGCCTGAGCAACGCGCTGATCTGGTCCCTGAATATCCCCGTGGTGAAGCTGGCCGAGGCGTTGGGACCGAACCGGGTCGCCCAGATGCTGGAGCGGGGCGGGATCGGACTGCGCCTGCCCGGAGAGGCTCCGGGCCTTGCCATGGTTCTGGGCGGGGCGGGGGTCACGCTGGAAGGGCTGGCGCAGGGCTATGCGGCGCTGGCGCGGGGCGGACGGGGGATCACCCTTTCGGCCTTGCCGGGGGAAGCGCGGGCGCTGCCAGTGCCGATCTTCGGAGCGGCGGCGGCCTGGCAGGTGGGCGACATCCTGGCGCGCAACCCGGCGCCGCGGGGCGCGCGGCTGCGGCCCATGGCCTATAAGACCGGCACCTCTTACGGGCATCGCGATGCGCTTGCGGTGGGTTTCGACGGCGCGCATCTGGGCGCGGTCTGGCTGGGGCGGCCGGATGGGACGCCCGTTCCCGGCGCTTTCGGCGGCGATCTGGCCGCGCCGGTGCTGTTCGATCTGTTCGACGCGCTGCCCGCCGTAGCCCTGCCTCCGCCGCCGCCGCAGGTGCTGACCCTGCCGAACAGCGCCCTGCCCTTGCCGCTGCGTCGCTTTGCCCCCCCTGGAGAGGTCAGCCGCGGCCTTTCCCGCCCCGCCGCGCCGGACGCGCTGCGCCTGACCTATCCCCCCGACGGAGCCGAGATCGAGGCGGGCGCGGGCCTGATCGCCAAGGCCCAGGGCGGGCGGGGGCCGTGGACCTTTCTGGTCAATGACGCGCCGGCGCGGATCGCGCTGACGCAACCGCAGGCAGATCTGCCCGATCCCGGCCCCGGATTCGCGCGATTGACGGTCATTGACGCCGATGGCGCCTCGGCCAGTGCGGCAATCCGGTTGCACTTGCCCGCAAACGGGCAGAACTAGCAAAAGGCCATTTTGCACCGCGCCGCGCTGGGACATATTTCGCGACATGTTACGCATCACCGACAGCTTGATCATCCAGGACTGGGAACTGTCCGAGCAGTTCAGCCGCTCGCAGGGGCCGGGCGGACAGAACGTGAACAAGGTCGAGACGGCGGTGGAGCTGCGTTTCGAAGCCGAGCGGTCTCCGCATCTGGCGCCGGCCGTCAAGGCGCGGCTGCGGCGGCTGGCCGGGCGGCGCTGGACCCAGGACGGCGCCATCCTGATCCGCGCCGAGGAAACCCGCAGCCAGAACCGCAACCGCGAGATCGCGCGCGAGCGGCTGGCCGAGATGATCCGCCAGGCCCTGGTCGCGCCGAAAAAGCGCATCCCGACCCGGCCCACCCTGGGCAGCCAGCGCCGCCGCCTGGCCGCGAAAACCCAGCGGGGCGAGGTGAAATCACTGCGCGGCCGGCACCACGACCCCGAGGGCGGCGAATGATCGGGCGTGCGCGCGACCGTATCGCCCGGATGCTGCGCCGCCGCCCCCCCGCGATGCAGGTGGCCGCGCTGTGCCGCGATGCCCGGACGGGCGAGGTGCTGCTGGTCACCAGCCGCGACACCGGGCGCTGGATCCTGCCCAAGGGCTGGCCCATGCCCGGCCGCAGCCTGGCCGAGGCCGCCGGCCAGGAGGCTTGGGAAGAGGCCGGCGCGCGCGGCCCCATCGCCCAGGCCGAGATCGGCAGCTATCATTATGACAAGCATCAGGACGGCGGCTTCGTCATTCCGGTGCAGGTCAAGGTCTATCCCCTGACGGTCGAGAGCCTGGCCGAGAAATATCCCGAGGCCAAGCAGCGCCGGCGGCGCTGGTATCCGCCCACGCGCGCCGCCGAACTGGTGGCCGAGACGGGGCTGAAGGAATTGCTGCGCGGCCTGCCGGCTCGGCCCACCTCGCCCGAGCGCCCCGACTGATGCCGCGCGGCAGCCGGGAATACCGCGTCCTGGACAAGGACCTGGAACGGCTGAACAATGCCGAATACGCCGCGCTGGCGCAGGCCCGGCCCCGAGTGCGGCTGGGGATCGCGCTGGTCTTCGTCGCCACCGCCGCCGAGATCGCGGCCACGCTGATCGCGGGCCAGCCGGCGCTGGGGATCGTCGCGGGCGCCGTCGCCATCGCCGTCTACATGGCCCTGTCCATCGGCGCGAACGACGTGGCCAACGCGCTTTCGCCCGCCGTGGGCGCGGGGGCGATCAGGCTGGGGCTGGGGCTTTGGCTGGTCGCGGGAATGGAGATCCTTGGCGCGGTCATCGCCGGAGCCGCCGTCACCTCGACTCTGACCGGCGGGCTGGTGGCCCAGGCCGGGATCCAAACCGGGGGCATGCAAGGCGGGGGCATCCACGGCGGGGGCCAGGCCATGGCGCTGGTGATGCTGGCCGCGCTGACAAGCGCCGCGACCACGATCAGCCTGGCGACCTGGCTGGACGCGCCGATTTCGACCACGCATGCGCTGGTCGGCGCGATCACCGGGGCGGGGATGACCGCCTTCGGGGTCGATGCGGTGAACTGGAGCGGGCTGGCGCTGGTCGCTGTCGGCTGGGTCGTCTCGCCCCTGGTCTCGGGCTGTCTGGCGGCGGCATTGCTGTCCATCGTGCAGTCGCGGGTGCTGGACCGCGCCGACCCCGTGCGCGAGGGCGGGCTGTGGCTGACCGTGATCGTCGGGCTGGTGGCGGCGATGCTGTTCGGCGTGGCCGCGCGGGCCTTCGCCGGGCTGGGAACGGGCGCGGTGCTGGGACTGGCGGCGGGCGGCGGACTGCTGGGCGGGCTTTATGCCGATGCCCGCCAGCGCGCCCAGATCGCCCGGCAGATCGACGGCCGCAAGGCGGTGAAGCGGCTTCTGGGCGTGCCTCTGGTCTTCGCCGCCATGGTCATGGGCTTCGCGCATGGAGCCAATGACGTTTCGAACATCGCGGCGCCGCTGACGGTCATCCTGAAGGCCCTGCCCCAGGACGCGGAGGGCGCCTTGCCCGTGCCGCCGCGCGCGATCCTGGCCATCGCGGGACTGGGGATCGGCATGGGCATGCTGCTGTTCGGCGGCAGGCTGGTCATGATGGTGGGCAGCAGCATCACCCGCCTGAACCCGGCGCGCGGCCTTTGCGTGACTCTGGCGGCGGCGATGACGGTGCTGGGCTTCTCGGTCTTTGGCATGCCCGTCTCGACCACGCATATCGCGGTGGGGGGCGTCTTTGGCGTCGGCTTCTATCGCGAATGGCACGACCGCCGCATGGCAAAGGCCCGGCCGGCCCTGCCGGGAGAAGAGGTCCACCGCCGCCACCTGGTCCGCCGCTCATACCTGCGGACGATCCTGGGGGCCTGGCTGGTCACGGTGCCGCTGAACGCGCTCCTGTCCGCGGCGCTGGTCTGGCTGCTGCGAATTTAGGCAACGCCACGCCGGCAGGCGGGAAAGCGGCGGAGGCGTTTGCCCCGTTGCGCTGAATTTATCTATAATGTCTTTTCATACGCAGCGGCATTCTTGCCGAACCGCTTGAATATAAGAAATAGATCGCATTGATTTGCATCTTTTCACTAGTAGGAAGAGTTCTGTTCATGTCACGCCCCTCGGTGCTGTTCGTATGCTTGGGAAACATCTGCCGTTCACCGCTGGCCGAGGGGGCGATGCGTGTTCTGGCCGAGACGGCGGGGATCGACATGCGGATCGAATCGGCCGCGACCGGCGACTGGCATGTGGGCTGCGAACCGGACCGCCGCGCCCAGCAGGTCGCCCAGCGGCACGGGGTGAATATCTCGCGCATCCGCGCGCGGCAGATGGAACCTCGGGATTTCCACGAATTCGACCATATCGTCGCCATGGATGACAGCAACCTGGAAGCGGCGCGCAACGCCGCGCCCCAGGGCAGCAAGGCCCGGCTTTCGCTGCTTTTGGACCATGTTCCGGGCCGCGCGGGACAATCGGTGGCGGACCCCTATTTCGGCCAGGACGCCGATTTCGACCAGACCTGGGCCGATATCGGCGCGGGCGTGCGCGGCCTTGCCGCGATGCTGGTCCCGCTGCGCTAAGCCTTTACAGGGGCGGCGCGCGGCCCTATCTCTGCCGGGTCATGGCCGCCAAATCCGATCCCAACTCCAAGATCATCGCCGAGAACCGCCGCGCGCGGTTCGATTACTTCATCGAAAGCGACCTTGAGGCCGGTATCGTCCTGACCGGCTCCGAGGTGAAAAGCCTGCGCACCGGCCAATCCAACATCGCCGAAAGCTATGCCTCGGTCGAAGGAGGGGAGTTGTGGCTGATCAACGGCTATATCGCCGCCTACAAACAGGCCGGCGTCTTTGGCCATGAGGAACGCCGCCGCCGCAAGCTGCTGGTCAGCCGCAAGGAACTGGCGCGGCTCTGGCAGGCCATCGGGCGCGAGGGCATGACGCTGGTGCCCCTGCTGCTGTATTTCAACGATCGCGGCCGGGTGAAGCTGAAGATCGGCACAGCCAAGGGCAAAAAGGTCGCCGACAAGCGCGAGACGGCGGCCAAGCGCGACTGGAACCGGCAGAAACAACGCCTGTTGAAGCAGGGCTAGGCCGCGCGGCCATTGCGCGCCCTGCCCGCTCCGGTTAGATGGACGCGCCTTTGCGTCTACCGGAGGGAAGGCCCATGACCGCCACAGCCGACGATCCCAGAACGCTCGTCTCGACCGCGTGGCTGGCCGCGCATCTGAACGATCCCGACCTGCGCGTGATCGATGCGACCTGGTTTCTGGAACCGGGCCGCGACGCGCGCGCCGAATACGAGGCCGCGCATATCCCCCGCGCGCGTTTCTTCGACCTGGACGCGATCTCGGATCAACGGTCGGGCCTGCCGCATATGGCCCCCCCGCCCGAGATGTTCGTCAGCCGCCTGCGCGCCATGGGCATCGGCGACGGCCATCAGGTCGTGATCTATGACAATTCGCCGGTGCGCTCGGCCGCGCGGGTCTGGTGGACCTTCCGGTTGATGGGCAAGACCGACGTGGCCGTGCTGGACGGCGGGCTTGCCAAATGGCAGGCCGAGGGTCGCCCGGTCGAGGACATGCCCCCCGTGCTGCGCGACCGTCACATCACCGTGCAGCGCCAGGCCGGCCTGGTGCGCGACGTGACCCAGGTTGCCGCCGCGAGCAAGCTGGGAAGCCATCAGATCATCGACGCGCGCGGCGAGCCCCGCTTTCGCGGCGAGGTGCCCGAGCCCAGGCCCGGCCTGCGCGCGGGCCACATCCCCGGCGCGCGGAACCTGCCCTTCGGCCGGCTGTTCGAGGCGGACGGCACGATGAAATCCCCCGACGCGCTGCGCGCCGAGTTCCAGGCGGCGGGCGTCGATCTGTCGCGGCCCGCGATCACCACCTGCGGCTCGGGCGTGACGGCGGCGATCCTGTTTCTGGCGCTGGACCGGGTCGGGCATCGGGACCATTCGCTTTACGATGGAAGCTGGGCCGAATGGGGCAGCTTCCCGGATCTTAAAATCGCAACCGGAGATGCGTGAATGCTGGGTAATCTGAAACCGCAGGCCCCCGACAAGATCCTGGCCCTGATGGGCGAATTCAGGGCCGATCCCCGCCAGGGCAAGATCGACCTGGGCGTGGGCGTCTACAAGGATGCGACCGGCCACACGCCGATCATGCGCGCCGTCCTGGAAGCCGAAAAGCGGATGCTTGAGACCGAGACGACCAAGACCTATGCCGGTCTGGCGGGCGAGCCGGATTTCCAGAAGGCGATGAGCCTGATGATCCTGGCCGATGGCTACAAGCCCGAGACGACCGCGGCCCTGGCCACCGTCGGCGGCACCGGCGCGATCCGACAGGCGCTGGAACTGGCGCGGCTGGCGAACCCCGACCTGCGCGTCTTCGTTTCGGACCCGACCTGGCCGAACCATGTCTCGATCATGAATTTCATGCACCTGCCGATGGCGGATTACCGCTATTTCGACAATGCCACGCGCGGCGTCGATTTCGAGGGGATGAAGGCCGACATCTCGGCCGCGAAAAAGGGCGACGTGGTGCTGCTGCACGGCTGCTGCCACAACCCGACCGGCGCGAACCTGACGCTGGAGCAATGGGCCGAGGTCGCCGAAATCCTTGAGAAAACAGGCGCGACCCCCTTGATCGACCTGGCCTACCAGGGCTTCGGCGACGGGCTGGAAGAGGATGCGGCGGGCACCCGCCTGATCGCCTCGCGCATTCCCGAGGTGCTGATCGCGGCCTCGTGCAGCAAGAACTTCGGCATCTATCGCGAACGGACCGGCTGCCTGCTGGCACTGTGCGCCGACACGGCGACCAAGGACCTGGCCCAGGGCACGATGGCCTATCTGAACCGCCAGACCTATTCCTTCCCGCCCTTCCACGGCGCCAAGATCGTCTCGACCATCCTGAACGACGCGGCGCTGCGCGCCGACTGGACGGCGGAACTGGAAGAGGTGCGCGGCGGCATGCTGAAGCTGCGCGGGCAACTGGCGGCGGAACTGCGCGCCCTGTCCGGCTCGGACCGTTTCGACTTCATCGCCCAGCATCGCGGCATGTTCTCGCGCCTTGGCGCCTCGGCCGAGCAGGTGGCCCGGATCAAGGAAGAATTCGGCATCTACATGGTCGGCGATTCGCGGCTGAACATCGCGGGGCTGAACGATTCCACCGTGCCGATCCTGGCCCGCGCCATCATCGAGGCCGGCATCTGACGACACCAGCGGCGCCGGACCGATCCGGCGCTGCTTCTCCGGCGATCAATTCCGGTGCCCAATGCCGTCCCAGAACGCCCTTTCGACCGCCAGGCATCTTTTTCGGCGCGCACCGGGGATCTGGGCGCCCGCGATGGACCTGCATCTGCGGCGCCGATGCCGCGGCAGGACGCCGGCGCGGCTGGACGTGATGACCTCGTTCGCGGGGCGCGACCTGGACATGGTGCAGGTGATGATCCTGTCGCTGGCCGATGCCCATCCCCGCGACGAAATCCGGTTCTGGCTGTTCGAGCAGAACATCCCCGCCCCGCAGATCCGGGCCCTGGCCGAGTTCTGCGCCGGCCTTGGCAATGTGACGCTGCATCCGGTGCGGGTGCCAGATGCCGCCGCCTTCGGCCGGCTGAGGGAACTGGGCGGCAAGCCGGACAGCGCGCGCTTCCTGTGGTTCGTCGCGCATCAGCACCTGCCCGGCGATCTGGATCGCGTGATCTATCTGGATGCGACGGATATCATCGTGGCGGGCGATCTGGTGCCGCTGCTGCATCATCCCTTCATGGGGAAATACCTGATCGCCTGCCGCGAGTTCACGGACCTGCCGCCGCTTCTGATCGGAGGCGCGCGCCGCGCCCATGCCTGTGGCCTGCCCTCGGGGCTGATCCGGCACATCTCGCGCGGGCTGATCAACAGCGGCGCGATCGTGCTGAACCTGCGCAAGCTCCGCCGCGACGGGATCGGGATCGGGCATTATCTCGACACAGCCGAATGGGCGCATGACCGGCTGCGGCTGGGCTTCGGGGATCAGGGGCTGTTCTCGTTGACCCATGGCAGCCATTACACGCGGCTGCACGACCGCTACAACCATCGCTTTTACGCCGAATCCCCCAAACGCATCATGCGCGACCCCGCCGTCATCCATTTCGCCGGCCAGGTCCTGAAACCGGCCTTCTGGCGGCTGAGCAAGGAACATGAGTGTCTGGTCCTGGATCGCCTGCGCCGCAGCGGCAGCCCGATCCTTCGGCTGAACCAGCGGCTGCCCTTGCGCGCGGCGCATCTGCCCTATCTGCGCCGCTGGTGGGAAATCTGCGCCAGAACGCCCAGCCACGCCCGGCTTGAGCCCGAGGCGACGGCGCGCATGACGGCCGCGCTGAGCCAATGGGATCGGGAAGGCGGCACCGACCCCAAGGCCACGCGCTAACTTTTCCTGCCCAGCTTGCGGTCGATATAGTCGCGCAACTCGGCGATTTCGGCCTGGCCTTCGCGCAACTCGTCCTGAGCGGCGCGCAGTTCGGATTCGGTGGCGCCCAGCTTGTCCACCAATTCGGCCTCGCGCTCTTCCAGTTCCTGCACCGCCTTGTCGCGCGCCTCCTCGGCGTCATGAAGCTGCTGGGCCATGCTTTCCAGCTCGCCGATCTCGGCGCGGGTGACGCGGGACAGGCGGTGGATCAGCCAACTGGCGAACCAGCCCAGCAGGAAGGCGGCGAACAGGATGATCGCGGTGGCGATGATGAATTCGTTGCGGTTCATGCGGGGTTCCTGTTTTTCGGCGGGCGGATCAGCGGGCGGGCGGGCCGGGTCATTCGCCCCCCTGTCCGGTCTGGGGCACATCGGCACCGGCGGCCTGTCCCTGGATGACGCGCAGCGCCACGCCAGCCGCGGCATCGACAAGCGCATCCTGGGCGACCAGCAGGCCATCCGCCCCGGCCTCGGGGTCGGGGAAGGCGGTTTCCAGCGCCGGCAGGGTCGCGGCGTCGATGGCCGAAAGCAGCAGACGGCCCCGCGCCACCGCCTGGACCGCCGCCGTCGCCGCCGACATGGCCGGGGTTTCGACCGGCATCGCCGGCACGGCGACGGGCGGTCCCAGGACCGGAGCCACCGCGCCCGTCGCCGCATCGCTCGCGGCGCGGGCGGCACGGGCGACCGCGACACCGGGACTGTCGGTGACGCCGCTGACCTTCTGGACGGGGCGGGGGGTCTCGACCACGGCGGGTGCCTCGGCCAGAAGCCGGAACTCGATCCGGCGGTTCGCCTCGCGGCCGGCATCGGTGTCGTTCGCGGCGATGGGCTGGGTTTCGCCATGGCCCTTGGCCTGCATCCGCGCGGTGTCGATGCCATCGGCCGCCATCGCGTCCAGCACCGCCTGGGCGCGGGCGCGCGACAGTTCGGCGTTCAGCGCGTCCGAGCCCTGGCTGTCGGTATGGCCGCCGATCTCGATGCGATAGGCGCCGCAATCGGCCATGGCCTGGCCAAGCCGCTTGAGCGTGGGCTGGGGATCACCGGCGATGATGGACTTGCCCGGCTCGAAGCCGATCTCGGATTCGGTCATCACCGCATTCAGCCGATCGACGCACTCCGCACCCGAAGGCAGCGCCAGCAGCGGGTCCAGCCAGCGGTCATAGCGGATCGAAAGCTCGTATCGGGCACCGGCGCCCAGCCGCTGCGACAGCCGCGCCGCCGCCGTGTCCGAGGCGGTCTGGCTGCCGGCCACGCCCGACAGCCGGATCAGTTGCGGCGTGACCGTGACCGCGCCCTGGTCCAGTCCCGCCAACGCCTCAAGCGCCGCGATGGCGCGCAGCGTCCAGCCATCCGGCACGCCCTGGTCAAGGCGCAGCGCGCTGTCCACATGGCCAAAGCGCGCGCGGGCCATGCTCTCGACCGCATCGCGCATGCGCTCGTCGCTGATCCGGCCGCGCAGGATCACCCCCGCGCCGCTGCGACTGGCCGAGAACTCGGCCGGCTGCGGCACCGGGTCGCTGGGTTTCTCATGTTCCGATGTCAGGGTGAAGCCGGCGGGCAGCCCGCCTTCCAGCCGGCCGACCGCCTCGTCGAAGCGCGCGGCATCGACCCCGGCGGGGGCGAAAAGCGCGACATCCGTATCCGAAAGCGTGACCGAGCCCTGGCCCAGGGCCTGCACCGCCCGAATGCCCGCGACCGCCGCATCGGCCCAGACGGGGCTGGGCGTGCCAAGCGCCAGCGCGCATTGCGGCGCGCCGGGGATACCCGCCGCGACACCCGCCGCAAGGATGCGGTCGCGGTCGGCCTGATTATCGGCCGCGCAGGCGTCGAAACGCGCGGCCTCGCCGGATTTGACGAAACGCAAAGTGAAGGGCGCCATCACCGGGCGGGGCGCCTTGATCCGGGCGTCAAGCTGGACATCGGCGGGACGGGCGCGGCGCAGCGCCTCTTCCAGCCCGGCCTTTTCGCCGGGGCTGTCGGTGATCGCCTCGACCACGACCTTGCCCGGCGCGATCGAGACCTTGCCGTGCCGCGCCAGTTGCGCCGCCTTCAACCCATAGGAAAAGGCCGATTCCCAACCTTCGGGGATGGCGTAATCCGCCGTTTCGACCAGATCCGAAACCGATTTCGCATTGGTCTGGCGCTGAAGCGCCGTCACCATCGCGTCCCGATCAAGCACGGCGGGCACCAGCCCCACAATCGAGATGCCGTCATCATTGCGCAGAAGCTGGATCTTGAAACCTGGCGTGCCAAGGGCGGCGCGGGCGGCCACGGTCATCTCATCGACGACGCGGCCCGGCTCGACCACCGACTCGGCGCGGGACTTGGCGCGGAAACGCTGGATCTCGTCGGGGGCCGTGCCGGTCAGACGCACTTGCAGCCCCGAGGCCGCGACCTCGGCCCAGCCATGGCCGGCATCCCGCAATGCCGCGCCGACTTCGGCGCTGGCCTGGCGTTCCAGGAAATCGGCGGCCTCGCGCGCACCGAACCAGGACAGGCCGCCAGCGGCGGCCAGGACGATCAGGCTGGCAAGGACCGCAGGGGCGCGGCGCGCTTTGGGATTGGCCATCCGGGGAACCTTCGGGCTGTTTCCGATCCGCCGCTTTTAAAGCAGCGTTGCCGCTTGGACAATCAGACCAGTCCCGCGATGGCAAGAAACAGCGCGATCAACAGTCCGGCATCCCGGTTCGCGCGGAAAAGCCGCAGGCAGCGCTCCGGGTCCGACATGTCGAAGCGGCGCAATTGCCAAAGCAGATGCAGCGCGAAGCCCAGGATGCCGGTAGCGCAAAGCCAGACCGCCGCTCCCTGCGGACGGGTCAGGGCGACGGCCGCGATCAGCAGCACCACGGCGCAGAAGCCAAAGCGCGCCAGCCACAGCCCGCTGTCCCGGCCGAAAAGCCGCGCGGTGGATTTGACGCCGATCAGCGCGTCGTCCTCGGTGTCCTGATGGGCATAGATGGTGTCATAGAAGATGGTCCAGCAGATCCCCGCAAGCCAGGCCACGAAGGGCGCCGCCCCCACGCCGCCCATATGCGCGCCCCAGGCCAGCAGGATGCCCCAGTTGAAGGCCAGACCCAGAAACACCTGCGGCCACCAGGTGAACCGCTTGGCGAAGGGATAGATCGCCACCAGCGCCAGCGAGGCGACGCCCAGCCAGATCGCGGTCTGGCCCAGCGTCAGCAGGATCAGGAAGGCCGCCAGCGCCTGCGCGCCCAGCCAGGCCAGCGCGCCCCTGACAGTGACCTGCCCCGAAGGGATGGGCCGCGACCGCGTTCGCGCCACCTGCGCGTCGAAATCGCGGTCGGTGATGTCGTTCCAGGTGCAGCCCGCGCCCCGCATCAGGATCGCGCCCAGCCCGCAGGCGACGATCAGCCACAGATCGAACCAGCGCGGCCGGTCGGCGATCATCGCCAAGCCCACGCCCCACCAGCAAGGCAGCAGCAGCAGCCAGGTGCCGATCGGCCGGTCCGCGCGCGAAAGCCGCAGCCAGGGCCTCCAGCGCGGCGGCGCATGGCGGTCCACCCAATTGTCGGCGGGGGCGTCGGCAACGGCCTGATGGGCCTCTGGCGTCCTGCGGTCGGTCTGCATTAAGCTGCCCCCATCATGGCGAAAATCAGATTGTTCATAGAGCACCCGCTGGCCGAGGGACAAGGCATCGCGCTGAACCCCGACCAGTCCCATTACCTGGCCTCGGTCATGCGGCAGGCGCCGGGGGACGAGATATCGCTTTTCAACGGCCGGGACGGCGAATGGCTGGCCCGGATCCAGCGGATCGCCAAGCGCAGCGCCGAACTGACCCTCTTGCGCCAAAGCGCGCCGCAGCTTGATCCGCCGGACCTGTGGCTGATCTTCGCGCCGATCAAGAAGGCGCGCACCGATTTCATCGTCGAGAAGGCCGCGGAGATGGGCGCGGCCCGCATCCTGCCGGTCCAGACCGACCACACCAATTCCGAGCGCATCCGCCAGGACCGCCTGCAGGCCCATGCCGTCGAGGCGGCCGAGCAATGCGGCGGCACCTTCGTCCCCGAAGTGACCGACCTGATGCCGCTCTCGCGTCTTCTGGACGGCTGGGACGCATCCCGGCGCATCCTGTGGGCGGACGAGGCCCTGGCCGGCCCCGCCCAGACCCTGCGCGGGCTGGACCGAGGCCCCTGGGCGATTCTGATCGGCCCCGAAGGCGGCTGGTCCGAATCAGAGCGCGCGCGCCTTTCGGGGCTGGAGCACGTCACCCGCGTCTCGTTGGGCCCGCGAATCCTGCGCGCCGATACGGCTGCCGTTGCGTCACTTGCATTGTGGCAGGCCGAGCTTGGCGATTGGCGCTAAGCCCGGTCGAGGCTGGATCGCAACTCTCAAGCGCCTGAATGGCATTTTACGATACAGAATTGCGCTGTTTTCGGCTGATCACGCCGATTTCATAAAAATTTAATGAAAACGGCGCCTTATGCGTGCGCTGCATAGCTGGAATGCCGATTGCGGACGTAGAGTTTTCAAATTGCCCGAACTATATGCTGTCCATCAAGCAAACCGCCCAGGATCGGGCAAGTTAATATAAAGGTGAAAATCATGTCGGCGATCGACACGAACCGCGTCGTTGGCGGAAATGGCTCTTTCGGTTTTGGCTCGAAACTCATGGCGGCCCTGGCTGCCTGGAACGATGCCCGCGTCACCAAGAACGCGCTTAGCCGTCTGACCGACCGCGAACTGGACGATATCGGTCTGTGCCGCGGTGATATTCAGCACATCGCAAGTGCGCGCTGATAAGCCCAGCGAAACAAAGCGAATTTGGCCTCTGGACCACGGTTCTGGGGCCTTTTTCATGCCCAGGGCACGGCCTTCCTCCGGCCAGAGCCGCGCATGAAAAAGCCCGCGCGAGGCGCGCGGGCCAAAGGAATCGCAGGCGCGCGGGCCTCACGCCCGGATCACGACCAGCGTGGACCAGTCGCCGTGATCGTCGCGCTGCTCCAACGCCAGCCCGCCAGCCGCATAGGCCGCCGCGACCTCATCGGCCTGGGTCGTCAGAATGCCCGAAAGAATGGCTTTCCCCCCCGGCGCCACATAGCGCGTCATGTCGGGCACAAGGTCGATCAGCGGCTGTTTCAGGATATTGGCGAAAACCAGGTCGAAGGGGGCCGCGCCCTCGATCAGCGGGTGGTCGAAGCCCGCCGCCTCGACGCATTCGACACGGCCGTCAAGACCGTTCGCGATGACATTGGCGCGCGCCACATCGACAGCCTGCGAGTCAATGTCGCCCGCCAGCACAGTGACCGGGCAGACCCGCGCGGCGGCCATGGCCAGAACCGCCGTGCCGCAGCCGATATCGACAATGCGCCGCGGTGCCGCGCCCTGGGCGATCAGCCGGTCCAGCGCCAGCAGACAGCCCTTGGTCGTCGCGTGATGGCCGGTGCCGAAAGCCATCGCGGCCTCGATCAGCAATGCCACGGCGCCATCGGGGACTCGCTCGGCGTCATGGCTGCCATGGACGAAAAAGCGGCCGGCTTCGACCGGGGACAGCTCGCGCTTGACATGCGCGACCCAATCCACCTCGGGCAGTTCCGAGATGACGAAGGGATCGGTGCCGAAGGCCGCCGCCATCAGGGCCAGCGTCACCTCGTCCGGGGCCTCGTCGAAATAAAGCCCGACCTCCCACTGATCCGAGCCGTCCTCGATCTCGAAGACGCCGCTGCCGACGGGTTCGGGGGTCAGTTCCTCGCCCATTTCGGCAAGGGCTTCGGCCGCCTCGCGTCCGGCGGTCTTGGTCAGCGCGGTCCAGGTGGACATCAGATCTCCTCGGCGGGGTTGGCCAGGGGCGCCTCTACGCCGGTGCCGCGCAGCCCGCAATAGCCATCGGGATAGCGGTCCAGATATTGCTGGTGATCCCCATGCGCGGGGTAATAGGGACCGGCGGGCAGGATCTGCGTGGTGATGTTGGGAAAACTCTCGACCGCAAGGCGATTTCCGTAATCGGTCTTGCTGCGTTCGGCCGCGGCTTTCTGGCTGTCGGTGTAATACATGATCAACGAGCGGTATTGCGAGCCGACATCGTTGCCCTGGCGGTTGCCCTGGGTGGGATTGTGGTTCTCCCAGAAGATCTGAAGCAGCCGCTCATAGCTGATACGCGAGGGATCGTAGGCCAGATGGACCACCTCGGCATGCCCCGTGCCGCCCGCGCAGACCTGCTTGTAGCTGGGATCGGCGACGGAGCCGCCGGCAAAGCCCACCGAGGTGGTCCAGACCCCCGGCAGTTCCCAGAACAGGCGCTCGACGCCCCAATAGCAACCCATGCCGAAGATCGCCTGCTCGAACCCTTTCGGGATCTCGGCATCCAGGGGGCGATTGAAGATGCGGTGGAGGGGAGCGGTCATGGTCGCGTCCTTTCAAAGCTGTTGCACCCTATCTAGGCGCAGCCCTAGGCTGGTGCAACGCAAAGCCGAGGCCAGGGTTTCCCGGCCCCCTTTAGGAAGCCCCCGATGCGCCCCGGACCCCGCAACCTGATCACCGATGTCGCCGGCCTGCTTGTGGGCAATGCCAGGGATCACGGCCTGCGCTCGGGCGTGACGGTGCTGCTGGGGGATGGCCCCCTGCCCTGCGGGCTAAACGTGATGGGCGGCGCGCCGGGCACGCGCGAGACCGCGCTTCTGGCCCCCGACAAGCTGGTGCCGGGCGTCGATGCGCTGGTGCTGTCGGGAGGCTCGGCCTTTGGGCTGGCCGCCTGCGACGGGGTGATGGCGGGGCTGCGGGCCAAAGGCCGGGGCTTCGCGGTCGGCCCGGCGCGGGTGCCCATCGTGCCCGGCGCCATCGTATTCGACCTGCTGAACGGCGGGGACAAGGACTGGCGGGAAAACCCCTATCCCGCCTTGGGCCGGAGAGCGCTGGGGGCGGCGGGACCGGATTTCGCGCTGGGAACCGCAGGCGCGGGCACGGGCGCGATGACACATCGCTGGAAGGGCGGGCTGGGTTCCGCCTCGGCGGTGCTGGACTGCGGGGTGACGGTCGGCGCCCTGGTCGCGGTCAATGCGCTGGGATCGGTAACCGTGGGCGAGAGCCGGCATTTCTGGGCAGCCCCCTGGGAGATCGGGGCCGAGTTCGGCGGACTGGGCATGGGCGGGAATCACGACCCGCAGGCCGAGCCGGCCCTGGCCAAGCGCCTGGGCGAGGCGACGACCATCGCCATCGTCGCCACCGATGCCGCGCTGGACAAGGCCGGGCTGACGCGGCTGGCGACGGCGGCGCAGGACGGCATGGCCCGCGCCATCGTGCCCAGCCACACGCCCTATGACGGGGATCTGGTCTTTGCCGTCTCGACCGGGGCCAAGCCCCTGCCCGATCCGGCGGTGACGCCCTTCCTGCTGGGCCATGCAGCCGCCGCGACGCTTGCACGCGCCATCGCGCGCGGGGTCCACGCAGCCAGCCCTGAAGAAGGCGACCTCCAACCCTGCTGGCAGGGTTGACGGGGGCTCTGCCCCCGCGTCTGGTCCACCCCTCAATGGGGTGGACCAGACGCCCCCCGGGATATTTGGGCAAGAAAGAAAATGGGGCGGCAGGAGAGAGATCCGCCGCCCCACAGTCTGATTTCGCCAAGAGGGAAAACCTGACGATGGGGGCAAAACGCGGACGGGCGGGCTTCGGTTCATCGGAACATGCTCATGCGCATCTTTTGGCCTATCCTGCGCCGAACGCCGAAGCCCACGAGCCCTCCCCTTGCCCCACATGGAGCCGGGGCCAAGGGCAATATCGCGCCTATAGAGCCGGTTTCATCGAATGGTTGGGCCCAGAGGCAAAGCGTATCTGCGCCGAGATCATTCCCGCCCACCACCCACAAGCGCCCGACCGTGCCGAAGCGGGCCATGGGTGTAGCCGGCGCTCATACCGTGGATGCACCCGAGCACGATGATCGCCCACACATGCGGCCCAGCCATCGCGAAGGGCTGCGGCTTCGTCGTCCGCCCCGACTCAGAGACGCCGCTATCCTCCCTGGCGCTGGTGGTGCCGGCCTAGCGACCCGGCCCACGCAAGGAATTGTCCAGCATCGTCCTGGTCCTCCGGGATCGGCAAGGGCGTTGCGAGAGCCCGCTCATGCGCAAGCTGACCCTCATCGGTGCGATCCGGCCGGCGCGCGCCGATGACCCAAGCAACCGGGAAGATACTGGAATGCAGCATGAAACCAGGCGGTCATGCCCCTTTCCTCGTCGTCAAGGATGCCGATCCGAATGCGACAGTCAAGGACGACATGCCTCGAAATTCCGCAGCAGCCGCCAGGCACACGCCTGCGTCTATCGCATCCATGTCCAAGCCAGGATCTATGAAGCCTTCGCCCGAAAGCTCGCTGCCGCCACCGAGAAAGTCGAGGGCCATATCGCCGACGCCCTGGCGGGCCGCGCCAATGACACGATCTTCGGCACCTCTATCGCCAAGCCCGCGACCGATCACCTGTCCCATATCCAGGAAACATTGCAATGTCAGCGTGAATACGGGCCTGATCTCTGCCGAGGTGGTGCCCTTCGGTGGAGCCAAATACAGGGCCTGGACCGCGAAGGCCCGCGCCACTGGATCGAAGACTATCTGGGACTTAAATATATCAGTCGTTCAGCCTGACAGGCGGGGGCGGACAAGCCGCCCCTTTGTAATCAGCGGTCGTCTTCGTCCTCGTCATCCTGCTCGGGCAGGTTGAAGAAGCTGTCGGCGTCCAGTCGTTCCTCGGGCTTCGACCTCTCATCATCGCGGGTAAGGCTGAAGTTTTCCAGGCCGGCGATTGCGCTCGGCATGCGGGGCTCGTCGGACATGGAAAGCGAAGTCTCGGTCGAAAGCAGCTTGCGGCGCTCGTCATCAGTCATGGTGCCGCCCTCAGCCGCCTTGCGCTTGGCGGCCTTCTGGACCGTCGCGTCCAGTTCCGACTGCCGGCAGAGGCCCAGCGCGACCGGATCGATCGGCTGGATATTCTGGATGTTCCAATGCGTGCGCTCACGGATCGAGGCGATGGTGGGCTTGGTCGTGCCGACCAGCTTGGCGATCTGGGCATCGGCCAGTTCGGGATGGAACTTGACCAGCCAGAGGATGGCGGCGGGCCGGTCCTGGCGCTTCGAAAGCGGCGTATAGCGCGGGCCGCGGCGTTTCTCCTCGCCCTCGGCGGCAGGATTGTGCTTGAGCCGCAGCTTGTAGCGCGGATCCTTCTGGCCCTTGTCGATCTCGGCCTGGTCAAGCTGGTTCGAGGCGATCGGGTCAAAGCCCTTGACGCCCGCCGCGACATCGCCATCCGCGATGCCCTGGACCTCAAGCTCATGCATGCCGCAGAAATCGCCAATCTGCTTGAAGCTCAGCGTGGTGTTGTCGACCAGCCAGACTGCGGTGGCGCGGGCCATCAGCGGCTTGTTCATGACCTTCTCCTTAACAATAGTTCTTCAGCCGGGAAAACGGCTTTTGGCAGGTGCCATTCCATTTTCAGGGGGGATTGGCTGGGTATATAGGCTTTTGCGGGACTGGAATAAAGCCTGAATTTCATAGCGCCCGCCCGCACTGGCCGCTAGTCTTGCCGGCATGATACGGATGGCTCTTTCTCTGGCCCTGGGCCTGGCAAGCGTGGCTGTGGCGGAAGATGCGCCGGGGCGCTTCGACTATTATGTCCTGTCGCTGAGTTGGTCACCGAACTGGTGCGATCGCCAGGGACAGAACGAGAAGGCCGAGCAATGCGATCCTGGTCGCAGGCTGGGCTTCGTCGTGCATGGGCTTTGGCCACAATATGAACGCGGCTGGCCATCGGACTGCCGCAGCCCCCTCCGCAACCCCTCGCGGCGCGAGACCGCCGCCATGGCCGACATCATGGGATCGGCGGGCTTGGCATGGTATCAATGGAAGAAGCACGGCAGTTGCGCCGGTCTTATGGTCGAGGATTATTTCGCCCTGCTGCGCCGCGCCGCAGCCGGGATCAAGACCCCGCCCGAGTTGGCCGAAATGCGCCGGGATACCACCCTGCCCTCGCCTGTGGTCGAGGCCGCGTTTCTACGCGCGAATCCCTCGCTCATGGCGGATGGCGTCACCGTCACCTGCCAGAGCCGGGCCTTGCAGGAGGTGAGGATTTGTCTGACGAAGAACTTGCAGCCACGCGCATGTGGAGCGGATGCGCGGAAGGATTGCGCCGGCGATCTGAAGATCCGAGCGCCGCGCTGACTTCAGGCTCGGGAGCCTCCGGCGGGGATATTTGAACAAGAAAGACACGCACACACCCCGCCCGCCGAAGCAAAGGGTCGGGGTGTGGCGTCTTCCTTGACGGTCATCGGCGTCCCCGCCTGTACCGTAAGCTGAGACTGACACCAAATTCTTTCGATTCGGTTAATCGTTCTTTCTTGTTCAAATATCCCCGCCGGAGGCTCCCAGGCTTGCCAGCGGGCCGGCCGGATCAATCCTCGGAACCCACCTGCAACAGGATCTTGCCGATATGGCTGCTCGCCTCCATGTGACGATGGGCTGCGGCTGCCTCGGCCAAGGGATAGATGCTGTCGATCAGGGGCCGCACGGCGCCCGCTTCGACCAGAGGCCAAAGGCAACGGCGCAGATCTTCGGCGATCACGGCCTTGGCGGCCTCGGACTGAGGGCGCAGCGTCGAACCTGTGATGGTCAGACGGCGCGTCATCACCTGAGCAAAGTTCAGCTCGACCTTGGGTCCGCCGAGGAAGGCGATGAAGACTAGCCTGCCATCATCAGCCAGTGCCTTGATGTTGCGAGGGATGTAATCGCCGCCCACCATGTCCAGGATCAGGTCGGCTCCGCCCGCCTGTTGCAGGATCGGGACGAAATCCTCGGTCTTGTAATTGATCGGCTGGGCGCCGAGCCGGGCCATGGCCGCGCATTTCTCATCCGATCCGGCGGTGGCCCAGACCGAAGCGCCCAGAGCACGCGCGACCTGGATCGCCATGGTGCCGATGCCCGAGCTGCCCCCATGGACCAGGAATCGCTCACCCGCGCGCAAGGCGCCCCGGCTCACCACGTTGGACCAGACGGTGAAAGCGGTCTCGGGCAGAGCGGCCGCCTCGCGCAGATCCAACCCGTCGGGGATAGGCAGTGCATGATCGGAGGAGCAGGTCGCATATTCGGCATATCCCCCGCCCGGCAGCAGCGCGCAGACCCTGTCGCCGACCTTCCAGCGCGTCACGCCCATGCCCACGCCCGCGACAATACCCGCGCATTCGAGGCCAGGCAGATCCGAAGCGCCCGGCGGCGGCGCATAGGCCCCCATGCGTTGCAGCACATCGGGCCGGTTCACACCCGCCCAGACAAGCCGGATCAGGATCTGGCCATGGCCCGCCACCGGCACCGGGCGCTCGACCCGCTTCAGCACATCCGCGGCCCCGTGGGCCGAGATCGCGACCGCCTGCATCAGATCGGGGATCATGCGCCGGCTCCGCCCGTCAGATCCACCCGACCGGGTCGGGCACCGCGATTCGGTCGGCGGATCCAGCCGGTCGCCATGCCTAGCAGGGACGAAACGCCCGGCACCGCCTTGACCTGCCCCTTCAGCTTTTCGAAGCGCATCACCCCCTCTATCCGGCGCTCCAGGAAGGCACGGGTGTCCTCGGCATCGGCGGAGTCGTCGCCCAGCCAGTAAAGCACCGTTGCGCCATATACGGTCGAAAGGGTCGCGCGCTTGGAATACCAGTTCACGTCCTCGGACGTATCGCCCAGCCCCTCCCAGACGGCATCGGCGGTCTCCCAGATCAGCCGCGCGCCCAGTGCGGCATGCTGCGGCAGCGCCAGCACCACCGCACCCGCCCGCGCCATCTCGCGGTCCGAGAGCGCCAGGCGATGCATCACCGTATCCACAACCCGGTCGCGGAAGCGTCCGGCGGGCGGTGATCGCGTCAGCCAATCCCGCAGCGCCCGATCACCCCGGCGGTGATAGGCCGCCGCAAGATCCGCCCCCCCGCGCGGCAGATAGACCCGCGCCAGCTCGGCCGAGATGCCGATATCGCGCGCGCCCTCGGCCACAGCCCTGTCGCCCATGCCCTCAAAGGTCACATGCGACAGGGCGGCGTCGATCAATCTGTCACGTTCTTGCGTCATGGTTCCCTCCTCGGGGCCGGAAATTCTGGACAAAGCCGATTCGCACTGATAGAAGGCCGCGTCCTGCAATTCAGTTCAACTCTAATCTAGGAAGGTGGTGACAACCACATGCAGGTAAGTGTTCGCGACAACAACGTCGAACAGGCGCTTCGTGCTCTGAAGAAAAAACTTCAGCGCGAAGGGGTGTTCCGCGAAATGAAGCTCAAGCAGCATTTCGAGAAACCCTCGGTCAAGAAGGCCCGTGAAAAGGCCGAGGCCGTCCGCCGCGCCCGTAAGCTGGCGCGCAAAAAAGCGCAACGCGAAGGCGCGCTGTAAGGCGAGCGACACGTTCGTTTCAGGAAAACCCCTGCCCCGGCGGGGGTTTTCTTTTGCCTGACGCCTCATCCCGGCGCCTTTTTCGGCCCGGCGCCTTTTTCGGCGGGTTCCCCGACAAGTTGCCCTGCGGTTTCCTCCTTTGGAATGCCGGCTGCACTTCCAGCCGCAGGGGATGCCTCCAGGTAGAAAGAGATGCTTTAGATCGGCAGCGCCGTCGTCTGCGCCACGGTCTTAAGCGAAAAGGATGAATGCATCTGCCGCACGCCTGGCAGCTTGGCCAGGCGCTGGCGGTGGATGCGCGCGAAATCGTCCGTGTCCTGGGCCACGACCTTCAGAAGATAGTCCGCCGAACCGGCCATCAGATGGCATTCCAGCACGTCGGGGATGGTGCGGACGGCCCGCTCGAAAGCTTCCAGCAGTTCATCGGCCTGGCCCGAAAGCGTGATCTCGACGAAAACGGTGGTCGGGCGCTCAAGCTTGCGGGCGTCCAGCAGCGCGACATAGCCTCGGATCAACCCGGTTTCCTCCAGCCGCTGGACCCGGCGATGGCAGGCGCTGGCCGAAAGAGCAACCTCGGCCGCAAGCTCTGCATTGGTGATGCGCCCGTCACGTTGCAGCACCGACAAGATGCGGCGATCCGTTGCGTCGATATCGATCATTATGGGATCTCCTGCGGCGAAAACCGGATTTCTGCGTCGCATTCTTGCCCTGAACCGCGCCTCGCGCAAAGAAAAACGGCGCCGGCCCGCAAGGACCGGCGCCGCCTTACCTGGTTCAGGCGCGGTTGGCGCGCAGCTCGTCCCGGATCTGCACCAGCAGTTCCTCCTGGGTCGGGCCGGTCGGAGCCGGCTCTTCCTCTTTCTTGCTGATCGCGGCGTTTTGCAGCTTGTTAACACCCTTGACCAGCAGGAACACCGCCCAGGCGATGATCAGGAAGTTGATGACCGCCGAAAGGAACGAGCCATAGGCAAAGACGGCCGCGCCGGAATCGCGCGCAGCATTCAGGCTGGCGCCGTCCGGGACCTCGCCCTTCAGCACCAGGTAATGGCCGCTGAAATCCGTGCCGCCGGTCAGAAGACCGATGATCGGATTGATCAGATCCGCCACGAGCGAGTTGACGATGGCCGTGAAGGCGGCACCGATGATGATACCCACCGCAAGATCGACGACATTGCCTCTAGCGATGAACTCCTTGAATTCCTTGATCATGTGCTTACCTTTTCTAACCTGTCGCACCTGCGGACAACTCTGCACATAACAAATTGCGCAAATCCAGCCCAAAGAGGATTTCCATGACCGCCCTTGCCGCTTTTCCGATCACTCACCGCTGGCCGCCCCGCCGGCCCGATGTCATCCAGCTGTACACACTGAATACACCCAACGGCATCAAAACCTCGGTCATGCTTGAGGAATGCGGGCTGGACTATGACGCCCATCGCATCAGCATCGGCAACCCCGAGGACCAGTTCACCCCCGAATTCCTGTCGCTGAACCCCAACAACAAGATCCCGGCGATGATCGACCCGAACGGGCCGGACGGCCAGCCCATCGGGCTATTCGAGACGGGGGCCATGCTGATCTATCTGGGCGACAAGACCGGCAAGTTCCTGCCGACCAGTGGCGCCGCGCGCTATCACACCATCCAGTGGCTGATGTGGCAGATGGGCGGCCTTGGGCCGATGCTGGGCCAGGTCGGCTTTTTCCACCGCTACAAGGGCCGCGAGATCGAGGATCCCCGCCCCCGGACCCGCTATTTCACCGAGGCCCGCCGCCTGCTGGGCGTGCTGGACCGCCAGCTTGAGGGTCGCGACTGGATCACCGGCGAATATTCCATCGCCGACATGGCGATCGCGCCCTGGCTGCGCACGGTGCGGGTGAATTACGAGGCCGAGGCGGAAACGGGGATGGACGGTTTCGGCAATGTGCAGGCGTATCTGGATCGGTTTTTGGCCCGGCCGGCGGTGCAGCGGGGGATTCTGGTCGGCGCGGCCTGATGGGCGACGGCCTACTGATCAGGAAAGCGGTGCGCGCCTTCCTGCTTTGTCCAGAGGACGGGCTTTTGCTGATGCGTGTCCGCTTGCCCGATGGGGCAAGTGTATGGATCGCGCCGGGCGGCGGCCTTCGCCCGGCCGAGTCCCCCGAGGCGGCGCTGCGCCGTGAACTGGACGAGGAGCTTGGCCTGGCCGCCTTCGATCCGGGGCCGATCCTGTGGCGGCGCGAGCATGAACTGACCTGGCAGGGCCGGCGCTTTCGCCAATCCGAGCAATATTTCGTAGTGCATGTCCCCCGCTTTACCCCGGCCATGCGCGACAAGGCCGAGGCTGGGACGCTTCTGGAGTTCCGCTGGTGGTCACCCGAGGATCTGCGCCGGACCGACGAGCGGCTGACCCCACAGGCGACCGCCCGCATCATCGGCGACTACCTGCGCGACGGCCCGCCGACCGCCCCAGGACATGAGCGGATCGTCGATCCCGCCTAAGGGGCCTGTTCGGCTGGCGGTCTCATGGCCATTTGCCAATATCACGTTTCTGCGATACCCTGCCCGCACCATCAGGGCGAGGTTGCATCATGTTTTATCGTGCTTTTTCGATTTTTCTAGCCGCAGGGGTGCTGACGGCAAGCGCGGCCCATGCCGAATGTTCGGGCAGCAACGGGCGCGGCTGGGCCAGCGCACAGGGCAATGGCAAGTTCCAGATGGCACCCGGCGATGCTTCTTGCCTGATCGGCTATCCCAGCTTCATTAATGGCACAAAGAAGACACCGGCCACGCAGGTCAAACTGACCCGCGCCCCGAAATCGGGCAAGATCGCCCTGTCGCCTCGGGGTCTGATCTATACGCCCGCCGCGGGCTTCAAGGGCACCGACAAGTTCTGCACCAGCAATTCCGCCGCCGGGATGCCGGGCACCTTGAAAGGTTGCGTTTCGGTCACGGTGCCCTGACACCCGGCCCCAGACACGGGACCGGGCCGGACGCTGGCCGCATCACCCCCGCAGCACCCCACCCGTCGCCTTGCCGACCTTCTCGACGATCTTCGCTGAAACCGCCTCGATCTCGGCTTCGGTCAGGGTCTTGTCCTTCGGTTGCAGCCGCGCCGTGATGGCGATGGATTTCTTGCCGCCCTCAAGCCCCGTGAACTGGTCAAAGACCGTCACCCGCTCGATCAGCGCCTTGTCGGCGCCGGCGGCGGCGTTGACCAGGGTCAGCGCCTCGACCTGCGGGTCCACGACAAAGGCGAAATCACGCTCGACCGCTTGCAGGCCGGAAAGCGCCAGCGCGGGACGCGAGGGCGTTTTCACCTTGGGCAGCGGCACCGCCGCGATGCGCACGGTGAAGGCCACGGCTGAACCCTTGATGCCGAAATGCCGCAGCACCTTGGGATGCACCTCGCCGAACGTGGCCAGCGTGTTCGGCCCCAGCGCGATATTGCCGGCACGGCCGGGATGCCACCAGGCGGCCAGCTTGCGGTTGATCTGCGCCTTGGCGGGCGCACCGATGATCGACAGCACCGCCTCGGCATCGGCCTTGGCGTCGTAGATGTCCACCTTGCGGCGCGAGGCGAAGGGGTCGCGCGGCGCATTCGCCCCCACCAGGATCGCGGTCAGGTGCAGGTCCTGCTGACCCGGCTCGCCGCCGCCGAAGACGGGGCCGCATTCGAACAGCGCCAGGTCCATGAAGCCGCGCGCCTGGTTGCGCGCCGCCGCCGCCAGCAGGCCGGGCAGCAGGTCGGGGCGCATATGCGTCATCTCGCTGCTGATCGGGTTTTCGATCCGCAGCGCGTCCTGGCCGCCGCCGAACAGCGCCGCCGCCGGCTGGTCGATGAAGCTGTAGGTGACGCATTCGTTATAGCCCAGGCTCGCCGCCATGCGCCGCGCCGCCGATTCCCGGCGCTGCAAGGGGGTCAGCACCGGCTGGGGCACGCCCGCCTGCGGACGCGGCAGGGGCTGGCCTTGCAGCTTGGTCAGGCTGGCGATGCGGGCGACCTCTTCGACCAGATCGGCGCTGCCCAGCACGTCGGGGCGCCAGGACGGCACGAAAGCCTGATCGCCTTCCAACCGGAAGCCAAGCGCCTGCAACGTGGCGCGCTGGGTTTCCTCGGGGATCTCCATGCCGACCAGGCTGGAGACGCGGGCCGGGTCCAGCTTATAGGCGCGGGTGGTGTCGGGGACGGCGCCGGCGGTGACGACCTCGGACGGCTCGCCGCCGCAAAGATCCAGGATCATCCGCGTCGCCAGTTCCAGCCCCGGACGCGTGAAGGCAGGGTCCGCGCCGCGCTCGAACCGATAGCGGGCATCGGAGTTGATCTTAAGCGCCCGGCCCGCCGTCGCGATGGCGATCGGGTCCCAATAGGCACTTTCCAGGAAGACATCGGCGGTCGCCTCGTCGCAGCCGGACGCCTCGCCGCCCATGATGCCGGCGATGCTTTCGGGGCCGTTTTCATCGGCGATGATCATGGTGCCGGGGACAAAGGCATAGGTCTTGCCGTCCAACGCCAGCAATTCCTCGCCCGCGACCGAAGCGCGCACGACCAGATCGCCCCGCACCTTGGCCGCGTCGAAGACATGCAGCGGCCGGTTCAGGTCGAAGGTGAAGAAATTGGTGATGTCCACCAAGGCGTTGATCGGGCGCAGCCCGATGGCCGTCAGCCGTTTCCGCAACCACTCGGGCGAGGGACCGTTCTTCACCCCCCGGATCACCCGGCCGGCAAAGAACGGCGCCTTTTCCGCCACCTCCGGCGCAATCACCACCTTGATCGGGCTGGCGAATGTGCCCGGCACGGTGACATCGGCCACGGCTTTCAGCACGCCCAGGCCGCGCGCCGCCAGATCGCGGGCGATGCCGTGGACGCCAAGCGCGTCGGGGCGGTTCGGGGTGATCTTGATCTCGACCACCGGATCGACCGCCTCGGGACGGTTCAGGGCCAGCCAATCGACGAATTTCTGCCCCACCTCGCCCGAGGGAAGCTCGATGATGCCATCATGCTCCTCGGAAAGCTCCAACTCGCGTTCCGAGGCCATCATGCCGTGGCTTTCGACCCCCCGGATCTTGCCGACGCCCAGGGTCACGTCGATGCCGGGAACGTAATCGCCGGGCTTGGCCAGCACCACGGTGATGCCCGCGCGGGCGTTCGGGGCGCCGCAGACGATCTGCTTCTCGCCCTCGTCGGTCATCACCTTGCAGACCCGCAGCCGGTCGGCATCGGGGTGCTGAACGGCCTCGGTCACCTTGGCAAGAGTGAATGATTTCAGTCGGCTGGCCGGGTCTGTCACGCCCTCGACCTCAAGGCCCAGGTCGGTCAGCGCCTCGGTGATCTCGTCCAGCGTGGCGGTGGTGTCGAGATGCTCCTTGAGCCAGGAGAGGGTGAATTTCATGGCGCGGCTCCGCAGGTTCGGGCACCGAAATATCGGCGGTTCGGCGTCCCTTAACGCATGGCGGCGAAGAATGGTAGGGTGGTGCGCCACCGCGCGGGCCGTGCTGCGGATTTCCAGCATTCGCCGCAGATTGGGACAGCCCGGCGGACCTTGCAACGCCCTTGACGCCACCTATATGTGAATAGAGTTAACATAGGCATGGGAGCCCATGAACACGCAACGAGAAATGCTGATCGAGCAACGGGTCGCCAATGACGCGAAATCGCCCCTGGTCGCTTATCTGCTGGCGATCCTGCTTTGGGGTTTCGGGGTGCATCGGATCTATCTGGGGCGCTGGATCAGCGGGCTGGTGATGCTGGCGATGTGGGGCCTGGGCTGGCTGACCGCGCCGATCCTGATCGGATGGCCGCTGGTCGGGCTGGTCTGCCTTTGGGCGCTGATCGACCTGTTCCTGATCCCCGGCATGATCCAGAACGACAAGGACGAAATCCGCAGGCGGTTGGGGTCGGGTTGGTAAGGATGCGCGCCTTAACCATATTTTAGCATTCCTGTGGTTGAACTGGCGGCAGGCTCTTACCCTCCGATCAGTTTTCCAAAGGAAGCATTCATGTCACTTGATACCCAGCAGCAGATCCTGATCGAACAGCGCCTGTCGAACGAAGCCAAGTCGCCGCTTCTGGCCTATCTTTTGCTGATCTTTGCCGGCGGGCTGGGCATTCACCGCTTTTACCTTGGCCGGACGGGATCGGGCGCGGCCATGCTGGTGCTGCTGATCCTGGGGTTCCTGACACTGCCCATTGCGGTCGGCCTGATCCTTCTGCTGGTGCTGGGGATCTGGATGCTGGTGGACCTGTTCCTGATCCCTGGCATGGTGAACGAACAGCGCGCCGGACTGCGACGGCAATTGCAAAGCGAATTCGCGACCATGCCCTGATCCGACAAAATATCCGCCAAGGCGGGCATTCCTTTCCGAACGAAAAGGCCGCCCAAAAAAGCGGTGAAAGCGCTTATGCAAATCGCTTAAAGGGGCTTCATCTGATCAGCCGCCTGTGCGGGCGCAGCTTAGATCATCGACATCGCCGACATCGCCCGCCGGCGGGTCACGGCGCGCCTCGCACCGCCCGTCCCGTTGCCGCAATGTCATCGAAATCGACCACGAGTCCCGCAATGCAAAAACCGTCCCTGACCCCAATCAAAGCGTAAGCCGCCCCCCGCTATTTGATCGCCTCCGCCCGATCAGACGCTGATCTCGACCTCTCACGGAAAAGGTCGATTTTGGACATTTATAAGGGTCGTTTTGCGCGCCGATTGGCAGTAACCACCATCGACGTTTCGGCAACGATCCGGCCCTTTGCCTTAGCCGACCTGGCGCAGCTTGGCTGACAGAGCCGCAGGAAACTGCGCGGACCCGGCGGCCTCCATATTACGTTTCCGATGAAGGAACCCTGATACCTTTCGCAAACCCCACTCGGAGCGGGATCGCTGCTTGCGGTTCCAGCAGGAAGGTGGGGCCGGGACGGCGCTTACACAGGCGGGGGCAGCTTGCCCCATGGGATCTTCCTCGGCAAATGCCGGTCGATATCCTCCAGGCTGACCATCGGGGCCGAAGCCCAATATCACGCCGATGTCCTGATCGCCCCGGACTTCCTTCCGGCCCGGCGACGATCCCTTATGGCGGGGTTGGTCACCAAGCATCGCGGGGGCAACCCCCGCCCACCCGCCGACCATCAGGCTTGCAGCGGCATCCGGTTCGACTGATGCCGCTCGGCCATGCGCCGCGCGCGACGGCCCGGCGGCAATATCCGGGCGGCCACGGGCAGGTCTTCCAGCTCGGCCAGTTCGGGGAACAGCGCCAATATCTCTTGCCGGGCGGCCAGACCCACGGATTTCAGCGCCTCGGGGCCAGTGAACAAGGATTCCGTCTCGGCCCCGTTCGAAATCACCAGTTCATGCCGATCAAACAGCATGTGGAAATACTCTATCTCGGTCAGGTCTTCGGCGACCTCGATCCCGTCCAGCGCCAGCAGGTTCTTGGCGGCGACCAGCACCTCGGTGGCGCCAAACATACGCCGTGCGATGCGCGAGCGGACCAGCACCCGATGCTGGGGCGAGGTGACCAGATCGGCCGATGGAATACCTTCGCCCAGGGCACCGGCGCGGATGCGGATGGGCCGCAGCCGGGGCGACGCGGCCAGCGTGGCGGCGCCGACCTGGACCGCGCCGATCCAGCGGATCACCTGCGCGCCATTGTCGCGGGTCAGCACCAGGTCGCCGGGGCGCAGCCCCTCGATGGCCGACACCCCTTGCGGCGTCTTGATCAGCGTGCCCCGAGCGAAGCAGATGGCATTTTCGCGGCGGGCGATCTCTGCCTCATAGGCATCCTGCACCGTATCGAAAGCCAGCGTGCCCGAGCCATCGCTCGCATCATATACGGTGGAAGCCGTTCCAGAGGTGAAATCCGCCGCCACGTCCAGGACAAGATAGCTCCCGCCGGATTCGAACACGACATAGGTGCCACCAGAACCAAGGCCGGCCGCAATGTCGTCCTTGGGCACCTGGCCGGTATAAACCTGCGCCCAGCCGGCATCGCCGGTTGTCGGGTCGTCGTCATCATCGGCCGAAGCGTCATAGACATCGACCCGCCACATCTGGCCGTTTTGGAACGCGGATGTCGTGTCGGGATTGTTGACGTTCTGATACCAGACGACGCGATAGATATCCTCGGCCGTGCCGACGGCCTGCAAATTATTCATCGTCATGCTGAAATTGGCATCGCCGGGATTGCCGGTCTGGGTATAGCCCGTAGCGGTGGCAAGGTTGTTACCAAAGAACAGCAGCGGCCCGGTATCGGAATATGCCATTATTACTCCAACTTATACAAGACTCTGGCCGCTAAGGACCGATTGAGCATACGCAAAAATGCCTATGATTCCATTCATAAATCGGCCGATCTGGCATCCTTGAATATCAAACCATACGAAAGCATATTTGTCCATAAAGACCACATCAATGCTCACCCCATGTTGCAAATCCGAGCACAGATTCACGCCTGAACTTGCGCCGCACCGGGCCAAAGCCTCGCCCCCAACCGGGAACATCCCGCGGCTGAAAACAGATCCGGCACCCTGGGGATGGGACAAATAGCGGAGCTCGGCGACGGGCTGAAAGACCTGGGCGCCGATGCGCTCCAGATGCGCCTTAAGCCTGGCGAACGCCATTTCGATGGGTTTCAGGTCGGCGAACATGGCGGCAATGCCGGCGTCCGCTCCGGCGCCGATGCATGGCAGAAGGATTAAGCCATTGGGGTGATGCGACCACCCTAAGTCGTCAGCCCTGAGATGGGCAAGGATCCTGCGGATGTTATGCCCGCAGGCGCAGAGCACGGCAAAGATCGCATCTCCGGTCCTGCCCTTCAGGGGACATCTGGCCAATCCGCCCTCTGATTTCATGTGGCCGATTTCGGACCCGATGGCAGTTCGCCGTTTGAGGAGCTTTGCCAACACCGGGGTGATGTCGCGTCGCTGAGCACTGATCAGGACGCAGATATATCAGCCCGGCGAAGTCGCCGGGCGGCCCGTCGTTGCGGGGAAGAACCCGGCCCATTCCCGCTTGAAAAATGCCCAGTCGATCAAGGCGCCAACCTTCACCAGCCTGCGGCGCAGAAGGTCGTCCTGTTCGGGGGCGCGGGCATGGGGCGTTAGGTTTCGCCTTATTTTGGGATCATCAGACCGCCGCCGTGCGGTCAGCGGCTAAGACCGCCCGCCACGCTCGGCACATCTCCCGCGGCAAAGCCATAATGCCGCAGCCAGCGCAGATCGCTTTCAAAGAAGGCCCGCAGATCCGGGATGCCGTATTTCAGCATCGCGATCCGGTCGATGCCCATGCCGAAGGCAAAGCCCTGCCACTGATCGGGATCAATCCCGCCCGCCGCCAGAACCTTGGGATGGACCATCCCGGAACCCAGGATTTCCAGCCAGCTATTCCCCTGCCCCAGCGTCAGCTTGCCACCCTCCCAGGAGCAGCGGATATCGACCTCGGCCGAGGGCTCGGTGAAGGGGAAATGGCTGGCGCGGAAACGCAGCTCCACCTCGTCCAGTTCGAAGAAGGCGCGGCAGAACTCCTCCAGCGTCCATTTCAGGTTCGCCATGGAGATGTCGCGGCCCAAGGCCAGCCCCTCGACCTGGTGGAACATCGGCGCATGGGTCTGGTCCATGTCCATGCGGTAAACGCGGCCCGGCGCGATGACGCGGATCGGCGCGCCGGTCGACTGCATGGCGCGGATCTGCACCGGCGAGGTGTGGGTGCGCAGCACATGCGGCGGGCGCGGATCGTCCGAAGCGCGCGCCATGAAGAAGGTGTCGTGCTCCTGCCGGGCGGGATGCTCGGGCGGAATGTTCAGCGCGTCGAAATTGAACCAGTCGGATTCGATCTGCGGCCCCTCGGCGACGCGGAAACCCATATCGGCGAAGATCGCGGTGACCTCCTCGGTCACCTGGCTGACGGGGTGGATGCTGCCCTGCGGACGCGGGCGGCCGGGCAGGGTCACGTCCAGCCATTCGCCTTTCAGGCGGGCATCCAGCGCCGCATCCTCAAGCCCCTGCTTGCGGGCACGAAGCGCGCTGTCGATCTCGTCCTTGAGGCGGTTCAGGGCGGCGCCGGTAGTCTGACGCTCTTCGGGGGTCATCCGGCCCAGTTCCTTCATCCTGCCGCTGATCTCGCCCTTCTTGCCAAGGGCTGCCAGGCGGACCTGCTCTAGCGCATCGGCATCGGCGGCGCCCGAGATGCGGTCGAGATAGGACTGGCGAAGGGTGTTCAGATCGGACATGGTGGCTTTCCTTGCGGTTCTCGCGCCGATTAGCACGCGAAGACGACCGGGAAAAGCCTAGCGGGACAGGGTTTCGGCCAGCAGATCGACCGGCCGGCACAGACGAACCCCGCCGGGGCCGCAGACGATGGGACGCTCGACCAGCGCGGGGTTCTGGACCATGTGATCCAGGATCGTCTCGTCATCGGCACCGGGCAGCCCGCGCTCGGCCGCGTCGGTGCCCTTGACGCGCAGGGCCTGGGCCGGCGTCAGATCGGCGGCGGCGAAAAGGCCCAAAAGTTGGGGCCGGGTCCAGCCTTCCTTGACATAATCAACGACATGCGGATCGATCCCTGCATCGCGGATCATCTGCAACACCTTGCGCGAGGTCGAACAGGTCGGCTTGTGATAGATGGTGATCATGGCCGCGACCTTGCCGCGCGGCGGGGTGGATTTCAAGCGCGTTCGCGGATGCTCAGCCAGACGCCGCCATGCGGGCGCAGGGTCAGGATCATGCGCGGCTGCGGCAGCCGCGAGGTCAGCGCGAATTCCAGCCGATCCAGCAAGGTGGCAAGGATGATCACCGCCTCTTGCAGCGCGAAGCTCGCGCCAATGCAGATGCGGGGGCCGGCACCGAAGGGCAGGAAGGCGAAGCGGTCGCGGATCACGCCCGGCGCGAAGCGGTCCGGGTCGAAGGCGTCGGGCTCATCCCACAGCAGATGATGGCGGTGCAATGCATAGATCGGCAGCATGATCGTATCGCCGGGCCGAACCTCGCGACCGCCTAAAGTGTCGTGGATGCGGGCGGTGCGCGACAGGAAGGCGGCGGGCGGATAAAGCCGCAGCGCCTCGTCCACCACTTGGCGGATATAGGACAGCCTGGGCAGGTCCGCCGCCGTCGCCGCCCGGCCATCCAGCACGGCACGGGCTTCTGCGGCGGCACGGGCCTGGACGGCAGGGTCGAACCCCAACAGATACAGCGCCCAGGCCAAGGTCAGCGCGGTCGTCTCATGCCCGGCGACGATGAAGGTCAGAAGGTTGTCACGCAGTTCGGCCGGGGACATGCGGCGATGCATCTCGGGATCCTCGCCCGCGCGCAGCAGGTCCAGAAGATCCGGCACGGGGCGCGGGCCGGTTCGGGCGCGGGCGCCGATCGCCTGGTCGGCCACCCGCTTCATGCGCCGCAGATCGCCCCCCGTGCGCAGCCGCCCCGGACGCGGGATCCAGCCCGGCAGGCCCAGGATGTCCAGCACCGAAATCCGCGCCGAGCTTTCGATATAGGCGTTGATCGCATGATGCACGGCATTGCGGTCGAAACCCTCGTCGCCGGAAAAGGTCACGTCCGAGATCACCTCGAAGGTCGCCGCCACCGTCTCGGCAAAGACATCGACCGGCCCCCGCGATGCCGCCAGCCGCCGGGCGCCGGCCTCGGCGGCCCCGGTCATGACCGGGGCCAGCGCCTCGACATGACGCTGCGCAAAGGCAGGCGCGGCGGCGCGGCGCTGCCAGCGCCAATGCGCACCCTCGGCGACGAAAAGCGATTGCCCGATGGCCGGCTCAAGCAAAAGCTTCGTCACCAGCGATTTCGGATAGTCCTCCACCCGATCCTTCAGCACGATCCGCAATGCCTCTGGATCCATGACCATGTGCCAGCGTTTGCCGGTCTTGCCCGAAACCATCGGCTGACGCGTGGCGATCTCGGGGATCAGCTCCAGCACATTGCGCCGCGCGACCATGGCCGAGGCGATCACGCCCAGGGGCTTGCGATGCAGGGAAACACGGGCGGGATGACGCGGCTGATCCATCCTCTCAGCAACCACCATTCGCACCGGCGGTTCCAGTCCCCTTCATGCGTCTTTCTTGCCTAAATATCCTGGGGGAATGCCGGGCACCGCCCGGCATGGGGGCAAAGCCCCCCAAGCAAAAAGAAAAACCCGCGCCTTGGCGCGGGTCCGTTTCCTTCGCCAGCAGCCTGGAAAATCAGGCGGCAGCCTTGGCCTGGGCCACGACGGCGGCAAAAGCCTCCGGCTCGTGCACGGCCAGGTCGGCCAGAACCTTGCGATCCACCTCGATACCGGCTTTCGCCAGGGCGGCGATGAAGCGCGAATAGGTCATCTCGGCATCGACCGCACGGACCGCGGCGTTGATGCGCTGGATCCACAGCGCGCGGAAATTGCGCTTGCGTGCCTTGCGGTCGCGGGTCGCGTATTGGTTCGCCTTGTCGACGGCCTGGGTCGCGGTGCGGAAGTTGCGCGACCGATTGCCGTAATAGCCTTTCGCCGCGTCAAGAACCTTCTTGTGGCGGGCGTGGGTGACTTTACCCGATTTGACTCGTGCCATGTCCGGTTCTCCTTAGCGGTTGTAAGGCATGTATTTCTTGACGATCTTCGCATCCGCATCGGACAGGATCATGGTCCCGGTCACATCGCGGATGAATTTCGTCGAGCGTTTGATCATACCGTGGCGCTTGCCAGCCGGGCCAGCTTTCACTTTGCCCGAGGCCGTCATCGAGAACCGCTTTTTCGCGGCCGATTTGGTCTTCATCTTCGGCATTTTACTCTCCTTGCGGTCAGAGTGAACGCACGACTCGGCAATGCCATATCGGCCGGCCGCGCGGGTGGAAGCGTGCCCTATAAGGCCACATGGCTGGATTGGCAAGGCCCCAGGCGCGGCCGCGCGCACTGGAAAAGCGCGGCGCGATGGACCAGAATGCCGAACCGGACCAGGCAGAGGCCAGGATGTCAACCTATCTGAACGCTGGCGGGCACGGCCTGCCATCCCAGGCGCAGCGCGCGCGGCTGCTGGCCCATGCCCGGCTGGAAGCCGAGGCGGGCGTATTGGCCGCCATCGACGCCGCTCAGCCGGAACTGGCGGAATTGCGCGGCAAGGCCGCGCGGCTTCTCGGCACCGCGCCCCGGCGGGTGGGACTGGGCCATACCACAACGCAATTCTGGCTGGCGGCGCTGACGCGGATGCCCCTCGGGGGTCGGCGGGTGCTTCTGTCGCCGCATGAATGGGGCACGCATGTCCGGTTCCTGCGCCAGGTCGCGCCGGATCGCGGCCTGCGGCTGGATGTCATCCCCGAATCCGAGGCGCTGGACCCCGCCGCCTGGGCCGCCCGGATCGGGCCGGACCTGGGCGCGATCCTGCTGCCGCATGTCACCAGCGCGCGGGGCCTGGTCTATCCGGTCGCGCGCATCGCCGCCCTGCCCCGCCCCGAACAGGCGCTGGTCCTGGTCGATGCCGCCCAGGCCCTGGGCCGGGTGCAGGTCGGGCTGGATGAACTGGGTGCGGATGTGGTGGTCTCGACCGGGCGGAAATGGCTGCGCGGCCCGCGCGCCACGGCAATTCTGGCGCTCTCGGACCGGGCCGAGACGGTGCTGGGGCTGGAGGCACGGGCGCTGGAGCCGCTGGACGCCAATCTGGCGCTGCGGCTGGGCCTGAACGTGGCGCTGGACGAGGTGCTGGCCCTGGGCGTGCCCGCCCATGCCGCCGCATTGGCCCGGATCGCCCTGCGCTTTCGCGCGGCATTGGCGGCGCATGACCGGCTGGCGGAATGGCTGGACACGGGGCAAGGCGGCGAAATCGCGCCGGGCCATGTGGTGCTGTCGGTGCCCCTGGCCGAAAAGCCGGGGATCGAGGCGCGGCTTCAGGCAGCGGGCATCCTGGTGAAATGGCCGACACCCAGCGTGGAGGAGCCGCTATCCCAAGCCGCACGCGCGCAGGACCGGGCACTGCTGCGAATCACGCCGCATCTCTATAACGACGACGCCGAAGCCGAGGCCCTGGCGGCCGTCCTGGCGGGTTAGCCCTCCGCCACGGCAGGGGCACGGCTTATTGGCTGGGCGCCTGCTGAACAGGAACCTCGGTCGAAGTTTCGGATACGGGGGCTTCAGACACGGGGGCTTCAGACACGGGGGCCTCGGTCGCCGGGATCTCCACGGCGGTTTCAGCCGGGCTTTCCGCCGCAGGAATCTCGGCGGCGGGCGCTTCACTGGCCGGTGCTTCACTGGCGGGCGCATCGGCGACGGGCGCGGCGGGGGCCGTTTCAGGCACCTCGACGGCCTGTGTCGGCACGCTTTCCGGGGGCGGGGTTTCCGCGCCGGGGGTCTCGCCCGAACTGCCCTCATGCAGCGGGGCCTCAGCCGAGGGGGCGCTGGTTGTGCTGTCTCCGCCGGTCTGCTCGGGGGTGACGGCAGGGGGCGGGGCGCTGACGGTATTGGTGCCAAACGCCTGGCCGCTGGTCAGGCGGTCCCAGCTTTCGCCGACACTGCCAGCGCCCAGGGGACGCCCACCGAACCAGCTTGCCGCGAACAGCACGACCACGCCCGCCACCAGGGCCAGGGCAGCGCCCCGAGGCGCGCGGGTCCGGGCGACCGAGATGATCGCCATGATCACCGACAGCGCGCAAAGCGCCACACCCAGCAAAAGCAGAAGATCGACCATGGCATTCCCCTATTCCTCGCCCCGCGGCCAGAGCGCCCCATCAAGCCCGGCCGGTTTCCCGGCCGAGGCCCTTACCTTCAGGGAGTTATTCTGGATCGGTGCGATAGATCAAGCGTTCGTCACAAGGCGCGATGCGCAGGATATTGGTGGTGCCGGACTGGTTGAAGGGCACGCCCGCCATCACGACGATCTGATTGTTTTCGTCGGCGAAGCCGAAATCGCGCGCCGCCTTGGCGGCATTGACCACGGCCTGCTTGAAACGCTCCAGCGAGGGGGTCAGCACGCAATGCGTGCCCCAGGTCAGGCACAGCCGGCGCAGCGTGCGCTCTTGCGAGGACAGGGCGATGATCCGCACGCGCGGGCGTTCGCGGGCCACCAGGCTGCCGGTGGTGCCGGATTGAGTATAAGCGCAGATCGCGGAAATGTCGGTCGTCTCGGCGATCTCGCGCGCGGCGGCGACAATGGCGTCGGCGACGGTCTGGCGGCTGGCCTGGCGCGAGCTTTCGATGATCTCACGATAGGTCGGATCGGATTCGACCGAACGGGCCACGTTGTCCATGGTGCTGACGGCCTCGATCGGATAAGCGCCGGCGGCGCTTTCGGCCGAAAGCATGATCGCATCCGTGCCCTCATAGATCGCGGTCGCCACGTCCGAAACCTCGGCCCGCGTCGGCATCGGGCTTTCGATCATCGATTCCAGCATCTGCGTCGCGACGATCACGGGCTTGGCGGCAGAGCGGCAGGCCCGCACCAGCCGTTTCTGGATCGGCGGCACGGAATGGACCGGAAGCTCGACCCCCAGATCGCCCCGCGCCACCATGATCCCGTCCGAAACCTTGAGGATCTCGGAGAAGGCGCGGACGGCGGCGGGCTTCTCGATCTTGGAGAGGATCGCAGCCCGGCCCTTGGCCAGTTCGCGCGCCTCGATCACGTCCTCGGGGCGCTGGACGAAGCTAAGCGCCAGCCAATCCACGCCAAGCTGGCAGGCGAACTCCAGATCGTCGCGGTCCTTGTCCGAAAGCGCGGCCAGAGGCAGCACCACATCGGGCACGTTCACGCCCTTGCGGTTCGAGATCGCGCCCCCCGCCTTCACCACGCAATCGGCGAAATCGGCACCGCAGCTTTCCACCCGCAGCCGGATCTTGCCGTCATTGACCAGAAGCTCGGCGCCCGGTTCCAGCGCGGCGAAAATCTCGGGATGGGGCAGTTGCACGCGCGCGGCGGTGCCCGGTGCGTCGTCCAGGTCAAAGCGGAACGCCTGGCCGATCTGCAATTCATGCGGCCCTTCGGCAAATGTGCCGACACGCAGTTTCGGCCCCTGAAGATCGGCCAGCACCGCGATGGGGCGGCCCGATTCGGCCTCGACCCGGCGGATGATGTCATAGCGCGCGCGCTGCTCGGCATGAGAGCCATGGCTCATGTTCAGGCGGAACACGTCGGCTCCAGCCTCGAACAGCGAACGGATGGTGGCGAAGTCGCTGGATGCCGGCCCCAACGTTGCCACGATCTTGACCTTGCGATGCCGTCTCATCCATTTCTCCCATCGATGTTTGCGCTAGCAGGGGATTTATAGACCTATTCCCACCATTGCGGCAACTGGTGCCTTACCCTTGGCTTGCACTAAACCGCCAGCCATGCAAGGCGAAGAGATGATGACGAGCGAAGCTTATACGACCTTGGGCACGGATCGCCCCTCGCGCTGGCTTGTGACCTGCGACCACGCCACGAACCGGGTGCCCGGCTGGATCAATGCCGGAAATCTGGGCATCGCGCCCGAAGACATGGAGCGTCATATCGCCTATGACGTGGGCGCGGCGGGCCTAAGCCTGCGCTTGGCCGAAAAGCTGGACGCGCCGGCGATCCTGTCCGACTTCTCGCGGCTGGTGATCGACCCCAACCGGGGCGAGGACGATCCGACGCTTTTGATGAAGATCTATGACGGGACCGTCATCCCCGCGAACCGCCATGCCGACACGGCCGAGCGCGAGCGGCGGCTGGACCGGCTATACCGGCCCTATCACGCGGCGCTGGGGACGCTGGCAGACGCGCATCCGCGCCGGGCGATCTGCGCCATTCACAGCTTTACCCGGCAATTGCGCGGGCGCCCGCGCCGGCCCTGGTCGGTGGGCGTGCTCTATTCCCATCGCGACGAGCGGCTGGGCAAGGCCATGGTGCGCGAATGCCGGGAACTGGGCTGGGTCACCGGCGACAACGAACCCTATTCCGGCCATCTGGACGGCGATTCCATCGACCGCCACGCCCTGGCGCAGGGCCGCCCCAACCTGCTGATCGAGGTGCGCAACGACCTGATCGCGGATGCCGTGGGGCAAGAGGAATGGGCCGAGCGCCTGGCAGGCGTTCTGGCGGGCCTGTTGGACCGTGAGGGCATCTGATCCACGACACCCGCGCCGCCTTCCACCAGCCGGATCCGGCTTTGGAGGGCGGACATAAGGCCCGCCTTCCATATCCTGGTCGATAGCAAGGGCCGCACGCGGCAAGCGCCGGCCGGCTGTCGGGCACCCCACTGACCAATGAGAACGGCACCAAGGCCGACCTCAAGGCTGGTTGAACAGCCGCTTCGGCGGCACATGAAGGGACCGCTCAAACCCCCTGTCACGGCATCGGCCGGATGACAGAGAAAGGGAGCGCGGCAAGCACCCATCGAACCGGAGAGGTCCCGGCAGGAAAAATCGAATTGGCTGAAATCGTCATGCCGGGATTTTGCATGGCAAAGCCATGACAACATGCCCGGCAAGATGAAAGGCGCCTTTCGCTTGGCTGCCGGCTTTTCGGTCCTTGTATCTGAAGGATGAATCGATCTGGCTCTGATGCCCGGATTTTGCAGATGTATTCATAAGGCGCGAGGCCGCCGAGCGTCTTGAGGCAGCGGGCGAAGTTGTAAGCTGCCATGAAGTCGGAAAGACACCTGCGCAACTGGTCGTGGTTCTCGTCGTGGCGGCATTTGACCGTCGCGTCCTTGATGGTGCGGTTCATCCGCTCGACCTGACGATTGGCCCAGGGATGGCAGATCTTGGTCAGGCGGCGTGCGATCCCCCTCGACCATTGTCCTCAGACCAATGGCGGACCGGGTCAGCAAATATGCTGATCATCTGCCACTCTATCGCCAGAGCCAGATCTTCGACCGCTAAGGGGCTCCATCTGGATCGTTCGCCCCTCGCCGATCGGGTCGGCAAGACCACCGCCTTGCTGGAGTCCCTGACCGACGCCATCGGTCGCCATGTCCTGTCGGCCGAAGCGATCCTTGCTGATGACACGACGGTGCGGATGCTGGCGCCTGGCACTGGCAAGACCCTATTGGCGCGAACGACATTGACCGCCATGAGATCCATCCTGCTCGGCGGGTTCCGCTGCAAGACCGGCGCCTGAGCCAGCCGATGCCGATGCCGATGCCGATGCCGATGCCGATGCCGATGCCCCCAAGCTGTATCTGAAAAAGAGGCTTGGGAAGGGCGAGGATGACCAGAACCCACCCCGCCCGCTTCTGACACTGACTACCGGGCGAGCGAGATCCAGATCCGCCCGCCACGGAGCTTACTTCGGCCACCAGGCGATGAAATCCCCTCGGCCCGGACGCAGAGGGTTGCCGGCGGCGGCTGTGGCCTCTCGCGCAGTGCTGCGGTAAAGCTGATGTGTGGCGCTGTCCTGCAACTCGGCCTCTTCATCGCCGGGAACGGCGCGGACGGTGATCGTGCCCAGCTTCAGCGCCCGCTGAAAGCCGGGATCATCGCCATAGACCGATTTCAGATAAGCGATGACCTTGGCGCGGAAGGCGATCTGATCCATCGGGGCCGGAGACACGTCGGTCGTCTCGGGCTGAGTTGCCTCGCGCAGCAGCCGCGCCAGAGCCGGATCGGATTCGGCCAGACGCTCGACCATCTCATCGCTCATGCGGAAGCCATCGCGGCCCTGGCCGTCGGCGCCGGGATCGTCCCGCCGGGTCTTGTGCCGGCCTTGCGGCCAAGCGTCGGCCAGTTGCGCGGTCCCGGCTTCGCCCCCCGCCGAAGGACCGGACACGGGACGGGACACATCGCGCTGAGCGGGGTCTTGCGCGGCCTCGCCGCGCGGGGGGATCACCGCCGAGGCGGCCAGGGGCGTGATGGCTGGTATGGACATGGGAAACCGGGGATTCGTTCATCTGGCATGGTTCGAATCTAACACCGTCCGGCGCCATTCCCGTCCGTTCTTTGCCCGGCATTTTAATGATCGAGGGTTCCCGGCGACAGGGCTCAGACCCGGTGATAGGGGCTGCCGGCCAGGATCGTGGTGGCGCGATAGATCTGTTCGGCCAGCATCACCCGCACCAGCATATGCGGCCAGACCATGCGCCCAAAGCTGATCGCCAGATCCGCCCGCGCCCGCAACGCGGGATCGATCCCATCCGCCCCGCCGATAACAAAGGCGATGTCGCGGGCCTGGTCGCGGAACCCGGCGATCCCCGCGGCCAGCTCGGGCGAGCTAAGCATCTGGCCGCGCTCGTCCAGGATCACCAGGGCGGCGCCCTCTGGGATGGCGCGCATCAGAAGCGGTGCCTCGGCGGCCATGCCGCCGCCGCGCTTGTCCTCGACCTCTACGACCGTCACCGGCGGCAGGCCCAAGGCGCGGCCCGCCTTGGCGTGGCGCTCAAGGTAGTCGGCGATCAGCGCCGCCTCGGGGCCCTGCCGCAGCCGCCCAACGGCGGCGATGACGATCCGCATGGATCAGACGCGCGGGATTCGGGCGGCTTCCTCGGCGGCGTGATCGGCGCGCAGGCGCTCCAGCGTGGCCGAGCGCAGCGCATCGGCCGGCATCCACATCTTTTCAAGCTGGTAGAACTCGCGGACCTCGGGGCGGAAGACATGGACGATCACGTCATCCGTGTCGATCAGCACCCAGTCGCCGGTGTCCTTGCCCTCGATCCGGGCGCTGCGGCCGGTCTTTTCCTTCAGGCGCTGGACCAGCTTCTCGGCGATGGCGGCCACCTGGCGCGAGGAACGGCCCGAGGCGATCACCATGTGATCGGCCATGGCGGAGCGACCGCGCAGGTCGATGGTCACGACCTCCTCGGCTTTGTCATCGTCCAGCGAGGCAAGGATGCAGGCCAGAAGCTGATCGCTGGTCAGATCGGACTGCGCGAAAGTCGCAGCCGGCGAAGAGGCCGGCGAGACGGTATTGGACAGGGGTTCATCCTCCGGTCGGCGCGCCGCTCTCCCCCGGCGCAAGGGCATGTTCAATGTAACACGGATTCCGGCCCGCTCAATGCCGGGAGAGGTGGATTTCTGGCCTCATTCGCTGGCCGGCAGGCGGAAAGCGGAAGATTTCCCCATGGATCCGGGCATTTGACCAGGCCCACGGCCCAGGTCAGTTGCTGCGTTTCCAGCCGCGCGACCTGCTGCCCCCGCTGGCCGGGACCGTCCACGAGATAGACCCCCAGCGTGAAAACGCCCACGCAAATCAGCGGAATCGCCCGCAGCAGGACCCGAATCAGCATGCCCATTCCCTTTTTCCATCGTTGCCGGCGAGGATAGGGCGCAATTCTCAACATGGAATTAACAGCCCCGTGTGCAATCCCGTGTGCGATATTGAAACCGACCGAAAATCGGCGTAACATGGCCATCATGCAAGGATTCGTCTATTTCGATATCCATGACCGGGCCAGGCTGCCGGGTCGCTTCTATGGCGTAAGCCATTCCGTCACTGCCCGACTTTGACGGTCGCGGACGCATGCGCGTCATTGCCGTGGCCCAGCCCGGCGCGTTTTATCCTCACTCTCCCAGCTACTCTTTCGGAAAGAGACAGCCATGACCGGCAATACCCCCCGCACGCTTTACGACAAGATCTTCGACGCCCATGTCGTGGACCGGCAAGAGGATGGCACCTGCATCCTGTATATCGACCGCCACCTGGTTCATGAGGTGACCAGCCCCCAGGCATTCGAGGGGCTTCGCATGGCCGGGCGCAAGGTGCGCCGTCCCGACCAGACCATCGCCGTGCCGGACCATAACGTGCCGACCACCGCCGACCGCGTGAAAGGGATCGAGAACCCCGAGGGCCGCATCCAGGTCGCCGAACTCGACAAGAACGCCCGCGATTTCGGCCTGAACTATTACCCGATGTCGGACATCCGCCAGGGTATCGTGCATATCGTCGGCCCGGAACAGGGCTGGACCCTGCCCGGCATGACCGTGGTTTGCGGTGACAGCCACACCGCGACCCATGGCGCTTTCGGGGCGCTGGCGCATGGTATCGGCACCTCGGAGGTGGAGCACGTCCTGGCCACCCAGACGCTGATCCAGAAGAAATCCAAGAACATGAAGGTGGAAATCACCGGCCGCCTGCGTCCCGGCGTCACCGCCAAGGACATCACCCTGGCGGTGATCGGCAAGACCGGCACCGCCGGCGGCACCGGCTATGTCATCGAATATTGCGGCCAGGCGATCCGCGAACTGTCGATGGAAGGCCGCATGACCGTCTGCAACATGGCGATCGAGGGTGGCGCCCGCGCCGGCCTGATCGCCCCGGACGAGACCACCTTCGCCTATTGCATGGGCCGCCCCCATGCGCCCAAGGGCGCCTCCTGGGAGGCCGCCGTTTCCTGGTGGAAGACCCTTTTCACCGATGAGGGCGCGCATTTCGACAAGACCGTCACCATCCGCGGCGAGGACATCGCCCCCGTCGTCACCTGGGGCACCTCGCCCGAGGACGTGCTGGCGATCACCGACCGCGTTCCCGCCCCCGAGGAGTTCGAGGGCGGCAAGGTCGAGGCCGCGCGCCGCAGCCTGGACTACATGGACCTTCAGCCCGGCACCCTTCTGACCGAGGTAAAGATCGACGCGGTATTCATCGGCTCATGCACCAATGGCCGGATCGAGGATCTGCGCGCCGCCGCCGGCATTCTCAAGGGCAGGCACCTGGCCGCCGGCGTGCGCGGCATGGTCGTGCCCGGCTCGGGCCTGGTCAGGATGCAGGCCGAGGAAGAAGGGCTGGACAAGATCTTTACCGATGCCGGCTTCGAATGGCGGCTGGCGGGCTGCTCGATGTGTCTGGGCATGAACCCCGACCAGCTTGCGCCGGGCGAACGCTGCGCCGCGACCTCGAACCGCAATTTCGAGGGCCGCATGGGCCGGGGTGGCCGGACGCATCTGATGTCGCCGGTCATGGCCGCAGCCGCCGGGATCAAGGGCCATCTGACAGATGTTCGTGAAATGATGGCCGAGGCGGTCTAAGCGGGTTCGGGCGGGGCGCCCTGCCCCGCCCGATAAGCCGCCAGGCATTCACCGCGATCAGGACCAAGCCGGAATTCTCGAACCAGAAGTTGAACTTCACATTCGCGAAATTCATGCTGATGAGGCTGTCGACATCATGAAACCCCACCGCGCGCGCCAGCACAAAGCCGCAAAGCACGGTCAGGCCCAGCAGGGCCAGGCCATTGCGGCGCAATCGGCCGCGCAACTGGCGCAGGGCCATGCACAGCGCCAGAACCACGGTCGCAACCAGCAGGGCGATGAAACTAAGCTGCACCCAGGCGCGGTCGTCATACCAACCCTGGGTATGGGCCACGCAGCGCCCCGTCGCGGTCAGCGCGGTTTGCAGATCAAGCTGCTTGTTGACACCCAGGAAAGCCATCAGCAGGGTGATCGCCAACCACAGCCCAAGCGCCGCTCCGACCGGGCGGCGCAGCAGAACCGCCGTCGCCAGGACAAAGCACAAGCCATAGGAAATCACCGTAAGCCAGCCCGTGATCTCGGGATCCCCGATCACGGGCGTCCAGCCATGGCCCATGCAAGACCGCAAAACGGCAAAATTGATAAAACCGAACATCACAAACATTCCCATGAGGGAAACTGAAAAACTGCCTGCAAGGCTAACGCCGGGCCAGGCAGCCCGTCAATTCTGCAAGGATCAAGAAATGGACAAATTCGCCACGCTGACCGGAATCGCGGCACCGATGCCTCTGGTCAATATCGACACTGACATGATCATTCCCAAGCAGTTCCTGAAGACGATCCATCGCTCGGGCCTGGGCAAGAACCTGTTTGACGAGATGCGCTTCAACCCGGACGGCAGCGAGGTCCCCGATTTCGTGCTGAACCAGCCGGCCTGGCGCGCCAGCCAGATCATCATCGCCGGCGACAATTTCGGCTGCGGCTCATCGCGCGAGCACGCGCCCTGGGCATTGCTGGACTATGGCATCCGCTGCGTCATCTCGACCAGCTTCGCCGACATCTTCTACAATAACTGCTTCAAGAACGGCATTCTGCCCATCGTCATGCCGCAAGAGGTGGTGAACGTGCTGATGGAGGATGCCCGCAAGGGCGCCAATGCCCGCATGACCGTGGACCTTGAGGCGATGACCGTGACCACCTCGGACGGAGAGAGTTTCAGCTTCGAACTGGACCCGTTCCGCCGCCACTGCCTGCTGAACGGGTTGGACGATATCGGCCTGACGATGGAGAAATCGCCCTCGATCGACGCCTTCGAAAACCGGATGGCGCAAAGCCGGCCCTGGATCTGATCTTGGCGACCAGTCCCGTCCGGCTGCTGCTGCCGGCGGTTTTCGCGCTGGCCTGCGGGCTTTGGGCGGGGACGGCGCCGGCCGGTCCCTTGCGGATCGCGACCTTCAGCCCCGACCTGTCCCGCGACGGGCCGGGGCTTTTGCTGCGCGACCTGGGCCGCGAGGATGCCCAGATCGCCGCCGTGATCCAGGTCATCGCCCGGACGCGGCCCGACATCCTGCTGCTGACCGGCCTGGACTGGGACCACGAGGGGCTGGCTCTTGCGGCCCTGCGCCAGCGGCTGGAACAGGCCGCCATTCCCTATGACCATGCCTTCGCGGGTCCGCCCAATGCCGGGATGCCCAGCGGGCTGGACCTGGACGGCGACGGCCGGCTGGGCAAGGCCAGGGACCGGCAGGGCTTTGGCCGCTTTCCGGGCCAAGGTGGCATGGCGCTGCTGTCGCGCTTTCCGCTGGCCGAGATCCGCGACCATAGCGCCTTTCTGTGGCGCGACCTGCCCGGTCACCTGATGCCCCCGACCCCGCCCGAGGCGGCTGCGATCCAGCGGCTCTCCTCGGTCGCGCATTGGGACGTGACCATAACGGCGGGAACAAGGCCACTGCATCTGCTGGCCATGGCCGCGACGCCCCCGGTCTTCGACGGTCCCGAGGATCGGAACGGCCGGCGCAACCATGACGAGCTGGCCTTCTGGCTAAGGCATCTGCCCGATGCGGCTTTCGTCCTGGCCGGCGACCTGAACCTGGACCCCGCCGATGGCGACGGCCGCCCCCAGGCACTGGCGCGCCTGATGGATCATGTCCAGGATCCGCGCCCCGCCAGCGAAGGCGCCCGGCAGGCGGGCAGCCTTGGCGTCAATGCCGGCCATCGCGGCGATCCGGCGCTGGACACCGCCGATTGGCCCGACGACAGGCCGCCAGGCAATATGCGGGTCGATTATCTGTTGCCGCGCAAGGATCTGGCCGTTCTGGGCGCGGGCGTCTTCTGGCCCGCCGAAGAGCCCCTGGCCACCCTGGCACGCACCGCCTCGCGCCACAGGCTGGTCTGGCTGGACCTGGACTGGCCCGGCCTGCCCGATCAGGAGGCTGGGGATGCGGCTGACTGAAGATGACCGCGCCGCGCTGGACCGCGTCCTGCGCTGGCGCCGCGATGTCCGGCATTTCCGCCCCGATCCCATTCCCGAGGCCCTGATCCGGGATCTGCGGCAGGCGATGGAGCTTGCGCCTTCGGTCGGGAATTCCCGGCCCTGGCGGGTGATCCGCGTCGATGATCCCGCCCTGCGCGCCGCCATCCGCCGGGATCACGCGGCCTGCAACCAGGCCGCAGCCCGCACCTACCAGGACGAGCGCCGCGCGCATTACCTGTCGCTGAAGCTCGCGGGGCTGGAACAGGCGCCGCTGCAACTGGCGGTGTTCACCCGCACCAACCCCGCCGAGGGCCACGGCCTGGGGCGCGCCACCATGCCCGAGACGCTGCGCCAATCCACCGCCATGGCCATTCACACGCTCTGGCTGGCGGCACGGGCGCGCAATCTTGGATTGGGCATGGTCTCGATCCTGGATCCGACCAGGATCGGCCCGCTGCTGGACGCACCCCCGAATTGGGAGTTCAGCGCCTGGCTCTGCCTCGGCTGGCCCGAATGCACTGACGACCTGCCTCTTCTGCATCGCGATGGCTGGCAGGAAAATATTCGAAACGGCTGGGAAACCCGCTGATCGGCGAACCGTATCGGCGCGGACAGCATGACCGCAGAGATCCGGCGCGGGGCAGAATAAGCGACTGTATGCTTGACGGAGTGTTTCACGGAGGGTAATCTTCCCCGTTTTAACGGGGCACAGAAGTAGACTTCAGGCAGCCATCTTC